>MKJV01000056.1 GCA_001942185.1 Pseudonocardia sp. CNS-004
CTATCCACTCGAATATCGCGTTGGCAAGTTCGTCGCGTGTCTGCCAGGTTTTCGAGTCGAGCAGCTCGAGTTGCATCGTGCCCCAGAACGATTCCATCATCGCGTTGTCGTAGCAGTCACCGACCGAACCCATCGAACCGAGCAGGCCGGCGTCGCGGAGCCGTTTCCCGAATGCCCACGATGTATATTGCGACCCATGGTTGGAGTGCGCAATCGTGCGCGCGTCGCCGGACTGATCCTGCGGGCGGCGGCGCATGATGGCCATGCCGAGCGCGTCGATGACGAGTTCCTTCCGCATGTTGTCGTCGATCGACCAACCCACGACGAGACGTGAATACACGTCCATGACCGCGGCGCAGTACAACTTCCCTTCAGTGGTGGGATGCTCGGTGATATCGACGACCCACAGCCGGTTCGGAGCATCCGCGGCGAAGTTGCGGTCGACCAGGTCCGGGAACGTCTGCGCGGACGGGTCGCTGACCGTGCTGCTGCCGCGTCGCCGCCGGTAGAGGCCCTGCAGGCCGGCCTCGCGCATGAGCCGGGCGACCCGCTTGCGGTTGACCGGCATCCCATATTCGTCGCGCAGTTCGGCGTGCACCCGGGGCGAGCCGTAGGTGCGACGCATATCTCCCTCCTGCCGCATGTCGTGAATGTGTTTGAGGATCAGTTCGTTCTCCTGTGCGCGCAGCGAGGGCGGCCGGCCGAGTCAGGCGTAGTAGCCCGATCTCGACACGCCCAGCACCCGGCAGGCCACCGCGACGTCGACATGAATGTCGGGGTCGTCGGCGAGTTCACGGACCAGCGGGAACGCTAGTTTGGGAGGATGTTCTCGCGGGCGAAGTAGGCGGCCGCCCGCTTCAGGATCTCGACCTCCATCTCGAGCCGGCGCTTCTCACGGCGCAGCTCGGCGAGCTCCTTCTTCTCCTTGCTCGTCAACTTCGGGGCGTCGTCGCCGTCGTCGTCGGTGTCGGCCTGGACCATCCAGTTCCGCAGGCACGACTCGGAAATGCGTAGCTCCTTCGCCAACTCGGCGACGGGTTTGGTCCGCTGCCGAGCCAGCTCGACGGCGCGCTGGCGGAACTCAGGAGGGTGAGGAGCGGGCACGAGGACATCCTTCCTGGTGGCTGACGCCACCTCAGGTGAGGTGTCCGTGCTACGGGGGGAAGCTCA
>MKJV01000057.1 GCA_001942185.1 Pseudonocardia sp. CNS-004
CCCTGTGGGCCGTGAACCTTGTGGCCTGGACAGACGGGAAGGTTGAGACGATTCTGGTGACCGTCGCGCTCGCGGAGCCTCCGAAGGTTATCCAGGGTCAGTCCGTTTCCGTGCAGCGTCTGCAGGCGATGCGTGGGTGCAGAACGGCAACTCTCGGGTGGCGTTTCGCGCCGATGCCATTGTCCTGACCGACAAGAACGGAGCCGCTCCGGCTCCGAAGGCCAACTGACCATCTATCTGACCTCTAGTCCTAGGGAAGGTAGTGGCATGGCCGAGACCAACGGCACGCCGGTGATCATTCCGGAACAAGCTGCGCGGGAGCCATACCGGCCCACCGCCAGTACCCAGGAGGTTCACGACACGATCGCCCGATCTTTGAGCGACATCGTGTGCACCTCGGCAAGTCAGGCTCGCGTGTTCGTGAGTCTATTCGATCTCTACGACAAGGACGCGACCCTCGCGGTCCGTTACGGGCACCTGGTCGATGCGGCCGAGTGCATGGAGATCGCCCTGACCCATCTGGGCCAGCTGAAGGCAGCGGTGGCACATCGACTGCTGATCGAGGACGAGCAGAACGGGCCTATCCCGTTCTGACAGATCTCGTCCGGTAGGGCAGCGGTGGACACGGGACCGCCGGTTACCAGCCGTTTGTGCGGCCCCGCGTCCACCTCTGTTCCCACTCGCCACACCGACAAGGCTTGGAAGTGAGGTTCCCATCATGGCACGTACACGCTCGCGTGGCGGTGCACGATCCGGTCGTACTGGCCGCACCAACAAGGCACACGCCCTGACCCCTACCGTTGAGTTCTTCACCCGACCCGAACAGCACCTGTTCTGGCGGGTCCTCGGGTTCATCGTCCGCGCCCGCGCGGAACTCTTCCTGGTCACGACCCTGCTGGTCGTGTTCGTCCAGCTCCAGGCCTGGATCACACCTACGCCTGAGGACAACACCGGCACATCGCCAGATGCGCTGCCGGTCATGGTGGACGAGTCGCCGCCCCTGCTCGAACCCCCGCACATCACGCTGCTGATCATGTTCGGGGTTCTGGTGGTCCTGCTCGCCATCCCGGCATCCCGCCGGTATCTGATTCGCCGGGTCTGGTGTGTGATCACCCGGCACCGGATGCGCGCCTGCTTTGTGCAGTCCCGCACGATGACCCTCGACG
>MKJV01000058.1 GCA_001942185.1 Pseudonocardia sp. CNS-004
CTAGTGTCCCGAGTCGTTAATTATCCCGTAGCTGGATAGGCTTGGTGGATGCCGAGTCCTGTCGCTCCCGTGGTGGAACTGACCGATGAGGAGCGGGCGCAGTTGACCACGTGGACGCGTCGAGCGACGAGCGCGAACGCGTTGGCCACGCGGTCACGCATCGTGTTGGCCGCGGCAGAAGGGCTGGGCAATACGGCGGTCGCGGCGAAGGTCGGGGTCGAGGTGGGCACGGCTCGCCGGTGGCGCATGCGGTTCTTGGAGCAGCGGTTGGAGGGGTTGCTCGACGAACCGCGCCCGGGGCGCCCCCGCACCGTCACCGACGAACAGGTCGAGGCGGTGATCACCCGGACCCTGGAAACGAAACCGGCCGATGCCACGCACTGGTCGACGCGGTCGCTGGCCGCAGAGCTGGGCCTGTCGCAGACGGCCGTCTCGCGGATCTGGCGGGCGTTCGGCCTGCAGCCCCACCGCCAGGACAGCTGGAAGCTGAGCAAGGACCCCCAGTTCATCGACAAGGTCCGCGACGTCGTCGGGCTCTACCTCGACCCACCCGAAGCGGCGGTGGTGCTGTGCGTGGACGAGAAGAGTCAGATCCAGGCATTGGACCGCACCGCGCCGGTACTGCCCATGTTGCCCGGCACCCCGGCCCGAGCCAGTCACGACTACATCCGCGCCGGCACCTCCAGCCTCTATGCGGCGCTGAACATCACCACCGGCACAGTGATCAGCTCCCTGCACGCGCGACACCGGGCAATCGAGTTCAAGAAGTTCCTGCAGAGGATCGACCGCGAAGTCCCGGCCGAGTACGCCGTGCACGTCGTGCTCGACAACGCCTCGACCCACAAGACACCCGCGGTCAAGCGCTGGCTACTGGCCCACCCGCGCTTCGTCCTGCACTTCACACCGACCAGCTCGTCCTGGCTCAACCTCGTCGAACGCTGGTTCGGCGAACTGACCACCAAGAAGCTGCAACGAGGCACCCACCGCTCGGTCCGAGCCCTCAACGCCGACATCCGCGACTGGATCAAAACCTGGAACGACAACCCCCGCCCCTACGTCTGGACCAAGACCGCCGACCAGATCCTCGACAGCATCGCCCGCTACTGCGCCCGGATTAACGACTCAGG
>MKJV01000059.1 GCA_001942185.1 Pseudonocardia sp. CNS-004
CGGTGTACTCGTCCGGCCCGGTCACCCCGTCGATCCGGAACTCCCCCGCCGAGTCGTGGTGCCCCAACGACCGCCACAACCGAGCGGTGGCCACCAGCAGCTCCAGCCCGACCTCGCGCTCGAACACCACGTCGCCGGTGGCCGCCACGTAACGCCGCACGGCATCGGCGATGTCGGCGTTGATGTGGAACGCCGCCGTACCCGCGGGCCAGTACCCCGAACACTCCTGGCCCCGGATCGTCCGCCACGGGAACGCCGCGCCCCGCAGACCCAGCTGCTCGGCGCGCTCGTAGGCGAGCGGGAGGATCGACTGCCGCCAGCGCAGCGCGTCGGCCGCGGCGTCGGGCGCGAGGTGGGCGAGCACCGGAAGGCTGAAGGTCTCGGTGTCCCAGAAGGTGTGCCCGTCGTAGCCCTCGCCGGTGAGCCCCTTCGCCCCGATCGCCCGCCGCTCCGCACGCGCACCGGCCTGCAACACGTGGAACGTGGCCAGCCGCACCGCCTGCTGCAGCTCCGCGTCCCCGTCGATCTCCACGTCCGCGGTCTCCCAGAACTCGTCCAGGTACGCCCGCTGCTCCGCGACCAGACCGTCCCACCCGGTGTAACGAGCCGCCGCCAACGCCGCCCGCACCTGGTCGTGCAACGCCGGCAACGACCGCCGCGACGACCAGCCGTAGGCCAGGTACTTCACCAACCGCAACGTCCGGCCGGGCTCCAGCCGCGCGATCACGGTGGTGCGCCCGATGTCCTCGGTGGCCTCGGACGTGGCCTTCACACCGTCCGGGCCGTGCACCTCGTGGTCCATCGCCGCGGCCACCCGCAGACCGGATCGCCGGGTGCGGTGCAGCAGCGTGGCCCCGGCCTCGTCGCAGCGGTGCTGCTCGGCGACCAGCGGGTCGGTGAGCGCCGCCTCGACGCGCGGGTCGGCCTCGTCACGGGCCGGCAGCTGCTCGTTGGCCACCAGCTCCGACTGCACCACGAGCAGCGCGGGCGCGTCGAGCACCTCCACCTCGTACTCGATCGCGGCGATCGCGCGCTGGGTGAGCGACACCAGCCGCGTGGAACGCACCCGCACCACCCGCCCGGCCGGCGAGGTCCACTCCACGTCCCGCGACAA
>MKJV01000060.1 GCA_001942185.1 Pseudonocardia sp. CNS-004
CGGTGTACTCGTCCGGCCCGGTCACCCCGTCGATCCGGAACTCCCCCGCCGAGTCGTGGTGCCCCAACGACCGCCACAACCGAGCGGTGGCCACCAGCAACTCCAGGCCCACCTCCCGCTCGAACACGAGGTCGCCGGTGGCCGCCACGTAACGCCGCACCGCGTCGGCGATGTCGGCGTTGATGTGGAACGCCGCCGTACCCGCGGGCCAGTACCCCGAACACTCCTGACCCCGGATCGTCCGCCACGGGAACGCCGCGCCCCGCAACCCGAGCTGTTCGGCGCGCTCGTAGGCCTGCGGCAGGATCGACTGGCGCCAGCGCAGCGCGTCGGCGGCCGCGTGCGGGGCCAGATGCGCGAGGACGGGGAGGCAGAAGGTCTCGGTGTCCCAGAAGGTGTGCCCGTCGTAGCCCTCGCCGGTGAGCCCCTTCGCCCCGATCGCCCGCCGCTCCGCACGGGCACCGGCCTGCAACACGTGGAACGTGGCCAGCCGCACCGCCTGCTGCAGCTCCGCGTCCCCGTCGATCTCGCGTCCGCGGTCTCCCAGAACTCGTCCAGGTACGCCCGCTGCTCCGCGACCAGACCGTCCCACCCGGTGTAACGGGCCGCCGCCAACGCCGCCCGCACCTGGTCGTGCAACGCCGGCAACGACCGCCGCGACGACCAGCCGTAGGCCAGGTACTTCACCAACCGCAACGGCTTGCCCGGCTCGAGCCGGGCGATCACGGTGGTGCGGGCGATGTCCTCGGCCGCCTCCGAGGTCACCTCGGCCGTCTCCGGGCCGTGCACCTCGTGGTCCATGGCGGCCGCGACGTTCAGCCCCGACCGGCGGGTGCCGTGGATGAGGTACGCACCGGCGCCCGCGCTGGCGTGCTGCTCGGCGACGAGGGGGTCGGTGAGCGCGGCCTCGACGCGGGGGTCGGCCTCGTTGCGGCCGGGGAGCTGCTCGTTGGCCACCAGCTCCGACTGCAGGACCACCAGCGCGGGCGCGTCGACGACCTCGACCTCGTAGCAGATCGCGGCGATCGCGCGCTGGGTGAGCGACACCAGCCGCGTGGAACGCACCCGCACCACCCGCCCGGCCGGCGAGGTCCACTCCACGTCCCGCGACAA
>MKJV01000061.1 GCA_001942185.1 Pseudonocardia sp. CNS-004
ACGAACCTGCCCCTGTGGGCCGTGAACCTTGTGGCCTGGACAGACGGGAAGGTTGAGACGATTCTGGTGACCGTCGCGCTCGCGGAGCCTCCGAAGGTTTCCCAGGGTCAGTACGTTTCCGTGCAGCGTCTGCAGGCGATGCCGTGGGTGCAGAACGGCAACTCTCGGGTGGCGTTTCGCGCCGATGCCATTGTCCTGAACGACAAGAACGGAGCCGCTCCGGCTCCGAAGGCCAACTGACCATCTACCGGACCACGGGTCCTCAGGAAGGTAGTCGCATGGCCGAGACCAACGGCACGCCGGTGATCATTCCGGAACAGAAGACTGCGCGGGAGCCGTATCGGCCCACCGCCAGCATGGAGGAAGTGCACGAGGAGATCGCTCGTTCGATGGGCAGCATCGTGCACAAGTCGGCACACGAGGCTTGCCAGTACGTGAGCCTGTTCGACTTCTACGACAAGAACGAGACTCTCGCGGTCCGTTACGGGCACCTGGTCGATGCGGCCGAGTGTCTGGAGATCGCTTTGACCCATCTGGGTCAGCTGAAGGCAGCGGTAGCACACCGACTGCTGATCGAGGACGAGCAGAACGGACCTATCCCGTTCTGACAGATCTCGTCCGGTAGGGCAGCGGTGGACACGGGACCGCCGGTTTCGTAGGCCGTTTGTGCGGCCCCGCGTCCACCTCTGTTCCCACTCACCACACCGACAAGGCTCTGAGAGTGAGGCATCCATCATGGCACGTTCACGCTCGCGTGGCGGTGCACGATCCGGCCGTTCCGGCCGCACCAACAAGGCGCACGCCCTGACCCCTACCGTGGAGTTCTTCACCCGACCCGAGCAGCACCTGTTCTGGCGGATCCTCGGGTTCATCGTCCGCGCTCGCGCGGAACTGTTCATCGCTACGACCCTGGTGGTCGTGTTCGTCCAGCTTCAGACGTGGGTGACACCCATTGAAGATGACCCTGGCACTTCGCCGGTCATGGTCGACGAGTCGCCACCCCTGTTGGAACCGCCACACGTCGCATTGCTGATCATGTTGGGGACACTGCTGGTCCTGCTCGTGATCCCGGCATCCCGCCGGTTCT
>MKJV01000062.1 GCA_001942185.1 Pseudonocardia sp. CNS-004
CGCTTTTCCCGGATCAGCGTCCTTGACCGTCTTGTCCCGGCCGGTGCGCGGCCCGCCCAGCAGCAGCTCGGCCATGCGGGCCTGCCAGCCTCGGCGGGCCTCGTGCAGCGCGAGGAGCTGGGTCGCGGCCAGCCGGATCCCGGCGGCCTTGGCCCGCACCAGGTAGTCGCGGGTGCCAGCGCCGGTTGCGCGAGCGCGGCGGTGACGCGGTCGGCGAACCGCTCGGGCCAACCGTGTCGCCCGAGCCGGGCGAACTCGACCAACTCCGCGCGCGAGGCGGCGGCGAGTTCGGCCTGGGTGGGCCAGCGTTCCAGCAGTCGCAGCACCGTCGGCGCGCCCAGGTCCTTCCCGGCCAGGACGAGCGCGGCGGGGTAGGTGGTTTGCAGGTCTGCGCGCAGCCGGTTGAGCAGGCGGCGTTGGTCGCGGGCGGCGCGGTCGTCGTCACGGCCGATCGCGCGCAACTCCCCACCGATCTCGCCGTGCGGGATGAGTACCTTCAGGCTCGCGTGGCGGTCCAGCGCAAGCAGGCAGCAGATCCTGGCGTCCTCGGCGTCGTCTTTCTTCCGGGCCGGGCCCCGTCGGCGGGCGACCACGTCGGGGTTGACCGGAAGCACCGTGAACCCGGCGTCGATCAACGCTTCGACCAGCAATCCGTGCCGGGTTTCCAGCACGACACGGATCTCGGCCGGGTCGGGCTCCAGCGCCAGCGCACGCTCGATCAGTGCGGTGACCCCGGCCGGGCCGTGGTTGATACGGAACTGCTCGATGACTCCTTTCTCGTGTGTGCCGAAGGCGATGTCGTGGAACTCTTCCGCCCAGTCGATCCCGATTCCCAGCACTCGTCCTCCGTCCGCCGTGACCATCGTGCGCGGCGGACCGGGAAGGCGCTACGTCGTGCTGATGAACCAGTCCTCGCGGGACCACACCCTCCTGGACGTCAGGCCTTCGCCGGGGCCCGGCAGGGGCGCCGTCTCATCACAGTCCTCGCGGGACAAGCGGCGAAAGCGCTCCCTGCCGGGATCCACCGTGCGAAGGGAAGGTAGAGCCATCAGCG
>MKJV01000063.1 GCA_001942185.1 Pseudonocardia sp. CNS-004
GCCCGCCGAGGCTGGCAGGCCCGCATGGCCGAGCTGCTGCTGGGCGGGCCGCGCACCGGCCGGGACAAGACGGTCAAGGACGCTGATCCGGGAAAAGCGACTTCGTCGTCGCCCGCTGGCTCGCGCACAACCACCACCTCGCGCCGCGGTCCACCAATGGGCGTTCTGCAGCCTTCTGCGCAGCGGCTGGGCCCGCGAGTTCTACGACGCCAAGATCGCCGCCAAGAAAGGACACCACGCCGCCCTGCGCGCCCTGAGCAACCGCTGGCTGGAGATCCTCTGGCACTGCCTGACCAACGGCGTGCTCTACGACGAGAACGTCCACGTCTCCAACCGCAACCGCGCCCTCGGACGAGCCGCCTGACCCGGAGGTTGACAGAGGGTGTCTCATCACCGCTCCTCCCCGCGAGTCATGGCCTCCAGCAGGAAGCGCCGCCGCCGCGACCACACCGCGTGCAGCGCCCGCCGGCCTCCTCGTTCAGCGCGCCCCACACGCCGACCGTGTGCTCACCGCCGACGCGAAGCTCCAGCTCCAGGCACTCAGCCCGCACCGGGCACCCGGCACACATCCGCGTGGCCAGCTCCCGGTCCGGGTCGTCCTCGCCGGTCCACTCCGGCGGATCACCGAATGTCAGCTCCCACAGACAGCGGCCCCGAGCGGTCACCCAGTCCGCCAGAACCTCCGTGGGAACTACCGCCAACTCGTCGAGCTCGTTGGCCATCTGCTCCCAGTCGCTACGATCAGAAGGAATGTTCGCGCTGTCGCGCTTGTCGTTTGCATGACGACAAGTGAAGTGCGCCACAGGGAACAGGACACGCATTCATGGCGCACCATTCACGCACTTATTGGCACCGATCGTTTCTTTCCGGGACTGAACCGCAGTTCATCACAGAAAGCCCTTGCCCTGCTCGAAAAGCGCCCCGTACTCATCGGCCCGACCGATTCGGACCGAGCGCGCCGCGAGTGGCGGGTCGGCTTTGGCTCCGTCCTCCATGCCCCGGCCCAGCGTCCGGGAGCGCCTGTGAAAATCGGAGCGCTCAGTGGTCGTCGAGCGCGGCGGTGAGAGATGCCGCGATCTGGCAGCCGAGCTCCTCCGGTGTGGACGGGCCCGTGGGGCGGTACCACTTGTAGCACCAGTTCACGGCGCCGAGGCACATGTTGACGTAGATCTTCGGGGGCATCCCGAGCCGGACCTTCGGGTGCGCCTCGAGGTGGGCGGCGAGCGCGTCGCCGAAGAAGTCCTCGAACGCGCGCCTGCGCTCCAGCACCTGATCGGCCAGCTCGGCGGGCAGCTCGTGCTCCTCCTCGAAGCAGACCTTGAGCAGTGCCTGGTTGCGGCAGGTGTACGCCACCCGGGACGCGATCAGGTCGCGGATCGCGTCGAGCGGTGTCGGCGCGGCGGCCACGGTCTCCCTGGCGGCGTCCAGGCTCTCGTCCAGCACGTCGGAGTAGAGCCGGACGAGGAGCTCCTCCTTGCTGGTGAAGTAGTGGTAGATCGTGGGCTTCGACATCCCGCCGGCTGCCGCGATCTCCTTCATCGACGTGGCGCGGAACCCCCGCTTGCTGAAGATCTCGGCCGCGGTGGAGAGCAGACGCAGCCGGCGCGTGTCCGCCCGGCTCAGCGTCGTTCCGGTCATGCCGCCCTCCCGCTCCCGTCATCGGCCACCCCACCGTAACGCGAGGCCGAGGGTTGACATCCTGCCCGCCCGCCCGTCAAAGTTCGACCGCCCGGTCGGTCGAATTTTCACAGGAGGCGCTGGTGGGCTGGGAGCTCGACGACGAGCACGCCGACTTCCGCGGCACGTGCCGGGCGTTCACCGACCGGACGGTCCGGCCTCTGGTGGCGGAGGCCGAGGCGACGGGCACGTTCCCGACGCGGTTGTGGAAGGAGCTCGGCGCGGCGGGACTGCTCGGGCTGGTGACGCCCGAGCAGTTCGGCGGCGCTGGCGGCGACGCGCTCGCGGTGGCCCTGCTCGCGGAGGAGCTGACGAGGGCCAGCGGGGGGATCGCCGTCACCGCGCTGGTGAGCGCCTACATGGCGGGCCCGCACATCGTCCGGTACGGCACGCCCGAGCAGCAGCGGCGCTGGCTCGCCCCGCTCGCCACGGGCGACGCCGTGGCGGCGATCGCCGTCACCGAACCGGGCACCGGCTCCGACGTCGCCGGCATCACGAGCACCGCCCGCCGCGGCGGCGACGGCTGGGTGCTCGACGGCCGCAAGATGTTCATCACCAACGCCGGGCTCGCCGACGTCCTGGTCGTCGCCGCGCGGTCGGGCGGCCCCGGCCACGGCGGAATCACGCTGTTCCTCGTCGAGCCGGGCACTCCCGGCCTCTCGTTCGGCCGGCCGCTGGCCAAGATGGGCTGGCACTCCTCCGACACGCGCGAAGTCGTGCTCGACGCCGTCGAGGTGCCCGCCGACGCCGTGCTCGGCCGGGAGGGCCGCGGCTTCCACCAGATCATGGAGGGCTTCCAGCTCGAGCGGGTCGCGCTCGCTGCGATGGGCCTCGGACACGCCGCGGAGTGCCTCGACCTCGTGCAGGCCCACGTCCGCGACCGCACGGCGTTCGGTGCCCCGCTCGCGCACCTGCAGACGGTGCGGCACCGCGTGGCGGCGATGGAGGTGGAGCTGGAGGCCGCCCGGCTCATCACCTACCAGGCCGCCGACCGGCTCGACGCCGGGCACCTCGACGCGCTGCAGTCGGTGGCCCGCGCCAAGTACGCGGCGGCGCTCGCCGCGAACCGCGTCGTCGACGACGCCGTGCAGCTCTTCGGCGGGGCCGGGTTCGTCGAGGAGTCGCCCGCGGCCCGGCACTACCGCGACGCCCGGATCCTGCGCATCGGTGGCGGTGCCGACGAGATCCAGCTGGAGATCCTGAGCAAGGGGATGGCCTCATGACGGCAACCGACGTCGCCGCGGCCCGGGATCGTGCCCTGCTCGGCGGCGATCCGGCGCGCTGGCCGGGCAAGCTGCCGGTGCGCGACCGGCTCGCGATCCTGTTCGACCCCGGGACCTTCGTCGAGGACGGGCTGCTCGCCGCCGCCGAGAGCGGCCTGCCCGCAGACGGTGTGGTGACCGGCATCGGGCGGGTCGAGGGCAGGCCGGTCGCCGTCATCGCCCACGACTTCACGGTCAAGGCGGGCTCGTGGGGCGCGCTCACCTGCGAGAAGCAGATCCGCATCCTGGAGCGGGCCGACCGCGACCTGCTGCCGGTCGTCTACCTGGTCGACTCGGCCGGCGGGCGGCTCACCGACCAGATGGGGTTCTTCCCGGGGCGCCGCGGCGCCTCGGCGATCTTCAACCTGCAGATCAAGCTGTCCGGTCGCGTCCCCCAACTGTGCTGCCTGCACGGGCCGTCCGCCGCCGGCGGGGCGTACATGCCGGCGTTCTGCGACTGGGTCGGCATGGTCAACGGCAACGCGTCGATGTACCTGGCGAGCCCCCGCGTCGCCGAGAAGGTGACGGGGGAACGCACCACCCTGGAGGAGATGGGCGGCGCGATGATGCACGCCACCGTCTCCGGTTGCGGCGACGAGGTGTTCGACTCCGACTGGGAGGCGGTGGCCGCCGCCCGCCTCCTGCTGTCGTACCTCCCCGACGACTTCCGCTCCCCGCCACGGCGCCACGAGCCCGTGCCGCCGGAGCGTCCCGAATGGGACGGGCTCGTGCCCGCCGATCCCAATGTCGGCTACGACGTGCGCGACGTCGTCGACGGGGTCGTCGACGGCGGTACGTTCTTCGAGATCAAGGCGCGCTGGGCGCAGGAGATGGTGGTGGGCCTCGCCCGGCTCGACGGCCGGGTCATCGGGATCGTCGCCAACCAGCCGAGCGTGCGCAGCGGCGCGATCTTCGTCGACTCGGCCGACAAGGCCGCGCGGTTCATCTCGCTGTGCGACGCCTTCAACATCCCGCTCGTCTTCCTGCAGGACGTGCCCGGGTTCATGGTGGGCGTCGAGGTCGAACGCCAGGGGATCATCCGCCACGGCGCGAAGATGATCGCGGCGATGGCCTCGGCGGAGGTACCGAAGTACTCCGTGGTGTTGCGGAAGGCCTACGCCGCCGGCTACTACGCCATGTGCGCGCCCGGGTTCGAACCGCGCGCCACGATCGCGGTCCCGACGGCCACGATCGGCCCGATGGCGGCCGACGCGTCCGTCAACGCCGTGTACGCCAACAAGATCGCGGCGATCGCCGACGAGGAGGAGCGCGCCGCCTTCGTCGCGGCCCGCACCGCCGAGCAGCAGGCCGACATCAACCTGCTGCGCATGGGCAGCGACCTAGTCGTGGACGCGGTGGTCGAGCCCGACGCGCTCCGGGACGAGCTGGCCGCCCGCTTGGTCGACGCCGACCGGTGGACGCGCACGCCCGGGCGCCGCCACCACCTCGTGAGCCCCGTCTAGCACCGCAGAGGAAGGACGACGATGTCCGGCCCGACCGACAGCCTCAGCCAGCTGATCGACCGCCCACTGCAGCCGCTGCGCCCCGAGTGGGTCGTCCCCGAGCGCGCCGAGACGCTGCGCTCCGCGCGGGCGGTCTCCGACCCGGACGCCTACTGGGAGTGGGTCGCGGGACAGCAGCGCTGGTCCACGCCCTGGCACACCGTTCGATCCGGCGGCCTGGAGAGCTTCCGCTACTTCGAGGGCGGCCGGATCAACGTCGCCGACAACTGCGTCGACCGCTGGGCGGAGGACCCGGCCACGCGGGATCGCGTGGCCGTCGTGTGGGAGGGCGAGCCGGGTGACGTCCGGACGGTGACCTACGCCGACCTCGCCGACGACGTGTCCCGGCTCGCCGCGGGGCTGCTGGCGCTGGGCGTGGCCCGGGGCGACGTCGTCGGCATCTACATGCCGAACCTCGTCGAGGCGTTCACCGCGATCCACGCGTGCAACCGGATCGGCGCGATCTACACGGTGCTGTTCTCCGGGTTCGGCGAGGAGGCCGTCGCCTCCCGGCTGCAGGCCGCGCGCGCCTCGGTCGTGATCGTCGCCGACGCGAGCTACCGGCGCGGCCGGCGCATCGAGTTGCTGGACACGCTGCGCGGCGCCCGGAAGCGGGCGCCGTCGGTGCGCGCGACGGTGGTGGTCGACCGCACCGGGGACGCGGCGGCGCTCGAAACCGGCGAGCACGCCTGGGCGGACGTGCTGGAGCGCGGCGCCGCGGGTACCCCGGCCGTGCCGCTCGACGCCAACGACCCGTCGTTCCTCATCTTCACCAGCGGCACCGAGTCGAGGCCCAAGGGTGTGGTGCACAGCGTCGGGGGGTTCCTCCTCGGGACCTGGGCGAACGCGCACTGGCAGGTCGGGTACGAGCCCGGGGACGTCTACTGGGTGGCGGCCGACGTCGGCTGGCTGACCTTCCCGATCCAGGCCGTCGTCGGCGGTCTCGCCTGCGGGATGACGATCGCCTGCTTCGAGGGCGCCCTCGACACCCCGACACCCGCCCGCTTCTACACGCTCTGCGAGCGGCACCGGGTGACCAAGGTGCTCGCCGCCCCGACGCTCGCCCGGATGCTGCGCAAGTTCGGCGACGAGCTCGCCACCGCGCACCCGCTGCCCGGCCTGAAGCTCATCACGATGCAGGGTGAGCCCCTGGACGCCGACACCTTCGAGTGGACGAGCAGCACCTTCGACGTCCCGGTCGTCAACGCGTACGGGCAGACCGAGACCGGGTCGACGTGGACCTACCCGGTGTACGGGGTGGAGCCGCTGAAGGCGGGCTCGGTGGGCACGCCGGTGCCCGGGCACACGTTCGAGATCGTCGACGACGAGGGCCGGCCCGTCCCGGCGGGGGTGAAGGGCAACCTCGTGCTCACCGCGCCGTTCCCGACGCTCGCCCGCACGGTGTGGGACGACCACGACCGCTACCTCGCCACCTACTTCTCCCGCTTCCCCGGGCGCTACGCCACGCACGACGAGGCCGTGCTCGACGACGACGGGCAGCTGTGGGTGCTCGGCCGCGCCGACGACGTGATCAACGTGGCGGCCCACCGCATGTCGACCATGGAGATCGAGGCGGTGGTCACCGCGCACCCCGCGGTGGTCGAAGCCGCCGTCGTCGGCATCCCGCACGACACGAAGGGCACGGTCCCGATCGCGTTCGTGACGCTGCGCGGGGACGTCGACGCCGGCCCCACGCGGGAGGAGATCGGCCGCCACGTCGTGGCGGAGATGGGCGGCTACGCCCGGCTCGACGCCGTGCACGTCACGGCGGCGATGCCCAAGACCAGGACCGGCAAGATCATGCGCAGGCTGCTGCGCGACCTCGTCGTGCACGGCAGGCCCACCGGGGACACGAGCGCGATGGAGGACCCCGCCGCGCTCGACGTCGTCGCGGCCGCCGTGCGGAGCTGAGGGGGGACGCGCCGTGCGGCTCTACGCCCTCGAGGACCGGACGATCGGCCGGATCCTCGCCGACAAGGCCCGGACGGTCGGGGACCGGACGTTCCTCACCTACCTCGACGAGCGCTGGACCTACGCAGACGTCCACGCCGTCACCAACTCCTACGCCGAAGGCTTCCGGCAGGCCGGGATCAAGCGCGGCGATCACGTGGCGCTCATGCTGCCCAACCGCTCGGAGCTGCTGTGGGCGCTCTGGGGGCTGGGCAAGCTCGGGGCCGTCGCCGTGCCGATCAACACCGCGGCGAAGGGCGACCTGCTCGTCTACTTGCTCGACCAGTCCGACTCGGTGCTGCTCGTGGCCGAGGACGGCTACCGCGACCGCGTCGACCCGGCCGTGGCGCGGGTGGCGGGCGTCCGCGAGGTGTTCGGGCCGGACCGCCTCGCCGCGTTCGCCGCGCTCGCGTCGGCGGACCCGCCGGAGATGGCCGACGTCCGCTACGACGACCCGCACCTGATCATGTACACGTCGGGTACGACCGGGCCGTCGAAGGGCGTGGTGAGCCCGCACTCGCAGGGCCACGGCGTGGGGCTGCGGATGGCGTCGCTGTCGGGCTACGGCCCCGAGACGTGCTCTACACGTGCCTGCCGCTCTTCCACGGCAACGCGCTCTGGTACACGGTGTACGCCGCGCTGTGGGCGGACGCCGCGGTGGCGCTCTCGCCCGGGTTCTCCGCGCGCCGGTTCTGGGACGAGATCCGCGAGTCTGGGGCCACCGTCTTCAACGCGCTGGGCGCGATGGCGAACATCATCTGGCAGCAGCCGCCCTCGCCGCGGGACCGCGAGCACCGCGTGCGGACGGCGATGATGGTGCCGAACTCGCGCGAGCTCGCCGAGACCTGGCGGGAGCGCTACGGCATCGGCGTCACCTCGGTGTACGCGATGACCGAGAACACCGCCGTGACGGTGTTCGGGCCGGACGACCCGCCGGAGAAGGCCTCGTCGGCCGGGCGCGTGCGCGACTACATGGACGTCCAGATCGTCGACGACGACCGGTGCCCGCTGCCGCCGGGCGAGGTCGGCGAGATCTGCATCCGCCCCAACGAGCGCGGCAGCATCATGCTCGGCTACTACGAGATGGCCGAGGCGACCGTCGCGGCCACCCGCGACCTGTGGTTCCACACCGGCGACCGCGGCCACCTCGACGAGGACGGCTACCTCTTCTTCGCCGACCGCAAGAAGGAGGCCATCCGCCGCCGCGGCGAGAACATCTCGGCGTTCGAGGTGGAGACCGTGCTCTGCCGTCACCCCGACGTCGTCGAGGCCGCGGCCGTGCCGGTGCCGTCCGAGCTGGGCGAGGACGAGGTGATGGCCTACGTCGTCCCGGCGGCGGGTTCGCACGTCGACTACCCCGAGCTCGTCCGGTTCTGCGCCGAGCACATGGCGTACTACATGGTGCCCCGCTACCTGGAGGCCGTTCCCGAGCTGCCGAAGACGCCGAGCGAGAAGATCGAGAAGTACAAGCTCGCGGTGTCGGCCCGCGAGCGGCTCGGCGAGCTGTGGGACCGCGAGAAGGCCGGCGTCACGGTGCGGCGACCGTGAGCCCGGTCGTCACGGAGGTCGACGGGGCCGTCGCGCGGGTGCTCATCGACCGGCCGGCGGCGAAGAACGCGCTGAGCCCGGCCGTGCTCGACGGCCTCGACGCCGCCGTCGACGCCGCGCTGGCGGCCGGCTGCTCGGTGTTCGTCCTGCGCGGGGCCGGCGGGACGCTCTCGGCGGGGGCGGACCTGCCGCACCTGCAGACCCTGCTCGGCGACGAGGCCGCGCTCACGCGCTACATCGCGTCGATCGGGGCCGTGCTGGACCGGATCGAGGCGGCGCCGTTCGTGTCGGTCGCGGTGGTCGCCGAGTACGCGCTCGCGGGCGGCTGCGAGATCCTGCTGGCCTGCGACCTGGCCGTCGTCGCCGAGGACGCGCGCATCGGCGACCGCCACCTCGAGTACGGGTTGCTGCCCGGAGCCGGGGGCTCGGTCCGCCTCCCGCTCGCCCTGCCCCCGATGCTGGCCCGTCGGCTGCTCTACACCGCCGAGATGATCGACGGTGCCACCGCGGCCGAGTGGGGGCTCGCGAGCCACGTCGCCCCCGCCGCGGACCTGGACGCCACCGTCGACGCGCTGGTCGCCCGGCTCTCCCGGCACGGCCGTGAGGCGCTCGCCGGCATGAAACGGATGTACCGCGCGGCCGCCCCGGTCGCGACGCAAGGCGCCCTCGCCGCCGAGCGCACCGCGCTCGTCCGGCACCTGCTGACCTCCCCCGATGCGGCGGAAGGACTCGCCGCGTTCTCGGCCGGTCGCGCCCCGCAGTTCCACCCCCAGCACCTGGAGACCCGATGACGAGCACCCGGCCGGTGACCGGCCGCTGGTTCGAGGAGCTCGAGGCCGGCACCGTGGTCCACCACGCCACCCGGCGCACGGTGACCGAGACCGACAACGTGCTCTTCACGACGATGACCATGAACCCGGCGCCGCTGCACCTCGACGCCGACTACGCGGCCGGCACCGAGTTCGGCAGACCGCTGGTCAACAGCATGTTCACCCTCGCGCTCGTCGTCGGGCTCTCGGTGCCGGAGCTGACGCTCGGCACCATCATCGCGCAGCTCGGCATCGACGAGGTGTCGTTCCCGAAGCCGGTGTTCCCCGGCGACACGATCCGCGTGGAGACCGAGGTCGTCTCCGCCCGCCCGTCGCGCTCGCGCGCCGACGCCGGGCTCGTCGTCTTCGAACACCGCGCCCACAACCAGCGCGACGAGCTCGTCTGCCGGGCCCGGCGCACCGGGCTCATGCACCGCAGGCCGTCCCCCACCCCCTCGGAGCAGCCATGACGACCCCCACCCCCGCACCGATGCGCCGTGTGGCCGCCTCGGTCCTCATCGGCACGACCATCGAGTGGTACGACTTCATCCTCTACGGCTCGGCGGCCGCCCCGTGCTCGGTCCGCTGTACTTCCCCGGCGCGACCCGGTGGCCTCGACCCTGCTCGCGTTCAGCACGTTCGCGGTCGGTTCCTCGCGCGCCCGCTCGGCGGGATCGTGCTCGGCCACTTCGGCGACCGCATCGGCCGCAAGCAGATGCTGGTGCTGTCGCTGTCGATGATGGGCGTCGCCACGTTCCTCATGGGCCTCCTGCCCACGTACGAGACGATCGGCGTCGCCGCTCCGATCCTGCTCGTGCTGCTGCGCCTCGTGCAGGGCTTCGGCGTCGGCGGCGAGTGGGGCGGCGCGGTGCTGACGGCAGTCGAGCACGCGAGCCCCGCCCGGCGCGGGTTCTTCGGCAGCCTCCCGCAGGTCGGGGTGCCCGCCGGCCTGTTCCTCGCCACCACCGCGTTCTTCCTGGTCTCGCAGCTCCCCGAGGATGCCTTCCTGTCCTGGGGCTGGCGCGTGCCGTTCCTCGTCAGCATCGTGCTCGTCGGGGTCGGGCTCTACGTCCGCTTCACGATCGGCGACACCCCGGTGTTCGAGGAGGTCAAGCGCAACCGGCGGGCCGCGCGGATGCCGCTGGCCGAGGCCGTGCACCGGTACCCGCGCCAGGTGCTGTTAGCCACCGGTTCGATGATCAGCACCGGCGCCTACTTCTACGGCGTCAACACCTACGCGCTGGCGTACGCGAAGTCAGCGAAGGTGCAGACCGGCAACGCGATGCTCGTCGCCGTGCTGGTGTCGGCCGTGGTCGCGGTGGTCGCGATGCCCTATTTCGGGGCGATCGCCCAGCGCCGCGGCAGGCGCACGCTGATCATCGCCGGGCTGGCCGCCATGACGGTCTGGATCTTCCCGACGTTCATGGCCATCGACAGCGGCAACCCGGTGCTGCTCATGCTCGCCTACGTGGTCGGCGCGACGGTCTTCTCGGTGTCCTACGGGCCGCAGGCCACGTTCATCACGGAGCTGTTCGACGCGACCGTCCGGTTCAGCGCGTCGACGGTGTCGTTCCAGCTCGGCGTGTTGCTCGGCGGGGCGATCACCCCGATCGTGGCGACGGCGCTCGTCGCATCGTTCGGCACCTCGATGGCGGTCGCCGTCTACATCGCCGTGCTGTCCGTCCTCTCGCTGGTGTGCGTGGCGGCGGTGTCGCAGCGCGACCTCTCCCGCGGCAGCGCGGACATGGACGAGCCACGCCGGGTGGACGTGGGCGGGGCGCCCGCATGATCACGCAGCACCTCGACCGCATCGCCGTCGGCGACCGGCACACCAGCCGGGCACGGACGATCACCGAGACCGACCTGGTGTCGTTCGCGATGTTCACGGGCGACTGGCACCCGATCCACACCGACGTCGAGTTCGCCACCGCCGACCCCCGGTTCGGGCAGCGGATCGCCCACGGCGCGCTGGTGATCTCCGTGGCGCTGGGCCTCGTGGAGCTCCGGCCGGAGGCGATGAAGGCCTTCTACGGGATCGACCAGCTGCGGTTCGTGGCGCCGACCCACATCGGCGACACGCTGCACGTCGAGACCGAGGTCCTCGCGATCACCCCGCGTGGAGCCGACGACGGGGTCGTCACCTCGCGGTTCGTCGTGCGCAACCAGCACGGGGCCGAGGTGGTCGTCGCCACGCTGAAGTGCCTGGTGATCCGCGAGGGCGCGGCGTGACCGCACGGCTGCGCAGCCTCCTGTTCGTGCCGGGCGGGCGGCCCGACCTGCTCCCGAAGGTCGGTCGTGCCCGCCCGGACGCCGTGGTCGTCGACCTGGAGGACGCCGTCGCGCCGGACGCGAAGGACACCGCCCGCCGGGCGGCCGTCGACGCCCTCACGGCGGGGCGGCCGGACGCGGGGCTCGTCCTGCTTCGGGTCAACCCGCCCGGCACGCCGTGGCACGAGTCCGACCTCGCGGCCGCCGCGGGCGCGAGCGCGTCCGGGGCGGTCGACGGGGTGGTGCTGCCCAAGTACGAGCGGGCGGACCAGCTCGCCGCGGTGTGGGCGGCGCTGCCCGGTGGCGCGCGTGTCGTGGTCGGCCTGGAGACGGCGCGAGGCGTGGCGGACGCGCGACCGCTCCTCGCCCAGCGCCCGGACGCCGCCTACTTCGGTGCCGAGGACTACGCCGCCGACATCGGGGGCAGGCGCACGGCGGCGGGCACCGAGGTGCTCTACGCGCGCAGCACCGTGTGCGTCGCCGCGCACCTCGCGGGCGTGCCCGCACTCGACCAGGCGGTCGTCGCCGTGCGCGACGCGGACGCGTTCCGGGTCGACGCCGACCAGGGTCGCGACATCGGCTACCGCGGCAAGATCTGCCTACACCCGGTGCAGGTCGCGATCGCGCACGAGGTGTTCACGCCGTCCACGGCCGAGGTCGAGCACGCGCGCGCGGTGCTGGCGGCCGCGGCACAGGCGTCGGGGTCGTGGACGGGCAGATGGTCGACGCCGTGCACGTGAGCATGGCCCAACGGGTGTTCGCAGCAGTGGATGGCACAGCGGCGGTGGAGCGCGCGTGCGGTTCGGCCTGATGCTCCCGCCGCAGCTCGACCTCGCGCGGGTCGTGCCGCTCGCCCGCCGGGCCGAGGAGCTCGGCTACGACCTCGTCGCGTGCGGCGAGCACGTGTTCTTCCACGTCCCGACGACCAACGCGTTCGTCGCGCTCGCGGCCGCGGCCGGGGCGACGAGCCGGATCGGGCTGCTCAGCGCGGCCACCGTGCTGCCGGTGTACCCGGCGCCGCTCGCCGCCAAGATGGCGGCGACGCTCGACGGGGTCAGCGGCGGGCGCTTCGAGCTCGGCGTGGGTGTCGGCGGCGAGTACCCGCCGGAGCTATTCGCCTGCGGTGTCGACCCGGCCGAGCGCGGCCGGCGTACCGACGAGTCGCTCGCCCTGCTCAGGCGGCTCTTCGCCGGGGAGCGGGTGCACCACGACGGGGAGTTCTGGCAGCTCGACGGGCTGCGGCTCGACCCGCTCCCGCCACAGCGTTCGCACCTGCCCATCTGGGTCGGCGGCCGGCGACGGGCGGCGATCCGGCGGGCCGGGCGGTTCGCCGACGTGTGGATGCCCTACATGGTCGACCCGCAGCGGTTCGCGGAGAGCCTGGAGCAGGTGCGCGCCGAAGCCGTGGCGGCCGGACGGCCTGCGCACACAGTGCAGGGCGCGCTGTTCTGCTGGGCGGGCGTCGGCAAGGACGGGGTTCGCGCGCGGCGCACCGCGCTCGAGGTCCTCTCGCGGATCTACCGCCAGGACTTCGGCCCGCTCGCCGACCGCTACGTCCCGGCCGGGACGCCGTCGCAGGTCACCGCGCGCCTCGGCGAGTACGCGGCCGCGGGAGCCGGGACCGTGCTCTTCGCCCCCGCCGTCCCGGACGACGAGCTGGAACGGGCGGCGGAGATGTTCGTGAAAGAGGTCGCGGCCGCGCTTGTCGCGGCGTGATCATGAACGGGAAAGCAGGCGCAGTTGCTGTCCGACGAACCGAGGAACCCGCTGCGGAAGGTGCTGGTCGCGAACCGGGGCGAGATCGCCGTCCGTGTGATCAGGGCCGCCCGCGACGCCGGGCTGCGCAGTGTGGCCGTGCACGCCGAACCCGACCGCGGGGCAATGCACACCCGGCTCGCCGACGAGGTGGTCGCGCTCGCCGGCGAGGGTGCCTCGGCCTACCTGGACATCGAGGCAGTCGTCGGGGCGGCGGTTGCCGCACGCGCCGACGGCGTCCATCCCGGCTACGGGTTCCTGGCCGAGAACGCCGACTTCTCCCAGGCGGTGCTGGACGCCGGCCTCGTCTGGATCGGACCGGCGCCGGGGACGATCCGCGACCTGGGCGACAAGGTGACCGCCCGGCGGATCGCGATGTCGGTCGGAGCGCCGCTCGCGCCCGGGACCGCCGACCCGGTGCGCGACGTGGCCGAGATCGAGGAGTTCGCGCGCCGGCACGGTCTGCCGCTGGTGATCAAGGCGGCGTTCGGCGGCGGCGGTCGCGGCCTGAAGGTCGTGCGGGACGAGGCATCGATCCCGGAGCTGTTCGCCTCGGCGACGCGGGAGGCGACGGCCGCCTTCGGCCGGGGCGAGTGCTTCCTGGAGCGCTTCCTCGATCGCGCCCGCCACGTCGAGGCGCAGGTGCTCGCCGATGGCTACGGCACGGTCGTGGTCCTCGGAACGCGTGACTGCTCGCTGCAGCGGCGCAACCAGAAGCTCGTCGAAGAGGCGCCCGCGCCGTTCCTGACCCCCGAGCAGCGGCGGGTGATCCACGAGTCGGCGAAGGAGATCTGCCGCGCCGTCGGCTACAGCGGGGCGGGCACGGTGGAGTACCTGGTGGCCGAGGACGGGCTGATCTCGTTCCTCGAGGTCAACACCCGGCTGCAGGTCGAGCACCCGGTCACGGAGGAGACCACGGGGATCGACATCGTCGCCGAGCAGTTCCGGATTGCCGCGGGCGCCAAGCTGCTCACGGACGCCGACCCCGAGCCGCGCGGGCACGCCGTCGAGTTCCGGCTCACCAGCGAGGACGCCGGCCGCGGCTTCGTGCCCGTGCCCGGCACGGTCACCGCCTTCACGATGCCGTCCGGTCCCGGGATCCGGGTCGACTCGGGCGTCGAGGCAGGGGACGCGGTCGACGGCCGGTTCGACTCGATGTTCGCCAAGCTCGTGGTGAGCGGGGCCGACCGCGACGAGGCGCTGCACCGGGCCCGCCGGGCGCTCGCCGAGGTGCGGGTGGACGGCGTACCGACACCGGTGCCGTTCTACCGGCACGTCGTAGAGCACCCGGACTTCGTCGGCGCCGGGCCGCGGTTCGCGGTGCACAACAGGTGGATCGAGACGGGGTTCAACGGTGTCGTCGAGCCGTGGACCGATCCGGCCGCGCAGCCGGTCCCCGACGCCCTGACGGTCCGGGTGGGGCGGCAGGTGCTGGCGCTGCGGGTGCCCGGCCTCGCCGTGCTCGGCGAGAGGGGCGACGCCATCCGGCGGGAGGCGGCCGCGCTGCGCAGCGACGCCACGCCCACCGTCTCCGGCAACGCCGTCGCCGCGCCGATGCAGGGGACGATCGTGCAGGTGGCGGTGCGGGAGGGGCAGGTGGTGGCAGCGGGCGACCTCGTCGCCGTCCTCGAGGCGATGAAGATGGAGAACCGCGTACTCGCTCATCGCGCGGGCGTGGTCACCGGGCTCGTCGTGGCCGTCGGGGACGCGGTGGGTCAGCGCACCGTGCTCTGCGAAGTCACCCCGTCGTGAGACACCCTCGCGGGTGGCGTCGAGGTGGCAGCACAGGGCGAGCAGCACCCATCACCCTTTCATGGGTGCCGGTCCGATCGATGCCCTGATCGTGAGCTGGGTCGGAATGCGGGCACCCCGGCGGCGCCGGTCTCGGCGATCATTGCAGCGCGTCGTCGATCGGCGTCGGACCGTTCCCGCCGCACTCCGCGGCCCGACTCGACAGCGCCGATGCCGAACGGTAGATCTCGGCGGCGCGGGGACGTCAACAGCAGGTCGAGGTGAGCGGCGGCGCGGCGGTCGCCGAGGCGGTTGCCGCGGTCGCCGCCACGAAGCCCGCGGCCCGGGGCCTACAGGACAGGCCCTAGGCGAGCGCGGCATGCGGATCGCCGGGATGCGGGAGGTCTGGCAGCACGCCCGGCCGACCCGGCCGGGCGGCGTCGCGGTCGGGTACGACACCCCGGCCGCCCAAGCCTGGTCGGACGCGCTCGACGCCCTGATCGACGTACTGCGCACCGCCGTATCGGCGCACGGACCCGGTCTGCGCCGACGTGGCTCATCGGCCGTAGACGTGGGTGGAAACGGGCTGCGCCAGCCGAAACGGGGGCATGAGCTGCCGCACGCCGGGGCGCCGTCAACGCCGTGAGACCGTCAGACGCACCGACGTGGTCGGGATCTTCCCCGATCGCGACGCCCTGATCCGGGTTGGCGCGGTGCCGGCCGAGCGACACGCCGAATGGACCGAAGGCCGCCGCTACCTCGCCCTCGACGTCCTCGCCCGCGCCCGCCTCACGACCGTTCCGGACACCGCGACCAGCTCCGAGGAGGTGACCACCACCGACACAATCCCGGCGCTCAGCGCCTGGCCAACCAAGAAGATCACGCATCAACCGTCGAACACCACGCGGACTTGCCCCATCCTTCCTCCTCGCAGACGCCATCTCAGGCGAGGTGTCCGTGCTGCGAGGGGAAGCTCAGTGCTGTACGTGGCGCACCCTGAGACCTCGACGCGATCCCCTACCGGTCGAGACTCTCCGATCCCAGCAATCGACGCTAGCTGCCGACGGGAAGCGCCGCCAACGGCTCGACCGGGTGCGTCGACTTCTCGTCCCACCGACGAAGCCGTGACCACGCCGCGCTCGGGTTCTCGCCGAAATCCCAGAGCAGCTTCGACTCCGCGACGAACATGATCGTCGACACCGGGTCGATCCAACTCTCATGCCCGATCCGATCGCGCAGCTCCTGCTCGGCCTCGAGGAGCTCCGGCAACACGTCCAGACTCTGGATCCAGAACTCGTCGACGATATCGGCACTCACGCTGTCGGGGAAGGTCGATGTGAAATTATCGATCTTGCGATTCTGCACGTAGGAGACCAGCACACGTCGAAGGCGTTCGTCCCTCGACACCGCGGACGCGTAGGTCATCTCCCAGAAGAGCCTGGCCCGCCGCGCATCGACGTCGCAGAAATTGGCGAATCGCCACACCTTGAAGGAGGCATCTCTCGCCGGACCGAAAACCGGAACCGCGTTGGCGGCGACCAGGACAAGTTCGTCGAAATTTGCGAACCGAACCTCATCTTCGCGCAGCGGGGCGTAGGCGGGATCCTCGAAGGCGCGCTGGAAGCCTCCACGCTGTAGAATAGTCCTCCGAGAGGCTGCAGTACTCGGTTCGCCAACTACCCGTCGGACCGATCCCCGTGTCAGCGGATGATTCTGGACGTACTTGGGCATGTACCGATTGAATTCGATAGCTTGGGTAACCACACTGCTGTGGTGCCAGCGGTAGTGGTAGGCGGACTCCTCGGTCGTCATTCCGACAGGGGCTTTGACGAGGGGCAGAAACTTCAACACCTGGGCCTCCGCATTCCACGTCGTGCAGCAAGTTCGGCGACGTGTCGGCTGATGGGATCGACAACTGTCATGCTGGACTCGACGGCGTCCACTCGACCTCGAGCGCACGAAGAATCGGGACGATCATGTTGATCTCGTACTCGAGCTCACCTTGATCCGGCGCCAGCCGAAGATCCGGCAGCCGCTCGACGAGCGTCTCGATCGCCACACGCGCCTCGAGGCGCGCGAGCGGGGCGCCGAGACAGAAGCGAGCCCCAGTACCGAGGCTGAGATGTTCGCGCATCTCACTACGCTCGAGATCGAACGCGTCAGGATCAGCGAACACTGATGCGTCGCGGTTGGCCGACGAGTGCATGAAGTAGACGTCAGAGCCTGCCGGAACCAGGACCCCACCGAGTTCGACATCGCGGGTGACGAATCGGTGGAGGCCGCGAACCGGGCTGGCCAGCCGCATACCTTCCTCGATCGCCGCAGGGATGAGTGCGGGATTGTCGACAACCGCCAGCCACCGCTCAGGCACAGCAAGCAGTCGGTAGACCGTCTCTGCGATCGCGACGGACGACGTATCGCTTCCGGCGAGCAGAACACTCAGTACTTGTTGGAGAATCTCGTCATCGGACAGCGATGGCGATCCGTCGTCGGACTCCGCCTCGATCATGAACGAGGTGAAGTCGTCACGAGGCCGCTTCCGGTGATCGGCGATCAGGTCACGCGCCCAGCTCTCGCACTCGATGAGACCGTTCCAGTGCTTGATCGCTTCCTCTTCCGGGAGATCGAGCTGCCCGGTCAGGGTGAAGATGTTCTCCACCCAGCCCCGAAATTTTCTGCCGACTTCTTGGGTGGTGCCCAGCAGCATCGCGACGACGCCGGTCGGAATCGGACTCGTATAGCGACCGAGCAGGTCGACGGTTCCCCCGTTCACGAAGCCGTCGACGAGCTGGTTGGCCAGAGCACGTACCTCAGGCTCGCGTTCCCGGACCCGACGTGCCGAGAACACCTTGGTCATGATCTTTCGAACCCGAGTGTGCTCGGGTTCGTCCATCGTGTTCAGATGCTTGTCCGTGGGGAATCGGTAGTCGGCCCCCACCTTTTCGGCAATCACGCAGGGTATCGGCACACGGGTCGGGTAGATGTCGGCGTTCGAGAACGTCTCCAGATCTCGATAGATCTTCAATACGTCCTCATGACGGGTGACGAACCACGCCCCGTGTTCGGGGGTCATAGAAGACGGGCGCCTCTGTTCGCAGCGCCTTGAGCACCGAATGCGGGTCGGGCATGAGAGGATCGAACTTGCCTGCCAAGTGCGGACACACCACGTCGAGCGTGTGATTGCTCGCCGTAGCCGAGCCATCAAGCTGCACCATTGCGCGCCTCCTTCGCCCCAACACGAACCGATGAGCATATTGCCGATACAACAACTTGACGCTTCGTCACAGCACGCCACCGTGTCCCGGATCGCCACACCGAAAGGTGCGCCACAAGGTCCCGCACATCTGCGAGAGGCGCCGCTCGGCGATCGCGACGATCTGTGCGGTGAGTCGCCCCCGGCCGGTTGTCGGAGGCTAGCCTGCGAGCTCGCGGAGCTCGATGAACGTGTGGGTCCCGGCGCCCGCAGGACAACGGCCCGGGAAGCACCATCGAGAGCGACAGCTCCGCCAGGGGTGTACACGGTCCCGCCTGCGGCGACGGCATCAGCCATCACGTCGTCGAGAGACGGGGTGCGCAGCGTGATCATCGTGACGTTGGCATCCGACAACAGCGCGTTGGCGTAGCCGCGCTCGACATCAAGCGCGTGGTACTCGATGAGTTCGAGGGAGAACATCGCCCCGTCGCCGTCCGCCTCCGGTAGGCGCGCGTACACGATCGTCCACTCGCCATCCTCCGGAGGTGTCCCCATGACGTTGCCCAGCCACGGGTGCGCAAACGATTCGAAGGGCCCCTCGGGGAATTCCACGCCGATCGCCTCGAAAAATTTCTGAGCGCCCGCCATGTTCGGGACGTTGAGGTTCAGGTGGCTGACGCCCGCGCGCTCATCGCCGAGCTCGACCCAGTTGGGCGTGGCCGGATGCGCACGCCGGGGCGGTTGTATCTCGATGACGAGCCCGTCCGGGTCCCGAAAGGTCGCGAACGGGCGCTCGACGTGCCGCTCACCCTCCGCCCGGAACTCGTCCGGCATGGGTATCGGCCCTCCCCCACGCGTCTGGGCACGCAGTTCGCCCGCGTTCGCAAGTGCGTTCCAGGTCTGGTACGGGTCCTCGACACAGAGTCCCATGTGGCCGGAGCCTACGCTCCAGGCGTCGAGTGTGTTCCAGACATGGCGCGGCCCGCCCCGGTATTCGCGAAGACGAAGCGGAAACTGCCGCTCGGAGACGCCACTGGGAAGCGACATCGTGAGGCCGCGCCATTCGCGGTCGCCCGTGTTCCACAGCGCCTGATCGGCGCCACCGGCGCCCCACGGTCGAGCTTCACCGCGCGCGAAACCCAGCGCTTCGTAGAACGATGCTGCGGCATCGAGGTCCGCCACGTGCCTGCTGACCGATTCGATGGCGATCATGACTTCTCCCGGGGCTCGAGCACTAAACGGCGACATCCGAGATCACGGGCGACCCGTTGAACCCAGGAAGGGCCAAATGCCCGGCGTCGACCGGCACGATGGCGCCAGTGACGAACCGCGACTCATCCGACGCGAGCCAGAGCACGCCCTCGCTGATGGCGCCAGGGGCCAACATCCCCACATCGGCCAAGGCGGTCGAGTGGTGTGCTGCGCGCATGTGCTCCTGGCGCGTGCCGTCGGGGCGTCCGGTTGTCATCTCATAACATCCTTGCCAGTCCGTCATCTTCGAATCGACGAACCCAGGGCAAACGGCGTTTACCCGAATACCGAACACGCCGTATTCCAGCGCGGCCGACTTCATGAGACCCATGACGCCGTGCTTGGCCGACACGTAATGCGCATAGCCCGGTCCGCCCCGAACAGCATTGGTTGAACCGGTGACGATGATGGAGCCCTGCCGCCGCTCGATGAGGTGCGGGACCGTCGCCTTGATCGTGCGCCAGAC
Source organism: Pseudonocardia sp. CNS-004 (assembly GCA_001942185.1). Taxonomy (GTDB): domain Bacteria; phylum Actinomycetota; class Actinomycetes; order Mycobacteriales; family Pseudonocardiaceae; genus Pseudonocardia. The sequence goes on from MKJV01000063.1 coordinate 19,413, forward strand.
ACCGGTGAGATTGATGTCGATCATGTCCTGCCACGCGTTCTCGGTGAGTTCGTGCAGCGGCGCACGGCTCCAGATGCCGGCGTTGGCGCAGACGATGTCCAGCTGGCCGAACGCCGCCAGTCCCTCTGCGACAGCAGCATCCAGCTGAGACTGATCACGCACGTCTGCCTTCACCGCGACGGCACGTCGGTCGAGCTTTTCGACGAGCGCTGCGGTCTCATCGAGGTCTCCGTCCCTCGCGAGGTCGTAAGGCACCGTCGCAACCTGGTCTTCGAGGTCGACGATCACGATATCCGCGCCTTCCTCGGCAAGCCGTAGCGCGTGCGCCCGGCCCTGACCCCGAGCGCCGCCGGTGATGAACGCTACCTTTCCTGCAAGCCTGCCCACAGTCGTCTCCATGCTCGTTGTTCCCGTTCTGCGGATTACCAGAAGAACCGTCTCCACTCTATGGCCGAGCGCCGCCGGGTCGGTGTCCCAAAGTCGGTCATGTGCTCCCCGACCGCACGTGGGCGGCCCTGGCCATCGCGATCCTGGTTGTGGATCTTGCGGTCGGGTCCTGGTCTCGCCGACTCCGACGCCGGGCCCGCCCGGCCGCCACCCGAAGAGGCCGCCTGCTCATCGCACCGCCGTCGCGTGCGAGGTGGCGCAGGCACCGCCGGCACGAGCGGCTCGTCACGTGAAAGTGGAGCTCCGATTCACGTCATCCACCGAGACCGAAGGCGACGAGCTTGCGGTAGAGGGTCGAGCGCGAAATACCGAGGCTGGCCGCCGCGGCCTTCTTGTTGCCGCCCTCGGCAGCCAGGGTGGCGATTATCATGTCACGTTCGTGCCGTTGCAGCCGGGTCAGGTTGGTCTTCGAACGTGGGAGGAAGCACAGTTCAGGAAGGTCCTCTACACGTACGACGCTGCCCGGGCAAGCGCTGCGCGCCGCGCGCACCGCCTGTTCCAACTGACGGACGTTGGCACGCCAATCCACACCCGTGAGGCGTCGCATTGCTGCTGCGTCTATGCGAACCGCCGCGTCGCCCTTGTCACCACGAGCGATCTTCTCGGCGATCGGAGCGATGTCCTCGACGCGATCGGCAAGTGGCGGCAACTCGAGCAGGTGCGGAAACTGACCGGTGAGAACGGCCGGCGGACGCCGATCCCCATCAACGGTGAAGGTGGCCAGCAATAGGCCGGCGCCCGACGACTGATCGACCCACCGACAGAACCTGTGCAGGGTGACCGTGTCGAGGAGGTCCAGGTGCGTCACGAGCACCACGCTGTCGTCGTCCTTGCTCGCGGAGCACAGATCTTCCAGCCAGCCCGGCTCGCCGGCGTCAGCGGCGTCGTACTCGTGCACGTTCTTGTCGGGATGGTGCAGGGCGCACGCGGAGAGCGCGAGTTTGCGCTTGCCCACTCCCGGCGGCCCGGTCAGCAGCAACCGATGCCCGAGGCTGACGATCGACGAGGTGCGCTGCAACACCGACTGCCAACGGCGGCTCGGGCCCGGCAGCAACGTGCTGAGCGTTGTCGCCCCCCGCGAGTTGCTCGCGGAGCGAGTTCCTCGGCGATCCTGGTGACGACGCAGCTGCAGGATTGCGCGGCCCGAGCACCTCCCCGGCGTATCTCGGCGACAGACGCTTGGACGGCGGCGGACTCCGCGTCACCACCCAGCACCAACACGCTCTCCTGTGCAGCGAGGGCACGTTCGACCAGGTCCCAGAGCAAGCCCTGATCGACCGGGCCGAGCACCTCACCGGCATGCGGATTGGCGATCACGAGCCGGGAGTTCACGGCGACGATGGCCCGCCGCGGTCCGCGCCGGTCGGCGAGTAGATACGCCTCGAGCAACGCTCGATCCTGAGCTCCGAAGCCGGTGAGCAGGCGGTCCCCGATCTCGCGCGCCACGTGCGTCACCAGCGCCATCATCATCGGCGAGTACCGGTCCGCCCGACACACGAGGTCGACGACGCCTTCGATCCGACCGGATGCCGGATGGACGATCGGCACGCCAACGGCAGAGAGCCCTCGGAGGCAGTCCGCGTAGTGCTCGTGACCGAGCACCAGAACGGGCTCGCCCTCTTCCAAGGGCGTGCCGAGTGCGCTCGTCCCGGCGCGGGATTCCTCGAAGACGAAGCCGGGAACCGACCCGACCGCGTCGAGATGAGACAGCAAGCCCCGGTCGCCGACCCAGCGCCCGATGATTCGCGCGGCGTCGTCCGTGACGAACATCGCCACATCGAGTCCCTGCATATCGCCGGCGAAGAGCCTGTCGGCAACCGGCCGCGCGGCGCGGAGCAGTGCGCTGTCCTGTTCGACCTCTCCGGCATAGCGAAGGTTCAACGGTCGGTCCGGGGCGAGACCTGCGGCGCGCGACCGCAACCACGATCGTGCGGTCGACGGTCGGACGATGCCCGAGATCTCTCCCGAGCACAGGAAGTCCTCCCGGGCACGAAGCCCAGCGCGGATGGTCGCTACATCCATCTCTCCTCCTTGAGAGCGTGGTGCCACACGCTAGACGGCGGTCTCCGACGCGGTCAATCTATGGACCACACCATTGGGCAGCCATCCGCATACGCATTCTCCGTTCAATGCGGTCGCACGACGACTTTGCCGAGCACTGCCCCGTCGTGCAGTGGAATGAGTCCTTCTTCCACGAGCGATTCGAGAGGAATTACGCGATCGATCACCACGTTCTCCGAACGCGGGTCGGCGAGCAACTCGAGCGCACGCGGCAGGTCGACGTCGCAGACGTGCGCCACCGTCGTGATGAGATCGATCTCCCGGAGCACCATGTCGCTCAGGTCGAGCTCCGTCGGCGCCTTCTGGAGCCCGAGCAACACCACGCTCCCTCCTCGTCTGGCGAGCGCCGTCGCCAGTGCAGGTGACGGCCGCGCACCGGATGCCTCGACGACGAGGTGCGCACCAGCGCCGTCGGTCAGGTCCCGGACGAGCTCCACGACATCGCCGCCGCGGGCGTTCACCGCATGGGTGGCGCCTTCTGCCAAGGCCCGCTCGAGCTTGACGTCGTCGACGTCCACCGCAACGAGCACCGACGGCCCGCTCGATGCGAGAGCCCTCAACGCGAAATGGCCTATCCCGCCGAGGCCGATCAGGACCATCGCCTGGCCGGCCTCGGGATTCCCGCGGCGGACACCGTGAAGGGCTACGGCGAGCGGTTGTGCGATCGCAGCCGTGTCGTCATCGAGACCGGCCGGCACGTACCGGCACATCCGGGCCGGGACGGTGACGAATTCGGCCAGCCCACCGTCGGCCTGGAGGCCGTGGGTGTAGTAGCGCGCACACAGATTCGTCCGGCCGCCGCGGCACCATTCACATGCGCCGCACCAGACCCCGGCACCCGGGACGACCCGCTGGCCCACCGAGAACCCTTCGACGCCGGACCCGACGGCCTCGATCTCACCGACGAACTCATGGCCCAACGTGAGGGGGCCGTGATGTCCACTCCCCGGGTGCGGCCGGTTGATCGGGATCATCGACGGCCCGTTGACGAACTCCGCGACATCCGTACCGCATATCGCGGCACGCAACACCCGGAGGCGAACCTCGTCATGCCTCGGGGTGGCGGCGTCCTCGATTCGCTCGATCCGCACGTCCCGGCGACCGTAGTAACGAGCAGCAAGCATCAGTGACACCTCGTGGCAGACGACAAAGCGGCACAGGCCCGATATGCAGCGGCATCGGCGTACGTGGCGGTGCCCAACACAACTCCCGACCGGATCAGATCGTCACCACGACCTTGCCTCGGATGCCGCCGCTGTGGAAGGCGACGGCCGCGTCCACTGCCGCATCCAGTGAGTACTTGCGGCCGATTCTGGCCCTGAGTTCGCCGGCCGCCGCCGCATCGGCCACCTCCCGCATCGCGACCTGCTTTCCTGCCATGTCCAGGAAGAAGAGCAGTTGCACGTCGTCGCGTCCGACCTGCTCCGGAGTCGGGGCGGGCCAGATGATCGAGACGAGGCGGCCTCCGGGCCGGAGGGGCCGGCCGAGCGCCGGGAGGTTCTCGGCCGGCAGGGCCAGGTTGAACACCAGATCTACGTCGCGAGGATAGTCGTCCTCGGCATAACCGACGGTGTCGGTGACGGCGAGGTCCTGCAGCAACCCGACATCCGCAGCGGTGCGGGCTGTGGCGATGACGCGTGCGCCCTTTCCGACCAGCAGCGGGATGAGCGCCGTGCCCACCCCGCCGAGCCCGCCGACGACGAGGCAGGTCTCGCCCGGGCGCACCTGCGCGAGCTTCATGAGCCCCAGGGCGGTCCAACCCGCGATGGCCAGCGCCGCCGCCTCATCTGCCGGCACCGATGGCGGGCGTGTGGCCACCAACGGGGTGTCTGCTTCGAAGACCGCGTACTCGGCCAACGCGCCGGTGCTCAGTGACGGATGCTCGGCATCGCTTGCGAACGCCATCTGGCGCGGCAGCGCCTGTCCGAACACCTCGTCCCCCACCTCGAAGCGCTCGACCCCTTCCCCGATCGCGGTCACGGTACCCGCGAAGTCGTTGCCGGGTACGTACGGGAATTCGATGTCGACGAAATCCTTGAAACCGCCGGTGATGACGCGCATGTCCGTGGGGTTGATGCTCGTGGCGGCGATCCGCACCTGGATCTGGCCGGGTCCCGGAGTCGGAACCGGAACCTGCGCCATGGCCAACTGCTCGGGCGGACCATAACCGGCAGCGACAAGGGCTTTCATCTGCTCTCCTCACCTGAGATGACCAGTCGGTCATTTTTTCCGGACTCTGCTGTGCTCACTTCAAGCTGCCCGCCGCGAGCTCGGCCCAGAGCTGATCGGCGCGGGCGCGGAAGCGGGCCACGTTGTCGAGCTTGATCTGCTCGTACCCGCGTACCAGGTCGGGCAGTTCCAACAACTCGAGCACGCGGTCGTGGTTGGCCCGGCTCGCCACCTGCAGCGCCGCCCGCACGTGGTTCACGTACTCGCCGACGAGCGCGCGCTCGACGCGGCGCACCTCGCTCGGCCGAAGGGATCCATGGCGGTTCCGCGCAGCCGCCGCATGCGGCGGAGGGCCCGGAACACCGACACCGCGACGATGCGCCGCATTGCGATCTTGCGGTCCAGCCCGTGCTCGCGCATCACGGGCGGCTGCAGGTGGAACACGACCCGCGAGCCCACGGGCACGTCGGCGAGCGCATCGAGGTGCAGACGGGCGACCTCGTACTCGTCCTTGTAGGCCATGAGCTTGTACAGACCCCGGGCCACCGCCTCGGTGAGCGGACGGTCCTCCGCGATCGCGAGCCGGTCCTCGCTCTCGCGCGCATGCCCGACAACGTCGACGTAGCGCCGCGCGTAGCCGAGTCCCTGGTAGGCGACCAGGTCGGGGACCCGTACCTCGAGCAGCTGGCGCAGCGGGCCCGGCTCGGCCGCGACGGCGTCCACGAGCGCGCGCTCGCCGCTGCTGAGTACCGTCGGCGCCGCCGGCGGTGACAGCACCGCCGCGACCGTCTCGGGCGCGGCCACCGCGGCCCGCCCCCATTCGAGCGCCGCGAGGTTCTGCTCGACCGCGACGCCGTTCATCCGCACCGCCTCCTGCAGCGCCTCGATCGTGACCGGCAACCCGCCCTGCTGCCAGGCAACGCCAAGCATGATCATGTTTGTCGGCATGTGATCTCCGAACAGCGCCTGCGCGAGCGCACGCGCGTCGCACTCGACGTTGTCGTCCGCACGAGTGCACACGTCGATCGCCTCGCGGGCGGCGACCACGTCCGGCGTCGGCACGACCTGTGTCGCCATCCGACCGGTCGGGGCCAGGCTGGAGTTGATCGCTGCGATGGTGCGGTCCGGCCTCGCCGTGGCGAGGTTGCCCGGCGCGGCACCGCCCAGGATGTCGAGCACCAGCAGGAGGTCCACGCCACCGAACGGCGCGGTGACGGACTCGAGCTCGGGCGCGCACCGATGTGGATGTCCGAGACGACCGGACCGCCCTTCTGGCTCAGCCCCGTCTGGTCCAGCCCGGTCGATCTGCGCCCGTCGAGCATCGCCGCAACGCTCAGGATCTGCGCGACGGTCACGACGCCCGTGCCACCGATCCCCACCATGCGCACCCGGCCCTGCTCGGGCAGCGGGCGTGCCGGCTGCGGCAGCGCGACACCGGGTCGCCGCACCTCGCGTGGAGCGGCTTCGGCCGGCGGGATCACGGTCAGGAACGACGGGCAGTCGCCTTCCAGGCAGGAGAAGTCCTTCGTGCAGGAGGACTGGTGGATGCGCGTCTTGCGCCCGAACTCGGTCTCGACCGGCTCGACCGACAGGCAGTTGGACTTCTCCCCACAGTCCCCGCATCCCTCGCAGACCCGCTCGTTGATGACCACCTGCTGCGCGGGGGTGACGAGGTCGCCGCGCTTGCGAGCACGGCGCTTCTCGATGGCACAGAGCTGGTCGTGGATCAGCACGGTCACGCCCGCCACCTCAGCGAGCTCCCGTTGCACGGCGGCGAGGTCCTCGCGCGGGCGGACGACGATGCCGCCGGGCAGCGAGACCCCCTTGTACCTCGTCGGGTCTTCCGCCGTGACGGCCACCCGGCTGACGCCTTCGGCCAGGAGCATGCGGGCGACGTCGGGCACGCTGAGCTTGCCGACGATCCGCTGGCCACCGGTCATCGCGACCGCGTCGTTGTACAGCAGCTTGTAGGTCATGGTGACCTCGGCAGCCATAGCCGCTCGGATGGCGAGCGAACCCGAGTGGTGGAACGTGCCGTCCCCCATGTTCTGGACGATGCGGGCCGGGTCCATGAACGGTGTGAGCCCGATCCACTGCGCACCCTCGCCGCCCATCTGGGTCGTGCCGGTGAGCTCACCACGGTTCTGGGGGTTGATCAGCACGAGCGTGTGACAGCCGATGCCGGCCCCGACCACGGTGCCGTCCGCGGTCGCGGTCGAGCTGTTGTGCGGCACCCGGAGCAGAAGAACGGCGTCCGCTGCGTGACGATCGGGAGCGGGCGGGCCCTCAGCGTGTCGAGCTGCTCCAGCCGAGCCCGCATCGGCTCGAGATCGTGGAAGACACCCAGACGCGCGGCGAGGGGACGCACGAGGACGTCGGCGTCGAGGGCGCCGCCCGCCGGCACGAGCCGCCGGCCGGCGTCATCGAGCTTCCCGGTCACCCGCGGGGCACCGGTGGCGCCGTACAGCGCGTCCTTGACGAGACGCTCGAGGAACGGGCCCTTCTCCTCGACGACCAGCACCTCGTCCAGGCCGCGCGCGAAGTCCCGGACGGCGCGCTCGTCGAGTGGGTAGATCATGCCCAGCTTGAGGATGCGCACGGGCGGGTCGGGCACGCCGAGCTCCGCGAACGCCTGCAGGAGGTCGTAGTAGGCGGGCCCCGCCACCACGATGCCGAGGCGCGCATCCGGCGCGTCGCGCGCGAGTACCGACAGCCCGTTGCGGCGCCCGTACTCGCGCGCGCGCTCGAGGCGGACCTCGAGCATCGAGCGTTCGAGCTCGAGCAGCTGGGCACCCAGCAGGTTCGCGTGCGGCGCGTGCGCCGTGCCACCGCCGGGCCACTCGCCGTCCGGCATGACAGGCCGGACGCGATCGAGCCCGACGGAGGCGACCGCGGTCGAGTCGACGAGGCGGGTCACGACCTTGAGCGCCGCCCACAACCCGGAGGCCCGTGAGCAGGCGATCGCGTGGCGCCCCAGGTCCAGCGCCTCCTGCACGTTTCCCGGTTGCAGCACGGGCACGGACAGAGCGGCGAAGATCGCCTCGGACGCGCCGGGCATCGTCGACGACTTCGCGGCGGGGTCGTCGCCGGCGAGCGCGAGCACGCCGCCCGTCGGCGTCGTCCCGACCAGGTTGCCGTGCCGGATCGCGTCGCTGGCGCGATCGACCCCGGGCGACTTGCCGTACCAGACGCCCAGCACGCCGTCGCGCCGGCGGCCGGGCATCCGGTCCAGCAGCTGCGTCCCCCACACCGACGTCGCAGCGAGCTCCTCGTTCACCCCCGGGCGGTGAACGATCCGGTGCGCCGCGATGCGCTTCCGGTTGCGCTGCAGCTCCGTGTCGAAGGTCCCGAGCGGCGACCCCTGGTAGCCGGACACGAAGGCCGCGGCGTCGAGCCCCGCCGCGTCGTCCGCGCGTCGCTGGTCGATGATCACCCGAACGAGCGCCTGGACGCCGGACAGGTACACGGCGCCTTCGTCGAGATCGAGCCGGTCGTCGAGCGAAACGGTCGCAGACGGCGGAGGTGCCAGCGTGTCGGGCATGGTGGCCACCTTCGGCGGCAGGAGCGGGAAACACAAGAAGACTGGTCCTGCTGCGCAGATATCCTGCATGGTCCTCGCTCATGGGCAGTATTTCTGCGCTAGCCTGGTCGACATGAGCCCGCGTCACGATCTCGACGACACCGACCGCGAGCTGCTGCGGCTCCTGCAGGAGGACGGTCGGCGCACCGCCGCAGACATGGCCGGGCTCCTGTCCATGTCCGGCACCGCCGTCAGCCGACGGATCGCCCGCCTCGAGCAGAGCGGGGTCATCCGGGGGTACACCGCTCGCGTCGACCCCGCAGCCCTCGATCTCACGATCGAGGCGTTCGTCGAGGTGCGCTTCGTGGGCAACATGCAGCCGGCGGAGGTGCACCGCACGGTCAGCGCGATCCCCGAGGTGAGCGCCGTCTTCACGACATCCGGCTGCTACGACGCGCTCGTCTGGGTGCGCGTCAGGAGCGTCGAGCACCTGACGACCGTGATCGGAGCGCTCCGACGCGGACGGAAGATCGTCGACACGCGGACGCACATCGTGCTCGGATCGCACATCGAGCGCCTGTGGGACGCGGACACGCGGCCGTCGTCGTCTGCCTGAGATCGCGCCGGGCTCTGCTCGCAGATGTCGAGGACGGGGACGTCGGCGCCTCGCCTTCGACTACCCGCGGGCGTTCCCCCGACCTGGCAGCTTCTGCTCCACCACCTCGTACGCGACGATGCGCGGGGGGCAGGCCAGCAGCTCGTCGGCCCGCGCGCTGAACGCCGTCGCGAGCTCGCCGACCATGTGCGCGTCACTCGCGGCAGCGTCCGGGAACGTGTTGAACGTCAGGAAGTTGGCGGGACCCGATCGCCCCGCCAGCCAGACGTGCATGCCGTCCTCGCGCTCGGCCATGCCGATCGCCTCGTGGAGGAACGCCTCGACCTCCTCCACCTTGTCCTCACGCGCTTCGATCTCGACCAGGAACCCAGTGGGCACGGTTTCTCCTCCGGTAGTGAGCTGGGGCGGGGACCGCTAGAGGGCGCGGCCGAGCTTCTCGCCCTCGTAGACGGCCTCGTCGACGTGGCGCGGGGACAGGCAGTCGCCGATGCGGTGCAACTCGCCGTCGAAGCGGTCGCGCAGGCCGTCGAACAGCTCCCGGCGCGGCGAGCGGCTCATGTTGAGGACGATCGAGTCGAGCTCGGTCCGGTGTTCTCCCGCGCCCCACATGTTCGCGACAACCGCCTCGCCACCCGAGATGTCCGCGACGATGTGCTGCGCCGTGATCGTGACGCCCAGCCCGGTGACGCGCGGGTAGATGTGTCCCAGGTCAGCGGTCGTGACGAGGTTCGCCCCCACCGCCAGGTGACGGCTGACGATCTCGACCTTCTTGCCGGCCTCCGCGAGCATCTCCGCGAGCCCGAGGCCGGTGTACTCCTCGCTCTCGTCGACGATCACGACGCGATCGCCGCAACGCTCGATGTCCGTGATCGCCTCGATCGGCGTGAGGACGATGGTCGTCTCCAGGCCCGGGATGCCGGGGCGGAACCCGAGCGCCGACGAGAAGCCGTCCGTGTCGAACGTCGAGCCGGTGGCCACCACGACCGCGTCCGGCGCCTCGCTCAGGACGAGGTCCGGCGTCGCCTCCACTCCCAGGCGCACGTCGACGCCGGCCGCTCGGAGGCTGTGGTCGAAGCGCTTGGCGACCAACGACCAGCGCAGGCGGCGCGGTAGGCGGGCGGCATAGCGGACGTTGCCGCCGATCTCGTCCTCGCGCTCGAACACGACGACCTGGTGCCCGCGCTGCGCCGCGACCTCGGCGGCCTTCAGGCCCGCCGGGCCGGCGCCGACCACCACGATCTTGCGCGGAGCGGACGCGTCCTCCAGCGTGCCGTGGCCCCACTCCGCCTCGCGACCCGACGCGGGGTTGACGGTGCAGGTGATCGCCCGGCCTTTGAAGAGACGGGACAGGCAGCCCTGGTTGGCGTTCACGCACTCGCGGATGTCGTCGACGTCGCCGGCCTGCGCCTTCTTCACGAGGAACGGGTCGGCGAGGTGCGCCCGCACCATGCCGACCAGGTCGGCCTGCCCGGTGGCGATGATCTTCGCGGCCTGGTCCACATCGGTGATCTGGTTGACCGCGAGCACCGGCACGTCCGATCCGACGAGCTCCTTCGCCCGGGTCGCGAACGGCACCAGATCCCGGACTCCACACCCATCGGCGAGATCTGGTTGTGGACCGTCAGGAGGTTGCCGCCGCTGATCGAGAAGTAGTCGAAGACACCGGCGGCGTGCAGCGTGCGGACGATCGCCTCGCCCTCCTCCTCGCTGATGCCGTCCGGCGTGAACTCGGCGAAGCTGATCCGGACGCCGATCGGGAACCCCGCACCAACCTCGGCCCGTACCGCCTCGGCCGCCTCGATGATGAAGCGGCAGCGGTTCGCGGTGCTCCCGCCGTACCGGTCCGTGCGCTTGTTCGTCGCCGGCGAGAGGAACGTGTGCATCAGGAACCCGTGGGCGGCGTGGAGCTCCACACCGTCGAGGCCGCCCGTCTTCGCGTGCCGGGCCGTGAGCGCGAACCCCTCGAGCAGGTCGGCGAAGTCCTGTTCCTCCATCGCCCGCGGCATCTCGTTCGTGCTGAGCGCCGGGATCCCCGACGGGGAGAGCAGCGCCCGGAAGCTGTCGAGGAAGATGGTGTTGTCGTCGGGAGGCCCGATGTGGCCCAGCTCGGCGAAGACCTTGGCGCCATGCCGGTGGACCCGTTCCGCGAGCTCGCGGTAGACGGGCACGACCTCGGGCTTCCATCCCTCCTGCGAGCCGCGCGCCAGGCCGCGACCGGAGCGGTGGACGTTCTGCGCCTCGGTGAGGATGAGCCCGACACCGCCCTTCGCCCGTTCCTCGTAGTAGTCGAGGCCCTGCGTGCTGATGAGGTTCTCCTCGGTGCTGGCGCCGAGGCCGTGCGCGGTCAGGACGACGCGGTTCCGCAGCGTCACGCCGGCGATGTCGATCGGCTGCCAGAGAGGATCGAGGGTCATGGGTCGCTCCTGTGGATCAACAGACGTTCGTGGTGGGAGGTCCGGCGCGGCTGGGCGGACGTGGTCGTTGCTCAGCTCCATGGCCTTGCGCCTGGCGCGGGCACGGCCGCTCACGGTGACGAGGCCGACCACCAGGACGACCGGCTCGACCCCAGCAGGATCGATTCGCTCACCGCGAGCGTGCGGGTGCTGCGTACACCCGCGTACGTTAGAACCGTCCCCGCCGACCCGAGTGTCCGCAATTGGGACACGGCGTTCACGCCGTTGCCTCAACAGCTGGAAACGATTCTCGGGGAGTCCCGAGCTGACGCATTGCATCATGTCACGAAATGGGACACGAGCGCTTTCTCCAGCCGATCTACACTGCTCCCACCAGGCCGCCGATCGACAATGCTCCGCGCGGCCCGGGCTTCGGCGTCGATGCCGGCGCTTTTCGACATGGAGACGCGGCCTCGCCGCGAAAGGAGAACATTCATGTCTGGTCGTCTGGAGGGGAAGGTCGCGGTCATCACCGGCACTGGCCGAGGGATGGCGCGCCAGGTCGCGCTGCGCTTCGCGGCCGAGGGCGCTTCAGTCGTCGGCTGCGACATCGACGGCGAGGCCGCCGAGGAGACGTTGCAGGAGGTGCGTGCGGCCGGGGGAAGGATGGAGTCCCTGCACCCGATCGACCTCACCGACGAGGAATCGGCCCACCGCCTGTTCGAGTTCGCCGCCGAGCAGTACGGCGGGGTCGACATCCTCGACAACAATGCGATGCAACACCGGATGGGCGCCATCGAGGATCTGAGTCTGGCCGACTGGCAGCTCACCATGGACCACACGCTGACGCTGCATTTCCTGACGACCAAGCACGCGATCCCGCACCTGCGCGCCCGCGGCGGCGGCAGCATCATCTTCATGGGGTCCATCTCGGGCTCGGCGGTCGGCTCCGGCTACGCCGGGAACCTCCCGATCAACCAGCCGTACTCCGTCGCCAAGGCCGGCATCCTGCGCTTGGTCGTCGCTCTGGCGAACGAGCTCGCTCCGGCCAGGATCCGGGTGAACGCGATCTCCCCCGGGTGCGTCGCCACCCCGCTGGGTCTCGCGTTCTTCGGACCGACCGGCAGCCCCGTGCGGCGCGTCATCGAGGACTCCCTGCTGATCCCCGAGCTCGCGGCTCCCGAAGACATCGCCAACGCGGCGCTGTTCCTCGCCTCGGACGAGTCGACGTTCGTCACCGGCCTCGACCTGGCCGTCGACGGCGGTTACCTCGCCGCAGGTGGTGGCGGGCTGACCCGCCCCGAGGACGTCGCCGCGTACGCACCGAAGATGGCCGAGATCACGGTGGTGGATCACTGGAAGACCAGCGGCGTCCGCGCCTCGCAGCCGACCGGCGGATCCCGCTCGTAACCGACACAGCCGCCGTCGGGCCCGCACCGACGCCACGCGCGATCGGTCGCGTCGGGATCACGGTTCGCGACCCCGCCGGCTGCGCAGGGGGGCGGGGCTGCGCCCGTCCCCCTGCAGCGGGACGACGTCCACGCGTTCTCCGGGGAGATCGCGGTCGGTCATCTCGGCTGACGGCGCGGCGGGACGATCGGCACCAGCAGGCTCGACGGATGGTCGACCCCGGAGTGCAGCGTGACCCGTCCGCCGTACACGTCCGCGGGCCGGGTGACCGGGTCGTCGTGGACGTTGAGGCCGCACCCCCGGAGCTCGGTCCCCAGGTGGGAGACCGGGCCCGGCTCGCCGTGATCCCAGTCCCGCCCGAGGACCGTGAGCCCGAGGCGGTAGCCCGCGGGCGCCACGACGCATGTCGGCCAGATCTCGACCTCGAGTTCGTACACCACGCCGGGGACCAGCGGCTCGCGCCGGTCGTGCGGATGGAACGGCCGGTAGGGGTGGCTGCGCTCGGGGTCGAGCGCCCGGTGGGAGGCGCGGAGCCACCCCTGGGAGATCGACTGCTGCGGCTCGGTCGCGCCGTGGAAGCGGACCTCCTTGCCGTCCGGGTCGAACAGGTGCAGGACGACGAAGACGTCGGTGTCCTCGGTGCTGCTCGAGATCCAGAGCCGCGACGACAGTGGGCCGGTGATCTCCGTCTGCTGCGCGAACGGAGCGGCCAGCAGCGTCACGCCCGCACCGAGCGCGTCGTACTCGACGCTCGCCGGAGCTCCGGGCTGGTCGACGAGCGACTGCGACGCCACGTCCAGGAACATCTGTGTCCACTCGGTCCGGGCCAGCGGCCACTCCTGCTCCGCACGGGGCTCGAACCGCTCCCCGGGGTGGCGGACCTGGAGCAGGACCGGCGGCTGCTCCGTCTCCCAATCGCCCTCCTCCTTCAGGAAGCGGTCGAAGAACCGCCGCTGCAGTTCGGTGGCGTAGTCCGTGTAGTACAGCGCCCAGTGCGGGTGGCCGTGCAACTCCAGCCACTTCTGCGCCGATCCCGCACGGAGATACCCCTCGACGTTCCCGCGCAGGTGCAGCGCCTGACCGCCCCAGTTGCCGGCCGACAGGACCGGCACCTCGATGGCGGAGAGGTCCGCCGACCGTTCACGGAAGTACTCGTCCCACAGCATGTGGTCGAGCAGGTCGGCGTGCATGTCGCGCCGGTTGGCGGCCAGCACCGTGTCGGACAGTTCATCGTCACCGGTGATCAGGCGGCCGTTGCGCTCGTTGCGCGCGGCGCGGGTGCCGAGCCCGTGCTGCACCGCCTCGACCTGCACGGGATACCAGCGGGCGACGAACGGCGACGGGATCCCGCCGTGGAAGTTGATGTCGCGGTACCAGTCGGCGGCGCCTCCCACGGGCAGATCGCCGCGAGGTGGGGCGGCCGACGGGCAGCGACCTGCCACTGGTTGATGGCGTAGTACGAGATGCCGGACAGGCCGACGCGGCCGTTCGACCACTCCCGCGTCCCCGCCCACTCGATGCACTCCACGTAGTCGTCGGTCTCCTGTGGACCACAGCAGTCGACGAAGCCCGGCGACCGGCCGATGCCGCGCGAATCGACGCGCACCACGACGTAGCCGAACGGCACCCAGCGCTCCGGGTCGCACACCTCGAAGACCTGGTGCTCGTTCGTCGACCCCTCGAGGACCTCCGGGAACTGGGCGACCATCGACGACCACATGCCCGGGAATCCCTGCTGGAACGGGAGGTCCTTGGCGTACGGCCCGTGGCTCAGGATCACCGGGTGGCGGGCGTCGTCGTCCGGGCGGAACACGTTGGCCCGGAGCACCGTCCCGTCTTGCATCGGGATGGGTACGTCGTACTCGACGAGCATCGTGCCGCCGCCGGCGGGCGCCCCAGGCCGCTCGATCGCCTCGACTGGATCAGACAATCTCTCGCTCCGTGTGAGTCGTGGGGTGCTGCAGTCCACCGCTCGTCGTGCGACGCGGAACCGCACCCCAGCTCGAGGCTAGGAGCAGTGCGACTTCGGCGAGTGTCCCGACCTGGTACAGCCCCGTCGAACGAGCGCGACGCGCCGGCTCGCGCGCCGCGAACTCGTCGAGGTGCTCGGCGACGTCGAAGATCGCAAACTGCCGAGAACCCGCAGGTCAGAGCGCATTCAGTGCAGTAGAGGCATGTACACGACCCTCTGACCCCCAGTACGGTCAACGGATCGCCTTGACCTGCGGAAACAGAGAATCCGCTGCTTGAGCCGGTGCAGTACGAAGCAGCTCAGCGCCTTCCGAGCAGGCTTGGCACGATACCGTGCTCCACATTCGCTCCACTCCCACCAGCCAATACGTCACCGACCGGGCGTCCCCCACGAACAGCGATCCTGCTAGTTCGCGATCACAATCCGCGCCGGCGGGAGGCGCAAGCTGACCGGCATCAGTGACCACGACCCCGCCATCCTGAGCCGTCCCGCCGCGAGATGCAGCCGTGCACGGCTATGGCTGATGCCGGCGACCAGCAGATGGTCGAGAACTGTCGGCGCACCGTCAAGAGCAGCGGAACACTCCCGAACGACCTCGGCCGTCTCAAAGCCCTCCTCGCTGCTCCGGACCGTCCCCTCGAGCCGTGCACGCAACTTGTTCGGACGCCGCCACCACCCTGGGACGGTCGACCGTCACCACCGGCCGTCGCCTCGGCGTCGGTCGTGTCGACGTGGACGGTCCAGCCTCGCGCGAGGAGTTCCTCGCAGGTCGCCCGGCCTGTCACCCCGTGGCGCCGACGACGAGCGCGACCCGGTTGTCGTCCGGGCGGTTCACCGGTGCTCCCCCTGGTCGGGGACCAGCACGAGATCGAACGCCATACTGGTCCACGGGCCGTCGCGGTGGGAGCCGTCGGGGGCGGGACCGGGTTCGTGCCGGAGCGCGTCCATCACGAGGCTCTCCTTGACGCCGAACACGGCGTCGGAGTCGAGGTAGGGGTCCCCGGCCACGAAGATGTGGGTGATCAGGGTGCGGTGGCCCGGAGCGGTGACCTTGAAGTGCAGGTGCGCGGGCCGCATCGGGCCCCGACCCGCGGCTGTGAGCAGTTCGCCGACCGGTCCGTCGTGCGGGATCGGGTACGGCGCGGGCAGGACCGACCAGAAACAGTACTTGCCGCCGGTTCCCGAGCGGAGCCAGCCGCGGCCCGAGCTGCGGTCGGGTCCGTACTGGACGTCGTAGAAGCCGTCCTCGTCGGCCTCCCACACGTCCAGGCGGGCTCCGGCGAGCGGAGTGCCGTCGGTGGATCGCACGGTCCCGGACACGTAGCAGGGTGTCCCCGGTGCGCCGCGGGCGATGTCGCCGCCGAGGGGCACCTCCGGGGGCCGTCGACGAAGAAAGGGCCGAAGACCGTTGCCTCGGTCGCGCCGGGTGCGCCCGGCTCGTTGATCGCGACGGTCAGCATGGAAAGGCCGAGGACGTCGGACAGCAGGATGAACTCCTGCCGGCGCTCGTCGGTGATGTGCCCGGCGCGGGTGAGGAAGTCGATCGCGGCCTGCCACTCGTGCTCGCCGAGCCGGGCTCCGGCGAGTGCAGGTGCCGGACGAGGCTCTGCATGACCTCGCGCAGCCGCGGATCGGTAGTGGCGTCGAAGCTGGCGACGACCTCGTCGGTCACGGCCCGCTCGCGGTCGGTCCCGGGGGGCGGTTGGGTGGTCATGCGTGCTCCTTCGCGGGCTCGGTGCCGGCCCAAGCGGCGTGCAGCAGTGCGCACAGGCCGGCCCGGTCGACGGTGCGCGGGTTGTCGCCGGGCACCAGGGTGAGGATGTCGTCGAGCACGGTGTCGACGTCGGCCTCGCGCAGGCCCAACTCACGCAGACCGGCTGGCACGCCGAGCCTGCGGCCGAGGTCGTACAGGCTGTGTACCGCGTCGGGCCGGCCGAGGGCGCGGGCGGTCCGGGTGGCCGCGGCGGGGGCGTCCGGCGCGTGAAGGCGAGCACGTGCGGCAGCACGATCGCGTGGGTCTGGGCATGCGGCAGGTCGAAGGCGCCGCCGAGCACGTGGCAGATCTTGTGGTGCAGGCCAGACCCCGCGACGGCGAAGGCGGAGCCACCGAGGTAGGCACCGAGCAGCAGGTCGGCACGGGCGGACGGGTCGGCGGGGTCGGCCGCGACCGCGGGGATACCCGCGCCGAGGTGCCGGATCCCGTCCTCGGCCACTGCGGACGACACCGGGTTGCGACGCGGGGCCCAGAACGCCTCGACGCAGTGCGCCATCGCGTTGAGGCCGCTGGCCACCGAGATCCCGACCGGGAGCGTCGCAGTCAGGTCGGGGTCGTAGACGACGGTCCGCGGGAGCACGCGCGGGTCGGTGCCGGTCGTCTTTCGGCTCCCCTCGGTCAGGCCCCAGACCGGGGTGACCTCCGAGCCTGCATAGGTCGTCGGCACGGCGACGATCGGCAGACCCGTGGTGAGGGCGACCGCCTTGGCCGTGCCGGTCGTCGACCCACCGCCGATGCACAGCACCAGGTCGGCACCCGCCGCCTCCCGCCGGGCGGCCTCCGCCACCTCGACGGGGACGTGCGGGCGGATCCCGGAGAACCAGGAACCGATCCGCTCGGCGAAGGGGCGGGTGATCTCGCGGGCCAGGTCGAGCTCCGGCTCCGCGGCGACGACCAGGACCCGGCGCGCGCCGAACACGTCGACCTCCCTGAGGAGCGCGGTGCGCGCGCCGCCTGCGCCGAAGACCACGCGGCCGGGCGGGGCGTCGTAAGTGAAGGTCGTCATCGACGGGTCTCCGGCAGGACCGTCGGCTGGTAGGCGATCAGCCGCCACCGTCCGTCGCCGCGCACCCACACCGCGAGGCAGCGGTTGGCAAGGGTCTTGCGGACGCCACCGGCGGTGATGTCGGCGTGCATCTCCCCCAGGACGAGCGCGGTGTCCCCAGCCACGATGATCTTGTCGACGGGGTGGTCAATGCGGTGGTAGACGTAGAAGCCGCATTCGACCTTCTCGCAGTAGGAGTCGAGGCTGTCGACGTCGCCGAGGGAGTGGCTGTAGGCGAGCTCGGGGTGGGCGAGTGCGGCGAAGCCGTCGAAGTCGCCCTTGATCACGGCTGCGTACCGCTCGTTCTCGAGGCGACGGATCGTGTCGCGGATCGCCTCGGTGTCGGTGGAGGTCTCGGTGTCGGGCACGTGTTGCTCCTTCGGTCAGACGGCTCGGAGGTTGTTGCGGAGCCGCAGCGCGGTGAGCACCTGCGCCATGTCCTTCTCGCCCAGCCCCGCTTCAGCGGCCGCGTCGAGCAGGGCGTAGGCGGCCTCGGAGCCCGGGAGGCTCAGGCAGCGTCGGTGTGCCAGCTCGAGGGCGAGCCCGAGGTCCTTCCGGATCAGCGACACCGGTGCGGCGACCCCGGCCGAGTCGGGCGACAGGAACGCCTCCTCCTTGTACCCGACGTACGGCGCGCCCGCCGCGCTGTTGCGCAGCACGTCGTAGAAGACCTTCGGGTCGAGCTCCCCCGCCTCGGCGACGAGCAGCCCCTCAGCGACGCCCTGGCTCAGCGCGGCGAGCACGGCGTTGACGGCGAGCTTGGCCGCGGACCCGGAGCCGACCGGGCCGGTGTGGAACTGGGCCGAGGTCATCGCGGCGAGGACGGGCCGCACCCACTCGAACTGCTCCGCCGTGCCCCCGACCATGGTGGTGATGGCTGCGCTCTCGGCCATCCCGACGCTGCCGGAGACCGGGGCATCGACGACGCCCACCCCTGCTGCGCTGGCGAGCGCCCGCACGAGTTCCGGCCCGGCCGTCCCCATGACGATGTGAAGGTGGTCCGAACCGGCGCCGACGAGATCGTCGAGGACGAGCCGCCTGGTGGTGGCGCCGTCTGGCAGCATGCTGATGGTCAGTGGCGCCGCCGCCAGCTCGGCGGCCGCACCGACGGCGGTGGCCTCGTCCGGCGCGGCCCCGACCGCGGGATCGTGCGCGAGAACGGTGTGACCCGCCCGCGCCAGGTTCCGGGCCATCGGACGGCCCATCCGCCCGAGACCGGCAAATCCGATCAGCACGTGTTCCTCCTGTGAAGTGCTGTGAGGTGTGGTGAGGTGCTGTACGAGCGCAGCCGGTCAGGTGCGGACGAGGATCTTCTGGACGTCGGTGCCCGGCCGCACGAGCCGCTCGAAACCGAGCTGCACGACGTCGGCGGCGTCGATGACGTCGCTGACGACCTTCTCGCTCGGCAGCTGCCCGGTCGCCAGCAGCGCGATGATCCGCGGCCAGTCCTGCACGGGGTAACACCATGTTCCGGTGAGGGTGATGTCGCGGTTGGACAGGTCCATGGCGTCGATGACGGCCGGGCGGACGTGCAGGCCCACCTGGGCCACGGTGCCGCGGCTGCGCACCGAGGCGAGCGTGGCCGCGAGACCGGCCTCGGACCCGGAGCACTCGGCCGGACGTCTGCACCGATACCCCCGGTGAGCTCGCGAACGGCCTCGGGGACGTCGGTGGCGGTGGGGTCCAGGGTGACGGCCACGCCCAGCTCGTCGATCAGCTTGCGCCTGCCGACGTCGGGCTCGGAGACGATCACCCGGGCCGTTGTTGACCAGGACGTCCACCCGGCCGTAGGCCCGCACCGTCTCCGCGGCCGCCCGCCGGACCGGCTCCGAGCTGGTGACCTCGAGGCCGACTCCGAAGCTCTCGACGCCGTACTTCTCGCGCAGGGCCGTGCTCGTCGCGTCGGCGCCGGCTTCGTTCAGGTCGCCGACGACGACTGCGGAGCAGTCGCGGGCGAGCCGGGCGCTGATCGCCGCACCGATCCCCTGCGCCCCGCCGGTGACGAAGGCGACCCGCCCGGGGCGGGAGTCAGGTCGGCTCGTCGTGGTCTCGCTGTCGTTGGTCATGATCACTCCGCATCGTCGCGCGTCGGGGAGAGGGGTCCCGGTGGCCCGGACTGAGCAGGTCGAGCACCTCCACGGCGTTCGAGGGGCGCTCGGGCGAGGAGCCGAGGACGTCGCCGAGGAGCGAGGCCACCCGTTCCCGCGTGTGGTCGAGCTCGTGGCGACCGGCGACGAACCACAGCCCGCGGGCCGGGACGTCGCCCTGGTTGACGTACATGTGGGGGCGGGTGGAGTCGAAGCAGAGCGAGTCGCCCGCGGTCATCAGGTGCCGGTCGAAGTCGAGCAGGAGCGTCAGCTCCCCGGCGAGGAGGTAGGCGTACTCGACGCCGCTGTGGCGCATCAGCTTCCGGTCGACCGAGCTCGCGGCCCCCGGCTCGTAGGTGACGAGCAGCGCGTCCACCTCGGAACGGCCACCGACCGCGAGCTTCTCCCAGCGGACGCCGTTGGCCATCTCGAGAACCGGGTTGTCCGCCGCGCGCTGCACTACGTCCGACGACGGCCCGGCGAGCGGGCGGGCGGCCACGGCGCCGGCGGGCGGCGGGATCACCGCCGCCTGCTGCCCGGCGCGCCCGGTGATGCCCAAGAGCTCGTCGAGGGAGATGCCGATGTGGTTCACCAGCGCGTACAGGGTGCTCACCGACGGCTGCGACTTGCCGGTCTCGACCTGCGACAGCAGGCTCGCGGAGATCCCGGCGGCCGACGCCACGCTCCGCAGGCTCAGCTTCCGTTCCAGTCGCGCCCGCCGCAACGCGGGTCCGATCTCGTCCTGCACCACCACTGCCCCTGTTCGTCCCCAGCCGGCACAGGCCATGCGCCGCTGTTCGTTCGCTCTGGCTGAACACTACCGGCCACAGCGGCCGAGGCGTCAACCAGGGATGCGCCGAAATGTAGTGACACTTGACAGACACAGTCCGGTTGGGGAGTCTCCACCACGATCTGTCCGCTGTAGCTGAACGATCGCGGCCAGACCGCCCAAGGAGGTCGGAGACGTGCTCCCAGCCAGCCATCAGCCCGAGGTCCGCGGTTTCGCCACCGGCGCGGTCGCGCTGGTGACGGGGGCCGCAGGCGGGATCGGCTCGGCCACCGTTCGCGCGTACGCCGCGGCCGGGCTCGATCTGGCGATCCCGTCCACCGCCGCGGTCCCGAGCCACAGCTGTGATTCCTCGGCCAGGACATCGAGGGTGTCGGCTTTGCGCCGGGCGCTGTCGCGGCCCTCGCCGTTCACGGCTGCACCGGTCATCGGGCGCACCCCGCGATGGTGATCAGGTAGTACCCCACGGTGTCTCCGTTCCGTGCCGGCCCGCCGGTCGGGCCTCTCACCACCGATGACGAACGGCGCACGCACAGACCCGACATACCGGCGCCTGAGTGGTCACCTACGTGTCGATCCAGCCGAGCTCGACGGCCCGGTCGTGCATCACCGGTTCGACCACGGGCAGCGTCAGGAAGGAGAACGCGTACGCGAGGACCAGCAGACCGATCGACACGACCCAGCCACGACGACCGTTGCGGAGCGAGCGAGCGCCGGCTCCCTGCGTGCTCGAGCCGCCCGCGGTGGCATCGCCCCGATGCCGAAGGAGCTGCGTCACCGGGAGCCGACGGTCGGTCGGCCGCAGTACCCAGGAGGCGATGGCACACAGGCAGAACGCCAGCGGCACACCCCACAGACCGGGGCTGCTGTCGCCGGCGAGCAGGTGAGACCACACGGCACCCGTCCACAGGAAGAAGGAGCCCGCGTACGCCCATTCCTTGATCAGCGCGAACCCGGGCACGATGATCGCGACGGCGGCAGCGACCTGCCACACCCCGAGGATGTCGGCGAAGAAGCTCGGGTAGCCAGGTGGCTCAGCTGGGCGGTGGTCCAGTCGATCGGGACCAGGTTCCAGACCGATCCCGACGCCAGCTCGAAGACGATGACGAGCGTGGTCGCCCAGTAGGCGACGGCGCGGACCCCGTTCCGATCCCACCCGTTCCGCGCAACGACGGACATCGGGTCGGTCGCGTCCGCCCGAGTGGTCATGAGGAGGCCTCCGCCCGGGCGCCACCGGGGAAGGGCTGCCCGGGGCGGGATCCGCCCTTGGGCCATGGCACCGAGCCCGGCCTGTGGGCCTCGCGACGGATCTTGAACAGCCCGAGCTTGCAGGTCAGCTCCTTGTGGGCCGCCGCGATCCGACCACCGACATAGACGTTCACGGCGGTGTCGTCCTTGCGAGCGAACTGCCGGACGGCGCCGCGCCGGCCGAGGCTGACGCACGCGCCGGTGAAAGCGAAATCGATCACGGCCGGCTCGGTTCCTGCGATGCGGCTCAGCACGGTGTCGGCGGCCTGTGCGCCGAGCGGCCCCGCGGCCTGGCAGCTCATCCGCAACGGCTGCCCGGACGGCGCGGCCGCGTCCCCGGTCGCGACGATCCGATCGTCGTCCACGCTCGTCAGCGTCTCGTCGGTGAGTAGCCGGCCGATCTCGTCGACGCGCAGCCCGCTCGCAGCCGCCAGCTCGGGCACCCCGAACCCGGCAGCCCAGATGGTTACCGCGCACCGGCGCACGTCACCGTCGGCGAGAACCACCGCATCGGATCGAACCTCGGTCACCTCAGCCGCCTCGACCACGGTGACCCCGTGCCGGGACAGCCAGCGGGACACCGATCGGCGTGTCGACGTGCTCAGCGAAGGCGCCAGCATCCCGCCACAGACCAGGGTGATCCGGAGCCCTCGCTCGGCCAGCTCGGCGGCCGTCTCGATGCCGGTCAGGCCGCCGCCGACCACGGTGACCGGCGCCTCCGGTGGCAGCTCCGCGAGGGTGTCGCGAAGCCGTCGCGCGGACTCCCACTCCACCATCGAGACGGCGTTCTCGGCCGCGCCGGGCATCGATGCCGGTACCGCTGCGGTGCTGCCGACCGCGTAGATGAGGTAGTCGTACCCGAGGTCGCGGCCCGAGGCCAGCCGGACCGTGCGGGCGGCGGTGTCGATACGAGTGGCGCTGTCGACGACCAGCTGGATGCCCGCTGCCAGCAGCGAGCCGTAGTCGGCGGTGGCCTCGCCGCTGCCGGCCACGAACTGGTGCAGCCGGATGCGGTCGACGAACGTCGGTCGTGGGTTGACCAGGGTGACGTCGACGTCGTCGCGCATGTGCAACCGGTTCGCCGCGAGCGTGCCCGCGTAACCGCCGCCAACGACGACGACCCGGTGTCTGGTGGCCTGTGCAGGCATGGTGGGGTCCCTTCTCGAACTCGACGACGAGCCACCGATCAACCCGCAACTGCCTCGCTTTGCCGGACGGTGCCTCACTTCTTCCGACTACGCACGACCTCGGAACGTGAGGCGAGGCGCCCGACAGCCCGGCCGTTGTCGTGCGTGCCATGGGAATGTGGGCGTCGGGGCCCGGTGGCCGTGCTACGTCGAGATGCCCGTGGAGGCCTTCGCCCCCGTCGCCGCCCGTTCCGCATGCCGGCGTCGGCCTCGGCCTGCTCGGCGCGAGCCTGCTGCAGGGCCGCGTCTCCTCGATGGGGTCCGGCTTGAGCAGTGAGCCGGGGACCGGCGAACCGCCCGATCCGAGCTGGTTCATCCGCGTGGGCACCGGGGCGCCTGGTACTCCAGCGGGATGGCGTGACCGTGGTCGTCGACGCCGCCCAGCGGCTGGTGCACCTCGATGACCTCGCCGTGCGGCAGCCGCCGGACGACGCCGGTCTCGATGCCGTGCTCGAGCACCGCGCGGTCGCCGCGCTGCAGCCCGATGCAGATCCGGTAGGTCACCCAGTAGGCGATCGGCGGCACCACCAGCACGCCGATCCGGCCCGCCCACGTCGTGGCGTTCAGCGAGACGTCGAAGACGTAGGCGATCAGGTCGTTGCTGCCCGAGAGGACCAGCACCGTGTAGAAGGAGATTCAGAGGTGGTCGTAGCGCCAGGTGGGGAGAGGGCAGCCGTCGCGGTAGGTGCGGCCCGGCAGGACGACGCATCCCTGGATGAGTTGGGCCTGCCTCGGCGGCCGTCTCCGCGGCACGGTGATCGCATGGCGCACCTCGAGTCGCGGCGCATCGGCGGCACCAGCCCCACCGTCTCCTCGCGCGGGCCCGGCTGCATGGGTCCGTCCGGCGCATACGGCCACTCGGAGGACGACGAGGGCGTACGTGTCGTACGCGCGTACCTGGAGCGGACGGCATGCCCAGCGGGGCCGAGGCCTGCTCCGCGGCGGTCCACAACTTCTGGCCTGCTCGCTCCAGCGCCTCGGGATTGCCCCGTCGACATTTGCCGCCCGGCACGGCTCGACCGGTCGGGGGCGATCGCCGGAGCTCGCGGGGATCGACGAGCTGGTCCCGCGCGGTACGGCCCGCGGTGATCGGTATCCCACGCAGCACATTGCCGACCTCGACAGCGAACGCCGACTCGCGGTAGTCGGACGAAACCCTGCAGGAAATGGAGTAGAGCTGTTGTGTCAGATCGTTGAGAAGGCCGTTGCGGAGGGGTTGAGTCGCCGCGGTGTGCTCGCCGGAATCGCTGCGATCGCTGGTGGTGCCGCGCTGGCGGGTTGCGCCCCGACCACCGCACCGGTGGCCGCGCCGGCAGCGGCTCAGAACCAGCCCCGGGCCGCGGCGGAGGGTTACCGGACGAGACTGGTGCTGCTCGGCACGGCAGGCGGACCGGCGTGGCACGTGGGTGAGCGGTCGGGGATCTCCTCCGCGCTGGCCGTCGGGGACCGGTACTACCTGATCGACGCCGGCGCCGGGGTGACCCACCGGCTGCGCGGATCCGGCCTGGGATCGCCGCAGCCGACCCGCGGGCCGCTCGACACGCTGAACGCGGTGTTCCTGACCCACCTGCACTCCGACCACATCTGCGATCTGCCCGCCCTCCTGTCCGCCGGGTGGGCGAACGGGCTGTCCCAGAACGCGCGGAGGCCGGTCGCGGTGTGGGGCCCGGGTAACCGGGGCGCGCTGCCACCGCTGTTCGGCCAGGCGTCGGAGCCGCCGGTGGTCGCCCCGAACAATTCGACACCGGGGACCGAGGAGATGGTCGGCCTGCTGGTGGGGGCGTTCGCAACCGACTTCAACGACCGCGCGCGCGACACCGGGACACCGGTGCCCGACCAGCTCTTCGCCGGGCACGACCTGCCCCTCCCGGCGGAGCACCTCCGCGACCCCAACGGCACTCCGCATCCGCGGATGAGCCCGGTGACGTTCTACGAGGACGACCTCGTGCGGGTGTCGGCCACCCTCGTGCAGCACGCCCCGGTGTTCCCCGCGCTGGCCTACCGGTTCGACACCGACGACGGCTCGATCGTCTTCTCCGGCGACACCGCGCCGTCGGACAACCTGGTCGAACTCGCCGCCGGCGCCGACGTCCTGGTGCACGAGGTCATGGACCGGCAGGCGGTCGAGAGCGCCTTCCCGCCGCCCCGCACCGAAGCCGTGGAGGCGCTCATCCGGCACACGCTGGACGCGCACACGACCATCGAGGACGTCGGCCCGATTGCTGAGCGCGCCGGCGCCGGGACCCTCGTGCTCAACCACCTCGTTCCAGCCTTCACCCCCGACGACCGCCGGCTCGCCGCCCAGAACGGCTACTCCGGCCGCCTCGTCGTCGGGCACGACCTCGAGCAGATCGGCATCGGCGCCCCGCGCTGAGGCTTCGCCGCGAGCTGTGCCGTGGTGATCAGAATGCGCCCGGCACCCAGTAGCTACTTCGACCTGAAGCAGGGCGATCGCTCGAATCAGGCGGCTGATGGTCGACCCGGACGAGGGTGTTGATCTCCGTTCAGGGGTTGATCATGCGCGAGGGTCGAGATCGTGACCAAGTTATGGGCCAGGGCCCCGTGTCCGGTCCCGAACAGAACCCAGTGCAGCCACGTGCCCACCACCGGAATGGTCGCCGCAGTTGCTCCACTCCGGTGCTGCGTCACGGTCACGACCGCTGGTGGACTACCGCGCCGGCCCTTGGCGGGACCACCTCTACTTCAACGGCAAGACGGGCTTTGCTGCCGGACGAAGGGGCGCGCGGTCAGGAACGGCGGAGGCCGTCGAGGATGACGGTGACGGCTTGCTGCGCCTGGAGCGGGCCGGCGTGCAGGCCCAGCACGCACACGGCCGACGTCGCACCCTGCGCGAGGAACGGGATGTCGTGCCAGGCCACGTCATCGCGGAGAACGTGAGCCTGCTGGGCTCGCAGGGTCGCACGGCGTAGGAGCTCCAGGAGCCGGCTCCGCCTTTGCGCGACCTGAGGGCCGCCGCGTTCGTCGAGCGAGTCCGACAAGCCGGCGTTTTCGCCCGTGCGCAGGGCGAGCAGCGTGAACAGGTTTCGGAAGCCGGCCCAGGCATCGGGGTTGTCCAGTGCCTGATTGGCCTCGCAGATCAACTCGTCGAGGATGTCGATCAGCACGGCTCCCATGAGCTGGTCACGCTCGGGGAACCGGCGGTAGACGGTACCGACGCCGACGCCCGCGAGCCGGGCGATCTCGTGGTAGCTGACCGTGAGTCCGTGCGCGGCGACAGCGCGTCGGGCCGCGGCCAGGACGAGGGCGGTGTTGCGTTGCGCGTCGGCGCGCGGTGCTTTGGGCGCTTCGTCTCGCGAGGCGCCCACGGGTGGCATGCAGCCACTCTACCCGAACTGGACAGATCTTGTCCGCATCCGTAGCGTGAGACAAACGGACAGGATCTGTCCACTTGAGAAGGAGTCGCGACATGTCCTCATCTCGCGTCTGGCTGGTCACGGGCGTGACCGGCGGCCTCGGCGATACCCTCGCCCGCCGGGTGCTCGCGGCCGGAGAACGGCTCATCGCGCTCGCCCGCGCCTCGGAGCGGTTGGCGTCATTGACCGAAGATCACCGCGGCCAACTGCTCGCCGCCGCTACGGACATCACCGACCCGGGACAGGTTCGCGCGCCGTCGACGACGCAGTCGCGGTCTTCGGCAGGCTCGATGTGGTCGTCAACAACGCCGGCTACGCATTGCCCGGCGCGCTGGAGGAACTGGACGACAAGGACTTGCGGGCCCAGTTCGACGTCAATGTCTTCGCTCCGGTCAACGTGCTGCACGCGGCCCTGCCCCACCTGCGGGCCGCCGGGTGCGGGCACGTTCTGCAGATCAGCTCCATCGCCGGGCAGTGCGGCGCAGCCGGCATGAGCGCCTACACCGGTAGCAAGCATGCTCTGGAAGGGATCTCCGTCTCACCGGCCGCCGAACTCGCCCCGCTGGGCATCGACCTGACCATCGCGGAGCACGGCGCATCCCGTACCGACTTCCGCCGGAGGTGGGCCGGGCGGACAGCAGAACGAGACACCCTCGCCGACTACGCCCACGTCCACCAAGCCCTCTCTCGCATCGACTCTTCCGGCAACAGCGACCGGGCGACCCGGCACGAATCGCAGAGGCCTTGTACGCCGTGGCCGGGATGGACCGGCCGCCCCTGCGGCTGCCCCTTGGCAGTGACGCCGTCGCCGCCATCCTGCGCGCCCACGCGATGCAACGCGAAGAGATCGACAGGCACCGGGAACTGAGCCTGTCCACCAACCACCACCTCGGAGACTGAGATGCCGATGCCCCAGACCGCCGGACTCGCCGTCATCACCGGTGGCAGCGACGGCCTCGGCCACGCCATCGCCGACGCCCTGGCCGCCCGGGGCGGCGATCTGATCCTGGTCGCCCGCAACCCGGACAAGCTCGCAGCGGCAAGGAGCGCCTGCTGCGCCACGCACGAGCGTGCACACCCTCGCTGCCGACCTCTCGGAACCCGACGCCGCAGCCACCACCGCCCGAAGGATCCTGACCCTGACCGACCGAGTCGAGACCCTGGTCAACAATGCCGGCACGGCCCATTTCGGCTCCTTGGAGACCACCACCGCCGAATCGTTCGACGCAATGTGGCAACTGAACGTCAAGGCCCCCTTCCTGCTCAGCCAAGCACTGCTGAACCCGCTGATTCTCGCCGGAGGCAGCATCATCAACATCAGCAGCTACTGGGCCCACAAGATGACCGCCGGCCGCAACTCCGCGGCCTACTCCGCCACCCGCGGCGCCATCAATTCCATGACGCGCGCATTGGCCAGCGAGCTGGGCCCATCCGGCGTGCGCGTCAACGCCATCGCACCTGGCGCCGTACACACGCCCACCTACGAACATGCCTACCTCGGGCCGATGAGCCCCCAGCAGCGAGACGCCCACGACCAACACGTGCGCACCGCCTACCCCCTGGCACGGATAGGCAGCCCCGAGGAGATCGCCGAGCCGCGGCCTACCTCGCCTCCCCCCGAGCCCGATGGACAACGGGAGCGATCCTGAACATCGACGGCGGACTGACCCTACGTTGACGCGAAACCACAGCTCCACACACGGTGTCGACACGGGACGCGTTGCAGGGAGGGGCACGGCGCGGCAAGACCGCGCAGGCGTTGGCCTGCGCGGAGGGCCTGTCCAACAGTGAGGTCTCCCGCGAGTTGAAGATCTCGCTGCCCACGGTCGGCAAGTGGCGCAAGCGGTTCGTGGAGCACCGCCTGGATGGCCTGTCCGACGAGCCGCGGCCTGGTGCCCCGCGGAAGATCACTGATGCCCAGGTCGAAATGGTGATCGCCAAGACACTGGAGGAGCATCCCGCTGACCAAGGTAGTCGCCCCACCCCGTGCCCCCAGAGCCGACCAGCCACGGCATCAGCTCGGTGATCTTCATCGGATCGTCTCCCGGGCGGAGGTCGTCACGTCGGCGGTCTCCTCGAACCGCGGGTCGAGCGTGATGCCCCAGCCGGGGGCCGTCGGGGCCGCGACCGCCCCCTCCACGACCTGCAAGGCTCGGCCGGTGGTCGACCGCCCGCCTTCGACCAGGTCATCTATGCCGGTCGGAACGTGGTCGAGCGCTGTTTCAACCGGCTCACGCAGTTCCGCGGCCTGGCCACCCGTTCCGCGAAACGCGCCGCCCACCTCCGGGCAAGATGATCATCGCCTCGATCGTGTTCTTGCTGCGCACGGCCTTACCGGATACCGCCTAGTTGCCCTAAGCTAACGTTGTCGCAGTGACTTCTGCCAACTCGTTCACTTCCGTGCGGAGGTCGCTCACCGGGCGGCTCGACTCGGCGCCGGTGCTCGCCATCGCGTCCGGCTCGTTCGCGGCCAGCTGCGCGATGAACTTCTGGTTCCCGTTCCTCCCGCTCTACATGCGCGAGCTCGGCGCGACGAGCGACGCGAACGCCCTGTTCTGGGTCAGCATCGCGATGACGGGACAAGGGATCGCGCGGCTGGTCGCGGGGCCGGTCTGGGGCGTGCTGTCGGACCGGCACGGCCGGAAGCTCATGTACATCCGAGCCCTGTTCTTCGCGACGGTGACGACGCTGATCATGGTCGCGGCGACCGAGCCCTGGCACATCGCGATCGCCCTGACCTGCCAGGGCCTGCTCTCCGGGTTCATCCCGGCCGCTGTGGCGCTGACCAGCGTGACGGTGCCCGAATCGAAGCTGAGCAAGGGCCTCGGGACCGTCACCGCCGCTCAGTACCTGGGGAGCACGGTCGGCCCGTCGATCGGGGCCGTGCTGGCCGTCGGGTTCGGGATCTGGGGGGCCATCCTGGCCTCGGCGCTGCTGCCCGCGCTCGGGGCCGCGCTGGTGTGGTTCATCGTCCCCCGCGACAGCATCGCGCCCGCACCGAAGGCCGCGACGGCGGCCCAGGACCAGCAGGCGAGCTACCGGAGCCTGATCACGGTCCAGTTCGTCGTCGCGATCCTGATCTGCTTCGTCCTCTACGCCACCGGGTCGATGGTGCGGCTGATGGCACCGCTCTCGCTGGCCGGCTTCACCAGCGAGGCAGCCACCGGCGCCGTCGGGGTGGCGTTCACCGTCGCCGGGGTGGCCAGCGTCCTGGGTGTGGTCGCGGTCCGGCGGTTGTCCAAGCCCCGCTGGTTCAGGTGGCTGATCGCCGGCGGCATGGCGGTGTCGGCGCTCGTGCACGTGCTCCTCGCGGTGTCCCCCGATGTCGCCGCCTACGTGGCGTTCTTCGCGCTGACCGCGCTCCTGCAGGCGGCGTTGCTCCCAGCGAGCAACACGCTGATCGCCATGAGCGCCTCGCGCGACCAGCGCGGTACGGCGTTCGGCATCGCCGCCAGCGCCCAGGCGATCTCGTTCATGGTCGGCCCGGCGGCCGCAGCCGCCTTCGCCGCGGTCTCGCTCACCCTCGGCTACCTCATCCTGGCCGCGCTGTTCGTCGTCGTCGCGGTGTTCACCCTGCTGACGCTCCGCGTCAACCGCGCCGAATAGCTGCAAGAAACGGCCGGCGCGAGCAGCGACCGAGCGCCACCGCGGACGGCGGCCGGCAGCTGCGCCTCGCGCAGGCGCCGACCCGCCAGCTGCTCGGGCTCACCGTCGGCGCAGACGACGCCGACGACCTCGACCGGATCGCCGCACGACCTCGCCCGCCTCGGCGTGGCCCACACCGCGCCACCGGCCGCGTCACGCCGAGGAACCTGTCGCCCGGTTCCAGGTCGACGTGTCGATCGCGCCGCGGATCGAACAACCTGTCGTCCCGCCCGCCCCGTACAACGGACTGCCGACACCCGCGGCTGTTCTGAGCAGCCCGGTTGACACCGGGTGTGGCCGCGCGGAAGCTTCGCCGCTTGTGGGATCCCCGTCGGTCCGGCTCAACAGCCTCGACCTCAACCTCGTCGTCTCGTTGCGGGAGCTGCTGCGGGAACGCAACGTCACCCGGGCGGCGCTCCGGATCGGCGTTTCCCAGCCGGCCGCGAGCGCGGCGCTGGCGCGGCTGCGCAAGCACTTCGACGACGAGCTGCTCACCCGGCACTCGGGTGGCTACGTGCTGACCCCGCTGGCCGCGCAGCTCGCCGACCAGGTCGATGGGGTCTGCGCCGCGCTCGAGCGGCTCTTCGGCACCGGCCAGAGCTCGACCCAGGTGCCTCGCACCGCTCGTTCACGCTGCTGCTGGCCGACTACTCCGCGGGCGTCGTCGGCCCGGCACTCTCCGCTGCGCCCACCGAGCAGGCGCCAGGCGCCGAGCTGCGATTCCGGCTGGTCCGCGAGTCGTTCTCGACGAGCACCCGGTCGCCTGCGCCGGCGCGACGGCCTGGCGTTCTACTTCCCCGGACGGGGGACCGCGGTGCTGAACATGACCCACATCGAGGCACCGCTGGACCCGTTCGACGCCGCCGAGACCCAGCTCGAGGGCAAGGGCCAGGCCGACCGCGGGTGGGCGACGAGCGCATCGTGCTCGAAGGTGACCTGCCGAGCCCGACGCGCCGCCGAGCGGCTGCCGGTTCCGCACGCGGTGCCCGATCGGCCCGCTGCACAACCCCGGGCGGACCGTCTGCATCGAACGGGACCCCGCCCTGACCGTCGACGACACCGGACACGGCGCGGCCTGTCACTTCCCCGGCGAGACGACCGAAGACGAACCCCGGAGGTCCCACGATGGCTGAGACCGTCGCCGCCCGACTGGTGCGGGCGATGCTGGAACGGCCGACCGACAGCTTCGCCGCCGAGGTCCTGCGCGCCGGGACCGACCGCATCCTGGACACCGTCGGGGTCGCGATCGCCGGCGTCGGGGATCCCGCCGCGGACGCGGTGGCCCGGGCGGCGCTCGCCACCGAGCGAGGCGGCAGCGTGCCGATCTGGGGCCGGGGCGTGCGCGCAGCGCCCGGACGGCGGTGCTCGTCAACGGGGCCTCGGCGCACGCGCTCGACTTCGACGACAGCCTGTTCGGCTCGATCATGCACGCCGGCGCGGTCGTGGTCCCCACGGCGCTGGCCGTCGCCGCCGCGCACCCGGTGTCCGGCCACGACCTGCTCGCGGCGGTCGCCTGCGGCTACCAGGTGGCGGACCTGCTCGGCCGGCAGGCGCCGGGGGAGTTCCAGGCCCACGGGTTCCAGCCCTCCGCGGTGCTCGGGGTCTTCGCCGGCGCGGTGACCGCCGCCCGGCTGCGCGGGATCGGTCCCGACACCACCCTGCACGCCGTCGGGCTGGCCGGGAGCCTCGCATCCGGGCTGATGGAGTTCCTGGAGTCGGGCGGCGACGGCAAGCCGCTGCAGGTCGGGTGGCCGCCCAGTCCGCGCTGTTCGCGCTCGACCTCGCCCTCGCCGGAGCCACCGGGCCACCGACGGTGCTCGAGGGCCGGTACGGGATCTTCCGGTCCTTCGCCGGCAGCCCGCTGCCCACGGACCTCGACCCGTGGGAGGACCACGCGATCCTCAACGTCGCCACGAAGCCCTATCCGGTCTGCCACGGCATCCACGACCCCGCCGACCTCTGGCGCGAGATGGCCGCGGAGCTGCGCGGGCAGGGGATCGACCCGGTCGACCACGTCGAGGAGCTGACCTGCGTGGTCTCCGGGTTCACCGCGCGGCTGACCCTCGAGCCGATCGAGGCGAAACGGCGCCCGAGGACCTCCCACCAGGCGCGGTTCAGCCTGCCCTACTGCCTGGCCCGGATCGCCCTCGACGGTGACCTCGACGTGGCCGGCCTCGCCCCGGACGCGGTGCGGGACCCGCGGGCCGCGCGGTTCGCCGACCGGGTCACCTACGAAGTGGACGAGGCCGGAGTGGCGCCGGAAACCAAGCGGACGAGGCTGCGCCTGCGCACGACCGGCGGAGCCGTCGTCGAACGCGAACTGCAGCGCAGCCGCACGAGCCGGTCCGACCTGTTCGGCCAGGAGGACCTGCGGTCGAAGTTCGTCGGCAACGTCGCCCCTCGGACGGAGAACGGCACCGCCGAGCGCGGCCTCACCGCCGCCGAGGCCCTCTACGGGTCGAACAGTGCGACACCGTTCCTGGACTGGCTGGCACGGGCGCGGCGGGGTAGTCCCCATCACCTTCTTGATCGAGCCCGGTGGGGGTGAGGACGATGCCCACCGGGTCATCCGCGATCTGGTGGTGACGCTCCCCCGGCGTGTGTTCACCCGCTCCGACGGGTCGGAGCCGGCAGGATTCTGACCACGGCCGGACGACCCGGTGCCGGACTCGTCGTCGCGCGCCAGCGGCTTGTCCGTCACCGGTCACGGCGGGTGCTGGAGCTGGACATCGCGGTCGGCATCCCCGCCCTGGGCATGTTGGTCTCGGGTGTTCGACCGACGGCACGACCGCGCATGCCCAGCCTATGGTGGACGAGCACCGGGAGCCGCCGGCCGCGGGGCAGGGGCGCTGAGCGGGCCCGACCCTCGTGCGCCCACGCGCCCGCGGCTACCGCGCGCTGTCCCCCGCCGGCAGCGGGGCGAGCGAGGCGAAGATCCGGGCGGACTCGTGGTAGCCCGTCACCAAACGGTCGATGACCGCGTCGACCTCGGGGGCAGGGCGGGTGAAGTCGGGGTGGTCCCGGCGCCAGCGCACGATGTCGTGCACCGCCTGGTGGAAGGGGATCCGGGGCGCGAACCCCGGCACATAACGGCGGATCTTCGTGTTGTCGAGCAGCACGCTGTGCTGCAGATCCCCGCGGATCAGGTCCGACCAGTGCCAGTCGGGGGCGGCGATCGGCAGGAACTCCGTAGGAACGTGCACCAGCCGGGCCCGCACGCCCGCGGCAGCGGCGACCAGTTCGTAGATCTGGTTCCAGGTGTAGACGTCGTCGGAGGTGATGTGGAAGGTCTCCCCGACCGCCAACGGGTTGCCCAGCAGCCCCACGAGCCCCTGGGCGAAGTCCGCGGCGTGGGTCAGCGTCCACAACGACGTCCCGTCGCCGGGCACGACGATCTCGTCGCCGCGCACGATGCGGTCCACGACCGTCCAATCCCCGGGGATCGGCGGGCGCGCCTCGTCGTAGGTGTGCGACGGGCGCACGATCGTGGCCGGGAAGCCCTCGCGACCGTAGGCCTCCGTGAGCACGTCCTCGGCCGCGATCTTGTCGCGCGAGTACTGCGAGAACGGGTTGTGCCGCGGCGTCGACTCCACGTACGGGACGCGCACGACCGGCTTGTGGTACAGCGATGCCGTGCTGATGTGCACGTACTGCCCGGTGCGCCCGGCGAAGATCTCGATCGACCGCTTCGTCTGCTCCGCGGTGAAGCAGGTGACGTTCACGACCGAGTCGAACTCGCGGTCCCCGAGAGCCGCCGTCACCGACGCCGGATCGTGGACGTCGGCGGTCAGCACGGTGACCCCCGGCGGTACGGGGCGGCGCGCCGCGCTGCGCCCCCGGTTGAGCACGTGGACGTCCATCCCTGCATCCACCGACGCCTGCACGCACGAGTGGCTGATCGTCCCGGTGCCACCGACGTAGAGGACCCTCGTCCGGTCCGACCCCATCCGTTCTCCTTCTCCCGATGCCTCAGGCGTCCGCTCGGCGACGCCCTGAGGAGGGCCTCGTCGAGGCATCCGTCGACGTCTCAGCGATGTTTCCGACCATATCGACTTGAGTTTCGACTGTCCACCGAAGCGGCCGCCCGGCGGTGCACGAGGCGCGGAGCCCTCATCCATGCCCACTGACTCCCAGCTCACAGCCATATGACAGCCGTGGATGGCACCGCCGACGGAACGACGCCTGCACTCCCAGCCGCGCCGCACCGCAACCTCGGGATGCCGCCAATCTTCGAAACTATTGACGCACTTCGCCCGTAACTACTACTGTTTCGGCGGTAGAGTTCAGGTCCGCGCACGGCGTGATGCGGCGATCGACGCGCCCGTCCGTCGGCGGTATCGAGACGGACGGGGTTGGATGAGAGCCGCGGTTCTGGAACACACCGGCGCGCCGCTTGCGGTGCGCGATCTGTCGCTCGACGAGCCGCGTGGCGGCGAGGTCCTCGTACGGGTCGAGGCCGCCGGCGTGTGCCACAGCGACCAGCACTACCTCACCGGCGACCTGCAGTGCCCGCTCCCGGTCGTGCCGGGCCACGAGGCGCCGGCGTCGTCGAGGCGGTAGGGCCGGGCGTCGAGCGGGTCGCGGTCGGCGACCGTGTCTGCCTGATGTGGCGGCCCCGGTGCGGCTCGTGCGTGCACTGCCTGACCGGGCATCCCGCGCGTTGCCAGGCCGGTCGGGTGCACGCGACCTCCGGTGGCCTGCTCGACGGCACCACGCGCCTGCACGCCGGCGGTGAGCGGGTGCACCATCTGCTGGGCGTCTCCTGCTTCGCCGAGCACTGCGTGGTCTCCGAGCGCGCGGTGGTGCCGGTGCCGAACGATGTCCCACCCGAGGTCGCCGCCATCGCCGGCTGCGCCGTCATCACCGGCGTCGGCGCAGTGCTCAACGCCGTGGGCCGCTGCGCGGGTGACGGCATCGTGATCTTCGGAGCCGGCGGTGTCGGGCTCTCGGCCGTGATGGGCGCCGCTCTGGCCGGCGCAGACCCGATCGTCGTCGTGGACGTCGTCGCCGAGCGCCTCTCCGCGGCGAAGGAG
The DNA here is from genome assembly GCA_001942185.1 of Pseudonocardia sp. CNS-004. Taxonomy (GTDB): domain Bacteria; phylum Actinomycetota; class Actinomycetes; order Mycobacteriales; family Pseudonocardiaceae; genus Pseudonocardia. The sequence continues at coordinate 54,181 of MKJV01000063.1, forward strand.
CTGGGCGCCACCCACACCGTCGACGCCTCCCGGGAGGACGTCGCCACCGCCGTCGAGGCCGTCCGACCGGGCGGGATCGAGTGGGCGATCGAGGCGATCGGCCGCCCCGCGACCTGGAGACCGCGATCGAGGTGCTCCGCCCCGGCGGCACCCTCGTCGCGGTCGGGCTCGCCGCGGTCGGGCAGTCCTTCTCGGTGCCGATCAACGTGCTCGTGCAGCGGGAGAAGCGGGTGGTCGGCAGCTTGTACGGATCGGCCAACCCGCTCGTCGACCTGCCCAAGCTCTTCTCGCTCTACCGCGGCGGACGGCTGCCGCTCGACGCGCTCATCGGCACCCGGTACTCCCTCGACGAGATCAACACTGCCTTCACCGACCTCGCCGACGGCGCGATCGGCCGAGGTGTCGTCCTGCCGGCAGGTGCCCGGTGAGCACCACGGTCGGAACCACGCGGGACGCCGGGTACGCCGCCTACCCCAGCCTCCGCGACAGGGTCGCATTCGTCAGCGGCGGGTCCACCGGCCTCGGCGCGGAGTTCGTGGCCTCGCTCGCGGCCCAGGGCGTCCGGGTCGGGTTCGCCGACATCGACGAGGAAGGCGCGAAGGCACTCGTCGACCGCGTGCGCGAGCTGGGCGCACCCGAGCCGCTGTTCGTGCCCGCGGACGTCCGGGACGTCGACGCGCTGCAGGCCGCCATCGCGACCGTGGCAGGCACACTCGGTCCGATCGCCGTGCTCGTCAACAACGCCGCCAACGACCAGCGCCACGACAGCGCGACGGTGGACCGGGCGTACTGGGACGACGCGATCGCGGTGAACCTGCGCCACCACTTCTTCGCCGCCCAGGCGGTCGCGGCCGGCATGCGCGCCCGCGGTGGTGGTTCGATCATCAATCTCGGGTCCATCAGCGCGCACGCGGACTTCACCGGCATGCCCGGCTACATCACCGCCAAGGCCGGCATCGAGGGCCTGACGCGCACGCTCGCCCGCGAGCTGGGCCCCGACCGCATCCGGGTCAACTGCATCATCCCCGGCTGGGTGCTCACCGAGCGGCAGCGCGCGCTCTGGCTGTCGCCGGAGGCCTCGCAGAAGGTCCTCGCGTCCCAGTGCCTGAAGGACAACGTGCTGCCCTCCGACGTCGCGCGGATGCTGCTGTGGCTCGCGGCCGACGACAGCGCCATGTGCACCGCCCAGAAGTGGGTCGTGGACGGCGGGTGGATGTGACCGCCGTGCTCGCCGAACGCGTGCTGCCCGACGTGTCGCTGGTGCACGGGGAGGGTGTCGTGTGGCGGCCGGACCGGCAGCGGCTGCTGTTCGTCGACGTGCCCGAGGGTCGGATCCTCGAGGCGGACCTCGGCACCGGCGAGGTGCGCTCCGTCGCGGTGCCCGGAACCGTCGGCGCGGTGCACCCCACCGTGGACCCGGACACGCTCGTCATCGCCGACTCCGACGGGATCGCGCTGCTGCGCGACGGTGAGGTGCAGCGCCTCGCCGCCCCCCTCTCCGGTCGGCCGGACATGCGGATGAACGACGCCAATGTGGATCCGGCGGGCCGGTACCTCGCCGGGAGCATGGCGTTCGACCAGACGCCCGGCGCGGGGTGTCTGTACCGCCTCGATCCGGACGGCACGCTGCACACGGCGGTCGGCGACACCACGATCAGCAACGGGCTCGACTGGTCGGACGACGGCACCCACTGCTACTACGTGGACAGCCCGCTGCGGCGCATCGACGTGTTCGACTACGACGTCGCGACCGGCGCGCTCAGCGGCCGGCGCACCTTCGCCGACACGTCCACCGTGGCGGGCATCCCGGACGGTCTCACGCTCGATGCCGACGGCGGGGTGTGGGTGGCGTTCTTCGGCGGCGGCCGGGTCTGCCGGTTCACACCGGACGGGGAACTCGACACGACCATCGAGCTCCCGGTCAGCCAGGTGACCTCCTGCTGCTTCGGCGGTGCCGACCTCACCGAGCTGTTCGTCAGCACCTCCACCGAAGGGTTGAATGAGCAGCGTTTGCGCACCCAGCCGCTGGCTGGTGCCATTTTTCGGGCCGTTCCGGGCTACCGCGGCCGCCCGTCGAGCGCATTCGCCCTCGGGAAGCCGGTCGCGTCATAGTGAGGCCCCGGCCCGTGTCATAGTGGGTCCGGCGAGAAGGTGGTGGATTCGGTGATGGAGCGAGCATTGGCCACTGATCCGGTCGAGCGGCGCGTCACCGTCGCGGACGTCGCCGCGGAGGCCGGGGTGTCCGTCGCGACCGTGTCCAAGGTGCTCAACGGCCGGTCTGACGTGGCTCCGTCCACGCGGTCCCAGATCGAGACGATCCTCGCCGAACGCGGGTACGTCCCCACCAAGCGGACCAGGAGGCCGCCACTCCCGCAAGCCGTGGCGGCCTGATCGAGATGCTCTTCAACGATTCGAGCACACCGTGGGCGTCGGAGATGATCCGGGGCGGCGAGGAAGCCGCACGGACCGCCCGGGTGGGCGTCGTGGTCTCGGTGCTGGAGAGTGGCCCGAAACGCGTACAGCAATGGTTGGAGGGGGTCACCGAGCGGCGGTCACGCGGAATCCTGCTCGCCCTCTCGGACTTCTCCGACGCCGACCGGAAGCGAGTGGCCAGGATTGGCGTGCCGACCGTCCTCGTGGATCCGGTGGGGGATTTCGAATCCGACGTGCCGACGATCGGCGCCGGGAACCTCGGAGGCGGACTGGCCGCCACGAAGCACCTGATCGAGCTCGGGCACCGCCGCATCGCGGCGATCTCCGGCCCGATGCGCTACCTGTGCAGCCAGGCCCGGCTCGCCGGCTACCGGGCCGCGCTCGAGCGCGCGGGGATCGAGTCCGATCCGCGGCTCATCGCCCACGGCGACTTCTTCCACGCCTCGGGGGTGGCGGCCACCCTCGAGCTGCTCGACCAGCCCGATCCCCCGACCGCCATCGTCGCGGCCAACGACCTGCAGGCGCTGGGCGTCTACGCCGCGATCGGGCAACGCGGCCTGCGGGTCCCGCACGACGTCAGCGTGGTGGGCTTCGACGACGTCCCGATGTCGCAGTGGATCTCCCCGCCGCTCACCACCGTGCGCCAGCCCATCGCGGAGATGGCCGCGCTGGCCGTCCGCGCGCTGCTCCCCCGGTCGGCACCGTCGACCTGCATCAGGGCCGGGTCGAGCTGCCCACCACGCTCGTGGTGCGCAGGAGCACCGCTCCCCCGCCGCGCCCCGCCCCGGTCTGAAGGCTCGCCCTGCCTCGGGCAACGTATGGACCACCGCGCACGGAGCCGGGGAAGGAGCGTTCCGTGGCCGCGGTGTGGCTCATCGGACGCGCGCCCGCTCGCCGGTCACCTCCGGTGCGAAGTGGCAGTTCGCGCGGTGCAGTCGGTGCGCCGCGCCCGCGGTCGGGTCGGCCGTGACGCAGATCGACCGGTCCGGGTCCGCGGTCGGGCCGACGGGGCAGCGCAGGTGGTAGTCGCACCCGCCGGGCGGGGCGGGCTCGCCGATCGCGGTCTCCGTGCCGGCGTCGGACAACAGTCTGCGCTCACCGATCTCGGGGACGGCGGCCAGCAGCGAGCGCGTGTACGGATGCTCCGGCCGGTCGATGACACCCTCGACGGAGCCCAGCTCGACGATCCGGCCGTTGAACATCACCGCCAGGTCGTCGCACATGTAGCGCACGACGGCCAGGTTGTGACTGATGAAGATCATCGTCAGCCCGAGCTCGTGCTGCAGCCGCCGCAGCAGGTTCAGCACCACCGCCTGCACCGAGACGTCGAGCGAGGCCGTGACCTCGTCGGCGATCAGCACCTCGGGCTCGGCGGCGAGCGCACGGGCGATCGCGACGCGCTGGCGCTGTCCCCCCGACAGGTTGCCCGGCCGCGACCGTCCGACGGAGGGGTCGAGCGAGACCATCTCGAGCAGCTCGGCGACCCGCGCCGATGCCTCGCGCCGGCTGCGGTACGCCGAGCCGTCGAGGCCCTCCCGGACGCAGTCCTCGACGGTGAAGCGCGGGTCCAGCGAGCTGCGCGAGTCCTGGAAGATCAGCTGCACCTTGCGCCGCTGCCGGCGGGCCTCGCGCGAGGAGCCGGAGAGATCGACACCGCGCATCCGCATCGTGCCCGTGGAGTGCGCGAGCCCGACGACGGCCCGCGCGACGGTGCTCTTGCCGGAACCGGACTCCCCCACCAGGCCGAGCACCGACCCGTCGGCGACGTCGAACGAGACGCCGCGAACCGCCTTCACCTGGCCGTAGTGGACCTCGAGGTCCTGAACGGTCAGGGCTGTTGTCAGGGCCGATGTCACGGCTGTCGTCATCGCGTCGCTCCCGAGGTCAGGGCGTCCCGGCCGGAGGGTTCCGGCTCGATCAGCGGATGCCAGCACGCCGCCCGGTGGCCATCGCCCAGCACGCGCAACGGCGGGCGCTCCTCCCGGCAGGTGGCGTCCGCGCGGGGGCACCGCGCAGCGAAGTAGCAGCCCGGCAGGTCCACGTCCGGCCCGGGCATCCGGCCGTCGATCGTCCGGAGCGGCTCGGCCTTGTCGACGCCCATGTCCGGACTCGCCGCGAGCAGCACGTCCGTGTACGGGTGCGCAGGCGCGGCGAGCAGGTCGGCCGTCCGCGCCTCCTCGACGATGAAGCCCGCGTACATCACGATGATGCGCTCGCACAGCTCGGCGACGACGGCGATGTCGTGGGAGATGAACAGCAGCCCGGCCCCGGTCTCCGTGCCGACCCCGTGGATCAGCCGCAGGATCTGTCGCTGGACCGTGACGTCCAGCGCGGTCGTCGGCTCGTCGGCGATGAGCAGGCGCGCCTCGCCCATCAGGCCGACGGCGATGCACACGCGCTGCTTCATGCCGCCCGAGAGCTCGTGCTGGTGCTGGTCGTAGCGGCGGTCGGGGTTCGCGATGGCGACCGACCGCAGGGCCTCGACGGCCTTCCGCTTGGCCTCCTCCTTGGGTTGATCCAGGTGGATGACCGCGGGCTCGATGAGATGCGTGCCGATCCGGATGGCGGGGTTGAGCGCCTCGCCGGGGTCCTGGAAGACCATCGCCATGTTGCGGCCGAGCACCCGCCGCGACGCCGCGTCCGGCGCCGTCAGGTCCACGTCCATGAAGGTGAGTGCCTCGGCCTCGACGTGACCGGGCGCGTCGATCAGCTGCGCGACGGCGGATGCGGTCTGGCTCTTGCCCGACCCCGACTCACCGACGATCCCGACCCGCTCGCCCGGGCGCATCGAGAAGGACACGTCACGGACCGGGCTGGTGACGCCACCGCCGCTCGCCGCGTAGAGGACCCGGAGGTGACGCACGTCGACCAGCGCGCCGCCGGAGGCTCGGGCTCGTCCGCGGCCGGCGCCGCGGCGGCCGGGATCCGGTCGCGCCGCAGCGCTCCCGAGGGCGAGTCGCGGCCGGCGACGACGTCGGAGAGCCACTCGCCCACCAGGTTGAACGTCAGGCCGGCGAGCACGATCGCGATGGCAGGGGCCACGGCCACACCGGGGGTCACGTAGATGCGGGTCAGCCCGTCGGCCAGCAGCCGGCCCCAGTCGAAGACCGGCGGCTGCACGCCCAGCCCGAGGAAGCTCAGCCCCGACAGTGCGAGGACCGCCGTGCCGATGTGGATCATCGCGTACAGGATGACCGGTTCGCCGATGTTGGGCAGGACGTGCCGGAAGGTCACGTACAGGGGCCGCTTGCCCAGCACGCGCGATGCCTCGACGTACTCCTTGGCCACCACGGAGGCGGTGAGGGTCTGGGTGATGCGCGCGAACCCGGGTGCGAACGAGGCCCCGACGGCCAGGACGCTGCCGACCGAGCCGATCCCGAAGAGCACGGCGAAGAAGATGGCCAGGAGCAGCGCCGGGAACGCCAGCAACACGTTGATCAGCGCACCGGCGGCGCGCCCCAGCCGTCGCGACATCGCCGAGACGAGACCGATCGCGACGCCGACGCAGCCGCCCACGAGCGTGGCGAGCACGGCCAGCACGAGGGACTGGCGGGTCGCCACGAGCGTGCGGGCCAGGATGTCGCGCCCGAGGTCGTCGGTGCCCATCAGATGGGCGGCGCTGATCCCGTCGTTGGCCTCCGCGACGTTGCTCGCCGACGCCGCATCACCCCAGATGGTCGGGGCGAAGATCGACAGGAACACGAACAGCAGCAGGAGGAGCAGGGGGGCCCCGCCGCCGAGCAGCAGTCGCAGGTGCCGGTTCGTCGAAGCAGACATGCTTTACAGCTCCCCCATCCGGGACCGCGGGTCGAGCACGCCGAGCACGACGTCGACGATCATGTTGAGGATCAGGACCACCGCGCCGAGGACCAGCAGGATGCCCTGGATCAGCGGGTAGTCCTTCTGGATCACCGACTGCGAGATCACGGTGCCGACGCCGGGCCAGCCGAAGACGTTCTCCACGAGCACCGTGCCGGCGATCAGGCCGGCGAGGATCATCGTGCCGTAGGTCAGCGAGGCGGTGAGCATGTTCGGCAGCACGTGGCGCCAGTACCGCAACGCCGTCGGCAGCCGGCGTGCCTTCGCCGCACGCACGTACTCGGCGTCGAGGACCTTGAGGGCCTCCACCCGGACGATCCGCGCCAGCGAGGCGGCCGGGGCGGCCACGAGGGCGAGGACCGGCAGCACGTACGCGGCCGGCTCCTCGTTGCCGGCCGCGGGGAACGCCGGGATCGTCACCACGAACACGAGCGTGAGCAGCGTGCCGAGCACGTAGTCCGGGATCGAGTTCAGCACCCCGGTGACGTTCACGAACATCGACCGGGTGACCCGGCCCTGGCCGCCGCGCGTGCGCACCGCGGTGAGCAGCCCGACCGGCATGGCGATCAGGATGACCAGGACGAACGCCGGAGCGGCGAGCCCCAGCGTGTTCGGGAACCGGGTCGCGAGCAGGTCGGCCACCGGAGCCTCGGTGACGATCGAGCGCCCGAAGTCGCCGGTGACGACGCCTCCCAGGTAGCGCAGGTACTGCTCGATCAGCGGCAGGTCCAGCCCCAGCTCGTGGCGCCGCAGCGCGACCAGCTCGGCGGTGGCCTGATCGCCGAGGGCGGCCTGCACGGGGTCGCCCGGGATCAGCTGCACCATCACGAACGTCGCCGTGACGAGCACCAGCAGCGACACCACGAGCCGCACGAGCCGCCTGCCGATGAACAGCGTCCAGCGGAGCGCGGGACCGCGCTGTCCGCCACCGACCCGAGTCTTCGTGGAGGCGGGGCCGGGGACCGGCTCCACCCGGGTGTGATCACTCATGCCGTCCGCCACCGTCTGGTCGTCGTCAAAGGGGATCCCTGTGCTGCGGTCACTGGTAGAGCCGGATGCTCGTCGGCACCGCGAACAGGCCCACGGTCTCCATCGAGGCCCTCGAGGTGTAGAAGGGCCGGGAGCCGACCGAGATCGGCAGCACGTCCACCCGCTCGAGCAGCGACTTGTGCGCCCGGTTCCAGAGGCCGCATGCCTCGTCCCCGGACGCGGCCAGTGCCTGCGCGGACAGCGCATCGAAGTCCGGGTTCACGATGCTGCCGGTGTTGCGGCCGCCCTGGGCGGGCGTGGGCCCGCCGTAGTAGGCGGTCATCATGAACGGGAACTCCAGGTTGATGCCGCTGTAGTAGGCGTCGAAGTCCTGGGTGGTGTAGAGCGCCTCGAGGAACGCCGCCTGCGTGAGGCCGGTGAGCTCGGTGCCGATCCCGACCGCTCTCAGCTGCTGCCCCGTCAGCTCCATCGCCGACACCGTCTGCGGGGCGCCGACCTGGTAGATCAGCTTCGCTGTGAGCTTGCGACCGTCCTTCTCCCGGATCCCGTCAACGCCCATCACGTAGCCGGCGGCGTCGAGGATGCGGCCCGCCGCCGCGGCGTCGGTCGCCGGCAGTGTCCCCGTGGTCAGGTCACCGGGGCAACTGACCGGCTCCTCGGCCATGAGGCTGGTGGCCACCGTGCCGGTCTCGCTGGTGCCGACCTGGGTGAGCTGGCCGCGGTCGAGCGCCGTGGCCATCGCGAGCCGCACCTGGGGGTCGGCGAAGACCCGCCCGGCCGCCTCGTTCAGGTTCATCTCGCCGACCATCACCGGGATGTCGAACCGTCGCACCGACTTCTGCGCGTCCAGCCGGCTCCGGTCGGGGCCGGTGATCTGCGCTGCGTTGATCTGGCGGGAGACCAGCTGGTTGGCCGATGTGGACTCGTTCTGGACGAACGCGATCCGCACCTTCTGCGGGCTGCCCTCGGCCGAGTTCGTGGCGCCGTCGGGACCCCAGCCGTACCCGGGCCGGGCCTCGAGCGTGTAGTGGTCACCGGGCACGTACTCGGTCACCGTGTACGGGCCGGTCCCCTGGGAGTCGTGCTCGATCGAGCCGGCGTCGGCGAGCCCGGCCGGGCAGACGATGGGCAGCGAGCCCGCGCCCTCCAGGAGCATTCCGAAGGGGGTCTCGGTGCTGATGGTGACGGTGCCCGCGGCGTCGTCCGCGGTCGCGGTGTAGGGCACCGGGACCGACAGGTTGACCCACGGCGAGAGCGTCGCGGGGTCCTTGATGTAGTCGAGTCCGCGGCCACGGCACTCGCCGTGAGCGGGGTGCCGTCCTCGCAGGTCACATCCTTGCGCAGGGTGTAGGTGACCGAGGTCGGCGTGACCTGCCAGTCGGTGGCCAGCTGCGGGACGACCGTGCCGTCCGGGGTCCGCCCGACGAGCGTGTCGTAGCTGAACGCGAAGATCTGCCGGTTGGTGCCGCCCGTGGTCTTGTACGGGTTGATCGTCCCGGGATCGGTGCCGAGGTTCATCATGAACGTGCCGCCGCGCAGCAGGCGCCACTGGGACCCGCGTCCGCGCCGCCGCCGCAGGCGGCGAGCAGGACCGAGATCGCTGCGACCGCGATCGCGATCGGGTACTTCCGCTTCATTGCGATCCACCTTCAGGACGCCTGAAGCGTCGTCTGTGTGTTCAGGAGTCCGGGCGCGCGTACGCAGGCCACGGCGGTGGCAGCGGGTCGCGCTCCCACCGGTCCCGCCGAGTCACCGGTCAAGTTTCGACCGACAGGGATTGAATTTCGCTCTCGGTCGGGCTAAGTTACGACGGCGGGAACACGTCGTCAAGAGGCACAGGACAGACCGATTCAGGGGATCCGACCTCTCGGCGGGCGCTCGATCACATTCAGGCCGCAGCTCGGGGCGAACACCCCTTCTTCCTGGGCATGGACGATGAGACCCACGTCGATCCGGCCGAGCCGACGACAATGGAGCGATGGGGCCCGCCCTCGAAACTAGACCGAAACTTCATCGAGAGTGCGACGGGCGACATCGACATCGGGAGGTCCGCACTCTCCCTCAGAGGACACTGGAAGAAGGACACCGGCGTGGTTGAGACTCACGACATCGTTCGTCCGCCCGCGGAGCTCGTCAGCGGCCTGGCCGCGATCGGGAGCGCCACCGCCAGCAGCGAGCTCAACAAGCTGGGCGTCCGGAGCGCGGCCATCCGCGGTCCGGTCTCGTTCACGCCGGGGATCTCCGTGGCCGGCCCGGCGCTCACCCTGCAGTTCATGCCCAAGCGCGAGGACCTCTACCAGGTCGACGAGTACGCCGAGCCGGAGAAGCAGCTGCACCGGCACGTGATGTACCACACGCAGCCCGGCGACATGATCGTCGTGGACGCGCGCGGCGACATGGCCAGCGGTGTGTTCGGCGACATGATGCTGACCTATTTCACGGGGCGCGGTGGTGCCGGAGTGATCGTGGACGGGTGCATCCGCGACCTCGGCAAGGTGCGCGACCTCGGCGTCGGTCTGTGGCTGCGCGGGGCCACCCCCAACTTCCACTCCCAGACCGAGATCTTCCCGACGGCGGTCAACGTGCCCATCGCCTGCGGCAACACGGTGGTGGAGCCGGGCGACATCGTCGTGGCCGACGACGACGGCGCCGTGGTCGTCCCGATCGCACTGGCCCCGGCGCTCCTGGCGGCGGCGAGCGAGCACGCCGAGTGGGAGGAGTTCTCCCGCATGCGCTGTCCCAGGGGGGCGACATGCGCCGTTACTACCCGCTGTCCGAGGAGGCCAGGCCCGAGTACGAGCAGTGGCGGGCCGCGCAGGCCGCGGCCGGTGCCTCCGGCGACACGGTGTGAGGATCGGCCCATGAAGATCACCGAACTGGTGCCGTGGCTGATTCGTTCCGAGGGCTCCTACTGGGGCGAGTTCCTGTTCGTGGAGGTCCGCACGGACGAGGGCATCTCCGGCTGGGGTGAGATCACCACCACCACGCCGACGGCCAACCGCGGGATCGCGTCGATGGTGCGGCAGCTGAACGACCTGCTCGTCGGCGACGACCCGGCCCGGATCGAGGACACCTGGAACAAGGTGTACCGGGCCTTCACCTACATGGGCAGCCGCGGCGCCGGCACCAACGTCACCAGCCCGGTCGACATCGCGCTGTGGGACATCCGCGGCAAGGCGCTGGGCCTGCGGGTCTGCGACCTGCTGGGCGGACCGGTGCGCGACGACCTGCTCCTCTACACCCACCCCGACCAGAAGCGGTTCGGGACGCGCGAGGCGTCGCCGAGGAGATCCGCGCGATCGTCGACTCCGGCCACACGGGTATCAAGTTCGACCCGTACCCGCACGCACCGGGCGTACCTCAGACCAACGACCGCTACCTCGACGGCCGGCTGAGCCGGGCCGAGGAGCGGCAGGCGATGGAGCTGACGGCGCTGATCGGGGAGATCGCGGGGCCCGACGTCGAGCTGCTGATCGACGCGCACGGCCGGTTCGACGTGCCGACCGCGATCCGGCTGGGCCAGGCCCTCGACGAGCTGGGTGGTGTCCACTGGTACGAGGAGCCGGTGCCACCGGAGAGCTACCACGCACTCCAGCAGGTGCGCGAGCGCGTGCGCACGCCGATCTCGGTGGGCGAGCGGCTGCACACCCGGTGGGACTTCGTCCCGGTCTTCGAGAACCGGCTCGCCGACTTCGCCATGCCTGACGTCACGTGGACCGGCGGGATCTCGGAGCTGAAGAAGATCTCGACGATGGCCGAGGCCTACTACGTGCCGATGTCGCCGCACGACGCGGCCGGTCCGGTCAACCTCGTGGCGGGCGGCCACGTGATGATCACCGTGCCGAACTTCTACCGCATCGAGTCGAGCAGCCACGACCTGCGCGCCTACAACCAGTTCCTGACCACCCCGCTGGACAACAGCGACGGGCGGCTCACGCTCCCGTCGGGCCCCGGGCTCGGACTCGACTTCGACCTGGACCACATGCGCGCCCACGCGCAGGACGGGTTCCACGGCTGACCGCCGTCGCAACCGTCGCAGGCACCCGTAGAGCACGTCGCCGAGGAGGCAGCACTCGTGATCACCAGCATCGACCCCCGCACCGGGCACACCGTGGAGGAGGTCGGCGCCCCCACGTCGGCCGCCGACCTCGACGACCTGTGTGTTCGCGCGGTCGGCGCCGCGCAGGAACTGGAGACGCTGGGCCGCCGCGGCCGAGCGCGCCTGCTGCGTGCGATGGCGGCCGCATTGCAGGACAACCGCGCAGACCTGGTCGCCGTCGCCGACCGGGAGACCGCGCTCGGCGAGCAGCGGCTCGGCGGCGAGCTGACCCGCACGTGCTACCAGCTGGAGCTGTTCGCCGACGTCCTCGACGACGGCGCCTACCTCGAGGCGACCATCGACCACGCCGGGGACACCCCGATGGGCCCGCGCCCCGACCTGCGTCGCATGCTCGTGCCGCTCGGCCCGGTCGCGGTGTTCGGGGCGAGCAACTTCCCGTTCGCGTTCTCCGTGCCCGGCGGTGACACGGCCTCCGCACTGGCCGCGGGCTCCCCGGTGATCGCCAAGGTGCACGGTGCACACCCGGCCACGTCCGTGCGCTGCCACGAGGCGCTCGTCGCGGGCGCCGTCGCCGCCGGGGTGACGCCCGACGTCGTCAACCTGGTCTTCGGCCGTGAGGCGGGCGTCGAGCTGGTGAAGCACCCGGCCGTGGCGGCCGTCGGGTTCACCGGGTCCCTCGACGTCGGTCGGCTGCTGTTCGACGCCGCCTCGTCGCGCCCGTCCCCCATCCCGTTCTACGGGGAGCTGGGCGCGCTCAACACGCTCGTGGTGTGCCCCGGCGCGGCACAGGAACGCGGTGCGGACATCGGCGCCGGCCTCGCGGCGTCGTTCACGCTGGGGGTCGGGCAGTTCTGCACGAAGCCCGGCGTCGCGCTGCTCCCCGCCGGGCCCGAGGGGGACGCACTGCGCCGCGTCCTGGTCGAGAAGGTCGAGGCGATGGCCGCGGGCGTCATGCTCAGCGAGCGCACCGCGCAGGCCTACGGCTCGGGCACCGCGGCTCTGCGCGACATGGCCGGGGTACGCGTGCTGGCCGGTGGCGCCGACGGCACCGGCGAGGGCTGGACCGGCACGCCGCTGGTGCTGCAGGCCGACGCCGACGCCGTGACCGGCGCCCTCACCGAGGAGTGCTTCGGGCCGGTACTGGTCACCGTCGACTACACCTCGCCCGAGCACCTGCTCGACCTGCTGCCCACCTTCGGCCCTGCCCTGACCGGGACGATCCACGCCGACGCGGCCGACGCGGACCTCTCCGCCCGCCTGCTGCGCCGGCTCAGCTCGACGGTCGGCCGCGTGGTGTGGAACGGCTTCCCCACCGGCGTCGCGGTCGCATGGGGCATGCACCACGGCGGCCCCTACCCCGCCACCACCAGCGCGTTGCACACCAGCGTCGGCACCACCTCGATCCGCCGCTGGCTGCGGCCGATCAGCCTGCAGAACGTCCCGCAGGAGCTCCTGCCCGACGAGCTGCGCGACACCCCCACCGACGCGGCCGGGCTCGTCCGGCGGGTCGACGGCGTGCTCACCCCGGCCGACCGGTGAGGGCACCCGACGTGCTCGACACCCGCCCGCTGGGCACGACCGGCCTGTCGGTGCCGCCGCTGTGCATCGGCACCAGCGCCATCGGCAGCATCCCCCGCATCTACGGCTACGACGTGAACACCGATCAGGCGCTGGGCACCTTGCGCGCGGTGTTCGACGGCCCGGTCCGCTTCGTCGACACCTCCAACAGCTACGGTGGCGGCGAGAGCGAGAGGCGCATCGGCGCCGTGCTGCGCGAGATCGGCGGCCTGCCACCGGACTTCCTGCTCAGCACCAAGGTCGACCCGGACGCGAGCGGCGACTTCTCGGGACCGCGGATGCGGGTGTCGCTGGAGGAGAGCATGCAGCGGCTGGGGCTGGACCACTTCCGGCTCGTGTACCTGCACGACCCCGAGCGCATCCCCTTCGACGAGGCGACGGCGCCCGGTGGCCCGGTCGACGTGCTCGTCGCGATGAAGGACGAGGGCCTCATCGACCACATCGGGTCGCCGGCGGCCCGATCGGGATGTTGCAGCGCTTCGTCGAGCTCGGACTGTTCGAGGCCGTCATCACGCACAACCGGTTCACGCTGCTCGACCGGTCGGCGCAGCCGCTGCTCGACCAGTGCGCGGCCGCGGACGTGGCCGTGCTCAACGCCGCGCCGTTCGGTGGCGGCATGCTGGTCAAGGGTCCCGACGCCGCGCCGCGGTACGCCTACTCGATGGCCTCCGGCCCGGTCCGCGACAGCGCCACCCGCATGCAGGAGGCCTGCCGGCGGGCCGGGGTGCCGCTGGCCGCCGCGGCGCTGCAGTTCTCGATGCGCGACCCTCGTATCACCAGCACCATCGTCGGGATCACCAAGCCCGAACGGCTCGACCAGACCCTCGAGCTCGCGGCCGTCGACATCCCCTCCAAGCTGTGGGCCGAGCTCGAGACGCTGACGACCCCGGAGCAGACATGGCTCAATTGACCCCCCTGCGCTGGGCGATCATCGGCACCGGCACCATCGCCGGCCGTTCGCCGACGACCTGCGGCTCACCGAGGCGGGTGAGCTCGTCGCGGTCGGGTCCCGCTCGCCCGAGCGGGCCGCGGCGTTCGCCGCCCGCACCGCGGCGCCGGGCCATCACAGCGACCACGCCGAGCTTCTGCCTGCGACGACGTCGATGCGGTCTACATCGCGGTGCCGGACAGCGCGCACCGCGACGTCGCCGCGGCGGCGATCGAGGCCGGCAAGACGGTGCTCGTCGAGAAGCCCGGCCGTCCTGGGATGGCCCGAAGAACAGCGGAACCCGGGGCGAGCGTTCGAGCCAGACAGAGTCAGAGGCTCATGTCGATGACGAGCTTGCCCGAGGCGTGGCGCGACTCGACGAGCGCCAGTGCCTCCCGCGCCCGCGCGAGCGGGTAGGTCGCCGTGATGTACGGATCCAGCCGCCCGGTCACCATCAACTCGGCGACGCGCCCGAGGCCACTGCGGTCGAGGCGGCGACGGACGAACACGCCGCCGAGCTCCGGCACCGACAGGTCTCCGACGGAGACGACTGCGTCCGGCTTCGCCGCCAGCGGGGCGACGCTGCGCAAGGAGTCACCCCCGACCGTGTCGACCACGGCGTCGAAACCGCCCGGGGCCAGCACCAGGAGCCGGTCCACGACATCCCCTGCGGTGTAGTCGACGAAGGTCGCTCCAGCCCTGGTCGCAAGATCCCGCTTGACTGTGCTCCCGGTACCGACGACGACCAGGCCGCGGTCCCGCGCGATCTGGGCGACGGCCGTTCCGACGCCGCCGCCGACCCCGTTCACCAGCAGCGATGCCCCGGCGGGCAGCGCGAGCTGGTCGAGAGCGTCGAGCGCGGTGGTGCCGGCGATGGGGATGGCCGCCGCCCAGGTCTCCGGCAGCCGTCGGGGATGCGGGCCGTGGACTCGGCGAGCAGCAGGGTCGTCCGCGCGTACGTGCCGGCACCGGTCAGAGCGAACCCGGTGACCCGGTCGCCGACGCCCAGTCCGGTCACCTCGGCACCCACCGCGAGGACGGTCCCCGCCGCCTCCATCCCCAGGACCTGGGGAAAGGGCACGTGGCCGTTCATGTCGCGGACATGTCCGGAACGGAGCAGGTGATCGAGCGGGTTGACCCCCGCGGCCGCGACGCGGATCAGCACCTCAGCCGGGCCGGGCGACGGATCGGGCCGGTCGAAGAACTCCTGGACGTCGGCGGCACCGAAGGTCCGGTAGCCCAGAACCGTGCTCATCGCAGACTCCTCTCGCACCGTCCTCGTCCAGCGCTCGGCTCGAGGACGACACGACGCTAGTTCCTGACATCAGTGTCAGGTTCCAGTCGTTGTGAGGCGAGCGACATCGACGAGCACAGTGCTGTCCGTCGACGGGAGCGGGCCCGGCCTGGAGATGGCGCGCCAGGCCGCCACCTGCTTCACGGTCTCGCGCGAAACCACGACCCGACGATGCTCGACCGGCCGCCGATCACCTGTGGTCGGGTACGTTCACGCGAGAGCGACACCACGCGAGAGCAGCGTGCATGGAGGTGTCGGATGCGTACGGGAAGGGCGGCCCGGGACCGAGATCACTCCGGTCGAGCCGACGTACTGCACGAGAGCCGACGCACGCGCGTCACACGGCTGTTCCTCCCCGGGCGGACCGTCGTGCGGAAGGAGCCGCTGGGCCCGGACGCGCAGCGGCGGATGCGGCACGAGCTGGCGATGCTGAAGCGGCTGCGCGGTGTTCCGGGGATCGCGCAGCCGGTGGCGCAGCCGCGGTACCCGGGATCGATCGTGCTGTCGGATGAGGGGGGCACGAGGCCGGCGACGCCGCTGGCCCATGACGTTCTGATCGGGGTCGGGTTGGGGCTGGCCCGGGCGGTGGCGGGGATGCACGGCCGGGGTGTGATGCACCAGGACATCACCCCGGCGAACATCGTGATCTCGCCCGAGGGCGCCCGTGCCTGGTGGACTTCGCGCTGGCGTCCTCGTTCGCCGAGCTGCGCCCCGAGTTCCTCCACCACACGGAGATCGTGGGGACGTTGGCCTATCTGGCGCCGGAGCAGACCGGGCGTACGGGTCGGTCGGTGGATCAGCGAGCCGACCTCTACGGGTTGGGCGCGACGCTGTACGAGCTCGCCACGGGCGGGCCGCCGTTCGGCTCCGATGACCCGCTGCAGCTCGTTCATGATCATCTGGCTCGGGGCCGGCACCACCGGCACGGCTGAACCCGGCGGTGCCGGCATCGCTGTCCGAGATCATCATGCATCTGCTGGAGAAGGAACCGGACAACCGCTACCAGACGGCCGAGGGACTGATCCACGACCTGGAGCGGGTGCGGGTCGCCACGGCCCCGTTCCGGGTCGGCGAGCGCGATGTTCCGCTGCGGCTGTTGCCGCCGTCGCGGCTGGTGGGACGCGACGACGAGTTGGCTGCGCTGGGGGTGGCGTTCGAGGAGGCGCTGGCCGGCCGGTGCGGTGGGGTGCTTGTCGGTGGTGCGCCGGGGGTGGGCAAGACGGCGTTGGTCAATCAGCTGCGGCCCGTGGTGACCGGCCGGGACGGCTGGTTCGTGGCCGGCACGTTCGACCAGTACCGGCGAGATCTGGCCTTCGACGCGGTCAACCAGGCGTTTCGCGCGCTGGGCCGGCTGCTGTTGGCCGAGCCGGAGGACGAGCTCGGCGCGATCAGGCAACGGATCTTGCGGGCGCTCGGCTCGAACGCGGGCCTGATGGCGGCCACATCGCCGGAGCTCGCGGCGCTGCTGGACACGCCACCCGCCGCGGGGGATCCGCTGACGGCACAGGTGCGAGCGCAGCGGGCGGCCCTCGCGATGCTGCGGGCGGTCGCCTCCCGGAAACGACCGGTGGTGGTGTTCGTCGACGACCTGCAGTGGGCGGGGCGCACCCCGCTCGGCTTCGTCGACCTGGTGCTGAGCGAGGAGCCGATCGAGGGCCTGCTGCTGGTGAGCGCCTACCGCGAAGCCGACGTGGATGCCACGCACCCGATGAAGCAGATGCTGTCGCGGTGGGAACAGCAGGCAGGGCTGCACCAGGTGCGCCTGGAGAACCTGCCGGTATCGGGCTCCGTCGCCATGGTGGCGGAGATCCTGCGCGCGGACCCGGCCGCGGTGACGAGCCTGGCTGCGGTGATCGAACCGCACGCACACGGCAACCCGTACGAGACCGTGGAGCTGCTCAACGCGCTGCGGGGCGAGGGCGTGCTCGCCCCCACGGCCGATGGGTGGCGGTGGGATGCGGCCGCTGTGCGCGCTCACCTGGGCCGGTCCGAGGTGACGGGGCTGCTGAAGGCCCGGGTCGCGGCCATACCGGCGCAGTCGCGGCGGATGGTGGAGGCAATGGCGTGCCTTGGCGGGCGAGCGGAGGCGAGCGTGCTGCAGACCGCCATTGCGGGGCCGGTGGACGGCGTGGTCCAGATGTTGGCGCCCGCTCTGGCCGAGGGTGTGCTCGTGCTGGAGCCCGGGGCGCATGATGCGGTGCGGTTCCGCCACGACCGCATCCGCGAAGTGGTCCTGGGAGGGCTGAACCCGCGGCGACGATGCACCCTGCAGCTGGCCATGGCCCGGCGCTGGCGGAGGTACCGGAGCTGTTCGCGGTCGCCGCGGAGCAGTACCTGCCGGTGCTCGATGCCATCGACGATCACGCGGAGCAACACCGGGTGGTGGCGCTGCTGCGGCGGGCCGCTGACCAGGCCTCGTTGATCGGCGACTACGTGCTGGTGAACGCGCTGCTGGCGGCTGCGCTGCAGCTGGTCGAACCCGGCGACACCGCCACGGTGGTCGCGGTGCGCACCGGCCGGCACGCTGCACTGTTCAGCATCGGGCGCTTCGACGAGGCCGACGAGGAGTACCGCACGATCGAGCGGCTCTGCCCGACCGCGTTGGACCGCCCGGACGCAACGGCGGTGCAGGTGCGCAGCCTGACCCACCGGACCCGGTTCGCCGAGGCGATGGAGCTCGGCCTGGAGTCGCTGAGCGAGTGCGGCATCACCATCCCGTCAGCCGACCGGCTCCCGGCCCACCTCGATCACCGATTCAAACGTCTGTACCAGTGGCTGGATCACATGGACGCGGCCGACGACCTGGATCGGCCCGACCTCGGCGAGCCCACGCTCCTGGCCGCGGCCCACCTGGTCGACGCGGTTCTGCCGACGGCCTACTTCCTCGCCGACCCGCCCCTCATCGCGTGGCTCGGCCTGGAAGCGGTGCGGATCTGGACCGAGCACGGGCCGAGCCCTGGTCTGGTCGGTCCCGCCTGTCACGCCGCCTACGCCGCGGGGTCGCAGCGCGGCGAGTACTCCGCCGGGTACCGAGGCCTGCGGCGGATCCTTGCGCGGGGCGAGGCGGGTGGCCACGAGCCCGGTACCTCGCAGGCCCGCCACATGTTCGCAGCCCTCAGCTGGTGCGCCGAACCGATCGAGAACGGGGTCGACGCGGCTCGGCGGGCCAGGGAAGGGCTGACCGCCGGTGGCGATCTGGCCTACGCCGGCTACACCTACGTGCTGTCCGTGCCCTACCTGGTGGACTGCGGCCCGTCCCTGGAGAGCTTCGCCGCCGAGGTGGACGCGGGGATGGCGTTCCTGCGCCGCACCGGCAGCGAACAGACGTGCCAGTGGCTCGAGAGCCACCATTGGCTGTCGCATGTGCTGCGTGGCGACGGCCCGGCCGCCGCCGGTGACCCGATCCCGCTCGACCGGTACGCCGACAACCCGCTGGCGCTTCTCTACGCGCATCTCAGCCATGCCCTCGCCGCCGCCATCTTCGATGATCCGGTAGGCCTGGCGCGGCACACCGCGGCGGCGATGCCGCTGCTGGAGGCCGCCCCGGCCCTCTATGCGATCGCCGTGGCCCGCCTTCTGCGCGGGTTGGCACTCGCCGAGCAGGCCCGCACCACGAATGCCGGGCTCGCCCACCTCGCCGGCGTTCGCCCCCGGGCCGAGCCTGGTGATCCACTGTCCGAGCTGGACGACATGACCCGCTGGCTGGCCGACCGCGCCGCGGATGCCCCGGACAACTTCCTGCACCTGCAGCGGCTGCTCGAAGCCGAGCGGGCCTGGGCGGTCGGCGACTTCCGCACCGCCGCGTTGGCCTTCGACACCGCACAACGCGAGGCGGCCCGCCGCCGGCGGCCCTGGCACCGGGCCTTGATCGCCGAACGCGCTGCCCGCTTCCACCTTGCCCACGGCCTCGAACACACCGGCTACTTTCTGCTCGGCCAGGCCCGCGAGGACTACGCCGCCTGGGGCGCGACGACGAAGGTCGCACAGCTGGACTGGGCCTACCCCACCCTGCGCCCGGAAGCCGACACAACCACCGGCGCCGGCGGCGACAACCCCGCCGGCATCCACCGTCAGCGCTCCACGGTCACCACGGGCACGCTCGACCTGCTCGGCATCCTGTCCGCCGCCAAGGCGCTGAGCTCCGAGACCGGTGTCGACCGCCTGCACACCCGGGTGGCCCAGGTGCTCAGCGCGATGACCGGCGCCACCGGCGTCCACCTGCTGCTGTGGAGCGATGCCCAGCACGACTGGCTGCTGCCCGCGCCGGCGGTGGCACCGTCACAGCCGACATCGTCACAGCCGGAACCGTCACGGCAGGCACCGACGTGGTCAGCGGCACCGGCCACGAGCGCGCATCCCGCTGTCGGTGCTGCGCTATGCCCAGCGCGTGCATGAACCGCTGGTCGTGGACGACGCCACCCGGGACGACCGGTTCGCCCGCGACCCTACTTCATCGATGTCCCCTGCTGCTCGCTGCTGGCGCTGCCCATCGTCAGCCGCGGCGCGTTGCGGGCGGTGCTGCTGCTGGAGAACCGCCTGATCCGGGGCGCGTTCACCGCCGACCGGCTCGACGCGATCAAACTCATCGCCGGCCAGCTCTCCGTCTCCCTCGACAACGCCCAGCTCTACTCCGAGCTCACCGCGTCACGCGCTCGGATCGTCGCCACCGCCGACCAGACCCGCCGCCGCCTCGAGCGCGACCTGCACGACGGGGCCCAGCAGCGGCTGGTCGCCCTCGCCCTGCAGCTGCAAGCCGCGCGGGCGGCGGTGCCGCTCGGGTCCGGGGAGCTGGCCGCGCAGCTGGACGACCTGGCCGCCGGACTGACCGGCGCCCTGGACGAGCTGCGCGACTTCGCCCGCGGCATCCACCCGGCGATCCTCTCCGAGGGTGGACTCGTTCCGGCGCTCAAGGGACTGGCCCGTCGCTGCCCGATCCCGGTCGAACTGGATGTGCGGGTCGCCCGGCGGCTGCCCGACCAGATCGAGATCGCCGTCTACTACCTGGCGGCCGAGGCGCTGACCAACGCGGCCAAGCACGCGCAGGCCTCCGCCGTCCACATCGAGATAGAGACCGTCGACGCAAGCGACGTGCTGCTGGTCCGGGTGCGCGACGACGGCCGCGGCGGCGCCGAACTCGCCGGCGGATCCGGCCTTGTCGGGCTCCAGGACCGGGTCGCGGCGCTCGGCGGCCGGCTCGTCGTGCAGAGCACCCCGGGCGCGGGCACCACCGTGCAGGCCGAGCTCCCCCTTGGCCGGGCCCGCGCCGCTGGTTGACCGAACCGACACCGAAACGGCATGCCGCCGCGCGCACGTTCACCCGGTGTGGAAGGTCGTGTTGTGCGTGGACGGTCTCGCGGAAGTCGCGCTGCCTGGGCGTTCACCGGTCCACGCCCCTGGCGTGATCATCGCCCAGCAGACCCGTTTCAGAGAGAACGCAACGATGGACGATCCCGGTCGGGATGACCGCGGTCGGCGACATACCGGAACCGAGCTCGCGACGCCCAACCACCGGCGGCCGTGCCGCCGACCACGGCGACGACCGGGACGGGCGCCTCGGTCAGGAACCGGATCCCGTCGGACCGCGCCGGCGATCGCCCTCAGGTGCGCGCCACGGTCCGCCTGTCCCGATGCCCCGTAGGTCCCCGCCGACGCAGAACATCCGCCCGGAGCAGCACGGCTCGGACCTCCCCCCGCCTCGGCGCGCTTGGCGCCCGAGTGACGGCGGCCTGGCCAGGGACTCACTCCGGGAACGCGAAGAACTCCAGCGCGATACCGTCCGGGTCGCGGAAGGAGACCCCGCTGCCGTAGTGGGCCTTCTTGATCCCGTCGTGGGCGATGCCCAGGTCGGTCAGCTTCTGCGCCCACTGTTCCAACTCGGCCTGTGAGCCGACGGCGAAGCCGACGTGGTCGAGGCCGGTGCGCTCCTCGTCGAACCGCTCGCCGGACTCGCGGCCCTGGTGGGTGTGCAGGCCGAACAGCATGCCGCCGTCCAGGGCGAACACGGTGTGGTGGAAGCGCCCGCCCTCCTCGGCCTCGTCGAGGACGGGGTCGGCGCCGAACAGCGCCGAGTACCACTTCGTGCTGCGCTCCAGATCGCCGACGGTCAGCGCGACGTGCTGCAGTCCGGGGAAGGCCACAAGATCTCCTCGTCGGGGTGATGAGGACCTCCATAAACGTACTGGTCTGTCTATCACTGCATGCGCCATCGCACACCGTCCGACCGGAGAGGTAAGAACTCGCGATTCCCCTGGCCATCGACCTCCTGATAGGCAGACTGTCTGCCCGTCGAACTCAGGAGGACGCCACGCCGACGCGATCCTCGGGCGCACTACTACCCGGGTGCGCGCCCGACCGTCGTCACCCTGCACGGCGACCGGCACACGGGGCGACTGCTCGGCGGCCAGGTGCTCGGCCGGAGCGGGGTCGCCGGCCGGACGAACGTGCTCGCGACCGCGCTGCAGGCCGGGCCGACCGTGGAACAGGTCGGGGAGCTGGACCTCGGCTACGCGCCGCGGTCGCGCCGTGTGGGATCCTGTCCTCGTGGCCGCGCACCGGCTCGAGGGCCGCCTCGCCCGGCCCTGGCCAGCGGAACGGGAGACGGCATGACGCGGAGCCGGCCGACGAAACGCGATCTCATCGTCGAGGAGGCCGCGCGCCTGTTCTACGAGCGCGGCACCGGGGTCGGCATCGACACCCTGATCGACGAGATCGGGGTCGCGAAGATGACGCTCTACAAGCACTTCCCCGCGAAGGCCGACCTGATCACGGCCTGCCTGCGCCATGTCGACGCCCGCTACCGGGAACGGCTGGCGTCCGGCGCGAGCGACGCGGCGTCGCCCCAGGAGCAGGTGCTCGGCATCTTCGACTCCCTGCGCACCTGGTTCGGCACGTCGAGCTTCCGGGGTTGCGCGTTCGTCAACGCCACCGTCGAACTCGCCGACCCCGCCCATCCGGCCCGCGACGCCGTCCTCGAACACAAGACACGCACCCGGGAATGGGTACAGGGCCTGGTCGCCGACTGCGGCGTCGCGGACCCTCGATTCGTCGCTCGCCAGATCGTGCAACTCATGGAAGGTGCGATCACGACGGCGCTGGTCGAGGGCGACCCGGAGGTCGCCGACGTCGCCCGGGAGACCGCGCGGCAGGTGCTCTCCTCGGCGGCGCGCGCCGGCTGACCCCACCCGAGGACACCGATGCGGAACGGGATGACGGTCGGGAAGTCACCCCCGGCCCGGACCACGCGCCGGATCGACGGCGACCGGGTCGTGGTGCGGCTCGTGGTGGTTGCGGTTGGGCCGCGTGGCGAGCACGTCCCGTGCCCGGGCGTCCCACTCCGCCGGGTCGACGACGCCGGCCGTGCCGAGCACCGTCCCGAGCGCGTTCACCCAGTGCTCCCACCGGTCGGGCCGGCACGATCTGAGCCGGGCCGACAGGACAGAAGCGCCCTCAGAGCCTGATCAGGCTCTCGTCCGCGACCGCGGCCTCGATGACGACGGTTCCCTGGTGCCCGCATGACCGTGGGACAGGCTGGTCCTGGTCAAGCGCGGCGGGGCGATCGACGCTGTCCTGGGACGTCACCGCACAGCAAGGAATCGGGGTAGGAGCGACGATGTCGAACCACACCACAGGCAAGGCCCGGACTGTCGTCATCACCGGGGGGAACAGCGGCCTCGGCTACGCGTGCGCGCAGGTGCTCCTCGCTTCCACCGACGGGCCGTGGCACGTCGTGATCGCGTCCCGCGACGCAGCCCGCACGCGGGCGGCCGTCGACGCTCTGGCCGCCGGAGCCGCCGCCGGCAACCCCGTGACGGCGATGGTGCTGGACCTCGCGTCACTCGCCGCGGTCCGGTCCTTCGGCGCCGAGCTGACCGAGCGGCTGACCTCGGGCGAGCTGCCCCCGCTGCACGCCCTGGTGTGCAACGCCGGCTTGCAGATGGGGGCAATGGATACCAGGACCGCCGACGGCTTCGAGTCCACGTTCGGGGTCAACCACCTGGGCCACTTCGCCCTCGTCAACGAGCTGCTGCCGGTGCTGAAAGCGCCGTCGCGCGTGGTCGTGGTGTCGAGCGACACCCACAACCCCGGGCCCAGGCAAGGGCTTGCCCCGGCGTGGAACGACCCGCGCGCCCTCGCCCGCGGCGAGCTCGGGGCCGCGGCCGCGAAGGACAACGCCTGATGAGGGGCCAGCGCCGCTACTGCACCTCCAAGCTCGCGAACATCTACTTCACCTACGCCCTGGCCCGCCGACTGCCCGAAGGCGTCACGGCCAACGCGTTCAACCCCGGAATGATGCTGGACACCGCGCTGGGTCGCTCGCTGCCCGCCCCGGTGCGGTTCGTCGCCCGGCACGTCTTGCCCCGGCTCACCTGGCTGCTGCGCCGGACGTTGACGGACAACATCCACACCACCCAGGAGTCGGGCCGCGCGCTCGCCTGGGCCGCCACCGCGCCCGAGTTGGCCGACACCACCGGCAGGTACTTCGACGGGTACCGCGACATCCGCTCGTCCGACGAGTCCTACGACACCGCCCGCGCGGAGCAGCTCTGGAACGACAGCCTGGCCTTGGCCGGCATGACCACCATCCGCTGAGGCAACAACGAAGCCCGAGGAGGACCACGTGACGAAGATCGTGGCCGATACCGCGGTCCCGACGTTCTCGGTGGCCGAGCGTGATCGCCGATGGGACCTGGCCCGCGAGCTCATGGACCGTGAAGGCTTGGACGCGCTGCTCGTCTTCGGTGAGCACGAGGACGCCGGCCCGGCCTCGGCCGCCTACGACCGGTGGTTCACCAACGGCAGGGCCGGCACGACGGTCATCTTCCCCAGGACCGGCGCACCCGTCGCGCTCCTGCCCTCCGTGCAGTACATCCTCGACCACCTGGAGTCCACGCGACGCGGCGACGCGGTGTGGATCCCGCCCGAGAACCTGCGCGGATCTCGCGACTCCGGGGCCGTCTCCCGCACGCTCGACGAGCTCGGTCTGGCCGAAGGCACCATCGGCGTCGTCGGACTGGGCCCCCACGTCCCGTGGCACCCGGAGGGCATCATCCCGTTCCGGCTCTGGAACAGCGTCCTGGCGCACCTCCCCCACGCACAGTTCACGTCGGTGGACATGGCACTGGCCCTGCTCGTCAGCCGGCTGAGCCCCGAGGAGATCGACGTCGTGCGCCACGCGGCGAGCATCGGCGACGCATGGTGCGGGCCATGGTCGAGACCGCGGCACCCGGGGTCGGCGAGCACGAGGTGTTCGCAGCGGGCATGGCCGAGGGCTACCGGCGAGGCACGATCCCGCCGGCGATGCACTTCTGGTCGGGCCCCGACCCCGTCGCGGTCGGCTGGCCGGCGTGGGGTTACCGCGCCCAGGCACCGCGGGTCCTGCAGGACGGCGACATCATCTACGCCGAGGTGTTCTCGCAGTTCGGCGGGCGAGAGGCCCAGAACCAGGTCACGATCGCCGTCGGCGACGTGCACGACGACTTCCTCCGGGCCGGCGACGTCGCCCGCGCGGCATACGACGCCGGCCTCGAAGCGTTGCGTCCCGGCCGCACATGGGGCGAGGTCGTGGAGGCGGTGCACAAGCCACTCGACGCCGCCGACGGTTCGATGTTCCTGATCGCGCTCCACTCGCTCAACCCGGGTCTCGCGGTCGGCCGCGGCCGAGGGGACATCAGCACGCTTCCCGGCGCGCAGGACTACCCGGCCGTGGCCGGACACCCGGCGCTCCTGACCGACCTGGAACTCGCACCCGGGATGACCTTCATCCTCGAGCCGCAGTACGCCTTCGGACGCCACCTGGTCCACCTCGGCGGAACCGTGGTCATCGGCGAGAACGATCCCCTCGAGCTCAACCCCTGCACAGCAAAGATCCTCCAAGCGGAAGGGATGGCGCGGCCCAGCCGAGAGCTCGCAGGCTGACGACCTCCGGCCGCCGATCCAGGACCAACCTGGTCCTGGATCGGCGGCCCGGTGCGGTCGACACTGGCAGTTGTGATCGACCGCGCCGGACTCGCCGACTTCCTTCGCCGCCGCCGGGAGATGCTGCGCCCGGCCGACGTCGGGCTGCCCCAGGGCGCCCGCCGTCGCACCCCGGGCCTGCGGCGGGACGAGGTGGCGCACCTGGCCGGCATGTCGACCGACTACTACGCCCGGCTCGAACAGAACCGCGGCGCGAACCCCTCCGAGCCGATCGTCGCGTCCCTGACCCGTGCTCTGCGCTGCGACCTGGACGAGCGAGATCACCTCTACCACCTGGCAGGGCTGGAGCCCCCGGCGAGGCTCGCGTCCCGGCACATTCGTCCGGGGCTGATCAGCATGCTCGACCGCCTCACCGACATCCCCGCCGCGATCTGCACCGACCTCAACGACGTGCTGTGGCAGAACGCGCTCGCCGACGCCGTCCTGGGCCCCCAGGACCCCGGGGTCGAGCCCCGGGCCCGCAATCTCGTGTGGCAGTGGTTCACCGAACCGGCGACGCGCACCCGGGTGCCCGAGGAGAACTGGGAGCGGCACTCGATCGAGCACGTCGAGGACCTGCGCGCGACGCACGCGCGCCGTGGGCGCGACGAGGACGTGGCGACCTTCGTACAGGACCTGCGGGAGCACAGCGCCGAGTTCCGCGGCCTGTGGGAACGACACCAGGTCTCCGTGCGCCGGTTCGACCGCAAGACGCTGCTGCACCCGGACGTCGGCGCGCTGCACCTGACCTGCGAGGTGCTGCTGACCCCCGCCGCCGACCTCACGGTGGTCGCCTTCTTCCCGACCCCCGGCACCGACGCCCGCGAGAAGCTCGACCTGCTGCGCGTCATCGGCGTGCAGACCTTCGAGCCGGCCGGAGACGGCTGAACCGGCTGATGTTCGATCAGCGGCCACGGCGTGCACCAGTGCCTCGGGGCAGAACCTCTCGCGGCTGGAGCTGCAGGTCGCGCTGCCCCTGTCGGAGCTCAATGCACCGCAGAGCCCTGAAGCCTGGGCGGCCCCGCGCGGCTCACGCCGTCACCGGCGGTGAAGCGACCGATCAGGTCCGCGAGGAGGACCTCAGCCGAAGGTGATCAGCGGTTTGATGATCCCGTCCTCCTTGGACGTCATCATCTCGACGCCGTCGCCACGTCGTCGAACGCGAACGTGTGCGTGGTCATCGGGGTCGGGTCGATCCGGCCGGTCTGCATGAGCCGGAAGATCCGGTTCATCCGCTCGTTGCCGCCGGGGCACAGGCCGGTGTGGATCGACTTGTCGTTCATCCCGAGCCCGAACGCGTCGAGCGGCAACTGCAGCGGTGCCGGGTTCTCGCCGTGGTAGCCGATGTTCGACACCCGGCTCCCGCCTTCGTCACCCGCAGGCACGCCTCGAACGTCTGGGGGAAGCCGAACGCCTCGATGGCGGCGTCGACGCCCTCGCCGCCGGTCATGTCCATGATCTGGTCGACGGGGTCACCCTGGGAGAAGTCGACGATGTCGTCGGCGCCGAACCGCTTCGCGAGCGTCTGGCGCTCCGGGCGGGACTCCACGGCGATGATCCGGCCGGCGCCCATGAGGTTCGCCCCCATCGTGGCGGAGAGACCGACGGGGCCCTGAGCGAACACCGCGACCGTGTCCCCGAAGTTCAGGTACGCGTGCTCGGCGCCCATGAACCCGGTGGTGAGCATGTCGCAGGTGTAGACGGCCTGGGCGTCGGTGAGGTCGTCGGGGATCGGCGTCAGGTTGGCGAACGCGGCCGGGACGACGAAGTACTCGGCCATGTTGCCGTCCATCTGGACGGTGTACTTGTAGCCGCCGAGCGGTCCCCCGCATTGGCTGGTGTAGCCGCGCTGGCAGTAGTGACAGCGGTAGCAGGGCGTCACGGCGCAGACGGCGACGCGCTGGCCGACCTCGAAGCCGGCGACGGCCGACCCCAGCTTCTCGATGACACCGACGGACTCGTGGCCGAGGGTGCGGCCGTCGGGCACGGGCAGCGCACCCTTGACGGTGTGCACGTCGGAGGTGCAGATCAGGGCCGCGGTCGTGCGGACGATCGCCTCCTCCGGGCCGGGCTCCGGGATCGGCTTCTCGACCACCCCGGTTTCGCCGACCTTCTTGATCACGAAGGCGCGCATCGAATCAGCCATGGGGAATCCTCCCGAGAGCGACGGTCCTGACGCTCCACCCTGAGTGGTCTCCGTCACATGCATGCCAACGCGTTCTCAACGGTCGCTCAACGCGGGCTCCCGCGCCGCCGGGAATCACCCGAGGAGGGCTCTGACCTGTTCGGGATCGGGTCCTCCCGGTTCGATCAGCACGACGGCGTCGTCGAACCCGGCCTCCGCGTAGCGCTGGAGCAGCTCGCCGGTGGGTCCGAGGTCGTCCGGTCCGGTCAGCCGGACGGCGCACACGATGGCCCGTCGGCCACCGGCGGCCCGGTAGCGCTCGTGGGCGGCGATGATCTCCTCGGCCGTGCGGCGGTAGGCCGACGCCAGCCAGCCGTCGAACTCCCGGGCGGCACGCTCGACCTTGGCGCCCCACGAGCCGAGGAGCAGCGGCGGGCCGGCGGTGGTCCGTGCGACGGGGGCGAGGTCGGCGTGCTCGTCACCGCCGTGGGCGAGCAGGACCCGCAACCGCAGCAGGTTCTGGTCGAAGGTCCGGAAGCGCGCGGCATGGTCCCGGTCGAAGGCGTCGTAGTCGGTCTCGGTCGACCCCGGGCTGACGCCCATCGACAGGCGGTCGCCGCACACGGACTCGAGCGACAGGATGCGGTGGGCGAGGTCCGCGGGATGGTGGAGCGGGACCTGCACCGTGGCCGTTCCCAGCTCCACGCCTTCGGTGGCCGTGGCCGCCACCGCCAACGTCACGAACGGGTCCGGGACCAGGAAGCCGCGCCCGATGATCTGAGGTGTCCACAGGCTCTCGAACCCGGCATCCACCAGGCGTCTCGCCCACTCGGCGACCGGACGAGGCGGCGCCACGGACAGGTGGGCGAGCGTCGCACCCAGGCGCACGACTAGGCCATCCGCTCCGCTGCGAACTTCGCGTACCAGCGCAGGGCGTCGGGGTCGTCGACGGAGGCGACGTTCGCGGCCTTCTCCAGCGGCCTGCCGGTCAGCAGGTTCTTGATCGGGACCTCGAGCCGCTTGCCGCTCAGGGTGTGGGGCACGGCGGGCGCCTCGACGATCTCGTCCGGGACGTGACGGGGCGTCAGACGGGTCCGCAACGTGGTGCTGATCCGCTGCTTCAGGTCCTCGTCGAGCGCGTGCCCGGGCGCGGGGACGACGAACAGGCCCAGCCAGTAGCCGTCGTCGGGCAGGTCGACCCCGACCACCAGGCCTCGGTGATCTCCGGCATGGTCTCGAGGACGTCGTAGAAGTCGCTGCTGCCCAGCCGCACACCCTGCCGGTTGAGTGTCGAGTCCGAACGGCCGTGGATGGAGAGGCTGCCGTCGGAGTACAACGTCACCCAGTCGCCGTGCCGCCAGACGCCGGGCCAGGTCTCGAAGTACGACTCCGTGTAGCGCACCGCGTCCGGATCGTTCCACATGTGCACCGGCATCGACGGCATCGGCTGGGTGACCACGAGGTCGCCCACCGAGTCGACGACGGGCCTGCCGTCTTCGTCCCAGGCCGCGCAGTCGACGCCTCCGAGCCGGCCGCCGATGCGACCCACCCGGACCGGGGCGTACTCGTTGGCGCCGACGAACGCGCCGGAGACGTCGGTGCCACCGCTGGTCGAGTCGATCCGCAGGTCCGGGCTGACGTGCTCCATCACCCAGTGGTATCCGGCCGCGGGCAGCGCCGAGCCGCTGATCATCACGTGCCGCAGCCGGCTCAGGTCGTGCTCCCGCCGGGGCGACACCCCGGTGTTCGCGGTAGCGGTGACCACGGCGCGCCCAGGAGCATGACGTCCGCCCGGGTGCGTGCCGCGACCTCCCAGACCGCGCCCGCCGGGTGGCCGGGGCTGCCCTCGTACAGCACGACGCTCGCGCCCTGGGTGAGCGCGCCCAGCTGCATGTTCCACAGGGCCCAGCCGGTCCCGGTGAAGGCGAACAGCCGCTCGCCTGCGCGCAGCCCGGCGTACAGCCCCGACCACTTCAGGCCCTCCAGCGTGATCCCGCCGTGGCCGTGCACCAGGCCCTTGGGCAGCCCCGTGGTGCCGGAGGTGAACAGCACCCACAACGGGTGCGAGAACTCGACCTGCTCGAACACCAGCGGCTCGTCCTGGGCCAGCAGATCGGCCCACGGCGTCGAGCCGTCGGGGTGCCGCCGGTCGAACACGTACGGGACGTGGACGAACCGACGCAGCGTCGGGAGCTTCTCGCGCAGCTGCGCGACGACATCGCCCCGGTCGATCTCCTTGCCGTTCCAGTGGTAGCCGTCCGTCGCGATGAGCACGGTGGGCTCGAGCTGCGCGAGGCGGCCGATGGTGCCGTCGGCGCCGAAGTCCGGGGAGCAGCACGCCCACACCGCGCCGACGGCCGCGGTGGCGAGGCAGGCGATCACCGCGTGCTCGGTGTTCGGCAGGTAGGCGCAGACCCGGTCGCCGGGACGCACGCCTGCCCGCCGCAGCCAGCCGGCAGCCGCCGCCACCGATCGGCGCAGGGCACCGAAGGTGATCTCGCGTGCCGGCCGGCCGCCCTCCCGGACGCACAGCAGCGCGGGGCTTCGTCCGCCCCGTTGCGCAGCGCGTGCTGCGCCCAGTTCAGCCGCCCCCCGGTGAACCAGCGGGTGTGCGGCATCGCCTCGGCGGTGCGCACCTGCGTCCACGGCGTGGAGAAGTCGACTCCGTAGTAGTCGACCATCGAGACCCAGAACCGGTCCAGGTCCTCGACCGACCAGGCCCAGAAGGCGTCGTGATCTCCGAACGCCTGCCCCTCGCGTCTCTCCAGCCAGTTCAGGTACTCGCGCAATGCCGAGTTCTCGATGCGGGCCGCCGTCGGGCTCCAGAGCGTTTCGATCATCTGCACCGCCTCACCGTGCACAGCATCGACGCACGGAACATAGCGCCGCCAGGTACCGGCGTCCTCGCGGTTGACGGTGCGTTGAGATCCGCATGAGAGCGGATTGAGGTGGCCGAAGCACACTACGTGCGAGATCCTGAGGAGGCCGGACAATGAAGCTCGCTCTCTACCTTCCGAACTTCCGCGACGAGGTGACCGTCAAGGAGCTCGAGGACCTCACCGCCCTCGCCGAGGATCTCGACTTCGACTCCGTCTGGACGCTCGACCGGATCGTCGTCCCGGAGTCCTCCGACCGCGCGGAGCTGCAGTACCCGTTCGGCATGATGGACGGTCTCCCCAACGGTCTGCCGGTCATCTCGCGGGGCAGGTGGTTCCAGGGCATGACGCTGATCCCCTGGCTGGCCGCGAAGACCCAGAAGGTCCGGATCGGCATGAGCATCATCGACACCCCGTACCGCTCCCCGGGTGTGCTCGCCGCCGAGCTCGCCACCCAGGACCACCTGTCGGGCGGCCGGCTCAACGTCGGCGTCGGCTCCGGCTGGATGCCCGAGGAGTTCGCCGCTGCCAGCGTCCCGCAGCTGTTCCCGCGCCGGCACGCCCACGTGCGCGAGACGATCGAGATCATGCAGGGCATCTGGTCCAACGAGCTGTTCGAGTACCACGGCGAGTTCGCGGACTTCCCGCTCTCGGGCTTCGGGCACAAGCCGATCCAGCAGCCGGGCCCGCCGATCTACTTCTCCGGTCTGAAGGACCCGAAGCGTTCGGCCAAGCGCATCGCGAAGTACGGCCTTCAGGGCTGGATCGGCATCCAGGACTCGGCCGAGGACATCACGCGCTGGAAGGGCGAGATGGAGCGCGAGCTGGGCGAGCTCGGGAGGACCTTCCCCGAGAACTTCGACATGTGCAGCATGATCTGGTTCGTCATCACCGACGAGCCGATGGACCAGACCCCGGCGGGCAAGGTCACGAACCTGCTGGCGGGCACTGCCCAGCAGATCGAGGACCAGCTCAAGCGCTACAAGGAAGCCGGCATGACGATGCCGCTGCTGTGGCCGCCGTTCCGGGACGTCCCCACCTCCAAGACCATCGACGACCTCAAGCGGCTGGTGGAGGAGATCATGCCCAAGGTCAACGCCGCCTGACGGCCCACGGGCTCCACGGTCTCGACGGGCAGTAGGCCATCCGGGCGGACCTTGCCCTGCGCTCGGCGAAGCGGGCACGATCGCGACAGCGACGATGCCGTCGCTCCCCCGCGCGGAGGAGACCGAGGATGAGCACCGCCGGTTCCCACGTCCTCGTCGTCGACGACGACCAGCGGGTGCGCACGGTCGTGTCGTGGCAGCTGGAGGCGGACGGGTTCGCCGTCTCCGAGGCGGCCGACGGCGCCGCAGCACTGGAGAGCATCGAGCGCGAGCGTCCGGACCTGGTGGTGCTGGACCTGTCGCTGCCCGGTGTCGGCGGCCTCGACGTGCTGCGCACCGTGCGCGGCCGGGAGCGGGCGGGCTCCACGGCACCGCTGCCGGTGATCGTGCTGTCGGGCCGCAGCGGCGAGACCGACCGGATCGTCGGCCTCGACCTCGGCGCCGACGACTACCTCGTCAAACCGTTCTCGCCCGGTGAGCTCGCCGCCCGGGTGCGCTCGGTGCTGCGCCGCGCACGGCCCGCGCCCGCCGCTCGGCAACTCCGCCGCGGGTTGTGGGTCGACGAGACGAGCCGCGACGTCACCGTCGATGGCCGGGCGGTGGAGCTCACGGCGAAGGAGTTCGACCTGCTGGCGTTCCTCGCCCGGCACCCGAGACAGGTGTTCACCCGGGCGCAGCTGTTGCAGAACGTGTGGAGCAGCGACCGGAGCTGGCAGGGCGAGGCCACCGTGACCGAGCACGTGCACCGGCTGCGTCAGAAGCTCGGGCCCGGAGCGAGCGGGCAGCTGCTGCTCCAGACCGTCCGCGGGGTCGGCTACCGGATGGAGCCCGGCGATGCACACTGACGTGCTGCGCACGGACGGGCTGCCGGGTGCCGACGCCGGCGCGTTCGACCTCGACCACGCCGACAGCATCGAGCTGCTGCGCCGCCAGACCGGCGTGCTCGAGCTGATCGCCGCGGGCGCACCACTGCGCGAGGTGCTGACCCGCGTCGCGGTCTCGCTGGAGGAGCTGATCGAGGACAGCAGCTGCTCGATCCTCCTGCTCGACCCGACCGGTGCGGCGCTGCACCACGGCGCGGCGCCGTCGCTGCCCGCGACGTACTCCGCCGACATCGACGGCATCGTGATCGGGCCCGACTCCGGCTCCTGCGGGGCGGCCGCCTATCTGGGGATGCCGGTCGTCGCCGAGGACATCGCGTCGGACCCCCGCTGGGTGGGCTTCCGCGAGATCGCGCGACCGCACGGGCTGCGCTCGTGCTGGTCGAGCCCGATCCGGGGGTGCAACGGCACCGTCGGAACGTTCGCGGTCTACCACCACCACCCGCACCGCCCGCCCCTGCGGGAGCAGCGGCTCGTGGAGCGCTTCACCCATCTGTCGGGGGTGGCGATCGACCACGCCGGGCTGTTCGGCGCACTCGCCGAGAGCGAGGAGCGGTTCCGGCGGGCCTTCGAGGACAACGCCGTCGGCATGGTGCTCACCGACGCGGCAGGCCGCACGGTCCGGGTCAACCGCGCGATGCGGGAGATGGTCGGCCGGTCGGAGGTCGAGCTGCTCGGTACGGCCCTCGGGGAGCTCGTCACCCCCACACCCGCGTCGGCGGCCCGGGCGGCGGAGGCGATGGAGCTCACCCGACCCGGCGGCGGGACCCGCGGCAGCATCCACTACGAGGGGACCGCCCGCCACACCGACGGGCGGGCCGTGCAGCTCGCGGTGGCGGTGTCCGCGGTGCGCGGCGCGAACGGCACGCCGGTCCACCTCAGCGCGAACCTGCTCGACATCACCCAGCGTCGGGCCGCCGAACGCGACCGCCGCGCCCGGCGGGAGGCCGAGGTGGCCCGCGCGGCGGCAGAGGCGGCGAGCCGCGCGAAGTCGGAGTTCGTCTCGGCGCTGAACCACGAGCTGCGCACCCCGCTGCAAGCGATCACCGGATTCACCGAACTGCTCCGCACGCTCGACCTCCCGGCCGACCGCCGCCGGGCCGCCCTCGGGCACATCGAGGCGCCACCGCGCACGTCCTGGCGATGGTCGACGATCTCCTCGACATCGCGAAGATCGAGGCCGATGCGCTGCCGATCCACATCGAGGCGGTCGACCTCGGCGTGCTGAGCGCGGAGGTGCTCGCCCTCCTCGCCCCGCTGGCGCACGAACGCAACGTCGAGCTCGGCCCGGCCACCGCTCCCGTGCACGTGCTGGCCGACCGCAGGCGGCTGCGCCAGGTGCTGATCAACCTCGTCACGAACGGGGTTCGCTACAACCGACCCGGCGGGACGGTCGCGGTCACCGCGCAGCTCGACGGGTCCGTGGTCGTGATCGCCGTGCGCGACACCGGTCGCGGCATTCCCGCCGAGATGCTCGGCAGGCTGTTCACACCGTTCGACCGGCTCGGTGCGGAGGGCACGACCGAATCCGGTGCCGGGCTGGGGCTCGTGCTGGCGAGGACGCTGACCGTCGCGATGGGCGGCACCCTGGAGGTCACCACGGCCGCGGGCGAAGGCACCACGATCGACATGCGACTGCCCACCGCGAACGGCACACACTGCGCGCCCACACCCGACGGTTCAGCGACGCGCCGACGCCGCCTTCGCCCGTCGATCACCCAGCTCTGAAAGTCCGATCGTCGAGCTCGAACAAGGCATCCATCGCAAGCTCCGAGCCCTCTCCGCTGACTCGAACTGCACACAGCAGAATCGAGATCGTCTCCGGCAAGGGCCGGCACGAGCCGTTGTACCGGACGTACCCGCTGGTCAACGTATCCCCGTCGCAGCGGTCAGCGGACGCAGGTCATCGCGTGGTGGCCCCCCGGTGGGCCCCCGAAGTGGCACGATCGATGCCGCGTGGTCGCAGCACCGCGGCCGCACCTCGAGGAGGAAGACATGCCTGAAGGCACCGTCAAGTGGTTCAACGGCGAGAAGGGGTTCGGCTTCATCGCCCCCGACGACGGCAGCAAGGACGTGTTCGTGCACTACTCGGCCATCACCGGCAGCGGGTTCAAGTCGCTGGATGAAGGCCAGCGGGTGGCCTTCGACACCAGCCAAGGCCAGAAGGGACCACAAGCCGACAACGTGCGGGTCCTCTGACCAGCACCTTCCCGCGCCCATCGCAGATCACGCGGAGGCCCACCAGCACAGGCGGTCGCTCCACCCGGCACCGCGCGAACCACCGCGCCCGGAGGATCGGGTGCGGGCTCTCCGAGCCCGCATCCAGTCGATCTGCCTGCCCATCGACGAGGAGCGCAGAATCTCGATCGCGGCTTCGCGCAATGCCGTGCTCCACATTTGCTCCATCCGTACCGGTCAATGACCTCACCGACACGAGGTCGCCGGTGGCCGGGTACCGGTGGAAACCCGCCCACCCCACCGCTACCTGCGGGGACGCACGGTCTCCGCTCAGCCGCCGGACTGCGCGCCCAGCGCGGCCGCCTGCTGCGGCCCGGGCACGTCGCAGACCCCGTTCACGCAGATCTCGAACGCCTCGTCCTTCGTGACCCAGCCGCGCCGCACGAGCAGGCCGTGGATCTCGCAGCCCAGGCACAGACCGAGTACCGACTCCGACCACATCAGCGCGAGGCAGATCAGGCAGATTGGTCGCGCGAAGGCCGCGGCGTCCACCAGCACGTCCCAGCCGGCGTCGTGGGCCTCGTCGACGAGGTCCAGGTCGTACTGCACTCCGGAGAAGTTCGACTGGGCGGGGAACGCGAGCAGGTTGCGCGCCGCGGGATCGGCGGACCGGAGGACGTCGGTCATCGCAGCACGATCGAGGCGCAGGTCCGGCGCCACGACGGGGACGTAGGCGATGCCGGCGCCGGCACGGCGGGCGTACTCGCGGATGCCGTTGACCGAGTTGTGGTTGTCGAAGGTGAGGGCGAACGTCCCGCGCGGGCCGAACTTGCACGCCTCACCCACGAGCCGGAGCGCGGCGCTCGCGTTGGCGGTGAAGAGGCACGGGTACTCCTCCGGCGGCGCGTTGAAGAACTCGCACACGAGCCGCCGGGCCTGCTGCACGAGCTCGGTCGCCGCGAGCGACGTCGGGTTGTTCGAGTGCGGGTTGCCGAGCACGCGGGTGCGCATCAGCTCGGCGTGCCGTTCGATCTGGCTCGCGGCGTGCATCCCGCCACCCGTGCAATCGAGGTACACCTGGCCGGTGGCGTCGAGGCGGCCGTACTCGGACCGCCTCAGCTCGGCGAGGGTTCCGTCGGGGTCGAAGGTGGGGAACGACCTTCGATGTGTCACGCAGCCGGTGCCGGCCGAGCGGGCGGCGCCCGACGTTCCGCTCGGAGGCACGGACTCGGAGCCGCGCGCACGGCGCTCGATCGGGCCTGCCCCGATCCGGATCTGGCGAGCGAGCCGTCTGCCTGGACTACGCGGGAACCGTGCCCGGACGCACCTCGCCGGAGAGTTCGGGCTGTTCGGCTCGCAGCACCTCCACCGTCGCCACGCACGGGTCATG
This sequence comes from Pseudonocardia sp. CNS-004, assembly GCA_001942185.1. Classification (GTDB taxonomy): domain Bacteria; phylum Actinomycetota; class Actinomycetes; order Mycobacteriales; family Pseudonocardiaceae; genus Pseudonocardia. Next base: position 89,793 of record MKJV01000063.1, read on the forward strand.
CGTTCAACGTAGGGATACGATCCCCATCCATGCACGACAAGCATTTGGCGCAGGTCGATCTCAACTTGCTGCCCGCGCTCGTGGCCCTCCTCGAGGAGCGGCACGTGTCCCGCGCTGCGGAACGGGTCAACCTCAGCCAGCCTGCGATGAGCCGAGCACTGCAACGGCTGCGTCACGCTCTCGCCGACGAGCTCCTCATCCGCGGCGCAGGCGGCTACATCCTCACCCGTCGTGCAGAACGCCTCCAGAGCCAGCTCGACGACCTCCTCCCCCAGCTCAGCTCGCTGTTCACGACCGAGGCCTTCGACCCCTCCGAGGCCGAACAGCCCTTCCGGCTCGCCGGCACCGACTACGCGGTCAACACGTTCGGGCCCGCTCTGTTCCGCCGCATCCTCGCCGCGTCGCCGCACTCGACGCTGCGGTTCGACAGGTGGCACGACGGCGTCCTGGACGACGTCGAGCGGGGCGCCATCGACCTCGTCTTCTTCGGGGTCGGCAGCCCGCCGAGCCTTCGTTCCGAAATCCTCTTCGAGGACCGTTTCGTGTGCCTCGTCTCCAGCGATCACCCGTTGGCCGCGAAGGAATCGCTCACGCTGTCGGAATACCTGCAGTGCGCCCACGTGCTCGTCGCCGTCGAGAACGGTGAGCAACCAGCCATCGACCAGCGCCTCCGGGCCCTCGGCACGTCCCGGGCCGCCGTCCTCACCGTGCCGTACCACACGACGGCGCTGTACGCGATCGACGGGACGCACCTGGTCGCGACGTTGCCGGCGCGACTGGTCCGGTCCTCCGCCGCAGCCGAGGGGCGGCGGGTGCTCACCGCACCCCAGGAGATCACGACGATGACCTACTCCATGTCCTGGCACCGGCGGCTCGACCACGATCCCGCGCACCGCTGGTTGCGCGAGACCATTCGCGCGGCCGTAGACGACTGATTCGTGCCCCGCCGTCTAATATGCGTCGCACGCATGTAGACCATCGTAAGGTTGCATGGTCGTTATAGTCAGTGATGGGCAGACTGTCCGGCATGAGGCCCTTCACCTACGTCAGAGCAACGGCGGTTCGCGATGCCGTCGCCGGCGTCGCGGACCATCCCGGGGCGACCTTCGTCTCCGGCGGCACGGATCTGCTCAACCTGATGAAGGACAGCGCGCAGATCCACGAGCACGTCGTCGACATCAACGCCCTGCCACTGGCCACCATCGACATCCAGCCGGGCGGCCCCGCCCGGATCGGCGCGGTGGCTCGGATGCGGGATGTCGCCGAGCACCCCGCCGTTCGTTCGACGCTGCCGGTGCTCGCCGAGGCGCTGCTGGGATCCGCCTCGCCTCAGGTGCGCAACATGGCGTCGATCGGCGGGAACCTGCTGCAACGCACCCGGTGCGGATACTTCCGCGACGCCGGCACGCCGTGCAACAAGCGGGAACCGGGCAGCGGGTGCCCGGCCCTGACCGGCGAGAACCGGTGGCACGCCGTACTGGGTGGGAGCGAGCACTGCATCGCCGTGCACCCGTCCGACCTGGCTGTGGCCTTGCTCGCGCTCGACGCGACGGTGATCAGCACCGGGCCCGACTGCGAGCGGCGGACTCCCCTGAACGAGTTCTACCTGTTGCCCGGACAGACGCCGGACCGGGAGAACGTGCTGAACCACGGTGAGCTGATCGTCGGCGTCGAGGTGCCGACCACTCCGCTCGCCGCCCGGTCGCGCTACCTGAAGGTGCGCGACCGGGCGACGTTCGAGTTCGCTGTGGTGTCCGTCGCCGCAGCCGTCGAGCTGCGCGGGCGGCAGGTGCAGGACGTACGGCTGGCCTTCGGCGGCATCGCGACCCGTCCGTGGCGCGCTTTCGCCGCCGAGGACGCGCTGCGCGGCCGGGAACTCACCGACGACGTCCTCGTCGCCGCCGCCGCGGAGGTCGTGCGCGGCGCGACCCCCCGCGAGCAGAACGCCTTCAAGACGGAGCTGGCGCAGCGGGCGACCGTCGACGTCCTCCGCGCGCTCCGCTGACCGTCCCCCCGCACTGACGTCCGCTCCCCCGAAACCGCAAGAACAGGAGAACCGATGCCGGTCGAGATCTCGAGGAGGACCGTGCTCATCACGGCGGGTGCCGTCACGGCCGTCGCCGCCGTGCCGGTGACGTGGACGGTGATCGAGGGTGCGGCGCCACCACCAGCCGGGTCGTCCACCGCGGAGGTGACGCTCACCGTCAACGGGACCGTGCACCGCCGGACGGTGGAGGCGCGCGTGACGCTGCTGGACGCGCTGCGCGAACAGCTCGGCCTGACCGGCACGAAGAAGGGATGCGACCGCGGCGAGTGCGGCGCCTGCACGGTCATCGTCGACGGGAACCGGATCAAGTCCTGCCTCACGCTCGCCGTGATGCGGGACGGCAGCGAGGTCACCACCGTGGAGGGGCTGGCCGACGGCGACGACCTGCACCCGATGCAGGAGGCGTTCATCGAGCACGACGCATTCCAGTGCGGGTTCTGCACCTCCGGGCAACTCATGTCGGCCGTCGCGCTCGTCGAGGAGGGGCACGCCGGGTCGGCCGAGGAGATCCGCGAGTGGATGAGCGGGAACCTCTGCCGCTGCGGTTGCTACCCCGGGATCGTCGCGGCGGTCGGCGAGGCGTCCCGGTGAGCGCCCCGGTAGGCGGCATCGTCGGCGCCCCGGTCCGCAGGGTCGACGCGCGGGCGAAGGTCACGGGCACCGCGACCTACGCCGCGGATGCGCCGGTCGCCGGTGCGCTGCACGGCGTGCTGGTGCTCAGCACCATCGCGCGCGGGCGGGTCACCGCCATCGACACCGGCGCCGCCGAGTCCGCCCCGGGCGTGATCGCCGTGCTCACCCACCTCACCATCCGCGGTTGACGGTCCCGCCGCCCACTGCCGCCTACTTCAAGCGGTACCTGCCCCTGCAGGACGACCGCATCCACCACAACGGCCAGCCGATCGCGTACGTGGTGGCCGAGACGCTGGAGCAGGCCCAGGAAGCCGCGACGCTCGTGACGGCATCCTACGCGGCCGAGCCGCCCGAGGGTGTCGTCACCGAGGCCATGCGCCAGTCCTACATCCCACCCGACGGCCCCGGCGGGGAGAACGAGATCGTGCGCGGGGACATCACCGCGGGGTTCGCCGGCGCGGACGTGCGGATCGACGTCGAGTTCACCACCCGATGCACCACCACAACCCGATCGAGCCCTCCGCAACCACGGCGTCGTGGGACGGGCGGACGCTCACGCTGCACGAGTCCACCCAGGGCATCAGCCGGAGCCAGGCGGCGGTGGCCGCTGCACTGGGCATCCCACCGGCCGACGTCGTCGTCCTGTCCCCGTTCGTCGGTGGCGGTTTCGGGGCGAAGGGGCCGGTCTGGCCGCACACCGTGCTGACCGCGGCCGTCGCGCGAGAGCTGCGCCGCCCGGTGAAGCTGGTGCTGTCCCGCGCCCAGACCTACACCTCCAACGGCCACCGGGCGGCGGCGCACCAGCGCGTCGTCCTGGGCGCGACGCGCGACGGGCGGCTCACCGCGATCGAGCACGTCACGACCCAGCAGGTGTCGCGCACCGACGAAACGCTGTTCAACAGCAGCGAGTCCACGTACCTGCTCTACGCGGTCCCGAACATGCGCATCGCCCAGCAGGTCGTCCGGCTGGACCTGCCCACGCAGAGCTTCATGCGCTCCCCGGAGGCCATCGCCAGCCACGGGCTGGAGTGCGCGCTCGACGAGCTGGCCACCGAGCTCGGGCTCGATCCACTCGACGTGCGGCTGCGCAACTACGCCGAGGTCGACCCGGGGACGGGCGCCCCGTTCGGCAGCAAGGAGCTGCGGGAGTGCTACCGCCGCGGGGCCGAGACCTTCGGGTGGGCCGGGCGCGACCCACGGCCGGGGTCGATGACCGACGGCGACCTGCTGATCGGCTGGGGCATGGCCACCGCCGGGCACACCGCGGGCGACCGGCCGGGCTCGGGAGCTCGGCTGACCCTCGACGTCGACGGCACCGTGCTCGTCCAGTGCGGGACCCACGACATCGGGACCGGCACCTACACGGTGATGTCGCAGATCGCGGCCCAGTCGCTGGGCGTGCCGCTGGACGCGGTGCGGTTCGAGCTCGGCGACACACGCTTCCCGGCCGCGGATCCGGCGGGCGCATCGGCGACCGTGCCCAGCGTGGGCAGCGCGGTGAACCGGGCCGCCCGCTCCGCTCGCGAGGCCTTGATCGAGGTGGCGGTGGCCGATCCCGGCTCGCCGCTGCACGCCGTCCCCGCCGACCGCGTCCAGGCCGCAGACGGACAGCTGTTCGTCACCGACGATCCCGGCCGGCGGATCGACGTCCGGTCGCTGATGGCGCAGCACGGCCGGCCGCTGGTGATCACCAGTGAGCCCGCTCCCGCGCCGCCCGGCTTCTCGACCGGCGCGGTCTTCGTCGAGGTGAGCGTCGACCCGCGGCTGGGCCGGGTACGGGTGCGCCGGATCGTGGGCGTGTACGACCCGGGGACCGTCCTCAACTTCCGCACGGCCCGCAGCCAGGCGATCGGGGGCGCGGTCTGGGCCGTCGGGTTCACCCTGACCGAACACACGGTCCTCGACCGCAACCTCGTCCGGGTCGTCAACCCGAACCTGTCGACCTACCTGCTCCCGGTGAACGCCGACATCCCCGATGTCGAGATCGACTTCATCGATGTGCCCGACGCCCACGCCGCCGACGCGCTCGGCGCACGCGGGTTCGGCGAGACCCCCATGACGGGGGTGACGGCCGCGATCGCCAACGCGATCCACCACGCCACCGGCCGCCGCATCCGCGACCTGCCGATCACGCAGGACGCCTGCTGTTGTGACCCGTCGTGCTGGTCTCGATGGAGGCGATGCCGCAGCCGAGCGCAGTGATCGGGCGCTACGCCAGGGCGATCCCTCGGGTTCCCGACACGTACTCGAGGAGGGAGACCGACGATGCCCTCTCCGATCCCCCCGGTGGCCCGTTCCCCGTGGTCAGCGCTCACGCGGGCGACCACGACGAGCGCGATGTGAGCCACGTCCGGTCACACCGAAGCCGCGCCCGCCGCGAGCGTCGGAGAGGGCCTCGATCTCACGGCCCCCGGTATGGCCAGTGACGTTGACATCGATACCGCGCGGAGGCGCCCCGGCGTCGCTCGGGTGACGTAGGCACGGACGGTGTCTCTCCACCCCCCAGGACGATTCAGGGTGACAGCCGGACCGGACCGAGGTCGCGGGCCAGCGCGACGAAGCGCTCCGCCACGGGCGACGGCGGCCGGTCGGGCACGGCCAGCGCCAGCTCGATCGGCGGGCCCGCCGGGACCAGCCGGGCGAAGGTCACGTCGCGCGGCCCGCGTCCGGCGACCGAGGCCGGTACGACGGCCACGCCGTACCCGGCGGCGACGAGGCCGACCACGGTGTCCACGTCGACGGCCTCCTGTGCCACCCGCGGCTCGAAACCGACCGCTCGGCACCGGGCCGTGACCGTCTCGTGCAGGCCGGCACCGAGACGGCGCGGGTTGCGCACGAACGGGTCGTCCCGCAATGCCGACAGCCGGACCGCGGACCGCCCGGCCAGGCGATGCCCCGGCGGCAGCACCGCGACCAGCTCCTCCCGCGCGACTGCGATCAGCTCGAGCTCCCGGGCACCGGGATCTGGCAGCGGCGGGCGCAGGAACCCGACGTCGAGGGTGCCGGTCCGCAGCCGTTCCACCTGCTCGGCGGTGGTGAGCTCGGCGAAGGCGACGGTGACCGCGGGAAACCGCTCACGGAAGGCCCGCAGCAGGCGCGGCAGCGGCGCGCTCAGCGCGGACCCGACGGTGCCGATGGCGAGGGTCCCGTGCTCCCCGCGCCCCGCCGCCCGCGCCCGATCGGCCGCCGCGTCCAGCCGCTGCAGCGCCGCGCGGCCGCCGCGAGGAACGCCGCACCGGCCGAGGTCGGTGCCACGTTGCGGCTGTCCCGATCGAACAGCCGCACACCGAGATCGCGTTCCAGTGCTGCCACCTGCTGGCTGATCTGCGACTGCGCGATATTCAGGGACACGGCGGCCCGGCCGAAGTGCAGGTGCTCCGCGACCGCCGACGCGGCCCGCAACCAGCGGATCTCCATCATAAGAGATTACTGATCGATCAGTCGCATTTCATCATCCGAGCGGCATCGATCGACGAGCCACGACACGGTGGGTGGGTACGTGCCCCGACATCGAGGAGTTCCATGCGCACCGCCGTCGTCACCGGAGCAGGCACCGGTATCGGCCGCGCCATCGCCGTCGCGCTGCATGCCGACGGTCACCACGTCGTCGTCACCGGGCGGCGGCCGGACCCGTTGGAGAAACTCGTCGCCGAGCTGGGCGGCGCAGCCGCCGCCGTCCCGTTCGACGCGTCGGATCCCGCCGCCGTCGAGGCCGCCCTCGACCGACTGCCCGGACACGTCGACGTCCTGGTCAACAACGCCGGCGGCAACACCGACTTCGACCGGGACGCCCCTGCGGGCCTCGCCGCGGTCGCCTCGGCCTGGCGCGCGAACCTGAACGCGAACCTGTTGTCCGCGGTGCTCGTCACCACCGCCCTGCGGGAACGGCTGCGGGCCGGCGGCGCGGTCGTGCACATCGGATCGATCGCCGCGGACAAGGGAGCCGGAGCCTACGGCGCGGCCAAGGCCGGCCTCGCGTCCTGGACCGTCGACCTGGCACTGCGGCTCGGGCCGGACGGCATCACCGTCAACACCGTCGCCCCCGGCTACGTCGCGGGCACCGAGTTCTTCCGGGACCGGCTCACGAGAGAACGCCGGTCAGCCCTGATCGAGGCCGCCGCCACCCGGCAGGCGAGCACCCCCGACGACATCGCCGCAATGGTCGCGTTCCTCGCCTCACCCGGCGCTCGGCAGATCACCGGCCAATGCGTCGCCGTCAACGGCGGCGAGCGCACCACCCGCTGACCGCTGCAACATCCCCTTGCGCTGCATCCGGGGCTCCCACAACCGACACGGCGGGATCATGCAGCACGTCCTCCGCACCCTGCTGACCAGCGCCTGGGAGGGCGAGCACTGGACGGCATCGAGGCCATGGCCGGGTCCTCGACCGAGGAACTAGATGCGGGTCGCGCTCGCCTCTCATGCGCTGGTCGTAGATCTGAGGGCTCGAGTCCCGCTGGGACACGCCCATGGGATGCGAGCGTGAGCGCACCGGGGCGACGACGCGAAACCCTCGGCGGCGTAGCGGCGGATCAGCCGCCCTGCGGCGGGGTGACCCCGGTTCTTCGCAGGTGGGAGCGGACGGCGCGGCCGGCCACGGGGCCCAGCTCGTCCACTGCGGCGACGAGCGCGGCGAGCTGCTCGAGGGCGCCGAAGGCGGCGTCCGCTCCGGCGACGTCGACGCCCTCGTAGAGCTGGAGGCCGACGAAGGCCGCCGAGATCGCCTTCGCGAGCCCGGCGACGTCCACGAGCCCACCGAGCGGAGTCCCGCCCAGCACGCGCTTCAGCACCTTCTCGATCTCGTCGGTCCAGAGCGCGAGGCCGGCGGCAGCCGCGGGGGCGAGGCGTGGGTGCGCCTGCGCACCGGCGAGCAGTTGTGCCAGCGCGGCGACGTGGCCGCCGGCTCGCTCGGTGGTGTGCAGCTCGCGGCCGAGATCGAGCAGCTCGCGGACGGTGCGTACGCCGTCGAGGCGCTCCCGGTACGTGGCGACGCGCTGCTCGGCACCGTGCCGGCAGGCCGCCACCAGGAGCTCGTCGACGGTGCCGAAGTGGTAGAAGACCAGCGCCTGGTTGACACCGGCCGCGGCGGCGATGGTGCGGGCGGATGCTCCGGCGATGCCGTGCTCGACCAGCGAGGCGAGAGCCCCCGCCACGAGCTTCGACCGGGTGCTGCCGGTCATCCGCGCGCCTCCTCGCGCAGCGGACGCAGCCCGGCCCGGATGCCGAGGTCGGTGGCGCCGTGGAACTCGGCCGAGAAGCTGCCCTCGTAGCCGAAGAGGGGGCCGAGCCGGCGGTTCGCCACCGAGACCTGGATGCGGAAGCAGCCGGCGGTGTCGTCGTACGACTCGCGGACCACCGCGTCCCCGGCGATCAGCTCCGGCACGCGGAGATCGACCCGTCGTTCCACGCGGTCGGGCGGCCGGCGCAGGCAGCGCCGGCTCGACGGGGTGGTCGGCAGCGTGGGGAGGGTGACCGCCGCGGCCGCGGCAGCGACTGCGAGCAGGGGGTGCGCCTGCCCTGCGACCGCGATCGCCGCCACCCGCGCGGCCGCCTCCGCGAGGCCGTTTCGCAGCGACCGCTCGGGCGTGATGTCACGCTCGCACCACAGCCGCAGCCGGTCGAACGACCAGCGGGTGCCCCAGGCCATCAGCGGCCGGAAGGTGAGCCGGTCCACCAGGCGGCCCACACGGCCCCAGGCCATGATCACCTCAGCGTGAGTGCGGTCTCGGATGCGATGCGGGTCAGCTTCTGGGGGTTGCGGACGTAGTAGAGGCCGGTGATGCGGGCGTGCTCGACGCGGACTGCTATGACGCCGTCGATCTCGCCGTTCACCCGTAACACGATCGCCGGGTTGCCGTTGACCACCGTGTGGATGCTGGTGAGCGCCACTTGGGCCTTGCCGAGCCCGCCGACGATGAAACGGGCGACCCTGTCTGCGCCGCTGATCGGGCGCGGCGCGGCCTGCTTGACGCCACCCCCGTCGCTGATCAGGACGACCTCGGGGGCGAGCACGTCGAGAAGGCCCTGCAGGTCCCCGGTTTCGAACGCGCGCTGGAAGGACTCCAGAGCCGCACGGGCCTGGCTGGAGGAGACCACCTCGCGAGGGCGGCGGGCGTCGACGTGCCGGCGGGCGCGGTGGGCGATCTGACGGACGGCCGCGGTGTTCTTGCCGACGGCGGCCGCGATCTCCTCGTAGCCGACGTGGAAGGCCTCGCGCAGCACGAAAACGGCGCGTTCGGTCGGCGACAACGTCTCGAGGACGATCATCAGCGCCATTGACACGCTCTCCGCGAGCTCGACGTCCTCGGCCGCGTCCGGTGCCGTGAGGAGCGGCTCGGGCAGCCAGGGGCCGACGTACGCCTCCTTGCGGCGCCTCATCGTGCGCAGCCGGTCGAGCGACCGCCGGGTGGTGATCCGGACCAGGTAGGCCCGCTGGTCGTGCACCTGCTCCAGATCGACCTTCATCCACCGCAGCCACGTTTCCTGCAGGACGTCCTCGGCGTCGGCCGCCGATCCCAGCATCTCGTAGGCGACGGTGAAGAGCAGGTTGCGGTGGGCGACGAACGCATCGGTGGCGCGGTCCGCCCCGCCGCCACCGGCGCGCGGCCCGTTTGCGCCGGTCGCCGGCTCGCTCATCGCCCACTCCTGCCTGTTCGCCGTCAACTGCTGCCCCACGCACAGGACGCCGGCCCTCGCCGCCGTGTGACACCCCACGATCAGTGGCGTACGTCACAGGATCGCACCGTCACGGGACGCAGATGGCAGGCGCCCCATGGTCGCCGCGCCGGCGATCAACGATCAACGAACCTCAGAAGGAACGGAAAGACACGATGAGCAAGGTCTGGCTCGTTACCGGTTCATCCCGCGGCCTCGGCCGCAACTTCGTCGAGGCCGCTCTGTCCCGGGGCGACAAGGTGGCCGCGACCGCCCGGAACACCGAAAGCCTCGACGACCTGGTCGCCGCCCATGGCGAGGCGGTGCTCCCCATCGAGCTGGACGTCACCGACAAGGCCGCCGCCTTCGACGGCGTCGAGCGGGCCAAGGAGCACTTCGGCCGCCTGGACGTCGTCGTGAACAACGCCGGCTACGCGCAGATCGGCGCGATCGAGGAGCTGACCGAGCAGCAACTGCGTGCCCAGCTGGAGACCAACCTGTTCGGCGCGATGTGGGTGATCCAGAGCGCGCTGCCCCACCTGCGCGAACAGGGTGCCGGGCACATCATCCAGATCTCCTCGGCCGCCGGGCTCCTCGCGATGCCGCTCGGCGGTGCCTACCAGATCTCCAAGTGGGCCGTGGAGGCGCTGAACGAATCCCTGGCCCACGAGGTCGCCGACTTCGGCATCAAGGTCACCGTGGTCGAACCCGCCGGTTTCGCCACCAGGTCGGGCAAGAACCCTGATCCTCTCGCCAACGGCACATGGCCGAGGCCAACCCGGCCTACGACGGTCTCCGCCGGCGCCTCGCGGGATTCGCGGGGAGCCAGCCCGCCGGCGACCCGGCCGCCGCGGCGCAGGCACTCCTCAAGATCGTCGACTCCGACGACCCGCCCTTGCGGGTGCTCTTCGGCCAGGGCTTCTACCCGATGCTCCAGCAGGTCTACGCCGACCGGCTCAAGACCTGGGCCGACTGACAGGACCTGTCGGCGGAGGCTCACGGCGGGCTCGATCACGATCGGTGACCCCGTCTCGTCGAACACATCGGATTGGTCAGACGCGGAGGTCGGTTCGACGCCAACAGCCGCCATCCGCACCAGGCAGAGAGAAGCGGAATGATTTCCATCGATGCGGCTCAGGCGGCCGTCGAACAGAGCCGGCGCCGGGATGGCGACCTGATGCTCACCGGCCGTGCCGAGTACCTCGACGACCTCGAGCCCGCGGGCACCCTGCACATGGTGGTCCTGCGCAGCCCCCATCCGCACGCCCGGATCAGGGCCATCGACCCCGGACGGGCCCGCCGTTGCCGCGGGGTACGCGCGGTGGTCACCGGCGCCGAGGCGCTGGAACTGGCAGGGCCGCTGCCGCACGCCTTCGACCCCACTGGTGTCGGGGGGAGGACGGCGGACTTCCGGGTGCTCGCGGTGGACGAGGTGCGTTTCGTCGGGGACCCGGTCGCGGTGGTCGTCGCCGACTCGCTCGCCGATGCCGAGGCCGCGTCGGAGGCGGTCCGGGTGGACTACGAGGTGTTGCCCGCCGTGGTCGAACTCGAACAGGCCTTGGCGGAGTCGGCGCCGCTGGTGTTCGCGGAATGGGGCGAGAACGTCCTGCTCCGGCTGCCGTACTCGGCGGGGGACGCCGAGGCGGCGTTGGCCCGATCCCCCCGTGTGCTGCAGGAGGAGTTCCGGATCCAGCGCTACCAGGCCGCGCCGCTGGAGCCGCGTGGGTACCTCGCGGACTGGGCGGCGAGCGGCAAGCTCACGGTGCACGCCTCGACTCAGAACCCGCACATGGTGCGCGCCAACCTGGCACGGGTCTTCGATGCGCCGGAGGCGCGGATCCGGGTCGTGGCCACCCGCCTCGGCGGTGGGTTCGGGCACAAGTTCGCCGGTTACCCCGAGGAGGTGCTGGTCTGCCTGCTGAGCAGGTTGGTCGGGCCCGGTCAAGTGGGTGGAGAGCCGGGAGGAGGCGCTGCTGGCCGGGGCGCGCGAGTTCGCGATCGAGCTCGCGGTCGGGTTCGACGACACCGGCAAGATCCTGGCCGTCAAGGGCGAGGTCGTCGGCAACGTCGGCTGCCTGTCCACCTGGTCGGGCTGGGGCATGATGTTCCCCGCCGGGATGCTCATGCCCGGCCCGTACGACGTTCCGCACTGCGCGATCAACTCGGTGGCGGTGGTCACCAACAAGGCCCCGTGGAACGGGGCCCGCGGCTTCGGCAAGGAGGCGCCGACGCTCGCGCTGGAGCGGGTGGTCGACCTGGTCGCGGAGCGCCTCGCGCTGGATCCGGTGCAGGTGCGGATGCGCAACTTCGTCCCGCCGGACGCGTTCCCGTACTGGAGCATGGCCAAGCACCTCGACAGCGGGGACTATCCGGGTGCGCTCACGAAGGCCGTGCGGCTCAGCGGCTACGACCGGCAGCGGGAGCGGCAGCGCGAGGCGCGGGCCGAGGGCAGGCTGCACGGCGTCGGGGTCGCCTTCGAGCTCAGCCGGAAGGCGCGGACTTCGCCGGGAGCTACGCCCGCGGGTTCGACACGTCCACGGTCCGGGTGAGCCCCACGGGCGGGATCACGGTGCTCACCGGCGTCACCAGTCCGGGCACCGGCAACGAGACGAGCATCGCCGCGCTGGTGGCGCGCGAGTTCGGTCTGCCGGTCGACGCGGTGGCGGTGGTGCAGGGCGACACCGACGCGTGCCCGTTCGGGTTCGGCAACTCCAGCAGCCGGAGCCTGACCGCCGGTGGTGGGGCGGCGGTGCGGGCCGCACGGAAGGTGCGGGACCGGATGGCCGCTGCGGCCGCCACGTTGCTCGGCGTCCCGGCCGACGGTCTGGTCTTCTCCGGCGGACAGATCGGATCCGACACGGTGCGGATCGGTTTCGCCGAGGTGGCCGACCAGGTGTACCGCAACGCCTACGCCATCCCGGAGCTGGACGATCCGTTGCTCGAAGCGACCGCGGTGGTCAGGCCGCTCAACTCCCGCTACGTGCCCGACGAGCAGGGGCGCACGTCCGGCTACCCGAACTACGCCTACTCCGCCCACGTGTGCGTGGTCGAGGTCGACGCAGAGACCGGCCGGGTCGAGCTGCTGGACTACACCGCGGTCGACGACTGCGGCGTGCAGATCAGCCCGGCCTTCGTGGCCGGGCAGCTCTACGGCGGGATCGTGATGGGTGTGGGCGGAGCGCTGTTCGAACAACTGCCCTACGACGCGACCGGCCGGCCGCTGGCACGGACGCTCAAGCACTACCTCGTGCCCAGGGCCACCGACGTGCCGGACATCGCGCTCGGACACCAGGTCACGCCCTCGCCCTACACCCTGCTCGGCACCAAGGGTGCCGGGGAGAGCGGGCTGAGCGGGGCCGTGGCCTGCGTGGCGAACGCCGTCAACGATGCGCTGCGTCCACTCGGCGTGCGGGTGCACCAGATGCCGTTGAGCGCACCGCGGGTGCTGGCCGCGATCCGTTCGGGGGGTGCGGCGTGATCCGCACAGATCTGCGCTACCACCGTCCTGGCACGCCGCGCGAGGCCGGCGCGCTCCTCGCCGGGCACGCAGGCGACGCCGTGGTGCTCGGCGGCGGCACCGTGCTGCTGCCCATGATGGGCCGCGCCGAGATCACCGCGCGGCACGTGGTGGACCTGCGTGGCCTCGGCCTGGACGCGATCACTGAGCACGCCGGCCACGTCGAGATCGGTGCGATGGCGACCTACCGCCACCTGTACACCTCGCCCGTTCTGGCGCGCAGGGTGCCGCTGCTGTCGAGGATGGCCGTCGGGATCACCGGCGGCGAGCAGATCCGCAACCTCGGCACGATCGGCGGCTCGGCGTGTTTCGCCAACCCGTCGTCGGAGGTGCCCGCGGTGCTGGTCGCCCTCGGGGCGACCTTGCGGCTGCACGGGCCGGCGGGATACCGCGACGTCGCCGCGGCGGGCTTCTTCGGCGGCGCCTTCGCCACCGATCTCGCGGACGGCGAGTTCCTCGCCTCGCTGCTGGTTCCCCACCAGCAGGGCCGGACCGGCTACCACAAGCTGAAACTCTGCGAAGGCAGCTGGCCGATCGTGACCGCGGTGGCCACCGCCGACCCGGAGCGGGACGGGGCCGCGGTCACGGTGGGCGCAGCGCAGGCCGTGCCGGCGCGGATCGAGCTGACCGCGCTGCTCAGCGGGGACGGTGGACTCGACCTCGGCAGCGTCGACGCACTGGTCCGCCGGCAGATCGACGATCCGTGGAGCGACGTGCTCGCGGACGGAACCTACCGCCGTGAGGTCGCCGGAGCGGTCGTCCGCCGAGCCGTCACCGACCTGTTCGAAGGGCCGAACCGATGACCGAACGCGAACCACTCGAACCGCCGCCCGGCCGTGCGATCAGCCTGCGTGTCAACGGAATCGTGCACACCATCCCTATCGAGGACCGGGACCTGTTGGTCGACGTGATCCGGCGACGGATGGCGATGACCGGAACCCACGCCGGCTGCTACAACGGCGACTGCGGCGCGTGCACCGTGGCCGTGAACGGCGCGATCGTGAAGTCCTGCCTGGTCCTCGCGGCCGGCGCCGACGGTGCGGAGATCACCACGATCGAGGGCTTCGCACGCGATGCGGAACTCGACCCGATCCAGGAGGCCTTCTGGGCCGAAGACGGATTCCAATGCGGCTTCTGCCTGCCCGGGCAGCTATTCGCCACCCGCGACCTGCTGGACCGCGACCCCGATCCGGACGAACGCGCGATCCGCGGCGCGCTGAGCGGCAACATCTGCCGCTGCACCGGATACGTCACCGCGGTCAGAGCCGTCCGAGCAGCAGCGAGCAAACGCCGCAGGGCGTGATACATCGGCCTTCGCCGTGAAAGCGCCGCCATCATCGAACACCGGAATCCGACTGGTGATCGACCGCGTGACCCGTATCGACCTCGAGAAGCGGCAGGTCGAACTGGCGTGCGAGGCCGCACCTGTCGACTACGACACGCTGGTCTACGCGCTGGGCAGCCACGCAGACCTGGACTGCCGAGCGTGCTCGACCGCCACCCGGACGCCGACGCCATGGTCTTCGCCAGCGACGTGTTCTCCTCGGGCGCCCTGCTCGCCTGTACCCGCCGCGGGATCCCGGTGCCCGACCGGCTCGCGATCACCGGGTTCGGCGACTCCGACATCGCCGCCCACCTCGTGCCGTCCCTGACCACGGTGGCCGTGCCGACCAAGAAGATCGGCGCCCTCGCCGGCAGCCTGCTGCTGGAGCGCATGCAGCGGCGTCCCGTCACCGAGAAGGTCCGCGACGTCGGGTTCCGGCTGGTGCCGCGCGAAAGTTCCTGAACTCATCGGAACAACCGGACGGACCCGATGAGTTCGTGGCCCGCGGCCGGTCCAAGCTCGTGACACCCAGGGAAAGGACGCCGCCATGTCAGAGCTCCTCGTCGACTTCATCACCTCCCTCGACGGCTACGCATCGGGAGAGGGATGGCCCGGGTTCTGGGGCCTCGAGGGCCCGGAGTACCTCGCATGGCTCGGCGAGCAGCCCGAGGTCACCTACCTCATGGGGGCCAACACCTACCGGCAGATGTCGGGCTTCGCCGCCGGCGAGGTCCCGAATGGCCACGACGAGTTCAGGGCCGAGGAACAGGCGTCCGTCGACGAGCTCACGCAAGCCACCAAGGTGGTGTTCTCCTCCACGCTCGAGGAGCCACTGGCGTGGGCCAATTCCACGCTCGTCCGCGGCGACGCCGTCGAGGCGGTCCGCGCCATGAAGGAGAACGACTCGGGGCTCCTCAGCACGATCGGCAGCCTCAGCCTGTGCCGGTCCCTGCTCCGAGCCGGACTCGTCGACCGCTTCCGGGTCGGGATGTTCCCGGTGATCACCGGGGCCACGGGCGCAGAACGCATCTACGACGGCTACCCGGACGTCGCCCTCGAGATGATCGAGCACCGCACCTTCGACGGCCGCATCCAGATGGTCGAGTACACGCCACGCGTGCTCGAGCACCCGCCGCTCGGCGCCCCTGCGTGACCAGGGCTAGCTCGGACGCGGTCCGGGCTCGTCGATCGGGCTGAAGATCAGTTGCAGGCAGCCGCCGCCGTACACGCGCTCGACGTGCATCCCGTACACCGCGCGCACCGCATCGATGGTGAGGACCTGCTCCGGCGATCCGGTGCCGACGACCCGGCCCCGGTCGAGCAGGACGAGTGCGTCGCAGTAGCGCGCGGCGAGGTTGAGGTCGTGCAGGACGACCACGGTGGTGACCGGCAGCCGGCGGACCAGGCGCAGGATCTCGTGCTGGTAGCGGATGACCGGTTCGAGCAGGGTGACGACCCGCGGCCTGGCATAACAATCCTCACTGACCCGCAGGTACTCCTGGAAATAGTCCCTCTGCAGGACGACGTCGCGGTGCTCAACGAGGTCACGCCATCGCTCCCACAACACGAAGACGGTGGGGTCGACGACCATCCGGCCGACGTCCAGGTGGAGGCACACGTCCTCAGCCTGGAGCCGTCACCCGCACACACGGCGCCGCCTTCGCAGCGCGCCGGGCGAGCCGGGTCGCCGCCGCAGCCCGCTCATCAAGGGTGCGCGCCCCGGCCAGCAGCACCCGCTTCAGGTGCGGTGCACGGCGAGGGACCGGCGCCAGTGTTCGGAGACGACCCGCCGCAGGCGACCGGTGTCGACGGCACGGGGGTCGAGCAGGTACTGCAGCCCGATTCCGCGGAGCTGACCGACGACGGCCACGGCGACGTCGTCGGAGCAGGTGTCCGGGTGCACGGTTCCCTCGGTGATGCCGACGGCGATGTCGTCGCGTATGTCCGCACGGAACGCCTCGTCGCGCTCGCGGAAGATCGGGGCGAGTTCGGGAGCCGTCGCCGCCTCCGCCCACAGCAGCAGGAACGCCCGGTTCATCACCCCGATCCCGTCGAGGGCGCCGATGTAGCCGTCGATGAGCCGGAGCACGCGTTCCGGGCCGGGTGGCTCGTCGGCGAGCCCGGGGACGAATCCGGCCTGCGTGGCACGGGCGAGGGCTTCGAGCATCGCCTTCTTCGTCCCGAACTGGTGGGTGACGATCCCGCGGCTGTAGCCGGCGCGTTCGCCGATCCTGGCCAGGGTCACCGACCGCACACCGTCCTGCACGACGAGCTCGGCGGCCGCGGTGAGGAGCGCGACCTCGGTCCTCTCCCGGCGTTCCTGCTGGGTGCGCCGCGCACTGCGTGAGCGGGCCGGCGGGTTCGCGACCATGTCGGGCACGGTAGCAACCGGTTGCGAGCCGGACAGCAAGCGTCAAGCCCGCCGTGCGGGTCGCGCCTTCGGTCGCGACCTGACGACGGTGGCGACGTCGGGCGCCTGGGGCCCAGCGAACAGCGCCAAGAACGCGTCCTGCAACGCTGCAGGACCGGACCGCTCGTCTACCCGCAGCGATCCCCGTCGCGCTCACATGACCAAGGGCAGATGGTCGCTATTGAAGATCGACAAGCCACCATCTGCCCTTGATCACCGAACACCCACCGAACCGAACCCGCCGGCCCCGGCGAGCTCACCGCGGGCTGTCACCTCTTCTGCCGGGCGAGCCACTCGCCGAGGGTGATCTCCCCGAGCTGGGCGTCCGGCCCCGGCAGCAGCGTCCGCTCGCCGATCCGCGCGCCGGAGTACGTGGCCTGCTCGTCGGTGACCACCTTCCGGGGGTCGCCGTTGCCCGCGAGGGCCTTGCGCACCAGCTCGTCCAGCCGGAGCTCCTCGGGGCCGCCGATCTCACGGATCCCGTTCAGCGGCTCCCCCACCGTCACGCGACCGACCCCAGCAGCGACGTCGTCGGCCGCCATCGGCTGGAACAGCACCGGCGGGAGGTGGACCTCACCGTCCACCATGCTGAGGTCCGCGATGCCCTTGACGAACTCGAAGAACTGGGTGGCGTGCACGATCGAGTACGGCCGGTCCGCCTCTCGGATCAGCCGCTCCTGCTCGATCTTCGCCCGGAAGTAGCCCGAACCCGCCAGCCGGTCGGTGCCCACCACCGACAGCGCCACGTAGTGCCCGACCCCCGCCTTCTCCGCGTACTCCAGCAGGTTCGTGGTGGAGGTCCGGAAGAACTCGAGCACCACGTCGTCCGCGAACGACGGCGAGTTGGACACGTCCACCACCGCCGCCCCGTCCAGCACGTCCGCGAGTCCCTCGCCGGTGAGGGTGTTCACGCCGGTGTTCGGGGCGGCGGCCACCGCTTCGTGACCGTGCTCGCCCAGCTCGGCCACCAGCTTCGACCCGATCAGACCGGTCCCACCGATCACAACGACCTTCACGACATCTCCATTCGTCCGACCGCCCACGGTCGGCGGGCGGCGTCGGCAGCAAGGACAGGGAAGCCCGCGGATATGTGACGGGCCCGCCGTCGTGGCCGCATCCGGCTCACCGCAGGCACGCAGACAGTGGAGGCCGGCACGTCCGACCTCCTCACCGTCCCCGCCACCGCGCACACGCTCGCCGCGGTCGAGGACTCCGCGCTCCTGTTCACCGTGTCGGTCGTGCTCGGAGCACCCCGCGCCGTCCCGTCAGGGGCCGGCCCGGCCTACTCGTGGCAGGAGGACTGGGCGTAGGGATGGAGCCACGGCGGATCTCCGTCCGGGCCCGGATGACGGTGCGCGCCGTCGACGGTCGCACCGGGCGTCGACCCAGCTCGAGGTGCGGTTCGACCTGACGCTCGATCGACCCACCCTTGTCGGGCACCCCGGCTCGATCAGCTCGACGGGCTGGGACCCGGCACCGGGCTTCGCGTGTCGCCCGCACCTGACCGGCAGGTCGCGCATGCAGCTGGGGAGTCGCCCGCTCGTGCCGGTAACGCGCCGTGGAACCGCGGATCCGGCGTTGCACACACGATCAGGCCATTGAGCTATGTCACACCCCGTGCCAACCTCGTATCGGGTCCGAACATCCTTCGAGGCGCCCGCCTCGGACGTTCGATCAGCGGGGGGAATCGGTGGCAGGTCGCGACAGCGCCACTGCTTCGGATTCGTATTCCTCATCGTACGAGCGGTGGACCAGCGGGTTCGGGGGCATTGGCGCCGCTTCGTGGAGGCTCGACCGGCGAGAGAGCGGCCTCTGGCAGACCGTGGCCATTCCGGAGCAGACAAAAGGCACGAGCACTACTTCCGAACGAAGCCGTCAAATCGCACGTCGGCGCGATCCGCCGCCCTGTCAAGATCATCGGCCGGGTTGCGGCCGCTCCGGGTCCTGCGCCGCGCACTGTTCGAAAACCGCGCCCTCTTCACGACACGCCGGCGCACCGACGCCGACGAGCCCGACAGCTTCGGAGTCGTAACCTCACATCGACCGCCAACGAGAGGATCTTTTCAGCTATTCATTTCACCCCGCTCGGGGTACGCCACCGCACTCCGCAGTAACGGCGCGTACAGGCAGCGGGCGATAAGGCGCGGGGGGATCATTGTGCGGATCTACACGACGTGTCCACCGTCGACGGCGATGGACCGCCCCGATTACGTCTCCACGGTGCGTGACGTCGCTCGGTGGAGCGATCGCGCAGGATTTGCCGGGATTCTCGTCTACACCGACAACAGCCTGGTCGATCCGTGGCTCGTCTCCCAGATAATCGTCGAGAACACCGAGCACCTGTGCCCGCTGGTCGCGGTGCAGCCCGTGTACGCGCATCCCTACACGGTCGCGAAGCTGGTCGCGTCGCTCGCCCATCTCCACGGTCGACGGGTGCACCTGAACATGGTGGCGGGTGGGTTCCGAAACGATCTCCTGGCCCTCGACGACGACACGGAGCACGACGAGCGCTACCGGCGGCTCGTCGAGTACACGCAGATCGTCATGGCGCTCCTGCGTGCCGAGACGGCGGTGACGATGGAGGGGCGGTACTACTCGGTCACGGGGCTGCGGATGCGGCCGAAGCTCCCGGCGCACCTCCTGCCGGACGTTCTCGTGTCCGGCTCGTCGCCGGCGGGCCGGGACGCGGCCCGGGACCTCGGTGCCACCGCTGTCAAGTACCCCCAGCCTCCGGGTGAGGAGGCCGCGTGGACGGGGAACGGGCTCGCCGGCGGGTTCGGCATCCGGGTCGGCATCGTGGCACGGGACACCGCCGAGGAGGCATGGCGGGTCGCGCGCGCACGCTTCCCGGAGGACCGGCGCGGCCAGGTCACCCATCGCCTCGCCGTCGCGGTCTCCGACTCGCACTGGCACGGCCAGCTGTCGGACGAGCGAGACCGGTCCGGCGATCTCGACGGTGAGCCCGACCCCTACTGGTTGGGGCCGTTCCAGAACTACAAGACGTTCTGCCCCTACCTCGTCGGCAGTTACGACCGGGTCGCGCGGATGCTGAGCCACTACATCGATCTCGGCACGACGACCGTCATCCTCGACGTCCCGCAGTGCGAAGAGGATCTCGCCCACACCGAGGTCGTCCTCGCCAAGACCCACGAGATGGTCACGCCATGATCGGCCTCCTGCAGGACTACCTGACCAGGTCCGCCGAGCGTGACGGCGGAGCCTGCGCGCTCGTGATGGGCGACGAGCGCATGTCCTACGGCGACCTCGAGTCGGAGACGAACCGATGGGCGCGCCTGTTGCGGGAGTTCGGCTGTGGCGACGGGGACCGCGTCTGCGTGCTCGCGAGCAAGACCCCGCGCACGGTCGCAGGGCTGCTCGCCGTCCTCAAGGCCGGCGGGGTGTACGTGCCCGTCGACAGCACGAGCCCGCCGGCACGCGTCGCACGCATCTTCGACTCGGCGGAGCCGGGCCTCGTCCTCGTGGACGAGTCGGCGGTTCCGCTCGTCGACGGGCTGGTCGAGGCCGGTGCGCTGTCCCGGCCCGGCACCTCGATCGGTTCGGTCGACGGCCCCCTGTCCGGAGATCGCTTCAGCACGCGGTTCTGCCGGTCCGATGCCACCACGTGGTCGGCCGATCCACTCCCGAACCGACGCCGCACCGCGGATCTCGCGCACCTTCTCTTCACGTCGGGTTCGACGGGCACGCCGAAGGGTGTGATGATCACTCACGCGAACGTGCTGGCGTTCGTCGAGTGGGCGGTGCGGTACTTCGGAACCCGGCCGTCCGACCGCATCTCCGGGCACCACCCCCGCATTTCGACCTGTCGACGTTCGACATCTTCGCCACCCTCGCGGCGGGAGCCGAGCTGCACCTGGTGCCGGGGAACGCGAGCCTCAACCCGCGGGCGCTGGCCGCGATGATCCGCGACCGCGAGCTCACGCAGTGGTTCTCCGTTCCGACGGTGTTGACCTACCTCGCGAAGTTCGACGTCATCGCCCAGGACGACTTCCCGGCCATGGAGCGCCTCCTGTGGTGTGGCGAGGTGCTGCCGACGCCCGTGCTGGCGCACTGGATGCGGTGCCTGCCGCACGTGCGGTTCACCAACCTCTACGGGCCGACCGAAGCCACGATCGCCAGCAGCTACTACACCGTTCCGAGCTGTCCGGAGGACGAGACGGCGGCCATCCCGATCGGCACGCCGTGCGCCGGTGAGGACCTGCTCGTCCTCGACGAGGAGCTCGAACCGACCGCACCGGGTGAGATCGGGGACCTCTACATCTGCGGTGCCGGGCTCTCTCCCGGGTACTGGCGAGATCCCGAGAAGACGGAGGCTGCGTTCCTCACCCGCCCCGACGGGCGCATCTACCGGACCGGTGACCTGGCCAGGCGCACCGAGGACGGTCTCGTGCACTTCCTCGGCCGGGCCGACTCGCAGATCAAGAGCCGGGGTTACCGGATCGAGCTGGGTGAGATCGAGGCGGCGGTGAACGCTCAACCGGGCGTGCGGGAGTGCGCGGTCGTCGGAGTCGACGTCGGTGGCGTCGAGGGAACCACCATCTGCTGCGCGTTCTCGGCGGCGGACGGTGTCGACGTGGCGCCGCTCGCCCTGCGAGCAGCCGTGTCCGAACTGCTGCCCGCGTACATGCTGCCCACGAGGTGGCGCGAGCTGGACGCCCTTCCCAAGAACGTGAACGGGAAGATCGACCGCAGCCGGCTGAGATCGAGCTTCACCGAAGAGCCGGCAGCACCGGGGCGGCCGGTGATCGGGTCGTGAACCACGACGGGATGCAGAACGGCGACGGGATCCTCGAGCTGATCCGGGACCGGCTCAACATCGATGTCGCGGACGTCGACGTGGACATGATCGAGACGGGCGTGCTCGACTCGATCGCGCTCGTCACGTTGATCACCGCGATCGAGGAGGCGCACTCGTGCGAGCTCCCGCTCGACGACTTCGACATCGAGAACTTCCGCTCGGCACGCCGGATCACCCAGTACCTGGAAGCCTCGGGAGTGCGCCGCAACGGGAGCGCACCATGAGGATCGCTGTGGCCGCAGAGGAATCCGCGGGCGTCCAGGCCCTGCGACTCGTGGCCGGCTCCGCCCACGAGGCCTGCGTGGTGCTCACCGGGTCGAGCTCGGACGACCGCGCGCGCGGCCTGACGGTCGCCGCCGTCGCCGACGAGCTCGGGATCGACACCACCCCGGGCGCGCCGTGCGGGACCCGAACCTGGCGGGGATCCTCCGCGACAGGGGCGTCGACGTCCTGCTCAACGTGCATTCGCTGTACGTCGTGCACCCTGCGGTGCTCGCCGCGCCGCGGTTCGGCTGCTTCAACCTCCATCCGGGTCCGCTGCCGCGCTACGCCGGCCTGAACACCCCGAACTGGGCGCTCTACCGGGGAGAAACCACACACGGGGTGACGTTGCACTGGATGGCGGCGGGCATCGACACGGGACCGATCGCCTACGAGGAGAGCTTCCCCCTCGCGAGCGGGGACACCGGTTTCAGCGTGTCCGCAACCTGCGTCCGCGAAGGCCTGCGCCTGGTCTCCCGCCTGCTCGACGACCTCGGGACCGATCCTGCTCGCGTACCGGTCATCGAGCAGGACGTCACGCTGCGGCGCTACTTCGGGCGCGATGTCCCCCACGACGGCTGGATCCCGTGGACGGAGGACGCCACCCACGTCGCCGGCTTGGTACGCGCGTGTGACTACGGCCCGTGGACCTCGCCGTGGGGCCGGGCCCGCACCCGGGGCAACGACGACCTCGAGATCACCGTGCGACGGGCGCACCGCACCGGTCGACCGGCGGAAGATCCGCCCGGCACGGTCGGACGATGCGACGACGCGGAGGCCTGGGTCGCCACCCGGGACGAGTGGATCGTGATCAGCCGTCTGCAGGTCGCCACGGGCACGGTCACGCCGCCCGACGCCGTCCTCACCACCGGAGATGTGCTGGCCGGCCCCCGGACGACAGGGCCGCGGCGATGAGCCGCATCCGGAGCCTGCAGCCCGACGATCTGCCTCAGGTCGCCGCCCTGTACCAGACCTATTTCGCAGAGCCGAACGTCGCCGGCACCGAGGAGTTGCGCACGGCCTTCGAGCAGATCTTCCTCGGCCGGCCGCTGTCGGATCCCTCCATTCCCTCGCTGGTGTTCGAAGGCTCCGACGGGGAGATCCTCGGCTTCATCGGCTCGCTGGTGCACCGGATGCGGTTCGGGGAGGCCCCCATCCGGCTGGCATGCAGCAGCTCGCTGGTCGTCGCACCACGAGCAAGACAGCTCGGCGCCGGCGGCCTGCTGCTGCGGAAGTACCTGGCCGGCCCTCAGGACCTCACCATCACCGACACCGCCGGGAGTGCCACCGAGAATATGTGGACACGCCTCGGCGGTTCCATGTACCACCTCGGCTCGGTGACCTGGCTCCATCTCGTGAACCCGGTGCGAGCAGCGGTCGGCGTCACGCTCTGGCAACGGGGCAGGCACCGGTGGCTGCCGTTGGCCCGGCCCCTGTGCCGGCCACCGGATGCCGTGTACTCCCGCTTCACCGGCACCGGCGGTACGAGTGATGTCGAGGGGCACACCGAGGAGCCGCTGTCGCCGCAACTCCTGATCGACCACCTCCATCTCGGTCGTCAGCAGTTCCACCTCTGGCCGGACCTCGACGCCGGGTCGCTCGGCGTGCTGTTCGACCAGATCGACCGCTCCCGGTCCAACGGCCGGCTCGTCAAGACCTTCGTCCGAGACGCCCGGGGAAAGCCCGTCGGCTGGTACATCGCCTCCCTGCTGCCGAGCGACGTCTACCGCGTCATGGGCCTCGCCGCGGCCCCCGGGAACGAGGACCTCCTGTTCCGCCACGTGCTGCACACGGCGAAGGATCTCGGTGCCGCGGCCGTCGCGGGCAGGCTCGAGCCGTGGATGCTCGAGGTCTTCCCGCGGCGCACGATGATGTTCCGGCGGGTACGGTTCCTCGTCCATTCGCGCAATGCAGCCCTCTGCGACGCTGTCGGTTCGAGCAAGGCGTTGCTGACCGGGCTCGAGAGCGACACATGGATACCGCGATAGCGCGCTCGGCCGCCTGGACGAGAGGCTCGTCGGAATCCGACACATCCATGCGGCGGGGTCATGATCGCGGGTATCGGTTGTCCATGGCTGCCGTGACGACCATGAGCACCCGACACCTCGGATCTTGCCCGCGGTCATCGCGAGTATCGGTTGGCTATGGCTGCCCGGACGGCCTCAGGGGCGGACGAGCACCTTTCCGATCGCACCCTTCTCCACGGCCTCCTGCGCGGCGACCACGTCGCTGAGGCCGAAGTCGGAGACGGGCAGTGCGGACAGCGCGTCCGCCTCGATGGCGGCGTTCGTCCAGGACACCACCCGCCTGAACTCGGCTGCGGAGACCGTGTACATCAGCGCGAACCGGATCGACGCGTTCGCCACCGCCAACGGCAGGATCGGGATCCTGGGCTGTTCGGATTCCCCGGCGTAGACGGCGATCACGGCGTTGGGTGCGATGACGGCGGCGTCGGTGTCGATGTTCGCCCCGAGCGCGACCTCGACGATGCGGTCGACGTGCCCGACGGACGCCAGGATCCTCTCCGCGACGTCCTCCTCGCGGTAGTTCAGCACGAGGTCGCGCCCGCGGCACGCGCCAGCTCGCCCTTCTCCGCCGAGCTGACCGTGGTGACCACCTGGGCCCCCGCGTGCTTCGCCAGCTCGATCGCGTAGTGCCCGACGGCTCCCGCGCCCCCCGCGACGAGGACGGTCCGCCCTCGCACCGCGCTGGGGTCGCCGCCGAGGCAGTACGCCGCCGTCAGCGCGGGCACACCGAGGCAGGCGCCGAGCTCGTCGGACGCGTTGTCGGGGAGCGGGACCACCTTGTCCGCCGGTACCACCGCGAACTCCGCGGCCGTGCCGTAGGTGTTGTCGGCCGCGGCGAGGTAGAGCCACACGCGCTGGCCGACGGCGAGCCCGGTGACGCCCGGCCCGATCGCGTCGACCCGGCCGGCGCCGTCGTGGTGCGGCACCTGGAAGTCTTCGGGAGCGCGGCCGGTGAGTCCGGCCCGGGCCTTCCAGTCCGTGGGGTTCACGCCGGAGGCCGAGATCGCGACGCGCACCTCACCCGCCTGGGGCTCGGGAACGTCCAACTCGACGAGTTCGAGCACGTCCCGCGCGGCCCGGTCTTCCGATAGATCGCTGCTCTCACACACCACATGGTGCCCGGGTCCGGTTGGAGCGCGGCACAACCTCGCCGCGGCAGGGTTGGTCGCACCGCCATACCCAGACATGCCCGGGTGACGAAGAGTGAGCGCCGTCATAGCCAGGCACGCCCGAGTGCCGACGAGCGAGCGGCGTCACACCCCTCACCGGCTCCGAGCGGGAGAGGTGATGAGTTGCGGCATCTGGAGAGGTCGGTCCGACCGGGTCGCCGCGCCGCCCGGGAGAAGCCGCTCGGCCCACGAGGTCCACAGGAGAGTCACCCATGCACACGACCCGAGACCCGGTGGTCAGCGACCGCCTGACCGAGCGCGAGATCATCGCCATCCAGCACCTCATCGCCGAGATCGCGTTCGCCTTCGACAGCGGCGGTGACTACGCCGCACCGCGTCGGGTGCCTCCCCGGACGTCCGCACCGCGATCCGCGCAGCGCCATCGCCACGCTCGTCGCGACGGCCGCCGCGGCGAGCCGGATCCCCCGTCCTGGCGCGCACCAGGTCCTGGTGGTCACCCCGCCGGCCCCGGGCGTCGACACGCGCGACGGCCGCACCCTGGTGCGCAGCATGATCGCGTGCCGCAAGCCGATCGTCTCCGCCATCAACGGAGTCGCGGTCGGCGGAGGCCTGGCGATCGCCCTGCTCGCGGACATCTCGATCGCCAGCGAGCGAGCGCTGCTCATCGACGGCCACGTCAGGCTCGGTCTCGCGGCGGGCGACCACGCCGCCCTCGTGTGGCCCCTCGCGATCGGCATGGCGCGCGCGAAGTACCACCTCCTGCTCGGCAACCGGATCACCGGCCGGGAAGCCGCCGAAATCGGGCTGGTCGGCCAGTGCGTCCCCCACCAGGACCTCATGTCGACCGCGAACGAGATCGCGACGCGGCTCGCCAAGGGGCCGCAGTTCGCCCTCCAGGGCACCAAGGCGGCGTTGAACGACTGGTACCTGCACAACATGGGCATCTTCGAGCACTCGCTCTACGTCGAGGCCCACAGCGCGACGCTGCCGGACGCGAGGCCGGGATCCGTGCGGTGCGCGAGGGCACCGAACCCGTGTTCCCCGGGGCCGTCAACTCGGACAGGTACTAATCGGCCCATAATGGCACGTCACGGCAGCGATCAAGGGCGGATGGTCGCTGTTGGAGATCATTTGACGACCATTCCGCCTTGATCACCGCCCCGCCCCGAGGGAGGCCGGTCGATTCGGCAACACGCACGATTCGGCCGTGCCGTACCGACCTGCGGATCAGAGGGGCGGCACTCACGACACCGACCGCTCGCCGGCGGGGAGCACGCCGCCCACGAACATCCCGATCTACAGCTGCAGCACTGGCCCACCGTCCCGATCACCGGCCAACCAAGAGAACAGGAACTCCACATGCAGCCGATCACCGTCTCGACCGACATCCCGCTGGAGATCGCCGTCGACGCGATTCCGGACGACGACCGGGTGTGGGTCCCGCAGGCCCCGGGCGTCTTCTTCCGCCCGCTGTTCATCAACACCGTCACCGGCCAGTGGTGCAACCTGCTCAAGGTGACCAAGTCGGGCATCGTCTCCCGCCACCGGCATCCCGGCATCGTCGTCGGCTACGTCATCGCGGGCGAGTGGAAGTACGACGAGCACGACTGGACGGCTCGCACCGGGGGGTTCGTCTACGAACCGCCCGGCGAGATCCACACCCTGCGGGTCCCCGACCACTGCCAAGAGATGATCACCTTCTTCAACATCAGCGGCGCGATGATCTACCTCGACGAGGACGGCCGTCAGGTCGGCTACGAGGACGCCTTCACCAAGTTGGACATGTGCCGCGCCCACTACACGGCGAACGGCCTGGGTGCCGACTACGTCGACCAGTTCCGCCGCTGACCCGAGGAGCCCTGACCATGGTGACGAACGCCGTGTCGTGGGACGCCACCATGCGTGCCGCTGTCTGGACCGGTCCGGGACGCGTCGACGTGCGCGACGTCCCGTACCCGCGGGTGCCGGACGGATGGCTGCTCCTGCGGGTGGAGTACGGCGGCATCTGCGGAACCGACCTCTCCATCGTCGCGGGGAAGCACCCCCGGGCGGCCGCTCCCCTGGTGCTCGGCCACGAGATCGTCGGCATCGTCGTGCGAACGGGCCCGGACGGGCCGCCCGTCGGAACCCGGGTGGTGGTCGAGCCGCTCATCAGCTGCGGCCGTTGCTGGGCCTGCCGCCACCAGGAATCACACGTGTGCCGCGAGCTCGAACTGTTCGGGATCGACGCGGCGGGCGGCCTCGCCGACCACATGGCGGTGCCGGCCGACCGGGTCGTCCCGGTGCAGCCCGGGGTGCCGGTTCGGCGCGCCGCATGGGCGGAGCCCCTCGCCGTCGCGGTGCACGCGGTGGCTCGGGCGCAGGTGCGTGGAGGCGAGTCGGTGCTCGTCTTCGGCGCGGGCCCCATCGGCATCCTGGTCGCGCTGGTCGCCCGCAAGGCCGGTGCCGCGCGAACGGTCGTCGTCGAACAGAAGGCGAGCCGCAGGAAGATCGCCGCCGACTGCGGCTTCGAGACCGTCCCCGACGCGTCGACCCGGCGACGTGGTTCCGCTCCACCAACGGATCCGAAGGGGCGGACATCGTCTTCGACGCGGCAGGACATCCCGACGTCGCCGGCGTGCTGCCCGCCTCGGCCCGCGAGACCGGCACGATCGTGCTGGTGGCCGTCTACGGGGATCCGGTGGCCCTCGACCTGCGAGCCGTGTGTTTCGGCGAGCAGCGCCTGCTCGGCGCCCGGGTCTACACCCGCGACGACCTCGCCGAGGCCGTAGCACTCCTCCCGGACGACCCGCTCGGCCTCGACCGGTTGCCGGTGGCGGTCTTCCCGCTGGGCGACGCCGCCGCGGCCTTCCGCGCAGCGCGCGCCGACGACGCCCCCATGAAGGTCCTGCTCGACATCGCCGAGTCATCCACCGGCACAGAGGTGTTCGATTCCCCCCTCGGACACCCGCGCTGACCACAGCCCACCCACCTCACCCCGCCTTGGCGGTCGGCGTCGAGACCCACCCGGTCACCGGTCATCGAAGGCTGGGCAAGGGGTCGTCGCGGAGTGCGTCCCGCATGAACGCGACAGCATCCTGCAGCACCGCGAGCGGCCTCAGGAGGAGAGTTGCCTCCTCGATCAGTCCGCCCGGACCCACCCGACGGATCAGCACACCGCTGACCGGGCGGTCCCCCACGTGGGCGGTGAACTCATCGAGTCGACGCCGCTCCGTCGCCCATTGCGCCGCCGGTTCGAGATCCGACAGGCATCGGCCGATGGTGGCGAGCAGATGTGCGACGTCATCGCGGCCCCGGTAGTCCGCCACCGGGCTGTGGAAGGTGACCGACGGAGCGAGCAGCGACCGGAGCGTTTCCGGTGCGGCTGACACCAACAGGTCGCGTACCGCCGGATCCATCGCCGTCTCCCGTTGCGAGTGCTTCGAATTTAGAAGCGAGCTTGCGCCACCGCCCGGGACCTGTCAACAGCCACGCCGACCTTCCGCCTCCGCGGTCGTCTGCGGCGGGGACGGGAGCTGGTGCCCGGATACGCTGGCGAGCCCTCACGGTGGACGGTGCGCGGAACGAGGCGATGCACATGCGAGAACGTCGCACGGGTGCGAGGTCATGAACCCACCCCGGACACCCGGGCCAGGCCGCCCGGTCCGCGGCTCGCGCACCGGGCGCCCGATCATGGCGCTCCTCGATGTCCTCGGACAGCGGTGGACGTTGCGCATCCTGTGGGAGCTGCACGAGCACGCCCCGCTGACGTTCAACACCCTCCAGCGGCGCTGCGACGGCATGTCGTCGAGCGTCCTCAGCCAGAGGCTCGGCGTGCTGCGGGAGACCCGCATCACCGTCGCCGGACCGATGGCTACCACCTCACCGCGCTGGGGGCCGAGCTCGTGGAGCACCTGCTACCACTGGTCACGTGGTCGGAGCGCTGGGCGGCGGAGATCGACCACCCCTCGCAGGTCTGACGGGTCGAGGGGTTCGCTCGTGCTGATCCGGGCCGACTGACGACGACCGGACGGTCACGCCAGCTCGGCGGGCCCTTCGACCACCCGCACGCCCAGCTGGTCGGCGATCTCGCCCGGCACGTCCTGCACGGCCACCGTGTCGGCCGGCGGCATGATGTCGCACTCGGTGTGCCCGCCCGCCACGCGTTCGGTGACCTCGACCAACTTGCACCTCGCCGATCGCCCCGTCGGCCACCAGCTCGCGCAGCCGGACCACGGCCGGGCAGAACCGGGTCCACATCGCCTCCATGGCGAAGCGGCCGGCCGCGTTCGCCGCCGCGACCACCTCGCGCGTCGCCGCCGGGGTGACGGTGAACGACTCATGACGACTCCACCCAGCGCGGCGAGGGCTGTCGGCTGGGCCGCGCATGGGCGGCCGAGGGCGCCGGCATCTCGCTGATGTCCTGGGAGAAGGTCGGGTCGGCTCCGGGGCCTGCTGATGTTCGAAGTCGGCGAGCGCGCCTACGCCCAGCGTCCGATCAGGAGGATCGCCGCGATGTCACATCGTCCGTCCCGGACGTGCAGCAGCATCGCCCGACACGGGTGATTCGGCCTCGTCGAAGGTGCGGTAGCGGTCGCCGGCGCCTACAGCCCGGGCTCGGCCCTGATCCGTCCGGACGCGATCGCGTCCAGCAGGCAGCGGTGGTCGCGCTCCGTCTGATCGGCGTAGGCCACGGCGAACGCGGCGACGGCCTGGTCGAACACCGGCCCGGCCCCCAGGTACGCGCCGATGGCGACGCGATCCCCGGTCCGTGCGTGGGCACGGGCGAGAGTCCAGCCGCACAACGTGCCGTAGGCGAGCATCCCCTTCGGGACCATCGAACCGACCTCGGCCGACCCCTTCCAGTCGCGCAGCTGCCGCAGGTAGAGTCCCGGGTCTGCCCGTCGAACCCCTGCACGCGGACCCAGCCGAGGAAGATGTCGCTCACCGCCTGCATCAGACGCTGCCCGACGACGACCCGCCGGCCCGCGTTGTCGTACTCGCTCCGCCCGACGAACTGCTCCAGCACCGACGGGACCGCCTCCTTCGCCTGCAGGAACAGGGCGTCCCGCGCGTCGTCGCCCAGCAGGAACACCATGTACGAGCGGGTGCCCACGCTGCCCACGCCGACGACCTTGCGGGCGAAGTCCACGAGCCGGTAGCGGTCCAGCAGCATCCGTCGCTCCGGTTCCAGGGTCTCCCGGTAGGAGTCGAGCACGCCGCGCAGCTGCCGCTCGGCCTCGTCGGCCGCGGCGTCGCCGAGGAGCTCGCGCAGCGGGACGATCAGCGGCGGCTCGCCGGTGATCCTCGGCCGACCGTCGTCCAGGACGACGAACCGGTCGAGCGCTCCCCGGTTGTCCCTGGTCCTCGCCTTCGCCAGGCCTCGCGAGAGCGCGCGCCGCCGCCCGGCACCGAGCCGCGGTTCGAGCCTCCCCACGATGGATGACGCCTCGGCGTGGGCGTACCAGACCTCGAGGTTCGTCCGTCCGGCGAACTCCCGCATCGCGGTCCGGTATGCCGAGACCGAGGCGAGGACGATGGCCCGGCGTTCCTTCGCCGAGAAGCCGTTGTCCCGCCCGGCGATTTCCAGGCTTGCCGAGAGCCGTTTGACGTCCCACTCCCACGGCGCCGGATGGGTCTCGTCGAAGTCGTTGATGTCGAAGACGAGGCGCCGCTCCGGGGAGGCGAACAGTCCGAAGTTCGCCAGGTGGGCATCGCCGCAGGCCTGGACGACGAACCCGGTCCGAGGGGTCTCGGCGAGGTCGTACGCCATGGGCAGCGCGGCAC
This sequence comes from Pseudonocardia sp. CNS-004, assembly GCA_001942185.1. GTDB lineage: Bacteria > Actinomycetota > Actinomycetes > Mycobacteriales > Pseudonocardiaceae > Pseudonocardia. Next base: position 120,378 of record MKJV01000063.1, read on the forward strand.
CGCGGAAGAACGCGAAGGGAGAGACCGCCATCCGGCCGTACCGGATCGGCACGAGCTCCGGCACCCGAGCCGCCGCCTGGTCCTCGAGCAACGTCACCGGGTCCGGCCGGCGAGGGCCAAGGGTGAACTCCGCGTGGCTCGACCGCGGTACCTCGGACCGGGCAGCCCGGCCCCACGCCACCCTCCGCTCGCGGGTCGCGCGGGGCTCATCGGTGGCGGTCCGATTGCGTGGCCGGCCGTCCGTCATCTGCGCCATCCTCGGTTCCTCCTCGCGGCCTCGATCCAGCCCCGCGAACGGATCGGCGGGCCGGCGGGAGTGGCGGCCGGAGCGGTCACACGCCGACCGTAGGGCCGGCCCGTGCCGTCGAGCTCACCCCCGGCGGGCGAATGCGGGTGGCTCAGGTGTCGCCGGGAGCCGGAGAGGACCCGGCCCATCGGTGGATCGCCGGGATCGCCAGGAACGTCATCATGCCGGCCAGCAGGAGCGAGGCGGTCGACAGCACGACGGCGAGGAGGATCAGGAACGTCGCGACCGAGGCGACCGCCCAGCGCAACCTGGGCAGCAGCCGTGAACGCCGCAACGCGGGCGGCTCACGCAGGAGCTCGGCGAGCTTCGGGTCCTCGGCGGTGAGCGCCTCGTCGATGGCGCGCAGGGCACGCCGCTCCTCGCGGGTCAACACACCGTCACCACCTTCCTGGCCGGCGGGCCACGTGGTCAGCGCCTGGCCGTGCTGTCGAGTGCCGTGTCGAGGGTGACCGCGGCGTCGATCAGCGCCAGGTGGGTGAACGCCTGAGGGAAGTTGCCGATCTGCTCACCGGTGAGGGCGATCTCCTCGGAGAAGAGCCCGACGTGGTTGGCGTAGGTGAGCATCTTCTCGAAGGCGAGCCGGGCCTCGTCGAGCCGGCCCGCCCTGGCGAGCGCATCGACGTACAGGAACGAGCAGAGGGAGAACGTGCTCGGAGCCGCGCAGGCCGTCGGGGGAGGCGTCGGGGTCGTAGCGGTGGACGAGGCTGTCGGTCACCAGCTCGTCGTGCATCGCGTCCAGTGTGGAGACCCACATCGGGTCGCGCGGGGCGATGAACCCGACGCCGGGCATCTTCAACAGGGAGGCATCGAGCACGTCGGTGGCGTAGTGCTGGACGAACGCGTTGCGCTCGGCGTTCCAGCCCCTCGTCATGATCTGCTCGTAGATCGCATCGCGCGCCCGCGTCCAACGGTCGACGGCGGCCGGCCGGCCGTGCGCGCCCGCCAGCCGCAGCCCGCGATCGAACGCCACCCAGCTCATCAGGCGTCCATAGGTGAAGTCCTGGCGCCCGCCGCGGGTCTCCCAGATGCCCTCCTCGGGCTGGTCCCAGTGCGAGGCGAGCCAGTCCAGCACCTCGCAGATCGCGACCCAGCCGCGATGCCCGACCGTCAGCCCCCGCTCGTCGGCGAAGTGGATGCTGTCCAGCGCCTCGCCGTAGATGTCGAGCTGGAGGTGGTCCGCCGCGCCGTTGCCGATCCGGACCGGACGTGAGCCGCGGTAGCCGGACCAGTGCTCCAACGACTCCTCTTTCAGGTCCGAGGAACCGTCGATCCGATACATGATCTTGAGCGGGTCGCCCTCTCCACCAGCCTGTTCGGTGACGCGGTCACGCAGCCAGGCGGCGAACTGCGCCGCCTCCTCGGTGAAGCCCAGCCGGAGCAGGGTGTGCACGGAGAACGACGCGTCACGCACCCAGGTGTAGCGGTAGTCCCAGTTGCGCTCCCCACCCACCTGCTCGGGAAGGCTCGACGTCGGGGCGGCGACGAGGCCGCCGGTCGGCGCGTACGTCATGAGCTTGAGCGTGATCGCCGAACGCTCCACGGCCTCCCGCCAGCGCCCCGCGTAGGTCGAGTGGGCGAGCCACGCGTGCCAGAACGCGACCGTGTCGTCGAACAGCTGCTGGAACTCCGCCACCCGGATCTCCTGCGGAGGGCCGTCCGCCCCCGCCTCCAACACCACACCGCGCACATCGCCGGCCGTCAGGTCGATCGACAGGTGCACGTCACCCTCGTCCACGCGCACCTGCGCCAGCCGCGCGTCGTCGGGTTCCCGCACCGCGTGCAACGTCAGCGTCAGGGCATCCGTGCCGAACACGGCCCCGTGCTCGGTCAGCTCCGTGCGGTGCGCCCTGCGGCCGTAGTCGAACCTCGGGGCGATGTCGACCTCGAAGCTCATCCGGCCGCGGACGCAACGCAGCATCCGCACCAGCCTGTGGTTGCCGGTCGGCCCCGGTCCCGACGGCGGCATGAAGTCGACGACCTCGCCCGCGCCGGCCTCCGTGAGGAACCGCGTGACGAGCACGGCCGTATCCGGGAAGTACATCTGCTTCGACCCGAAATCCCGTCCCGCCGGTCGCACCCTGAAGTGCCCGCCGCGCTCGTCGTCGAGAAGAGCTCCGAACACGCTCGGCGAGTCGACGCGCGGACAGCAGAACCAGTCGATCGACCCGTCGGTGCTGACGAGCGCCGTCGTCTGGAAGTCGCCGATCAACCCGTGGTCGGCGATCTCTGCTTCTGTCATGACGTGTGACTGTCCCGGGGGCGGGCGGCCGACACATCACCCCGGCGAGGTGACGCACCGCCACCGCGGGCAGCAGCATGCTGTGCCCTTTCCGAGGAGGCACCGTGCTCGACGGCCGTACGGACGCCCTGGTCGTCTTCGGGGCGACAGGTGACCTGGCGAGGCTCGAGACCTTCCCCGCCCTGGTCGGACTCGTGGACAGGGGTGTGCTCGACGCCCCGGTCATCGGGGTCGCCAAGAGCGGCTGGGACCTCCACCGCTTTCGGGACTACGCGGCACGGTCCCTCAGGGAGAACCGGGTCGACCCGGGGGCGCCGGCGGCCGCCGCGATGCTCGGCCTGCTCCGCTACGTCGACGGGGACCTCGACGACGACGCCACCTACGCGGCGATGGCCCGCGAGATGGGCGAGGCCCGACGTGCCCTGTACTACCTCGAGGTGCCCCCGTTCCTGTTCGGACGGATCGCCGCGGGAGTCTCCGGGGTGGGCCGGGCCGAGGGCGTCCGGGTGATGGTGGAGAAACCGTTCGGCGCGACCTGGAAGGCGCCGTCGCCCTGAACGAGACGATGCACCGGTACTTCCCCGAGGACGCCGCCTACCGGGTCGACCACTGGCTGGGTCTGGACGCGCTGAACGACGTCCTCGTCGCCCGGTTCGCCAACTCGGTGATCGAGCCCCTGCTGAACCGCGACCACGTCGAGAGCGTTCAGATCACGATGGCCGAGGCCTTCGACGTCGCCGACCGCGGCCGCTTCTACGACGGGACCGGCGCCATCCGCGACGTCCTGCAGAACCACATGCTGCAGGTGCTGGCCACCGTGCTCGCCGACCCGCCGGACGGCTCCGGGCCGGAGTCGTGGCTGGACGCCAAGGCCCGCGTGGTGTCCGCGCTCCGCCCGCTGACCCGCGCGGACACCGTCCGCGGCCAGTACGACGGCTACCGGCAGGTGGACGGCGTCGACCCGCTGTCGACCGTGGAGACCTACGTCGCGGTCCGGCTCACGCTCGACTCGTGGCGCTGGGCGGGCGTGCCCATCCTAATCCGGGCCGGCAAGGCCATGCCCGTGACCGCGACGGAGGTCAGCATCAGGTTCCGCGCGGTGCCCTACGACGTGTTCGCCATGTTCGGAGCGGCCGCTGCCGACGTCACCAACACGCTCCGGTTCCGCATCTGGCCCAGCACGCGGATCACCCTCACCCTCGCCGGGAAGAAACCCGGTCCGGCAGCCGAGCCGCAGCTGAACGACCTGGTGTTCACCGAGCACGGCCACTCCCAGATGCGCCCCTACGACCGCCTCATCGGGGCCGCCCTCGACGGGCGTCGCGTCCTCTTCGCCCGGCAGGACACCGTGGAGGCGGCGTGGCGCGTCGTCGGCCCGGTACTCGGCGACGCCGTCCCCGTGCACCGGTACGACCGCGGCAGTTGGGGCCCCGAGGAGGCCGACGCGCTGCTCCCCGACGGCGAGCACTGGCACAACCCGACCTGACGGGCCGTTCCGCGGATCAGTCACCGGGCCCGGCGCGGCCCGCCTCCGTCGGCGGGCCGGCAATGGTCGACGGCTCGCCGGTCGACGACTCAGCCGATTGCGGCCTCCGGGCCCGTGAGCCTCGCGGACATCACGTGCGCCACGACGACCGCGACGATGACCAGCGGCATCACCGTCACGCCGTTCTCGAACATCAGCAGCGTGGCCAGCAGCACCGACGTCAAGGGCAACTTCAACATCACGACGCACATCGCGCCCATCCCCATGGCAACACCCGCGACCATCGGCAACCCGGGCAGGTGCGACAGCGCGATCCCGCCGGCCGCGCCGACGAACATCGCCGGGAACACCGGCCCTCCCCGGAAACAGCTGAGCGACAGGCTGTACGCGAGCCCCTTGCACACCACGAGCATCAGGAGCGCACCGAGCGGGTAGCCGGCGCCGTGCTGCAGCAGCGGCCCCAGCGTCTCCTGTCCGGAGCCCAGCACGTCGCCGGGATCGCGCGCGGTCACGACCGCGTACGCGATGGTGAGCCCGGCGACGGCGAGCCCGGCCGCCGCCGTGAGGAGCACCGTTCGACGCTCGACGTGGGGCTGCAGGCGGGACGCGATCCATCGGATGCCGGATCCGAGGACCGCGGCGATCGCACCGATGACGAGAGCCCAGGCGAACTGCGCGACATCGGGGCGTTCGAACGGCGGCAGGTGCGGCAGCGCGAGTGCCACCGGCTCGAGACCGGTCAGCCGGTTCAGCCCGATGAAGATCAACGATCCGATGCCGGCCGCGAGCAGTCCCGGTAGCAGTACCACCCCGAGCATCGGCCCGCCCAGTACGGCGGCCTCCATGAGGAGGAAGGCGCCGAGGAGGGGAGAACCGAGAATGGCGCTGATCGCCGCGAAGCTCCCCGCGGCCGCGACGACGGCGGCAGCCGGCGCGGGAACGTCGCGACGGGCGAAGCGCACGGCCAGCACGGCGAGGCCCGCACCGAGCGCCACCAGCGGTGCCTCCGGTCCCAGCACCGCGCCCGCGCCCAACGAGGCGAGCGCCGTGAGCAAGATGCCCGGCAGCTCGACGAGCGTCGGCGCACCATGGGCGAACCCGTCGAGCGCGGAGTGACCACCGCGGCCGGGTAGGTGGCGGATCGTCAGGCCGACGAGCACGCCCGCGAGCCCGAGGACGGGCAGCGGCCACCACAGCGGCGTGGTGGCGAACCCGAGGACATGGGGCAGCTCGAGGTGGACCCAGTGGTACAGCGCCTCGGCGAGCTGCAGGAAGTAGTAGGCAACCGCCGACACGGGCGCGCCGATGACCGCCGCGAAGACCAACAGCCGCGCGTACGCCGGCGACCGGAGCTGTTCGGTCGCATCGACCGGCGGTGCCGCCCCTGCTTCGTCTGCCATCGCTGAACCTCGGCTCCCGATCGGACGCTCCGACGGTCGCCGCGCACCGTGCACTCCCGCACCCGGACGGGCATCGCCCCGGCGGGGTGAGCCAGAAGCGCCCGGCGGCCCGCGGTCATGACCCCGGCGCGGCCGGCAGCCCGGCTCGCGTCCCGGCGCCCGTGACTCCGCCGGTGAACAGACCGGCGCGGTACAGACGTTCGAGGCGGCGGACGGTGAACGGGTGCGATCTCGGCAGCTGCGCGAGCCCGACCCACAGACCCCGCAGTTCCCGGCCCTGCTGCACGAGTTCGTCCACGTTGACGTCGTTCTCCGTGTACCGGCCCGACGCGAGCAGGACCAACCCCTTCTCGCCACGCGGGGACAAGTAGGCGCCGTGGCGGTCGCACGAGTACTCCCGCAGGCGGGACAGCGTCTGCCCGAGCAGCGGAATCCGCTGGGAATAGGCGACCGCGATCTGGTACCAGAGCGAGACGTGGTGCAGGCGGATGTGCCCCATCTCGTGGCCGAGGATGAACCGCAGTCCCTCCCGGTTGTGGTTGTACAGGTTGGCGAACAGCTCGTTGGACAGCACGACGTAGTCGTAGCCCGTTGCCTGCGCGGCGAACGCGTTCAGCGTCCCGTTGCCGTTCGTCAGGAAGATCTCCGGCCGTCGCCGCAGGACCAACGCCGCGGTGAGGTCGTCGGCGACCCGGTGCAGGTCGGGGAACTGGCTCTTCGAGAGCTTCACCGCGCTTCCGCGGACCGAAGCCCGCTGGGTCTCGCGGATCACGATCAGGGCGGGGACGAGCAGCAGCAACCCGATCAGAGCGCTCCGGATCCCGATCCCGACGCCGGTTTCCCGCAGCTCGTGCGGCACGAACGGCAACACGACCGCAGCCAGCAGGATCGCCGCGACGGCGATGACGTTGAGGACGACCATGACGACGAAGAACGGGCCCTCGGCAGGGTGTCGCAACATGCGCGGCTGCACGGCCCGCACTGGCTGTGACGGCATCGGAGTTGCTCCTGATCCGGCGTTCCGGTTCCCACCTTCGCCGACTCCACGTCCGCGCGCCCCACCCGAGAGGGGTGAGACACGAGAGCCTTCGCCCGGCAATGTGTGATCCGATCCGAGCGCAGCGCACCGCGTCGTTCAGCGACCGGCGACCGGTCGCCTGGCCGCGGAGACCCGCGTGCTGGACGAACCGTTGAAGATCGGTGCGCTCTCCTGGGCAAACCTGGGCAACAGGTGCCCGAACATCTCACGCTCCTCGGGCGTCCAGTCGGCGCAGACCTGCTTGATGCGTTGCCGGTTCCTGATCCGCATCGCGTCCAGGTGCTCCACGGCCGCGGGCGTGAGGCTCACGACGAGTGCACGACGGTCGCGCTCGTCCGGCCGTCGGACGACCAGACCGCGAGGCTCCAGCTCGTCGAGGTGGCGCGTCACGGTCGTGCGATCCAGGCCCAGAGCCTCGGCCAGCTCCGACACCCGCAAGGGGCCGACGCGGTACAGCAGCATCAGCGGCGCGATCGTGCCGCGGCGCAGGCCGTCGGAGAAGGTGGCGGCGAGCTCGTCGAGGTAGCCCTCGGTGGTGTGCAGCAGCACCGCCATTGCATCCAGGATCCGGTCCTCGAGCCGCTGTCGTCCCACCATCGCCCTGCCCCGCTCCTGTCTCGCGCGTCCCGGCCGCGAACCTACGCGCACTCGGCCCCGATGTCCCTCGGCCGGCCGCCTGCGACCGAACTCGTCGGACGGGGCGGCGGAGTCTGCCCACGATGTGGAATTACATGTAGCGCGCCGCCAATTTACGTGTAACGTGCCTCCTATCGTAACGACGCTGCTGCTCGTCCCCACGCGCCACCGCCCGAACCGCCACCGGAAGGGGTCTGCCCGATGGATCTGAACCCGCCGATCCACCTGCCCGACTTCTTCATCGGTGACCCGGCACCGGTCTACCGGGAGCTGCGCGAGAACTCGCCGGTGCACTGGACCGACGCCAACGGCGGCTTCTGGGGGATCACGCGCTACGCGGACATCAAGTGGATCGCCACTCGGCCGCACCTGTTCTCCTCCGCGCGGGGGGTGCTGATGCCGGGCCCGAACACCGATACCGACGACGTGCGCCCGATGCTGATCACGACCGACCCGCCACGTCACCAGGCGATGCGCAAGCTCATCTCGAGAGGCTTCACCCCGCGGCACATCAACGCGATGGAGCCCGGGATCCGCGAGATCGTCCGCGACGCCCTCGACCGCGCCGAACCGGGCGTGGAGCTGGACTACGCCGAGGGCATCGTCGCGCCCGTCCCGACCCGGATCATCGCCGACCTGCTCGGCGCGCCGCACCAGGACTGGGAGCAGTTCCGCACCTGGTCCGACGCGTCGGTCGGCTCAGCCGACCCCGACATCACCCTGACATCGCGGGAGGCGTTCGGCATCCTCACCACGTACTTCCAGCACCTGATCGACCTGCGCACCGAGGGGCGCACCGACGACCTGATCTCGATCCTGATGGACGCCGAAGTCGACGGGGAGAGCCTGTCCCACGACGAGCTCATGGCATTCCTGCACCTGCTACTGGTCGCAGGCAACGAGACCACCCGCAACCTGATCTCCCTGGGCACGCTCACCCTGATCAACCACCCCGACCAGCTGCAGAAGCTCCTCGACGACCGCAGCCTGATCCCCACCGCCATCGAGGAGATGCTGCGCTTCATCTCCCCGGTCACGCACATGACCCGGTGGGCAACCGAGGACGTCCCCCTGCGCGACAAGGTCATCCGGAAGGATCAGCCGGTCGTCCTGCTCTACGGCGCCGCCAACCGCGACGAGGCGATCTTCGGCGATGATGCCGAGGAGTTCGACATCACCCGCAGGCCGAACCCGCACCTGGCCTTCGGCACCGGTCAGCACGCCTGCCTCGGGCTGTCACTGGCACGACTCGAGGCCCGGGTCTTCTTCGAGGAGCTCCTCGCCCGCTTCACCCGGATCGAGCTCGCGGGCGAGGTACTGCGCATGCGCTCGACCATGGTGCCCGGGATCCGGCGCATGCACGTCCGGCTGGGCGCCGCGACCACGAGGACCGCGCACGCATGAAGATCGTTGTCGACAGGTCCAGATGCATCGGGATCGGGATCTGCGAGCCATCGCCCCCACCGTGTTCGAGGTGGACGACGACGGCGGGCTCGTCCTGCTGTCCCAGCTGGTTCCCGACGGCGCGGCAACAGAGGTGGCAGAGGCGGTCGAGGGCTGCCCGTCCCTGGCGCTGCGGCTGGAGCCGTGACCGCGACGTCGGCTGAGGCCTGACGCGCCCCACTCCGAGGAAAGATCGATCATGACCGACCAGCAGCACCCGGATCAGAACCGGAACCAGGACCTGATCGACCAAGAACATCCCACTCCTGCAGCCTTCGCACCCCCGGAACCCGCCCCCACGCGGGAGCGGGTGGTGCTGGACCGGATGGGCGGCCGGAGGGGGTTCGTCTACTCGACCATCCCGATCGTCGTCTTCGTCACGGCCAACCTGTTCCTCCCGCTGGCGACAACGCTCAGCATCGCCGTCGCGGTGGGAGGGGCACTGACCGTGATCCGCATCATCCGCGGAGAACGTTGGACCTCGGCGGCCGCAGGCCTGGTCGGTGTCGCGGTCGCCGCCACCATCGTGGCCCTGACCGGGTCGGCGAAGAACTACTTCCTGCTCGGGATCTGGGCCTACTTCGCCGGCTTCGTCATCGCCGTCGTCTCGGTCCTGATCCGCCGGCCGGTGAGCGGCATCATCTGGAACTTCCTGCACGCGGGCGAGTACCGGTGGCAGTCCGAGCGGTCGGTGATGCGCGCACACATCCTCGCCACACTGGCCGCCGCCGCCGTGCTGGGCTCCCGGTTCGCCATCCAGCAGTGGCTCTACCTCGCCGACAGCACCAGCGGACTGGGCATCGCCCGCATCGCGATGGGCACCCCGCTCTCCGCACTGGTCGCCGTGGCCGGGTTCTGGGCCTTCCGGTACAGCAGCAAGCAGCTGATCAAGCGACCGGACCACGCACCGGAGGTTCGTGGCGAAGGAGCGGCCTGACGGCGAGGGGGAGGTGGGCACCGACCTCGTCAGCCGTTCATCGCCGGGTCGAACACCACCTTCACGGCGCCGTCGCGCTTCTCCTGGAACATCGCGTACGCGTCCGGCGCGTCCTCCAGCGGCACCCGGTGCGTGGCGAAGCCCTCGGTGCCCAGCGGGTCGTCGTCGGTGAGCAGCGGCAGGATGTCCGGTACCCAGCGGTGCACGTTCGCCTGGCCCATCCGCAGCTGCACCTGCTTGTCGAACAGCTGCAGCATCGGGATCGGGTCGGCCATCCCGCCGTAGACGCCGGACAGCGAGATCGTCCCGCCGCGGCGCACCAGGGCCAGCGCCAGCTGGAACGCCGCCAGCCGGTCGACGCCCGCGGTCCTCATGAGCGGCGCGGCCAGCGCGTCCGGCAGGAAACCCACCAGCCGCTGCGCCACCTTGCCGAACGGGGCGCCGTGCGCCTCCATGCCGACGGCGTCGACCACCGCGTCCGCGCCGCGGCCGTGCGTCATCGCACGCACCGCGTCGACGGTGTCCTTGCCGGAATCGCGCAGGTCGATGGTGGTCACGCCCCGCTGGGCGGCACGGGTGAGGCGCTCGGGCACGAGGTCGATCCCGATCACCGTCTCGATGCCGCGATGCCGGGCGACCCGGCACGCCATGTCCCCGATGGGTCCGAGCCCGAGCACGACGAGGCTGCCTCCGCGCGGTGGGTCGGCGTACTCGACGACCTGCCAGGCCGTCGGCAGCACGTCGGAGAGGAACACGAACCGGTCGTCGGGTGGGCCGGCGGGCACCTTGATCGGCAACCGGTTCCCGAACGGGACCCGCAGGAACTCGGCCTGCCCACCGGGCACCTGGCCGTAGAGCGCCGTGTAGCCGAACAGCGAGGCCCCCATCCCCTGCTCGCGGTTCTGGGTGGTCTCGCACTGCGAGTGCAGGCCTTGCTCGCACATCCAGCAGGTGCCGCAGGAGACGTTGAAGGGCACGACCACCCGGTCGCCGGTGTCCAGCGCGGTCACCGCGGCCCCCTTCGCCGCGACCACGCCCATCGGCTCGTGGCCGAGGATGTCCCCCTCCGAGAGGAACGGACCCATCACCTCGTACAAGTGCAGGTCGGAGCCGCACAGACCGGTCGAGGTGATCTGCACGATCACGTCCTCCGGGTCTGCGATCACCGGGTCGGGCACCGTGTCCACGCGGACATCCCGCCGTCCGTGCCACGTCACTGCACGCATTCGAACCTCCATGTGGTGCCGGTGCCCGATGCGCTACCCCGGAGACCGACAGCGGAATCTGCCTCATTCCTTCTCGTGCGAGGCGGATCCGGGTTCGGCCATCTTCCGGTGCGCCTCCGCCTTGAGCCGGTCGGGGACGACCTTGCCCACCGCCTCCTGCACCTTCGTGCCGACGCTTGCGGCGACCACGCGGGATTCGCCCTTCATCAAGGCCTCGAAACCCTGCCGCGCGACCTGCGCCGCGCCGTCCTTGGAGTCCGAGGCGCCGACCCTCGTGTCGTCCATGTCGGCACGGTGGAAGAAGTCCGTCTCGGTCGGGCCGGGCATCAGCGACGTCACGGTGACGGGGGTGTCGCGAAGCTCGCTCTGCAGCGCCTCGGCGAACGACTGCAGGAACGACTTCGAGGCGTTGTACACCGCCTGGTACGTGCCCGGCATCGTGGACGCGATCGACGAGGTGATCAGCACCCTGCCCCCGTTCCCGGCGATCATGTCCTGGAGCACGGGCTTGGCCAGCCGCAGCGTCGAGGTGATGTTGAGGTCGACGATCTCGAGCTCGTCCGCGATGTCGGTGTCGAGGAACGCGCCGCCCTGCCCGACGCCGGCGTTGAGCGCCGCCGCGGCCAGCGGGCGGCCGGTCGCCCGCACAGCGCTGTACAGGTGCTCCACCCCGTCGGCGCTGCGCAGGTCGGCGCGCACCGGAGTGATCTCGGCACCCGTGCCGCGCAGCTCGGCCGCCGCGCCGTCCAGTCGGGCGTCCTCGGCGTTGACCACGACGTCGAAACCGTTGTCGGCGAACTGCCTGGCGAGCTCGAGACCGATCCCGCTGGATGCGCCGGTGACGAGCGCGAGGGGCCTGCCGGTGGAGGTCATGCCGATCGGCTACCCGATGTGCTGCCACCGATGCATCGCAGGCGCTCGCTTGCGCTCCCGGCCGCCGGGTACTCCGCCGGGTGGTGGTGGCGGCCGGCCATCCCGCCGAGGAGGCGCCCATGCGAGGAACGGACCGGATCGAGCGGCCGTGGGGGGACCGGACCCCCTACCGACCCGGTGAGGACTGGCCCGCCCGGGTGGACCTGCAGCTCGCCGACGGCGTCGCCCTGCAGGACGTGCAGAGCTGGGTGCGATCGGCATCGATCCTGCACTCCAACGGCGACGCGATGGACATCGCCGTCACCGACGGCCGGATCGTCGGGGTGCGCGGCCGCGCGGACGACCGGGTCAACAGGGGTCGGCTGGGCCCCAAGGACCTGTTCGGTTGGCAGGCGAACGCGTCACCGGACCGGCTGCACCGGCCCCTGGTCCGTCAGGGTGGCGAGCTCGAGGAGACCGACTGGGACACGGCGATGGGGCGCATCGTCACCGAGTCGACGCGGCTGCTTGCCGAGCACGGCCCGTCCGCCATGGGCTTCTACACGACCGGGCAGCTGTTCCTCGAGGAGTACTACACGCTCGCCGCGATCGCGCGCGGCGCGGTCGGCACCAACCACCTCGACGGCAACACGCGGTTGTGCACGGCGACGGCAGCGGCAGCGCTCAAGGAGACGTTCGCCTGCGACGGCCAGCCCGGTTCGTACGCCGACGTCGACCACGCCGACGTCATCGCGCTGTTCGGGCACAACGCGGCCGAGACGCAGACGGTTCTGTGGATGCGCATCCAGGACCGGCTCGTCGGCGCCGACCCGCCGCGCCTGGTCTGCGTCGACCCGCGCGACACCCCCGTCGCACGTGCCGCGGAAGAGAGCGGAGGCGTGCACCTCGCACCGCTGCCGGGCACCAACCTCGCGCTGATGAACGGGCTGCTGCACGAGATCATCGGCAACGGCTGGGTCGACCGGCGGTACATCGACGCGCACACCGTGGGGTTCGCCGAGCTGGAGAAGCGGGTGCAGGACTGCCCGCCGGACGAGGTCGGGCGGATCTGCGGGGTCGATCCCGGCGCAGATCCGGGCGGCGGCGCGGGTGCTCGGCGAGGCGCAGCGGCTCCTGTCGACGGTGCTGCAGGGCTTCTACCAGTCCCACCAGGCGACGGCGGCCGCGGTCCAGGTCAACAACCTGAACCTGCTGCGGGGAATGCTGGGCCGCCCGGGCTGCGGGATCCTGCAGATGAATGGCCAACCCACCGCACAGAACACCCGCGAATGCGGCGCCGACGGCGATCTGACCGGCTTCCGGAACTGGAACAACGATGCGCACGTCGCGGACCTCGCGCGGCACTGGAACGTGGACCCGATGCAGATTCCCCACATGGCACCGCCGACCCACGCGATGCAGATGTTCCGCTACGCCGAACAAGGCTCCATCCAGCTGCTGTGGGTGAGCGGCACGAACCCCGCCGTGTCGATGCCGGAGCTGTCCCGGATCCGGTCGATCCTGTCGCAGGAGCGGCTGTTCCTGGTCGTGCAGGACATCTTCCTGACCGAGACCGCGCAGCTCGCCGACGTGGTGCTGCCGGCCGCGACGTGGGGGGAGAAGTCCGGCGCGTTCACCAACGCCGACCGCACGGTCCACCTGTCGGAGAAGGCCGTCGACCCACCGGGCGCGGCCCGCCCGGACCTCGAGATCTTCCTCGACTACGCCCGCCGGATGGGGTTCCGGGACAAGGACGGCCAACCGTTCCCGCAGTGGCACGACGCGGAGTCGGCCTTCGACGCGTGGGCGGCGTGCAGCGCCGGGCGGCCGTGTGACTACTCCGGCCTGAGCCACGCGGCCCTGCAGAAGGCTCCGTCCGGGATCCAATGGCCGTGCAACGCCGAGCACCCCGACGGCACGGAACGCCTCTACACCGACGGGCGGTTCTGGAGCGCCCCGGACGACTGCGAGAGCTACGGCCGCGACCTGCTGACCGGAGCACCTCTGGAGGAGACCGAGTACCGGGCGCTCAACCCGCAGGCGAAGGCCGTTCTCAAGGCCGCGGAGTACGTGCCCGCGCACGAGCGGCCGGATGACGAGCACCCGTTCGCGCTGATCACTGGGCGGACGATCTACCACTTCCACACCCGGACGAAGACGGGCCGGGCGCCCCAGCTGCAGGCGGCGGCGCCGGAGGTGTGGGTGCAGTGCGCGGCGGCGGACGCCCGGCGGCTCGGCATCGCAGAGGGCGACCTGGCCGAGGTCACCACACCGCGCGGTGCGATCCGGGCCCGGGTGCGGATCGGCGGTATCCGTGAGGGTTGCCTCTTCGTACCGTTCCACTACGGCTACTGGGACACCACCGGCTCCGGCCCGGGAGACCAGCACGGTCGCGCGGCCAACGAGCTCACCATGACCGACTGGGATCCCGCCTCCAAGCAACCGCTGTTCAAGACGGCAGCGGCCCGCCTGACGCGAGTGGTGGACGACGACGCGCGGAACGCGCCCGCGGATGCCTCGGCAGGAACCCGGAGCGGCGACGCCGGGGGTGCCCCGTGAGCAAGCTGCCACTCATACTCCGCGAGCTGCACCGCTCCGAGATCGGCATGGCCCGCGACCTGCTCGCACTCGCCGATCGGCACCGGGTCGACCACGAGATCTTCCACGTGGCTCGGGACGTCGCCACGTGGTCGCAGACCCACGTCCGCAGGCTCGCCGAAGCCGGCGCCGCCCACGGCCTGCGGCTGAACCCCCAACCCAGGTGGGAGCCGCTGCGGGCTCCTGTCCTCGCACGACGCGCGAGCTCGCTGCTCGGGCGTCGCCGCGAACCGGGCCTGCTGCTGCTCGCCGATCTGCGCCGCATCCACCAGGAGGCCGCAGGCCTCTCGCTCGACTGGGAGCTGCTGGGCCAGGCGGCACAGGCGATGAAGCAGCGACCCCTCCTCGAGCTGGTCCAGGCCTGCCATCCGCAGGTCCTGCGGCAGATGCGGTGGGCGAATGCGCAGCTCAAGGTGATCTCGCCCCAGGTGATCGCGCAATGACCCGACGCGGCAGCGCTCCCCACGCAGACCTCGGGCGGCACGTTTCGCAACGCCTGCAACGGAAACCCGGGCCCGTATGAGGGTCGTGGTCGTGGGCGCCACCGGGAACGTCGGCACCAGTCTCGTGGCGGCGTTGGCGGCCGACCCGGCGGTGACCTCGATCCTGGGGATGGCGCGCCGGCGCCCGGCCTGGAACCCGCCGAAGACCGAGTGGGCGCCGTCGGACATCGTCCGTTCGGACCTCGAGCGGCATTTCCGCGGCGCCGACGCGGTGGTGCACCTGGCATGGCTCTTCCAACCCACCCATGACCCCGTCCTGACGTGGGAGAACAACGTCGTCGGCTCGATGCGGGTCTTCCGGGCCGCGGCGACGGCGGGCGTGCCCGCACTCGTGTACGCCTCCTCGGTCGGCGCCTACTCCCCCGGTCCCGGAGACCGGCAGGTGGACGAGCGCTGGCCCACCGACGGATGGCCGACGTCGAGCTACCCGCGCGAGAAGGCCTACCTCGAGCGGTGCTGGACGTGATCGAGCGGGACCACCCCGACATGCGGGTGGTGCGGATGCGTCCCGGGTTCATCTTCAAGCGCGAGTCGGCCATCGCCCAGCGTCGGCTCTTCGCCGGGCCGCTGTTGCCCCACCGGCTGCTACGGCCCGGCCGGGTGCCCGTCCTGCCGGACATGCCGGGCCTGCGCGTCCAGGCCCTGCACTCCGACGACGCGGCGAACGCCTACCGGCTGGCCATCGTGCGACCCGTGCGGGGGGCGTTCAACCTCGCGGCCGACCCGCCGGTCGACGGGGCCGGGCTGGCACGGCTGTTGGGGGCGCGGCGCCTGCGGGTCCCCGTCCCGCCGGTCCGTGCCGGGCTCGCCGCGGCGTGGCGGATGCACCTGGTCCCGGCCTCCCCGGACCTGTTCGACGCCGTTCTGCGAATACCGATCATGAGCACCGGACGGGCCCGCGAGGAGCTCGGGTGGCAGCCCCGGCACAGCGGTCTGGACGCCGTCGCCGAGTTCCTCGAGGGTCTGCGCACGGGCACCGGGATGGACACGCCGCCGTTGTCGCCGGCCACCAGTCGGCGCGGGCGCACCCACGAGTTCGCGACCGGGGTGGGATCCCGCCCGTAGGCCCTGTGGGGTTCTGGCTAGGGAACGAGTTCGATCCAGCCCCGCACCACCGCAGGAGTCACGCTCTCGGCGAGCTCGGGATGCGTCCGGGCCACGTGCTGCAGCACCACTTCGACGACCCGGTCCTCGTCCCCGTCTCGCACCGAGAATCCGCACTCGCAGTTCACCTGGTTCATGGCGCCTCCTCATCCCTCTCGTCTCCGTCAGGTCCCCACCGTCCCTGCAGGGAGCTGACATCGAGGTTGGCGAAACCTTGCCGTGGGGTGTGGTCAGAGGAGCTGCTCGAAAAGGTCCTGGGTCGTCGGGCTCGGAGAGACCCCGAGATCGTCACGCAGAACCCGCCTGAGCCGGCCGTACACCCCGACTGCCGCAGCATGGTCGCCACGCTGGGCGAGGGCACGCATCAGCAGGCCGTACCCGACCTCGGACAGCGGCTGAAGCTCGACGAGCCGACGCGCGCTGCGCTCGGCGCCGGCCAGCTCGGCGGGACCGATGCGCAGGCACGCCTCCGCATAGCAGGCCAGTGCACGTTCGTGGTCGTGTTGCGCTGCGCGGCGCCGTTCATCGACCCAGGGATGATCGAGATCGGACAGGAACTGCCGCTGGGTCACGAACAGCGTGCTCAGCGCCTGGGTCCACGCCAGCGGCCAGTCCTGCCGGCTGATCGCCGCCTCCGCATCGTGCAATGCCGCCGCGGCGACGTCCGCATCCACCACGGAGTGCGGCGGAAGGACCATCTGCAGGCTCCCCCGGCCGCGGATCTCGATCGGCGACAGCACGGCCCTCGCCTTCGACAGCAGGACGGTGAATCCGGCACCCGCGCTACATCCCGGGTCGGCCGGGTGCCAGAGCACCTCGACGAAGGCCGCACGGTCCACCGCGGACAATCGATGCGCGACGAGGTAGGCGACGAGCAGCCGACCCCGCCGGCCGGGGAGGTCGCGCTCCACCACTCGGCCGTCGACACGCACGGCGAACCGCCCGTGCAGCTGGATCCTCGCCCGGGTTCCCGCTGCCACCGCACACCCCCAAGCAATGGGTCAGAGGTACGGGACGTCGCAGCAGTGCAACGCAGCGTTACGCCAGGCTCTGCAGCCACTGGTCGATCAGCCCGGCAGCGTGATCGCGCCGGTGTTCACCGGGTCCGACGGGGTTCCCGTAGTGGTCGGCGACGACGGACTCGATCTGCTTGTGGGTGCTGCCGATGCCGTCGGCGATGGCCTGGAAGTCGCTCGGGAACACGCAGTTGTCGGCGGTGTAGGCGACCAGCAGGCTCGGCAGGGTCACGTCCGGGCCGGCCTTGGCGATCGTCGCGTTCGACGAGTGCACGGACCACGTCGACAGCCACGCGTCGGGCGTGGTGAGCCGCCCGAATCCGACGATGCCGTAGTTGGTGACCTCGGGTCTGGGTCCGTAGACCGACCCGTAGCCGCGGTCGGACTTGTCGAGACCGAGATCCATGGCGCGCGGGTCCGCGTCGGTGCGCCAGACGGTGATCAGTCTCGCGGTGCCGGCCCGGTGGCGGTCGGCGGCGGTGCCCTCGCCCGCTCTGGCCTTCTTGCGGGCGGCGAGTGCTTCGGCGACGTGGTCGCGGGCCCGGGCGTCGATGCGGGCGATGCGGGCGAGCTGGGCGGCGCGGTAGCGCTCGACGAACTCGGGCGGGTAGCCGGAGCTCTCCGGTGCCGGCCGGTAGCCGTTTCTCTCGTCGAAGGGATCGAGCGCGGGGTCGGCGGAGAAGGCGTCGTCCTCGTCGGTGACCGACGGGTCGATGCAGCGGCTGAGCAGGGTGCCCTGTCCGGGGTGCGGCGCGACGTACGCGAGGGCGTCCAGGGTCGGCAGGGTGGCCTTGTCGAGGTGGCTGGGGCGCCGGCGGGAGTGCGGGCGATGCGGTTCTCGGGAGCTTTCTGCGATTGCTGGACGTAGTAGGTGAGCAGCCCGGCGCCGCCGGAGTTGCCCAGGCCGACGGTGCGCCGGAATCCGAGGGTGTGCAGCCAGGTCAGTGCGGCACCGAGGTCGAGGAGGGTCTGCTCGTGCACCAGCCGCAGGTCGTTGCCGGCGTCGCGGGCCGCCACGGCGTAGACGGCGTGCCCGGCCCGGAGCAGGGCCGGGATCAGGTAGTGGCGCGACATGTCGACCCGCGGGTGCATGATCACGATGACGGTGGTGTCGCGGGGCTCGCGACCCGGCGGGGTGTAGAGGGTGCCTCTGGCCGCGTTGTCGTCGACGGTGACGCTGGTCTGCAGGTGGATGCCGGTGCCGGTGGGCAGCTCGGAGGGGTACCAGTCGACGTTGAGGCCGGGGTTGGTGGCCACGTCAGACACCCGCCTTCGCGTCCCGGGTCAGCAGCCGCCCGGCACCCGGGAGGTGGACCGGCAGACCGAGGCGGTCGAGCAGGGTGAACGCGCCGGCCGTGGCGGCCGACAGCACGGGCAGCCCGAACTCGTCCTCGGCGGCCGTGGACCAGCGGCAGCGAGGGCATCTGGACGCAGGCGGACAGGACGAGCGCGTCGGCGCCGGACAGGTCCAGGGAGCGCGCGGCGTCGAGGACCGTGGTGCCGGGTATGCAGCCGACCTGGGCGTTGTCGGCGACTTCGAGGGCGCGCCAGTCGGCGACCGTGATCCCCTCCGCCTCGAAGTAGGCCACGACGGCCTCGGCGACGGGGCGCAGGTAGGGCATGACGAGGGCGACGCGCTGCGCACCGGTCGCGCGCAGGGCGTGCACCAGCGCGCCGGCGCTGGAGGTGACCTGCGGGGCGAGACCCCGACGGGAGAGCTGGTCCACGACGGCGCGTTCGGTCCGCTCGTGCTCGCCCACGCCGTCGGTGTGGCCCTGCACCATCAGGCGACCAGACAGGCGTAGAGGACGGTGTCCACGCCCGCGTCGCCGATCTCGTCGACGCACCGCTCGCGCTGCGCGTTCATGGCGCGCAGTTCTTCCGGCGAGACGGTGTGCATCCGCATCCGGGAGGAGTGGAAGGAGAACCCGGCGTCCTGGTGCCGCTGCAGCAGGGCCGGCAACTCCCGTTCGACGGTGGTGTTCGAGCTGGGCACGACGAGCCCGATGCGGTGGTGCGGACGCGTGGTACCGCCGAGGCTGGGGTGAAGGGTCGGTTCGGTCATCGCCAGTCCTGTCATGAGCGCCGGACGACGCGCAGCGCGTTCTTGTCGTGCTGGACCACGCGCGCGTCCTGCAGGCCTGCGAGGGCGGAGTACCAGACGGCGTGGCGGCACCCGGTCGACCGGCGGTCGATGATGATGTGGTCCTCGGTGCTGGTGTGGCCCGGTCCGACGTCCTCACCGGGGTCGGCTGGTGGCCCGTCAGGTCCGTCGAGGGCGATCCGGAAGTACGGTCCGACCTTCTCGACCTGCAGCAGGACATCCTCCTCCGCCACCTGGACCACGCCCCGGTTCTCCGGGACGTCCAGGACGAAGATCGCGGTCACTCCGTCACCGCCTCGGTGGGCGCGAGGGCCGGGCGGTCGGCCTCCCAGCGGGCGGCGCGCTCGACGATCAGTTCGGCCTTGCGGGTGAGCAGCTTGTCCAGCGACGACTCGGTTCCGGTCGCGACGTCGCAGAGGGCCTCGATCGTCAGTTCGGCGTCGAGGTCTTCCTGCGGGGTCACCGGCCGCAACGCCCGGGTGATCTCGATCATGTACCCGTTCGGGTCGTGGGTGTAGATCGACTCGATGGTCTCGTGCATGACCTGCATCTCGCAGGGCCACTGGCTCTCGTCGAGGCGGCGCCGGTACTCGAGGAGGTCCTCCTCCGAGTCGACGTGAATCGCCAGGTGGCGGGAGTTCGCGAAGAACGCAGGCGTGCCCTCGGGCAGCCGGGCCCAGGCGTCCCCGCGGGCGTCGGGTCGCCGACGGGCTCGTGACCGAAGTAGTAGAAGAACGCGATGCGGTCGTCGTTGCCGATGTCGAAGAAGAAGTGGATGAAGTCGGGGTGGTTGTCCGGGCCCCAGCCGGCCGCGCAGATCGAGTGCACGACGGGGAACTTCAGGGTGTCGCGGTAGAACCGCACGGTGGCGGCGGGGTCGAACGTGGGGAAGGCGGCGTGGTCCACGCCCTTCACCCGGTGCTCCGGCCGGATGCTGGTGTCGGTCATCGGTGGAACCTCCTCATGCGTTCGTCGGTCGGTCGGCGGTGGTGATCGGGCACACCAGGTCGGTGCGGGCGGCGGCGATGCCGGCCGCGAGGTCGTCGAGGAAGCTGCTCGGCCCGTCGACGACGACGAGTCCGGTGGTCTCGGCGCGGAGCCGCTCACCGAGGTCGAGGCGGGTGAGCAGGTGGTGCCGGTCGGCGGGTCCGGTCAGCCAGAAGCCCGCCCAGCCGGCGAGGGCGAGGTCG
Source organism: Pseudonocardia sp. CNS-004 (assembly GCA_001942185.1). Classification (GTDB taxonomy): domain Bacteria; phylum Actinomycetota; class Actinomycetes; order Mycobacteriales; family Pseudonocardiaceae; genus Pseudonocardia. The sequence continues at coordinate 140,458 of MKJV01000063.1, forward strand.
TGGAGCTTCTTGACCAGGGCGTCGGCGGCGGTGCTCCAGGGGTTGTCGAGCGTGACGACGACGCGGGCGAGGTCGGCGCCGGGCGGCGGAGGCGCGGTGTCGTCGGGCAGCGGCGTGGTGAGGCGGTCGCGGTCGGTGGCGGGCAGGACCCTGCCGGCCCACCGGCGGTCGACGTGGGTGAGCGGTTGACCCAGCACCCAGTCCGCGACCCCGTCGACCGGGATCTCGGTGGGATCGACGTCGGCGAACTGGGCGAGGCCGCGCCGGACGATGTCGGGGTTGGTGTCGGTGAAGCGTTGCAGGCCGACGTTCCCGGTCCTGGTCATGTAGGCGACCATGAGCTGGTCGACGGGCAGGTGCGTGCGGCGGGGGAAGGAGTCCCACCACAGCATGCTGCGGCGGGCGAGCTCCTGGATCCGCTGGACCTGGGGTCGGCGCTCGCGCTCGTAGCGGGCCAGCGCGGTGGGCAGGTCGGAGGCCTCGGCGATGGCGTTGCACAGGGCGATGGCGTCCTCCATCGCCAGCTTCGTGCCGGAGCCCACCGAGTAGTGCGCGGTGTGGGCGGCGTCGCCGAGCAGCACCGCGTTCCCGCGGGTCCACCGATCGCAGTGCACGGTGCGGAACCGCAGCCAGCGCGTCCGGTTCCCGATGAGCCGGTGGCCGTCGAGGTGCTCGGCGAAGGCCTTCTCCAGGTAGGCCAGCGCCGTGGTGTCCGAGTCGTCCGGCCCGGTGGCCTCGGTCGTGACGTCGAACCCGGCGGCCCGCCACGTCGCCTCGTCGGTCTCGATGAGGAAGGTGCTCCGGTCGGGTGCGTAGGGGTAGGCGTGGGTGACGAACGTGCCGTGAGCGGTGGTCACCGGCGCGAAGATGGCGGTGTCGAGGGCGAAGTCGGCGCCGGCCCAGAGGTAGAGCCCGTCGGCGACGTCGATGTGAGCACCGAAGTCCGCGGCGTGGTCGGTGCGGGTCTGGCTGTTGACCCCGTCCGCGGCGACGACCAGGTCGGCGTCTTCGAGCTCGTCGAGGCGGTGACGCCGCCGTGGTGCAGCTCGACCCCGGCCGCCTGCGCGTGCCGGGTGAGCACCGCGAGCAGCTCGGTACGGGCGATACCGATCAACGGACCGTTGTGCACCCGGGCGGCCCGGTCCCCGACGACCATGCGCATGTCGTGGCGGCGGCCGGCGGCGATGATGTCCGCCTGGCTGGCCGCGTCGGCCTCCTCCAGGTTGCGCTGGGTCCGCCCGGCCACCGCGACACCGAAGCCGAAGGTCTTCTCCGGTACGGCCTGCTCGTAGACCCGGACGGTGGCGCCGGGGTGCGCCAGCTTGAGCAGGCGTGCGGCGTACAGCCGCCGGGGCCACCGCCGAGCACGGCGACGCTCTGAAGCCTCATGCGGGGACGCTCTCCTTCTCGATCTTCTGCTCGACATCCGCCCGCAAGGCCTTCTTCGAGACCTTGCCGACGTTGGTCAGCGGGAACGCGTCGACGATCTCGACCCGCTCGGGCAGCTTGAATTTCGCCAGGCCCTTGCCGAGGAGGAACGCCGCCAGCGAAGCGACCGTCGGGCGCTCCGCTCCGTCGGTGACGACCAGGTACGCGCAGATCCGCTCCCCCAGAACGGGATCGGGCATGGCGACCACGGCAGCGTTGCGGATGTCGGGGTGCCGCACGAGCAGCTCCTCGAGCTCCTCGGCGTGGATCTTCTCGCGCCCCGGTTGATGACGTCCTTGATGCGCCCGTCGATGGAGTAGAACGGGCGGCCGTCGAGGACGTGGCGGGTGACCAGGTCGCCGGTGCGGTAGAAGCCGTCCGAGGTGAACGCGTTCGCGTTGTGCTGCGGAGCGCGGTGGTAGCCGGTGATCGTGTACGGGCCGCGGCAGGCGAGCTCGCCGAGCGTCCCGTCGGGCACCTCGTCCTCGCCTGCGACGTCGAGCACGCGGACCTCGTCGGCCGGGGATATCGGCGTGCCGACGGTGTTCAGCCGAGCCCACTCGGGGGCGTCGGGCGGGGTGTGGAGGAACATCCCCTCGGCCATGCCGAACATCTGCTGACCACGGATGCCCAGCTCGCGCTCCAGGCGGTCGATCAGCTCGACGCTGGGGCGCTGCCCGCCGAGGACGAACCGCTCGATGCCGGTCAGGTCGGTGTCACGGGCGCGATCGTGCTCGAGCAGGCGGATCGCCACCGCGGGCGGGACGACGGGCATGACGGTGACGTGTTCGGCCGCGATGAGCTCGAGCACCGCGCCCGGATCGGCTCCCGGCGCCACCACGCAGGTGCCGCCGACCAGGTGCGCGGGCTGCAGCGCGGCCGCGGTGCCGGCGTTGTGCATGATCGGCAGCGCGTGCAGGACGACGGACGCGGGGGTCAGCTCCAGCGCCTCGGCCCAGATGCGTGAGTTGTAGACGTACTCCTCGTGCCGGCGGGGCGCGACCTTCGGCAGCCCGGTGGTGCCCCCGGAGAGTTGGAGCACGACCAGCCCGTCCGGGTCGACCCGGACCCCGGCCAGGACCGCGCGGGCCCGCGGGCTGCGCCCGGCCTCCAGTAGCGCGTCGTAGCCGGTTGCGGAGCGGGCCGCCACGGGTGCCGGGCCGCGGGCGACGATCAGCGTGTCGAGCACGTCGACCTCGCGCTGCAACCGGACAGCCGACTCGACCAGGTCCCGGCCGCGGAAGTCGGCCTGCACGATGTGGGCACGGGCGCCGGTGTGCGCGGCGAGCAGGCCGATCTCGCGTTCCCCGTGCTGGGGAAGGGTGCAGACCGGGATGATCCCGGCCTTGATGCAGCCGTAGTAGGCCACGATCGTCTCGAGCACGTTCCCGAGCTGGAACATCACGCGATCCCCTGGCCGCAGCACGGTCGCGGTCAGCAGCCCGGCGGCGAAGTCCTCGGTCAGCTCGTCGAGCTCGCGGTGGGTCAGCCGGGCGTCCACCGTGGCCAGCGCGGTGACGTCCGGGTGGGCGCGCGCTGCACCACGCAGCGCATCGGCCAGCGTCTCGCCGGTCCACAGGCCCTCGCGGCGGTAGCGCGCAACCCGCTCGTCCGAAAAGGACGTCTCATGTTGATATTTCGACATCATTGTCAACCTCAGGTGTGGCCGGGCACCGGCAGTGGCGGAGCAGGAGGGAGTGGGCTAGTTCCGCGGATCCGAGTCCGCGGACGGTGACGACTCGGAGGGCAGCGCCGCGGACAGGGCGCTCTCGAGATGGGTGACGTCTTCCTTCAGCAACGCGAGCGCGGCCCACGGGCCCCGCTGGACCTGGCGGTCGCCGTCGCGGCGGACACCGGACATCGCGAGGTCGACCAGGATGTCGGCCACCGCCTCGGCGTCACCGTCGTGGTCCGCGCGGTACCACCAGGCGACCCAGTTGGCCATCCCGAGCATGCCCAGGGCAACGGTGCGAGCAGGAAGGGGGCGGAACCGGCCGGCCTGCACCGCATCCTCGATCAGTCCGGTGAACAGCTCCAGGACCCGCCGGCGCGCCGCTCGGTGCATCTCGGCGATCTCCGCCGGCAGGTCGGGCTCACTGCGGTCCAGCAGCCGGAACCGGGTCGTGTTGCGCGCGTTGTTGACCGCGATCCGGCGCAGCGCGTGCTCGACCCGCTGGTCCTCGTCGAGGTCCTCTCGGGACCCGGCCTGCTCGAGGATCTGCACGACGCGTTCGAGGACATCCCGCACGAGTGCCGCGAGGATCTCCTCCTTGTTGCTCACGTAGTGGTACAGCGCCGGACGGCTGATGCCCATCGCGTCGGCGATGTCCTGGAAGGAGGTGTTGGCGTAGCCTGCGTGGCGAACAGCCGCGCCGAGTGCTCGAGCAGCTCGTTGGACACGAGTCGCCGACGGCTGTGCTGCCGTGCCATCGCTGCCCCAGTCGAGTCGCCCACTGCGCCGTCCGGGCCATCTTGCCCTAGGGCGACCAGGCGGGCGACGCCCAGGGAAGCGCTGGACCTTGTCGTCATCCGCATCGTCCTCCTCACGCGTCCCTCGGGTCGGGTCCGAAGATACGGCGACGTGACAACAGCGTCAATGTCTCAACACTCCTGATTTCACTAATGTCGGAACATTGACACTCACGTAGCAGCGCTTCTACCGTCTGTGCACTCCCGCAGTGTGCGGGCCGACGAAGGAGGTCGTGGATGACGACGCCGTCCGTCCAACGCCGTTCAGTGGTCGCCGCGGTGACGCTCGGGTTCGCCGCGATCGTGTTCGACGGCTACGACCTGATCGTCTACGGATCAGCGGTGCCGAAGCTGCTCGAGTACCAGGCCTGGAACCTGACGCCGACGCAAGCGGGCGCCATCGGCAGTTACGCCCTCGTCGCGCGATCATCGGCGCCGTCATGACCGGGCCCCTCACGGACCTGCTGGGCAGGCGGCGGCTCTTCATCGCCTCGCTCGTGTGGTTCTCCGTGATGATGCTCCTGTCGGCGTTCGCCCCGAACCCGTGGTCGCTCGGGGCGTTCCGGTTCCTCGCAGGGCTCGGCTTCGGCGGCATCCCGCCCACCGCCGTCGCCTGGTCATCGAGGTCGCGCCGGTGACGCGACGGCACTTCATCAACGCCCTCATGCTGTGCGGGTTCCCCGTGGGCGGCGTGCTCGCCGCGGTGACCGCGCTGGTGTTCCTCGAGCCGCTCGGCTTCCGGGCCCTCTTCGCCTTCGGCGCGTTGCCGCTCGTCACGCTCGTCCCGCTGAGCCTGTGGCTGCTCCCCGAATCGCCCAACTTCGTGCGGCGCGCCCGGGGTGTGCCGAGACCCGCGCAGCAGAGCGGTCTGCGCACCTTGCTCGCGCGCAGGATGCTCCTGGCCCTGACGCTGTTCGTCATCACCAACTTCTGCAGCTTCCTGCTCGTCTTCGGGCTGAACACCTGGCTGCCGCAGCTGATGCGCGGCGCGGGATACCAGCTGGGTTCGGCACTGGCGTTCCTGCTCGTGCTCAACCTCGGCGCGGTGGTCGGCGGCCTGACGGGTTCGGCGCTCGCCGACCGCTGGGGCAGCCGGTGGATCGCCACCACCTTGTTCCTCGCGGCGGTGCTCTCGCTCGGCCTGATCGCCGTGCCCCTGCCGACCGCCGTGCTGTTCGTCCTCGTCTTCGTGGCCGGTGCGGCCACGACCGGCAACCAGGTCGTGATCTACGGATACATCGCCACCCACTACAGCGCCGGCCAGCGCGCCACCGCGCTCGGGGTGAGCACCGGCGTGGGCCGGCTGGGCGCGGTGACCGGGCCCATCCTCGGAGGCGCGCTCGTCGCGGCGGGGGCAGGGCTCAGCATCAACGTCGGGGTGTTCGCTCTCGTCGCACTGGTCGGCGCGGTCGCGTGCGCGGCCGTTCCGCGACCCGGCGACGCGCCGGACGACGCGGCGCCCGAGAGCCGAGTCGCGGCGGAAGGTGTGGCCGCATGACGAAGGTGTACGAAGCCGTGGTCCTCTCCAGGGCGACCACCGGCGACGATCTCTCCGAACGCCTGCTCGCCGCCGTGCGGCGACACCTCATCGACGACGAGCAGTAGCCAACCGGTCTCCGGGCCCCGGCTGCACCCCGAGCCGTTGGGGCGACCGGAGACGCAGGTCACGTAGTCTTCACCGGAGCCGGCCGGGACGGACCGAGATGGCGGGCAGGCAACCTCCCCCCTATCCGGGAGGCAGATCGATCGTCTCCGCGACCGCCGCGGCGGCGCGGATGGTGGCGCTCTCATGGGACCTGCACCAGACCAGGCACAGGTCCATCGGCGGAAGGTCGTCGAACGGGACGTACGTCAGATCGTCGCGGTTCACCAGCTCGGACAACGACCGCACCGTGGGATGCACGAACGAGCCCTTCGCGACGTGTGCGACGTACTCGGCCATCGTGCTGATCGAGGTCTCCACCCGCACCCGCGGGATCGGTGTTCCTTCGACGTTCGTCGGCGGCAGAATCGCATCGAGGACCTGGGCCGGTGCGAAGTTGACCATCAGCACCCAGCGGTCGACCTCCAGCGTCGAGATCGACCGGCGCCCGGCCAGCGGGTGGTCGGCCGCCATCATGGCCACGCGTTCCTGCCGGTCGATCGCCGGCCCCTCGGTGAGGTCGCCGCCCGCGGCCCCGGTCCGCCACATCAGGAGGATGTCGATCTCACCGCTGCGCAAACCGTCGTAGGGCTGCGCAAAGCTGACTTCCCGGTGGATCACGGAAACATCGGGATACCGGCGCTCGAAGGCCCGGACGAAGTCGGCGAGCGCCCTGCCGGCTGTCGTCGGCGTGAAGCCGATCCGGATCTCCCCGGCGAGCCGCCGCCCGGCGTCGCTCACGGATCGACCGGCGGCGAGCAACTGCTCGTAGGCAGCGCCGACCTCGTCGCGGAAGCGCACGCCCAGCGGTGTCAGGCGGACCCGGCGGCTGGTCCGGTCGAACAGCATGCCGCCGAGCTCGCGCTCCAGCGCGGCCAGCCGCTGGGACACCCGCGACTGGGAGATGCGGAGCCGGCTCGCGGTGCGGCCGAAGTGCAACTCCTCCCCGAGCACCAGCGCGATGCGTATCTGATCAAGCTCCATGACCGACCCTGATCGATCTGTCTGACGAATCGTTTGTTGCGAAGTCGTCCGTTGATCGGATTGGCGCGGCAGCGAACCATCGGCGCATGGCCGACTCCCGCTCCCACCGACCGGCACCTCCGGCGCCGGAGCCGCGTTCGACGAGCGTCCGGCTGTCCGAACCCACTGGCAGGTGGGTACTGGCGGTGACCGCCTTCGGCTCCGGGTTGGTGCTGCTGGAAACGACCGTGGTGAACGTAGCCCTGCCTGCGCTGGGGCGCGACCTGGCCTCGTCCCTGGCCGAGTTGCAATGGACGGTCAATGCGTTCACCTTGGTCTTGTCCGCGCTGATCCTCTTGGGCGGCGGGCTCGGCGACCGCTTCGGGAGGCGGCGGGTCTACCTGATCGGCGTGGTGTGGTTCGCGGCCGCGTCGCTGCTGTGCGGTCTCGCGCCCAGCGCGGCCTGGCTGATCGCGGGGCGGGTGTTGCAAGGCGTCGGCGGAGCGCTGATCGTCCCGGGTTCCTGGCCCTGGTCCAGGCCTCGTTCCACGCCGACGATCGGGCCCGTGCAGTGGGCTGGTGGTCGGGGTTGAGCGGGACGGCCGGCGCTGCCGGCCCGCTGGTCGGCGGCGCGCTGGTGGACGCCGCGGGCTGGCGGTGGGTGTTCCTGGTCAACGTCCCGATCGCGATCGTCATCGCAGCGCTGCTGGCCCGTCACGTGCCCGAAAGCCGGGACGGCCGCCCCGCTCACCGGTTCGACGTGGCGGGCGCGCTACTGGCGGCGGTGGGCCTCGGTGGCGTGACATACGCACTGATCCAGCCCTTCGATGGCGGTTGGACCGCCGCAGCGGTGGGACTGCTCGCCTTCGCCGGCTTCGTCCGGGTCGAGCGCCGAAGCCAGGCCCCGATGCTGCCGCTCGGACTGTTCACGTCACGACAGTTCAGCGCTGCCAATCTCGCCAGCTTCTTCCTGTACGGCGCGCTGGCCGGGTTCATCTTCTTCCTGCCGATGCAGTTGCAGCTCACGGTCGGCTACGCCCCGCTGGCGACCGGGCTCGCCCTGCTCCCGCTGACCGTGCTGACGTTGGCGCTGTCGGCGCGGGCCGGTGCGCTCACCGCCCGCATCGGTCCTCGCGTGCCGCTGGCGGCCGGCTCGCTGTGTTGTGCCGTGGCGCTGCTGCTCGCGATCCGGGTCGGCGCGCAATCTTCCTATCTGACGGACGTGCTCCCCGTCGTCGTCCTCACCGGCATCGGCATCCCGCTCATCACCCCACCCATCACCACCACCGTGCTCAGCGCCGTTCCCGACACGCGCGCGGGCATCGCCAGCGCGGTCAACAACGGGGTGGCCCGAGCCGCCGGTCTGGTCGTGGTCGCCGCGCTGCCGCTGCTCGCCGGGTTGCCGCAGGACGCCGCCGACAACCCGGCCACCCTCGACCGGGGCTTCGACGTGGCCATGCTGATCTGCGCCGGCATGTTCCTGCTCGGCGGTCTCGTGGCGTGGCTCGGAGTCCCGGTCGGAGATACCCACCATCTCAGCTCCCGTGCTGCGGTATCTCGATGTTGGACCAGAACGGTGCGGTGAACGGGAACTCGGTGTCGAGCCAGTGGAGCAGAGCGCGGTGTGCAGTGGCGTAGAGGTCCCGCTCGTAGGCCTGTGGCGTGACCCACCAGCTCACATCGACGTCGTACGCGAGCAACTCCTCGGTGAGCGACCGGCGACGGCCCATCGGGTAGAGGTAACAGCAGCCGAGATACGTACCGGCAGCGTCGTAGAGGACGTAGGTGAAGCTTTCTCCGTCGCGGAACTCGCACTCGTGCCACACGAGGTCGACGTAGTTGTACTCCTCGGTGACCGGGCCGCTCGGCCACGATCCGCCGCGGGTGCGGCGGATGAGCTCGATGCTCGCGTTGATGCCCGCGACGTCGTCACGCAGATGCTCGCGGGTGATCGCGTACGCTCGGATGTCGTCGAAGGCGAGCAGCGCCGGTGCCGTGAACCCGGTCGGCATGTCGAATCGCCTGATGAAGCCGCGCAGATCCACTTCTGTCTCCTGTCACGCGGCGAACCGATACCTCAGGATGACAATTCCGTTCTTGAGCGTCAGCGTCTCGTTGAGCGCGAATCGACCGGTTGAACCTGCGCGATTCAGGAGATCGTCCGACGATCGGGCTCCGATGAAGAACGGGTGCACCCACAGATGCAGCTCGTCGAGCAGGCCGGCGCCCATCAGCGCCTGCGCGAGCGGCCCGAAGCCGTACTGCACGATATCGGCACCCGGCTGCGCCTTCAGCTCGGTGATGGCCGCAACAGGATCGCTGTCGACGATGACCGTGTTCTGCCACTCCGGGTCCTTCAGGGTCGACGAAACGACGTACTTGGGCATCGCATTCATCCGATCGGCAAGCGGATCGCCGGCGAGCGACATCCACACCGGCGCGAACACGTGGTACGTGCGTCGGCCCATCACTACCGCATCGCAGGCCTTGAGCAATTCGGCCTGCACAGCGTTGCCGTCCTCGCTGAACCCACCCGTCGACGGCCAGTCCTGAGGGCTCTCGATGACGCCATCGAGGGTGACGTAGGTGGAGTTCACGATCCGGCGCATGACACTGTTCCTTTGTTTGATCACCTTGGTGCGCGAGAGAACGTACCCGTCACCGAGGGGCGGAGTCTTGTACCGAACCGCAGATCACAACGCGAGGAACGCCTCGCCCCGCGCCAACTCGCCCGGGGTGTAACCGATCATGCGACGCACCGAACGGGTCAAGTGCGGCTGGTCGTGGTAGCCCGCGGCGATGACGACCTCGCCGATCGCCGCGCCGGCGCGCAGCAGCCCGGCGGCCGTGCGGGCCCGCTCGATCGCCAGCAGCGTGCGGCGGGGAAGCCCGGCTGCGCGCGCGAAGCGGCTCTGCGCTGTACGTGCGGGGACCTTGCGGGAGGCGACGCCGTGCCACATCTCCTCGACGAGTGGATCGACGACCAGCAGGCCGGCCCGCCGAAGGCGGTCGAGGAACACGTCGAGGTTCTGGGGCGTCGGCATCTCCCAGGCCTGCCCGTCGAGCAGGATCCGGCCGCCGTCCATGACCGGGAGCACCGCATCGCGTAGGTCCGACAACCTGCTGGGCGGGAACGCGGGCAGGTAGGTGCCGACCCGGAAGTCCACCCCGAAGTACTCGGAGTCGCGGGGACACGACAGCTCGGTCGCCTTCCTCGCCGGACCCCGCAGGTGGACCACCGTGCTGCCACCGGACCGTGCGAACCCGATGCCGACCGGATGGAGGCCAGCGAGCTGAACGCGGTCGCGCGGTCGCACTCCGCCGCCCACACCCGCTCGATCGGGCCGTCGGAACCGCTGACGACCCTGCTGCTCAGACCCGTCCCGCGCGGCGCGGCCACGGCCGATCGTCGCGCTGCGCTCGAACCGCCGCTGGTCATGTCGCCGGCTCGACCGCCGGTGCGGTCACCGCGGCAGCGAAGGCCGAGGCCCGCACAGTCCTGCTCGCCATCATCGGACCTTCTCCTTGGATCGACATGCTCGCGGGGGTTCGGCCAGGACGAACCTCCGTCGATGCGCAGCGGACCGGCCCGAGCATGCCAGCGAGGCGCGGTGGCACGACCGAGGCCGGGCCGCAGATCATCGCCACCGCGTCCGACTACGTCGACACTGCCGTGGTGTTCCGGCAGTACAGCTGCCCGTCCTGCTGGACGGCCCTGTCCTCCGCGGTCGTCCCGGCCGACCACCCGGACGCCACCACCACCCTCGGGCGGTCGACCGTCACCGCCGGCTACTACGCCGCCGACGCGCCCGCCGTGTCTCGGTCATTCGTGGCGGCGAGCGTCTGGTTGCCGAGTGCGGCGAGGGCCGTTCAGCGATCCGGTGCAGCGCCGCCGGGCGTCTTCTCGCCCGCCTCGATCCGGAACGGGTAGCGGTTGGTCGCCGGCGGTGTCGGGCAGATCGGGAAGAAGTCCCCGAAGGCGCACGGCAGGTTGACGGCCCGGTTGAAGTCGAGCGTGACGGTGCCGTCCTCGGCCGGGGCCGGGATGTCGAGCGCCGCCCGGCCGGGTAGGTGGTGTCGCCGCTGGTCGCGTCGGCGAGGACGGTGGTGTGCCGTCCTGTCGAACCGGCGTGGCGTGTCGTCGAGCCAGTTCACGGCCACGGCGGACAGCCAGTTGTGGGGCTGTGCGAGCCACTGCTCCCAGCCGGCCCGCCACGCCTCCCAGTCGGCGCGGTAGGTCTCGGTCACGGGGGTTGTCATCGGCGTACTCCTCTTCTCGGACGTGCGAGGTCGGCGAGGGGGCGCTCAGCGGGCGGCGGTCGGCTGTGCCCATACCGCGAACAGCACCAGTGCGAGCAGCGGGAAGGCGGTGGCGACGGTGAGCGCGGTGGCGATGCCGATCGCCGTGCCGGACCCGGCGGCGGTGCCCGCGAACACGGTCGACAGGACCGCGAGCCCCGCGGCCCCGCCCAGCTGTTGCATCGCCTGGTTCAGGCCGGAGGCGGCCCCGACGTGCTCGCGCGGGGCGCTGTGCATGATCACCGCGGTGAGCGGGGCGATCGTGAGACCTGCGCCCAGACCCAGCAGCAGGAACGGGCCGAACAGCCCGTCCAGGTAACCGCTGTCGGGCGTCAGGCGCGACATCCACCCCAGGCCGGTCAGGAGGCCGACCATCCCGGCCGACCCGACCACACGTTCCCCGTAGCGGGTCACCAACCTGCTGACCGTCAGGTTGGTGGTCAGCATGCCTACCGTGAACGGCAGCACCGACAGGCCGGTCTGCAGCGGGCTGAACCCCAGGACGCCCTGGGTGTAGAGCGCGGCGAAGTAGAGGAACCCGAACTGGCCCGCCGGGATCAGCATCATCGCCAGCAGCGGAGCGGCGCCGGACATGCTCGTGAAGAACGTCAGCGGCACCACCGGCACCCCGTGACGCCGCTCGGTCAGCACCAGCGCCAGAAGGCCGGCCCCGGCCACCACGAACGACGCGATCACCGGTGCGCTCGCCCAGCCCTGTTCGGCGGCCGACGTCAGGCCGTGGACCAGCGCCAGCATGCCGATCGTGGAGAACACCGCCCCACCGACGTCGAGCCGCCCCCGGTGGCGGTCGGTCTCGGGGACCAGCGCGCGGACGCCGAAGAACACCAGCGCCCCGATCGGAACGTTGACGAACATCACCCACTCCCACCCGAGGCCGGAGGTCAGCGCACCGCCCAGGGACAGCCCGAGACCGGCACCGAGCCCGATCGACAGGACGAACAGCGACATCGCCCTCGCCCGCTGCACCCCCGGCTGCGTGATCGCCATCAGCAGCACCAGCGTGCTGGGTGCCGCGAGGGCCGCGCCGACGCCCTGCAGGACACGTGCCGCGATCAGCATCCCCGGTGTGAGGGCCAACCCGCCGAGGGCGGACGCGGCGGCGAAGACGGAGATCCCGACCAGCAGTGCCCGCCGGGGGCCGATGATCGCGCCCACCCGGCCGCTCAGCAGGACCAGCCCGCCGAAGGCCAGCGCGTAGGATGTCACCACCCACGACAGGCCCGCCGCGGAGAAGCCGAGCTCGTCCCGGATCACGGGCAGGGCGACGTTCACCACGCTGTTGTCGATCACCAGCGTCACCTGCATCAGGGTCAGCACCAGCACCGATGCGTAGTGCCGTCGTGGCGGGCCGAGCGCAGACGGGTCGGTCACGCCGGCAGTCGGTTGCACCATGTCGATCTCACTCCTCACGGCACCGGACGTCCGCCGGGCTCGTGGAGGCTCAAACCGATCGCTGCCTGACCTGATCCAAAGCTTGTCAAAACCGCAAAAGTTGCCCTGGGATCAGCTCGTGCGCACGTGCATCCGCTGGCCCTGCTGCCCGAAGATGATGAGCAGCTCGAGGGGCTTGTTGCCGGCGTTGGCGAGGGCGTGCGGGACACGGGTGTCGAACTCGGCGGCCTCACCGGCGTCCAGCAGGAAGTCCTCTGCGCCGAGAGCGAGCCGCAGCGTGCCTGCGAGGACGTACAACCACTCGTGGCCCTCGTGCACCTGCTGGTCGAGCCGCTCGGGGACCTTTGCGGGTACCGGCAGGACCTGTTTGAACGCGTGGAGACCGCCGGGATCCCGCGACAGCGGCACCCACACCACGCCGTCGCGGTTCACCGGGCGCGGGTGGATGCGCGGATCTGCCGTCGCCGGCGCACCGACCAGTTCGTCGAGCGACATGCGGTACGCCCGTGCCAGGGGCAGCAGTACCTCCAGCGTGGGACGCCGCCGGCCCGATTCGATGCGGGACAGTGTGCTGACCGACATCCCCGTCAGCTCCGCGAGCCGTTCCAGGGTTGCGCCGCGCTGCTTGCGGATGGCGCGCAGCCGTGGCCCGACCGCATCGAGGGTGGCATCGAGTTCGTCGCCCATGGAGTCAGTTTGCGCTTTCCGCAAATCGCCTTCTCCCTGCGAGCCCGGCGACGGAAGCCCCGACCGACCGATTGACCGGCCGATGCGGCAGGGGCCGCGGCGTCTCAGACTCGGCGCGTGAGCCACTCCGCACGAGGTCGAGGATCCGCCGGTCCGGACGCGGTCCCGGAGGAGCCCGACTTCTCCGGGCTGCGCGCGACGTACATCAACTGCACCCTCAACCGCTCCCCCGGCCGCAGCCACACCCAGGGCGTGATCGACCGCAGCGTCGCGATCATGGAGGCGAACGGGGTCACCGTGGACCAGTTCCGCGCCGTCGACCACGACATCGCCACCGGCGTCCGCCCGGACATGACCGAGCACGGGTGGGACACCGACGAGTGGCCCGCGCTGCTGACCCGGGTGCTGGCCGCCGACATCCTGGTCATCGGCGGGCCGATCTGGCTCGGCGACAACAGCTCCGTGACCCGCCGGGTGATCGAGCGGCTCTACGGCTACTCCGGGGTGCTCAACTCCCGCGGCCAGTACGCCTACTACGGGCGGGTCGGCGGCTGCCTGCTCACCGGCAACGAGGACGGGCTCAAGCACTGCGCCATGAACATCCTGTTCAGCCTGCAGCACATCGGGTTCACCGTCCCGCCCCAGTCCGACGCGGGCTGGCTCGGCGAGGTCGGGCCCGGCCCCTCCTACCTCGACGAGGGCTCCGGCGGCCCGGACAACGACTTCACCAACCGCAACATCGCGTTCATGACCTACAACCTGCTCCACCTCGCGTCGATGATCCGACGCGCCGGTGGCTTCCCGGCCTACGGCAACCAGCGCACGGCCTGGGACGCCGGCACCCACCCCGACCACGCCAACCCGGAGTACCGCTGACCGGCGCGACAGCCGACCACGAGGAGGACGTCACATGATCGTCGTGACCGACAATCGCTCTGCCAACCGGTTCGAGGCCCGCGACGGCGAGACCTTGGCCGGTTTCGCCCAGTACGCACGGACGTCGGAGCTCCTCGCCTTCGTGCACACCGAGGTCGATCCGGCCTTCGAAGGACGTGGGGTCGGCTCGTCGCTGGCCCGGGAAGGCATCGCATCGGCGCAGGCGGAAGGGCTCCGAGTGCTCGCGGTGTGCCCGTTCGTCGCCGGCTGGCTGGCCCGCCACCCGGAGCTCGCCCATCTCGAATACCGGTCCGCCAGCAAGGTCACGGACTGACCGCGCTCCCACACACCCGAAGGACATGACACCGATGACACTGTCGACGACGGGCTGGCCGAGCCTGCGGGTCTCGGACTGGACCCCCACCCGCGACACCCTGCACATGTGGACCCAGATCGTGGGCAAGATCCGCATGGCGCACG
>MKJV01000064.1 GCA_001942185.1 Pseudonocardia sp. CNS-004
GCCCGCTCCTCATCGGTCAGTTCCACCACGGGAGCGACAGGACTCGGCATCCACCAAGCCTATCCAGCTACGGGATAATTAACGACTCGGGACACTAGATCAGCCGCACCACGGTGCAGCGCCACCGGCCGTCGGTGTGTTCGAAGCGGGCGGCGAGGGCGCGGATCGCGCCGTCCACGTGGCAGGTCATGGCGATTTCGGCGACGCCGGTGCGGGGTAGGCAGATCCGCAGCCGCCCGTGCCGGGTGCGGGAGCGGGGGCCTGCTGCGCGGCGGCCGCCCGCCAGTAGCGCAGGGGGCGGGGGGCGAAGTACGGCGCGAGCTGCGCCGGTGGGCGCCTGCCGTCGAGCACCTCGAGTGCGCGCCGCAGGATGTGGGTGGCGGCGCGGTGGGCCTCGACGATCTCTCGCGGGACGGCCGCAGGCGGCTCCCGCCTCGGCGGCTCGGCAGGCGCGGCCCGTGCGGGCCCTGGCCGGGGAGCGGCTCGTAGAGGACGGGACGCAGGCGGGGCGGTGCGGGCACGGCCGGGCCGGGAAGCGTGATCGTCACGGCTCGATACTCGGCGGACGGAGCCGATCGCAGGGCCGAACGAGTTGCTTCGGGGCCGTACGGTACGTGTCCGCACCGTCACGGCCGTACGGTGCGGCTCGTGCCGGCCGAACCAGTCTCGGAACCTCTCGACCGGCTGATCGTGCGTGCCGGGCTGGCGGTGCAGCGCCTCACGCGGCGGGTGGCGGCCGCGTACGGGCTGAGCGCCACGGCGCTGGACGTGCTCGCCGCGCTCGACGAGCTGGACGGGCTGGACGGGCTGGACGGGCTGTCGCACCGAGACCTCGCCGGTCGTCTCCGGCTCGCCCCGGCCACGCTGACGCCCGTGCTCGACCTGCTCGAGGGGGAGGGCGCGCTGGCCCGGGTGCGGGACGGCGCCGACCGCCGGGTCGTTCGGATCTCCATCACCCGACGGGGGCGGGAGCGGTACGCGGTGGCGGCGGCGGGTGTCGCGGCCGCGGTCGCGGCGCTGCCGGAGCCGCCGCCGGGTCACGCGGCGCCGATCCGTGCGCACCTGATCGGCCTGCTGGACGCCGCGGACGAGGTGTGAGCGTGCTCGTCGGCCCGGAACGGAACAAGGTGGCCCTGCACCCGCCACCAGCGGGGTCAGGACCACCTTGTCGTGGTCTGCGTCAGAGGCCGGTCACTGCGGCGGAGGCTGCTGCTCCCCTGCGGTGGTGTCGCCGCCGCCCGTCATCTCCTGGAGCTTGTCGACGCCCATGTCGATGTGCTCGTCGTGGCCCGCGAAGCGCTCCTTGGCGCTTCGCCGGCTTTGTCCAGGCCCTGGTCAACCTTGTCGTCGTGCTGGTTGAGCAGTTCCTTGGCCTTGTCCATGAAACCCATGCCTGCACCATGGCCCCGTCGGCGCGCTCGTGCACCTTCTCTCACCCGTTCGGGCGAATCCGAACGTGCGAAGGGCGCAGCTCGTCGACACTGTTCACCCCGATGAGCTGCAGCGTTCGCACGATCTCGGCGGAGAGGATCGAGACGGCCTTCTCGACGCCGAGCCGGCCGCCCGCCATCAGGCCGTAGAGGTAGGCGCGCCCGATGAGGGCGGCGCGGGCGCCGAGCGCGGTGGCCGCGAGGATGTCGGCGCCGTTGGTGATGCCGGTGTCGATGAGCACCTCGGCCCGGCCGCCGAGTGCCTGGACGGTGGGCTCGACGAGTTCGAGCGGCACCGGTGCGCGGTCGAGCTGGCGGCCGCCGTGGTTCGACAGGAGCACGCCGTCGGCGCCCGCGTCGACCACGCGCACGGCGTCGTCGACGCTCTGGATGCCCTTGATCACGAGCTTGCCGCCCCAGGCCTCGCGCAACCATGCGACGTCGTCGATGGTGAGCGCGGGGTCGAAGACCTTGTTGATCATGTCTTCGATCGAGCCGTAGGTGGCGTCGAGGCTCGCGAAGTTCAGCGGCTCGGTGGTGAGCAGGTTGAACCACCAGTGCGGGTGCAGCGCGCCGTCCGCGAGCGTGCGCAGCGAGAGCGCGGGCGGGATCGTCAGACCGTTGCGGACGTCGCGCAGGCGGGCCCCGCCGACAGGCGTGTCGACCGTCAGCATCAGGGTGTCGTAGCCCGCGTCGGCCGCACGTTGCACCAGGTCCTTCGCGGGGCCCCGGTCGCGCCAGAGGTAGAGCTGGAACCACTTGCGCGCCCGCGGTGCGGCCTCCGCCACGTCCTCGATGGTGGTGGTGCCCATCGTGGACAGCGTGTACGGGATGTCGAACTGCTGGGCCACGGACGCCACCGACGGCTCGCCGGTGTGGTGCATCATCCGCGTGAAACCGGTGGGCCCGAACGCGAACGGCAGGCTCGACCGGCGTCCGAGGATCTCCCGGCTCGTGTCGACGCCGGAGACGTCACGCAGCACGGTGGGGGTGAACTCCACCCGCGCGTACGCCTGCCGCGCACGGCGCAGCGAGTGTTCCCCGTCGGCCGCGCCGTCGGTGTAGTCGAACACGGCCCGCGGTGTGCGACTGCGCGCGATGGCCCGCAGGTCCGCGATGCTCGCCGCGCGCCGCAGCCGCCGCTCGTCGGCGTCCCACAGGAACGGGGCCGGTCGCAGCAGCGAACGCAGTTCGGACGGTCGGGGCAGACGACGCTGGACCATGACGTCACCCTAAGCCGGGTTCGTGCCGCCTACGAGAGAGCTCGAACGCCGCCACGCGCCCGCGCTCGCCACCCCCAGCGACTCGACGTCGCCGTGCATGGGGATGGCGAGCAGGCCGTCGAGCAGGGGGCGCACCGACTGCGACAGCCCGTCGGTCTCGTTGCCCAGCACGAGCGCGACCCGGTCGGGCAGGGTGGCGGCGGGCAGTGACTCGCCGCGGGCGTCCAGCCCGTAGAGCGCGAACCCCGCGTCGGCCAGCGCGGCGCAGCCGTCCTCGACGGTGGCCGAGCGCAGCACCGGCGCCGGAACGCGATGCCCGCCGAGGCCTTCACGACCAGCGGGTCGATCGCCGGCAGGCCGCGGCGGGCCAGCAGCACGCCGTCGAGGCCCGCCGCGGTGGCGCTGCGCAGGATCATCCCCACGTTGGCGGGGTTGGTGAGCCGGTCGAGCACGAGCACCGCGGCGGGGGCGCCGGGGCGCAGTGCCGCGGTGAACTCGCCGACGGGCTCCATCCGCGGCGCGACCACGTCGGCGAGCACGCCCTGGTCGTGACGTCCGTTGCCGGCGAGCACCTTCACCCGGTGCGCCGACGCCCGCTGCACCGGCACGCCCCGGCCGCGGGCGGCGTCCAGGATCGCCCGCACCGGCTCGCCGCGCACGCCCTCGGCGAGAACGACCTTGTCGACCCGCAGCGCGTGGTCGTCGAGGGCCTCGAGCACGGGCTTGCGGCCGTACACCGTGATGAAGGTGCTCGAGACGCTCGCCCTTCATGCACCGAGCGTAGGCCGTGCCCCGGGCGCCTCGGCCGCGACCGTCGCACCCGGCCCGGGTGATCGGCAATACAGTTGTGCTGTTTACAGCACGATTGTATGGTCGATGTTGTGATGATCCCTGGAGGGCCGATCGTGGCCGGAGACACCGGGTCCGGGGCTCCGGCCGACCGGCCATCGGAGGACCTGACCGCGCGGGCCCGGGTCCGCGATGTCGCGCTGGCGTTGTTCGCCGAGCACGGTGCGGCCGGCACGTCCTCCGCGGTGTCGCCGCTGCGGCGGGTGTGTCGACCGGGCTGGTCCAGCACCATTTCGGGTCCAAGGCCGGGTTGCAGCGGGCGTGCGACGATCACGCGATCGGCACTCTGATCGAGCAGGCCGAGCGCGCGATGGACGGGGTGGGGCACCAGCCCGGGCTGATCGGCGGCATGCACCCGGCCGGCGAGCTGAGCACGCGGTACCTGGCGCGTGCGCTCGTGGACGGCTCGCCTGCGGCCGCGGTGCTCTTCGACGCGGGTGCGGCGCTCGCGGAGAGGTGGCTCAGCTCGCTGTGGCCGGAGCGATTTCCGCCCGGGTCGTCCCGGGTTCGGGACGCGGCGGCGACGATGAGCTCGATGCACCTCGGCACGCTCGTCATGCACGAGCACCTGTCACGCCGGATGGGTGCCAACGTGCTCGATCGTGCGCACGCCCACCGGATCCCGCTCGGCATCGTCGACACGTACACCGCGATGTCGTCGTTCCTCGACTCGCCGGACGGCGCCGATCTCCGAGCGGCCGTGGAGGAGCTGGGGGAGGACGCTGGTGAGTGACGCCATCGCGGCGAACGGCCTCGTCAAGGCGTTCGGACGGGTGCGAGCGCTGGACGGGCTGGACCTCAGGGTGCCGGCGGGGCAGGTACACGGCTTCCTCGGTCCGAACGGCGCCGGCAAGTCGACGACGCTGCGCATCCTCCTGGGCCTGGTGCGCGCGACCGCGGGGCACGTCGAGCTGCTCGGGGGTGATCCGTGGGCCGACGCGTCGGCACTGCACCGGCGCCTGGCCTATGTGCCCGGTGACGTCACGCTCTGGCCGAACCTCACCGGTGGCGAGGCGATCGACCTGCTCACCCGCATGCGGGGCGGTGCCGCCCCGCACCGGCGGGCGGAGCTGATCGAGCGGTTCGAGCTGGACCCCACGAAGAAGGCCCGCACCTACTCCACCGGGAACCGGCAGAAGGTCGTGCTGGTCGCGGCGCTCGCGGCCGACGTGGAGCTGTTGATCCTCGACGAGCCGACCTCGGGGTTGGATCCGCTGATGGAGGCGGTCTTCCAGGTCTGCATCGCCGAGGCGGCCGCGGCCGGCCTGACCGTGCTGCTGTCCAGCCACGTCCTCGCCGAGGTCGAGGCGCTCTGCGGCCACGTCACGATCGTGCGGCGCGGCCGCGTGGTGGAGACCGGCTCGCTCGCCCAGCTGCGCCACCTCACCCGGACCTCGATCACCGCCGAGCTGCTCGGCCCGCCCGACGGGCTCGCCGGCCTTCCCGGCGTGCACGGCCTGCGGGTGGAGGGCGCCAGGGTGCGGTTCGAGGTCGACACGAGCCTGCTCGATCCGGTGCTCGCCCGCCTCGCGGCGATCGGCACCCGCGGGCTCGTCGCCGCACCACCCACGCTCGAGGAGCTGTTCCTGCGCCATTACGAGTCCGATGAACGCCGGCCCGTGGTGCACGCCGTGCGGGCGCCGGAGCTCCGGTGAGGGCACCGATCACCCCGGTTCCCCGTCGACGGCTGCGGGGCGGGCTGGCCGGCACCGCAGGCCTCATCCGGCTGGCCCTGCGCCGGGACCGGATCGTCCTCGGCATCTGGTGCGTCGCGACGATCGGCATCCTCTTCGGCGCCGTGTCCACGATCGAGTCCACCTACCCCACCCCGCAGGCCCGCCAGGACCGCTTCGACCAGGTGCTGGCGGTCCCGATGTTCATGTTGTTCCAGAGCCGGGCCTTCGCGCCGGCGTCGGCGCGTTGGCCGCCCAACAGGCTTTCGGCGGCGCCACGATGGCGGCAGCGCTCGGCGCGGTGCTGCTGGTGGTCCGGCACACCCGCGGGGAGGAGCAGGCCGGTCGCCGTGAGCTGCTCGGCTCGACCGTGGTCGGCCGGCACGCCCCGCTGGCCGCGATCCTCGCGGTGGTGCTGGCGGGTGGCGTGGTGATCGCGGCAGTCGGCGCGGTCGTCCTGATCGGCGCAGGCTTGCCGGTCGCCGGATCGCTCGCGCTGGCCACGGTGGCGGGCGGTGCCGCGTGGATCGCCGCCGGGCTCGCCGCCGTCACCGCGCAGCTCGCCGAGCGCGCCACCGTCGCCGGGGTCACCGCGTTCGGTGCCTTCTACGGGCTGCACTTCGTGCGCGGACTCGCCCACATCGGTGGCGACGGCCTCGCCTGGCTGGTCTGGCTGACCCCGAACGGGTGGCTGGAGCAGCTCCGGCCGTTCGCCGGCACCCGCTGGTGGCCGCTGCTCCCCGCGGCCGCTCTCATGATCGGGCTGCTCGGCGTCGCCGCGGTGCTCGACCGGCGCCGCGACGTCGGGGCCGCGCTCCTCACCACCCGGCCCGGGCACGAGGCTGCCACGCCCGGCCTCCGCGGCCCGCTGCGGCTCGCCTGGCGGCTGCACCGGAACACCGTCCTGGCGGGGGCGGCCGGGCTCTTCGCGATGGGCCTGGCCATGGGTTCGATCGGCGCCACCGCCATGACCGGCTACGCGGACGCGACTGGGTCACGGAGTGGGCCGCCGCGATGCGCCTGGCGGACCCGGCCGACGCGCTCTTCGTCTACGTCGTGTTCGTGTTCGTGTTCGCCACGGCCGTGCACGCGGTACTCACGGTCCTGCGGCTGCGCACCGAGGAGTCGTCCGGAATCGCCGAGTCGCTGCTCGGCACCCCGCTCAGCCGGATCCGGTGGGCAGGCGGTCACCTGTGCGTCGCGCTGACGGCACCGGTGCTCCTGCAGCTCGGACTCGGACTCGGGCTCGGCATCGGAGCCGCGGCGGCGGCCGGCGACGCCGGGGAGCTCGGCCGCGCGATCGGGCTCACGCTCCCGCTCGTCCCCGCGGTCTGGGTGATCGTCGGCGTCACCCTGCTGGCATACGGCCTGTCCGGCCGCTGCGCCGCGGTGGTGGGCTGGCTGGCCCTGTCCGTCGGCATCGTCGCGGAGATCGCCGTAAAGGCCGGGCTGCCGGAGGGCCTCTACCCGGCCGTGTCCCCGTTCGCCCACGTCAGCCCGTACTACCAGCCGACACAGCTGACCTACCTGATGCTCACCCTCCTCGCCACCGCCCTGGTGGCGGCCGGCCTCGCGACGTTGCGGCGCCGGGACCTGACCAGGAGCTGAACGTCTTCGACCGGAGCCGGCACAACACGGCATACGATCAGGGGATGCCGCCCCGGCTCTCGCCCCTCGACGCCTCGTTCCTGTACCTGGAACAGCCGACGACCCCGATGCACGTCGGCGCGGTGTCGGTCTTCCGGCGGCCGCGGGCGGGGTTCGACTACGACCGGCTCGTCGACCTGGTCGAGCAGCGCATCGCGCTCGTCCCGCGCTACCGGCAGAAGGTCCGGTACGTGCCGGGCAACCTCGCGCGGCCGGTGTGGATCGACGACCCCGACTTCGACGTGGCCTACCACGTCCGCCGGTCGGCGCTCCCCAAGCCGGGCTCGGAGGACCAGCTCACCGAGCTCGTGGCGCGCCTGATGTCCCGCCCGCTCGACCACACGCGCCCGCTGTGGGAGATGTACCTCGTCGAGGGGCTGGACCAGAGCCGCATCGCCGTGGTCACCAAGACCCACCAGGCGATGGTCGACGGCATCAGCGCCATCGACATCGGCCAGGTGATCCTCGACGTCTCACCGGAGCCGCGGGTCGTGCCGGAGGACCTGTGGATGCCCCGGCCGGAGCCGTCGGGGGCGGAGCTGGTGCTCGGCGCCGTCGCCGACGCCGTCGCGCGGCCGGGGGAGGCCGTCGACAACGTGCGGGTGGCCACCGGCGACGCGATGGCCACCGTCGGCAAGGTCGCGGGCGCGGCGGGCAAGCTGTTCTCGATGGCGTGGACGGCCAGCAGACCCGCCCCGGGTACCCCGCTCAACGTGGACATCTCCACCCAGCGCCGGTTCGCGGTCGCCCGAGCCGAGCTCGACGACTACCGCCGGGTCCGCGCCGCGCACGGGTGCACCGTCAACGACGTCGTCCTGAGCGTCGTGTCGGGCGCCCTGCGCAACTGGCTCCTCTCCAGGGGGGAGCCGGTCACCCCCTCGTCGACGGTGCGGGCGATGGTGCCGCTGTCGGTGCGCGGGGAGGCCGACGTGCCCAGCTCCGCCACCGCCGGGTCGCTGGCAACCGGGTCACGTCGTTCCTGGTGGACCTGCCGGTCGGGGAGCCGAGCCCGGTGGTGCGCCTGCACCACGTCACGCACGCGATGCGCGAGCACACCGCGGGCGGCCGGTCCGTCGGCGCCGACACCCTGGTCCGGATCGGTGGCTTCGCGCCGCCTACGCTGCACGCCCTGGGGGCGCGCGCCGCCAGCGGGTTCTCGAAGCGGATCTTCAACTTGGTGGTGACGAACGTGCCGGGACCACAGTTCCCGCTCTACGCCGCTGGTGCCCCGATGCTCGAGATGTTCCCGGTCGTGCCGCTGGCGAAGGGCCAGGCCCTCGCGATCGGACTCACCTCGTACGACGGCGGCGTCTACTACGGGTTCAACGGCGATCGCGATGCCATGCACGACCTCGACGTGCTCGCCGGGATGGTCAACGAGTCCCTCGACGAGCTCCTGACCACGGTGGCGCCATCATGAGGATCTACGTTCCGGCCACCTGGCCGATGCTGCGGACACTGGTCAAGAACGGGGTGCTCGACCCGATCGGTGGCACCGCGTTCGCGCTCACCCCCGGGCTGCGCGAGGCCTACACCAGCGGTGACGACGAGGAGCTCGAGTACGCGGCGATGAGCCACGCCGCGCGTGCGTCGCTGCGCCTGCTCTCCGTGGAGTTCGGGCTGGGGGAGGACTCCACGCTCGCCCGGCGGGTGGTGGTGTCCGCCGACCTCGACGACGTCACGCTGCGGCCCGACCTCGACGACGGAGCCGTGCGGATCTCGGGGTCCGTGCCCTTCGAGTCGATCGCCGCGGTGCACGTCGACACCGAGGAGGCCGAGTACGCGGTGCGTGAGGCCGCGGGCGCGGTCGACGCCGCCGACCTCGGCGATCTCGACGCCGAGTTCCTCGTGGGTGAGGCGGAGGACCACGACCTGGCCTGGTACGACCCCTCAGAGGTGGCGTTCCTGGTCGAGGGCCAGGCCTCCTAGGTGTACTGACCAGGCCCTAGGAGCGCCGCGCGTACCACATCAGCCCTGCCGCCAGCGGGATCAGCAGGAAGACCCCGGCCTGCCGCGTGAGCACGAACAGGACGATCGCGGCGACGACGGCGAGGCCCATCATCCCGGGGCCGGTGCTCGCGGGCGGTCCGCCGGTCGGCGGGGCGGGGGCCGCGGTGGGCTGCGGTGTCGCCGGCGGTGCGCCCGGCAGGTCCGGGTGCGGCTGCGGCAGGTCGGTGAACAGGGCCGCCAGCTCCGGGGCCACCACGGCGTTCGCCGCGACCGCCGAGCGGTCGGCGTACTCGTCGACGCTCAGCCTGCCCTCCGCGAGGTGCTCGTCGAGCGCCTGCTGCGCCGCGGTGCGCTCGGCGTGGCCGATGCGGAGGGGCGTCGGCTCCTCGCTGTTCACATGGCCTCCGCGGCGCTCGGCGGCTCGCGGGCCCGTCGGACGCCCGCGCGGTGAGATCGCTCGGCAAGTCTGCCATCCCGGCGGGGCTCAGCGCAGGGCCACGAGCACGCGCCGCAGCGCCGCGAGCCTGCCGCGCCGGAGCCTGCCGTCGGCGACCAGCGTGTCGAGCGCGCATTCCGGGTCGGCGGGCGGGCCCAGGTGGCCGCAGCCGCGTGGGCAGTCCTCGATCGCGTCCGCGAGGTCGTCGAAGGCGGCGGGCACGTCGTCGGGCGTGATGTGGGCGAGGCCGAACGAGCGGATGCCGGGGGTGTCGACCACCCAGCCCTTTCCGAGCTCGTCGGGCAGGGGGAGCGCGAGCGCCGCCGTGGTGGTGTGCCGGCCCTTGCCCACGGCCGATACGGCCCCGACGGCCCGTGCCGCGTCCGGGACGAGCACGTTGACGAGCGTCGACTTGCCGACCCCGGAGTGGCCGACGAGCGCGGAGACCCGGCCGCCGAGCACCTCCGCGAGCGCGGCGGGTTCCCGGTCGCGCCGGGTGACGATCACGGGGAGGTCCAGCTCCCGGTACTGCGCGGCGAACGGCTCGGGGTCGGTGAGGTCGGCCTTCGTCAGGCACAGCACGGGCGCGAGCCCACCGGCGTAGGCGGCCACCAGGCAGCGGTCCACGAAACCGGTGCGCGGCGGCGGGTTCGCGACGGCTGTGACGATCACCAGTTGCTCGGCGTTGGCCACGACCACCCGCTCGTACGGGTCGGTGTCGTCGGCCGTGCGCCGCAGCACCGTGCGCCGCTCCTCGACGCGCACGATCCGGGCGATCCTGTCGACGGCCCCGGAGAGGTCACCGACCAGGCCCACCCGGTCGCCGACGACGATGGGGGTGCGGCCCAGCTCGCGGGCACGCATCGCGACGACGGGGGGCCGCGCCGCGTCGCCGTCGATCGCGCACGTCCAGCGGCCGCGGTCGACGGTGGTGACCATCGCCTCCACCGCGTCGGCGTGGTCGGGGCGGCGCTTGCTGCGCGGCCGCGAGCCCCGGCGCCCGGGGCGGACCCGGACGTCGGACTCGTCGTACTCGCGAGCTCTCACGCTGCGAGCAGCGCCGTCCAGCGGGCCGGGAAGTCGGGGATCGTCTTCGCGGTGCAGCCGATGTCGTCGATCTCGCGCCCGGCACGACGAGCCCCACGAGCGCACCCGCCGTGGCCATCCGGTGGTCGGCGTAGGCGCCCCACGGACGACCGGCAGGGGCGGTGAGGGGTGCGGGCCTGATCTCCAGGCCGTCCGGGGTCTCGGTGACGTCCCCGCCGAGGGCCGCGAGTTCGGTGGCGAGCGCGGCCAGGCGGTCGGTCTCGTGGCCGCGGATGTGGGCGACGCCGCGGATCCGCGACGGCCCGCCTGCCAGCGCGGCCACCGCTGCCACCGTGGGCGTCAGCTCGCTGGCGTCGTGCAGGTCGACGTCCACGCCGGCGAGCTCGGCGGGCCCGCTCACCGTCACCCCTGCGGGGCCGGAGGTGACCGTGCAGCCCGCCTGCTGCAGCACCGAGAGGATCTCAGTGCCCGGCTGGGTGGAGCCTGCGGGCCAGCCGGCCACCGTGACCTCGCCGCCGGTGATGGCCGCTGCGGCGAGGAACACCGCCGCGTTCGACAGATCGGGCTCCACGACCCAGTCGCGGGCGGCGACCGGGCCGGGGGCGACCCGCCACGTGTTCGGCTCCGCGTCGTCGACGTCGACCCCGGCCTCCCGCAGCATCGCCACCGTCATCTCGATGTGCGGCAGCGACGGCACCGGCTTGCCATCGTGGTGCACCGTCACGCCCTTGTCGTAGCGGGCGCCGACAGCAGCAGCCCGGAGACGAACTGCGACGACGCCGAGGCGTCGATCACCACGTCCCCGCCGGTCAGCCCACCGGTGCCGTGCAGCACGAATGGGAGCGACCGCACCACGGACCCGGCCGAGCCGGGAGGGCCCTCGATCCGGGCGCCGAGGGCGCGCAGCGCGTCCAGCACGGTGTCCATCGGCCGCTCGCGGGCGCGCGGGTCGCCGTCGAACGTCACCGGCCCGTCGGCGAGCGCGGCCGCGGGCGGCACGAACCGCATCACGGTGCCGGCGAGCCCGCAGTCGACGTTCCCGCCGCCGCGCAGCCCGTCGTGGCCGGCGAACTCGACCCGCTCGCCGTCGACCTCGACCGGTACGCCCAGTGCGCGCAGGGCCCCCACCATCAGCGCGGTGTCGCGCGAGGTGGGTGCCCCGGAGACGGTGGCCCGCCCGCCGGAGAGCGCGGCGAGCAGCAGCGCCCGATTGGTCACGGATTTGGAGCCCGGCACGCTCACCCGGCCGCGGACGGCGCGGCGGCGTGCGGGGCGGGCCAGGGTGTGGTCACCCCGCCATGATTCCGCATGCCGCCGGCGGCGGGCTCGCGCAGTGGAAGCACGAGTCGGTGACGACCTGGACGGCGGGCCTGCGGTCGCCGGAACGCCACACCACGGCCAGCTCCGCGGGGCCCAGGTCCAGGACCGGGCGGTGCACGACGTCCTCGCGCCGGTGGATCACGCAGCTGCCGGCCGGCTGCAGGAGCACGCCTTCCCCGGCGGCGACCATCTCGTACGCCTCGTCGGCGGTGATGGCTTCCCCGGCGATCGACGGTGGTGCGGTCCTGCGGCCCGCGGCGAGCCAGAAGTCCCGCATCGGACCGGCCGAGGCCGGCAGCGCGACGAACGGCTCGTCGGCGATGTCGGCGAACCGCAGGGTGGACCGAGCGGCCAGCCGGTGCCCGGCGGGTAGGGCCACACCGCGGTCCTCGACGGCGATCCGGCGGGTCGGGAGACCTGCGGGCACCGGCAGCCATGCGAGGGCGACATCGACCGCGCCGGCCGTCAGACCGACCGCCGGGTCGTCCCACGGGACCTGCCGGAACCGCAGCCGCCATCCCGGCAGCCGCTCCTGCATGGTCGCGGTGATCGTGGGGACCAGCCCGCGCCCGATCCGCGAGTGGAAGCCGACCGTGAGCGTGCGACCGGCCAGCCGCACGTCGTCGGTGGCGGCCTCCCACTCCGCGACGAGCGCCCGGGCTCGCGGCAGGAACGCCGCGCCCGCCGCCGTGAGACCCACCGTGCGGTGCCCGCGGGTGAACAGCTCGGCCCGCAGGTGTGCCTCGAGCTGCCGGATCTGCTTCGAGAGCGCCGGCTGGGAGACGAACAGCCGTTCCGCGGCCCGCGTGAAGCTCAGTTCCTCGGCGACCGCGAGGAAGTAGCGCACGTCCTGCACGCGCACGTTCATCACCACAGGTTATGCAAGCCGGTCTTGGACGAGGTCGGGCCCGGGGACGGAAGGTGGGCCGGTGCGAGCCATCGTCCACGACCCCGCTGCGGGCCTGCGGCTGTCCGACGTCCCCGACCCCGAACCGCGGCCCCACGAGGTGCTGATCGAGGTGCGGGCCGCGTCGCTGAACTTCCTCGACGTCGCCTACCGGGACCACAACCTCGCGCCGGCGGCGTGCCCGGCGTCGACGCGGCAGGGATCGTGATCGCCCCCGCCGCGGACGGTTCCGGACCACCGGCCGGGAGCCGGGTCGTCACGTTCGCGATGGGCGGCGCGTGGACGCGATCGGTGCCCGCGAGGTGGTGACCGAGCTGGTGGACGTCCGCGAACCGGTGGCCGGGGTGATCGAGAACGTCGGTGGGGCGTTGCTCGGCGAGGCGTTCGGCCTGCTCGGCGAGGACGGGGTGGCGGTGAGCGTCGGGCAGGCGTCCGGCCGGCCGAGCACGATCGACTTCGAGGCCGAGCGGCGGCGCGGCCCCGCGGGCCGCCGCGTGGAGGCGTTCGTCGTCGGGCTCGGAATGGCACCGGACCTCGCGATCCTGCTCGACCTGGTCGCGCGCGGCGCGCTCGACCCGCAAGTGGGCCGGCGCGACTCCTGGCTGCGGTTCGCCGACGTGGTGCACGACCTGCGGGACCGCAAGATCACCGGCAAGGCAGTCCTGGAGATCGGGGGATGACGATGGAACTGGGTGTGAACGGGTTGAACGCCAAGGCGGCGCTCGCGCGGCCGTCACCGCGCGCCTCGCGCGGCTCGTCGAGGACCTCGGGTACACGTCGTGGTGGGTCGGCGACCACGTCGTGCTGCCGACCCGCGCACGCCGGACTCCCCGATGGACCCGCGGGACCCCATCCTCGACCCGCTCGTGCACCTGACCTACGTCGGCGCGCTCACCTGCCGCGTCGAGCTCGGCACCGGGATCGTGATCCTCCCGCAGCGCAACCCGCTCGTGCTCGCCAAGCAGGCCGCGAGCCTGGACGTGCTGAGCGGCGGCCGGCTCCACCTCGGCGTCGGTGCCGGTTACCTGGAGCCGGAGATGACCGCGGTCGGCGTGCCGTTCGCGGACCGGGGCAGGCGCACCGACGAGTACATCGACGCGATGGTGCAGCTGTGGACAGAGGATCGGCCGCGCTTCGACGGCTGCCGCGTGCGCTTCGCCGACGTCGACGCCCATCCGCGCCCGGTGCGTGCCGGCGGCCCCCGGATCGTCGTGGGCGGGCACAGCGACGCCGCGCTCCGCCGCGCGCTCACCCGGGGGCACGGCTGGTTCGGCGTCGGCACCCCCGACGAGCTGGCCGCCAACCTCGCCCGCCTCGAGCGGGTGGCCGCCGAGGTCGAGCGGCCCGCCCGGCTGGGCCACCTGGAGATCACGGCGATGCAGCTGCAGCCCGTCGACCACGCCGCCGCCGATCGGTTCGCCGAACTCGGCGTCGACCGGCTGCTCGTCTACCCGCTCCCGCTGGAGGACCCGACGACATCGCCCGCTTCCTCGAACGGCACGCCGGGCTGGTGCGCTGATCCGGAGCCCGGTGGGAGCCGGACCGCCGCGATGCGGGCACGATGGAGGCATGTGCGGCCGATACGCCTCCATCAAGGCCCCCGCGGACCTCGCCGACGAGTTCCGCGCCGTCGACGCCACCGACGGTGCGGCGCAGACGGACTACAACGTCGCGCCGACCAAACAGATCGTCACGGTGGTCGAGCGGCACCCGCGCGACGCCGACGGCACCCCCGACCCGGACCGCACCGAGCGCACGCTGAGATGGTGCGCTGGGGCCTGGTGCCGTCCTGGGCGAAGGACCCGAAAGCCGGCGCCCGCATGATCAACGCGCGGTCGGAGTCGGTGGCCACCAAGCCGGCGTTCCGCCGGGCGCTCAACGCCCGCCGCTGCCTGATCCCCGCCGACGGATGGTTCGAGTGGCAGCGGGGGCCCGAGCACAAGCAGCCGTACTACACCCACTACGCC
The DNA here is from genome assembly GCA_001942185.1 of Pseudonocardia sp. CNS-004. Classification (GTDB taxonomy): domain Bacteria; phylum Actinomycetota; class Actinomycetes; order Mycobacteriales; family Pseudonocardiaceae; genus Pseudonocardia. The sequence continues at coordinate 14,450 of MKJV01000064.1, forward strand.
GACGGCAGCTCGCTCGCCATGGCAGGCCTGTGGGAGTACTGGAAGCCCAAGGACGACCCGGACAACGAGTACTCGGACGGCCTCGTGACGGCCACCGTGCTCACCACGGACGCCGTCGGTCCACTCGCCCAGATCCACGACCGGATGCCGCTGGTGCTTCCGCCGTCCGCGTGGGACGCGTGGCTGGACCCGGACCGGCGAGCCGACGACGAGCGATCGCGTCGCTGGTCGCGCCGCCCTCGCCGGATCTCGTGGAGAGGCTGGAGCTGCGGCCGGTGTCGGCGCTGGTCAACAGCGTCCGCAACAACGGCCCTCAGCTGCTCGAGGCGCTGCCGGAGCAGGACGTGCGCGAGCCGCTCCAGCTGGACCTGCTGGCGGGACCCAACCCGTCGTGAGCGACGGTGTGACGACCGAGGTCCCCACCCCGCACGGCCCGGCGCGGATCACCCGCCGCGACGCCGACGGACCCACCAGTGGGCTCCTGCTGCTGGGCCACGGCGCGGGCGGCGGGGTCAGCGCGCCCGACCTGCTGGTCGCGGCGGGTGCCGCGCTCGCACTCGGCGTGCACGTCGGGCTCGTCGAACAGCCCTACCGGGTCGCGGGCAGGCGGCCCCCGCGCCCGCCGCGCAGCTCGACGCGGCGTGGCTCGCCGTGGTGGAGCACGTGCGCGCCGACCTGCCGATCGTCGTCGGGGGCCGCAGCTCGGGTGCGCGGGTGGCCTGCCGCACGGCCACGGCGGCCGCGGCGGCGGGTGTGCTGTGCCTCGCGTTCCCGGTGCACCCGCCGGGGAAGCCGGAGAAGGACCGGCTGCCCGAACTGGCACAGCCGACCGTGCCGATCCTGGTGGTGCAGGGGCAGACCGACCCGTTCGGCCGCCCCGAGCCGGCCCCCGGCCGGGAAGTGGTGCTCCTACGGGGCGACCACAGCCTGAAATCCGACGCCCCGGGCCTCCGGCAGGCGGTGTCCTCCTGGCTGGAGGAGCTGCTGACGCAGCCGTAGCAACGCCGGCGAGGTCGGGGCGCCCTCAGCTTGCTATCGGCGCGTACTTCGCCTCGCACAGGCGCACCAGGTCGGCGGGGGTCAGCTCGATCTCCAGGCCGCGGCGGCCGCCGCTGCAGAAGATCGTGTCCCAGCGCTGCGCCGACTCGTCGACCACCGTCGGGAGCCGCTTTCGCTGCCCCAGCGGGGAGATGCCGCCTGCCACATAGCCGGTGACGCGCTCGGCGGCCGCCACGTCGGCCATGCGGGCCCGCTTCCCGCCTGCGGCGCCGGCGAGCGCCTTCAGATCCAGCGTCGCCGAGACCGGTACGACGCCCACCGTGAGCGCACCGTCGACCTCGGCGACCAGTGTCTTGAACACCCGCTCGGGGTCCAGCCCCAGCCGCTCGGCGGCCTCCGGGCCGTACGCCTGACCGGCGCCGTGGTCGTACGTGTGCACCTCGTGGGTGATCTTCTGCCTCACCAGCAGCGCCGTCGCCGGTGTGCCCTTGCCTGCCACGCCGCGGACACTAGGCCACTCCTTGCACGGGGAATCACCTGGCGTCCCGGGGTGTTGACGCAGCCGTGACACAGGCAGTGATGGACGGCTCGCGCGCCGCTCGGGTGCGCCCACCGGGCTCGGCGCGGCGGCGCGGCGTACCCTCGGAGCGTCATGCGGTCGCCACCGGGGTGGCCGTTCCCGAGGTCGCCGGACGGGCGATCCGGCGCGAGAGGAGCGCGGTGCCGGGCACCGAGCGAACGGCCGATGCCGTCGAGACCCAGCTCGACGCGAGCGCGGTCGACGAGAGCACGGTCGACGAGAGCGCAGCCGCCGAGCAGACGGGCGACTCCGAGGAGTCCGCCCAGGAGCGTGCGGCGCGGTTCGAACGCGACGCCATGCCGCTGATCGACCAGCTGTACGGCGCCGCGCTGCGCATGACGCGCAACCCGGCTGACGCCGAGGACCTCGTCCAGGAGACCTACCTCAAGGCCTACTCCGCGTTCCGCACGTTCCGCGCGGGCACGAACCTGAAGGCCTGGCTGTACCGGATCCTCACCAACACCTACATCAACGGCTACCGCAAGCGGCAGCGCCAGCCGGTGCAGGCGCCCACCGAGGAGATCACCGACTGGCAGATCGCGCAGGCCGGTGAGCACACCTCGCAGGGGCTCCCGTCGGCCGAGATGGAGGCGCTGGACCGGCTCCCCGACAACGACGTGAAGGCTGCGCTGCAGCAGCTCCCCGACGACTTCCGGATGGCGGTGTACCTCGCCGACGTCGAGGGCTTCGCGTACAAGGAGATCGCTGACATCATGGGCACCCCCATCGGCACCGTGATGTCCCGGCTGCACCGGGGCAGGCGGCAGCTGCGGGATCTGCTCACCGGCACCGCTCGTGACCGCGGGTTCTGCGCGGACGGCAGGAGGAGGGGGTCTCCTCATGAGTTGCGGCAACCACCACGACACCGACTGCTCGGAAGTGCTCGCCGAGGTGTGGCTCTTCCTCGACCACGAGTGCGACGACGGCCGGCGCAAGCTGCTCGCCCAGCACCTGGACGAGTGCGAGCCGTGCCTGTCCGAGTACGGCATCGACGAGAAGCTGAAGCGGCTGCTCGCCGCGAAGTGCGGCGGTGAGCACGCGCCGGCAGGGCTGAAGGACCGGCTGCGCCAGCAGATCCGCGTGGCCGTGCTGGAGCAGGCCGAGGTCACGGTGGAGAAGGGGCCCGAGGGCACGACCACCACCACGGTCGAGGTGCGCAGCACCCGCATCGAGCAGCGCGGCTAGAGACTGTTCGCGCATCTGTTGCGTGGCGGTGCCAGTGGCGGTGCGGGTTGCGTGCTCCCCCAAGCGGCTCCGCCGCTTTCGGAAGACGCCAGGAGCGAGCGGTGGGTTCCGCTCGCTCCCGCGCGGCAGGCTCAGGTGTTGGGCTTCTTGCCGTGGTTCGCGCCCTTCTTGTTGCGGTCGCGACGCTTGCGTGCGCGCTTGGACATGCTCGACCCTCCTTCGGTCCGCGGGATACGCCGATTCTCCCACGTGGTTTCATGAAGCCGAGTACGGACCGGGAGGCTGCGTCGGGTGTCCACCCTGAGTGAGCTGCTCGCCGAGCACACCGAGATGCGCGGCGACGCCGTCGAGCACCTCCAGCGCGTGGTGGCCGAGTGGCAACTGCTGGCGGACATGTCGTTCGCCGACTTCCTGCTGTGGATTCCCTTAGCGGGGACCACCCTCGCGGGCGGCACCGAGTTCCTCTGCGTGGCCCAGGCCCGGCCCACCACGGCACCCACGGCCCACCCCGAGGACATGGTGGCGGCCCGGATCGCCGTCTCCGACGGCCCGCAGCTGCGGCGGGCGGTCGTCGAGGGGCGCATCTGCCGCGAGGAGAACCCGCGCTGGCACCTCGAGGTGCCGGTGCGGCGCGAGACGATCCCGGTCCGGTACGGCCGCTCGGTGATCGCGGTGCTGTCGCGCGACACGAACCTCGCGATGCCGCGGGTGCCCAGCCCGCTGGAGATCGCCTACCTCGGCAGCGCGTCCGACCTGTGCCAGATGGTCGCCGACGGCACGTTCCCGCCCGCTGCTGAGGCCGTGGGGGCCGTCAGCAGCCCGCGGGCAGGTGATGGCCTCGTCCGGCTCGACGCACACGGCCTCGTCGCGTACGCGAGCCCCAACGCGCTCTCGGCGTACCACCGGATGGGCCACGCGAGCGACCTCGTCGGGGCGGTGCTCGCCGGCACCATGCGGGAGCTGGTGCACGACCCGTTCGACGCGGCGGAGGTCGCGGACCGGATCGAGGGTGCGCTCGACGGCAAGCACTCGTTGCGCATGGAGGTCCGTGCCCGCGGGGCGGGATGCTGGTGCGCGCGATCCCGCTGCGGCCCCGCGGCGACGCCGCCGGTGCACTGGTGCTGGTGCGCGACGACCCGATGTGCGCCGCCGCGACATGGCGCTGCTGTCGAAGGACGCGACGATCCGGGAGATCCACCACCGGGTCAAGAACAACCTGCAGACGGTGGCGGCGCTGCTGCGCCTGCAGGCGCGCCGCACGGCCATCCCGGAGGCGCGGATCGCGCTCGCGGAGAGCGTGCGGCGGGTGAACTCGATCGCGCTGGTGCACGAGGCGCTGTCGGTGTCGGTTGCCGAACGGGTGGACCTCGACGAGCTGGTCGACAAGGTGCTGCCGGCGATCGGCGACGGCGCCACCGCGGAGTCACGGGCGAAGGTGCGCCGTGAGGGCAACTTCGGCACGCTCCCCGCCGCTCTGGCCACCCCGCTGGTGCTGGTGCTCACCGAGCTGGTGCACAACGCGCTCGCCCACGCCTTCGACCCCGGACGGGCGGGGGAGGTCGTGGTGTCGGCCCACCGCTCCGACGGAGAGCTCGAAGTGGTGGTCGGCGACGACGGGCGGGGTCTCCCGGAGGGGATGGACCTCGAACGGTCCACGGGCCTGGGGCTGCAGATCGTGCGGACCCTCGTCGACTCGGAACTCGGCTCGGCCCTCGAGGTTCGGCCCCGTCCGGGAGGCGGAACGGAGGCCGTCATCAAGCTCTCGCTGAGGGGGCGCTAGCCTGCTCCATGAGGTCGCTGGTCCAGCGGGCGTGGTCGCGCCGCCCGGACCGTCGGCCCCTCCGGAGCAGCCCCCGCGTGCGCCCGGTGCAACGACCGCGGCGGAGCCGGGTGCAGTCCGGCTTCGGGCCCGCGGTTGGGGAAGGAGGGAGTCAGGCAGTACGTGCCCGAGTGCGCGCGTTGCGACGCTTCAGCGCCCGGCGCTCGTCTTCACTCATGCCGCCCCAGACGCCTGCATCCTGGCCACTCTCGAGGGCCCAGGTGAGGCACTCGGTGACCACGGGGCAGCGCCGGCAGACGGTCTTGGCCTCGGCGATCTGCAGCAGCGCAGGACCGCTGGTCCCCACGGGGAAGAACAGCTCGGGGTCCTCGTCGCGGCAGATAGCGCGGTGACGCCAATCCATTGGTCTTCGGCTCCTTGTGCTTGCGCGATCGGGGTCGCGCCGATCGTCTGTCACGGTCTTGTGGACGCGCTTGTGAAGGATTTCACGAGCACGCTCGATCTTCAAGGGTCGAGGCCTACCAGGGTGAGCACTCTCACCCACTCTCCGCAACGACTGTCAGCACTGACGGTTACTCCGCCTGTACCGCCTGTTGTCATCGCCGCGTTGAGCGGTCGACCTCGAACCGCCCGCCGGACCCGGTCACCCGAGACTGGCCGGACCGTGCGAGAAGGTCCACTTACGATCACTCGCTTGTCCGTCACTACCATGGGCCACCGTTTCCCCAGGTGCGAGCCTTTATCGGCTCGACGGTCCACGCGCATCGGTGAGTGGCCGTCGGCCGTCACTCCACCGGGTGATAGGTCGACCCGACTGCGACGAGTTGCGTTCCTCGCACGACGACGCGTAGCGCGCCGGACACGGCGAGGAGTTGCCCTCCGCGAGGCCCCCACGGGCCCACCGCGGCGAGGTCACGGGCGTTCCCGGCCTATCCTCGGGTGTGTGAGCTCCGCGCCGGCACCCCGTCAGGTACGGCTCGCAGGCGTGCTCGTCGCGCTACAGGGCCTGCTGGCGCTCGGTTTTGCCGTCGTGCTCGTGGTGCGAGCGCTGACCGTGGAGGGCACCGCTCTCCTGGTGCGCGACATCGTGGGCGAGGCCGGCTACTTCGTGGTCGTCGGCGCCGGCCTCACCGCCGTCGGACTCGGGCTGGTGGCCGGTCGCCGCTGGGCCCGTACCCCGGCGATCGTCACGCAGTTGCTGCTGCTGCCCGTCGTCTACACGCTGCTCGGGCCGTCGCGCCAGTTGCTGCTCGGCATCGTCGCGGGCCTGTACGTCGCCGGCACGTTCCTGCTCTTGATCAGCGAGGCGTCGAAGGCCTGGTCGATGGATCTCGACGGGACGCATCGGTAGCCCCGCTCTTCGCGAACGTCGCGAGCGCGTCGCCGTCGAGCCGGAAGGTCGTCCACTCGTCCTGGGGCACGGCGCCGAGCGCGCGGTAGAAGCCGATCGAGGGCTCGTTCCAGTCGAGCACCTGCCACTCGAGCCTCGCGTAGCCCCGCTCGGCGCAGACGGCCGCGAGCGCGGCCAGCAGGGCCCTGCCCAGCCCGCTTCCCCGGTGTGCCGGACGGACGAACAGGTCCTCGAGGTACACGCCCGGCACGCCGCGCCACGTCGAGAAGTTGAGGAACCAGACCGCGCAGCCCACGACCTCGCCGTCGACCTCGGCCACGTGGCAGCGCGCGACCGCGTCCGGGCCGAACACGGCGGTGTGCAGCTGCTCCGTGGTGAGCGTGCACAACTCGGGGGTGCGTTCGTACTCGGCGAGCTCGTGGACCAGGCCGACGACGGCCGCGACGTCGTCGCGCGGGCTTCCCGGATCACGGGGTTCCCTTCGGGGGGAGGTTGACGTGGTCGAGCCGCGGGACGCCGCGTTCGTGGCCGAGCACCGCCCACGACGCCGCGCCCATCGCGAACCGGACGCCCTCGGTGGCCGGCAGCCCGATCCAGCGGGCCACCAGCACCCGGCTGAAGTGCCCGTGCCCGACGAGTACGACGTCGCCCTGCCCGAGTGCGTCGGTCACGTGCGCGATCAGGCCGTCGGCCCGCTTGCCGACCTCGTCGGCGGTCTCCCCGCCGGGGCACGGGTGTGTCCAGACCGTCCAGCCCGGCACCGTCTCGCGGATCTCCGGCGTGGTGCGGCCCTCGTACTCGCCGTAGTCCCATTCGGCGAGCCGGTCGTCCACGTCGTCGACGTGGAGGCCTGCGAGCCGTGCGGTGTCGCGCGCGCGGCTGCGGGGGCTGGTCAGCACGAGCGCGGGTGGGGTGTCGCGCAGGTCCGGGACGAGCCGCCCCGCCTCCACGGCGAGCTCCCGGCCCCGGTCGGTGAGCGGGATGTCGGTGCGCCCGGTGTGTCTGCCGGAGAGCGACCACTCGGTCTCGCCGTGGCGCAGCAGGTACACACGACCGACGGGCATGACCATGAGCGTAGACGGGCGCCGGACCGTGGAGGCGGACGTGCCGACCCCGACGGCGCGAGCGCGGACCGCTGTCGCCGATGGCCTCGCCGAGCCGGAAGCCGGAAGCCGGAAGCCGGCCGATCGGCCGAGGGCCGGCCGGTAACCCACGTCACGTACGATGATCTTGGCGAGTGACGATCTCATGGAGTGGCATGGAGTTCATCCCGCAGGCGGGCGCGTGCCTGACCACGAAAAACGTCCTGAGCGGCGCCGGCCGGGTCCGGTGGATGGTGCGCGAGGAATCGCGGGCGGCCGCGGACAACGGATGGCGGATCTTCTCCAGCATCGACACTGATGAGTACCTCGCCGACTCGGGCAACATGGTGATCGCGGAGTACAACCGGCTCTGCGGGATCGAGCCCGCCCTCATCGGGATCTGGGATCTCCCAGTCGGCTCCGACCTCCAGCTCGTCGACGACGGAAGATCCATCAAGATCGTGGACACTCCATCGGGCCGCGAGATCACGTCCTAGTACCGCGGCAGCACTTCGTGATCATCGGGTCCCGGGCGTGTGGATGCCGGTGGAACGTGCCGTGGCGGTCGGTGAGCCGCTGGTGATGCCGGCATCACGCACCCGTTGTCGGCTCGCGCGCTCCAGCTCGTGCCGCGCGACCGTCGACGGGGTGCGTGGACCGGGAACGGGTGCGCGACTGGTGGAGAACGAGAAACGGCGCCGACCGGCGAGAGGTTGTTCCCGCTGGTCAGCGCCGATTCCCGGGGCTGTGATCAGGCAGCTGCCTTGGTCTCCCAGAAGATCTTGTCGATTTGATGGAATCACGCCGCTCACCTGGGGTTACTCGCCGGCAGGACCCGCCTGGGCCGTTGTCGGGCCGTCGGAGCTTGCACGGCGCTCGTAGACGGTCGCGATGGCGAGCCTCGTCCGCTCATCACTGCTCGGCATCAGGTGTGTGTACGTGGCGAGCGTGAACGCCGGGTCGGTATGTCCCAGCCACTCGGCCACGGCCTTGATCGACACACCCTGCTCCAGCAGCACGGAGGCGAAGAAGTGCCGTAGCTCGTGCATACCGTTCTCGTACCGACCGCAGGGGATTCCGTTCGCGGTGAGCGCGGGCTTCCAGTAGTTCCGGTTGAAGTCGTTCGCCGCAATCGCATGACCCCACGCGGACGTCGCGACCAGTCGTGCCGTGACGGGTTTCCCGGCAGGCACGTCCCACGGCAACGTGATCTCATGCGACGGAAAGGCCCGAAGGTGCGCAGCGAGCGCGAGCTTGACCGGCTCGGGCAACGGCACCTCACGCTCTTTGTCGTACTTTGGCAGCGCAAAGATCCGCTTGTGTCGCACGGTCTTCACCTGCCGCCGCACTCGGACCACGCCGCGAAGGAAGTCAACGTCCTCGACCGCTAGCCCGAAGCACTCGCCCTGCCGGAGCCCGAGGCTGGCAGCGAGGTCCACGAGCACACTGAAACGGTCAGGTAGCGCTGATTGGACGGCCCAGACCTGCCCCTCCGGCCACGGAACGACCTTCTCCTTCGGGGGCCGTGGCTTCTTGACCGACTTCCCTCTGAACGGGTTCTTGGCGATCAGTCCATCATCTTGCGCGGCGGTGAACAGTGCGGCGAGGTTCGTGAACAGGGTCAGCCGGTACCGCTCCGAGAGACCACTCTCACGCAGTCGGCGATCCCACCCGCGAATCACGCTCGGCGTGACCGACGCAAGTTCGAGCCGGCCGAGGTCCGGGAGGATGCGCGAGGTGAACCGCATCTCCAGGTGCTCACGCGACATCTCGTCGACATCGAGATCGGCGAGCCAGCGCTCGGCGAATGCCGCGATCGTCACCTTGCCCGCCCGCGGGTCGACGAACGTCCCAAGCGCTTTGTCGACCTCCTGCCGCGCGAGCCAATCGCGGGCGAGCTTGAGCTGACCGTCGGCGAACGTCTGCGAGACCTCGCCGCCATCGGGCCCAACTAGCCGCGCCTTGTATCGCCGCCCAGAGCCATGGCGGTTCGTCGGGACACGGATGGTCTTCCGTGGATCAGACGGGTCCGGCTCGACCCGATACCACCGGTCTTGAACGTGCCCCATCACGGCACCTCGCGGCCCAGCGTCGAGAGCCATCGCTCAACGTCAGCTGGCCGGTAGCGAACGTGCTTCCCGATGCGCAGTCCAACCGGCCCGTAGCGCTTGCTACGCCACTGGTAGACGGTGGTCACGGGAACACCGAGGAAGTCGGCCAGGTCCTGTACCGACCACAGCTTGCCTCCGCTCGTGGCAATTGCCCGCGTGCTCATGCCGCGCTCCCCGGTGCAGCTACAGCGCTTCTCGCCTGTCGGCGCTGCCGGTTGCGCTCAGCGATGGCCAGGGCGAGTTCGCGTTCGGCGTGGTCGCGGTGCCCGAACCGGACTGGCATCCAGTCGTTGATCACCGTGACGGTGGCGAGGTCGATCGGGATCTCGTTGGGGTCGTCGGTGGTCGCGTCGAGTTCGGCGAGGTCTTGTGCGAGTCGCCAGGTGCGGCGCTCGTTGCGGATGGCGCCGAAGGTGATCGAGTAGCGGTGGGATTTGGTGAGGAAGTGGCCGCGGAAGCCGAGCATGTGTGCCCACCGGCGCAGGTTCAGCCCCTCGTACCGGGCGTCGCCGCCGAGTTGCCAGGCGGTTTCGATCATGCGGCGGTGGTGGGCCGGGATGTCCAGGTGCGCGACCAGGTCGATGTCGTGCACCGGCCGGTCGGCGCCCTCGCTGGCACCGGTGCCCTTCGTGGCGTACTTCGCGATGTAGCCGGCCAGCGCGGCGTCGGTGAACTCACCGGCCGCATCCTCGAGCTGCGCCACCCCGGAGGGTCGGATCGGGCGTAGATCCAGCTGCCGCCCCCAGGCCAGGGTCATCGGGGTGCCGTCCGGGCGGTCCACGGTGATCGTGGCGACCTGGGCGGCGTGGCTGATCGCGGCGCGCAGGGCGTCGTGGGTCAGGCCGGGTGGGCAGGGGTCGGTGGGCCCGTCCGGGCCGTCGAGGCGGATCACGGCGTGGAAGTGCACGAGCCCGCGGCGCTGGTACTCGGCCACCTTCGCGTAGGACAGCCGGGCGTGGTCGCGGAACTCGCGCACCCGGATGCCGAGCGCGGCCGCCAGGGACCGGCGCAGTGCGGTGGTGAACCGGCCCCACAGTTTCGCGGCGTGCGCCTGCCACAACACCGCACCCTCGTAGTCGTAGGTCTCCGGGTCGCGGGCGGTGCCGATGCGCGGATCATCGCCGTGGTGGCGCTCTCCGCAGCCGCACGGAACGACAAACCCTCGGCGGGTGATCTTGCGGGTGTGCACCGGCCCGAACGAGGGCGCGGTGAGGGTGAGGAACGCGCGCGGCTTGTCGGTCACGCTGGCCGGGACGCCCTTGCTGTCGTCTCCGGCGAGGCCGGCGCGCAGCAGGTGGAAGGCGTCGGCGGCGTAGCGGTCCGAGCAGGCCGGGCAGACGGTTTCGCGGCGGTTTCCGCAGGGGGCGAGCACGTCGCCGCCGCGTTCGATCAGGACCTGTCCGTCGCGGTCCAGGATGGTGGTGGAGCCGCGCAGCTGGATCGGGGCGGCGCAGCCTCCGGTGGCTCGGCGGCGGCGCGCCACTGCGGGTAGTCCGGGGCGCGCAGCCGAGCACTGATCGCCGCGTCGGTCACCGTGGCCGGGTCGGTGGTGGGGGTGGTCATCGGCTGTCCTCCCTCGGGTCGGGGCAGTCGTGGTGCAGGTGCTCGAACACGGCGTCGGTGAGCAGGTTGTTGATCTGGCGGGTGTAGGCGTCGATCCCGGCCGGGTCGGTGGGCGGGTCCGGGGCGGTGGCGCGCACGGTGTGGCGGCAGCAAGGGCAGCGCTGTTCGACGCGGTCGCCGAGGACACTCCAGCCGTGCAGGTGACGCTCCCGTTCGGCCAGCGCGAGGACCCGCAGCCGCGAGACCCGGGGTGCGCGTGTGGTGGTCATCGGGCCACCTCGACGGCGGGGCAGTCGTGCAGTAGGTGGTCCAGCAGGACCGACCACAGGGGTCCGCCTTCGCGGAACACGTCGGCGTCGGTGCGGCGGCTGCGCAGGGTCTGTGTGCAGCGGGGGCAGTCGAGTTCGGCGTGGTCGTCGACGAGTTCGACGTAGCGGCAGGCGTCGGCGGCGATGTTGCGGATCCGGTAGCGGCCGTAGCGTTCGCGGCGGTGGGTGGTGGTGGGCATGGTTGTTCTCCCGTGATCGACGGGTCGCAGGGCTGAAGGTTGGGTGCGGGTGCCTGCCCGGGCCTGGTCGCTCGTCGGGCAGGCCTCCCGCCGTTCGGTGGGGTGATGCCGCGGGTCAGGTGCGGCGGCGGAGGACCCGGTTGGCGCGGGCGGTGGCGCGGGCTGCGTCCACGTCGCCGGACCAGCGGCCGTGGTGGTCGCGTTCGTAGGTGATTTCGACGTGGCCGGGGTCGGTGTCGTAGTGGTGGGCCAGTCGTTCGGCCCCGGCCCGGTAGGAGCGGGCGCGGCCGATCCCGATGCCGTGCACGTCCTCGACGACGTAGTTGGCGCCGTCGCGGATGATCTCGCCGGAGAATCCGTCGTCCTCGCCGTCGGTGGCACGGCCAGTGACCAGCCGTCGCCCGGGTCGGACGACGTCGACGTGGGTGATGCGCGCCATCTCAGCCCTCCACATCACGTCGGTGACCGGTGGCGCGGCCGTGGAGGGGCCGGTAGTTGTCCCAGCGGGTGACCATGGCGCGGGTGGCTTTCGGGACCAGGACCGAGGTGGCCGGCCCCTCTTTGCCGCTGTGGCGGACGATGTGGGTGCCGCCGGTGGTGAGCAGTCCGGCGTCCAGGAGTTGCCGGACGGTGTCTTGTTCGTAGGCGGGTACTGGGTCGACCGGGGCGCCTTGCGGGTCTCGCCTGCCTGTCGGAGGAACACTCGCTGGGCCGGGCCGATGAGCACGTAGCCGCGGGCGGTCGCGGCGCGGACCACGGAGGCGACGAGTTCGGGGTCCTGGGTGGCGACGGTCGGGGTGCGCGGGGCCGGGATCGGCACCTGCCTGCCGAACAGCGCCCCCTGCGCCGGGACAGTCGGGCGGCGGGCGGCGCTCATCGCAGCCACCACCAGTGGAATCGGGCCTCGTGTCCCCACTCGCGGGCCAGTTGCCGGACGGTCCAGCCCTCAGCGAGCACAGCGCCGACGGTGATGATCCAGAAGGCGCCGTGCTGGGTGCCGAGGAACCACCACGCGGCGGTCACGATGGCCACGAGGAGTGCGGTGATCTTCAGCAAGGTGACCAGGGCCCATGCGGTCATGTCCAACATCACGCGCTCTCCTCTCCGACCTCGTCGTCGTCCTCGTCGTCGCTGTAGTAGGTCCGCCGCCGGTCGGATCCCTGGTCGCGGCCGGGCCCGGGGTCGCGCTGGTCGGGGGCGGGCATGTCGATGACCTCGGCCTCGTCTGTCTCGTCGGCCTGGTCGTCGTGGCGTCCGGGAGTGCAGCGCCGGACGAGTTCGTTGATGTCGGCGTCGGCGGTCCAGCCGGCGCGGAACCGGATCGGGGCCCGGGTGATCGGGTCGATCACGAAGCCGATGCCGGCGTGGTCGGGGTCGCCGGGGATCTGGTCGGCGAGCGCGCCGCGGTCGCGGGCTCCCTCCCCCAGCGCCATGTCGACGTGCGAGGCGGCGGTGACGCCGAGGCAGATCCGCAGGGTGAACAGCTCCCGCACGTCCACGACGTCCTTGCTGGGTTCCTGCACGTAGGCGATCACGCTGTGCCCGGCCGCGCGGCCTGCGTCAGGATCACGGCCAGCAGTCGCAGTGCCTCGCGAACGCGTTCGCCGTAAGCGGTGAGCATCGCCAACTCGTCGATGATCAGCAGCTCGTACGGGGTGTCATGGCTGATCGGGCAATCCCGCAGCCCGGCCTCCCGCATCCACGCCTGCCGCGCGGTCATCGAGGCGAGGAAGTCCTCCAACAAGGTCAGGGTGGACGGCATGTCGGTGGCCCAGCGGTGGAACAACGGAGCGCCGCGGTCGGTCTCCACCCCACCCTTGAGGTCGATCACCCACGGCCGGACCAGACCGGCGCGGATCATCGGGCCCATCTGGCGCAGCGGCCCCCACAACATGGACCCCTTACCGGCCCCGGAGCTGCCGACCACGAGGACCTGCTTGCCCTTGATCGGGGGCAGGAACGGCGCCCGAACTCGTCATCGCCGACGTCCAACGCGGTGAGGTCGACCTCGTCCACGCTGTCCGGGATCGCCGGGGCGTCCAGAGCGCGGTCGAACGGCATCCGGCGTTCCACGATCACCGTCACCACCCCGGGCTTGGCCCGTGTCACGGCGACCTGGTGGGCGCCCAGGGCGTCGGCGAGCGCGGCGGCCCGGTCGACGAACATGGCGGTTTCCTGCCCGCGCACGATCCGCGCCGTCACGATGTCGACGGACGGGGTGATCGAGCGGACCCGCAGCACCCGGGGCACCATCAGCTGCCCGGACCGGCGGTGCTCGCGGGTCAGGTCGCACTCATCCAGCACGTCGCGCCAGCGGCGACCGCGGTAAGCGGTCCAGCGCCGCCAGCTCGAGCGGATCCAGGGGGCGGCCCACCGGTCGAACGAGGCCGGGTGCGCCCGCCACCACACCAGCACGGCCGCCACCAGCAGACCCGCGCCGATCGTGGCGGCGGTCGTGCCCCACGCGTAGATCGCCCACACCGCAAGAACGGGCGCCGCCAGCCACGCGGGGTGGCGCACCAGCCATGCCAGCACCCGGAATTCGGTGCCGATCGGACGGGCCGAGGTGCGCCCCGACGCCGACCCGCTGCGCCCCCGGGTGCTGTTGCGCGTGTTCTTCTTTCCGCGCTTTTCGAACGTAACCATTCGCTACTCCTGAAATCCGTGATGATCTGTATTGATCGGGTTTTGGGAACAGGTCGGGCCGGGACCCCATTCCAGGGCCCTTCGCTTTCAGGGGGTTTGGCCGTTCAGGTCCCGGCCCGGAGCCTGTCTCTTACGCGCTGCTCGGTTAGTCGTTCTTGCGCAGCACCGGGCGGGCCGCGTCCAGCATCGTGGTCACCCGGGCCACATCGCGGACCAGGTTGTCGTGGGTCTTCTTGAAAGACCCGCGGCGGATCGGGATACCGCGCATCGCCTCACCGAGCCGCAGCATCGTCGCGTCCAGCTCCTCGATGAGCCGATCGATGTGGTTCGCCATCCCTATCGCCTCCAGTCCTTCGTGATCAGCTGCTCCTCGAACGCCTTCGCCTGGCTGGACACGATCCGCAGCGAGAACTTGCTCTGCCGCAGGCGCCGCGGATCTCCTCCACGCTGGCCAGCTCCCAGTGCCGCTGGTTGCGGGCCTTCCACTTCGGGTCATCGGCCCGCTTGGACTCCTTCTGCGCTTCGGCGAGGGCGTCCCCGACGTTCTGCAGCGCCGTCCAGAACTCCGCGAACCGCGCCACCGCGATCCGGTTCGTCCGGGCCTTGTGCCACTGCCGTGCCTTCTGCATCGCTGTTGCCATAACTCACGCCCCTCCCTGGGACGTTCGTGCTGGTCAAGTACCTGGTATCCGTTCCGCCGTGCGGTGTCAGACCCCCTTCCGGATCGCGACCTGAGCCAGGCGCAGCCCCTCGGCCACCCCCGCCCGCCAGGCCTGCTCGGTCGGGACCTCGTCGACAGCGCGGCCCATCCAGCGGCGGCGCTCGTGCTCGATCCGCCGCACCAGACGGCCGACACCGGTAGCGGGCTGACGGGCATGCCCCTTGCCGTTGCGATTGATCGCAGTGGTCACCGTCGGCACCCCCCGCAGTGCATCCCCGTGCACCTCTTCACCCCGCCCGCCGTGCCCAGCAGGACAAGCACGAGCGCGATCCCGGCCAGCGCGGGCCAGTACGTTCCGACCCACGCGGTCGCCGCGTCGACGGCCGCCGAGACTGCGTGATCAGCGCGGACACCGCGGCCACGACCGCCCACACCGCCCCAGCCACCGCGCCCACACCCAGCACACCCGCGCCGATCCCCGCCCACACCCGGGCCTCCGGCCACCTCAGCCGCGAGGACCACCGCGTCCGCCGGGGCTGCTCGTCGCGGAGCTGGGCGTTGACCTGCACCTGCCGGTCCGGCAGCTCGGTCACGTCACTGATCTCTACGAGCCGGCCGTCTGCCTGCGCGCGTTCCAGGGCCGCGTGGACCTGGTCGGGCCACCCGGTGATCACGTGTGTGTGCACCAGGCCCGCCGACCGGTCCTTCACCGCCGTTGCCATCACTCACCCACTCCCATCTCGTCGAACTCGAACTCGATCTGATCCGGGTCGGCGATCTCGCCCGTCCCGTCGCACTCCACGCACACGCCGTCCCCGTCGCAGGCCCCACACACGTCACGCGACAACCCATCTTCGAATTCCCCGCGCCCGTCGCATGGCCCGCACAACTTCGTCCCGGCGCACGTCTCGCACACCATGTCCATTCGCCTCCCGTCGCCTCGTTTTTGGCGTGCGTCTACCCCGTCCCGCATTCCGCGGGAATCCCGTTCCGATTTGGTGCGGGCTGATCTGGCCCGCGAGTTACTCGTGTCTGCCGGTCGGTTACGCGGCCGACTCCTGCGCCTGCGTCGCGTCGAGGTCGGCAAGCAGACTGTTGATCGCGTTCTGCAGCCGGATCAGACCGGACCGGTCCGCGTGCAGCGCCACGTTCCCGAGAGCGCCCTCCAGCCGCAGGACCGGGCACGGCATCCCGCACACCGTGAGCAGCCGCGGTGCGATCACCGTCGCGGAGTCCACGTGCACGCTGACCGACACGCCCAACCCCAGCGCGGCGCTCACTTCTCACCCTTCGGGGACGGCGCCGGAGCCGGGGCGGGGGCGCCGCCGGGGTCAGGCCGGCCGCCTTGAACGCGATGCCCGACGTGACGCGGCCGTTGTCCTTGTTCTCGATCTGGTAGGCGTTGATCCGCGGGTTGACCAGCTTGACCCGCGCGTCCTCCGGGAAGCCCTCGCCCGGGTCGGTCTCCAGCGTCACCCGGATCTCCTCCCCCTTCGGCGCCCGCTCGCCCGGCCGGACCTGCAACTTCGCGAACAGCGACACCACGAACATCGTCGCGCCCTGCCGGTCGGTCACCACGACGTCCTGCCCGGTGTTGTCGTCCCGGCGCGTCTTCGGCGCGGGCGGCTCCACGATCGTCAACTTGTACTGCTCCAAGATCACCGGAAGGTCCTGCACCTGCTTCTCCTCATCTCTCCTGGTGTAGGGGCCTAAACTCTCCTGCGTTGAAGGTGTTGACCCCCCTAAACCATGATGCGACTGGAGTGCCCAGTTGTCAAGGGGCCTAAACTCATGGGCATGGAGGACGAGTTCGAGTCACTGCGCCGGGAGCGCGACCCCGTGGCACGCGGGCGTCGCGCGACCGAGCTCTTGGTCCTCTACCAGCAGCGATCCACCGAGCTTGCGCGCATCCGTCGCGCGGCGATCGAGGAGGCACGTGACCGGCTCGGCGGCAGCTACACCGAGGTGGCCCGTGCGTTCGGCCTGACGAAGGGTCGGATCACTCAGATCAGGAGTGGCGCCCCACCGGCCCACCGAGCGTTCTTCGGGGTCGGTCCGTTGACGATCGCGCTGCCCGGTCGGCGGCTCCTCTCCCGAGACGACGTCGTCATCGCCGGTGAGGACGATGCGGTCGGCGCGCACCTGATCGCCGAGACGGAGCGCCTCGCCTTCGTTACCGAGCGCGTGATCATCGACCCGCGGGAGGAGTGGGAGCCCGAGCGCGACGCCATCGTCGTATGCGGTCCCGCCTCCGCGCACATCGGCAACCTCCTCATGTCGGAGGACCCGATTCTCGGCATGGGCATCGGCGACGGACCCAAGTGGCACGTCGTCGATAAGGCCACCGGCGAGCAGCACACGTCACCGATGGACGACGCAGACGACCCGCGCCGTGCCGATCACGCCTACATCGCTCACCACGTCCGCGACGGCCGAGTCATTACGCACATCGCAGGGCTACACGCCCTCGGGTCGGTCGGTGCTGCCCACTACCTCACGCAGCACCTGCCCGACCTGTGGGCCGAGTTCGGGGACACCTCGTTCAGCATGGCCGTCACCGGGGAATTCGACGGCATGGAGCCGAAAGCCATCTCCGTGCTCTTCCCACCCCGACCATGGAGCTGACCGCCACCGTCGCCGGGGCGATGTTGCCAGGCGAACAGCCGCCGGGCCAGGACCGGTGGGCCGTAGCCCAGTCATCCGTGGTGGTACTCGACGGTGCGACCGCAGTCGACCCTGACGTACCCCCGGCCGACGTCTACGTGACGGATCTCTGCACCGTGCTGACCGCATTGCTCGGGGACGGAGCCGACGCCCGGCGGGCCCTCCGAGAGTCCATCACCACCGTTGCGCGCCGACTCGATCTCACAGCAGGGCGCGGCCCCTCGTCGACCGCCACGATCCTCCGAAGCACAGGCGACCTCGTCGAGGTAGCGGCGCTCGGAGACAGCACCGCTGTCGTAGGACTCCGCGGCGGCCGCATCGAGCGCATCACGGATGAACGCTTGTCCCGGATCGCGCCGGATCTCCGCCAGCAGTATCAGCGCCGCCTCCGTGCGGGCCATGGCTTCGACTCAACGCACCGGACCTTGCTCCGCCAGGTGCAGCGAGCGGAACGAGCCGTCCGGAACTCTCCCGGGGGCTACTGGATAGCCGAAGCGGACCCAGCGGCGGCGGATCACGCCATCGTCCGTCGCTACCCGGCCGACCAGGTCGAATGGTGCGTTCTCGCCACCGACGGCGCTCAACGCCCCTTCGAGTATCTCCACGGCATCTGGTCGGACCTCCCCGCCGACGCAGGTCAGGTCCGCAGCCACCTCGAACGGCTCCAGATGTGGGAGGCGACCGGCGACCCTGACGGCTACCTGCTACCGCGATCGAAGCGCCACGACGACAAGACGATCGTGGTCTGGCGGCCCTGACCGCACCCGCGTGTTCACACTTTCCTTCCTTGTTCAAGGCGGCGCCTGCGGCGCCGCTGCCGGGCGGTGTCCGCTGCCGGGCGCCCTGCGGCGCCGGGGCGTGCGGCCTCCGGCCGGTCCCCGTCGCCGCGCGCCCGGCGTGCCTAGCGGACCCGGCAGCGGCACCGCGAACAGCCGTGCGCCGCATATCGAGAGGTGGGGGAGGGGGGAGCGGCAGCTGGGCGACGCTGACCAGCCGTGGTGCTGGAGCTGTTACAGCAGTCTCCCTGGGTCGCCCCCGAAGATCGCCTCCAGGATCTTCCTGGCAGCCTCCCCGGCGGCGCGCACGAGGCCAGCGAGGGCGCGGACAACCTCCGCGCACGCACGAACCATCTCTGCGCGGTGCTCCGAGTCGCTGTCACGGACGAGGAAGTAGACGATCAGCACTACGGTCGCGCAGATCGTCACCGTGATCACGATGGGGGCGTGCATCTGCAGGGTGAAGTCCGGCACCGTGGTGGGCTGGACGTGGGCATGAGTCGACGGAGGAGTTATGATGACTCTGCTCCTTCATGTTGATGAGGCATGGCTGGAGTGCGAAACACCGCGGGGCGGCCCTAGTCGTTTCCAGGCGGTTTAGGGTCGTCTCCCGGTGTGTCGGCCGGGCGCGTATGTCTGTGATCAGTGGCTAGGCGTCTCGGCCTCCTTTTGCAGGTTCGACACCATGTCCAGGACCTCCTGCGACGGAGGTGCCGGCGGTTCGTCTCGGAGCCCGTACATGCCACGACCCGGCCGGTCTACTTGACCAGCTCGGAGCATCTTCTGCAGCACCGTCCTGATGGTGTCGCCCGTCGCGTCGGAGCCCATCCGGCCAACCGTTTCGACGATCTCCGCCATCTTCATCGGTTTGCCGACGTCCTTGAGGGCGCGGCGAATATACTCGCGTGTCGTGGTCGGCGTGGGTGCGCTCGCTCCCGACGCAACGCCAGAACCTGCGACTGGGCGCTCGACGTGGGCGCCGTTCACCCATCCTGCTGCCGCGAGCAGCACCTTGATCGCGGCGGTCTGCTCCTCGTGCTTCTCGCGAGCGGCAGCCAGCTCGCGGTCGGCAACGTCCTGCCGCCGCAGGAGTTCCCTGATGAACTCGTCGTCCTGGCTCACGAGGCTTAGATTACGGGGACCCCGGTCGAATTCTTGGCCGTAAACCCCGACCGGCTTGGCACTGCGCTGAAAGGCCGGGAAGAAGCGATAAGTGGCCCCCCTTGGACTGCTAATGTGGCCCCTGTCACACCATTCTGTACCAGTCATGTGAAGTAGGTCACCAATAGGGGTGGGAATATCTCCGCTTGCTCGACCCTAGATGTCGTTGTCGACGTTCGGAGGGCTTGTGCCCGGTTTACGGCGCGAGCCCTCGCCGGGCGGGCAGATCTCCGGGATGGGGGCGTGCCATCCCGTCGACCTCCCGAAGGCTACCACACGGCACCCGCGGGCAGAGCCTGGCAAGATCGGGTATCGGTAGGTCGAGGGCTGCCCGCGGGTGCCCGTGCGGTCGGGCTGCGCCAGGTCGACGGGATGGCACTGGCAGACAGGGTGTGTGGCGGCGTCCACGTGGTCAGGGACGCTCGCCGGGATCGTGACCCGATCCAGCGGAGCTGCTCAGCCACGACGTGACTCAGTCGGGACGCGGCTCAGGCGCGACCACCGAGGTGTGAATCTGTTGGCGGCCACTGTCGGTACATCATGAGACGCCTGACGCCCGACCCAGAGGCGATGCCCATCTTCCGACTCCGAGGCCGGGCCGTCCTGGGGCCGTCTGGGCCGTCGCTGGGCCGTAGGAAGTCACCCGACAACGAGAAACGACGCTGACCAACGGGAGGTCGTTCCCGCTGGTCAGCGCCGCTTCTAGGGCCTGGATCAGGCAGCCGCCTTGGTCTCCCAGAAGATCTTGTCGATCTGGGCGATGTAGTCGAGCAGCTCCTGGCCGGTGGCCGGGTCCGTGGAGGACTTGGCACCGCCGGGACCACCGCCCGCCTTCTTGGTGGCCTTGTTGAACAGCTCGTGCAGCTCCGGGTACTTCTCGAAGTGCGGAGGCTTGAAGTAGTCGGTCCACAGCACCCACAGGTGGTGCTTGACCAGGTCCGCGCGCTGCTCCTTGATCTCGATGGCCCGCGAGCGGAACTCCGGGTCCTCGTTGGCCTGGTACTTCTCCTGGATCGCCTTGACCGACTCGGCTTCGATCCGGGCCTGCGCCGGGTCGTACACGCCGCAGGGGAGGTCGCAGTGCGCGGTGGCCTCCAGCCGCGGGCGGAGAATGCGGGCGAAGAGCCGCATGGGTCCTCCCTGGGTGGTGATCGTTCTGGCGTGCCCGACACTACTCCCGACGTCCGTGCGCAGCAGTGTGATGAGGGGGTGGGTGTGCGCTGGCGGAGGGTTGCCGTGCGAGGCCCGTCGATGTCGCCGACGCTGCGCGACGGCGACGTGGTGCTCGTGCGTTTCAGGCGCGGGTGCAGGCGGGTGACCTCGTGCTGGTGCGGTGGGCGGCGCGGCCGGAGCAGCTGTCGGTGAAGCGGGCCGCGCGACCGGCGGACGAGGGCTGGTGGGTGCTCGGGGACAACGACTACGGCTCCACCGACTCGCGCACGCTCGGCCCGGCCACGGTGCTCGCCGTCGTGCGGTGGCGGCTGTGGCCGCGGCCACGGCGGTTCCGCAGCCGCGCCTGACCGCTACCCGGCCGTGCTGTGGGTGCCGTTCGTCGCCTTCTGCGCGGATCGGGGCCGCGGGGTGCGTAAGATCGCACCGGTACCCGACTGCCCCTTCCGCCGGGCTCGCCGCGTCATCCTGCGGCCGCTCGGCGCTCGGCCGTCCGGCTGTGGTCGCAGACCCGCGACCCCCCGGAGCACGGCGAGCGCCCCTCTGACGGCGCCCCCATAGGAAGTGGACCTGTGACGATCGTTCCCGAAATCACCATCCCCACCCGTGACGAGATCTTCGAGGCGCACGGCGGTGGCAAGCTCGGCACCGCGCTCACCGCGCCGCTGGCCGACGCGCGCGACCTCGCCGTCGCCTACACGCCCGGTGTCGCCGAGGTCAGCCGCGCCATCGCGGCCGACCCGACCCTCGCCGCCCGCTACACCTGGACCAACCGCCTCGTCGCCGTCGTCAGCGACGGCACTGCCGTCCTCGGGCTCGGCGACATCGGCCCGCGGGCCGCGCTGCCGGTCATGGAGGGCAAGTCGGCGCTGTTCAAGGCGTTCGCCGGGCTCGACTCGATCCCGCTCGTGCTCGACACGACCGACGTCGACGAGATCGTGGAGACGCTCGTGCGGCTGCGCCCGAGCTTCGGCGCGGTCAACCTCGAGGACGTGTCGGCGCCGCGCTGCTTCGTGCTCGAGCGCAGGCTCGTCGAGGCACTCGACTGCCCCGTCATGCACGACGACCAGCACGGCACGGCGATCGTGCTGCTCGCCGCGCTGCGCGGGGCCGCCGCCGTGCAGGACCGTGCCATCGACGGGCTGCGCGTCGTCATCTCCGGGGCCGGTGCGGCCGGGGTCGCGTGTGCGCGGATCCTGCTCGCGGCAGGCGTGAGCGATGTGGTGGTCCTGGACTCGCGAGGCGTGCTCGACCCCACCCGGGGCGGGGAGAAGGCCGCGGTGGCCGCCGTCACGAACCCGCGCGGCGTGACCGGTGGGCTGGAGGAGGCGATCGAGGGCGCCGACGTGTTCGTCGGGCTGTCGTGCGCGAAGGTGCCGGAGGAGCTGCTGGCCAGGATGGCGCGCGACGCGATCGTCTTCGCCCTCTCCAACCCCGACCCGGAGGTGCACCCCGACGTCGCCCGACGGCACGCGGCCATCGTCGCCACGGGGCGCAGCGACTTCCCGAACCAGATCAACAACGTGCTCGCGTTCCCCGGGGTGTTCCGTGGAGCCCTCGACGCGGGCGCGCGGCGGATCACGGAGGCGATGAAGCTCGCGGCGGCAGAGGCGATCTTCTCCGTGGCGCGCGACGACCTCTCGGCCGACGCGATCGTGCCGAGTCCGTTCGACCCGCGCGTCGCCCTATCCGTTTCGTCAGCTGTCGCCGCGGCGGCGCAGGGCCCGAATGAAACGTTCTGAAGGCCTCTCAGCTGCGCATTCGCACCATTGGTGATCATGG
Organism: Pseudonocardia sp. CNS-004; assembly: GCA_001942185.1. GTDB lineage: Bacteria > Actinomycetota > Actinomycetes > Mycobacteriales > Pseudonocardiaceae > Pseudonocardia. Next base: position 36,469 of record MKJV01000064.1, read on the forward strand.
TCGTCACGCAGCGTGCCGCTCAGGACGTTCACTCACGCGGGGCGGTGTAGGCCGATCGGGCACTTCGGCCAGATCGTGTGGCCGTCGGCGTCGTTGTAGCGATGAGTATCGGCGCCGCGACACTGGGAGACGAACGTGAGAGAGCTCGGACACCGTCTCGGCGACGGACCGGTGATCGAGCCGCCGACCGAGCCTACGGGTCGTCCGACGCGGTGCTGCGGGCGGACCTGCACCGCGAGCGGCACGCCGCGCTCGGTGTCGAGGTGCACCCGGAGACGGCGCTGTTCGTCTCCACGCTCGCTCGCGCGGTCGCGGACGCCCCGGTGTCCGGGTTCGTCCGCGACCCGGTGGTCCCGTTCCCCGCGGAGCCCGCGCTCCTCCACGACCGTGACGACCGGGTGGTGCGTGCCAACGAGGCGCTCGCCGAGCTGGCCGGGGCCGGCGACAGCGGCGCGCTCATGGCGCCCGGATGCGCAGGCTGCTGGTCGGCCCGGAATCCGACACCCACCTGGTGCGTGCCGACGGGAGCCTGGTGCCCGTCCGCGCGGTCCGCTGGCCGCTGCCGGGCCTCGACCTGACCGCCGTCGTGATCCTCGAGCGGGACGCCGAGCCGGCCGGGCCGGTCGTGGACCCGGTGTGGGTCACCGAGCTGGAGCGGTTGGCCCGCATCGGGACCTGGTCGTTCGACCTGGCCACGGCAACCCTCGAGCGCAGCGCCACGCTGGAGGAGCTCTACGGCTCGGTCGGCGTCGACCCGGACCACGGCGCCCGGCCCATCGAGGGGGAGCAGGTCACGGCGCTCTGCGCGGAGCTGCGAGCCGGTCACACCACCGCGGACCACCACGTCGAGCTGACGCTGCCGGGAGACCGGCTGCTGAGCTGCCGGGCCCAGGTGGAGCCGGGGCCGGACGGCAGCCCGCGCCGACTGGTCGGCGTCGTGCACGACGTGAGCGCGGAGCGGATCGCCCGGCAGCGGGTGGATCGGTGCGGGCGGCGCTTCCACGACCTGATGGCGGTCGTTCCGGGCGGGGTCGCGCTGCTGGACCCCGCCGGTCGCGTCGTGGACGCCAACGCGGGAATGTGCGCCCTGCTGGACGTCACGCTCGAACGGCTGCGGGGCACCACGGCCGGCGCGCTGTCGGCCGACGACACCACCGTGGACGGTGCCGCGTTGCCGGAGTGGCTGCGTCCGGTGCCCGCGGGGGAGCAGCACGGCTACCGCGTCGAGAACGTCCCGCTGCGCCGCGCGGACGGCACCACGGTGTGGTGCGAGCTCGCCGTCTCCGCGACGTCGGCGGACGACGGCGGCTGGCTGTGGCTCGTGGCCTGCTCCGATGTCTCCGACCGTCGCCGGGCCGCCGAGCTGCTACGCAGCGCCGGCACGGTGGACGAGCTCACCCGCCTGCCCAACCGGGCCGCGGGCCTCGAGCTCGTGGACCGGCTGCTGGCGGGGCCGGGCCGGGACCGGGTCGCCGTGGTCTGCGGCGACCTCGACGACTTCGCGCGCGTGAACTCCTCGCTCGGCCACGACGCCGGCGACGACCTGCTGGTGTCGCTGGCCGGTCGCTCCAGCGCGACCTGCCGTTCGGCTGCACGGCGGCGCGTCTGGGCGCCGACGAGTTCGTCGTGATCTGCGCCGACCACGCCGAGGTCGGCGGGCCCGACCTGCTCGCGCGGACCGTGGCCGACCTGCTGCGCACGACGATCACCGTGCACGGCCGTCCGGTGCAGATGACGGCGTCCGTCGGGCTCGCCACCCCGGTGCCGACGGGTGATGTGCGGGCCGCCGACCTGCTGCGGTTCGCCGAAGCGGCCATGCACGACGCCAAGCGCCGCCAGGCGAGGGGTGGCATCGGGATCGCCACCGACGGCGTGGTCAGCTCGGCCACGAAGGCCCTCGAGCTGGAAGCGGAGCTGCGGGCCGCGATCGCGGGTGACGGGCTCGTCCTCGACTACCAGCCGGTGGTCGGGCCGGACGGCACGGTGCTGTCGGCCGAGGCACTCGTGCGCTGGCCCCACCCGGAGCGCGGCCTGATCCCGCCCGCCGACTTCCTGCCGATCGCACAGCGCAGCGGCTTGCTGCGCGACCTGGACCTGTGGGTGCTGCGAGCCGCCACCCGCGAGGCGGCGGCCTGGCCGGAGCACCGCGGGCGCCGGTGCGCGGTCGCGGTGAACCTGGCCGGGCTGCTGCCCGGTGACGCGGCGTTCCAGTCCGTGGTGAGCGACGCCATCTCCGAGGCCGGGCTCGAGTGGGACCGGCTCGTGCTCGAGCTCGTCGAGACCAGCCTCGTCGCGCTGCCGCCGCCCGCGCTGGCCGCGATGGCCGAGCTCACCGAACGCGGCGTCCGGTTCGCCGTGGACGACTTCGGCACCGGCTACTCGTCGCTCGCCCGGCTCAAGCAGCTCCCCGCGCAGACCGTCAAGGTCGACCGCGCGTTCGTCACCGGGGTCGCGGATGATCCGGCCGACTTCGCGGTCGCACGCGCCGTCGTGGACATGGCACGGGCCATGGGCCGCACCACGGTGGCCGAGGGTGTGGAGACCGCGGACCAGTTCCACGTGCTGCGCGGCATCGGCGTGGACGCGTACCAGGGATGGCTGTTCTCCCGGCCGGTGCGGTCGGCGGGAGTGCGGGAGGTACTGGCCCGCGGGCGGCTCGAGACCCCCGCCTCCGCGGCCCTGTCCGGCCCGCGCTGATCGCGGACAGATCACATCGGTCGCGGTTGTCGGTCCCTCGGGATAGCCTCGCTGGGCAGCGGCGACCGGCAAGGGGTCGTCGGCGAACACGGAGGTCTCCCGGATGATCGAGTTCCGGGGCGTGACCAAGCGCTTCCCCGACGGCACGGTGGCGGTCGACCACCTCGACCTCACGGTCGACGCAGGCGGTATCACCGTCTTCGTCGGGCCGTCCGGCTGTGGCAAGACCACGTCGCTGCGGATGATCAACCGCATGATCGACCCCACCGAGGGCACGATCATGGTCGACGGCCGCGACATCGCCGCCACCGACGCCGCCGACCTGCGCCGCGGTATCGGCTACGTCATCCAGCAGGCGGGCCTGTTCCCGCACCGCACCATCCTCGACAACGTCGCCACCGTCCCGCTGCTGCTCGGTTGGAGCAAGGCGAAGGCCCGTTCCCGCGCCGCCGAGCTGATGGAGCTCGTCGGTCTCACGCCGGAGATGGCCGGGCGCTACCCGGCGCAGCTGTCGGGCGGGCAGCAGCAGCGCGTGGGCGTGGCGAGGGCGCTGGCCGCCGACCCGCCGATCCTGCTGATGGACGAGCCCTTCAGCGCGGTCGACCCGGTGGTCCGTGAGAGCCTCCAGGACGAGCTCCTGCGCCTGCAGGCCGAGCTCGACAAGACCATCGTGTTCGTCACTCACGACATCGACGAGGCGATCAAGCTGGGCGACAAGGTCGCGGTGCTGCGCGTCGGTGGCGTCCTCGCCCAGTACGACCAGCCGGGCCAGCTGCTGTCGCGCCCGGTCGACGACTTCGTCGACAACTTCGTGGGGCGCGACCGCGGCTACCGCGGCCTCGGGTTCCTGTCCTCCGACGCCATCCCGATCGGCGAGCTGCCCACCGTCGCGCTGGGCGAACCGGTGCCCGACGCCGACGCATGGGTCCTGGTCGTCGACTCCGAGCAGCACCCGCAGGGCTGGTTCAACGGCGCCGAACGCAACGGCGCCGCCGTCGTCGACACCGGGCACCTCGTGCCCGGCGGCTCGCTCTACGACGTCGGCAGCGGGTCGCTGCGCAGCGCGCTCGACGCCGCGCTGTCCTCCCCGTCGGGGCAGGGGGTCGCGATCGACGCCGATGGGCGGGTGGCGGGCTCCATCACCGCCGATGACGTCCTGCGCGTGGTCGACGACGCGCGCCGCGACGACAACGCGGCCGCCTGAGGCGAGGAACGAACGTGGTCTGGGACTGGATCCCACGCAACGCTGACCGGATCGGGCTCCTCCTGGTCGAGCACATCCGCCTCGCGCTGATCCCGGTACTGGCCGGCCTCTTGATCGCCGTCCCGCTCGGATGGCTCTGCAACCGCGACCCCCGGGCGAAGGCCTTCCTCGTCCCGGCCGCCGGTGTGCTCTACACGGTGCCGTCGCTGGCGCTGTTCGTGGTGCTGCCCGGCATCCTCGGCACGCGAATCCTGTCCGAGATCAACATCGTCGTCGCGCTCACGATCTACACGGTCGCTCTTCTCGTGCGCACGGTCGCGGACGCACTGGCGGCCGTGCCCGGCATGGTTGTCGCCGCGGCCACGGCGATGGGGTACCGGCCGGCTCGCCGGTTCTTCGACGTGGAGCTGCCGCTGGCGGTACCGGTCCTCATCGCGGGCCTCCGGGTGGCCACCGTCTCCAACATCAGTCTCGTGAGCGTCGGGGCCTGATCGGGGTCGGCGGCCTCGGAGAGCTGTTCACCGAGGGCTTCCAGCTCAACTTCCCCACCGAGATCGTCACGGGGATCATGCTGATCATGCTGCTGGCCTTCCTCGGTGACGCGCTGCTGCTCGGCATCGGCCACTTCGCCACTCCCTGGGCCAAGGCCAACGCGGGGAGGGGTGCATGAACCTCGTCCTCGAGGTGCTCGCCTGGTTCGCCGATCCCGACCAGTGGCAGGGCCGGAGCGGGATCCCGACCCGACTGGTCGAACACCTGACCTACACCGTGCAAGCCGTCGTGATCGCAGCCGTGATAGCGGTTCCGCTCGGCGGGCTGATCGGCCACACGGGCCGCGGTGGATTCCTGCTCGTCGGGATCGCGAACGGTCTTCGCGCCCTGCCGGAGCTCGGCCTGCTCATCCTGCTGGTGCTGCTCACCGGTATCGGCGTGCTCCCGTTGACGATCACACTCGTCGTGCTGGCGATCCCACCCCTGCTGGCAGGAACCTATGCCGGCATCCGCAACACGGATCCCGCGGTCGTCGACGCCGCGCGTGGGGTCGGTATGCGCGAGGGGGATGTGCTGCTGAAGGTCGAGCTCCCCATCGCGTTGCCACTGATGATCGCCGGGCTGCGGACGGCGACGCTGCAGGTCATCGCCACCGCAGCGATCGGCGCGTACATCTCCCTCGGCGGGCTCGGCCGCTACCTGATCGACGGCCTCGCGCTCAACGACTACACGCGCATGGCCGGCGGTGCAGTCTTGATCGCGCTGCTCGCGCTCATCGTCGAGGGTCTGCTCGCTGCGCTGCAGCGGCTGGTGGTCTCGCCAGGCCTGCGCGCCGTGTCCGCACGTACCGGCACTCGCCGGCCCACCCCCGTTGTCGCAGGAGGAACTGCATGAAGCGCTCACTCGCAGTACTGGCTGGAGCAGTGGCCTTGCTGTCCACGGCTTGTGGTGGAGGCGGCGATCCGCTCGCCGGGTCGTCGGGCGACTCGGCCGCGGAGCAGCCGCCGGCGCGGCCGACACGATCGTCGTCGGCTCGGCGAACTTCCCGGAGAGCCGGGTCCTCGGCGAGATCTACGCGCAGGCGCTGGAAGGTCGCGGCATCAACGTCGAGCGGTCGCTCGGCATCGGGAGCCGGGAGCTCTACTTCCCCGCGCTGGAGGATGGCTCGATCGATCTGATCCCCGAGTACTCCGGCAACCTCTTGCAGGAGGTCAACCCGGAGACCACGGCCACGGCTGCCGACGCCGTGTACGCGGAGCTGCAGCAGAAGCTGCCCAGCAACCTCGTGGTCCTCGACCAGTCCGCAGCCGAGAACAAGGACGCGGTCGTCGTCACCGCCGAGACCGCCCAGCGGTACAACGCCCGCTCCATCGCGGATCTCGCACCGCACTGCGGGGAGCTGACCTTCGGCGGTCCGCCCGAGTTCGCCGAGCGTCCTTACGGGCTCCCGGGTCTCGAGCGTCTCTACAACTGCGCGTTCGGCGACTTCCGGCAGCTCGACGCCGGTGGCCCCACCACGGTCGCGGCACTCGGTGACGGCACCATCCAGGCTGCAGACCTCTTCACCACAGACCCGACGATCGCCGACCGCGGATGGGTGGCGCTCGAGGACCCTCAGAACAACTTCGCCGCGCAGCGTGTTCTGCCGCTCGTCAACGCCCAGAAGGCCACTGACGAGGTGAAGGAGACCCTCAATGCGGTCTCGGCGGCGCTCACGACGGAAGGACTCGTCGAGCTCAACCGGAAGTTGGCCGACGCGAGCGTGAACACCGTCGAGTCGGTGGCGAAGGAGTGGCTGACCGCCAACAACCTCATGTGAGGCCGCGTCGGGTCAGCCTGCTGCCCGAACGGCACGCTCGTACCGCTCTATCGGACAAGAGTGCCGTTCGTACGACGTCAGCGGTAGCTCGTCACGTCCGCGGGCTTCCCCGCGTCCTGCACCTCCACGATGTAGCGCCAGGCGTCGGGAGCTGATCCGTCGAGGTCGGTGAAGCCGTACTCCTTCGCGAGGCCGCCGCTGGAGTGGCTCTGGCCCTGCCGGCGTTCGCGCTGCGGGTCCGCGGCGAGGGCGGCGACGGCGCGGCCGACGAAGCGGGGGGTCTCGGAGATCGCGAAGTGCGGCTCCTGCGCGCACGCGTCGCGCCAGTTGTCCTCGGTGACGCCGTAGACCTGCAGCATGATCTCCGAGCGCAGCCAGCCGGGGGTGATCGCGACAGCGGTGGCGCCGTGCGGGCCGAGTTCGTGCGCCCAGCTGCGGGCGAGCCGGATGGGCGCGACCTTGGCCAGGTCGTAGTAGACGTTGAGCCGGTAGTGGTCGGCGTTGTACCCGGCGGTGCCGTCGGTGACCTCGACGACCAGGCCGCCCGGCCGCCGGATCAGCAGCGGGAAGGCGTACCGGGCCGTCACGAGGTGGGTGTCGATCGCCAGGCGCAGGATCCGCAGGCCGGCGTCGAGGGAGTGTTCCCACACCGGCTTGTCCCACTCGGTGAGGTACTCGCCGCCCCAGATGTCGTTGACCAGCACGTCGAGGCGGCCCTGCTCGTCGTCGATGCGCGCCACCAGCCGCTCGACCTCTTCGGGGACGAGGTGGTCGGTGGGCACCGCGATGCCGGTGCCGCCCGCGGCCGTCACCAGGTCGGCGGTGTCCTCGATCGTCTCCGGCCGGTCGTACTCGCTGCGGCGTTCCCGGGTGGAGCGGCCCGTGACGTACACGGTGGCGCCCGCCGCTCCGAGCTCCACCGCGATGCCTCGCCCGGCACCCCGCGTCGCGCCCGCGACGAGTGCCACCCGCCCGGCGAGCGGTCGTTCGGTTCCTGCCATGAGGCGATCGTCCGGCGCAAACCTGACAGCTCATGGCGGTGTACGTGATGTGCGATGGACTGCCTCATCGCGATGGTCGCCGTGCGCACCGGCGCCACCCTCGTGCACCGTGACCGTGACTTCGACGTGCTCGCCGCGGCCCTACCGGATCTGAGGGTCCGCTCCCTCGTCTGATCGTCGGCACCCGCGCGCGAAGCGCAGCGACCGGATCGCCGACCTCGTCACCAGCGCGCCTGCCGTGGCGCTGAAGGCGATGACGAGGGCGGTCGCGGGGGAGGCGGCGAGCGACTGGCCGTCGTGGTGGGGTGCCAGCACGTTCATGACGACGGACAGGCCGCCGCAGCCGACGACACCGAGCGCGCCGATGACGCCCGTCAGGCCCGTGACCCACCTGGGGAGCCGCGCGGTCCGGAACGAGGCCAGCAGCGGGATGAGCGCGGCCGTCGCGATCACCAGCGTCAACGAGTCGACCGCGCGGGCGAGTGCGGCGACCGTGGCGCTCGGCGGCGCGGACCACCCGGACCCCGTCATCCACACCGCATCCCATGCCACGAGCGTGGCGGGGAACAGCACGACGAGCAGCAGGGCGGTGCGCCTGCCCTGGCGGGCGGTGAGCTCCTCCTGCATCAGCGGGGCCACCTCGCCCACCGTGCCGAACTCGCGGACGGCCGCCGCGGCGGCGTGCCGGGGGTCGAGCCCGCGGTCCTGGTGTGCGGCGACGGCGTCGGCGAGTCCCTCGCGCACCTCGGTGATCATGCTCCGCTTCACGTTTGCGGGCCCGCGCAGCACGCGGTCGAGCTCGGCGACGTGTGCGCCGATCGGGTCGAGTGCGGTGGTCATGTCGTGCCCGCCGAGGGGCGCAGGACGGCGTCGACCACGGCGCTGAACTCGGTCCAGTCGGCGCGCTGACCGGCGAGGGCGTGCCGGCCCGATCTGGTGAGCGTGTACGTGCGCCGCTCCCGCCCGCCCACCGTGCTCCAGGTGCCCGACAGCAGCGCCGCGCGCTCCAGGCGGCGCAGCGCCGGGTACACGGTGCCGGTGGGGAGGTCGAGCCGGCCGCCGCTGCGCGTCTGGAGGGCCTCGATGATCGCGTAGCCGTGACGAGGGCCGTCCTCGAGGACCGCGAGGATCAGCCCGTCGAGGTGGCCGCGGACGGCATCGGGCTTCATGTACAGGGATCCTACCTATCTCTGGTGCCGGCACATCCGGCATCAGATCAGGGAAATCCCTGATCTATACGTAGAGCATCTACATATAGTGTCCGGCGGCGTGAACACTCTCGGACCGCCGATGGCAGCCCCGACCAGGCGGCCGCGCGCCACGCTCTGGACGCTGCGGTTGCTGCTCACCGGGCACCTCGTCGCCGTGCTCGCCCAGCCGGTGCTCGCCGGTCGCTTCCTCACCGGTGACGTCGATGCGATGGAGGTCCACGGGCTCATCGGCTCGTTGCTGGCGCTCGTCGCGATGACCCTCATCGCGGGCGCGCTCGCGTACGTCCTCGGCGGGCGGGGTCAGCTGTGGCTGCTGCCGGTCACCGTGCTGGTGTTCCTCGCCGAGGGGTTCCAGATCGGTGCGGGCTACTCCCGCCAGCTGGAGCTGCACATCCCCATGGGCGTCGGGATCGCGGTGACGGCGGCGCTGCTCGCGGTCTGGGTCTGGTCGCCCGCAGCCGGCCGTCCCCGGGGTCGACGATGAGCGCCCGGGTGTCGCGGCGCGGGTTCCTCGGGCTGCTCGGCGGGGCGGCGACGCTCGCCGCGCTCCCGTCGTGCGGGCCGGGGGCGACGGCGGGCTCGACCGGGGAGGTGCTCGCCAGCGCCGTGCCGCTGCCGCCGCCCTACCGGGTGCCGCTTCCGGTGCCACCGGTGGCGCGGCCGACCGGGGTGGACGACACCGGTGCGCAGCTGTACCGGGTGACGCAGCGGGTGGCCGAGGCGGAGATCCTGCCCGGCGTCCGGACGCCGATCCTCGGCTACGACGGGATCTTCCCGGGGCCGACGTTCGAGACGCGGCGGGGCGAGGCCGTGGTCGTGCGGTACCGCAACGAGCTGCCGGTGCCGACCGTGGTGCACCTGCACGGTGGGCACACCCCCGCCGAGCACGACGGGTGGCCGTTGGACCTGGTGCTGCCCGCGGGCGACTCCCGGGACTGGCAGGGGCACCACGCATGGTCGGCGACGCCGCGGCGGGGGAGCGGGAGCACCGCTATCCGAATGACCAGCGTGCGGCCACGCTCTGGTACCACGACCACCGGATGGACTTCACGGGCCCGGCCGTGTACCGCGGCCTCGCCGGGTTCCACATCGTCCGGGACGACGTCGAGGACGCGCTGCCACTGCCGCGCGGCGAGCGCGAGCTGCCGCTGATGATCTGCGACCGCGCGTTCGCCGCCGACGGCTCGTTCGCCTACCCCGGTCTCGACCAGGGGATGCGTTCGCTCCCGGGCGTGGAGGACGACTGGATGGAAGGTGTGCTCGGCGACGTCGTGCTCGTCAACGGGGCGCCGTGGCCGGTGCACGAGGTGGACGCCGCGTGCTACCGGCTGCGGCTGCTGAACGCCTCCAATGCCCGCCGCTACCGGCTCGTGCTCACCGTGCCTGGCGGGCCGGACGTGCCGTTCGTGCAGATCGGCTCGGACGGTGGGCTGCTCCCGGCGCCGGTGGAGCACCAGGCCATCGAGCTCGCGTCGGGGGAGCGGTTCGACGTGGTGGTCGACTTCTCGGTGCTGCCGGTGGGCACCGAGGTCACGATGGTGAACGGCCTGGACGGGGGTACGGCCGGCCGGGTGATGCGGTTCCGGGTGGTGCGTACCGCCCGGGACGACAGCCGGGTGCCGTCCCGTCTCGCCGAGTTCGAGCCCCTCGTGCCGCCCGACGGGGCCCCGCAGCGCACCTTCCGGTTCAGCCGCGGCCCGGTCGGCGACCACCGCGGCTGGACGATCAACGACACCTCCTTCGACCCGGACACCTCGCTCGCGGACATCCGGCTCGGCGAGACCGAGGTGTGGCGGTTCGTCACCGACGTCCACCACCCGGTCCACGTCCACCTCGACGCGTTCCAGGTGCTGCGGCGCGGCAGCGGCGGCCTGCTCGACCTCGACCGGGGGTGGAAGGACACCGTCGACGTGCGCCCGGCGGAGATCGTCGACGTGGCCGTGCGCTTCTCCGACCACGCCGGGCGCTTCGTCTTCCACTGCCACAACCTCGAGCACGAGGACATGGCGATGATGGCGACGATCAGGACGGTGTGACCGGCTTGCGCCCGGCGGCGAGGAAGAGCGGAACCGCGAAGAAGGACCGGTCACGCTCGGCGCGGTTGCGCTGTTCGCCGAGCCACGCGTCGGCCTGTTCCTGGCTCACCGCGCCGGCCCGCACCGCGCCGGTGGCCAGCCGGGCGACCATGAAGAGCGCCAGTGCCGGATCGTCGAGGACGGCGGTGTGCACCTCGCAGGTGACCTCGTCGAAGCCGGTGTCCAGCAGCAGGCCGCGGTAGCGGCGGGCCACCCGGCCGTGCACCATGTCGGCGGCGGCGGCGCCCACGATCGTCCTGGTCAGCGCGGGGTCGTCGGAGTCGATCACGTACGCGTCCCAGTCCTGGCCGAGGAGGGCGATCCGGCCGCCCGGCGCGAGCACCCGGCGGGCCTCGGCGCAGGCCTTGGCCGGGTCGTCGAGCGCGTGGTAGAGCTTCTCGGCCCGGTACCCGTCGAGGCTCTCGTCGGGGAACGGCAGCCGCAGCGCGTCGCCCACCTCGAACCGGCGGCCCGGGTGCTGCTCGCGGGCGAAGGCGACGGCCTCGTCGGCCGCGTCGATGCCGACGGCGTCGGCGCCGAGGCCGGCGAGCTCGGCGACGGCCGTGCCGCCGCCGGACCCGACGTCGGCCACCCGGTTGCCCGGCCCGACCTGCAGGAGCTCGTAGGAGCGGCGTCGCAACCGGACGGAGTCCGGCCGGCTGTCGAAGGCGATCAGGAAGTCCAGGAAGGTCTTGTCCACGGGGTCGACCCTGCCTTTTCATGTTGACGTGAAGTCAAGCTCCGAGCAGGGCGAGATGTCGATCGGCGAGCTGGCGGACCGGTTCGGTCTCGCCACCCACGTCCTGCGGCACTGGGAGGCCGTCGGGCTGCTCACGCCCGCGCACCGGACGAGCGGGCGTCGCCGGTACGGCGGGGACGCGCTCGCGCGGGTGGCCCTCATCCAGCAGTTCAAGGAGCTCGGCTTCGGGTTGGACCAGATCCGCGCGATGCTGGACACCACCGATCCCGCGGCCCGCAAAGCGGTGCTCGCCCGGCACGACGCCGAGCTGGAGCGCCGCATCGCATCGGCCACCGCGGCGCGGGACCTGATCGGTCACGGGCTGAGGTGCCCGGCACCCGACTTCATCGAGTGCCCGACCTTCCTGGCCGGGCTCGAGGCCCGGATCCCGCCTGCCCGCGGCCGGTGAGCGCAGGTCGGGGTGCGCGGGCTCGACCTACGTCGTGGGCAGCCCCTCCACGATCGCCACGGCCGAGGTGCTGCACCGCTTCCGGATCTCGGCCACCTCCTGGTACTCGGGCGAGTGGTAGAAGGCGAGCGCAGCCTCGTAGCTCGGGAACTCGACCACGACGAACCGCGGCAACCACTCGCCCTCGACCGGGGTGGCGTCGCCGCCGCGCGCGAGGTAGCGCGCTCCGTGCTCGGCGAGGAGCACCTGGGCCTTCTGCTTGTACTCCTCGTAGCCGTCGGGGTCGGTCACCTCGCCGTGCAGGATCAGGTAGCCGGGCACGGGGCCTCCGGTTCAGCGCAGTGCGGGGATCACGGACGCGCCGTAGGCGTCGATCGTCGCCTCCCGCGCGTCGTGCATGGCGTAGATCGCGAACTGGTCCACGCCGAGCTCCGTCAGCTCGGCGAGCCGTTCCAGCTGCGCGGACGGCGGGCCGAGCAGGCAGAACCGCTCGACGACCTCGTCGGGCACGAAGTCGGTGGACCGGTTGTCGGCGCGGCCGTGGTGGCTGTAGTCGTAGCCTGCCCGGCCCTTGATGTAGCCGGTGAGCGCCGCGGGAACGGCCGCGGACCTCTCGCCGTAGCGCGTGACGAGGTCGGCGACGTGGTTGCCGACCATCCCGCCGAACCAGCGGCACTGGTCCCGCGCGTGCCCGAGATCGTCACCGACGTACGCCGGGGCGGCCACGCAGATCGTGATCGCCGCCGGGTCCCGGCCCGCGGCCTCCGCCGCGGCGCGCACGGTCTTGACCGTCCACTCCACGAGGTAGGGGTCGGCGAGCTGCAGGATGAAGCCGTCGGCCGCCCGGCCCACGAGATCGAGCGCCTTCGGCCCGTACCCGGCCATCCAGACCGGCAGCCGCGTGCCCTCGGCGACCCACGGGATCTGCACCGCCGTGCCGTGCAGGTCGACCGAGCGGCCCTCCGCGAGCTCGCGGATCACGTGGATCGACTCCTCGAGCCGCGCGAGCGTGGTGGGCGGCCTGCCCTGCACGCGCACCGCGGAGTCGCCGCGGCCGATGCCGCAGACGGTGCGGTTGCCGAACTGCTCGTTGAGCGTGGCGTGCAGCGACGCGATGACCGTCCAGTCGCGGGTGGCCGGGTTGGTCACCATCGGCCCGACGGTCAGCCTCGACGTCCGCTCCAGGATCCGCGGGTAGATGACGTAGGGCTCCTGCCAGAGCACGTGCGAGTCGAACGTCCAGCCGTGGCTGAACCCGTGCTCCTCGGCCCGCACCATGAGGTCGACGACGGTCTGCGCGGGCGGATCGGTCTGCAGGACGAGCCCGACGTCCATCGCGGTCATCGGAGGTACTGGCACGTGTCGCGGGTCAGGAACGTCCCGTCGCCCGCCGTGCCGCGGTACTCACCGGCGTCGACGATCACCCGGCCCCTGGAGAGCACGGTGCGCACCTTCCCCGTGGTCTCGCGCCCCTCGTAGCAGGAGTAGTCGACGGCCATGTGGTGCGTCTGCGCCGAGTGGACCTGCGTGGCGGCCGGGTCGTAGATCACGATGTCGGCGTCGGCGCCGGGTGCGATCGTGCCCTTGCGCGGGTAGAGCCCGAACATCTTCGCGGGGGTTGCGGAGGCGATCTCGATCCAGCGCTTCCGCGAGATGTGCCCGTCCACCACGCCCTGGTGCAGCAGGTCCATCCGCGTCTCGACGCCGGGGAGCCCGTTGGGGATCTTCGAGAAGTCGCCGATGCCCATGTCCTTCTGCCCCTTGAAGCAGAACGGGCAGTGGTCGGTGGACACGACCGACAGGTCGTCGGTGCGCAGGCCCCGCCACAGCGCGGCCTGGTGCTCCGCGGGGCGCAGCGGCGTGGAGCAGACGTACTTCGCCCCCTCGAAGCCGGGACGACCCAGGTCGTCGGTGGAGAGGAACAGGTACTGCGGGCAGGTCTCGGCGAAGGCGTTGTAGCCCTCGTCGCGGGCCGCCGCGACCTGGGCGAGCGCCTGCGTGGCCGAGAGGTGGACGATGTAGATCGGTGCCTCGGCCACCTGGGCGAGCTTGATGGCCCGGTGCGTGGCCTCGGCCTCCAGCAGCGCGTGGCGCACCTCGCGTGGTAGCGCGGGTCGGTGTGGCCCTTCGCGAGCGCCTGCTCCACCAGCACGTCGATCGCGATGCCGTTCTCGGCGTGCATCATGATCAGCCCGCCGGTCTCGGCGCCCTTCTGCAGCGCCCGCAGGATCTTGCCGTCGTCGGAGTAGAAGACGCCCGGGTAGGCCATGAACAGCTTGAAGCTGGTGATGCCCTCCCCGACGAGCGCCTCCATCTCCTTCAGCGAGCTCTCGTTGACGTCGGCGAGGATCATGTGGAACGCGTAGTCGATCGCGCAGTTGCCGTCGGCCTTCGCGTGCCATGCGTCGAGCCCCTCGCGCAGCGAGCCGCCGACCGACTGGATCGCGAAGTCGATGATCGTGGTCGTGCCGCCCCACGCCGCGGCGCGGGTGCCGGTCTCGAACGTGTCGGCCGCCGTCGTGCCGCCGAACGGCATCTGCATGTGGGTGTGCGCGTCGACCCCGCCGGGCACGACGTACATCCCGGTGGCGTCGATGACGGCGTCGGCCGTCCAGGACTGCGCCAGGGCCGGATCGGCGAGCGCCACCACCTTCTCGTCCTCGACCAGGACGTCGGCGGTGAGCTCGTCCGACGCCGTGATCACCAGGCCGCCCCGGATGAGCGTCTTGCTCATGCCGTACCTCCCTGTTCCAGAGTCGTGAGTGGATACGAGTGCTCAGACACTCGTATCCACTCACGGGTCACGGGGTCGCCTCCTCGATCGCGGCCACCAGGATGGCGAGGCCCTCCGCCGCCTCGTCCGCGGTGAGCGTGAGCAGGGGGGCGATGCGCAGCGCATTGCCGTGCAGCCCGCCCTTGCCGACGAGCAGCCCGCGCCGCTTGCACGCCTCGAGCACAGCCGTCGCGAGCTCCGGGGCCGGCTCGCCGGGTGTTCCCGTGCCGGGGCGCACCAGTTCGACGCCGATCATCAGGCCCTTGCCGCGGACGTCGCCCACGATCGGTGACTCCACCGCGCGCAGGCCCTCGAACAGCGTCGGGCCGTGCCGGGCGGCGTTGCCCTGCAGGTCGTGGTCGAGCACGTAGCGCAGGTTGGCCAGTGCACCGGCGGACGTGAGCGGCGAGCCGCCGAACGTGGAGATCGAGTTGGCGGAGAGGCAGTCCATCACCTCGGCACGCGCGATCACCCCGCCCATCGAGAGCCCGTTCCCGATGCCCTTGGCGAACGTCACGATGTCCGGGGTGGCGCCATGGGACTGCCAGCCCCAGAAGTGCTCGCCGGTGCGGCCCCACCCGGTCTGCACCTCGTCGGAGATCCAGAGGATCCCGCGCTCCCGCAGCACCTCGGCGAACGCGCTCAGCAGCCCGTCCGGGCCCGAGGTGAACCCGCCGACACCCTGGATCGGCTCGGCGATCAGCGCGGCGACGTCGCCACCCGCCTGGTCGAGCACCTCCTTCAGGTCGGCGACGCACGCGGCGATGAACTCGCCGTCCGACAGGTGCGCGAACGGCGAGCGGTACCGCTGCCCGCCGTGCACGTAGTAGACCTGGAACGGCGACAGCGAGGTGGGCGACCACGTGCGGTTCCCGGTGATCGCCACCGTCGAGAACGAGCGCCCGTGGTAGCTGTTGCGCATCGCCAGGATCTGGTTGGACCGCCGCAGCGAGCTGGCCAGCAGCAGCGCGGTGTCGTTGGCCTCGGTGCCGCTGGTGGTCAGGAAGACCTTGGCGTCCGGGATCTCCGACACCGACGCGATCTGCTCGGCCAGCTCCACCATCGGCCGGTTCAGGTAGAGCGTGGAGCTGTGGATGATCCGCCCGGCCTGGTCAGCGACGGCCTTCGTGACCTCGGGCAGCGCGTGCGCGGTCATCGTGGTGAGGATGCCGCCGAAGAAGTCCAGGTAGCGGTTGCCCTCGGCGTCCCAGACGTAGCGGCCCTCGCCCCGCTCGATCTCGATGGGCTCCTGGTAGTAGATCGCCAGCCAGGACGGGAGCACGGCGCGGGTGCGCGCCAGCAGGTCGTCGCTCATGCTTCCACCAGGGGGTCGTAGGCGTCGGGGCGCCGGTCGCGGTAGAACGCCCAGTTCTGGCGCACCTCGTCGATCACGCCGAGGTCCAGGTCGCGCACCACCAGCTCCTCGTCGCGGTCGGAGGCCGGCTCGCCGACGAACTGCCCGCGCGGGTCGACGAAGTAGCTCGTGCCGTAGAAGTCGTTGTCGCCGTACTCCTCGACGCCGACCCGGTTGATCGCCGCGATGAAGTACTCGTTCGCAACGGCCGCAGCCGGCTGCTCGAGCTTCCACAGGTAGGAGGAGAGGCTGCGGCTCGTGGCGCTCGGGTTGTACACGATCTGCGCCCCGGCCAGGCCCAGCGCGCGCCAGCCCTCCGGGAAGTGCCGGTCGTAGCAGATGTAGACGCCGACCTTGCCGACCGCGGTGTCGAACACCGGCCACCCGAGGTTGCCGGGCCGGAAGTAGTACTTCTCCCAGAAGCCCTTCACCTGCGGGATGTGGTGCTTGCGGTACTTGCCCAGGACCGTGCCGTCGGCGTCGATCACGGCGGCGGTGTTGTAGTAGTTGCCCGCGCTCTCGATCTCGAACACCGGCACGACGAGCACCATGCCCGTCTCCCTGGCCAGCGCCTGCATCCGCTGGACGGTCGGGCCGTCGGGCACGGGCTCGGCCCACCGGTAGTGCTCCGCCTCCTGCACCTGGCAGAAGTACGGCGAGTTGAAGACCTCCTGGAACCCCATGATCTGCGCGCCCTGCTCGGCGGCGGACCGCGCGTACGACTCGTGCACCTCGATCATCGACGCGGTGTCGCCCGTCCACTTCGCCTGCACCAGCGCCGCGCGTACCACCCGTGACTCTCCCGCCATCGCCAGCCCTCCGCCACGTTCTCGCCCGGAAGGGGACACCTTCGAACGCGGACGGGCTCGCTCGCAAGACCCAATCCGGGACGGTCGAGAGCCCGTCACGCGCTCGTGTCACGGCGGACACGCGGGCAGGTCTGATCATGGGGGCGGCCGGGACGCGGGTTCGCGCAGCGCGCGGTCGGGGAGACATCGCTCCAGGAGGAGCATCCCGCCGATGCTCGCGATGTTCAGGAGCGCGAGCGCGATCCACGGTGCCGCGGAGGCCAGCTCGAACAGCGTGGTGAAGAACGCCGGCGCGATGATCGACGAGATCGTGAACGAGTACTGGAACGTCGCGAGGTAGCGCCCCCGGGCCGCGGGAGGGGCCGCAGCGGCAGCCAGCCCCATCGACATCGGTGCGTGCACGAGCTCGGCCGCCGTGAAGAGCAGCGTGCCGCCGACCAGCACCGGCAGCACCCAGCCGGGCTGCCCCGGCACGAGCACCGCGAGCGAGACGCACCAGACCGCCCACAGCGCCGCGGCAGCCATGATGCTGCGTGTCCGGCGGAATCCGGTCAGGCGCGCGACGACCGGGGCGGACAGGACGGCGATCAGCACCGCGTTGCCCGCGAGCAGCGCCGAGGTGAGCCAGGCGGGTCCCTCGATGCCGATCAGGACCACCGTGGGGAGCGCGACCCCGAGCATCATGCTGGACAGCGCGTACACGGAGTTGAGCGCGATCAGGCCGAGGAACGGCCGGTCGCGCAGCAGCGTGGCGTAGCCGGATCGCTCGAGCGGCTCGTGCGCGTGGCGAGGCCCGGTGCGGACGTACGCCGTGATGAGAACGGCGGCGATCGTGAAGCACGCGGCGGCGGCGTAGGCCACGGCCCGGTAGGTGGCCTCCCGCCCGTCGGAGACGACGACGCCCGTGACGAGGCCGCCGGCCGCGAGCCGGCCTTGCGGGCGCGTTGGCGAGCGCGTACCAGGTGTCACGGGAGCGGGTGGACGCACTCCCGTCGACGAAGTCGGCGATCGCGGTGAACACGGCCGACCAGAAGAACCGCACCCCGATCGCGACGAGCGCGGACGACACCAGGATGCCGACCGGCCCGCTCACCCACGCGTACGCCAGGAAGCCGACGGCCTGCAGCAGTTGCGCGCCGACCACGAGCGGCAGCGCCCCGAACCGGTCGGCGAGCGTGCCCACCCAGACCGGGATCGGCAGCGTCACCGCGTTGGCGACGGTGAGGAGCACCCCGACCAGCGCCAGCGGCACATCGGTCAGCTCGACGAAGAAGACGAGCGACAGGGGGAGGAAAAGGCCGTTGCCCAGCGAGTCCACGGCGAGTGCGCCGATGAGGACCGGCCCTCCCCGACTACCGTGCGCCACGACGCACGAGCGTACGGCTGCGGGAAAAAAGGGGAACCGAGTAGCGAGCCGCATGCGTGGCGTGGCCGTGTCGCGGCTAGATTCGCACCGTAGGGATGGAACGGGCACGACGGGGAGTTACGGACGATGGCGAGCATCGAAGAGGTCAGAGCCGGCATCTCGCTGGCGAACGACAAGGCCTCGGAGAGCCTCGGGGCGCTGCAGCAGGCCCACTCCTCCCTGGAGCAGGCGCAGGGAGCGTTGCAGCGGGTGACGGAGGGCAGTACTCAGGCCGACGTCTCGGAGGCGAACGGGTTGCTCGCGCAGGCGGTCAGCAGCATCGGTGAGGTGCAGAACCAGGTGCAGGCCGCTATCCAGGCGTCGGAGGGCGTCGCCAACCGCCTGTGAGCGAGTGGGCGCGCTCGTCCGCCGGCGTGGTCGGGAGGTCGGATGGGTGATCTGGGGGAGATCCGCGCCGTGCTGGCGGGGGTGGCCGAGCAGCTGGGGAGCGCCTACGAGCAGGCCGGTATCGCCCGCGCCCGCATCGCCGACGCGGTCGCCGTGCTCGACGGGCTGGGTGAGCAGCACTCCGAGCCGCTGGTTCCCGCCGAGCTGCGGCAGGCGGAGGAGGAGCTGGACCGCGGCCTGGGACTGATCACGGGCGGTGCGTCCGCCGTCGCCGACATCGACGCGCGGTTGTAGGGCTGCCGTGGCACGCGGGCCCAGCAGGCGCCAGCAGCGGATCGCGGCGGCGTTCGACGCGCTGTGCGTCGCGGTGGCGCGGGCTCTCGGGGCTGCCGAGGGGGCCCGCGAGGCCGCCGTGCGTGCGCACGCGGAGGCGATGGTCGAGATGTGGCTGCGCGCCGAGGGTCTCGACGCGGCGGGCACCGACCCCGGCCTGCGCCGGCTGCTGGCGAACCCGGGGCTCGGCCGGCCGATCGAGCGGGTGGAGGCCGACCGGAGCGCGGCGTTCCGGGAGTGGGCGGCCACCGGGCCGCGGCGGATCGCGCAGATCCTCGCGGAGGCGGCGCCGGACGCCGCGGCGGGTGATCCCGACGAGTGGCTCGGCCAGGTCGGCAAGATCGACGGCGTGGGGCCGATCCCGTCGCTGTGGAGGATCGGCACCGGGCGGATCGGCGGGGCCGAGCCGGGCTTCCCCGTCGCCGTGCCGCTGCTCGACGAGTCGCATCTGCAGTTCAGCTCCACGCACGACAGCCGGGCCCGCGCCGAGATGCTGGTGGAGCTCCTGCTGCTGCGCGTGATGAGCAGCTTCCGGCCAGGCGTGGTGCAGCTGCACGTCTGGGACGTCGGCCGGTTCACCGGTGCGCTGCCGGGGCTGTACCCGCTCACCCGTACGGGCCTGCTCACCGTGCACGACCCGGCGATGCTGGACGAGCTGCTCGAGGAGCTGTCGGACCGGATCCGGCGCGTCCACACCCGCGTGCTCGTCGACGGCCACCCGTCGCTGCGAGTGCTCGCCGAGACGAGCGGCAGCCGCACCGAACCGTGGGTGGTCGCGGTGCTGTTGGGCAACCGGGCGTCGCTGAAGGACACCGAGCACCGCCAGCTGCAGCGCGTGGCGCGCGACGGGCTCGCCTGCGGCGTGCAGCTGGTGCTGCTCGACGTGCCGATGACGGTCAACGCGCCGATCGAGACGGTGCGCCTCGACGACGACGGTGTCGCGACGTCGTCGATGAGCGGGCCGTACGTCACGGTGGAGCCCGACCCCCCGCTGCCGCCCGCCGAGGTGATCCGCGCCGCCCACACCATCGCCGACGAGCACGAGCGCTGGCGCAGCCGGGTCGGCACGTTCACCGATCTGCTCCCGCCGGGCGACAGGTGGGGTGCCTCCCGCTCGACCAGTGGCCTGCACGCGCCGGTGGCTTCGCCGACGGGCTGCCGGCGCAGGTCTCGCTGGCCGACGCCTCGCCGCATGCGCTGATCGGCGGCCCGAGCGGTTCGGGCAAGACCAACCTGCTGCTCACGATGATCAGCTCGATGGCGGCCCGCTACGGCCCGGACGAGCTCGAGTTCTACCTCCTCGATTTCAAGGAGGGCGTCTCGTTCGCCCAGTTCGCCCCCGGGCGGCGGGACCGCACGTGGCTGCCGCACGCGCGGCTGATCGGCGTCAACATCAACACCGACCGCGAGTTCGGGCTGGCGCTCCTGCAGTTCCTCGCCGACGAGATGCGCCGCCGCGCGGCGGCGGCCAAGGCGCACGAGGTGACGAAGCTGGAGGAGCTGCGCCGGGAGGACCCGGGGGGCCGGTGGCCGCGGATCGTCGCCGTGATCGACGAGTTCCAGTACCTGTTCGCGGAGCGCGACGCGGTCACCAGGGCGGCCACCCTGCTGCTCGAGGACGTCGCGCGGCGCGGGCGATCGCAGGGCATCCACCTGGTGCTGGCGAGCCAGGACGTGTCGGGGATCGAGGCGTTCTGGGGGCGTCCGGCGATCTTCGAGCAGTTCGTACTGCGGATCGCGTTGCCGCGGGCACGGCGGGTGCTCGCCGAGCTCAACGACGCCACGCTCGGCCTGCCGCGCTGGCACGCGGTGGTCAACCACGAGTCGGGCATCACCCACGGCAACGAGGTGGTACGGATCCCGGATGCCACCGGCAAGGGCTCGGTGGACGAGGTGCAGCACCTCCTGCACGAGACATACGCGGAGGGCCGTCCCGAGCCGCGGCTGTTCGACGGCAGCCGCTCGCCGTCGCTGGCCGACCTGCTCGCCGCCATGCCGGCGGCCGGTGGGCCGAGCGCCCTCGTCGGGCAGTGCATCGACGTGGCGGGCAGTGCGGCCGTGGTCGGGCTCCCGGACGTGCCGGGGCGCAACATCGGCGTGCTCGCCTCCACCAGGCGGGAGGCCACCCAGGTGCTGGGCGCGGCCGCCGCGTCGCTGGCCGGGCAGTACCCGCGCGACACCCTGGACGTGGTGGTCGCCCCGCTGATCGCGGAGGCGGCCGAGCCCGCGGAGCGGCTTGCCGAGCGGGTGGCCGCCGCGGGCCAGCGTGTCGAGACCGTCCGGCTCGGTGGGTTCCGCGCCCGCGTCGAGGCGCTGGCGGCGGAGGTGACCGAGCGCCTCGCGGGCGCGGTGTCCCGACACCCCGTCGCGCTGGTGCTCTACGCCGCCGACGCCGCCGACACCGCGCTGGACCGGGCCGGCACCGAGGCCATGCGGAAGGTCCTGCACTTCGGCCCGGAGACCGGGGTGCACGTGCTGGGCTGGTGGCGCAGCCCGGCGCGGTTGAAGGCGCTGCTGATGATGGCGCGTCGCCCGACGATATGGGCGCGTGGGTGGCCCTCGACGTGCAGGGGTCCGAGGTGCAGCCGCTCGTCCCCGGCATGTTCGTGACGTGGTCGCCCCGCCCGGGGCGCGGCCTGCTGTTCGACCGGGCGCAGCACACCCAGCCGGAGGTGGTCATCGTGCCGTCGGTGGAGCCGTGAGCGCGGCCAGGGAGTACAAGGAGGTCATCGCGGGGATCGCGGCGGCGGCCGAGGCGCTGCGCGAACGCGACCGGGTGCGCGCCGCGGCCCTGAACCGCGAGCTGGTGCGGCTCGCCGAGGCCATGGCGCACGCGGAGGAGCGTGCCGCCCTCACCCGCCTCGGTGTGGAGCTGCACTGGGAGGCCGCGCTCGAGGCGTTGTGGGTGGAGTCGTGGATGCAGCTGCGCCCCCGACCCGGCCCCGACCGGCGCGCAGATCCCGCGGCCATCGACGCGCTGGACGCCGAGGTGGAGGCCAGGGCCGCCGAGATCCAGGACGCCACCCGCCGCCGCTTCGGCCTGCCCCGGCGCTGACGTCCGGCGCTGGTCAGCCGAATTCGGGTACGACGTCCGCGGCGAGCCGCTCCATCTGCTCGAGGTCGTCGAAGAGCGGGTTGAGCAGGACGGTCTGCGCGCCGGCGGCGGCCACCTCCTGCAGGCCCGCGATGCAGTCGTCGGGTGTGCCCGCCACCGCGACGGGGCCGAGGCCGCTGAGCCCGAAGTAGCCGTAGAACCGTTCGAGTGCCTGGTCGATGCGGGTGCGGGCGCGCTCTGCGTTGTCGTCCACGGCGATGTAGACCCGCTTCGCGATGGCGAAGCCGGCGGGGTCGCGGTCGTGTTCCGCGAGCGCCTTCCGGACGGTCCGGACGTGGTCGGCGAACTCGGCGGTGGTCGCGATCCCGGAGCCGATGAGGCCGTCGCCGAGCCGGACGGCCCGTCGCAGCGAGCTGGGGTGGGTGGCGCCGAACCAGATCGGCGGGTTCGGCCGTTGCACCGGCTTGGGTTCCATGGCGGCGTCGCGCAGCTGCCAGAAGCGCCCGTCGAAGTCGACCCTGTCCTGTGCCAGCAGCGCCCGCACCAGCTCCAGCCCTTCGGTGAAGCGGCCGACGTAGCTGGTGGGGTCGACCCCGAACGCGGAGAACATCCGGAACGGGCCGCCCGTGGTGACGCCGACGTCGAGGCGGCCCTGGCTGAGCTGGTCGAGGGTGCTGATCTGCTTCGCGAGGTGCACCGGGTTGTGCAGCGGGGTGACCAGGGCCGCGCACCCCAGCCGTAGCCGCTGGGTGCACGCCGCCGCGAAGGTCAGCGTCTCGAACGGCCCGAGCAGCGGGGACGTGCCGATGAGCTGTTCCCCGGTCCAGGCGCTGTCGAAGCCGAGCTCCTCCGCGCGGGCGAGGTAGCCGCGGAACGGTGCCGGGTCGAACGGGCCGTCCTCGACCAGCTGCGGGACGGAGATGGCGAACCTCATGTGCTGACCGTAGCAAGGAGCTTTAAAAATACAAGTGCCTACTATACGAAGTGCTGACGGAGGTGGTCATGCGCAGTTACGGCGAGGCCTGCACGATGGCCCACGCCCTGGACCTGGTGGGCGACCGCTGGGCGCTCCTGCTCGTGCGCGAGCTGCTGTTCGGCCCGCGGCGGTTCACGGACCTGCAGCGGGCCCTCCCGCGGGCCAACTCGCGGATACTGGCCCAGCGTCTTCGCGAGCTCACCGGCACCGGCGTGCTGCGCAGGCGCAGGCTCGCGCCGCCCGCAGGGGCGAACGTCTACGAGCTGACGGACTGGGGGACCGACCTGGAGCCGGTGATCCTGCACCTCGGGCGCTGGGGGAGCCGGTCGCCGCACCTGAACGTCGACGGCGACGTGAGTGCGGTGTCGGCGATGATCGCGCTGAGGGCCCGTGCCTCGCCGGTCGGGCTGACCGCCGGGATCGTGGTGCGCTTCGGGGAGGACCACTTCACGGTGCGCGTCACCGAGGGCAGGATCCATGTCACCCGCGACGCGACGGCCGAGCCCGACGCGGTGATCGACACCGACACCGTGACGTTCGCCGCGCTGATCACCCGCCGGCTCGCGCTGTCCGCGGCTACGGAGAGCGGGCGGCTGCGACTCGCCGGGGCGTCCGCGCCCGTGGCGCAGCTCTTCGGCTCGATCGGTGAGACACGGCCATGACGAGTGATGCCGGGCTCGGTCAGTTGCCGACGACGATCAGGCCGGGGTGACGAGCCGGCCGATGGCTCATGATCGCCAGAAACGGTGCCCGGGCGACCAATCTGTCGACCTCGCACCACTGCCGACGATCGACGCGCACATGATCGGCCGAAGTGGTGTCTGAGCGACACATCTGGCGTTCTCCAGCCACTTCCGGTGATCACGCCTCGGACGGCTCGGACGTGGTGGCCACAGGCGCACCCTCCCAGGCCTGTGCGGGTGGATCACGTTGCTCGTGGTGCCGCCCCGTACAGGGCCTGGTCGACCAGCGGCTCGACGATCGACTCGTCGAAGGGCACCTTGAGCACGAGCAGCCGGTGGTAGCAGGGCCCCACAGCTGGTCGACGATGACGTCGAGGTCGGCGTCCGCCCGTAGCTGACCGCGGAGCTGGGCGACCCGGAGGCGTTCCCTGGCGAGCTCGCGCCGGGGGAGGGCGTAGTTCTCCGACCACGCGCCGGCGAGGATCGGGTCCATCTGGGCGGCGCCGACGAGCTCGGACACGGGCTTCTCCGCGCCCTCCTCCTTCAACCAGCGGACGAACGCGCCGAGCTGGACGATCAGGTCGGCGCGCACGTCGCCGGTGTCGGGGAAGTCGAGCACCCGCCGGCTCTGGGTGAAGTACGCCTCGGCGGCGAGGGCGCCCGGCGACGGCCACCACTTGTAGATGGTGGTCTTGCTGGATCCCGCTTCCGCGGCCACGCGGTCGAACGTGACGGCCTGCACGCCGTCGCGCAGCAGGATGCGCCCGGCGGCGGTGAGCACGGCGGCGCGGACCTCGGAAGCGGGCCGGCGGCCTCGACCCGGTCGGGCGGCAGCGGTCTGCGGCATCTTCCCCCACTTATGGACTGTTTGTTCATTTCCGCGTACCGTCGTATGTGAACGACTTGTTCATATCCTAACGGAGGTTCGAACCATGGCGAACGAGGCACCACGGGTCGCGCTGGTCACCGGCGGGTCCGGAGGTATCGGGAGGGCAGGCGCCGAGCGCCTGGGCGCCGACGGCTTCGCCGTCGTCGTGCACTACGCGGGCGGCAAGGACCGCGCCGAGGAGACCGCGGCCGCGGTGACCCGCGCCGGAGGGCGAGCGGTCGTCGCGGGCGGAGACGTCGCGGACGAGGCGGAGATGACCGAGGTGTTCGACGTCGCGGAGCGCGAGTTCGGCGGGCTCGACGTCGTGGTCCACAGCGCGGGCATCATGCCGCTGGCACCCGTTGCCCAGATGGACCTCGACACCTTCGACCGCATCCAGCGCACCAACGTCCGCGGGACGTTCGTGGTCGACCAGCTCGCCGCCCGGCGGGTGCGCAGCGGGGGCGCGATCATCAACTTCTCCACGTCGGTCACCCGGCTGCAGATCCCGGGCTATGGTGCCTACGCCGCGTCCAAGGGTGCCGTCGAGGCGCTGACGCTGATCCTCGCCCGTGAGCTGCGCGGGCGCGACATCACGGTCAACGCCGTCGCGCCCGGCCCCACCGCGACCCCCCTGTTCTTCGAGGGCAAGAGCCAGGAGGTCGTCGACCAGAT
This sequence comes from Pseudonocardia sp. CNS-004, assembly GCA_001942185.1. Lineage (GTDB taxonomy): Bacteria > Actinomycetota > Actinomycetes > Mycobacteriales > Pseudonocardiaceae > Pseudonocardia. The sequence continues at coordinate 61,395 of MKJV01000064.1, forward strand.
CGCGTCGATGAACCCGATGGGACGGCTCGGCACCCCGCAGGACATCGCCGAGACCGTCGGATTCCTCGCAGGCCCCGGACGCTGGGTCAACGGCCAGGTCCTCTACGTCAACGGCGGCGCCGCGTGAGGATCCGTCCGACGCCGCACCGCACGTGGCCGCGCGCCGCGGGCGTCGCGGCATCGATCGCCGTCGCGCTGGGCGCGTGCACCGGCCCGCCGGACGACCTGGCGCCGACCGGGACCGCGCCGGTCCCGGTCGCCACCCTCGGCGAGCCGGTCGAGCTGACGACCGGTCTGGAGGCGCCCTGGGGGCTCACCTTCCTCCCCGACGGGTCGGCGCTCGTGTCCGAGCGCATCACCGGCGAGATCCTGCGCATCCCGGCCGGGGGCGGCGCTCCGCAGACGGTCGGCGTGGTCCCCGGTGTGCGGGTGAGCTCGGAAGGCGGGCTGCTCGGCATCGTCGCATCGCCGGATTTCGCGACCGACCACACCGTCTACGCCTCCGTCTCGGGGGAGGACCAGAACCGCATCGTCGCGCTCACCATCGCCGATGACTTCGGCTCGCTCACCGTGGGCCGGGTGCTGCTCGACGGCATCCGGACGGCCGACCGCCACCACGGCGGCCGCATCGTCATCGGGCCGGACGGGCACCTCTGGATCGGAACCGGCGACGCCTTCGAACCCGAGAACGCCGCCACCGACGATTCGCTCAACGGCAAGATCCTCCGCATCGGAGTCGACGGCTCCGTCCCCGCGGACAACCCCGGGCCGTCGCCGATCTACTCCAGCGGCCACCGCAACGTCCAGGGGATCGTGTTCGGGCCGGACGGCACCCCGTACGCGTCGGAGCTGGGGCACCGCACCTGGGACGAGGTCAACGTCCTGCGCGCGGGCGCCGACTACGGATGGCCGGAGACCGAGGGCATCGCCGGGTCGACCGGCGAGGCGCCGATCGCCACGATGCACCCCGACGACGCGAGCCCCTCGGGCATCGCGCACGCCGCCGGGTCGTTGTGGATCGGCGCGCTGGGCGGCAGGCGGCTGTGGCAGCTGCCCGTCGAGGGCGCCGCCGCGACGGCCGAACCGATCGCGCACTTCGTCGGCCGCTACGGCCGGATCCGCACCATCGAGGTCGCCCCCGACGGTGCGCTGTGGATCGTCACGTCGAACACCGACCGCGCCACGTGGGGTGGGACCGCCCCACGCCCCGGTGACGACCGCATCCTGCGGGTGCCGGTGAACGCGCCGGCGTGAGTCCGGTCAGGGCTGGCCGAGGCGCAGCACGCCGGGGTTGAGGATGACGCCCTCGCCGACCTGGCGGTCGACCTCGACCTCGCTGACCAGGTTCCCGTTGGACGTGACCTCGAGGCTGTCGGCGCTGCCGCGCTGGTAGTCCAGCCCGATGCCCAGGCCGCGCCCGCGGATGGTGTTGCTGTTGACCGCGGCCTTCGCGTTGCCGTAGTTGCCGAGCACCTGCAGGAAGGTGCCGCCCTGCCCGGCGTTCTGGAAGATCCGGTTGCCGATGATGGTACTGGCGGCGCCGCCCTGCACGCGGGCGACGACGCCGATCGTGCCGAAGTCCTCGATGTAGTTGTCGTTGATCGAGGAGCCGTAGAGGCGGTTGGCGTAGAGCGCGTGGTCGCCGTCGACGCTGTAGATGTGGTTGCCGTTGATCATCCAGCCCGCGGCGTTGTCCATCTCGATGCCGTCGCCGCCGGTGCCGGCGATGTAGTTGTCCTCGAGGGACCAGTCGGTGACGGAGTTGCCGGTGTCCTCGACGAAGAGGCCGCTGCCGCCGGAGCGGTTGATCTGGTTCTCCGCGATGCGGCCGTTCACCTGGGTGTTGGTCAGCTCGGTGCCGTTGGCCGACAGGTTGGTGAGCCGGATCGCGTGCCGGTTGGCGTCGGAGATCTGCACGTCTTCGATGAACGACTGCCACGAGCGCATCACGATGGCGTCGCCCGCTTCGGGGTTGGTCTCCTTGTTGGCCTTGATCGTCATCGTGCGCAGCGACACGGCGAGGCCGGTGGTGGGGGAGTTGTTCAGGTAGCTGTCGCTGGCGAAGATCGCGGGCAGGTTGGCGCCGTCGGCCTGCTGAATGACGGTGCCGGTGCGGGAACGGCCCTGGTAGGAGCGGTTGCCCAGCAGCGGGATGGTCTCGGTGACCAGGCAGGTGCCGTCGAACACGATCGCGTCGCCCTCGGCGCTGCGCGCCAGCGTGGAGGCGATCAGCCGGGAGTCGATGTTCGCGTTGTTCCGGCAGTTGATCACCCGCTCGGCCATGATCTTGATCTCCGGCGGCGCGGCGTGGGCGGTGGCGACGTTGACGGTGCAGGCCGCGAGCACGGCCGCGACGAGCAGGGGGAGGCGGGTCCTCATGATGGGGGCGATGCCTTTCGAGCCGGTGAGAAGAGGGCCCGTGGCATCGCGCTGGGGACCGCGGTCCATCGGGCGATGATCACCTTGGCATCGCCGGGTGGCCGGCGGAAGAGAAGATCATGACAATCGGGGAACAAGTCCCACCATGATCAGAACGCCGTACGGGCCCACCAGTGCTGCAGCAGCGCCCGGTCCCCGACGATGGTCGTCCGGGGGTCGTCCGGGGTGATCCGGCGGGAGAACAGCAGCAGCAGATCGGCCGCCGGCGCGGTGACCGTGACGTCCGCGGCGGCCGTCCGGCGTTCCGACGTCACCCCGCCGGGAGCGCGGGTGACCAGCCAGCCCGGTCCGGCCTCCGTGGGCCGGAACGCGAGCGTCTGACCGTCGCCGCGCAGCTCGCCCAGGTCGGGCTTCAGGTCGGCGGCACCGGCCGCCGAGATCAGCTCCAGCCCTTCGTCGATCGCCCCGGTGGCGAGCTGCGTGGAGATCCGGAACGGCCGGTTCCCGGCCGCCGCCGCGTCCGCGACGTGCACCGTGGCGTCGCAGATCATGCGGCGCAGCCAGAATCGGGCCGGACGGTCCCCGAGGAACGTCCACACCGTGGTCTCCGGGCCCGTGTCGGTGACCGCGGCGACGAGCTCGGCCGCGCTGTCGCCGAGCCACGTGGGCCATTCGCGGGGGTCGCCGGGTTCTTCGTCGCGCGGGTCCGGCGGGGGAGCGGCGGCCCGGCTGCGCACGAGCCCCGCGCTCCACAGGTAGGCCTGCCCGATGTGCCCGACGAGGTCGCGCACCTTCCAGCCCGGGCAGGTCGGGACGGTCGCCTGCGGGTCGACCCCCGAGACCGCGCCGACGAACGCGTCGGTCACCTCGGCGAGCCCGTCGACCAGGCGGTCGAAGTCCGTGCCACGCCTCTGCATCTGTTCCACGGGCTTACGGTAGGAACTCCACCCGGCTGGAGGTTCCACGAACTGTGACGCAGGACACGACGCAGGACGCGGCACCGGATGCGGCCGGTCTCCGCATCGGGGATCTCGCGGCCCTGACCGGCGTTCCTGTGCGCACGATCCGCTTCTACTGCGACGAAGGGATCCTGCGGGCCCGGCGCAGCGCGGGCGGGCACCGGCGGTTCGACCGCTCGTCGGTCGAGCAGCTCGACCTCGTCCGGCGGCTGCGCGGGCTGGGGCTCGGGTTGCCCGCGATCGCGGCGATCCTCGCGGGAGAGCGCTCGATCGCCGAGGCCGTCGCCGCGGAGCGTGCCGCGCTCGACGTCGAGCTGGCGGCACTCGCATGGCGCCGCGCGTCGCTCGCGGCCGTGGAGACCGCAACCCCGGCCGAGCGGGCGGCCCGGCTCGCCCTGCTCGCTGCCGTGACCGACCAGCACGCCGCGCGTGGCGCGCTCGTGGCGTTCTGGCGCAGCCTGTACATCGCCCAGCTGCCGCCCGAGATGATCGAGATGTTCCTCGAGGTCAGCGTCCCGACACCGCCGGCCGACCCGACCCCGCGCCAGGTCGTGGCGTACGCCGAGCTGGTCGCCGTGACAGGCGACCGCACCCTGCTGCGCCGGATGCTGGAACGGGGGCGGTACACCATCGAACGGATCGACGACGAGGCCGAGCTCCTCACCGGGATCGCCGCGGCGTGCGAGCTCGCCCGCCCGCTCGTGCGGGCTGGGCGGGCCCCCGCACCCGGCCCGGCGCTCGACCGGTTCGTGGCCGCCTACGCCACCGGGCTGCGGAGCCGGGACACCCGCGCGTTCCGGCAGGAGCTGCTCGTCACCGCCTCCGTCGACCGCGATCCCCGCCTGCGCCGCTACTGGCGGCTCGTCGGCGAGGTGACCGGCGAGCCGGTGACCGTCGGCGTGGCGCAGGCGTGGCTGGTGGACGCGCTGGAACGCTCCGTCGGCCAGGTGTAGGCGAGCAATGCCGAACGCGACCAGTGGCTGCATCAGGGTCGGGGTGGTGGGCCGCCGGTGGCCTCGTGATCGCCGGGAATGGTGGTGGGACGGCTGATGTGTCGTCCCGCCACCGCTGCCGACGATCGACGCGCACATGATCGGCGGAAGCGGTGCCAGGGCGTCACATCCGGCGTTCTCGGACCACTTCCGGTGATCCCCCCGGCAGCCCGGTGGCGGGCCGGGAGCCGGGTGCTGTCATGGCTGGTGCACCCGGCAGCGCCTTGATCGTTGCGAGATCACGCCGTTCGCCGCCGCGAGGGCGCTGCGGCGCATGTCGGGCCGATCATTCGATCACAGGGTTTCGTGACGCGGCCCCGGCTCCTGACCGGGCCACCGGCGGCCCGTCACCCGACCCTGACCGCCTACGACCACTGATCGAGTTCGGACTTGATCGTCGAAGGGCTCAGTCCTCGAGGTCGTCGGCGTCGTCGCGGGCCAGGAAGCTCGCGACGCGTTCGACGGCGTTCTCGAAGCTGGGGTTGAGGTCGACGAACGTGCGCAGCCGCTCGGCCAGCCATTCCACGCTGACCTGCTCGTCACCGCGCCGTTCGACGAGTTCCTCGATACCCCGATCCGTGGCGTACATCAGAGCACTTACTCCTCCGTCGCCAGCGCCTCGGCGATGAGCGCCGTCTGCTCGACCTCGTGCACCTTCGACGACCCGGCCGCCGGGGCGGCCATCCGCCGCCGCGACACCCGGCGGATGCCGACCAGGCGAGGCAGCTTCTCCGGCAGCTCCAGCCCGAGGAACGGCCACGCGCCCTGGTTGGCCGGCTCCTCCTGGACCCAGCGGACGTCCTCGGCGTTCGGGTACCGGTCGAGCACCGCGGCGAGCTGGCGGTCGGCCACCGGGTACAGCTGCTCCATGCGGACGATCGCGACGCCGTCGACGTTCTGCTTGTCCCGTGCCGCGGCCAGCTCGTAGTAGATCTTGCCGCTGCACAGCAGCACCCTGTGCACGCCGGACCCGTCGCCCTCGCGGTAGCGCGGGTCGTCGATGATCGGCCGGAACCGGCCCTGGGTGAAGTCGGTCAACGGGCTGACGGCCTGCTTGGCCCGCAGCATCCACTTCGGCGTGAACACCACCAGCGGGCGGCGCACCCCGTCCATCGAGTGCCGCCGCAGCAGGTGGAAGTAGTTCGACGGCTCCGTGGGCAGCGCCACGGTCATCGAGCCCTCGGCACACAGCTGCAGGAACCGCTCGATGCGGCCGGAGGAGTGGTCGGGGCCCTGGCCCTCCAGGCCGTGCGGCAGCAGCAGCACGACGTCGGACATCTGGCCCCACTTGGCCTCACCGGACGAGATGAACTCATCGATGATCGACTGTGCGCCGTTGACGAAGTCGCCGAACTGGGCCTCCCACGCCACGAACGCTTCGGGGTTGGCCACCGAGTAGCCGTACTCGAAGCCGACCGCGGCGAACTCCGACAGGGCCGAGTCGTAGGGCAGGAACCGGCCCTGGTCCTGCGACAGGTTGCGCAGCGGGTAGTACTCCGCGCCGGTGCGCCGGTCGATGATCACCGAGTGGCGCTGCACGAACGTGCCGCGGCGGGTGTCCTGGCCGGAGATCCGGACCAGCCTGCCGTCCAGCGCCATCGAGCCGAGCGCGAGCAGCTCGCCGTACGCCCAGTCGATGTTGCCCTCGCGCGACATCTGGTAGCGCCGCTGCAGCACCGGCTTGACGCGCTGGTGCACGGTGAAGCCCTCGGGGAGATCCTGGTGGGCGTCGCCGATCCGGTGGACGACCTCCAGCGAGATCGACGTGTCGAGGTCGCTGGGGACCGACTGCTCCTTCTCGACCGACGGGCTCGGCGCCGGCGGGGTGCGCTCCAGCTCGCGGACCTCGTTGAAGACGTGCTCCAGCTGGTTGGAGAAGTCCTTGAGGGCGTGCTCGGCGTCCTCCACGGTGATGTCACCGCGGCCGATCAGCGACTCCGTGTAGAGCTTGCGGACACTGCGCTTCGCGTCGATGATGTCGTACATCGCCGGCTGCGTCATCGAGGGGTCGTCGCCCTCGTTGTGGCCGCGGCGGCGGTAGCAGATCATGTCGATCACGACGTCGTTGTGCCAGCGCTCGCGGTAGTCCACCGCCAGCTTGGCCACCCAGACGCAGGCCTCCGGGTCGTCACCGTTCACGTGGAAGACCGGCGCGTCGATCATCTTCGCGACGTCGGTGGAGTACTGCGACGAGCGCGAGTGCTCCGGCGCGGTGGTGAAGCCGACCTGGTTGTTGACCACGACGTGCACGGTGCCGCCGGTGCGGTAGCCGCGCAGCTTGGCGAGGTTGAGCGTCTCCGCGACCACGCCCTGGCCGGCGAACGCGGCATCGCCGTGCAGCATCAGCGGCAGCACGCTGAAGCCGCCCTCGCCCTTGTCCAGGAGGTCCTGCTTGGCGCGGACGATGCCCTCGAGCACCGGGTCGACGGCTTCCAGGTGCGACGGGTTGGACGCCAGCGACACCACGGTCTCGCCGTCGCCGAACATCCGGAAGTACTTGCCCTCGGCGCCCAGGTGGTACTTCACGTCGCCGGAGCCGTGGGCCTGGCCGGGGTCGAGGTTGCCCTCGAACTCGCGGAAGATCTGGCTGATCGGCTTGCCCACGATGTTGGCGAGCACGTTGAGCCGTCCGCGGTGGGGCATGCCGATGACGACCTCGTCGAGCTCGTGCTCCGCGGCCTTGTCCAGCACGGCGTCGAGCAGCGGGATCACGGTCTCGCCGCCCTCGAGCGAGAACCGCTTCTGCCCGACGTACTTGGTCTGCAGGAACGTCTCGAACGCCTCGGCCGCGTTGAGCTTGGAGAGGATGTACTTCTGCTCGGCCGAGTTGGGCTTCTGGTGCGGCACCTCGATCCGCTCCTGCAGCCATGCGCGCTGCTCGGGGTCGGCGATGTGCATGTACTCGGTGCCGATCGTGCGGCAGTACGCGTCGCGCAGCACGCCGAGCACGTCGCGCAGCTTCATGTGCTGCTGGCCGGCGAACCCGCCGACCGCGAACTCCCTGTCGAGGTCCCACAGCGTGAGGCCGTGGGACAGGATGTCCAGGTCGGGGTGGCGGCGCTGGCGGTAGTTCAGCGGGTCGGTGTCGGCCATGAGGTGGCCGCGGGTGCGGTGGGCGTCGATCACCTCGATCACCCGGGCGGTCTTGTCGATCGCGCCCTCGGGGATGTCCTGCACCCACCGGACCGGCTCGTACGGCACCCGCACGGACCGGAAGATCTCGTCGTAGAACTCGTCCTCGCCCAGGAGCAGCGCGTGCACGCGGCGCAGGAAGTCGCCGGACTCGGCGCCCTGGATGATCCGGTGGTCGTAGGTCGACGTCAGCGTGATGATCTTGCTGACGCCGATCTCGGCCAGCTTCTCGGAGCTCGCGCCCTGGAACTGCGCGGGGTACTCCATGGCGCCGACGCCGATGATCGCGCCCTGGCCCTGCATCAGCCGCGGCACGGAGTGGTTGGTGCCCAGCGTGCCGGGGTTGGTGAGGCTGATCGTGGTGCCCGCGAAGTCCTCGGCCTGCAGGGACCCGGCCCGCGCCTTGTGCACGATCGCCTCGTAGGCCGACCAGAACTGCGCGAAGTTCATCGTCTCGCAGCCCTTGATCGAGACGACGACGAGCGAGCGCTGCCCGTTCTTGCCCGGGAGGTCGATCGCGAGCCCGAGGTTGACGTGGTCGGGCTGGACGACGACCGGCTTGCCGTCCTGCTCGGCGTAGTGCCGGTTCATCGTCGGGAAGTCGGCGAGCGCCTTGACCAGCGCGTACCCGATGAGGTGCGTGAAGGAGATCTTGCCGCCACGCGTGCGCTTGAGCTGGTTGTTGATGACGACGCGGTTGTCGGCCAGCAGCTTGGCGGGCACGGCGCGCACGCTCGTGGCGGTGGGCACGCTGAGCGAGGCGTTCATGTTCTTGACGACAGCGCCTGCCGCACCCCGCAACGGCGTGGTGGCGCCCGCTCCGGGGTCGGCCACGGCTCCCGGCGCGGGACGCGCGGCCTGGGAGGTGCTGCCCGCGGGGGGCTTCTGCCCGGTGGCGGCGCGCTTCTGCACGACCGCGCTGCCGTTCGTGCCACCGGCGGGGGCGCTCGGCGTGAAGGTGGCGCGGTCGGTGGTCCGGGCGCGCTCGGTGGGCGCGGGGCGCTCCGCGACGGGAGCGGGCGCGGCTGCCGCGGCGGGCGGCTTGGCGGAACCGGTGCCGGCCGAGTCATCGGCGGTGTCGGCGGCAGCGGTGTCGGCGGCAGCGGTGTCGGTCGGTCGGTAGTCCGCGAAGAACTCGTGCCAGGCCGGGTCGACGGTGGTGGGGTCGTCGAGGAAGCGTTGGTACATCTCCTCGACGAGCCATTCGTTCGGCCCGAACTCGCCTGCTGGACTGGACGTACTGCTGCTGGACACGCTGATGACCGCCTTCATCGGATCGCATCGACATCGCCGAGGACTGCAAGCCAGGTTAGTCCTCGCGCGGAGGCGCCGGGTACCGCGCACGTGCGGCGCGCAGCTGCACCGTTCCAGGTGTCGGTTCAGTCAGCTCGGGCGCGGTACGGGAGCGGGTGGGGCGTGCTCCTCGCCGCTCGCGCACCCGAAGTCGGCGTGTGCAACCGGTCGACGGCGTGCGTGGACGGGAGCGGAGTGCGTGGGCGGGCGGCGTGGCTTCGCGCACCGGGTTCCCGGGCGGCGCACCTCCTCCCGGCCGACGCGGCCCGTCGACCGGGTGCGTGGGGCGGCAACGGTGCGTGAGTGCACGCGAGGTGCGCGGCGAGGCCCGGCTGCTACGCCGCGGGGAGCTCGCCCTCGGACTCGACCACGGCCGTGCGCACCGCGGTGGTGCTGATCACGGTGCCCGCCCGCAGCCCGGCCCTGGAGTCCGTGCGCAGCGTGTCGCGCTCACCGGCGAACTGGCCGTCCGACGGGTCGAGGAGGAGCTCGGTGCGCGTGCGGCCGGCGTCGTGGACGAGCGCGAAGCACTCGTGCCCGTCGACGTTGAGGGCGTCGTCGGTGAAGCTCACGCCCGGCAGCGCCGTGAGCGCCCGGAAGAACGCGGCCCGCAGCTCCGCGGGCACGAGCACCGTGCGCAGCGCCGTGACGGCCGCCGCGAACGGGCCGAACCAGCTGCCGGGGTTGTCCTCGCGGAGCCGGGTGAGCAGTGCGGCCGGGTCGCGGGGCAGCCGCCCGATGAACTCGGGGGTCGGTGACTGCCAGCTCCCGCGCCGCGGCGGGCCCGGGCGCGCGCACAACACGGTGTCGAGGTCGGGATCGGAGTCGGGGCTCGTGCCGAAGGCGCCGTGGCGCGCCCGGAACCGCCCGACCGGCGCCAGGTCGTGCAGGTCGAACCCGTCCTCGCGGGCCTCCTCCGCCGAGCCGGTGAGCCAGGTCTGCGCTCCGGTCAGCTCCCGCTCCAGCACCCACTCGCGGTCCGGCTGGGCGGGGATCCACTGCCGCAGCCGGTGCTCGGTGAGGTGCTGGTGGGGCCCGAACGTCCCGAGCCACCACGCGTGCGTCTCCACGAAGCGGTACTGGTGCGGTGCCATCGATCGATCGGACACGGCGATGGCGGGCTCGATCACGGCGCTCCCTGATCTCGGCGACGGTCGCCACAGAGTGTGACCCAATCACCGAGCGTGATCACGCCCGACCTAGCTGATCCACTCCTTCACCTGGGAGAGGAGCTTCGGGACGTCGTTCGTGATCGGCGTGACGTGCAGATGGGTGACGCCCGCCTCGCGCAGCGCCGCGATCCGTTCCCGCACCCGGGACGGCGGGCCGATCAGGGTGACCCGGTCGATGAAGTCGTCCGGGAGCGCGGCGGCCGCCTCCTCCTTGCGCCCGTCGAGGTAGAGGTCCTGCACGACCTGCGCGGCGTCGGCGTAACCCTGCCGGGCGAAGACCGTGTTGTAGAAGTTGCGACCGCGCGCGCCCATGCCGCCGATGTAGAGCGCGTACATGCCACGGGCCAGCTGCCGGGCAGGCTCGAACATCTCCTCGTCGAGCGCGAGGAGCCCGCCGCCGGTGATCTGGAGCGGGCCGAGCTCGGGGGCGCGCTTCGCGAGACCGGCGTCCAGAGCGGCCCCGAAGACCTCCCGGACCTTCTCCGGCATCAGCACGTGCGGTAGCCACCCGTTCGCCAGCTCCGCCGTCATCTCGACGTTCTTGTCGCCGAGTGCGGCCACCCAGATCGGGATGTCCGCCCGGCGCGGGTGGTTGATCAGCTTCAGCGGCTTGCCGAGGCCGGTGCCCCGGTCCTCCGGCAGCGGGATGGGGTAGAGCCCGTCGTTGGTGAGCCGCTCCCGCCGCCACACCTTCCGGCAGATCTCGATGATCTCGCGGGTGCGCGCGATCGGCTTGTCGTACGGCACGCCGTGGAAGCCCTCGATCACCTGCGGCCCCGACGCCCCGAGCCCCAGGATCGCCCGCCCGTCCGAGAGCGCGTCGAGGCCCGCCGCGGTCATGGCGGTGAGGGTCGGGGTGCGGCTGTAGATCGGCAGGATCCCGGAGCCGATCTGCACCCGCTCGGTGCGCGCGGCGAGGTAGCCCATCAACGAGACCGCGTCGAAGCTGTACGCCTCCGCGACCCACACGACGTCCAGGCCCGCCTGCTCCATCTCGACCACCGTCGCGGCATTGCGGACGGGGTCGTCGCCGTACTGGAGCTGGGTCGACAGCAGCATGGGAGCAGATGTTACCCGCGAGTCAAGTTAGGCTGCGGGTGTGAGGTTCCGCGTCGTCCCGGCCGCATACGTGTTCCTGCTCCGCGGCACCGGCGCCGAGGCCGAGGTGCTGCTGCAGCTGCGCCAGGGCACGGGGTACCGCGACGGCCACTGGGCCGCGGCGGCCGCCGGCCACGTCGAGGCCGACGAGTCGGCGTTCGCCGCTGCGTGCCGGGAGGCGGCGGAGGAGGCCGGCGTGAAGATCGACCCCGCCGACCTCGAGCCGCTCACCAGCATGCACCGCACCCACGCCAACCACGACCCCGTCGACGAGCGCGTCGACTTCTTCTTCGCCTGCCGCCGCTGGGCGGGCGAGCCGCGGCTGATGGAGGAGGCCAAGTCGGCGGGCCTGGGATGGTTCCCGCTCGCCGAGCTGCCGGAGCCGGTGGTGCCGCACGAGCGGTACGTGCTCGACGCCCTGCGCGCCGGCACCGTGGCGGCGATCACGACCTTCGGCTTCTGACCCTCACACGATCGTCCGCTCCCGGCCCTGCCAGTACGGCTCGCGCAGCTGCTTCTTGAGCACCTTGCCGGTGAGGTTGCGGGGCAGCTCGTCGACGACGTCCACGGTCTTCGGGCACTTGAACGCCGCCAGGTGCTCGCGGCAGTGCGCGATCAGGGCCTCCGGGTCGACCGTGACGTCCCGCGCCGCGACGACCACGGCCTTCGGCACCTCGCCCCACCGGTCGTCCGGCACCCCGATGACCGCGACGTCGTCGACGGTGGGGTGTTCGGCCAGCACGCGCTCGATCTCGGCGGGGTAGATGTTCTCGCCACCGCTGACGATCATGTCCTTGATCCGGTCGGTGACGTAGAGGTAGCCGTCTGCGTCCACGTGGCCGCCGTCGCCGGTGCGCAGCCAGCCGTCCGCGGTGATCGTCGCCGCCGTCGCCTCCGGCCTGCCCCAGTAGCCGCCCATGACCTGGTCGGTGCGCACCCAGATCTCACCCGGCTCCCCGGTGGGCACCGGCTCGCCGGTGGCCGGGTCGCGCACCTCGATCTCGACGTCCTGGATCGGCCTGCCCGCGGAGACGAGGCGGTGCTCGACTGCCGGGTTCGCGTGGTCCTCCGGGCCGAGCGTGCTGACCACGCCGCACGCCTCGGTCATCCCGTACACCTGGTGCATCACGCCGGGGAACAGGGCGAGGCACGCGCGCATGACCGGCAGCGGCATGGGCGAGGCGCCGTAGGACAGGGCCCGCAGCGCGGAGAAGTCGCGCTCGGCAGCGCCCGGCACCTGCGCCATCGCCGCCAGCAGCGCCGGCACCAGGAACGTGTGGGTGATCCGTTCGGACTCCAGCATCTCCAGCACGGCCGCCGGATCGGGCATCCGCAGCATCAGGATGTGGGCGCCGCGTGACATGGCCAGAAGCGCGTAGCTGGTGCCCCCGACGTGGTAGAGCGGCATCGCCACCTGCACCCGCGCATCGGTGCCGATCTCGAGGTCGGCGGAGACGTTGCGGGCGTGCGCCGTCATGCCCCGGTGGGTGAGCATCGCGCCCTTCGGGAAGCCGGTGGTGCCCGACGTGTACAGCTGCACGAAGCAGTCGTCGGGTGTGCACCCGTACGCGTCGCCGCCCGGCTCGTGCGCGGCGAGCAGGTCCTCGTACTCGTCGTCGGGCCCGCCGACCCGGATCACCCGCTCGACGGCGGGCAGGTTCGGCCGCAACCGCTCGACGGCGTCCGCGAACTCCGGCCCGACGAACAGCACGCGCGCGGATGCGTCGTTGATCACGTAAGCGATCTCGGGCGGTGCCAGCCGGAAGTTGACCACCGCGTTGACCGTGCCGGCGCGGGCGCACGCGAGCGTCGTCTCCAGGCACGACGGGTGGTTCAGGTCGAGGACGGCGACCCGGTCGCCCGGCGCCAGGCCGATGGCCCGCTGAGCTGCCGCGTTCTGCTGCACCCTGCGGTCGAGCTCGGCCCACGTGCGCGTGGTTCCGGAGTGGCTGACGGCCGGTGCGTCGGGGCGCACCTGGGCCCAGTGGGAGACGATCGCGGCGTAGTCGGTGAGCTGGGTGGGCATGAGGCCTCCGCGGCGGCTCGAGCTGTGGGGTCGATCACACTCGCCGGCACCGGAGCATAACGCCGGGTGACGTCCGCGAGAACGGGGCGAATCGGGCCGCTCGCCCGAGACCCGGCCGAATGCCGGTTCACACCACTGGATACGGTGAGGATTCCCACCCCCGGGCAACCCCCGTGCCGGCGGGTCGTCACGACCACTCGGAGTTCCCTATGAGCTCTCCCATGCAGGTCTCTCGGATGCGCGCCGCGGCGCGGCGGGTGAAAGCAGGTGGCGAACGCTTCCTCGGGGGTGTGCTGCCCGGCGCATCCGCCCGCAGGCTGCAGATCAAGGCCTTCGCCGACGACTGGGCCGCCGCCAACCTGGAGGCCCGCCGCGCCACCGGGCCGCTGTGGGTCGTGCTCGGTGACTCGGCCAGCCAGGGCATCGGCGCCACCCGGCGCGACACCGGCTACGTCGGCGTCGTCCACGAGCGGCTGCGCCACCGCGAGGCGTGGCGCGTGATCAACCTGTCGCGCGCGGGCGCGGGCGTCGCCGACGTGCTCAGCCGGCAGCTGCCCGAGCTCATCGACCTGACGAGGGACCAGTCAGCCGCCCTGGTGAGCTGCATCATCGGCGCCGAGGACATCGCCCGCCGGGTCCCCGGCATCGACGTGTCACTGCGGCAACTGCTCGCCGCCCTGCCGTCGGGCACCGTGGTCGCCACGTTCGCGCGCGGCGCACGGGGTGGTCCCGCAGCGGCACTCGACGCGATCACCCGCGAGGAGGCGGCGCGCCACCGGCTGCGCGTCGCCGAGCTCCCGCCGAAGTTCGGGCCCGGGAGCAAGGGGCGGGAGTCGAGCCCACTCGGTGACGTCGACCACGCCGCGTGGGCCGAGGCGGTCCTCGCCGCGATCGACGGCCCGCCCGCAGAGGTCGCGCCCTCCACCGATCCCGAGCTCCCCGTGGTGCCCGCCACCGTGAAGGCGGTCACCGAGGGTTCCTCCGACAAGAAGCGCGAGCCGGCGGGCGACGCCGAGCCGGGCGACGACTAGCCGGACCAGCGACCTGGTGCAGGACGACCGGACCGGCCGCGTCACCGTCCACGAGCTGAGCAAGCGGTTCGGGGCCGTGCAGGCAGTCGACGGGCTGACCTTCTCGGTGGAACCGGGCGTCGTCACCGGCTTCCTCGGCCCGAACGGCTCGGGGAAGACCACGACGCTGCGGATGATCCTCGGGCTCGTCACCCCCACCGCGGGCGAGGCGCGGATCAACGGGGTGCCGTTCACGGAGCTGGAGCGACCCGCGCGGACCGTGGGCGCGGTGCTCGAGGCGCAGGGCTTCCACCCCGCCCGTACGGCGCGCGCCCACCTGCTCGCCTGTGCCGCGGCGATCGAGGTGCCCGACGAGGCGGCGGAACACGCGCTCGGCACCGTCGGGCTCGCCGACGCGGGCGGCCGCCCGGTGGGCGAGTACTCCCTCGGCATGCGGCAGCGCCTCGCACTGGCCGTCGCGCTGCTCGGCGATCCGCAGGTGCTGGTGCTCGACGAGCCGGGCAACGGGCTCGACCCGGAGGGCATCGCCTGGATGCGGGCGTTCCTGCGGACGTTCGCCGCGCAGGGCCGCAGCGTCCTCATCTCCAGCCACCTGCTCGCCGAGATGGAGCAGACGGCCGACCACCTGGTGGTGATCAGCCGTGGGCGGTGCGTCTACCAGGGATCGCTCGCGCAGCTGCGGGGATCGCGCACCGCGCGCGTGCTCGTGCGCAGCGCCGACCCGGTGCGGCTGGCCGACGCGCTCGCGGGCACCGGGGTGCTGGAGATCGACACCCTCTCCGACGGCTGGCTCGGGGTGGCGGGCACCGACCCCGTCCACGTCGGGGACGTGGCGCTCACCGCGGGGGTGGCCGTGTACGGCATGGTGCACGAGCGGGTGGACCTGGAGCAGCTGTTCTTCCAGCTCACCGCGGAGCCGTGGCAGGCGCTGTGAACGTCGTGGGGGAGATCGCGGCGCCGGTCCGCGCGGAGTTCCGCAAGGTCGCGTCGACGAAGCTGTGGTGGGCACTGCTGATCCCGGTCGCCCTGCTCTCGAGCATGATCAACCTCTTCGGCGGGGTCTTCACGGCCGCGTTCCCCGAGGAACAGCTGCCGCTCCTGCTCGGGTCGATCGCCTACGCGCTCGGGATGACCAGCGTGTTCGCCGCGGTGCACGGCCTCGTCGCGGCGGCAGGGGAGTACCGGCACCGCACCATCACCACCACCTACCTCACGACCCGCGGCCGCGCCCCGTACTCCTGGCGAAGATGCTGGTCAGCGCAGGTGTCGGCGGCAGCTACGCCGTGGCGACGGTGGTCGTGGGAGTGCTCGCGGGCGTCGCCGCCGACGCGGGCGCGGCGTTCCCCGGCGCCGGCCCGCTACTGGCCACCACCCTGATCGGCGTCGCGGTGTCGGCGCTGTGGGGTGCGCTCGGCGCCGCGTTCGGCACGGCGGTGAACAACCTGGTCAGCGCACTCGTGTCCCTGCTGCTGTACCTGATGGTCGGCGAGCTCCTGATCGGTGCGCTGCTCGACGAGGCGGAGTCGGAGACGACCCGCTCCCTGGCGTCGTACATGCCGGGCAACGCGGGAGAGGTCGCGGTCTACGGCATCCCGGCCGAGGAGCTCGCGGGCCCGGTCACCGGCCCCCAGGTCGTCGAGCTGCTGGCCGGTGTCACGAGCCCGCCGGCCTGGGGCGTCGCGCTGCTGGTCCTCGCGACCTGGACGGTGGCGGTCGGCGTCGTCGGCTGGCAGGTCGCGGCCCGCCGCGACATCACGTAGCAGGCGCCCGGACGCGCGACTCGCGTGCCTCGAGACCCCGACTCGCGGGGAGCGAAGCGACCCCGCCCGCGAGTCGGGGTTTCCGTGCGCGTGAGTCGGGGTCCGGGTGCGGGCGAGCCGGGTGTGACGCAGGCCTCCGCGCGCTGTTGCCGCGAGTGGATACGTCGGTGTGGCGGCATAACGTGGAGGCGTGCCCGATGCTCGCTCCCCCGGTTGGATCCGCAGGTTGGTCCGCGCCTGCCTGCGTCACCGCGCGGTCGCGGTGGGCGCGCTCGTGGCGTCGGCGTTCGGGGTCAGCCTCGAGGCGGTCGGTCCGCTGCTGACGCGCGTCGCCGTGGACGACGCGGTCGCCGGGTCCACGGCAGTGCTCGGCCCGGTCGTCGCGGCGGTGCTGGGGCTGGCGCTGGTGCGCTTCGCCGCGGCGTTCCTGCGGCGCTACCTCGCCGGCCGGCTCGCCCTCGACGTGCAGCACGACCTGCGGCGGCAGGTGTTCGCCGCGATGCAGCGGCTCGACGGCGAGCGGCAGGACGCCATGCGCACGGGGCAGGTCGTGTCGCGCGCGATCACCGACCTGCAACTGGTGCAGTCGCTGCTGTCGATGGTGCCGCTCTCGCTCGGGGCGGTCGTGCTCGTCGTCGCGTCCGTCGGGGCGATGCTGTGGCTCTCCCCGCTGCTCACGCTGGTCGCGCTGGTGGTCCTGCCGGCCGTGGGGTGGATCGCGCTGCGCACGCGGGCGAAGCTGTTCCCGGCCACGTGGTCGGCGCAGCAGCGGGCGGCCGACATCGCCCAGCACGTGGAGGAGACCGTCACCGGGGTGCGGGTGGTGAAGGGCTTCGGCCAGGAGGCCCGGGAGACCGCGTCGCTCGAGCGGGGGGCTGCACGCCTGTTCGCCGAGCGGATGCGCACCGCGCGGCTCACCTCCAGGCTCAACCCCACGTTGCTCGCGCTCCCCACGTTCGGGCAGGTCGGTGTGATCGCCGTGGGCGGCTGGCTCGCGTTGCACGGTTCGATCAGCCTCGGCACGTTCCTGGCGTTCTCCACCTACCTCGCCCAGCTGGTCGGGCCTGCGCGGTTGCTCGGCTCGGTGGTGGTGAGCGCGCAGCTGGCGCGCGCGGGGGTGGAGCGGGTGCACGACCTGCTCGACTCCCAGCCGGACGTCGTCGACCCGGCCTCCCCGGTGCCGCTCCCGGAGGGCCCGCTCTCGGTGGAGCTGCGGGACGTCACGTTCGGCTACTCGCGACACGAACCCGTACTCGACGACGTCACGCTGCGGGTGGAGCCGTGCGAGACGCTCGCCATCGTCGGCACCGCGGGGTCCGGCAAGTCCACCGTCGCGCTCCTGCTGCCGCGCTTCTACGACCCCCAGCAGGGCGAGCTGCGCATCGGCGACGTGCCGCTGCCGCAGCTGCGGCTCGCCGACCTGCGCCGCGAGCTCGGCGTGGTGTTCGAGGAGGCGTTCCTGTTCTCCGACACCATCCGCGCCAACATCGCCTACGGCCGCCCCGACGCGAGCGACGACGAGGTGCGGGCGGCGGCGCGCGCGGCGCAGGTCGACGGGTTCGTCGAGCAGCTGCCCGACGGTTACGACACGCTCGTCGGCGAGCGCGGTCTCACGCTGTCCGGTGGGCAGCGTCAGCGGATCGCGTTGGCCAGGGCGGTGCTCACGGATCCGCGCGTGCTGGTGCTGGACGACGCCACGTCCGCCGTCGACACCGCCACCGAGGCCGCCATCCACGACACGCTGCGCGCCCTCACCGCCGGGCGCACCACGCTGCTCGTCGCGCACCGCCGTTCGAGCCTCGCCCTCGCCGACCGGATCGCCGTGCTCGACGCGGGCCGCGTCGTCGACGTCGGCACGGAGGCGGAGCTGATGGAGCGCTGCGCGCTGTTCCGGGAGCTGTTGGACGCGCCGGGCGGCGTGCAGGAACGCGACATCCGGCGTGCGGAAACGGGAGACTCGCCGGAGCTGTGGCCGGAGCCTGCCGTGGAGGGCACGGTGGCGGAGCCCCGGATGGCGGCCCCATCCGCGATGGGGGCGCGCGGGGGCGCCGGGATGAGCGCCGCGGGCGACATGGCGCCCACCCCGGAGCTGATGGCCGCCGTGGAGGCGCTGCCGCCGGCCACGGAGGTGCCCCGCGTCCCCGGCGAGGACCCCACCGCCCCGGACCCGGCGTTCCGCCTCGCCCGGCTGTTGCGCCCGGTGC
Source organism: Pseudonocardia sp. CNS-004 (assembly GCA_001942185.1). Classification (GTDB taxonomy): domain Bacteria; phylum Actinomycetota; class Actinomycetes; order Mycobacteriales; family Pseudonocardiaceae; genus Pseudonocardia. The sequence continues at coordinate 79,441 of MKJV01000064.1, forward strand.
GCAGGCCGTTGCTCATCGGGATCGCGCTGGTGGCACTCGACGCGCTGGGCAGTCTCGCGCTCCCCGGCATCACGAGGCTGGCGATCGACGGCGGCATCACGGCGGGCGCGTCCGATGTGCTGGTCACGGCCTCGTTGCTGGGGATCGGACTGGTCGTCGCGGGGTGGCTGGTGGTGGCCGCGCAGACGGTCGTCACGGCGCGCGCCGGGGAGTCCCTGCTCTACCTGCTGCGGGTGCGCAGCTACGCCCACCTGCAGCGGCTGGGGCTGGACTACTTCGAGCGCGAGCTGTCGGGCCGGATCATGACCCGGATGACCACCGACGTCGACGCGCTGTCGACGTTCCTGCAGACCGGGCTCGCACAGGCCGTGGTCAGCGTGCTCACGATCGGCGGTGTCGCGGCCGCGCTCCTGGTCACCGACGTGGAGCTCGCGTTCGTCGCGCTCGCCGTGGTGCCGCTGCTCGCGGTGGCCACGGTGTTCTTCCGCCGGGTGGCGTCGGCCGCCTACGCGGAGGCCCGCGAGCGGGTGAGCGTCGTCAACGCCGACCTGCAGGAGAACGTCACGGGTGTGCGCGTCGCGCAGGCCTACGTCCGGGAGGAGCGCAGCGCCACCGCGTTCGGCGAGCGCAGCGCCGCCTACCGGCGGTCGCGGCTGCGGGCGCAGCGCTACATCGCCACGTACTTCCCGTTCGTCGCGTTGCTGTCCGACGTCGCCACGGCCGCGGTGCTCGGCGTCGGTGCGGCGCGCGTGGCGGGCGGTGACCTCACGCCCGGCGTGCTCACGGCCTTCCTGCTCTACCTCGGGTTGTTCTTCGCGCCGGTGCAGCAGCTGTCACAGGTCTTCGACGGCTACCAGCAGGCCCGCATCGGCCTGTCCCGCATCGGCGACCTGCTGCGCACGCCCACATCGGTGCCCCCGGAGCCTGCGGCCGACCCGGCGCCGGTTCCCGAGCGGTTGCGCGGCGAGGTGGAGCTGCGCGACGTCGGCTTCAGCTACACGGGGGCCGCGTCGCCCGCGCTCGAGGGCGTCTCGCTACGGGTCGCGCCCGGCGAGACGATCGCGTTCGTCGGGGCCACCGGCGCGGGCAAGTCCACGGTGGTCAAGCTGCTCGCCCGCTTCTACGACACCGGCTCGGGCGCGGTGCTCGTCGACGGGGTGGACGTCCGTCGCTACCCGCTGGCCGCGTACCGGCAGCGGCTGGGCATCGTGCCGCAGGAGCCGCACCTGTTCACCGGTGACGTCGCCGCCAACATCGCCTACGCCCGGCCCGACGCGAGCCGGGCCGAGATCGAGGCGGCGGCGCGTGCGGTCGGGGCGTTGGACCTGGTCCGCGGCTTGCCCGGCGGGTTCCGGCATCCGGTCGGGGAGCGCGGGCAGGGCCTGTCCGCGGGGCAGCGGCAGCTCATCGCCCTCGCCCGTGCCGAGCTCGCCGACCCGGACATCCTGCTGTTCGACGAGGCCACGGCCGCGCTCGACCCGGCCACGGAGGCGGCGGTGCACGCGGCGGGCGACCGCGTCACGTCCCGCCGCACGGCGTTCGTGGTCGCCCACCGCCTCGGCACGGCGGCGCGTGCCGACCGGATCGTGGTGCTCGACGGGGGCCGGATCGTCGAGGTGGGCTCGCACGCCGAGCTGCTCGCGTCGGGTGGGCACTACGCACGGCTCTGGGAGGCCGGGGAGATGGAGCCGGCGGCGTAGTCCACGGCGCAAGATCAGCGGGAATGGTGTCAGAGCGTCAGATCTGTCGCCCTCGCACCACTCGTGACGATCATGCGCCCGCCTACCCAGGCAGGATCGTCACGATCAAGGTGATGTGCGGGGGACCTGATCGGGGAAACTTTGGCCGAGATCCTGCCCGATATCGGGCAGGAAGTTGAAGTCGGCGGCCGTCTCAGGGCAGTATCCCGTCCCGTGCCCGCCGGACCGTACGACGATCTCATCGCGCACCTGGTCCGCAGCACTCCCCTCGACCACGGGGAGGCGGCGCGCGTCGTGGCCGAGGTCGTCGGCTATTTCTCCGAGGAGCTGCCGGAGTTCGTCCGGCGCAGGCACGCCGAACTGAAACGTCGTGGGCTCACGAACGAGCAGATATTCGCGGTGCTGAGCGCGGAGCTGGCGACGCGGCGGGTCGCGCCGCCGCTGCTGTCCGCGCGCCAGCTGCGGCGGATGGTCTACGGGTGAAAGGACTTCTATGTGCGGCATCGTCGGGTACGTCGGACCTCAGGACGCCGCCCCGATCCTCCTGGAGGGGCTGGGGCGCCTGGAGTACCGCGGGTATGACAGCGCCGGTGTCGCGGTGCGTGGGCGGACCGGTCTCAAGATCCGCAAGGTGAGCGGGCGGGTCGCCGAGCTGGCTGCTGACCTACCACCGCGGTTCAAGGGGCGCCGGGCATCGGGCACACCCGCTGGGCGACGCACGGTGAGCCGAGCGAGGCCAACGCCCACCCGCAGACCGACACGGCGGGACGCATCGCGGTGGTCCACAACGGCATCATCGAGAACGCCGACGAGCTGCGCGCGAAGCTCGCAGCCGACGGGGTGGTGTTCACCTCGCAGACCGACACCGAGACGGTGGCGCACCTCGTGGCCGCCGCGTTCGCCGCCGGCGCCGACGATCTGGAGCAGGCGGTCCGCCAGGCCCTGCGGCAGGTCGTCGGGGCCTACGGCCTCGCGGTGCTCGACGCCGAGCACCCGGACCGGATCGTCGTGGCCCGCAACGGCAGCCCCGTGCTGCTCGGTGTCGGGGAGAAGGAGATGTTCGTGGCGTCGGACGTCGCGGCGCTGATCGGTTACACCCGGCAGGTCGTGTACCTCGACGACGGCGAGCTGGCGACGATCACCGCGACCGGCTACCGCACCTACACCCTCGACGACCGGGCCGTGGCGAAGAGCCCGTCCACGATCGACTGGGACGTGGTGGGCGCCGAGATCGGCGACCACGCGCACTTCCTCGCGAAGGAGATCCAGGAGCAGCCGCGCACGATCGAGCGGGCGCTCAAGGGCCGTATCGACGAGCGTTTCGCCACCGCGCACCTCGGTGGGCTCAACATGACGGTCCGCGAGGCGCGGGAGTTCCGGCGGGTGAAGATCCTCGCTGCGGCACGGCCTGCTACGCCGGTGAGCTCGGCGCTCAGCTGATCGAGGACCTCGCGCGCGTCCCGGCGAGCGCGGAGCCCGCCTCGGAGTTCCGCTACCGCAACCCGGTGGTGGAGCCGGACACGCTCTACGTCGCGGTCAGCCAGTCCGGCGAGACCATCGACACGCTCGCCGCGGTGCAGGAGCTGCAGCGCAAGGGTGGCCGTGTGATCGGCATCGTCAACGTCGTCGGGTCGACGATCGCCCGCCAGGTCGACGGCGGCATCTACCTGCACGCCGGCCCGGAGATGTCGGTGGCGGCCACGAAGTCGTTCACGTCGACGGTCACGGCGTTCGCGCTGCTCGCCCTGCACCTGGGCCGCATCCGCGACCTCTCGCCCGAGCAGGGCCGCCGCATCATCGCGGGGCTGAACGCGCTGCCGGGACAGGTCGCGGAGATCCTGGAGCAGTCGGATGCGCTCGCCGACGTCGCGCAGGACATCGCGAAGAGCCACAGCGTGATGTTCGTGGGCCGTCGCCGCGGCTGGCCGGTGGCCCGGGAGGGCGCGCAGAAGCTGAAGGAGATCAGCTACGTGCACGCGGAGGCGTACCCGTCGGCGGAGCTCAAGCACGGCCCGCTCGCGCTGATCAGTCCGGAGATGCCGACGGTCGCGGTCGTCCCGGACGACGACCTGCTCGACAAGAACACCTCGACGCTGTCGGAGATCAAGGCGCGCAAGGGCCCGGTGATCGCGGTGGCGCACCGGGAGCTGCCCTCCGACCTCGCCGACCGCACCATCGTGGTGCCCCGCGCCGAGCCGGAGCTGGACCCGATCCTGCTGTCGATCCCGCTCCAGCTCCTGGCCTACTACGCCGCGGTCGCGCTGGACCGGGACGTCGACAAGCCCCGCAACCTGGCCAAGAGCGTCACAGTGGAGTGAGTGATCGGCGGGAGTGGTGCGTGAGCGACAGACCTGTCGCTCAGACACCACTCGGGGCGGTCTTGCCTCGTGCTGGGGCCGTGATCGGCGGGAGTGGTGTGAGGGCGGCAGTTCTGTCGCTGTTGCGTCACTCGGGGCGATCTTGCCCCTGGCCGGGTAGCTCGATCGCCGGCAGTGGCATCACAGCGACAGTCCTGTCGCTCCCACGCCACTACTGCTGATCATGAGGACGGCAGGCGTGGCGAGGATCAGAAGAGCAGGAGCATCCGGCGGGCCGAGATCGGGGCGCGGCGGGGGTCGGACGGGGGCAGCAGCGCCAGCAGGCGGTCGTGGACCTCGAGGTCGTCGCGGCCCACCGGGTGGGCGGCGAACTCGGCGAGCAGGTCGACGTCGTCGCTCTCCAGCACGACGGCGCGCAGCCCGGCCTCCAGCTCGACACGCAGGTCCCGGATCGCGGGGGCGTCCGACCGCGGCAGCAGCGGCCCGGCGTACGCGCGCAGGGCGTCGGCGGGCCGGCGGTCGCGGATCGCGCGGCGCACGGCCTGGAAGTCGGTGTCGACGGTGGCGGCGAGCCGGTACGGGCGGGTGCGCAGCACGTCCGTGCCGATGGTGCCGCGCAACCGCAGGATTTCCCCGCGCACCGTGGTGGGGTTGCCCTCCTCGCCGTAGAGGAGCAGGGCGAGCTGCTCGGCGGTGAGACCGTCGGGGTGCAGGGCGAGCGCGGTGAGCAGCTCCGCGGGGCGCAGCGTGAGCGGGATGCCGCGGCCGTCGAGGATGGCCGTCGGCGTGCCCTCGCCGGTGAACCGCAGCGACAGCGCCGAGCGCGGTGGGGCGGGGGAGCTGCGCTGCGGGGCGCGCAGCAGGTAGCCCTCGGCGAGCGGCTCCACCACCAGTTCGCGGCCGTCGTCGAGCACCACGCGGTCGATGCCCGGGTGCAGCACCACCCGCTCGGGCCACCCGCCGTACGGCTCGCCTGCGATGATCCGGCCGCTCGCCGTGGCCAGCGCGCCCGCCTGCCCGCGCAGGCTGGCGAGGTGGGGCATGTTGCGCACGCGCAGCCGCTCGTCGTCGATCGCCAGCCGCACCCGCAGCTGGTGCTCCGCGAGCTGTGCGGTGGCCGTGACCAGCTGCTTCATCGCCGGGTGCACGGTGTGCAGCGGGCCGCTGATGTCGACGGCGCCGAGGATCGCGCCGGTGTCGGGGTCGTGCACGGGCGCGGCCGCGCAGGTCCAGGCGTGGTAGGTGCGCACCAGGTGCTCGGCCGAGTGGATCGTGACCGGGGCGTCCAGGGCGAGCGTGGTGCCCATCGCATTGGTGCCGATCGCGTCCTCGGTCCACCGCGTGCCCGGCATGAGCCCCACCTCGTCGGCCGCGTTGAGCACGGCCGCGGCGCCGTCGCGCCAGAGGATCGTGCCGTCGGCGTCGGTGACGAGCATGACGTGCATCGCCTCGTCCGCGATGCTCACCAGCGTGCTGCGCAGCAGCGGCATCACCAGGTTGAGCGGGTGCGATGAGCGCAGATGGGGGATTTCCGACTCGCCGACGACGACCGGGGGCGTGCGCTTGTCGGGATCGATGTGGGCGGCCAGGCTGCGCCGCCACGACTCGGACACGAGCGTGCGGGGTGCCGCCGGTGCCCGGTCACCGGCCAACACGGCCTCGAACACCTGCTGCAACAGGTGGGCATGGGCCGTGGGGTCGAATACTCCATCTGTAGTCATCAGCACTCCGAGCGTCATCGCCCCAGGACCCGGCCATCATCACCCAGGGCCGTGCGGGCGGCAAGCGCGCCAGACGTTGCGCGTGCAACGTACAGGCAACGTCGCGTTGCTTAGCCTCCTGCGACCCGACCAGCGCCAGGGAGGGAGCTCGATGACCACTGACGCCCTGCTCGACCACCACGCCACGCTCGACATGAGCACCACGCCGACCACCACTGCCCGGCGCACCGCCCGGATCCTCATCGTGGACGACGAGGCCATCGTCCGCTTCGGGCTGCGGCAGCTTTTCGCCCCCGACCCGCACGTCACCGTCGTCGGGGAGGCCGCCACACCCCGGGACGCGCTCGTGATCGCCGATCGTTGCCCACCCGATCTGGTGATCCTCGACGTCGCGCTCGGCCGCGGCGACGCCGCGGGCGTGGAACTCGCCCGGATGCTGCTCGAGCGCCACCGCGGGGTGCGGGTGCTCGTGCTCACCGGCTGCCGCGACCGGGACGTCATGATGCGCACCGTGCGCCTCGGCGTACACGGTTACGTGCGCAAGGGTGCCGACACCACCGACATCGTCCGCGCCGTCCACACGCTGCTGCGCGGGGAGAGCGTGTTCGACACCGGAGGCGCGGCCGGATCGGTCGTCATGGACGTGCTGCGCGACGAGGACCGCCCACCCGTGCGCGGGCTCGGCGGCGCCATGTTGACCGAGCGCGAGAACCAGGTGCTGCGGCTGCTCGCGGTCGGCATGTCCAACCGCGAGATCGGCAGGCGCCTCGTGATCAGCGAAGCCACCGTCAAGTTCCACGTGCGGAACCTGCGGGACAAGCTGGACGTGCGCAGGCGAACCGAGATCGTCTACACGGCCACGCGGCAGGGCATCGTCTGATTCCCCCTCCGGGGTGACCCTGAGACGAAATCCGGGTGGCGGGGACGTATCGACCGATGCGGTGCGGTCGGTGGCGTCCATAGCCTGGCTGTGTGATCGACGGACTGCGGGTGTTGCTCGACGGTGCACTGGCCTCACAGTGGCTGCTGCTCGTGATCGTCAGCCTCGCCGTCGTCGACGCGCTGCTGCCGATGGTGCCGAGTGAGGCGCTGATCATCGCGGCCGGTGTGGGTGCCGCCGCGGGCGGCCAGAACCTCGCCGCCGTGATCGCCGCCGCGGCGTTGGGGGCGTTCGTCGGCGAGTTCGCCGCGTTCCTCCTCGGCCGCGGGTTCGGGTCCGCGGTGCGCGGCAGGTTGACGCCCGGTACGTCGCGGGCCGAGCTGTTCGCCCGCACCGAGCGCACGCTGTCGACGCGCGGTGGCCTCATCCTGCTCACCGCCCGCTACATCCCGGCCGGTCGCACGGTGGCGGCGCTCGCGGCGGGCGCGAGCCGCTTCCCGGTGCGGCGCTACGTCGGCTACAGCGCGCTCGGGGCCACCATGTCGGCGGCGTACGTCGCGATGCTGGGCTTCCTCGGCGGTGCGGCGTTCGCGAGCGACCCGCTGGTCGCCCTCGCGGTGAGCCTGTCCATCGGCACGGTCATCGGATCGACGGCCGGCCTGGTCCGGCGCCTGCGCTCCGGCCCCGCGCCCGCCGTCCACCCGACCCCGCTCCCGACCCCGCTGCCGACCCCGACGCCGGCCCCGGTCCGGACCCCGATCGCAGCCTGACCCCGCCACACGCGCACTGAGCCCGCGACACGGGTGCACCCGTGTCGCGACTCGCGTGCATCCAGGCCCCGACTCGCGGGGATGGGGCTCCGCCCCGTCGGCGAGTCGCGCTCTCCGTGCACGTGAGTCGTGGTCTGGGTGCGTCAGCCGAAGAAGACCTCGGCCTCGGCGTAGAGGGCCGGGTCGACGACCTTGAGCTGCTTGGTGGCCTCCGACAGCGGGACGAGCTCGATGTCGGTGCCGCGCAGCGCGGTCATCTGGCCCCATTTGCCCTCGTGCACGGCGTCGATCGCGTGGAGGCCGAACCGGGTGGCGAGCCAGCGGTCGCGGGCGGTGGGGGTGCCGCCGCGCTGGACGTGGCCGAGCACCGTGGTGCGGGCCTCCTTGCCGGTGCGTTCCTCGATCTGGTGGGCCAGCCAGTCGCCGATGCCGCCGAGCCGGACGTGGCCGAACGCGTCCTTCGCGCCGCTCTGCAGCACCTCCTCGCCGTCCTTGGGCTTCGCGCCCTCGGAGACGACGATGATCGGCGCGTAGTCGAGCTGGAACCGGGACTCCACCCACTGGCAGACCTGGGTGATGTCGAAGCGCACCTCGGGGATGAGGATCGCGTTGGCGCCGCCCGCCATGCCTGAGTGCAGCGCGATCCAGCCGGCGTGCCGGCCCATCACCTCGACGATCAGCGCCCGGTGGTGCGACTCGGCGGTGGTGTGCAGCCGGTCGATGGCATCGGTCGCGATGTTGACGGCGGTGTCGAAGCCGAAGGTGTAGTCGGTGCCGGACAGGTCGTTGTCGATCGTCTTGGGCACGCCGACGACGTTGACGCCCATCTCGTGCAGCTTGGTGGCGACGCCGAGCGTGTCCTCGCCGCCGATCGCGATGAGGGCGTCGACGCCGAGGTTCTGCAGGTTGCGGCGGATCTTCTCGACACCGCCCTCCACGGCGAACGGGTTGGTGCGTGACGATCCGAGGATCGTGCCGCCGCGCGGGAGCAGCCCGCGCACGGCGGGGATGTCAAGCGGCCGGGTGAGGGCTTCGAGCGGCCCGCGCCATCCGTCGCGGAAGCCGAGGAACGAGTACCCGTACTCCGGCACGCCCTTGCGGACGATCGCCCTGATGACCGCGTTGAGCCCGGGGCAGTCCCCGCCTCCGGTGAGCACGCCGACGCGCATGGGTCGTGACCTCTCCATCGATGCAGAAGGTGGCGAGTGCGTCACGCTAGCGGCATGCTCGCACCGGCGTGACGCCGCCCGTGCCCCGGCTGCTCCAATCGGCCCGCCATCATCGACAGTTCGCTCAGGTGGCGCATTGTGCGCGTGAGTAGCGTGTGGGGAAATCCTCGAACCGAGGTGATCATGGGCGCGCAGCGGTGGCTCGGTGTCGGCCAGGCCGGAGGGAACGAGCCGGGAGCGGGGGCTCGGGCGGCCGACCGCGCGCTCGTGGGGCCCGACCCGAAGCTGATGATCGTGTTCTGTTCGGAGGGCTGTGATCCGCACGCGGTGCTCCGGCAGGTCAACGACCGGTCGGGTGGGGTGCCGTTGATCGGGTGTTCGACGCCGGGGGAGATCTCACCGATCGGTCCGTCGGAAGGGGGTGTCGTCGTCACCGCGTTGGGCGGCCACGGCTTCTCGATCGGCACGGCGGCGGCCGGCACCGCGTCACGCGATCTCCGGTCGGCCGGGGCGGCGGCGGCCGGGTGCCTGTCCGGCATCGAGGAGCGGCCGCACCGCGTGCTGCTGCTGCTGACCGACGGCCTGGTGGGCGACCAGCGGGAGGTCCTGCGCGGCGTCTACCGCGTGCTGGGCGCCGGGGTGCCCCTCGTGGGCGGGTGCGTGGGGGGCCGGGGCACGGCGAGGAGCTTCCAGCTGCACGACGACCAGGTGCTGGCCGGTTCCGTCGTCGCTGCCGGGATCGGCTCCGACGGACCGCTGGGCATCGGGGTGCGTCACGGGTGGCGCCGGGTGGGCGAACCGATGCTCGTGACGGACAGCGGCGGCAACCGGGTCCACACGCTCGACGGGCGGCCCGCGCTCGACGTGTACCTGGACCGGCTCGGCGCGTCCGAGGCGGTCCGCGCCAGCACGGAGGAGCTCGCCGCGCTCGCGCTCGTGCACCCGCTGGGTCTCGGTCGCCACGGCGGTGAGGAGGAGATCCGGCTCATCGCGGGCGGTGACTTCGCCGACCGCTCGCTGCTCTGCGTCGCCGAGGTGCCGCAGGCCGCGCTCGTCTGGCTCATGGAGGGCGACGTCGACTCGCTCCGGTCGGCCGGCAGCGCCGCGTGCAACGACTCGCTCGAGGCCCTCGGGGGTGACCCGCCGCTCGGTGTTCTCGCGTTCGAGTGCGTCGGGCGGCGTCCGGTGCTCGGGGACGACGGGATCCGGACGGAGATCGGCGAGATCATGAAGTGTGCCGGTGGGGCGCCGGTCGCGGGCATCTACACACACGGGGAGATCGCCCGCAAGCGGGGGGTGACCGGCTTCCACAACCAGACCCTCGTCCTCTTGTCGGTCGCCTGAGATGTCGATTCCCCTGGACTGGTCCGGCCAGAAGATCGCGGAGTTCCTCGCGGCGGTGTCGTCGTTCGCCACGGCACCCGCCGCGGCGGCCGGCGCGGTGGAGCGGGTGGCGGAGTCGCTCGACGCGGAGGTCGTGGCGATCGTGTCGCGCGGCACCGCGCTGGCCGTCATCGGCTACCCGGAGGGGGCCGTTCCCGTCGCGAGCTCGTCGCGGTGGCCACGGGCCGCCGCACGGAGCTCACCGTCCCCGGCTCGGGCAGCTGCCCGGCCACCGTGGTGCCGCTCGAGCACCCCGCGGGCTCCCACCTGGTCGTGGCGCGTTCTGGCCCGGACGCCCTGAGCGTCGACGAGGTCGGGCTCCTGCACGCGATGGCGCGGGTCAGCTCGATGACGCTGCGCATGCTCAGCCTCCTCGACGAGGAGCGCGCCCTGCGCACCGAGAGCCAGCGCCAGAGCGCCGAGAACGCACGCCTGCTCGCGACGCTGACCGAGCACCAGGAGTTGCTCGAACGGCTCGCGGTGGAGCAGGCCGCCCTGCGGCGCGTGGCGACGCTCGTGGCGAAGGGCGAGCGACCGGAGGTGATCTTCGCGCTGGTCGCGCAGGAGATCGCCCGGATCTCGAACGTCGAGCACGGGTTCGTGGTGCGCTTCGAGGACGACGCCACCCTGACGATCGTCGCGAAGAGCGGCAGTCCCGAGATGCCGATGCCGGTCGGTTCGCGGTGGCCGCTCGACGGTGACAGCGTCGCCGCGCGGGTGTACCGCACCGGCCGTCCGGCACACGTCGACGACTATCGCGACGTCACCGGGACCATCGCGGCGGCGATGCCGAGCGTGGCGTTCTCGAGCGTCGGCGCGCCGATCGTGATCGGCGAGCGCCTCTGGGGCGCCGCGACCGCGACCTCGGTGCCGCAGCCCGGGGCGTCCGCCGCCGACGCGGAGGGGCGGGTCGCCCAGTTCGCGGACCTGATCGCGATCGCGATCTCCAACGCGGACGCCCGTGCGCAGCTCACCGCGTCGAGGGCGCGCGTGGTGGCCGCAGCGGACGAGGCGCGGCGGCGGCTCGAACGGAACCTGCACGACGGGATCCAGCAGGGGCTCGTCTCACTGGCGCTCGGGTTGCGGGAGGCGGAGTCGATGGCGCCTGCCGATCCGCCCGAGCTGCCGGTGGTGATCTCGCGGCTCGTGGACGGGCTGAGCGGTGTGATGGACGAGCTGCGCGAGATCTCCCGCGGCCTGCACCCGGCGATGCTGTCCGAGGGCGGGCTGGAGTTCGCGCTGCGGTCCCTCGCCCGCCGATCCGCGGTGCCGGCCACGCTCACCGTGCGCTTCACCAGGAGGCTGCCGCAGCGGGTGGAGGTGCCGGCCTACTACGTCGTGTCCGAGGCGCTCACCAACGTCGTGAAGCACGCGCGGGCGTCCGGGGTGGACATCGACGTCGACGCGACGAACGGGGTCGTGCGGGTGAGCGTGCGCGACGACGGTGTCGGCGGGGCGGACATCCGCCGGGGATCGGGGCTGATCGGTCTCGTCGACCGGGTGGAGGCGGCGGGCGGAGCGTTCACGATCAGCAGCCCGCCCGGGAAGGGCACCGCGGTGCTGGCCACGTTCGTCCTGGGTGATGAGGTGGGTGCCGACGTGGTCAGTCCGTGACGACGTGGTCCACGAGGCCGTAGGCCTGGGCCTCCGGGGCGGTGAACCAGCGGTCGCGATCGGAGTCGGCGGTGATCGTCTCGAACGTCTGGCCGGTGTGCCGGGCGGTGATCTCGGCGATCTCGACCTTCATCTGCGAGTAGACCCCGGCCCGGATCGCGATGTCGGTGGCCTGCCCGCCGATGCCGGCCGACGGCTGGTGCATGAGGATCCTGGCGTGCGGGAGCGCGTGGCGTTTCCCGGCGGCACCGGCCGTCAGCAGGAACTGGCCCATCGACGCGGCGAACCCGACGGCCCACGTCGCGACGTCCGGGCGGATCAGGCGCATCGTGTCGTAGATCGCCATGCCCGCGGTGACCGAGCCACCGGGCGAGTTGATGTACATGGTGATGTCGCGCTCCGGGTCCTGCGCGGCGAGCAGCAGGAGCTGCGCGCTGATCCGGTTGGCGATCTCGTCGTCGACCTCGCGGCCGAGGAAGATGATCCGTTCCTCGAGCAGCCGGTCCAGCACCGGGTCGGCGTCGGCCGGCGGGGCGGCGCTGTAGAGGATCGGCCCGCTCGGCGGGGCGAGCGGCGGCTGGGCCGGCGGGATCGGACGGTGGGGCGGCTCCGGCGGGTACGGGTGCCGCGGGTGGTGCACCGCGTTCTGGATCGGCATCGGGGGCTCCTCTCGGCTGCGCCCCGACGCTAGGCGGGGTGCCGGCCGCGAGGGTGGCGTGTTCGCTCTCGGCGGCGGTGTTCGCCGAGGGTGAGCAACACCTCGTCGACCTGGGAGGCCCGTTCACCTGTGCTCCACCTGGGGGCCATCGATCACTCGCCGGGACTGCCTAGGGTCGGCGCGTTTCCCGAACTCACCCAGGAGGATGACGTGGGCCAGCCGCGCCCGTCCGGCCGAATCGAGCTCCCGCTGCTGACGAAGAGCCACGGTGGCAGGCAGGGCCTCACCTGCCGGTACCGCTGCGCCAACGCGTGTGCCCACGACGAGCCCAACACCTCGGACAACGAGTACTTCGGCGACATGCTCGCGCGCGCGGTCAGCCGCCGCGGCGTGCTGCGCGCCGGTGCCGTCCTGACCGTCGCGGCCGGCGCCACCACCGCCGTCGCGGCGTGCTCGCCCGGCGCCGAGAGCGAGGAGGCCGCGGCCGCTCCCGGTGGGCCGCACGGCCTCGACTTCGAGCCGGTGGCCCCCAACACCACCGACGCGATCACCGTGCCGCCCGGGTACGAGAGCAACGTCGTGATCAGGTGGGGCGACCCGGTGCTGCCCGGCGCCCCCGCGTTCGACTTCGACAACCAGACCGCCGAGGCGCAGGCGGCCCAGTTCGGCTACAACAACGACTTCTGCGGACTCCTGCCGCTGCGGGGTGGCGGCGAGCGGTACCTGATGTTCTCCAACCACGAGTACACGCTCGAGCCGCTGATGTTCCGCGGCTACGACGCCGCGAACCCCACCGAGGAGCAGTACCGCATCGGCCTGGCGGCACACGGCCTGACCGTGATCGTCGTGGAGCGCGACGCGGGCACCGGCCGGATGGCCCCGGTGCTGGACCCCCAGTACAACCGCCGCTTCACCGGCAGCACGGAGTTCGTGCTCGACGGGCCCGCCGCAGGCTCGGACTGGCTGCGCACGTCCGCCGACCCGACCGGAACCCGGGTGCTCGGCACGTTCAACAACTGCTCGGGCGGCGTCACACCGTGGGGCACGTTCCTGTCCGGCGAGGAGAACTTCAACGGGTACTTCGCGAACGCGGCAGCGGTCACCGAGCCGGTCGCGGCGGCCCGCCTCGCCCGCTACGGCGTGGAGGAGGCGGGCACCGAGCGGCTGTGGGAGCGGTTCGACAGCCGCTTCGACGTCACGCAGGAGCCCAACGAGGTCAACCGGTTCGGCTGGGTCGTCGAGGTCGACCCGCACGACCCGGCGCTCCCGCCCGTGAAGCACACCGCGCTCGGCCGCCTCAAGCACGAGGGCGCCACGATCCGGCTCACCGCCGACGGGCGCGCGGTCGCCTACATGGGCGACGACGAGCGGTTCGACTACGTCTACAAGTACGTCTCGGACGAGCCGATGATGGAGGGCGAGACCCGCGCGGCCCGTGAGCACAACCGCACCCTGCTCACCCGCGGCACGCTCTACGTCGCCCGGTTCAGCGGCTCCAGCCCCGCCGCGGAGATCGACGGCACCGGGCGCCTGCCCGTCGACGGCGCGTTCGACGGGAGCGGCGAGTGGATCCCGCTCGCCGCGGGCGACCGGTCCTTCGTCGACGGCATGACCGCCGCCGAGGTCTACGTCTTCACCCGCGAGGCCGCCGACAAGGCGGGCGCCACCAAGATGGACCGGCCCGAGGACGTCGAGGCCAACCCGCGCACCGGCAACGTCTACATCGCGCTCACCAACAACTCCGACCGCGGCAAGGCCGACGCCACCCGCACCACCGGCCCCGACGAGGCCAACCCGCGCGTGGACAACAAGCACGGCCACGTCATCGAGCTGATCGAGCAGGGCGGCGACCCGACCGCCACGACGTTCGGCTGGTCGCTCCTCCTGGTGTGCGGCGACCCGAACGACCCGGGCACCTACTTCGGCGGTTTCGACAAGACGCAGGTCAGCCCGATCACGTCACCGGACAACCTGGCCTTCGACCCCTACGGCAACCTCTGGATCTCCACCGACTCCGGGCTGGAGCTGAACATCAACGACGGCCTCTACGCCGTCTCCCTCGAAGGGGAGACCCGCGGGCGCACCACACTCTTCGCGAGCGTGCCCGCGGGCGCCGAGTGCTGCGGCCCGGTCGTCACGGAGAACTTCGTGCTGATCTCGCCGCAGCACCCGGGCGACCTGGACGAGGCGAGCCCCGACGCCCCGGGCAGCACGTGGCCCGACGGCCCGGGCAGCCAGCCCCGCCCGTCGGTGGTGAACATCTGGCGGACCGGGCGCGCCGGGCAGCCGGGGCGCATCGGCGCGTGAGGCCGTGAGTGGATACGGGTGCTGGAGCACTCGTATCCACTCACGAGCCCCGAAGGGGCTCAGCCGCAGCGTTCCGGTGCAGGGGTGCCTTCGGCGCCGCCGCGTTCGAACGAGATGTGCACGTGGTCGTAGTGGTTCTCGGTGATCCCGCCGCGGTCGGCCATGCGTTCCCAGCCGTCGCCGTGGTTGACCCGCTGCTTCCAGATCACGTAGTCGACGCCGAGCTCGTCCTGGTTCTCCAGGGCGCACTCGGCGATCCGGTCGCCGCGCTCGCCGCGGGTCATGAGGTCGACCGCGAGCCCGCGGGGGTGTTCGGAGACGCGGCCTCGGCGGGCGACGCCGATCAGGTCCGGTTCGTCGTACAGGCATGACAGGAAGCGCGCGGCGTCCCGCACCCACGGCTTGACGGGGCCGAGGCCGCCGAGGTCGGCGGCGCAGCGGGCCGCGGCGCGGCGGTCCTCGAGCGCGCGGGCGGCCTCGTGCAGCCCGGCCGCCTTGACGAGGTCGGAGACCTCGAGCCCGGGTGGCACCGGGTCACGGGTGGCCGTCACGGGGACGACGCTCGCGACCATCCGCACGTCGTCGACCTCCGCGGCGGCCGAGCGCACGTACACGTCGTCGCGACGGCCGGGGTCGTCGCCGGGCTGCTCAGGACCGGGACAGCCGCGACGAGTGCGCCACCGGTCGCGACGGCCGCGGCCGTCCCGTTGCGCACGATCGAATCCGGGTGGCGCGATGACGCGCCGGGTGGGGGGCCTGCGCACCGGTGGGCTGGGGGTGCGCGTTCCGGCCGCCGGGGGAGCGGTGCCGAGACACGGTCTGCCTTCCGGACCGCGCGACCCGTGCGGGCTATCCGGCGAGCCACCCGCAGGGGAGCCGGATCGCGCCTCGGTCCGGCACGCACGATAGCGGATCGGTCACGGAACGAGCATGTTCGCTCACCCTGCGTGTCTCAGCAGCCGCGCAAGGTGCCGCCGCCCTGGCCGCGGTCGAACGAGACGTGCACGTGGTCGAAGTGGTTGGCCGTGGCGCCGCCACGGTCCTCCATGCCCTTCCACCCGTTGCCGTGGTTGATGCGCTGCTCCCAGATCACGTACTTGACGCCCAGCGCTTCCTGGTTGGCCAGCACGCAGTCGGCGAGCCGGTCGCCGGTGGAGCGGTCGACCATGAAGTCGACGGCGAGGCCGCCGGGGTGGTCGGACGTTCCGGCCCGCCCGGCGACGCCGTGCATCGCGGGCTCGCCGAACGTGCACCCGAGCTGCACCGCGGCCGTGCGCACGTTCGACTTGACGGCGCCGAGCCCGGACGTGGGCAGGTCGCAGCTCACAGGACCGCGCGCAGCCTCTGCCGCTGCCTTCTCCGCCGCTGCCTTCTCGGCCGCGGCGGCCGCTTCAGCGGCGGCGGCCTGTTCGGCTGCCTGCGCGGCCTGCTGCTCCGCGATCTGGGCGGCCTTCACCAGCCCGGCGGCATCGGCGATCACCGGTTCGGCGTCGACCGGCTGGACGGCCGTCTCGAAGACGTCAGCCACCGGTTCCTCGTCCGTGCTCGCCTGGGCGACGGGCACGACCGCCGGGTCGGGACGCGTGTCCGGATCGGGTGCTGCGCCGCCGACCAGCGAGAACGCACTGCCGGTTACGGCGACGGCTGCTGCGCCCCGCCGTAGCGGGGTCGGTACGGACTCAGCGCGCTCGCTCCCGCTCGTCGTCGGTGGCGGGGGACCACCGCGAGCGGGAGCTGGTGCGCGCCTCGGCCCCGGGGGGAGCGATGCCGAGCCACGACCTGCCTTCCAGATCGACGGTCCGGTAAGGACGTCCGGCGTCGGGGGGCCGGCGGGTGGGGAGCCCGTGTCCTTTTCGTGACCGTGCCGTCATTGATCCGAGAAGGAACGTAAGCAACCTCGAAGATCGTCGCACGTCAACGCACTGCCGGAACGGACGAGAGCACTCTCCCGAGCGACGAGTGGCGTTCCTTTTGCCCCGTTCGGGGGAGCTGGTGCCGGTGGTCGGTCGATGCCGTGCGACGTGGCACGCGCGCGGTCGTGGCGGCCGCACACCGACCGGATCCGGTGTCTGAGCGCAGTCGCCGGTGCCCGATCGACCCGGGCGGGTTCCGGCTACGTGTCCGGGCCGTGCTCGCGCAGTTCGCGCAGCTGGCGGCGGATGTCCTCGAGGTCCCACTTGTAGTAGCCGGACGGTAGAACGAGGGTCGGCTCGAGCTGGCCGGTCTTCGCGTAGTGGGCCAACGTCCGGCGGGAGATTCCGAGCGCGCGGGCGCCTCGCCGGTGGAGAGCAGTGGCTCGGCGCGGTCGGGCACCCAGTCACGGTAGGTGTCCTGCCTGCGCGAACCTACCAATCTAGCCCAGCTTGCTCAATGCTCTCAGCTTGCTCACTTCGCGCACCTTGGCTAGCCTGGGACCTGTCTCGCAAAGAAGGCGGCCCTCGGCCGGTGCGGGAACACCGGCCGAGGGCCTCGATCCGACCTGGAGAAAGCAGGTGCGGACCAGTGCTGGACGTTATCGGACCGTCGGGGATCGCGGTGCAGTTGGCGCGCATGCCCGAGTCGTGGCTCGGCTGCTGGCCGATCACGTACCCGACGGGAAGGGTCGCTGCCGCGGGTGCGGCTTCCCCGGCACGGGCAGCCCGTACATCCCGTCGCCGTGCGCCTGTGGCTCGTTGCCGATGCGGCCCGCCGGCTCCCGGGCGGTACGGCGATGAGCGCCCCGCAGCCGCTGGACGCTCGCGCACCCCTTCTCCTGGCGCGCATCCCGTCGACGGGTCGCGCGGGCTGAGGCGGGTAGCGCGGGCTGCGAGACCGGGCGTGCGAGCCGAGCCGGGTTGCGTCGGCGTCGGCCCCCGGGGGCGCTACTGGGGTCGGTACTGCACCACTCGCCCGTTGAGGGGCTGGGGCTCGCGCGCGTCGCCCTCGGGGAACAGCTTCCGGTATCCGTCGAGGCTCGCGGTCGCCACCTTCTGCCGGCGCTCCAGCACCAGCCACGTCACGGGCTCGCTGTACGGGGACGTCGTCAACGAGCCCTCGTAGCGGAACGTCGAGAGCTCCCGGGGCAGCGCGGCGGCCAGGTTGCCGGACAGTTCGCGTTCGGGCCCGCACTCCTCGGGGAGGCCGCCGAGCACGGCGTCCTGCACGGTGCCGCCGCGCCCGCCCGGTGCCAGGAACAGCGCCACCACGAGCGTCTCGCCGTTCGGTCCGCGGTGCACGAAGTGCTGCTCGACGGGGAAGCGGTGCCCGTCGAGCCGGTGCTCGGCGGGGGTGTGGAAGTGGAACTGCGCCAGCTCGTAGCGGGTGTCCCCGATCCGGACGCCGGCCGAGCCCGCCGGCACCTCCGCCTCCACCACCTCTTCCCGGCCGCGGACGGAACATCCGGCAGGGTCGCTCTCGTCCTTGCGCACGTAGTGCACCCGCAGGTCGACGTCGCGCGGGTAGTCGACCTCGAGCGCGGGGAGGTCGGGCGAGCGGACAGCGTCGCACGAGCGGATGTGGATCGGGCTCTGATGCGGCGGCGCGGCGGCCGCCGTCGGGGTGATCAGCGCGGTGGCGGCGAGGGCGGGGACGCCGAGGAGGAGGCTTCGTCGTGAAAGATCCATTTGCCCGTTTCCATACTGTATGCATCACTCGGTCAGGTGACACTAGTACGGGTGAACAGGTCCGATCTCTGCCGGGTGATCAGCGCCGCGTGACGGTCCCGGGCGGCACCCCGACCGTCCGCTTGAAAGCCCGGCTGAACGCCGCCTCTGACCGGTAGCCGAGCCGGCCCGCGACCTCGCCGACGGTGGCGCCGTCCTCGGCGAGCCAGGTGCGGGCCACCTGCATGCGCCAGTGCGTGACGTAGCGCATCGCAGGCTCGTCGACCAGCTCGGTGAACCGCGCGGCGAACGCCGAGCGCGACATCGCGAGCTCGCCCGCGAGCGAGGCGACCGTCCAGTCCCGTGCCGGGTCCCGGTGGATCAGTGAGATGGCCCGGCCGATCTGGCGGTCCCGCAGGGCGCCGAGCCAGCCGCGCTGGGCGGCCGGATCGTGCTCGATCCAGCCGCGCAAGGTCTGGATGACGAGGATGTCGGACAGTCGGGTGATGACCGCCTCGCCGCCGGGGCGCAGCGCCGCGGCCTCCGCGGCGATCAGCCGCAGCGTGCTCTGCATCCACTCGGCCTGCGGCCCGCCGCCCGGTTCGACGTGGATCACGTCGGCAGCAGCGGGACGATGTGGTGCGCGGCCGGGTGGTCGAGCCGCACCACGCCGCAGACCAGCGTGGTTTCCGCGCCGCCGCCACCGTGGCGCAGGATCGCGTACCGGTTGTGGAACTCGTGCTCGAGGCCCATCACGTCCGGGGTGAGCGTGCCCGGCTCGCTGCGCAGTGCGTGCCCGCGCCCGTGCGGGACCAGCGCGAGGTCGCCGGCCTGCAACACACGCGGGTCGCGCCCGCGACGTCGAGGTGCAGCCTGCCGGCCGTGACGATGTGGAACCACATGCAGTCCGGCCAGTCCGGCATCGACATCCCCCACGGCGCCGTCAGCTCCGAGCGGCAGTAGAAGGTGCCCGTCACGCGCAGGAAGTGCAGCGCCTCCCCGAGCGGGTCGTCGGCGAGCATCGGGTCCGTCGTCACGACGGCGAGTGTGCGCCGCGCGCCCGCCGTGCGTCCACCAGTTGTGGACGAACGAGCATGAAGTCCGGATCCGCTGGCATGGATGGTCCCGGATCTGCCCGGCACTCTGGATGACGAGCAAAGGAGGACGAAATGATCACAGTGCTGGGTGCCACCGGGACCGTCGGCCGCAAGATCGTGCATCGGCTGCTCGAGGCGGGTGAGTCCGTCCGCGCCGTCGGCCGCGATCGCGGGGTGCTGGCCGAACTGGCCGCCGCCGGAGCCGAGCCCCGAAGCGGCGACGCCGCCGACGTCGCGTTCCTGACGGAGGCGTTCCGCGGCGCGGACGCGGTGCACACGATGCTGCCCTACAGCCCGGCCGCGCCGGACTTCCGTGGGGACCAGGCGCGGCTGGGCGCGGCGATCGTGGCCGCGATCCGGCAGTCCGGCGTGCGCAAGGTGGTGGCGCTGAGCAGCGTCGGGGCCGAGCAGGAGGCCGGAACCGGCTTCATCGCGGCGAGCCTGCATCCCCAGGAGCGGCGGTTGCGGGCGCTCGAAGGCGTCGACGTGCTGTTCCTGCGGCCCACGCTGTTCTTCGAGAGCGTCGTCGCCGCCGTGGACGTCGACGACCCGACGGGCGTCAACGCCGACGTGGTCGCCCCGGACGTCCCGGTGGCGATGGTGTCGACGCACGACGTCGCGGAGGCCGCCGCCGAGGCCCTGCGGTCCCGCGACTGGAGCGGCGGGGAGATCCGTGAGCTGCTGGGCCCGCGCGACCTCACCTACGCCGAGGCCACCCGGATCTTCGGCCGGGCGATCGGTCGCCCCGACCTGCCGTACGTGCAGCTGTCCGGTGACGAGATGATCGCGGCGCTGGTGCAGGCGGGGTTCACGGCCGACACCGCTGCGCTGCACGTCGAGATGGGTCACGCGATCTCGGCCGGCACGATCGGGCCGCTGGGGGGACGCACGTCGCGTTCCACCACGCGCACCAGGTTCGAGGACGCCGTCGCCGAGCTCGTCGGCAACCGCCAGGAGGTACCGTGATCGCCACCGTTCTTCCTTTCGTCACGCTGCTCGGGGTCGTCGGCTCGGGCCTCATGGCCGGCGTGTTCTTCGCCTTCTCCACCGCGGTGATGCCGGGGTTGCGCAGGCTCCGACCATCCGCAGGTGCCGAGGCGATGCAGCACGTGAACGTCGTCATCCAGAACCCGCTGTTCCTCCTCGTCTTCATGGGCACGGGGCTGATCTGCCTGCTGGTCGCGATCGGGGCGCTGGTGAGCGGTGCCGCGGGCGCGGTCTGGCTGGTGATCGGCGCGCTGCTGTACGTCGTGGGCAGCGTCGGGCTGACCATGGGCGTGAACGTGCCGATGAACAACCGGCTCGACGCCGCCAACCCGATCACCGACACGGGCGCGGCGATCTGGGCCGACTACCTGACCCGCTGGACGGCGTGGAACCACGTCCGCGCCCTGGCCTGCACGGCCGCGACGGCCGCGCTGGCGGTCGGGCTCTGGGCGTAGCGCCCACCGAAAAGGTGGTGCCGAATGGCGTCACGTGATCCAGAATCCCCCCGTGTTCACGTTCTTCCGACGTCGCTGACCCGCCGGCGGCCCCTGGGTTTCCCCGCCGCCGGTGATGCGGGACAGCACCTCGCCGTCCCGGGTCACGACGTGGGGATGGTGGATCGATGCCACGCGCACTGCGCGTCGGCCCCACCGCTGCGCGTCCCGGTCGTGCCGCCGTCCGATGACGGTGCGCGCCTGGTGGCGCGGTGCGTGCGGGGGATCGAGGAGATCCTGGTCGACGAGCTCGGTGAGCTCGGCACGGTCGGGGCGGTGGGGCACCGCGAGGTGCACTTCACCGCGCGTCCCGGTCCGGGGGTGCTGGCGCTCGGCACGGCCGACGACGTGTTCGTCATCGCCGCCGAGGCCCGAGGCATCGGCCGGGCCCGGACCGGCGTGGAGCGGTTGCGGGCCGCGGTGGCCGCGGCGACCTGCACCGCGTCGTCCGGGAACGGGAGCGCTGCGGCGGCCCACCCGCGCCCGCACGCTCGACGTGTCGGCGTCGGTGCTGGGCGGGCGCGCGTTCAACCGGTACGACCTGGAGGACGCGGTCGGCCCGGTGCTCGCTCGCGGGCTCGGGGTGAGCTACCACTCGCGGCGGGCAGGCGCCCGGCCGCTGCGGGTGGGCTGACGTGGCGGGTCACCGTGGGCGACGACCGCGCGACGGTGGCGCTGCGCGTGCCCGCGCGTCCGCTGCACCGCAGGGCGTACAAGACGGCGTCGGTGCCGGGCACGCTGCACCCGCCGCTCGCGGCCGCGATGCTGCGGGTCGCGGGCGCCGGGCCGGGTGACGTGCTGCTCGATCCGTGCTGCGGGGCCGGGACGCTCCCGATCGAGGCGGCCGGCGCCGCGGCCCGCGTGATCGGGTCGGACGCCGACCCCGCTGCGGTGGATGCGGCGGCCGCGAACGGCTCGGGTGTCGCGGTGACCTGGTACGTGGCCGACGCCGGGGCCCTCCCGCTGGGGGACGGCACGGTCGACCGGGTCGTCGTCAACCCGCCGTGGGCGAGGCAGGTCGCCCCGCGCGGGCGGCTCGCCGCCGACCCGGACCGGCTCTGGTGGGAGGTGCGCCGGGTGCTGGCACCGGGCGGGCGGATCGTCGCCCTGCTGCCGGACCCGCGCCCACCCGCCGGCCTCGTGGTGCGGCGGGCCCTGCCCGTCAGCCTGTTCGGCGCCCACCCGGTGATCACGGTGCTGACGCCGCGATAGCGCGACTCACCTGCATCCACACCCCGACTCGCGGGAGTGGGGCCCACCCCCTTTTCCGCGAGTCGGGGTCTGCGTGTGCGCGAGTCGCGTTCTCGATGCAGGTGAGTCGCCGCCTGGGGACCACCGATACTGGGTGCGTGGCGGGGCGGCGGGGGAGCGGGCGGGACGGCGTGCACGCGCAGGTCTCGTCCGGCACCGCCGAGCTACGGCCCGACCGCGACCGCAGGCAGGGCTGGACGCTGCTGCTCGACGGCACCCCGCAGTCCCACGTGGATCTCGACGACCCGGCCCACCTGGAGTTCGACTACACCCGCAGGATCGGGCACGTGGTCGACCTGGCCGCCCCGCCCCGCAGACCTCTGCGGGCGCTGCACCTCGGCGGTGGGGCGTTCACGCTGGCCCGCTACGTGGCGGCCACCCGGCCGCGGTCGGGCCAGCAGGTCGTGGAGCGGGACGGGGCGCTCGTCGAGCTCGTGCGCCGGGAGCTGCCGCTCGACCGCACGTGGCGGCTGCGGGTGCGCACCGGCGACGCGCGCGACGTCGTCGGGCGGCTTCCGCGCGGCGGGTTCGACCTCGTCGTGCTCGACGTGTTCGCCGGTGCCCGCACTCCCGCGCACCTCGCCTCCCGCGAGTTCCTGGACGCCGTCGCGGACGTCATGGCCCCGGCCGCCACGTACGCGGCGAACCTCACCGACGGCGGGACGCTCGCCTTCTCGCGGGCCCAGGTGGCCACGCTGCAGGCGGTGTTCCCGCACGCGTTCCTGGTGGCCGAGCCCGCGGTGCTGCGCGGGCGGCGGTTCGGGAACCTGCTGCTCGTCGGCGCCCGGGAGCCGCTGCCGGTGGACGCGATGGCGGCGCGGGTGGCGGGCGACCGGTCGTCGGCGCGCCTGCTGCACGGGGCCGAGCTCGACCGGTTCCGGGGTGATGCGCGGCCGGTCGCCGATGCGGGCGCCTCCGCGTCGCCGCCACCGCCGCAGGGGACGTTCGGGACCTGCTGACGTGGCCTACTCGCGAGCGTGATGGGCGTACCAGTGGTCGTCGCCGAGCATGCCGTCGTCGAAGCTCCGCAGCAGCGAACGCAGCCATCCCAGCTCGGCCTCGGCCATGGCGAGGCGGTAGTCGTCCTCGAGGAGGTACACGCGGCCGAGTCCGCGCCCGGTCAACGCCTCGGTGGACGCCGCGAGCTCCGCGCGGCGCCGTTCGACGTCGGCGCCGACGGCGTGTTCGCGTGAACGCAGTGCCGCCACGGCCTCGGCGGGCGGGAGCGCGGTGAGGTGGTCGAGGCCGGCTGCGAAGGCCGGGTACTCGGCGGACGGCACGCGCAGCAGGCTCGCCACCCAGTCGGCGAGGGCGGCCGAGCCGGCCTCGGTGATCGCGTAGGTGCGCCGTCGGGGCCGGTTACCCTGCCGGGTCGCCGGGCCGACCTGCTCGATGAGGCCCTTCCTCCTCAGCGAGTCGACGACGCTGTAGAGGGAGCCGAAGTTGAGCTTGACCGCGGTGTCCTTGCGTTGCTCCCGCATGGTCGAGCTCATCTCGTAGGGGTGCATCGGCCGTTGCGCGAGGCAGGCCAGCACAGCGAGGGCCAGCGGGTTCGAGGCTCCTCGGTCCGCCACGGCGCGCCTTCCCCCTGATGGATGTCCGGGTCCTCCCGGATATCCGAGCTCGAATATCCGAGTCAGAGTATATCGAGAGGTCCCGTCGACCCGTCGGAGGAGAGATGACGTTCCCGAGCACGAGGCCAGGACGCACCGTCTGGCTGCTGTTGCTGGTGGTCTTCGTCGGCGTCCAGTTCGGAGCCGGCCTGTACGAGAAGCTCGTCGTCGTCCCGCAGTGGGCCGACCTGCCCGGGGACCTGGTCGTCGGCGCGATCGAGGAATCGGGCATGAAGAGCGCGGGCCGGGTGTTCTGGCCCTTCGTGTCGCCCGTTGTCGGGGTACTGGCGATCGTCAACCTGGTACTGGCCTGGCGGGCGCGAACCCCGAACCGCCGGTGGTGGATCGCGGGGGCGGCGCTGATGTGCGCCTATGCGGTCTTCAGCTACTCGTACTTCGTGCCCCAGATGCTGATGCTGCAGGCGGGCGGGGCGACCTGGCCCGCGGAACGGGTGGAGGACCTGGTCGACACCTGGACGAGCCTGAACTACGTGCGGATGACGATCGGCGCCGCGGGCTGGTTCTGCTCCTTGCGGGCGTTGTGGCTGGCGGGCGCACCGGTGGCGTCTCCTGGCCGGTGACCGGGGCTCCTACGCCGCCGCCTCGGCCTTCGCGGGCTCCTTGCCCGCCCCGACCAGGAAGGTGAGCGGGAGCGCGATCGTCGCGATGATCGCCGCCACCATGAACGACGCGCGTGCGCCCGCCACGTCGTGCCGGTGGTGGCGCCTCCGGAGGCCACCGCCATCACCGTGATGAACAGTGCGGTGCCTGCCGCGCCTGCCACCTGCTGGAGGGTCGCCATGATCGCGCTGCCGTGCGAGTCGAGGTGTCCGGGGAGCCTGCCGAGGGCGTCGGTCATGAGCGGGGTGAGCATCAGCGAGATGCCGACCACCAGCACGACGTGGAACGCGATGATCATCACAGGGGGGAGCCGGGGCCGAGCGTGGTGAACGCCCAGAGCGCGACGGTGAGCACCGCTGCTCCCGGGATGACGAGAGTGCGCGGGCCGAGCCGGTCGTACAGGCGGCCGACCACCGGACCGAGCAGGCCCATCGCGAGCCCGCCCGGCAGCACCGCGAGGCCCGTGACGAACGGGCTGAGGCGCAGCACGTCCTGCAGGTAGAGCGGCAGCAGGATCAGCACGCCGAAGAGCGACATCATGCTCAGCACCACGAGCACCATCGCCACGACGAAGGGCCGGTGCGCGAGAGGGCGCAGGTCGAGCAGGGCGTTGCCGTCGCCCTGCAGGCGCAGCTGCCGGGCGACGAACAGCGCGAGCGCCACGAGCCCGATCACGGTGGGCACCCACGGCGTGACCAGCGCGTGCCCGCGGGCCGACTCCCCGACGCTGCTCAGCCCGAACACGAGTCCGCCGAACCCGAGCGCGGACAGCAGCACGGAGCCGAGGTCGAGGGGGACGTGGCGGACCTCGGCGGCCACCCGCAGCCACCGGGCGCCGCCGCGAACGCGACCAGCGCGATCGGCAGCACGATCCAGAACATCCACCGCCAGCCGAGGGTGCTCAGGATCACGCCGGACAGCGTCGGGCCCACGGCGGGCGCGACGGCGATCACGATCGTGATCGTGCCCATCGTGGCGCCCCGGCGCGCGATCGGTACCAGGCGCAGCACGGTGGTCATGAGCAGCGGCACCATCACGGCGGTGCCTGTGGCCTGCACGATCCGGCCCGCCAGCAGCACCGGGAAGCCGGGCGCGAGGGCGCTGACGAGCGTGCCCGTGCTGAACAGCAGCATCGACGTGAGGTAGACCCTGCGCGGCGGGAACCGCTGCAGCAGGAACCCGGTGATCGGGATGACCACCGCCATCGTGAGCAGGAATCCGCTGGTCAGCCACTGGGCGGTGCTGACGGTGATGCCGAGGTCGGCGATCAGCACCGGCAGCGCGACGCTCATGATCGTCTCGTTGAGGATCATGACGAACGCCGAGCCGACAAGCAGCGAGATCACCAGCGTGGCCCCCGCGGTCGGCTCCGGCCCGGCTTCGGGTGCCGGTTCGGCGTCGGGGTGGCCGGTGGCTGGGCCGGTCATCGGGGAGCTCCTGTCGCGTCGGGCCCTCGACGCTACCGATCCCGCCTCGACGTGGGCCACGCAGTTCGCCCTCCGGGGACGCGTTCTACCGCCGGAGTACCTCGGTGAGCGCCGAGATGCTGTGGTCGGCGTGCCGGCGTCGGCGGCGCGGCGCACCAGCTCGTACAGCGGGGTGGCCCACGACACGTCGACGCCCGTCTCCCGGCCGAACTCGTGGTCCCATTGCTCCGACGCGAGGAACAGACCGACCGAGGACTGGCCGTCGGCGTAGTCGCGGGTGTCGATCTCGCGGGCGAACGTGGGCAGGAGATGGAGCGCATCGAGGCGCTCCCGGGATAGCGGTCAGCCCGCCGAGCGGGCCCGCTCCGGCTGCCACAGCAGCCGCACCGTGCGCCAGAACGACCAGACCAGCAGCGCGAGCGCCACGGCCACCAGCGTGACCGTGACGGGGTGCGGCAGCAGCCGGGAGGCCGCGACGACGAGGACCACGCCCTGCACGGCGGCCACCGTCTTCGCGACGTAGCTCGGCGGCGTCGTCCCGCGCAGCCAGGGCAGCAGCCTGCCCGCGGCGACGAACACGTACCGCATCAGGCCGATCGCGAGGGCCCACGGCCCGACGATGCCCGCGACGTGCACGCTCAGCACGAGCACGAGGAACGCGCGACCTCCATGTCGAACCGGGCGCCGACGGGCGAGACGGTGCCGGTGCGCCGCGCCACCTTCCCGTCGACGGCGTCGAGCACCAGCGCGGCCGAGGCGAGCGCGACGAGAGCGGCGCGCGCCGTCCACCCGCTGAGCAGGCTCTCGGCGACGATCGCGGTGACACCGCCGACCAGCAACGCCCTGGCGAGCGTGACGAGGTCGGCGGGCCCGAGCACGGACCGCCCGGCACGGTGCATCGCGGCGGACAACAGCCCCAGCAAGGCCGCCGCGTACACCACTCCGACCAGCACACCGAGCGGTCCGAGCCCGAACGCGGCGGCGAGCCCGGCCAGGATGAGCAGCTGCACGCCTGCAGCTGCCGCCTGTTCCGGGCCCCCCTTCACTACTGTGCAGGTGCTGGTGACCACTCCGCGTTCCACCTCCGCATCACGTTCGCGTGGACCTGTCGGTTCACTTCGGGAAGGGATGACATGGGTCACACGGCACGAGCATTCTGGCTCCTCGCTCCCGGCGAGGGCGAGATCCGGGCCGTCGAGCTGCCTGAACCCGACCCCGGCGACGTCGTGGTGCGCACCACGTACTCCGCCGTGAGCCGGGGCACCGAGACCCTCGTGTTCGGGGGCCGGGTGCCACGGAGCCAGCACGCCTCCATGCGGGCCCCGTTCCAGGAGGGGGATTTCCCCGCTCCCGTGAAGTACGGGTACCTCGCGGTCGGTGTCGTCGAACACGGCCCGCCGGATCTCGTGGGCCGGACCGTCTTCTGCCTGTACCCCCACCAGACGCGTTTCGTCGTGCCGGCCACGGCCGTGACGCCGGTGCCCGACGACGTGCCGGCGGCCCGGGCCGTGCTGGCGGGCACGGTGGAGACGGCTGTGAACGCGCTGTGGGACGCCGCGCCGCTGGTGGGCGACCGCATCGCGGTGGTCGGCGGGGGGATGGTGGGGTGCAGCGTCGCCGCACTGCTGGCGGGGGTGCCCGGCGCCCGTGTCGAGCTGGTGGACGCCGACCCGTCCCGCGCCACGGTGGCCGCCGCGCTGGGCGTCGGGTTCGCCACGCCGGATGCCGCGGCGGACGACTGCGACCTCGTCGTGCACGCCAGCGCCACCGAGGCGGGTCTCGCCCGGTCGCTGGAGCTGCTCGCCGACGAGGGCGAGGTGGTCGAGATGTCCTGGTACGGCGACCGGATGCCGCGGGTGCCGCTCGGCGAGGCGTTCCACTCGAAGCGGCTGACGATCCGCAGCAGCCAGGTCGGCACCGTCTCGCCGCGGCGGGCCCGCCGCGGCTACGCGGGGCGCATGGCGGTGGCGTTGCGCCTGCTCACCGACCCGCGGTTCGACGCCCTGGTCACGGCCGAGCACCCGTTCGACGAGCTGCCGGCGCTGCTGCCGCGCCTCGCCGACGGCACGCTCCCGGCGCTGTGCCTGCGCCTGCGCCACGGGGACGGTTGAGGGGCGCGGTCGACCTCACCGGGGTCCGGGAGCGACCCGCTTGCGGCCCGGCAGGAGCAGCCCGAGCACGGCGCCGATCGCGCCACATCCGCCGAGGACGAGGAAGACGTCGGCGAAGGCGGTGGCGGCCACATCCAGCTGGAGCGCCGAGTAGAGCGCCATCATCTGCGTCCCGCCCTGCTCGGAGGCGTGGGCGACCATCGGGGACAGGGTCGGCCCGCTCGGCATCAGGTTGCTCTCGCCGACCATCAGCTGGGCCTGC
Source organism: Pseudonocardia sp. CNS-004 (assembly GCA_001942185.1). Classification (GTDB taxonomy): domain Bacteria; phylum Actinomycetota; class Actinomycetes; order Mycobacteriales; family Pseudonocardiaceae; genus Pseudonocardia. The sequence goes on from MKJV01000064.1 coordinate 107,405, forward strand.
AGGATGGTGAGCACGGCGCCGAGGCCGGCCACCGCGAGCGCGGAGAACGACCGGATGGCCACCTGGTTCAGCGCGCTGCCACTGGCGATCCGGTTCGGCGGCAGGGCGGTCATCCCGACACCCATCGCGGGCATCATCGACACCCCGACGCCGATGTTGAACAGCACGCTCCACCCGATGATGTCGACCTCCGAGACCTCCGTGGTGACCTGGGCCATCAGGACGCACGCGAACGCCGTGAGGGAGAGCCCGCAGAACACCGGGACGCGGGCGCCGAACCGGTCGGAGAGTCGTCCCGCGACCGGCGCCATGGCGGCCATCGCCAGCGCGGAGGGCATCATCACCAGGCCTGCTTCGAACGCGTCCAACCGCATCACGCCCAGCAGGAGCTGCGGGATGTAGAACAGCGATCCGAACATGGCGACCGTGACCAGCACGACGATCAGCAGCCCGACGGTGTAGGTCCGCGACCGGAACACCTTCAGGTCCAGCAGCGGTGCGTCCACCTCGTTCTCGACCACCGCGAACAGTGCGAACGCCAGCCCGCTGATGATCAACAGGATCACCGTGGGGTAGCTGGTCCACCCCCAGTCGTTCCCCTCGGCGGTGGCCACCAGCAGGGTCGACAACGCTGCCGTGACGGTGACGAAACCCCACAGGTCGAAGGGGGGCCGGCCGGTCGACCCGGACCGGGGCAGGATCCGCCACGCCGCCAGCACCGCCGCGATCCCGATCGGGATCTTGACGAAGAAGATCATCTGCCAGGTGGAGTTCTCCACGAACCAGCCACCCATCGCGGGCCCGACGCCCGGCGCGACGACGATGCCGAGGCCGTAGAGGCCCATCGCCATGCCGATCTTCTCCCGCGGCGCCGTCGCGAACAGCAACGTCATGCCGAGCACACCCAGCAGCCCGCCGGGCGCGCCCTGCAGGAGCCGGAAGGCGATCATGCTGCCGAGGTTCCACGACAGCCCGCACAGCGCCGAGCCTGCGGTGAACACGACCAGGCATCCGACGTAGAGCCGGGTGATGCCGATCCGGTCGCTGAGCCACTTGCTCAGCGGGATCGCCACCCCCATGGCCAGCGAGTAGCCGGTGGAGACCCAGCGTCCGTCGTCCGCGCCCGCGCTCAGCGCGCGCTCGATGGAGGGCAGGGCGACGTTCACGCTGCTCGTGTCCAACGCGGCCAGGAACGACCCCAGTGTCACCACCGCGAGCGTCGCGAGCCAGCTGCCGCTGGGAGGGTTCCGCTGATGCCTGGCACCGACCCGCCCTGCACTGGCCACGTCGGCCACGCCAACCCCCGGGAACCGCAATTGATGTACGTTCGCACTAACTCGGTGAACGAACGTACATCAACAGAGTGACCCGAGCCCACCGCAGCCCCGAGTGACCAGGGACACTGTCGGCCATGACGCCACCCGCTGCCGAGCACGTCAGGCGCACCCGCAACGCCTGGGGTGAGGGCGAACGGCTGCGCACCGAGATCCTGGAGGCGGCCAGCGGGCTGCTCTCCGAGCTCGGCGGTGAGGCAGGTCTCAGCATCCGCGGGGTCGCCCGCGCCACCGGCGTCGCGCCGGGGAGCATCTACCAGCACTTCCGGGACCTGAACGCGCTCGCCGACTGCCTGCACGCGTACGAGTGCGAACGGCTGCTCGCGCTGCTGGAGCGCGCGGGCGCGGACGCCGACCGGGACGACCCGATCGCACAGCTGCGTGCCCAGCTGGTGGCCTACTGCGACTTCGCGCTCGCCAACCCCGGCCACTACCGGATGCTGTTCCGGCGCCCCGTCGCCCGCCCGAGCGAACCGCCGGAGCCGAAGGCCACCCCGCTCGGCCGAGTCGTAGGCGCTTTCGTCGCGGGCTTCGAACGCTGCCGGGACGCCGGGCTCGAGGTCCGCGTGCCCACCCGCGACGCCGGAGTGATGGTGTTCAGCACCATGCACGGCCGGGTCGCCGTCCAGCTCGGCTACGGCATCGGGGGAACCCACGAGCAGCTGGCGCACACCATCGACCAGCTGCTCGCGCTCATCGTCGACGCCTGACGCGCCCGCGACGGCCGGTCGGCGAGCGCCACCCCCCTCTCGCCGCGCCGATCCACCGCTTGCGGTGAACTTCCCGGCCCGGCGGGACGTGTGCGGTAGGAACGAGTGCCTGCCGCGCCGCGAGGGAGCGAGAGTGTTCAGCATTTCCGTCCGGGACCACATGATGGTCGCCCACAGCTTCCGGGGCGACGTGTTCGGTCCTGCCCAGCGCCTGCACGGCGCCACCTTCGTGGTGGACGCGACGTTCCGCCGCCCCGACCTCGACGACGACGGCATCGTGGTCGACATCGGGCTGGCCACCCAGCAGCTCGCAGAGGTGCTCGGCGAGCTCAACTACCGCAACCTCGACGACGAGCCGGACTTCGCGGGCGTCAACACCTCCACCGAGTTCCTGGCCCGCCTGGTGGCCGACCGCCTCGCCGACCGCATCCACTCGGGCGCGCTCGGCGAGGGGGCCCGCGGGATCACCGCGATCGCGGTGACGCTGCACGAGTCGCACATCGCGTGGGCGAGCTACGAGCGGTCCCTGTGACGGCTTCCGTGATCGCGCGGACGGTCTACGTCGTCGTGCCGGGCGACATCGACGACCCGGCCCGCCCCAGCGGCGGCAACGCCTACGACCGGCGCGTCTGCCGGGCCCTGCCGGCCGAGGGGCGGATCGTGTGCGAGATCGCCGTCAACGGCGAGTGGCCGGAGCCCGGCGGGCAGGCGCGCGCCGAGCTGAGCAGGCGCCTCGCCTCCGTGCCCGACGGTGCCGACGTGCTGCTCGACGGGCTCGTCGCGTGCGGGGTGCCCGACGTGCTCGCCCCGCACGCCCGGCGGCTGCGCCTGGTCGTGCTCGTCCACCTGCCGCTCGGTGACGAGGTCGGGCTGCCGCCGGTGGTGGCGGCAGACCGCACGGCCCGCGAGCGGATGACGCTGCACGCCGCCGACGCGGTGGTGGCCACCAGCCGGTGGGCGGCCCGCAGGCTCGTCGCGGTGCACGGGCTGCCCGCCGACCGGGTGCACGTCGTGCCCCCCGGCGTCGAGCCCGCCCCGCTCGCCGATGCGGAAGAGGCGGGCACGCGGCTGCTGTGCGTCGGGTCGATCACACCGACGAAGGGGCAGGACATCCTGGTCGACGCCCTGTCACGGATCCCCGACCGCGACTGGGGCTGCCTGCTCGTCGGCCCCGTCGGCCGTGCTCCCGCGCACGTCGCGTTCGTCCGCGACCTGGTGCAGCGGCACGGGATGGCGACCGCGTGGCGCTCACCGGGCCGCTCACCGGCTCGGCGCTCGACGCGGTGTACGCGGCGTCCGACCTGCTGGTGCTGCCGTCGCGGGCCGAGTCGTACGGCATGGTCGTGACCGAGGCGCTCGCCAGGGGGATCCCGGTGCTCGCGGCAGGCGTCGACGGGGTGCCGGAGACGTTGGGCCGGGCGCCGGCGACGTCGTGCCCGGAATCCTCGTGCCACCGGCCGACCCACCGGCGCTGGCCGCCGCCCTGCACCGCTGGCTCACCGAGCCGGACCTGCGGCGCACGGCGCGTGCAGCCGCCCGGCAGCGGCGGGCCGAGCTCACCGGATGGGAGGTGACCGCTCGGTGCCTGGCCGATGCGCTGACGTGAGCCTCCCCGGTTCACCGGTCACCCCGGACTGGCTCGCGCTGCGCGAGCCCGCCGACGCCGCCGCCCGGGCTTCCGACCTCGCCGACCGGCTGAGCGGGTGGCTGCGCCACCGGGCGGGCGACGCCCCGATCGTCGTGCGCGACCTCGGCTGCGGCACCGGCTCGATGGGGCGCTGGCTCGCCGGCAGGCTGCCCGGCCCGCAGCACTGGCTGCTGCACGACCGCGACCCCGACCTCGTCGATCGGGCCGTGCACACCCTTCCGGCGGGCATCACCGCCGAACCGCAGGTCGGCGACCTCACCACCCTGGACGCCGCGCAGCTCGCCGGCACCACGGTGGTCACGGCGTCGGCGCTGCTCGACCTGCTCACCGCCGACGAGGTCGAGCGCCTCGCCGCGGCGTGCGCCACCGCGGGCTGCGCCACGCTGCTGGCCCTCTCGGTCACCGGCAGCGTGCTGCTCACCCCCACTGATCCGTTCGACTCCGCCTTCGCCGCCGCGTTCGACGCCCACCAGCGCCGCACCATCGACGGGCGCAGGCTGCTCGGGCCGGACGCCGCGCCCGCGGCGGCCGCGGCGTTCGGCAGGCACGGGGTGGCGGTCGTGCGGGCCCCCAGCCCGTGGCGCCTCGGCGCCGACGACGTCCCGCTGCTCGAGCAGTGGCTGCGCGGCTGGCTCGCGGCCGCGTGCGAGCACCGGCCCAGCCTCGTGCCGGAGGCGCCGTCCTACCTGCGGCGCAGGCTCGCCGATGCGGCGCGCGGTGAGCTGCGCGTCGTCGTCGGGCACGCCGACCTGCTCGCACTGCCCGCCGGAGACCCGTCGTGACGCCTGCGCAGGTCGTGCGGCCGCTGGCGGTCGCGGCGATCGTCGGAGCGCTCGTGTGGTGGTCGGGCCCGCAGACGGTCGTCGACGCCCTCGCCGCGCTGGACGCCGCGCCGGTGCTCGCCGCGCTCGGGTTCGGCGTCGTCACCACGGTGTGCAGCGCGTGGCGCTGGTGCCTCGTGGCACGCGGCATGGGCATGCGGCTCCCGCTGCCCACCGCGGTCGCCGACTGCTATCAGGCGCTGTTCCTCAACGCCGTGCTGCCCGCCGGCATGCTCGGCGACCTGCACCGGGCGGTCGGACACGGCAGACGGTCCGGCGACGTGGGGCGAGGTGTGCGCGCGGTCGTCTTCGAACGGCTGGTGGGCCTCGTCGTGCTGGTGGGCGTGGCCGCGGTCGTGCTGGCGGTGGAGCCCACCCTCCTCGGCGTCCTCGCGGACATCGTGCCCGGCGCCGGGTGGATCGGGCTCCTCGCGCTGGCGGCGCTCCCGGTCCTCGGCTGGACACTGCGCGGGCGGCTGCGCCCGGTGGCCACCGACCTGCGGGCCGTGGTGCGCACCGGCGCGGGTCCGGGGATCCTCGGTCTCTCCGTGGTGGCGCTCGCCGGCTACCTCGCCACGTTCGTGGTGGCCGCCCGCGCCGTCGGCGCCACCGCACCCGTCACGGCGCTGCTCCCGCTGCTCGTCCTCGCACTGCTGGTCATGGCGCTGCCGCTCAACGTGGGCGGCTGGGGGCCGCGGGAGGCCGTCGCGGCCGTCGGGTTCGGCGCGGTGGGCCTCGGGGCGGAACAGGGCTTCGCCGCCGCCGTGGCCTACGGCGTGCTCTGCATGGTGGCCTGCCTGCCGGGTGGCGCCGTGCTGCTGCTGCGCCTGTCCACGAACCGCCTGACCGCGAACCGGCTCACAGGTGCCCGGCGAACGACCGCACGAGGCTCGCGAGCACCGCGCGTCCCTTCTCCGCGGACGCCAGAGACGGCCGACCGATCACTCCCGACTCCGTGTACGCCTGCATCCCTCGTGTCAGCAGGTATCGCCGGTCGTCGGCGACGTGGTCGGCCCGCTCGTGCCCCGGCCTGACGACGTCCGGAAGCGCATGCAGGAGAATCGAGGTCTCCAGCTCGCCGGCGTGCATGTCGGACAGGGCGGTGCTGCCCAGGCCGGCGTCGGTGCGGGCGTCCTCCCAGTCCGGTTCGGTGGGGAACAGCACCGTCCGCAGCGGGCCGAGACCCGCCTCCTGCACGACGTTGCCGAGCACGTAGTTGCCCCCGTGGCCGTTCACCAGCACCAGCGTGCTCACCCCCGCCCGCTGGACCGACGACGAAACGTCGCGCACGATCGCGGTGAGGGTCGTGGCGGAGATGCTGACCGTGCCCGGCCATGCCGCGTGCTCGTGGGAACAGGAGATCGTGAGCGGTGGGAGCCGGAACACGGGGTACGCGGTCGTGAGCTCGACGGCGATCGTGCTCGCGACGAGGGTGTCGGTCGTGAGCGGCAGGTGGGGGCCGTGCTGCTCGAAGCTGCCGATCGGCAGCAACGCGACCGCGGCGCCGCGGTCGCGTACGTCGAAGGTGGTGTCGGCCGGGAGGAGATCCATCGCGATGGACCATCTCACGGTTCGCCGGAGCGGACGAGAGGGACAACTCATGCGGGACACGCGGAACACCGAACTGGCCGAGGTCGCGGAGTCGGATCTCGTGACGCGACGCGGCCCGTTCCGCGCCGTCGCGTTCCGGGACCCCTACGACGGCAACGAGCACCTCGCCCTCGTCCGCGGTGAACCGCGGGGCCTGCAGGACGTGCTGGTCCGGGTGCACTCGGAGTGCCTCACCGGCGACGTCTTCGGCGCGCTGCGGTGCGAGTGCGGCGCCCAGCTGCGGTCGGCCGTCGACGCGATCGCCGACGCGGGCTGCGGGGTCCTCGTGTACCTGCGCGGCCACGAGGGCCGCGGGATCGGGCTCGTGGCGAAGGTCCGCACCCACGTGCTGCAGGACGAGCAGGGGCTCGACACCGTCGACTCGGCCACCGCGCTCGGCCTGCCGGTCGACGTCCGTGACTTCGGCGCGGCCGCGCGCGTGCTGCGCCACATCGGCGTCGGCTCGGTCCGGCTGCTGTCGAACAACGAGGACAAGGTGCTCGCGCTCACCGACCACGGCATCACGGTCACCGGGCGCGTCCCGCTGCTGGAACCGGTGGACGAGCACAACGTCCGCTACCTCACGGCGAAACGCGACCGCCTCGGTCACGACCTCCCGCACCTGGGGTCACTCGGCTGACCATCCGCGGCTACCGCTCGTCCGGCGCCGCGCCCCCCGAGATCTCGGGCCGACGCCCCGGCCGGGACGTGTGCCGGGGCTCGAGCGTCAGCTTGATCTTCTGGGTGGAGGTGGCGGCGAACCGCGTCTCGGTGCCCAGCTCCAGCACCCAGAACTTGGCCTTCGCTCCCGGCTTCGCCTCCTTGTCGACGCCCACGGTGAGCTCGACCTCGACCGGGCCGAGCTCGAATCGCAGCTCCTCGTTCTCGCCGGCGCTCATGGCGTCGGCGAGTTCGGCGCGCAGCTGCGCGATGACGTCCGAGAGCGCCAACGGCATTCCGGGCTCCTCGCGTGGATCAGGCGGGTGTGAGGGTGCAGGATCGCACCCCCCGGACGGACCGCATGACCCGGTGCCGGGATGGCGATCCGCCTGTCACAGCTGGTAGCCCATCCCCACGCGCGGTCGCTGCGATCGACCGGGAGGCCGGTGCGATCGACCGGGAGGCCGGTGGAACCCGGAAGGTTGTGCGACATCGTCGCTCCTCGGGTTCCACCTCGGGGACGCGACCGGTGGGGGCGAGTAGATGACTCCGTACACCGTGCGCCTCCTCTCGGTGGGGATTCGGATCGGATCGCTCTGACACTAGTGCCGTGCGTAGTGGTAGACGCCGAAAAGTTCCTCAAGGTTGTCCCAAGTTCTCGTCGGGACCACCGTCGTTGCGGGTGGTGAGCCAGTCCACGAGCGCGTCGAACCCCTCCCAGCTCAGGTGGGCGACGGCCGGGACGGCCTCGATCCAACCGTCGGTGGCGAGCAGTTCGACCACCAGGCGCGCGATCCGGTTGCGGCGCGAGCGGTCCGGCCCGTCGCCCGCGACGAGCACCGCGCCTGCTCGCGCGATCCGGCCGGTCGCGGTCCAGCGGTCGTCGGGCTTGTCGATGGTGCCGATCAGTTCCTCGGCGCGGTCGAGGAGTGCCCACGCCCGGTCGCCCGCGACGGCGCTCGCGAGCGCCGTCAGCGCCCGGACGCGCGCGACCGGGCCCTCGATCGCACGGCACGTCTCGTCGGCCCACGCCACGTGGCCGGCCGCGGCGAAGGCCTCGACCACGCGCATCCGCGCTCGGTCCTGGCTGTGCCGGTCGTCGATCCCGGCCAGCTCGGACGAGGTGAGGCGGGCGAGCACCGCCGCCCGGTCGGCGGCGCCGGCCGCCGCGAGGGCGATCGACAGGTGCGCGAACGCGCGAGCCCGCCGGTCCGGCTCCGCGACGTCCCCCACGACCTGGTGCAGCGCCGTGCTGCGCAGCCGCTCCGCCTCGGCGGCGGCCCCCACGGTGTGCAACGCGGTCGACAGCCGCAGGAGTGCGAGGACCCGGCTGTAGCCGGCGCCCGACGAACCGGACGACCGCACCCGGGCGTCGCGGCGGGGACGGAGCTCGGCCAGCACCTCCTCGGCGGTGCTGACCGCCTCGTCCCGGCTACCGGTGGCGGCCTGCGCCTCGCAGACGGCGACGAGCGCCCACGTCCGGCGCTCGGGCTCGTCCAGCACCCGGGCGATCGCGGTGGCGCTCCTGATCTCCCCGTAGGCGGCCAGCGCCTCCGCCGTCCGGGTCAGCGCCGCGGCGCGCGCCCGCGGGTCCGAGATCTGCTCGGCGACCTCGACGGCGGCGGGGAGCTGGTTGATCGCCACGAGCCCGTCGACGGCTCGCAGGCACATCGTCACGAGGCGACGCGGGTCGGTCGTCCGCCGCGCGATCCCCTCCGCCTCGACGGCACGCGCTGCGGCGCGCCGGTGGTCGCCCGTGGTGGCGAAGGCCGCGGCGACGTCGACGAGTGCCCGCATCCGGCGCGCGGCGCCGGGCACCCGGCGCACCACCGACTCGGCGCGCCGGGCGTCGCCGTTCCCGGCGAGGCGCGCGGCGACCTCGGTGAGCGCCGACGCCATGCGCTCGGGGTCCGTCAGCCGGTCCAGCAGCTCCTCGCAACGTTCACCGTTGCTGCGGCGCGTGCGCGACGGCCAGCCGCGCGTCACGCCCACTCCCGCGGGGTCCGTCAGCCGGTCCAGCAGCTCCTCGCAACGTTCACCGTTGCGCCGGCGGCGTGCGCGACGGCCAGCCGCGCGTACGCCCACTCCCGCTGGGTGTCGCGGATGCCGTTCGCGACGAGGTGTTCGGCCTCGTCCAGCAGGCGGGTGGCCACGGCCGGGGAGTCGCCCGCCACCGCCCCGACGAGCGAGAGCAGCGCGCCCACGGCCTCACCGCGGTTCGCCACGGCGCGGGCCGCGGCCCGCAGCGCGTCGAGGTGCGGGAGGGCGGCCCGGTCGTCGCCGCGTGCGACCGCAGCGCGGACCAGCGCAGCCAGCGCCGGGAGTCGGGCCGCGGCCCGCCGCGTGCCCGCGGTGATCTCCTCGGCCGGCCCGACCGCTCCCACATCCGCCAGCGCCGCCGCCAGCTCAGCGCGCCGGCGGTCCCGCGCGGCTCCCCGCGCAGTGCCGTCGACCGGCGCGTCCAGCCTGCCGGGGTCCCCCACCACGACGGCGGCGACGACGACCGCGACGCGGTTGCGGACGCATCGGGCTCGGCCGCCAGGTCGGCGACGATCGCCCGCGCCGTTGCGGGTCCCGGGCCGTGAGCGCCGTGGCGACCCGGGCCATGGCATCCGCCCGGCGCTCCGCCGTGGTCCGCCGCGCCCAGCGTTCGGCCGCGCGGGGTCGTGGGCGGCTGCGGCCACGGCCATGGTGGCGAGCACGGCGTGGTACCGGTCCCGGTCCGGCACCTGGCCGGCCAGCGCCTCGGCGTCGTCGAGGTGGCCCGCGGCCGCGGCGGCGAGTGCCGCGGCGGCGAGCGCGGCCCGCCGCCTGCGCTTCGTGAGCCCGCGGGCCAGCGCCGCGGCCCGCTCCCGCCTGCCCAGCGCGGCCCAGACGGCGGGCAGCCGCACCGGGATGTGCTGGTTGCGCCCGACGATCTCCTCGCGGCGGATCGCGAGCAACACGGCGGCCACCAGATCGGGTTCGGCCCGCCGGGCACCGACCACCTGCGCGAGCGTGATCTCGTGGAGCGCCGCCGCGTCCCCGCCGGTGACCTCGAGCAGCCGCTCGTGCCGCTGCGGGTCGGCGGCGAGGTCGGTGAGCCGTGCTGCGTCGTCGACTGCCGCCAGCACGCGGGGGTGGTCGTGCAGCAGGTAGGAGGGGGTCTCGGCGGGCCAGCCGCGGCGCCGGTGGTCCTCGCACCACGCGTTCAGCCGGGCGCGGTGCAGCGCGAGCTGCGTTCCGAGCTCGTGCTCGGCCGCGTCGCGCAGCCGCCTGCACGCCAGGACGTACTCGGGTGCCGCGTCGTCCGGCTGCCGGACGCGGACGGCGACGCTGCGCCCGAACGGGCCGGACAGCAGATCGGTCACCGTGAACGGCGAGCTGCCGGTGAGCGCGGCGAGGTCGTCGCCGGTGAGGCCGCCGCCGGAGGCGGTGACCAGGCCGATCAGGCTCTCGTGCAGCGGGCCCGCCCGCAGCCGCTCCTGGATCTCCCGACGGGCGAAGTGCTCGGTGTTCCGCGCGTAGGGCGACGCCGCCAGCCAGTGGCGATCGCAGTGGTGCAGCGGGTGGTCGGCCGGAACGTCCGCGGGGAGCGGGCGATCCGGCCTGCTGGTCACCAGCACCGAGACCCCGGCAGGCGGGTGCCGGGGCAGGAGCGCGGCGATGCTCTGCTCCTTGGCCCCGGGCCCGGTGTCCTCGTCGATCCCGTCGACGACGACGAGCAGCCTGCGCCCCAGGGACCGGCGCCGGCGCGCGGCCGCGTCCAGCAGGGCCAGCAGCCCGCGGCGGCGGTGGTCCGGCGATGCCTGCGGCTGGTGGGGCAGTGCGGCGAGCGAGGTGAGCTGCTCGGTCACCGCGTCGAGGAACGCCTCGCCGTCCGAGCTCCCCGCACCGCCGAAGAACGCGACGACGTCGACGTCCTCGGGCGGGTCGAGGGCGAACCGCGCCATGAGCGCGGTCTTGCCCGCCCACGGTGCCCCCTCCCACCACCCGTACGGCCCGGTGAACGCGGCGAGCTCCGCCAGCTCCGCCTGCCGGCCGAAGAGGCGCTCCGGTGCGATGTCCCCCACCTGCAACAGGTACGACGCCTCGGACCGAACCGGTACCCCGACGTCCGGCAACCCGGTCGGCGGCAACCCGAGCACGGCACGCAGCCGGGGCGCCTCGTCGCCCGCCGGGCCGTCGGTGAGTGCCGAGATCCGGGCCGCCGCGAGCCTGCGGAGGCCGTCGCCGCGATGGTGGTCGGTGACGACCCCGACGATGCGGTGGCCTGCCCACAGAGCAGCGCCGGACATGCCCTCCCACGGCGAGGCGAGCGGGTCGGGGTCGTACTCGGGCGGGGCGACCTCGACCTCCAGCCGCTTGGAGCGCAGGTTCGACAGCGGCGCCACGGCACCGTTCGCCTGGTGCGAGTCGCGGTAGATCCCGCCGCGGGTGCCGCCGTACCCCTTCAGCTTGAACCGCGGGAACCCCACGGCCCGCACGGAGATCACGTCGGCCCGGTCGCCGACCCGGCCGTACGAGCTCGCGGTGACGGGGCCCGGGGCGTCGATGAGCACCGCCGCCAGGTCCGACTTCGGGTCGGCAACGACCTCGACGGCGGGGGTGCTCCACTCCCGGTGCGTGTCGGCGTCGAAGCGCAGCACGACATCCCGGGCGCCGTCCACCACATGGGCCGCGGTGAGCACCACGCCGGACGCGACCCGATAGCCGGAACCGCGCCGACGAGTGCCGTCGGGGCCCGTGACGATGACCTCGGCCACCCGGTGCGGGTCGACACCCGGCTCCGCGTGCACGGCCGTGATCCCCCCTCGGAACTGCCTGCAACCTACCGGTTACCGCAGGACGGCGAATGCGGGACCGGGCCGGGTGAGGCTATTTTGTCGTATTGCGCTTACAGGGAGCCGCATGGAGGTCGTCGCGCTGCACAACGGCCTGCTCGGGGAGGTGCCGCTGCGGCCGCGCATCGCCGACCACGGGTTGGGTCCGCACCTGCACCACGGCGAGCCGGGCGCCGGCCTGGTCGACCGGGTGCGGGCCAACACCTCACTCGGGTTGGCGGCCGCCGTCTGCGAGCACGGCGTGGAGCGGCTGGGGCGCTGCCGGGCCGTCGGGTGCGACCGCGTCTACGCCGACGTGCGACGCGGTCCCCGGCGCCGCTACTGCACGCGGGCCTGCCGGAACCGCAGCTCCGTTGCCACTTTCTGGGCCCGGCGCGCCTCGTGATGGCACTGTGCCGGACGCCGCGCGGCACCCTCGCCGCGCTCACCGCGACGGCGCTGCTGTTCATGTCGACCTGGTTCTCCGCCACCGCGGTCATCCCGCAGGTGCGCGTGGAGTGGCAACTCTCGGCGGAGGCCGTCGCCTGGATGACGATCGCAGTGCAGTGGGGATTCGTCACCGGCGCGCTGTTCTCGGCGGCGTTCACCGTCGCCGACGCGGTCGCGCCGACCAGGTTGATCTTCCTGTGCTCGATCGGCGCCGCGAGTGCCAACCTGCTGCTCCTCGTCACCGGCGACGCGGCCTTCGGCGCCACCGCCCGGTTCGCCACGGGCTTCTTCATCGCGGGTATCTACCCGCCCGCGCTGAAGCTGATCTCCACCTGGTACCGGCAGGGCCGGGGAACCGCACTCGGTGTGCTGGTGGCTGCGCTGAGCGTGAGCCAGGGCGTACCGCACCTCGTCAACGGCCTCGGCGGGCTGGACTGGCGGACCGTCATCGTGACCACCTCGGTCCTCACCGTCGCCGGCGGAGCGATCACCGTGATCGTCGTGCGGGAAGGCCCGTTCCCGTTCCCCGGGGCGGTGTTCGACCCGCGGCAGGTCCGGGCTCTGCTCCGCGACCGCGGCACCCGCCTCGCGATGATCGGCTACCTGTGCCACATGTGGGAGCTGTACGCGATGTGGGCCTGGTTCCTGGTCTTCTTCACGGCGGCGATGCACCGGCGCGGGCTGGACGACCCGGCGATGGCGGCGTACGTCACGTTCGCGGTGTTCGTGGTCGGCGGCTCGCCAACTGGACCGGCGGTGCGCTGGGTGACCGGATCGGTCGGGAGCGGACCGCCATCGGGATGATGGCCGTGTCGGGTACCTGCGCCGCCACGATCGGCCTGCTGATCGACTTCCCGTTGTGGCTGCTCGCCGGCGTCGGGCTGGTGTGGGGCTACAGCGTGGTCGGCGACTCCACGCAGTTCTCCACGCTCGTCACCGAGCTGGCCGACCAGAGCTACGTGGGCACCGCGCTGACCGTCCAGATGGCGCTCGGGTTCCTGCTCACGGGCGCCACGATCTGGCTCGTGCCCGCCGTCGCGCAGGCGGCCGGCTGGCACTGGGCGTTCGCCGCGCTGGCGGTCGGCCCGATCGCCGGGATAATCGCGATGCTCCGGCTGCTCAGAATTCGATGGCCCCGGCCCGGGTGCCGCGCTTAGCGTCCCGGACCGTGATCCACGAGCACCCGCTGGCCTACCTGCTCGGACTCGAGGGCGTGGCCCTGCTGCGGGCGTTCATCGGCGAGTACGACCGCGACTTCGTGGAGGCCCGCATCGCGGAGGTCCGGGAACTGCTCGCCGACGAGTCGCTGGCCGACGCCGCCGTGGCCGTCGAGCGGGTCGGCACGGTGGAGGGCTACCGGGTGTGGTCGGCCACCTACGACGACGGCCGCAACTCCGCGTTCGACGTCGACGAGCCGGTCGTGAAGGAGATCCTGGACGCCGTCCCGGCGGGCGTCGCCGTCGACGCCGCCTGCGGCACCGGCCGGTTCGCGGCGTTGCTGGCCGCACGCGGGCACCGCGTGATCGGCGTGGACAGTTCGCCCGACATGCTCGCCAGGGCGCACGGGAACGTGCCCGACGGGGACTTCCGGCCGGGTGACCTCACCCGGTTGCCGGTCGCCGACGCCTCCGCCGACGTCGTGACCTGCGGGCTCGCCCTCGGGCACGTCGCCGATCTGCGCCCGGTGTTCGCGGAGTTCGCGCGGGTGCTGCGCCCCGGCGGCCACCTGGTGATCTCCGACATGCACCCGGAGCGGATCCAGCGCGGGATCATCCCCACCGTGCGGGACGCCGACGGACGCCCCGGCCGGCTGCCCGGCCACCGCCACCTCGTGGGCGACTACCTGCGCGCCGCCCTCGACACCGGGCTCCAGCTGCGTCGCTGCGAGGAACCCGTCCTCGAGCCTGCCCCCGCCGCCGCGGCGGCGACGGAGCTGGGCTCGTGGGACGTCTGGCCGTGGTCGCTCGCCGCGGTCGTGCCGGAGCGCGCGGGCGGCCGACGCCGGGATCCCGGTCGAGATCATCTGGCACTTCCAGCTGGCCGGGCGGTAGCCGCGAGCTCCGGGTACAGCGCAGGCAGCTCGGCGGAGAGACCGCTCCGCACGGCACGGCTGATGTCGTCGGCGACGACCTCCAGTGCACCGTCCGCCACGCCGTCGAGGGCGAGCGCGGCGATCGTCGCCGGGTCGCTCTTCTCCACGTCGAGGTGGGCGACCATGTCGGTGTCCATGTAGCCGACGTGCAGCGCCGTGGTGGTGATGCCGCGCGGAGCGAGCTCGAGGCGCAGCGCGTTCGTCAGTGCCCAGCCGGCCGCCTTCGCGGCGTTGTACGCCCCCGAACCCGCCGGGTGCACCCAGGACAGCACCGACAGCACGTTGAGCACCGCCCCGCCGCCACCGGCCGCGATGAGCGGGGCGAACGCCCTGGTGACGGCGAGCGTGCCGAAGTAGTGGGTCTCCATGTCCAGCCGGATGTCGGCCGGGTCGCCGTCGAGCAGGGCGGCCCCGGTGAGCGACCCGGCGTTGTTGACCAGCAGCGTGACGTCGCCCGCCACCGCGGCCGCTGCGGCCACCGACGCCGGGTCGGTGATGTCCAGCCGCAGCGGGGTGGCGCCGGGCAGGTCGACCGCGTCCGGGTTGCGGGCCGCGGCGTACACCGTCCGCGCACCGCGCTCGAGCAGCCCGGCGGCGAGGTGCCGTCCCAGACCGCGGTTCGCCCCGGTGACCAGCGCGACCGAGTTCCTGATGTCCATGACGCCTCCTGAGTTGGTTTCACCAACTTAGCGTGCTGGATAGGTGCTTCCAACTCAGATGGGTAAACTGGACCCGTGGCTGTGACGGAACAGACGTGCTCGATCGCGCGCTCGCTGGAGGTGCTCGGCGAGCGCTGGACGTTCCTCGTCCTGCGCGAGGCGGTGTCGGGCACCACCCGGTTCGCCGACTTCCGCGCCGCGCTGGGCGTGGCCTCCGACGTGCTGTCCGACCGGCTCTCCACGCTCGTCGCCGCGGGCGTGCTGGAGAAGCGGCCCTACCGTGAGCCCGGCGCGCGGGTCCGCGACAGCTACCACGTCACGCCTGCCGGACACGAGCTGCGGATCGTGCTCGGGGCGCTCCAGCAGTGGGGCGACGAGCACCGCCCGTACGCGCCAGGGCCCACGGTGCTGCGGCGCTCGGCGGCCGGCCGCCCCCTGCGCGTGGCGTTCGTGGACGACGAGGGCACCGAGGTTCCGCTGGACGAGGTGCGCTTCGTGCGCACGTCCACGTACCCGAGCTGAGCCGGGACCGTCTCAGGAAAGGTCCCAGATCAGCCGGTAGTAGGCGATCCGCCGCGGGTCGGGCGCGATCCCGTAGCCCTCGAACACGTGGCCCTCGTAGCCCGGCCCGTAGTTCCACTCCGTGCTCCAGGCCGCGATGGCGAGGTCGGCCCATCGGTCGGCGACGCCGAGCTTGCCGAGGTCGACGTGCGCGGCGAAGGTGCCGTCGTCGTGCAGGAGGGTGTTCGGGGCGCAGGCGTCGCCGTGGCAGACCACGAGGCGGTCGATCGGTGGCGGATGCCCGATCCGCGCCCTGGCCTCGGCGACGCCGAGGTTCCGGTGCTCCGTGGCCCAACTGGCCGGGCTGTCGCCGTCGGCGAGTCGCCGGTCGGCCTGGGCGGTCCGGCGGCCGATGCTCCAGTCGAACGGGCAGTCGTCGACCGGCAGCGCGTCGTGGAGCAGGCGCAGGCCGCGTCCGATCGCGGTGGCCGCGGTTGCAGGTTCGGCGATCCACCGCGGGTCCACCGCCGAGCGTCCGGGCTGCGCCGCCGTCACGAGCCAGGCGCCGTCCGCGTCGTCGTCCTGTGCGAGCACCTCGGGAACCGGCACCCGGGGCCGGGCCCAGCGCAACCGCTCCGCCTCGGCACGGAAGTCGAGCTCGGGTGTGCCGGTGGCGGCCCACTTGACGTACCTGACGCGCCCGCCGTCGTCGAGACGGAACGTGAGCCCGCCGAGCTGGTTCCGCCACACCGGGACGATCCGGTCGGCGCCTGCGAGCCCGGCGACGGCTGCGGGGACGGGTACGTGGCCGGCGGGGGTGCCGGCGAGGGCGGGACGGCTCACCGGCCCATGATCATCGAGACGGCGGCCGGCTTCAAACGAGATCCGGGCGTAGCCGGGCCAGCAGCTCCTCGATCGCCTCGGCGCCCGCCGCCGCCCTCACCCACGGTGCCGGCGAGGGCCTCGGCGGCCGTGCGCCGGGACGGGTCGACGAGGGTGCGTTCGACCTCGGCGCGCAGCTCACCGGGCGGGACGGGGCGGCCCGACAGGTGGTGCCGCAGCACGACGCCTGCGCCGCGTTCGGCGACGGCCTGCCCGATGAGCAGCTGCTCGAACTGTTGGGGGAGCACGACGAGCGGCACGCCGTTCGACAGCCCTTCCAGCGCGCTGTTCATGCCGCCGTGGGTGACGAAGACCGCCGTGCGCCGGAGCACCTCCAACTGCGGGACGGACGCCCTGACCAACGTGTTCGACGGCGGTGTGCCGAGCCGGGCGGGGTCGGTGTGGGCGCCGACCGCGATCAGGATCCGCGCGGGCAGGCCGGAGAGGGCGTCGAAGCAGGAGCGGAAGAAGGTGTCGCTGCCCGAGTGGAGGGTGCCCAGCGATACCAGCACGAGCGGCTCGCTGCCGTCGACGTGAGCGGCCAGCTCGGCGTCGAGCTCGCGGTCGCGAGCGTCCGGGTCGATCGTGGCGCCGATGTAGTGGCACCGGTCGTCGATGCGCGGGTCGGGGCGTTGCAGCCAGCGCGGTATCGGGAAGAGGGTGACGTCGCCGAGCGTCGGGAACGCAGGCCGCGGCGGGAACAGATCCTTCCCGAAGCGGCGCACGACCCGCTGCCGGGCCGCGATCGCGGCGGGCATGTCGCGCACGGCGGCGCGGCCGAACCGGAGCCACTCGCGCGCCGTCTGGCTCCGGAACGCGTCGGCGCCCACCAGCATCGTGGTCATGAACGAGATCGTGGGAAGGCGCCGGCTCTTGGCCACCATCTGGCCCCAGATCGCGTTGGAGTCGTGGGCCACCGCGTCGGGTGGGTCGTCGCGCAGCTCCTCCCGCAGGTACGGCACCAGGATCTCGGTGGCGGCGAGGCCGCGGACGACCACGCGCACCGCGCTCGCGGTGCGCGTGGCCTCCGCGATGTCGTCGGCGGTGATCGTGCCGGCCGGGTAGGGGCGGAACTCGGCGCCGGTGTGCTCGATCGCGAGGCGGAACTGCTCCGTGGCGTAGTACGTCACGCGGATGTCGCGGCGCACCAGCTCGCGTACGAGCGGGAGGCTGGGGTTGACGTGGCCCGCCGCGGGCATCCCGGCCATCACGATGCGGTTCATGCGGGTCCTCCCTGGGGAGCCTGCGTGGCGATGGCGTCCGCGACCGTTCCGCGGAAGCGCTGGTAGCGCTCGAGAACCGCCGGGGCGGCGGCGGCCAGCGCCGCCGGGTCGGGGTCGGTCGGGGGCTCCAGGGCGGCGCGGACGGTGTGGTGCAGCACCGCCGCGACCTCCTCGGGCGACCCGGGCGCTGCGTGCTGGAGGTAGAAGCCGGTCTGCACGGCGCCCACCAGGTACATCTGGGCTGCGAGGTCGAGGTCGGTGCGCATCAGTCCGTGCTCGCGGAGCAGCCGGAAGAGGTCGGCGGCGAGCGCGGCGCGCCATTCGCGCACGGGATCGGCGTCCGGGTCGCGCGCCAGGTCGCCCAGCACCTCGTGGTCGCGGGTGAACATCGCGCGCAGCAACGGCCTGCGCTGCACCTCGAGGTAGGTCAGGCGCACCTGCTCGGCGATCTGCACGGTGGCCGGGTCGCGGCGGATCGCGGCGACCAGCTCGTCGACGAGGTCGAGCGACTCGCGCATCAACACGCACACGAACAGCCAGGTGCGGGATCGGAAGTGCAGGTAGACCGTGCCCTTACCGATGCCGGCGCGCTTGGCGACCTCCTCGATGGTGACGCGCTTGTAGCCCCACCTCAGCACCAGGTCGGCGGCGGCGTCCAGGATCCGCCGCCCGCGGTCGGCCTCGGCCATCCCGTTCCTCCTGACTGGATGACCAGATTTCGTATCTGGTCACGAGTCGGAGCCTACTCCCAGGTCAGACGCAGCGCTGTCCGGACGTCGAGCGGCGAGATGCCGCGGCGGGAGGCGAGCAGCAGGGCGCCCTCGGGGCCGCGGGTGTAGACGGGCCGCGGCCAGTCGCTGACCCAGCGCCGCCATTCCCGGCCGAAGAGATCCGCGTGGCGGCGGTGCTCGGCCATGACGACGGGCACCGCGTGGTAGGTCGCGGCCCGGGGCCGCGCCCAGCGCGCGGGCGGCCGCCACCCGGCGCGCAGCAGCGCGGGCCACGCGGTGCCGGGGTCGCGCAGCACGTAGTGGCCGACCAGGTAGCGCGGGTCGCAGGTGGGCTGAGCACCTCGTCGAGGGCGTTCGCGTACCGGTCGGAGGCGGCCGGGTCCGCGCCGGTCAGCCGGAACTGCCAGGCCCCGGTCTCGTCGGGCGCGATCATGACGGCGTCGGCGCCCCGGTCGATGAGACCCGCGGCGTGCATCGCGTCGGCGGTGGCGTAGGCGATCGCGGGCACGTCGGGTGTGGAGCGGGCCACCTCGTGGATCATCCGGCCGCGCCGGAAGGCCTGCCCGGCGTACGCCCCGGTGCACAGCAGCGCCGCCGGCACCGCCACGGCCGCGCCCACGCCCGCGCCCGCCACGAGGAACGCGACGGCGACGAGCGTCGTGACCAGCGCCGCCGCGGACCACAGCGTGCGCCGGTCGGTGGACAGGCCGGTGGCGGCAGGCACGGCGGCCGGTGGTCGCGCCGCCGCGGCGGGTTCGCGGACGGGCGCCGGGTTCACCACGCGGACCACGCGCACCGGGCGGTCCGCGTACGGCTCGCCCACCCGCCACAGCTCCCGCACCCGGTCCCGGCTGCTGGTGCGTTCGAGCATCCGCCGGTTGAACGGGGAGAACTCGGCGGACGGCGGCGGCGCGTACGCGGAGAGCCCCGGGTCGACGTGCGTCACGCCCGCCATGACGTGCCCGTGCTCGGTGACGCCGTAGTAGCCGTCGTGCTTGCGGACGAAGCGCTCGAAGTCCGCCGCGCCCTTCGGGTGGTCGTCGGCGACGCACACCACGGACCACGTGTGCGCCACCTTCCCCGGCCACCCGGGGTCGCGGCGCAGCGCCCGCCCGCGCAGCTGCACGACCGACGTGCCGGTGGTGGCCTCGGTGAGGTCGACGAGCGTGTTGACGGCCGCGCAGTCCCACCCCTCGCCGAGGATCGCGCGGGTGCCGATCAGCGTCGTCGATCCGCCGTCGGCGAAGAAACGGGTCACGAGTGGCACCCAGCGGCGTGACGTCCACCCGCCGCTGCCGGTGATCTCCACGATGCCCGTGGCATCGGTGGGCACCGGGTCCATCCGCAGGCCGGGGGCGGTGCGAGCGACGTGCTCGACGAAGGCGCGTGCGACGTCGGCGTCGGCGGCCACGGTCCGCCCGGTCACCAGCATCGGCCGCAGCTGCGGCAGCCCCGTGAGGTGGCGCAGCGCCAGCCGGGCCGACCCGGCGTCGGCGTCGAGCACGCCCACGAGCCCCGACGGCAGGGTGGCGCGGGCCTGCTCGTGGTCGCAGATCACCACCGCGCGCATCCGTGCGCCGACCGCCTCGTGCTCGGCGGTGAGGATCCGGCCCGCCGCGTCGATCTTCGCGGCGCTGCGCGCGATCACCCGGTCGACCGGGGAGCGGCCGCTGCGGACGCCGTGGCGGGTGAGCCGGTACCCCACGCCGGGCAACGCGGCGCGGATCGCGTCGTAGGCGTGGGCGTCGCGCGGGTCGTCGCTGCGGGCGAGGAAGCGGCGGGCGTACACGTGCAGGAGGTGCATCCAGTCGTCGGCGCCCGGCGCGCGCCGGTGCTGCTCGTGCAGCCGCGCCCCGTCCGGGAGGCCCAGCATCCCCGCGTGGTGGAAGCGCAGCGCGGCGTCGGCCACGTCGGGGTGGTCGCGGGCGAACCGGTGCCACGGAACCGCGGCGCCATCGCCCGAGTGGTGCTCGCGGCGCACGGCGAAGCGGTCCAGCCACGGCAGGAAGCCGACCGTGGCGAACCCCGGGTCGACGAGGTCGGCGGTGAGGTCGGCGAACCGCTCGGTCTGCGCCCCCAGCCACGCCTGCTCGCGATCGGTCGGGGAGGTGAACCACGCGTGCTCCGCGAACGGCACGAGCTCCCCTTCGCGGACCATTGCCGGGATGGACGGCCCGGTGACCATCCGCCCGAAGAGGCGGTCGACGAGGGCGCGCTCGTCGCGGGTCAACGCGCTCGGCGGCGTGGCCGTGAGCCCGATGACGGTGGCGTCGGGGAGGTGTTCGAGGACCTCGGCGAGCAGCTCACCCCACACGTCCAGCAGGTGGTGGCACTCGTCGAGCACCAGCGTGACCGGCCGCCTGGCGAGCGCCGCCACGAGCTCGCGGCCCGAGGTCCGCAGCCGCTGGATGTACCCACCGCGCTCGTGACCGTCCGGGTCGATCTCGGCGTCCGGGTCGAAGGTGGCCAGCGACTGGTAGGTGAGCGCGGTGACCGTGGCGGCGAGCCCGCGGTCGGCCGAGCCCGCCGGAGGATCGGGGGTGAACCGGGACCACTCCGCGAGCCACTGGCCCTGGATCGCCGTGTTCGGCGCGAACGCGACGATCGGGTGGCCCAGCCTCCGCGCCGCCTCCAGACCCACCACGGTCTTGCCGGCACCCGGCGGGAGCACGACCCACGCCCGCCGCCTGCCCCGCGCCAGTACCTTGCCCACCCCGTCGAGCGCGTCGAGCTGGTGGCGCCGCAGCGCGACGCCCGGTCGAAGCGCGGCGAGGCGCCCCGCCACGTCACTCACGAGGTCATGCCGTTCTGGTAGGCCCACACCACCGTCTGCACCCGGTCCCGAGCACCGATCTTGGTCATCGCCCGCCCCAGGTGCGACTTCACCGTGCTCGTCTCGATCACGAGCTCGGCAGCGATCTCGGCGTTCGACATGCCGCGGGCGAGCAGCCGCACGATGTCGGTCTCGCGGGCCGTGAGCTGGTGCGCAGCGTCGGCGGACGCGGTGTGCGCGGGACGGCGGCGCGCGAACTCGGCGATCACCCGCCGCGTCACGGTCTGGTCGACGAGGCCGTACCCGTTCGCGAGCCGCCGCACCGCGTCGACGAGGTCGTCGGGCTCGGTGTCCTTCAGGACGAAGCCGCTGGCCCCGGCCTCGAGGGCGCCGAAGACGTACTCGTCGAGGTCGAACGTGGTCACGACCAGCACAGCGGGCACGGACCCCTGCTGCGCGCCGGACGTGATCTCCCGGGTGGCGGCGAGCCCGTCGCCGCCGGGCATGCGCACGTCCATGCAGATGACGTCGGGTGCGAGGCGGTGGGCGAGCCGCACGGCCGCGGGGCCGTCGGCGCACTCGCCCACGACCTCGATGTCGCCCGCCAGTTCGAGGATGACCCGGAACCCCGCCCGGACCACCGACTGGTCATCGGCGAGCACGACTCTGATCACGGGGTAAGTGTCGGGCCACGAGCGGATCGGTGGGCGCCCGGGTGCGGGGACGTCGTCTCCCCGCCAAGAGGGAGGGCGAGCGCCACCCGCCATCCGCCCGACGGCGTCGGTCCGGCGTCGAACCGGGCCCCGATCAGCGCCGCCCGCTCCCGCATCCCGGCCAGGCCGAACCCCCGGTTGGTGCGCGGGTGCTCCGGGCCGGGCCGGGCCGCGTTCACGATCTCCAGCGAGACCTCGGGCCCGCGGTAGTGCAGGTGGACCCGCACGGCTGCGCCCGGCGCGTGGTCGCGGGCGTTCGACAGCGCCTCCTGGGCGACGCGGTAGAAGCTGACGTCGGCGATGGGCGGCAGGTCCCGGTGCTCGCCCTCCCGCACGAGGTCGACCGGCGTGCCGAGCTCGCGGGCCGTCTGCACGAGCCGGTCGAGGACGGCCAGCCCGGGTACCGGCGCGCCGCTGTCCTCGGTGTCGTCCTGGCCGGGGCCGCGGAGCGCACCGACGACGAGGCGCAGGTTGTGCAGCGTCTCCTTGCCCTGCGCGCGGATCCACGCGGCGGCCTCCTTCGCCGCCTGCGGGTCGCGGTCGATGAGCCGCTCGACGACCGCCGTCTGCACGACCATGCCGGACAGGTGGTGGGCCGCGATGTCGTGCAGCTCGCGGGCCATCCGGGAGCGTTCCAGCCCGATCGCGGCGTCGGCCCGTGCCCGTTGCGCCGCGACCGCCTCCGCGGCCCGCACCCGCACGAGCTCGACGTAGCGCCGGCGGGTGGCGAAGTAGGCACCGAAGAGGGCGAGCGCGCCGTACGTCACCGCCCCCGACACCAGCTGGCCGACCACCTCCGTGACGGTCGACCCCGCGGCCGCGGTTCCGGGCCCGGCACCACCGCCATCAGCAGGAGCGCCGCGCTCTCGAACAGGATCACCCCGGCAACCACCCGGACCGCGCGGCGGGAGGGCAGCATCGCCCCGCAGCCGTACGCGGCGATGGCCGGCGCGAGACCGCGCACCGCCACACCGGCCGGGAGCGCCGCGAACATCAGCACCTGCAGCAGCGACACCACCCAGAGGCACAGGACCGGGTTCACCCGGCGGATGCACAGGACGAGCGACTGGGCCGACGTCACGACGACGGCGACGGTCAGGTGGAACGGCGCCGGCACGACGCCGGGGATCCGGGCCTGCTCGGCGAACACCAGTTCCACCAGCACGACGTGGAGCAGGACCATCAGCACGGCCAGCGCGCAGTCGCGCCGGAACGGGGTGCTGAGCCCCACCGCCGTGAGCCGGGCGTCGTTCCACGCCGCGAACCGGTCCGGCCAGCCGTGCGACACGCCGGGTTCGATCGGGTCGTCGGTCTGCGTGGTCATCGCTGCGTCATCTCGGTCACCGGTCGTCGGGGCGTCAGTAGGACAGGTCCGGCGAGAGCAGGCCGAACGCCTCGGCGAACCATGCGGTCCCCGCCAGTGCCAACAGCAGGCACACGCTACCGAGGACACCGAGCACGCCCTCGCGGTACCGGACCGAGGCCACCAACCGGGCCGCGGCCGGGAGCACCCCGAGGAGCGCCACCCACTGGGCACCCTGCAGGGCGCGCAGGAGCGGCTCCGGTACCTCTTGCAGGCCGGAGATCGTGACGACGACCGCCGTCCACCCCGCGAGCGCGAGCAGCGCGACGGCCGCGGCGACCCGGGTCAGCACCCGTGCCACGCGGCCGGGGCGCCCCGGTGCCGGGAGCCGGTGGTGGCGGCGGATCATCGCGCCGACCGGCCAGGCCAGCAGCCCGAGCAACAGCACGGCCACCGAGGCCGCGAGCACCGGCAGCACGATGGCGGCATCGCGCGTGGGCGGGGTGCGCAGGAGCGTGAACGCCGACTCGAAACCGATCGCCTGCACCTGGTCGTCCGCCACCCGCATCGTGACGATCCGCTGTCCCCCGACCTCCTGCCACACCCATGGCCGGATCTCCCGGTAGACGGCCGGGTGGAGGCTCAGCGGTCCCGGCTCGATGAGCACCGTCCCGTCCTGGCGCGCGGTGACCTTGGTCTGTCCGAAGAGGGTCATCGTGGTGAGGAACGTGCTGAAGGGCAGGCGCGCGCTCTCGTAGGTGCCCTCGGCGAGCGCCGCGTGGCTCGTCGTCGCGGTCGTCGTCTCGGTCGCGGTCGTGATCGTCGTGGCCGGCGGTGGCGTCGCGTCGCGCGGCGGGAAGTACCGGTCGGTGAACCCGTGCAGCAGCGACTCCCGCAGCTCGAGGGTGTCCGTCGCGCCCCGGCCCGAGCTGTTGAGCGAGATGAAGATGCCGGTACGGGCGTCCGGGTAGAGCTGCATGTGCGAGTGGAAGAAGTCGGTGTCGCCGCCGTGCCCGACGATGCGGTTGCCGCCCCGGCTCTCGTCGAACAGGCCGAGCGCCATGCGGGGGCCGTCGGCGAGTGTGCCCAGCGACCCGGCGTCGAGCGCGGGTTGCCGCATCATCGCCAGCGTCTCGGGCCGGAGCAGGGGCTGCCCCGGTCCCGCCTCGCCCAGCTGCGCCAGCATGAATCGCGCCATGTCGGTCGTGGACGCCGACAACGCCCCGGCGGGCGCGGGGCCCACCGTCTCGAAGGGCCCGCCGGGGAGGACGCGGTGGGGTAACCGCGGGAGAGCCGAGCGGCCAGGTCCGGCGGGAGCGGCTGCGCGAAGCTCGACGACGCCATCCCGGCGCGGTCGAGCACGTTGCGCTCGACGTAGTCGGCGAACGGCATGCCGCTGGTGCGCTCGACGATGTAGCCGGCGACCGCGTAGCCGTAGTTCGAGTACGACGGCACCGTCCCGGGTTCGAACACCTGCTCCGGCGGGTCGACCGCAACGGTGTCCCGCAGGTCCACGGTGGACTCACCGAGGAAGATCAGGTTGCGGATCCGCTCCTCGAAGCCCGCGGTGTGCGTCAGGAGGTGGCGCATCGTGATGGGCCCGTCATACCTGCGGGGGAGCGGGAAGTCGAGGTAGCGCTGCACGTCGGCGTCCAGGTCGATCCGGCCCTGCTCGACCTGCTGCAGCACGGCCGTTGCGACGAACACCTTGGAGATCGACCCGACCCGGAACAGCGTGTCGTCCGGGTCGACGCGGCGCGGTGCGTCGCCGTCGGCCCCGGTGTCGGCCCAGCCGTACCCGCGGGTGGTGAGCACCTGCCCGTCGCGCACCACGGCGACCGTGGCGCCTGCGATGTCGGACCGCTCCAGCGCGGCCGGCACCAGCCCGTCCAGCCAGGCGTCGACGTCCGGGCCGGTCAGGTCCGGGGCGCTCGGGGCGGGGATCTGCGGCGCGGGGGCCAGGGCAGCCGGGGCGCCGCAGCCGCTCAGCAGTGCCACGACGGCGCACCCGGCAGCGATCGCGGCGAGCCGGGCGCGGACGCCGCGCGGGGCTTCTGAAGTCATGGGTGAAGCGTGTCGGGACGCGCCCGCCGCCACATCGGGCGCAGGTTCTCAGTCCGGCTTACGACCTTCGGAGGATGCGGACCGTCGCGGGTCGCAGGTCGGGACCGCGGCCCGCTTCCGTTCCAGCAGCTCCCGCTCACGGGCGTTGCCGCACAGGTCCACCGCGCGCGCCAGCTCGGCCCGCGCCTCCTCGGCGCGTCCCAGCCGGTGGAGCAGCTCGCCCCGGACGCTCGGCAGGAGGTGGGACCCGTGGAACGCGCCCGTGGCCGCGAGCTCGTCGACGATGCGCAACCCGGCGGCTGGGCCGTCGGCCATCGAGACCGCGACCGCCCGGTTCAGCTCGACGACCGGGGAGGGCGCGACCCGGCCGAGCGCGTCGTACAGCAGGACGATCCGCTCCCAGTCCGTCGCGTCGACGGACGGCGCGACGGCGTGGCACTCGGCGATCGCGGCCTGCAGCCCGTAGGCGCCCAGCCCGCGGCCCGTGGACCCGGCGCGGGTGAGCAGTGCCCGTCCACGCCGGATCGCCGCCCGGTCCCAGCGCCGCCGGTCCTGCTGCTCGAGCAGCACCGGTTCACCGTCGGGCCCAGTGCGGGCCGGGAACCGGGCAGCGGTCAGCTCCAGCAGGGCCGCCAGGCCGAGCACCTCCGGCTCGTCCGGCACCAGGCGGGCGAGCACGCGGGTCATCCGGATCGCCTCGTGCGCGAGGTCGGTGCGGATCCACTCCGGCCCCGACGTCGCGGTCGAACCCTCGGTGAAGATCACGTACACGACGCTGAGCACGGAACCCAGCCGCTGCAGGCGATCCGGTGGCGGCGGCAGCTCGAACGGCACGCGGGCCGCCGCGAGCGTCTTCTTGGCGCGGGTGATCCGCGCCTGCACCGTGGCCGTCGGCACCAGGAACGCCCGCGCGATCTCGTCGCTGGTGAGGCCGCCGATCACCCGGAGCGTGAGCGCCACCCGCGCCTCCCGCGACAGCACCGGGTGGCAGGCGATGAACGCCAGCGCGAGCACGTCGTCGTCGAGCCGGTCGGGGTCCCACAGCAGGTCGGGGTCCGGCGTGCCGCCGTCCTCGTCCAGGTCCCGGGCGAGGACGGCGTACCGGTCGTCGAGCGCGGCGCGCCTGCGGAACCCGTCGATCGCGCGGCGGCGCCCGACGGTGAGCAGCCAGCCCGCCGGGTTGTCGGGGACACCGTCGCGCGGCCACGTCACGAGCGCCTCGGCCAAGGCCTCCTGGGCGAGGTCCTCGGCGAGCGCGAAGTCCCCGGTGTAGCGGGCGAGGGCGCCGACGATCCGCGCGGACTCGATCCGCCACACCGCCTCGACCGCCCGCCGCCCGCCACCGGCGCCCGGACCGCTCACAGCTGGCCGGTGGACTCTCGCCAGGCCCGCTCCTTCTGGATCCACTCGTTGTCCTGCGGGAGCTCGTCGATGCTCGTCACCCTGCGGATCTCGGCCTTCGAGCCGGGGCCGGCCAGTGGCGCCCGCTTCGCCCACTCGACGGCCTCCTCCTTGGAGGCGACGTCGAGGATCCAGAAGCCGCCGAACAGCTCCTTCGTCTCGCCGTACGGGCCGTCCGTCACGACGGGCGTCTCCGCCGAGTAGTCGACCACCACGCCCTGCGCGGCGTCGTCGAGACCTTCGGCGGCGACGAGGACCCCGGCCTGGATCAGCTGGTCGTTGAACCGGCCCATCGACTCGATGATCTGGCCGAAGTCGGCGTCGGCGTACGCGGCGTAGGTCTCGTCCGTTGCGCGCATGATCAGCATGTACTTCATCGTCATCTCCCGGTTCGGGGGTCCCCTGCGGACCCTCTCATCCCCCAGGTCGAGCGGGCGTGCACCCGGATCGACACGGGGGAGAGATTTTTCGAGTGACGCAGGTCACTCATGCCGGTGGCCAACCGGGCGGGTGCAGTGGGCCGCCTCCCTCCACGACGACCACGGGGGGAGCTGGGCATGGGGTGGAGTCGGCACTCGAGGAGGCCCGGTCATCGGCGGAACGGGCTGCTGCCGGCGAACGCCGAGGTGGCCGGCCGGGTCGAGCTCGACGGGCGGGACCTGCTCGACGCGCCCGAGCCCGTTCTGCGCGCGGTGCGGGGGCGGCGCGTCGGCATGGTGCCGCAGTCGGCGGCGACGCATCTGACGCCGGTCCGCCGGGTCGGCTCGCAGCTGGTGGAGACGGTGCGGGCGCTGCGGCCCGCCGACCCGGATCCGCGGGCCACCGTGCACCGGCTCGCCGACGACGTCGGGCTGCCACCCGAGATGCTCGACCGGTACCCGCACGAGCTGTCGGGCGGCACCGCGCAGCGCGTCGGGCTCGCGGCGGCGCTGGCGGGCGACCCGCCCGTGCTGCTGGCCGACGAGCCGACCGCGGGCCTGGACCGCCCGCTCGTCGACCGCAGCGTCGACCTCCTCGCCGGCATGGCCGACCGCGGCCACGCCGTCCTGCTCATCACCCACGACCTGCGCGCCGCCCGGCGGGTGGCCACGGACGTCGCCGTGATGTACGCGAGCAGGCTCGTCGAGGTCGGCCCCGCCGACCAGGTGTTCTCCGACCCGTGGCACCCCTACACCGCGGGCCTGCTCGCCGCGCTGCCCGACCGGGGCTTCACACCGGTGCCCGGCCATCCGCCGGAGCTGACGGCGCTGCCGTCCGGGTGCGGGTTCGAGCTGCGGCACCCCGAGCACACCTGCGCGCCCGACCCGGAGCTCGTGTGGAGCGGCGAGCGGGCGGTCGCGTGTGCGCCGGTGCGTGCGTCGTGACGCTGGCGGCGCGGGGGATCGTCGCCGGGTACCGGCGCGGGGTCCGGGTGCTCGACGGGGTCGATCTCGCGGTCGAGCCGGGCACGGTCGTCGGGCTGGCCGGGCCGAGCGGGTGCGGCAAGTCGACGCTCACGCGCGTGCTGGCGCTCCTGCACGCGCCCTGGCGCGGCACGGTCGAGGTCGACGGCGAGCGGGTCCGCGGTGTCCGCTACCGCGCACCGCGGGAGCTGCGCACGGCCGTCGGGGTCGTGTTCCAGAACCCGCGGTCGGCCACCGACCCGCGGCTGCCGTTGCGCGAGATCGTCGGGGAACCACTGCTCGCGACCGGACGCGGGCGCGACCCGGCGTGGGAGGAGGAGCTGCACGAACGCGCCGGGCTCACCGCCGAACTGCTCGGGAGCGGCCGCACGAGGTCAGCGACGGGCAGCTGCAGCGCGCCTGCCTCGCCCGTGCGCTCGTCCTGCGGCCGCGGTACCTGATCTGCGACGAGATGACGGCGATGCTCGACGCGTCGACGACCGCCGCGCTCGTGGGCGTCGTGGCCGACCGGGCCCGGGACGGCACCGGTGTGCTCGCGGTGTCGCACGACGAGGAGCTGCTCGCCGTGTGGGCGGACCGCGTCGAGCGGCCGTTCACCGCGGCGGCCACGTTCCGCAGACCGCGGGATGGCGGGCAGGAGTAGGCGAGCGGGTCAGCCCGCCCGCGCCCACCCGCGCAGCGCGCCGAGGTAGGCCTCCGTCAGGCGGGCGGTGACCTCGCGGCGGGACATACCGGTCTCCTGGAGCAGGTCGTGGATCTCCCGCGGGTCGTACATCATGTTGTGGAGGAACAGCGCGTGCTCGAGCACCTGCGCCGGAAGCCCGAGGTCGGCCAGCAGGCCCTGGACGGGACGGCTCCAGGCTTCCCGCACCGCGAGGATCGTCTCGTTGCCGTCGTGGAGCCGTTCCAGGAAGCCGCGCCGGGAGCGGAGCTGGACCATCACCGGACCGTGCTCGGCGAGCAGGTCGAGCCACCGGTCCACGACCCCGTCGAACAGCGGGCGACCCTCGGCGCCGCTGGAGACGCTGAAGTCCCGCAGCTCGTCCACGACGCCGAGCACGTAGGCCGCCACGACGTCGTCCAACGTGGAGTAGTAGCGGTAGGCGGTCGCCGGTCCGATCTCGGCGCGGTTCGCGACGTCTTTCATGGTCAGCTGGTCCGGCGCCTCGCGGGCGATCTCGCCGACCGCCTCGAGGAGACGTCGCCGATTGCGGCGGGTGTCGCTGCGTAGTCTGCGCGCTTCCTGCGGGGCCTGCTGATCGGTCACTCGATCTCCTCGGACTCGGCCGATCCGCTGGGAACGATATCTCGTTCGAGTCACCGGCCCCGCGAGTCCTCGACGTAGCCGACGATGCGGGCCAGCCCCGTGCGCAGGTCGTCCTCCGATGCGGCGAACGAGATCCGCACGTGCCCCTCGCCGAAGGGCCGTACTCGACGCCTGCGCGAACCAGCACTCCACGCTCCGCGAGCTCGCGGGCGACGGTCTCCGATGGGCGATCGAGGTCGTAGCGGAGGAAGCCGTAGAACGCCCCTTCGGGCGGGGTCAGGTGCAGGCCCGGAATCCCGCTCAGCCGGGCGACGACGAGTTCCCGGCGCACCCGGTAGACGTCGAGCATCGCATCGACCGCCGCGTCGGGCAGGCCCAGCGCGGCCAGCGCCGCGAGCTGCACCGAGGTGTTCACCGACCCGTTCACGGTGCGGTGCACGTGCGCGGCGGCGTCGACCACGGCGGGCGGGCCTGCCAGGTAGCCGACCCGCCATCCGGTCATCGCGTAGGTCTTGGAGAAGGTCTGCACGTAGACCGTGCGGTCGCGCAGCGAGGTGACGTCGAGCGCGGAGACCAGCTCGTGCCCCGGGTGGACCAGCCGGTGGTAGGCCTCGTCGGCCACGACGAGGGTGTCGGTGGCGTCCAGCAGCGCGCCGAGCGCCTCGAGCTCCTCCGCGCGGTGCACGATGCCGGTCGGGTTCGCCGGGTTGGAGAAGATCACCATGGTGGCGCCGGGCAGCCGCGCCGCGAGCGCGCCGAGGTCCCAGTGCAGGTCCGGCGCCGGCGGTACCCGGTCCACGGTGCCGCCCGCGAGCACGACCAGGTCGGCGTAGAGCGAGTACGCGGGCTCCGGGATCACCACCCGTGTCCCCGGCCCGATCATCGCGAAGACGACGGCTGCCAGCGCGGCGGTGGCGCCGTGGGTGACCACGACGTCGTTCGCGGTCCACGGCCGAGCACCGCCGCCGGGAAGGCGTGCGGCGAGCCCGGCCCGGAGAACCGGCAGGCCCTTCTGGTCGGCGTAGTGCGTGTGCCCCGCGCGCAGCGCCTCGACCGCTGCCTCGATCACCGGTGACGGGGTCGGGAAGTCCGGCTCGCCCATCGCGAGCGACACCGTGCCGGGCGGGGCGGGGGCGAGAGCGGGGCGCCGCGACCCGGCCCGCAGCTCCGCGATCCGGGCTGCGTGGGGGAAAGCGGGGAGGAGCGACGTCATCCGACGACCTCCGCGCGATCGCTGCGGGCGGCGAGGATCTTCTGCCGCAGCGCCTCCTCCCTCGCGACGATGACGTCGACCGAGCCGAGGACCTCCTCGATCCGGCGCCACGGCACGACGACCACACCGTCGGCGTCTCCGACGATCACGTCACCGGGCGCGGCGACCACGCCTCCCACCGCCACCGGGACGCCGATCGAGCCGGGGCCGTCCTTGAACGGGCCGGCCGGGGTGACGGCACGGGCGTAGACGGTGAGGCCGAGCTCCGACAGGGCCCGCACGTCCCGCGCCGCCCCGTCGACCACCGCGCCCGTGACCCCCGCCGAGATCATGATCTCGCCGATCAGGTCGCCGACCAGCGCGCGGGTGGTGTCCCCGTGCCCGTTGACCACGAGCACGTCGCCGGGACGCGCGTCGTCGAGCGCACGGTGGATGGCGAGGTTGTCCCCCGCACGGACGTCGACGGTGAGGGCGTTCCCGAGGAGCGCGGAGCGCTCGGTGACCAGGCGGATGCCCCCGTCGAGCACGGTCATGCGCGCCAGCGCGTCGCCGACGGCGGCGGCGGGCACCTCGCCGAGGCGCCGGATGGCATCCGGCGCCGCGCGGTCCCAGCCCTCGGCGACGGACAGGGTGTCCGTGGCTGCGGAGATGAACACGATGAGCGACCTCATTCTTGAGTGAGACAGTCCTCTCATATGAGAGAGTACTATGATTCAATCGGTGCCCACCCCGCTCAGGAGGAGTTCTCGATGCCTCAGCCCGATCCCGCCCGTGTGAGCTTCTCGTCAGATCCCGGCAACGAGCTGGTCTTCGAGAACGACCGGGTGCGGGTGTGGGCCATGACCCTCGAGGGCGGCGAGACCTGCGAGTTCCACCAGCACCACGTCGACCACCTCGTCCTGTGGCCGGAGCCGGGCCGCTCGCAGGGCCAGGAGTACGGGGAGGCCGGCTGGCGGGTGGCGCAGGAGGCGGAGCGCGGGTTCGCTTTCTTCCGCACCGTCGGACGGGACGGGCCGTTGCCGCCGCACCGGATCCGCAACCTCGAGGACCACCCGGTGACGCACTACATCGTCGAGTTGGTCAGCGAGGAGTCCCCGAGCGCCGGCCCGCTCCCGCACGAGACCAACGGCCGTGGCACGACGTCGCGCCCCCACCGCGTGACCCGGCCCTGAACAGAGGAGGGACAATGCTGTCCGACACCCACCCGACGCCGCATGGCTGGCCGATCTGTACCGGGGCGGCGCGGCGATCGCCACCGATCCGGGCCTCAGCGAGGCGGAGCGGCTCCGGCGGCAACACGAGCACACCAACCAGGTGATGGAGCGGATGTCCCCGGACATGGTGATCCACACCGGCGGTGTGCGCCTGGCGGCGACCGGCGGAATGGAGTTCCTGCGCCGCTACGTCGTGCGGCGGGCGAGCCTCGCCGACGCCAACGTCCAGCCCCTCGAGATCGACGAGATCCTCGCCGACGACCACTACGGCATCATCCACGGGACGTTCCGCACGTCGCGTGGCGAGACGTCCTGGACGCGCGTCGGCATGGGTGCGTGGCGCTTCGAGGACGGCGTGGCGGTGGAGCACTGGGAGCTCTCCAACGGGCCGGTGTGGGACGAGTTCTTCCTCGCGGGCGACCCCACGCCGTTCACCGGATCGGCGGAGGAGTTCTGGACCCGCGGCGTCTGACCGGTACTGCCAGTGCCTCCCGCACGTTCGGGCACGCGCCTACCGTGGGCCCGTGGGCGCCATCGACCTCCGCAGCGAGATCCGGGAGTTCCTGAGCACGCGGCGGGCCCGGATCACCCCGGAAGAGGCGGGTCTGCCCGCCTACGGCGGCAACCGCCGGGTGACGGGCCTGCGTCGCGAGGAGGTTGCCCTGCTCGCCGGTGTCTCGGTCGACTACTACGTCCGCATGGAGCGCGGCAGTCTGGCCGGTGCGTCGGAGAGCGTCCTCGAAGCCCTCGCCGACGCGCTGCGGCTCGACGAGGCCGAGCGCGCCCACCTGTTCGCACTGGCCCGCGAGAGCCGGACACGCGGCACCCGCAGCAAGCGCACGACCCCCTCCAGCATCCGCCCCGCGATCCAGCAGGTGCTGGACGGGATGACCGACGCACCAGCCTGGGTGAGCAACGGCCGGCTCGACGTCGTCGCGACGAACCAACTCGCCCGGGCGCTCTACTCCCCGGTGCTCGCCGGCTCCCGACGGCCGGCCAACATGACCCGGTTCGTCTACCTGGACCCGGAGGCGGCCGAGGAGTTCTTCGTCGACTACGACCGGATCGCCGACGACGGCGCCGCCATGCTCCGCCTGGAGGCCGCCCGCAACCCCCACGACAAGGCGCTCATCGAGCTGGTCGGCGAGCTGTCCACCCGCTCCGAGCGGTTCCGCCGCCGCTGGGCGTCCCAGGACGTGAAGTTTCACCCCAGTGGCCGCAAGCGGCTGCGCCACCCCGTCGTCGGACAGCTCGACCTCGACTCCGAGTCGATGCAGCTCTCCTCCGCGCCAGGGCTGCTGCTCTACGTCTACACCGCGGCCGCCGGCACGCCAACCGCCGATGCGCTCACGCTGCTCGCCTCCTGGGCGGCCTCCCACGACGGCATCCCGACCGAGGCAGCCCCGTCCGGCACCGCCTGACGCGGCATTTCCCACGAGGTATGGGACCCGTGCGACCGGCCGGATCGCGACCGGCCGCCCGTGAGTGCGTCACGGCGTGACGAGGACCTTCAGGGCGGCCCGCGCGTCCATGGCGCGGTAGCCGTCGGGCACGTCGTCGAGGCCGACGGTGCGGTCGAACACCCTGCCCGGTTCGACACGGCCCTCCAGCACGTCGGGCAGCAGCTCGTCGATGTAGGCCCGCACCGGCGCCGGGCCACCGGTGAGGGTGACGTTCGGGCGGAACAGGCTGCCCATCCCGACCGGGGCCTCCTCGTACTGCGGTACGCCGACCCGGCTGATCACACCGCCCGCCCGGACCACGCCGACCGCCTGGTCGTACGCCGGGCGGTGGCCGACGGCCTCGAGCACGGCGTGCGTGCCGTGGCCACCGGTCAGCTCGCGGACCTTCTCGACGCCCTCGGCGCCGCGCTCGGGCACGACGTCGGTCGCTCCGAACTCGCGGCCCAGATCGGTGCGGTCCTCGTGGCGGCCCATCAGGATGATCCGTTCGGCGCCGAGCCGCTTCGCCGACAGCACGGCCAGCAGGCCCACCGCGCCGTCACCGATCACGGTCACCGTCGTCCGCTCGTTCACACCGGCCCGCACCGCCGCGTGGTGACCGGTGCCGAACACGTCGGCGAGGGTCAGCAGCGACGGCAGCAGCGCCGGGTCCGCACCGACCGGGATCGGCACGAGGGTGCCCTGCGCCTGCGGCACCCGAACCGCCTCGGCCTGGGCGCCGGCGAAGAACCCGCCGTTCGGGCACGCGGTGTGCAACCCCTCCCGGCAGAACTCGCAGGTGTTGTCCGCGTAGGCGAACGGGGCGACGACCACGTCCCCCCTCTTCGGCCCGGACACCTCCGATCCGATGTCCTCGACGACACCGAGGAACTCGTGGCCCATCGGCACGCCCTCCGGGTTAGCCGGCATCGAGTGGTAGGGGTGCAGGTCGGTGCCGCACACGCACGCCCGCACCACGCGCACCACCGCGTCGGTCGGCTCCCGCAGCACCGGGTCGGGCAGGGTCTCCACCCGCACGTCGCCGGCGGCGTACATCACAGTTGCTCGCATCAGGTCCTCGGAACTGGTCGGTGGGTCTCGACGTCCAGAGAACCCCCGTACTCCGCGCCCGGGGAGTGCCTGATGTGCCCGGTACCGTCAGGCCCCCCCAGCACGGACGTTGATCCCGCAGGGCACGGCCGGGCCGCTCGCGGCGACGCCCCCGAGCGATGCCGAACCCGGCCGGTGGCTCGTGATCGGCGGAAGTGGTGCCAGGGCGTCACATCCGGCGCTCACGAACCACTTGTGGTGATCACGCCCCCGGCGGGCCCGTGGGTGCCCAAAAAGATCGCCCCTCACCTGTTCAGGCAGGTGAAGGGCCGCTTCTCGTGTGATCAGGATGGTGCCCCCGGCAGGATTCGAACCTGCGCTCCCGCCTCCGGAGGGCGGTGCTCTATCCCCTGAGCTACGGGGGCCGTAGCGATGTGCCCAACCCTAGCGCACACCCGGATCTACAGCGGCAGGGGCTGCCCTCCGCGTTCGGCGAGGAGCTGGCGCAGGTAGTCGCTCTCGGTGGTCTGGGAGCGCAGCATCTGGGAGGCGAGGTTGCGGACCTGGGGCACGGCCGCGCGCTCGGCCGCGTACTCCAGCATCCCGGCGCGCCCTCGTGGTGGCGGAGCATGAGCTGGAGGAACAGGACGTCGAGCTGGGGGCCGGTGGCGGCGCGGAGTGCCGCGAGGTCCTCGTCGGTGGCCATGCCCGGCATCGTGGATACGCCGCCCGTCGCGGTCGGGGCGTGGCCGTGCCCGGGTTCGGTCATCCACGCCATGTGGCCGCCGGTCGGCAGGGGCGGTGCGCCCCACAGTTCCAGCCAGCCCTGCATGCGGCCGATCTGGCCGGTCTGGGTGGCCTCGATGTCGGCGGCGAGCTGGTGCACGAAGGGATCGGAGGTGTGGTCGCGTTCCCACGAGGCCATGGTCACGGCCTGCTGGTGGTGGACGATCATGTCGTGGGAGAACCCGACGTCCACCGAGTCCGCTGCGGGGACGGCCGGGGCGCCCGAGCCGGGGAAGCCGCCCACCAGCAGCCCGCCGGCGGCGCCGAGGAGCAGCAACCCCACGGCCGCGACGACGGCGAGGACCGGTCGGATCCAGCGGGCCTCCTGCGACATGGGCGCCGCCTCGTCCGGTGCGGTGGTCGTGTTCGTCGCCATCAGGAACCCGGGACCGGCATGCCGTTCGGTGCCATCCCGTCCGGGGCGGCACCTGCCGGAGCCCCGGCGCCGACCGTCTCCGGGTACGCGCCGGGGGTGCCGGGGGCCGGTGCCGGCTC
This sequence comes from Pseudonocardia sp. CNS-004, assembly GCA_001942185.1. Lineage (GTDB taxonomy): Bacteria > Actinomycetota > Actinomycetes > Mycobacteriales > Pseudonocardiaceae > Pseudonocardia. The sequence goes on from MKJV01000064.1 coordinate 142,632, forward strand.
GAACGGCGGCGGGTTGCCTGCTGGAAGCCGCCCTCGGACGGGCCGATCTCGTTGCAGCTCGCGCCCGGCTCGGGGTACTGGTACTGGTTCAGCCGCAGTGCGGCGATGAACTGGTCGATGCGCGGGTCGTTGGCGTCGGCGAGCTTGAGCTGGTGGCCCCAGGACTGCAGCGAGATCGGCTGGTCGAGCCCGGGGAACGGGGTCATCAGCATGTACGGCTGGCCGTCGACCTTGCTGCGCAGCGTCTCCAGCGCGTCGCCGGTGACCTGGTCGGGGTTGTAGGCGATCCAGACGGCGCCGTGCTCCAGCGAGTGCACCGCGTTCTCACTGCGGATGGGCGTCGGGTAGACGACGCCGTTGCAGGAGGCCCAGCTGTAGTCGTGGGCGCCGCCCATCGGAGGGGCGTGCGTGTAGGCCACCTTGGTGGCGCGGTCGACGTGCAGCCCGCCCTCGTAGGGCTGGACCTGGACCCCGGCGATCGTGGTGGACGGGTCCTGGTTCTCCGCGGTGGGCGTGAACGGGGCCATCGCGTCCGACTGCGCCTGGTTCTCCTGGTTGCGCATGAAGGCGTAGCCGAAGACCACCCCCGCGAACAGCGCCACGACCACGACGGCGGCGATGAGGCCCCACGGGGTGGACTTCTGGACGACGACCGTCGGCCGGGACTTGCGGACCGCCTTGCTCGTCTTACCGCTGACCATGAACCGTCCAGACCTCGGAATCTCGGGGTGCGCGCGCCATCACTCGGACGGCCCTTGCGACAACGCAGTCTAGGAGCCGGGCATGAGAAACCCGTGAGCGCACCTGCCTAGACTTGACGGGTGACTCCCGACGTGCTTGCCGAACTGGTCCGCGCCGCAGCGTCCGACGTGCTGACGCGACGCGGCCTGGACGTGGCTGCGCTGCCCGCGGACGTCACGGTCGAGCGCCCGCGCAACCCCGAGCACGGTGACTACGCCACCAATGTGGCGATGCGCACGGCGAAGCAGGCCGGGGTCGCCCCGCGCGACCTGGCCGGCTGGCTGGCCGAGGAGCTGGCCGGGCGCGATGGCGTGACCAGCGCCGAGGTGGCGGGGCCCGGCTTCATCAACGTCCGGCTGGCCGCCGACGCGCAGGGCGCCCTCGTCGGGGACGTGCTCGGCGCGGGCCACGGGTACGGCACCGGCGACGACTTCGCCGGCCGCAACGTCAACCTGGAGTTCGTGTCGGCCAACCCCACCGGCCCGCTGCACATGGGCGCCACCCGCTGGGCCGCGGTCGGCGACGCGCTGGGCCGGGTGCTGTCCGCGCGGGGAGCCAAGGTCACCCGCGAGTACTACTTCAACGACGCCGGCGCGCAGATCGACCGGTTCGTGGGGTCGCTGGTGGCGGCCGCCCAGGGGCGCCCCACCCCGGAGAACGGATACGCGGGCGCCTACATCGCCGAGGTCGCCCAGCAGGTCGTGGCGGCCGAGCCGGGTGTACTGGACCTGCCCGACGCCGAGCGCGACGAGGTGTTCCGCCGCGTGGGTGTCGGGCGGATGTTCGACGGCATCAAGACCACGTTGCACGAGTTCGGCACCGACTTCGACGTGTTCTTCCACGAGCAGTCGCTGTACGAGTCGGGTGCGGTCGACGCCGCGGTGCAGCAGCTGAAGGACTCCGGGAGCCTCTACTTCGCCGACGGCGCGTGGTGGCTGCGGTCCAAGGACTTCGGCGACGACAAGGACCGGCCGGTCATCAAGAGCGACGGCAACCCCGCCTACATCGCGGGCGACCTGGCCTACCTGCGCGACAAGCGCTCGCGCGGCTTCGACCTGTGCATCTACATGCTCGGGGCCGATCACCACGGCTACATCGGCAGGCTCAAGGCGGCGGCCGCGGCGTTCGGCGACGACCCGGGCGTGGTCGAGGTGCTGATCGGGCAGCTGGTCAACCTCGTCAAGGACGGCAGGCCGGTGCGGATGAGCAAGCGCGCCGGCAACACCGTCACGATGGACGACCTCGTGGAGGCCGTCGGGGTCGACGCGGCCCGGTACTCGCTGGTGCGTTCGTCGGTCGACTCGCCGCTCGACATCGACCTCGACCTGCTCGTCAAGCGCTCCAACGACAACCCGGTCTTCTACGTGCAGTACGCGCACGCCCGCCTGGCCTCGCTCGCCCGCAACGCCGCCGAGCTGGGCGTCGAGCCGGGGGATGCCTACGGCCTGCTGGAGCACCCGCGCGAGGGCGACCTGATCCGCACGATCGGCGAGTTCCCCGGCGTCGTCGCCACCGCGGCGGAGCTGCGCGAGCCGCACCGGGTGGCCCGGTTCCTGGAGCAGCTCGCGAGCGCCTACCACAAGTTCTACGACACGTGCCGCGTGCTGCCGATGGGCGACGAGGAGGTCACCGACCTGCACCGGGCCCGGCTGGCCCTCTGCGTCGCGGCGCGCCAGGTGTTCGCCAACGGCCTCGGGCTGCTCGGCGTCTCGGCTCCGGAGCGGATGTGAGTGTTCCACGTCATGGTCGGCGTTTCGGTGCGAAAACGTGTCAGCAACGCCCGGTAACGCGTCGAACCGCTGATCAAGAGGCTCTCCCATGAACGTCCACCCCGCAGGCCCCCTCCACGCCGGCATCTCGGTACCCCCGGAGACCGCCGGGCCCCGCCCGCAGGACGCGGCCGGGCTCGACGAGCTCGCCCCCGCCGTGTGGCCCCGCACCGTCGCCCGCGGTGAGGGCGGCGCGCTGGAGATCGCGGGCGTCGACGTCCGCGACCTCGCCGAGCGCTACGGCACCCCGCTGTTCGTCGTCGACGAGGCCGACTTCCGCTCGCGCGCCACGGAGTTCGCCGCTGCGTTCGGGGCCGAGGCGGTGCACTACGCGGCGAAGGCGTTCCTCTGCACCGAGGTGGCGCGCTGGGTGGCGGAGGAAGGTCTTTCCCTCGACGTCGCGAGCGGCGGGGAACTGGCCGTCGCACTGCGCGCGGGCTTCCCACCGGAGCGGATCGCGCTGCACGGCAACAACAAGTCCCTCGACGAGCTGGAAGCGGCCGTGGAGGCGGGTGTGGGCCGGGTCGTGGTCGACTCGTTCCACGAGATCGCCCGCCTCGACGCGGTGGCGCGCGAGCGCGGCGTCGTCGTGCCGGTGATGGTGCGGCTCACGGTGGGCGTCGAGGCGCACACCCACGAGTTCATCGCCACCGCCCACGAGGACCAGAAGTTCGGCTTCTCGATCGCGGGTGGCGCCACGAGCGCGGCCGCGGAAGCGGTGCGGCGGGTGCTCGCGGCGGGCGGGCTCACGCTCGTCGGCCTGCACAGCCACATCGGTAGCCAGATCTTCGACACCGAGGGCTTCGAGGTGGCCGCCCACCGCGTGGTGCGGTTCCTCGCGCGGCTGCACGAGGAGCACGGTGGCGAGGCGCTGGAAGCGCTCACCACGCTCGACCTCGGCGGCGGGTTCGGCATCGCCTACCGCGCCGAGGAGACCCCGGTCGACGTGCCGGAGCTGGCCGAGGAGCTGCGCGCGATCGTCAAGCGGGAGTGCCACGCCGCCGACCTGGACGTGCCGCACATCGCGGTCGAGCCGGGCCGGGCGATCGCCGGGCCCGCCGGGATCACGCTCTACACGGTCGGCACGCTCAAGGACGTCCCGCTGGGCGGGTCGTCGGTGCGCCGCTACGTGAGCGTCGACGGCGGCATGAGCGACAACATCCGCACCGCGCTCTACGACGCCGTGTACGACTGCCGCCTCGTCTCCCGCTCGGCCGAGCGGGACGCAGCGGCGACGCTGTGCTGTCGCGGGTGGTCGGCAAGCACTGCGAGAGCGGCGACATCGTGGTGCGCGACTGCTGGCTGCCCGCCGACCTCGCCCCCGGTGACCTGCTCGCCGTGGCCGCCACCGGCGCCTACTGCTACTCGATGGCGAGCTCCTACAACCGGCTTCCCCGGCCCGCTGTCGTGGCCGTGCGCGACGGTGCGGCGCGGGCGCTGCTGCGCCGCGAGACGCTGGAGGACCAGTTCCGTCTGGAGGTCTCGCCGTGAGCGAGCTTGTGAGCCAACCAACCAATGGACACAGCAGCGCCGCGAACGCGGCCGACGAGCGCCGGCGAGGAGGAATCGTGAGCCCGCGCACCCGGGTTGCCCCGGAGGCGGGCGCACCAGCGAGGATCGGGGCGTGAAACCGATCCGCGTGGCCCTGCTGGGCTGCGGCACCGTCGGCCGTGAGGTCGTACGGCTGCTGCGTGAGCAGGCCGAGGAGCTCGCCGCCCGTGCCGGTGCGCCCGTCGAACTGGCCGGGGTGGCCGTGCGCCGCCCGCACAAGCACGCCGATCTCGGTGACCTGCTCACCAGCGACGCGTCCGGGCTGGTCACCCGCGACGACGTGGACGTCGTCGTCGAGGTGATCGGCGGTATCGAGCCGGCCCGCACGCTGCTGCTGGAGGCGCTCAAGGCCGGCAAGTCGGTGGTCACGGCCAACAAGGCGCTCCTCGCCGAGGACGGGCCCGCGCTCGCCGAGGCGGCCGACGCGTCGGGGGCCGACCTCTACTACGAGGCCGCGGTCGCCGGCGCGATCCCGCTGCTGCGCCCGCTGCGCGAGTCCCTCGCGGGCGACCGGATCACGCGCGTGGCCGGCATCGTCAACGGCACCACGAACTTCATCCTCTCCGCGATGGCGGCCTCCGGGGCGAGCTACGCCGACGCGCTGGAGGAGGCCACGCGCCTGGCTACGCCGAGGCCGACCCGAGCGCCGACGTCGATGGTTACGACGCCGCGTCCAAGGCGGCGATCCTCGCGTCGCTCGCCTTCCACACGCGCGTCAACGCCGCCGACGTGCACTGCGAGGGCATCCGCACGGTCACCGCGGGCGACATCGCGGCCGCGTCGGCGATGGGCTGCACGATCAAGCTGCTCGCCATCTGCGAGCGGACCCCCGCCGACGAGTCGATGCCCGAGTCGGTGTCGGCGCGCGTGTACCCGGCCATGATCCCCGCCACCCATCCGCTCGCGGCGGTCGACGGCGCGTTCAACGCGGTGTTCGTCGAGGCCGAGGCCGCGGGCCAGCTGATGTTCTACGGGCAGGCGCCGGCGGCGCGCCCACGGCGAGCGCGGTGCTCGGCGACCTCGTCGCGGTGGCCCGCAACCGGGTGCTCGGCGGGCGTGGCCCGCGGGAGTCGGCCTACGCGAGCCTGCCCGTCCGGCCGATGGGCACGCTGCGCACGCGCTACCACGTGAGCCTCGAGGTCCTCGACCGCGCAGGCGTCCTCTCGACGATCACCGGCGAGTTCGCCCGCCACGGCGTGAGCATCGCCGCGGCCCGCCAGACCGGCGAGGGCAACGGCACCGGCTCCGCGCGGATCGTCGTCGTCACGCACAAGGCGCCGGAGGCGGCGCTCGCGGCCACCGTGGACGTGCTGGCAGGGCTCGATGTCGTGCACGGCGTCCACAGCGTGCTCCGGGTCGAGGACCTGGGCCGGAAGGGAGTTGCGGGATGACCGCCGCGCAGAAGCTCACCCGTTGGCCGGGGGTGATCGAGGCCTACCGGGAGCGGATGCCGGTCCAGCCCGGCTGGAAGGTCGTCACGCTCGGCGAGGGCGGCACACCCCTGCTGCCCGCCCCGCACCTGTCCGCCGCCACCGGCTGCGAGGTCTTCCTCAAGGTCGACGGCGCGAACCCGACCGGCTCGTTCAAGGACCGCGGGATGACGATGGCGGTCACCCACGCGCTCGCCGAGGGCAAGCAGGGCGTGCTCTGCGCGTCCACGGGCAACACCTCCGCCTCGGCGGCCGCCTACGCCACGCGCGCCGGGATGACCTGCGCCGTCCTCGTGCCGCGCGGCAAGATCGCGCTCGGCAAGCTGGCCCAGGCCGTGGCCCACGGGGCCCGGATCCTGCAGATCGACGGCAACTTCGACGACTGCCTCGAGCTCGCCGCAAGACCACCGCCGACTATCCGGTCGCCGCCCTGGTCAACTCCGTGAATCCCACCCGGATCGCGGGCCAGGCGAGCGCGGCCTACGAGATCTGCGACGAGCTCGGCCGCGCCCCCGACGTCCACTGCCTGCCCGTCGGCAACGCCGGCAACATCACCGCCTACTGGAAGGGCTACCGCGCCTACCTCGCCGACGGCCTGATCCACTCGGCGCCGCGGATGTTCGGGTTCCAGGCCGCGGGCGCGGCACCGCTCGTGCACGGCGAGCCGGTGGCGGCCCCCGAGACGATCGCCACCGCGATCCGGATCGGCGCGCCGGCGTCGTGGGCGGGTGCGATGACCGCGCGCGACGAGTCGGACGGCCGGTTCGCCGCCGTCACCGACGACGAGATCCTCGCCGCGTACCGGCTGCTCTCGGCGCGCGAGGGCGTGTTCGTCGAGCCCGCGTCGGCCGCCAGCGTGGCCGGGCTGCTGCAGTCCTCCGCCGACGGCACGCTGCCCCGCGGCTCGCTGGTGGTCTGCACGGTCACCGGCCACGGCCTGAAGGATCCGGACACGGCCCTGCTCGCGGCGCCGGAGCCACGGTCGTGCCGATCGACCCCGGGGCGGTAGCAACTGCCCTGGAGCTGTCGTGACCGCCACCGCCACCCTCATTCCCAACGCCTTGCCGGCCGAAGGGGGCGGGCGCTGATGGGGCGCCCCCGGGAGGTCCTGGTGCGGGTGCCCGCCTCCTCGGCGAACCTGGGGCCCGGCTTCGACTCGCTCGGGCTCGCCCTCGGCCTGTACGACGAGGTCGAGGTGGCCGTGGCGGCCGACGGTGTCGTGATCGAGGTGGCGGGCGAGGGCGCGGGCCGCGTGCCGTGCGACGAGACCCACCTCGTGGTGAGGGCGATGCGCTCGGCGTGGGACGTCGTCGGCGACCCGCCGCCCGGAATCCGGATGCGCTGCTCCAACGCGATCCCGCACTCGCGAGGGCTGGGCAGCTCCGCCGCAGCGGCCGTGGCGGGCGCGGTGGCGGCCGTCGTGCTCGCCGGGCGGGACGTCGAGCTGGAGCGCGACGCGGTCCTGGGCGTCGCGGCCGGGATGGAGGGCCACGCCGACAACGCGGCGGCCAGCCTGTTCGGCGGCTTCGTGGTGGCATGGGACACCGGCGGGAATGCATCGCGTGGGAATACATCGCAGCGCTTCCACGCTGTACGGCTCGACGCGCATCCGGCCATCCAGCCGGTTGCGCTCGTCGCGGGAGTCGAGTCGCTCACCAGCACCACGCGCGGGCTGTTGCCCGAGCGTGTCCCGCTGGCAGACGCGGCCTTCACCGGCAGCCGCACCGCGCTCGCCGCGCTGGCGTTCACCCAGCACCCCGAGCTGCTCCTGCCGGCCACCGAAGACCGGCTCCACCAGAGCTACCGCGCCCGGCCTACCCCGAGTCGGCCGACATGGTCGACACGCTGCGTGATCGCGGCATTCCCGCCGTGATCTCGGGAGCGGGCCCCACCGTGCTGGCCCTCACCACCGACGGCACATTGCCCTCGGACCTGGACCTGCGCGGGTTCACCGCGCTCGCGCTGCCCGTCGACCCGACGGGTGCGGCGGTGGAGATCAGCTGATCTTCGTCCGCTCGGCGCGTCATGACAGGGGGTTGTTGCCGCGACCAGGGCGGACCGTCTAGTCTCGGCACCGCAACGGCGATCCACGCGGCATCCGCGTGGCCACTCGAGCCGGAATCCGTCGAATTCTCGAGAGCCAGACCGGTTCCGACGCGAGCGGCCTCTTCCCCGGAGCGTCGCGATGATCGCCAGCCTTGCAGTCGGGGCGGCCGCTGTTCCCGCGACCCCGTTGACCGACATGTCGTCCGGCACACCGTCCGGGCGAGTGTGTGAATCCCGCTGACCAGGGCTGGAAGCCCGGTCGGTCAGGAAGGACATCTGTGAGCGAGACCGATCTCGTCAGCACCGAGGCTGCCCCCGCTCCTCGCAAGCGCGGCGGCCTCACCGGCATGGTGCTGGCGGAGCTCCGCCAGCTGGCCGGCGAGCTGAACATCCCGGACATCGCCGGGATGCGGAAGGGCGATCTGATCGCCGCCATCAAGGAGAAGCAGGGTGCGCCGCCGAGCCGCAAGCGCTCCGCCGCCGCCCAGCCCACCCTCCCCGGCACCGGTGCGGAGCCCGCCGCCGCGGCGCCTGCCGCCAACGGCGCTGCTCCCGCAGCCGACCCGGCCCCCGCCGCCGACCCGGCCCCTGCCTCCGCCGACGC
>MKJV01000065.1 GCA_001942185.1 Pseudonocardia sp. CNS-004
CCGGCAGGGGCGCCGTCTCATCACAGTCCTCGCGGGACAAGCGGCGAAAGCGCTCCCTGCCGGGATCCACCGTGCGAAGGGAAGGTAGAGCCATCAGCGGAGTGGAGTTGTTCCTCGGCGGCATCGCTGCCCTGGCGGTCTTGTCGGTGGTTGTAAAGGCGCGGGCGGGGGTCAAGAAGGCGCGGGCCGCTATGGAGATCGCTCGGGTTGGCGCCAGTCCGGTATCGCTCGTCGGGCATGTATTCCGGACTCCACCGTGCAGTGGCAAGCGTTGCGGGAATGCTGGCTGCCGTCCCAGACATTGTCGACCAGGACCTGCTCGACGCGGCCGAGCAGGTGACCGACGTCGTTGCAGCCGACCAGCCTGACGCTGCAGTTCGAGGTTGTGCCACGTGCGTGTTTGCCTCTGTACCTGGTCTATGGAACAGGCAGTGATGAAGGCGTCGAGGCGATGAAAGACGCAATGCGGACGGTAGATGGATCTGAAGAAATGAGTTTCCGTGATCCTCGCACGAGAGGTGCTGTTCCAGTCGGGCAGATGGAATTGCTTCATGAGATCCAGCAAGAGGGCGAGTTGACAGAACTTCTGTTGCAGCGCCTTCACGCAGGCGCTGCGTCGGTGAAGGAACTGGGGGGTTGGCTGCTTAGGGAGACCGCGCGTTGGCGACGCCCGCATGCCCGATCTGCGATTGCCAAGATGCGTAAAGCTGGACTTGTTGAGGTTGCTCCCCCTGGGCGTGCAACTGCGAATAGCGTCGTAGAGCTGCGACGATAAGGGGGTTCTCGGAAGCAGGTGCGCGAGCGGACCTCCGTGCAGACCAACGTGACCTTCGGCTACCTGCTTGACGAGTGGATCGAGGGCCACGAGGTCGAGGCGACGACCCGCGCGGGCTACGTTTCGCACATCGAGAAGTTCATCCGTCCTGCTCTCGATGACCAGACCCTCGGGCAGCTCGCGCAGCGCTGTCGGCCGCTGGAGTGGCTGGGCGTCGAGCACGCGATCGTGCTGTGCGCCGGACTGTGGGCCGCGGCCGGGCTGGCCACGCTGGCCGCGGCCCGGCCACTGCTGGACCGGGCCGAGCGGGCCGGGTAGCCAGACCCGGCGCCCGGGACCGGCCGCGGCAGACTGCAGTCATGCCCGACTGGCTGCGCACCACCGTGTGGATCGTCGGCGTGCTGGCACTGCTGCTCACGCTGGTCGTCGGCTATCTGATGTGGCGCTACCGCATCCCGCCGCGCGGGCTGGTCGCGATGGGCGGAGCGGCGCTCTACCTCATCTCCCCGATCGACCTTGTGCCGGAGGCGATCCTCGGCCCGCTCGGCCTGGTCGACGACGCCGGCGTGGTGGCCGCGGTCGTGCTGTTCGTCTACAAGCTGGTGAAGGCGCGTCGGATCCTCGCCGACGGCGGGATCGAGCTGGGCCGGCCGGGGCGGCGCGCCCCACGGGAGCCCGACCGGCGCTGACCGCGGCTCGGCTCGGCTCAGTCGATCTCCCCGCTCGCTTGGCGGAATCGCTGACACCACCGCTGGCGCAAGGCGCGCCCATGATCGGAGCCACACTTATCCCACCTGAACCAGCCGGCGGACTCCGTCGAGGACGGCCGGCTCGCCCTGACCACAGAGGTGCACCTCAACGGCGTGCGGCGGATCTTCGCCGTCAACGTCCTCGCGCACGTCCACGCCACCCGCGCGGTGCTGCCCTCGATGCTGGAGCGCGGCCGGGGCCACCTGATGACGGTGGCCTCCGCGGCCGGCCTGCTCGCGACCCCCGGCGACGCCCCCCTACACCGTGACCAAGCACGAGGCGGTGGCCTTCGCCGAGTGGCTGGCGGTGACCTACGGCGACCGCGGCATCGGGGCCAGCGTCGTGTGCCCGCTCGGTGTCGCCACACCGCTGCTGCTCGACCGCTGGAGGAGGGCGCACCCGGCGTCCGTGGTCGCGGCGTCGGGCGCGTGATCTCCGCTGAGGACTGGCGCAGCCGGTCGTCGACGGGTCGGCCGAGGACCGGTTCCTAGAGGGCGCCGCCCGGGAAGCCGGAAACCGGGCATGAGGCGCGTGGCACGTCCGGCACCGGGCAGCGACCTGCCGATCCCGGCGCGGGCGTCGGCGGCACCTTGGTAACGGTGCTGTGTCGGCTGGGCGACGCACCCGTACGACGACGTTAGGTTTCCCGTCACGGGCGGGGGCCCGCACGCCCGATGCACAGCGGCAACGGTGGGAGAGGCGGCCAATGGCGGCTCAGCTGACCTTGCAGGACGTGAGTCTGCAGTTCGGCGGCATCAACGTGCTGCAGAACGTGAGCTTCGCCGTCGAGCCGGGGCAGATCTTCGGACTCGTCGGGCCCAACGGTGCGGGCAAGACCTCGCTGTTCAACTGCATCAGCGGGCACTACAAGCAGACCGCGGGGACCGTGCGGATCGACGACACCGAGGTGCAGGGCGCGCGCCCGGCGACGCTCGCCCGGCACGGCCTGGCCCGGACGTTCCAGCATCCCGCGCTCCAGCTGCGGGAGACGGTGCTCGAGAACGTGCTGCTCGGCGCCCACTCCCGACTCCCCGGCGGGCCGTTGGAGTGGTCGCTGCGGCTGCCCCGTACACGGCGCGCGGAGAAGGAACTCCGTGCCGAGGCGCTCGACCTGCTGGAGCGCAACGCCCTCGGATGGGCCGCGCACCTGCCGGCCGACGAGCTCTCGCACGGCCTCCACAAGGGCGTCGAGCTCTGCCGCGCGCTGCTCATGAAGCCGACGCTGCTGCTCCTCGACGAGCCTGCCGCCGGCCTTCCGCACGCCGAGGTGGAGCACCTGATCGCGACCGTTCGGCGCCTGCGCGCGGACGACGACATCACGGTCGTCATCGTCGAGCACAACATGGGCCTCATCGCCTCCCTCACCGACCGCGTCGTCGTGCTCGACCACGGCGCCAAGCTCATGGAGGGGACGGCCGCCGAGGCGCAGTCCGACCCCCGGGTCATCGAGGCGTACATCGGCAAGGACGCCGCGGATGACGCTGCTTGAGCTCGAGGACGTCACGGCGTCCTACGGCCCGGTGCAGGTGCTGGACGGCGTGTCGCTGAGCGTTCCCGAGAACGGGGCCTTCGGCATCCTCGGCGCCAACGGGGCCGGCAAGACCACCACCCTCCGTGCGATCAGTGGCACCGTCCGCGCGGGTGGCCGCATCGTCTTCGCGGGCAACGACATCCGCGGCCTGCGGCCCGACCGGGTCGCCGCGCTCGGCATCGCCCACGTGCCGGAAGGACGCGGCACGCTCGGCGACCTCACCGTCCGCGAGAACCTGCGGGTCGGCGCGTACCTGCGCAAGGGCGGCAAGGGCATCGACGAGGACATCGAGTACTGCCTCGACCTGTTCCCGAACCTGCGCGAGCGCATCAGTTCGAACGCGTCGGCCCTGTCGGGCGGAGAGCAGCAGATGCTCGCGGTAGCCCGGGCGATCATGTCCAAACCGCGACTGCTGCTCCTCGACGAGGCCTCGCTCGGCCTCGCGCCCAGCACCGCGAAGAACGTCTACGACGCGATCCGGCGCCTGCGCGTCGAGTCGGGCATCGCCATGCTGGTGGTCGAGCAGAACGCCAACCTCGCCTTCACCCTCGTCGACAGCGCGACGGTCCTGGAGACCGGACGCAACGTGCTCACCGGCACGTCTGCCGAGCTCAAGGGCATGGACGAGATCCGTCGCGCGTACCTGGGAGGCTGAGATGGAGAAGTTCATCCAACTCGTCGTCGACGGACTGTCCATCGGCTCGGTCTACGCCGCGATCGCCCTCGCGATCGTGCTCGTCCACTCGGCGACCGGGCTGATCAACTTCGCGCAGGGCGGCATGGCCGTGCTTGCCACCTACGTCGCGTGGGTGCTGACGAATCGCGGCGTGCCGCTCGTCCTCGCCATCCTGGGGTCGATCCTCTTCTCCTTCGTACTCGGCGCAGTGGTCGAGCGGTATCTGATGCGGCGGTTCGAGCGCGGTGACCCCGACACCGCCGTCGTCGTCACGATCGGCCTGCTGACCTGATCACGGGCATCGCCGGCTGGCTCTGGACGTACAACAACCAGCAGTTCCCCTCGCTGTTCTCCCTCGACACGGTGTCGTTACTTGGCGTCTCGATCAGCATCCGCTCGATCGGGACCACGCTCGTGATCATCGTGGCGATGGTCCTGCTGCAGGGGCTCTTCTTCGGCACGAAGCTCGGCCTGGCGCTGCGGGCCGTCGCGATCAACCCCAAGTCCGCGGCGTTCTCCGGGCTCCCCGTCGAACGCCTCCTCATGGTCGGCTGGGGGCTCGCCGCGCGCTCGGCGCCGTCGCCGGTGCTCTCGTCGCACCGCAGCTCACGCTGACGCCGGGGATGCTCGACAGCGTCCTCGTGTACGGGCTGGCCGCCGTCATCCTCGGCGGCCTCACGAGCCCGGTCGGCGTCGTCATCGCGGCGTGGATCATCGGCGTCCTGGAGAACCTGGCCGCGGTGTACGTCGGATTCATCGGCTTCGACCTCAAGGTCGCCGTGCCGTTCATCCTCATCTTCGTCGTGCTCATCGTCCGACCCCAGGGCCTGTTCGGCCGGAAAACCGTGGTTCGCGTGTGATGACCCGCCCGACGGCTACCCCAGCCTCGTCCTTCTCCGCCCTGCGGCAGCGCCCCTGGGTGCGCTGGGCGGTGCCGCTGCTGCTCGTCGTCGTGCTCGCCGTTCTGCCGCTCGTGCTGACGGAGGCCGCCAACGACACGCTCGCCCGCATCGGTGTCTTCGCCGTCGCCGTGCTGGGCCTCAACGTCGTCATGGGGTACACGGGGCAGATCTCGCTCGGCCAGATCTTCTTCCTCGGCCTCGGTGCGTATGTCACCGCGTACGGCGTCACGAACGACTGGAACATCGTCCTGGTCTTCGTGCTCACCTGCCTGATCCCCGCCGTCGCTGGACTGCTCGTGGCACTCGCCGCCGCACGCCTGGGCGGACTCGCGATCGCGATGGTCACGATCGCGCTGCCCATCGTCGGTGTACCGCTGGCCAAGCGGTTGAGCGAGTTCACCGGCGGCTCGCAGGGCGTGTCCGCGCGCTTCACCGATGCGCCGGAGGGGAGCGGGCTCTACGACGACCAGTGGCAGCTGTACCTCGTGCTCGTCATCGGCGGCATCGTGTTCGTGCTGACGCGCTTCCTCGTCCGCGGCAAGTACGGCCGCGCCTTCGCGATCGTCAAGGGCAACGAGAACGTGGCGTCCTCGATGGGCATCTCGCCGTACCGGTACAAGGTGCTGGCATTCACGATCGCGTCGCTCATCGGCGGCGTGAGCGGGTTCCTGTACATGGTCGTCGTCCAGTACACGTCGCCGGAGACGATGAGCTTCGGACACTCGATCGAGCTGCTCGTCGCGATGGTGATCGGCGGCGCGGGCAGCATCGCGGGTTCGCTGCTCGGCGGCGCGTTCTACGTGGTCGTCCCGAACCTGACGAATGCCGTCGACCCGAGCCTCACGGCGCTGCTGCAGGGCGCGCTCCTGCTGGTCGTGCTGTTCGTCCTCCCCGGCGGCCTCGTGTCGCTGCCCCGCGCGGTGATGCGCGGGCTGCGGCGCTCTCCCGCCGGTCGCGGCCACGCCGCGCCACCGACCACGCCGTCGCCGACCACAGGGTCGGGCCCCGCGGCGGAGGAACCCGATACGGAGAGGCTAGGTCGCGCATGAGCACACACTCTCGATCGCAGAGGGCGCTCGGCATCGCCGTCGCGTTGGCGCTCGCGGTGACGGTCAGCGCGTGCGGCGGGCGGGACGCCGGCCGCAGCGGCGATGCGGCCGAGGGTGCGCCCAGCCCCGGCATCACGGACACCACGGTCACACTCGGCATCACCACGCCGCTCAGCGGCCCCACCGCGGGCCCGGGCACCTGCACGGTCGCAGGCGTCACAGCGTACTTCGGTGCGAAGAACGCTGCGGGAGGCGTCGGGTTCGGCGACGGGAAGACCCGCACCGTCGAGATCCAGGCACTGGATGACACCTACGACCCGCAGCAGGCGGCGGCGAACTACGACCAGCTGAAGGGCGAGGTCTTCGCGATGACCGCGGGGCTGGGCACGCCGACCAACCGCGCCTGGCGCGAGGCGGCGATCGCCGACGAGGTGCCGCAGGTGCTGATCATGACCGGCGACCCGCTGTTCAGCGACACCCAGCAGAGCCCATGGCAGCTCGGGTTCGTGCCGATCTACCAGAACGAGGGCGCGGCCTTCGGTGAGCTGCTGGCCTCCTCGGGCGCCGCCCACCGGGTCGCGATCCTGTCGCAGAACGACGACTTCGGTGCGGGCTACGTCGAGGGCTTCAAGTCGGCCATCGAAGGCGCGGGCAACATCGAGGTCGTCGGCGAGCTCACCTACGAGGCGACCGACACGTCAGTCGACGCGCAGATCACCGATCTGGCCAACAGCGGCGCCGACGTCTTCTTCAACGCGATGTCGGTGACTCCGCTCGTGATTGCGGCGCTGCAGAAGGCGCAGCAGCTGGGCTGGACGCCGAGCTGGTTCCTGCCCTCGAACACGTCGAGCCCCACGGCCATCCTCGAGCCCGGCGGCGCGGCGGCATTCCCCGGCATCTACTCCGTCTCCTTCGCGAAGGCGCCGCAGAGCCCCGCCTTCGCCCAGGACCCGGACGTCGTGGAGTACCTGGCGGCCCTCAAGCAGTACGGCAACTACCCGGACCCGCCGGCGTTCCCGCACTGCCACTGGAGCTGGATGATCGGCGCGACGCTCGAGCAGGCCTTCCAGAACATGAAGGAGCCGACCCGGGACAGCTTCATGGAGGCGCTGCGCGCGATCAAGGACTTCCAGGCGCCGCTCATGCTGCCGGACACGGCGGTGACCACCAGCGAGAGCGGTCAGCCCGCGGTGTCGACGGTGGTCGTCCAGAAGTACAACGGTCGGGGCTACGACACGGTGGAAGCCTTCGAGTGACCCCGGTGTGACTCGACGGGGCGGCCCGTTCGCGGACGGTCCGCCCCTTTCGCGTTCCTCAGTCGAGCGCGACCCGCTGGCACTGCGAGTTCACCCGTGGTGCGCGGCGAGCAGCAGCGAGCCCAGCGCGTTCGGGTGGCCGGTGCTCGGCGACCACTCGGCGATGATCACCTCGAGCGGTGTGCCGGATCGGTGTCTTGATCCACGCCCTGGACCGCCGGCCGGGCTCGTAGCGCGACCTCGCGCGTTCGCGGCGACGCCTTCCAGGCCCTGCTGGCGGGCGGCGGTCATCACCAGCTCGCCGGGGGTGTAGGTGGACATCGGGGAGACCCGCAGACCGGCAGTGTCCAAGCGCAGGTCGTCGAGGATCTGCCGGCGGATGGTGAACGGCTCCTCGCGCAGCAACCTGCCGGCGCGGCGGAGGACGTCGAACACGACGTAGCGGACCGGCACCTCGGCCAGCAGCGGGAGCTTCCGGGTTCCCGACGAACGGGGGCCCCATCCGCGGGTGTCGTCGCCGCCGCCGGGCGCGTCTCGATCTTGATGACCCTGGCGCCCAGGTCGCCCATCATCATGGCCGCGTGCGGCCCGGCGAGGGGCCCGGCTCAGATCGACGATCAGCAGGCCGTCAAGCGGTGCGGACATGTTCTGTGTTCCTCTCGGAGCGAGCCCGGCAGTAGGCCCTCAGCGTGCGATGTCCTCGAGCGATCGCTTGCTGGTCTCCACTGCCAACCAGTACAGGACGGCGACGCCGAGCACGGCGCAGACCAGCAGGATCGAGAAGACCGCGCTCACGCCGCCGCCGGCACCCAGCACGGCACCGATGAGCACGGGGGAGACGATGCTCGCCCCCCGGTTCATCGCGCTCGCGGCCGAGGACGCCAGCTGCGCATCCGGGTGGGGTAGAGCTCGGCCGTGTAGATCCACAGCGGGCCCATGGCGAGTGGTGCGCCGACCCCGATGACCGCGCCCGCCGCGATGAGCACCGGCAGCGTCGCCCAGGCGAACATTCCGACGCCGACCGCTCCGATGAGGGCGCCGACCAGCATGATCGCGAAGCTGGTGATCAACAGTTTTCGGCGGCCGAAGCGGTCGATCACCACGGAGGCGAGCATCGTGCAGGCCACTGTGATCGCACCGATGGCGGCGGTGAGGACCAGCGCCAGCGAGGGGTTGGCGCCGCCGAGGCGGATGTAGAGGGTCGGCAGCCAGACAGCGCAGCCGTAGTTGATGAAGGAGGCCAGGAACCAGCTCGACCACAGCATGAAGGTGCGGCTGCGGTACACGCCGTGGAAGATCTCGGCCGGACGGAACTCCTGCGCGGCGGGCTGGACGACCGCGACGGGCTCCTCCAGCACGTCGCCGCGCTGCCGGGAGATGTCCTCGACCTGGCTGACCAGCGCGTCCGCCTCGGCTGCACGGCCCTTGCCGGCCAGCCAGCGTGCGGACTCGGGCAGCCGGAACCAGGCGTAGATCCCGACCGCTGCGGGGATGGCGCCGATGGCGAACAGCCAGCGCCACGTACTGCCGGGGCCGACCGCGCCGAGCAGGATCAGCGTGACCAGCGGCGGGAAGAACAGGCCCCATGCGAACAGGGACTGGTAGAGCATGCCGATCCGGCCGCGCTTGCGGGTGCTCAGGTACTCGTTCATGAGCGTGGCCGCCACCGGCACCTCGGCGCCGAGGCCGATGCCCTGCAGCAGGCGGAAGATCAACAGGCTGGTGCTGCTCCAACTGAACGCCGCGAGCAGCGACAGGATGCCGAAGGTGACGAGGCAGAACACGAACGCTCGCCGGCGGCCGATGCGCTCGCTGAGCGCGCCGATCACCAGCGCGCCGACCAGCTGCCCCAGGTAGCCGGCGCTGATGATCAGGCCCGCCTCGGCGATGGAGATCTCGAAGTAGGTGACGATCATGCTGAGCACCACCGCGATGCTGATGGCATCGAAGCCGTCGAAGAACGTTCCCGTCCCCAGCAGTCCGGCGAGCCGGAGGTGGAACCGGTTGGGCGGGATGCGGTCCAGGCGCCCGGCGATCTGGGCGACGTCGCCGGCTCCGGGAGGTGTCGCGGGCGGCCCAGGGATGCGATCGTGCGGATGCGTCGTCATGGCGAACTCCGTTGTCCGATCGTGGTGGGGAAGCGGGAACGGGTCCGATGGCTCCGCGGCTTCCTCCGGGACCGTAAAGGCATCGGGTACTTTCCTGTTATCGCGTTCCAAGAATGTCGATCATTCACAGCGATGATGAATGAGCGAGAAGGGCGGGACCGGATGACGACGTTGGCGTCGGTGGACCTCAACCTGCTCGTCCCGTTGCGGGCGCTGCTGCGTCACCGCAGCGTCACCCGCGCGGCGGCGGAGACCGGGGTGAGCCAGCCCGCGATGAGCAACACCCTGCGCCGGCTCCGCCGGCTGCTGGAGGACGAGCTGCTGATCAGGGTGGGGAAGAGCTACGAGTTGACCGCGCGGGCAAGCTCCCTGCTGGAGCCGCTGGAGGCGGCGCTGCGCACCATCGACGCCGAGATCGTCAACTCGCCGGTGTTCTCCCCGGCCGACTCGCGCCGCACGTTCACGGTCGCCTCGTCGAACGCCGCTGCCGCCACCGTGCTCTCCGGGCTGGCCCGGAAGCTGATCGCCGTGGCACCCCACACGTCGTTGCACGTCGTCCCGCTCGTGCCGTCCTCGGACCAGTTGCTCGGCGACAGCGGGGTGGACCTGGTACTGCTGCCCGACCCGATCCCGACGCTGCTGCCCCGTGAGCGGCTCTACGACGAGGAGTGGGTCTGCGTCGTCGACGCCGAGAACCGCGAGGTGGGCGACGTGCTGCGGCTGGACGACCTGGTGCGGCTCCCGCACGTCGTGTTCGACATGGGTGGAATCGCGCTGTCGGCGGAGCTGACCCTGCAGGCCGTGGTGCCGGACCGGCGCGTCCAGGCGACGGTCTCGGACTTCCTGACGATCCCGTTCCTGCTGCGGGGTACGACGATGATCTCCGTGCTCCAGGGCCGGGTGGCCAGGTTGCTCAGCGCCCACGGGATGCTGCGGATCCTGCAGTGCCCGGTGCACCTTCCGGGGCTCGGCGTCGACATGGTCTGGAACCCGCGAGGCGTCAAGGATCCGGCCTGCGCGTGGCTGCGCGAGCAGTTGCTCGCCTCCGTCTGAGCGCTCGCCCATCGCCGCTGACGACGGCTGCGGCAGCCTCGCATCAGCGCCCTTGATGATCAACATTCGGGATAGCCATTTTACTTTTGGCTCCCCCGGTTCGATCGTTGCTCTCGGCGCCCCGATTCGGGAAGTGCCGAATGACTCCGAGGAGCCGGCACCGTGAAGATCACCGTTGATCGCGATCGCTGCGAGGGATATGGCCTCTGCGAGGAGCGCGCGCCCCGTCTCGTCCACCTGGACGACGACGGCGAGCTGGTCGTCGATGTCGACGAGATCCCGGCCGAGCGCGTCGCGGAGGCCCAGGACGCCGCGCGGGTGTGCCCGGTCGCGGCGCTGCGGATCGGCGCGTGACGGCGCCGCTCCGCCGGATCGTCGTCGTCGGCGGATCCGCCGCCGGCGCCACGGCAGCCGGTGCCTGCGGCGCCTCGGCCACACCGGGCCGCTCACCCTCGTCGGCGCGGAGCCGCACGCGCCTACAGCCGGCCGGCGCTGTCCAAGGGCATCCTGACCGGTGCCGACGACGCCAGCACGATCCGACTCGCCCCGCTCCCGGCCGACGTCGCGCAGCGCACGGGCGTGGCCGCGGTGTCGCTCGATCACGGGCGCCGCGAGGTGCTGCTCGACGACGGCGAGCGGGTCGGCTACGACGGCCTGGTCCTCGCGACCGGAGCCCGCGCCGCCACCCTCACCGACATCGGCTCCGCCGATCCCGGTGCGGTCGAGACCGTCCTGCGGGACCTGGACGACGCCCGAGCACTCGCGGGCCGGCTGGTGACCCGGCCCCGGGTGCTGGTGGTCGGCGGCGGGGTCCTGGGCACGGAGGTGGCATCGGCCTGCGTCGCGGCGGGGTGCGAGGTCACCGTCGTCGGACGGGACGCGCCGTTGCTCCCGCAGCTCGGTGCCCACCTCGCCGATGTCGTCGTCGCGGCGGCCCGGCGGCACGGGGTCCGGTTCGCCCACCACGAGGGTGGCGTGCGGCTGCGTGGCGCGGGCCCGGCGACGACGGTCGACCTGGCCGACGGCCGTCGGTTCGAGGCCGACCTCGTGATCACCGCGATCGGGTGCCGGCCGAACGTCGAGTGGTTGGCCGGCAGCGGGCTCCTGCCCGCGCGGCACCGCGGCGGGCTCGCCGTCGACGACCGCTGCCGGCTCGTTCCCGGGGTGGTCGCAGCGGGTGACGTCGCCGCCTTCCCCGGGCCGACCGGGCACCGCCGCAGCCCGCTGTGGACCAGCGCGATCGAGCAGGCGGGCACCGCCGCAGCCGCGCTCCTGCGCGCCGACGCCGCGCCGCTGGTCCCGCGCCCCTACTTCTGGACCGAGCAGTTCGGACTCGCCCTCAAGGCGTGCGGTGCGCTGCCCGTCGCCGGCCCGCCCGCCGTCGTGGACGGGGACCCGGACGTCGGCGGTGCGCTGCTGCGCTGGCCCGAAACCACCGCCGTGTCGATCAACCAGCGTGTCCCGATCGCGCGGCTGCGCGCCCTCGCGCTCGCCGGCTGACCCCCGCCCACGCACCGGAGTTGAGTACGGATGACCGCACGGACCAGCCCGCCCGCTCCGCACACCGACGTCGATCTCTTCGCCGACGAGGTGTTGCTGGATCCGTATCCGCACTACGCCGCGCTGCGCGAGCAGGGCGCCGCGGTCCACCTGGACCGGCTCGACATGTGGGCGGTCACGCGCTACGACGAGATCCGCAGCGCCCTGCACGGCTGGGAGACCTTCTCCTCCCAGGACGGAGTCGCGCTCAACGCCGTGAAGAACGCCCGGCTGCGCGGCACGGTCCTCGCCGCCGATCCGCCCGTCCACGACCAGCTGCGGGGGGTGCTCGCCGCCCGGCTGGCCCCGAAGGCACTGCGGGGGCTGAAGGCGGACATCGAGCTCCGGGCCGACGAACTGGTCGGCTCGCTCGTGGCCGGCCGCACCTTCGACGCGGTCGAGGATCTCGCGCGGGCCTTCGCGGTCTCCGTGGTCGCCGGCCTCATCGGGGTGCCGGACGCGTGGTGGACCGGCTGCTGCCCTGGGCCGATGCCACGTTCACCAGCTTCGGGCCGTCGAACGCGCGCACCGCTGAGTCCGAGCCGCTGTCCGGGGAGATGTTCGGGTGGCTGCTGAGCCTCGACGCCACGGACCTCGTGCCCGGGAGCATGGGCCGCGCGGTCTTCGAGGCGGCCGAGCGCGGGGAGATCGGGAGGGAGTCGTGCGCGCCGCTCCTCGCGGCGTACGTCGTGGCGGGCATCGACACCACGATCAACGCGATGAGCAACGCGGTCCTGTTGCTGGCCACCCACCCCGAGCAGTGGGCGGCACTCCGCGCGGACCCCGCGCTGCTTCCCGGCACGCTCAACGAGGTGCTCCGGTACGACTCCCCGGTCCAGGTCTTCAGCCGGGTCGTGCGCACCGAGCAGCGCATCGGGGACGCGGTGATCGCGGCGGGGGAGCGCGTCGTCCTGCTCTACGGCTCGGGCAACCGGGACGAGGCGCACTACCCGGACGCGGACCGCTTCGACATCCGGCGCAACCCCGTCGATCACCTGTCCTTCGGTTACGGCGTGCACGCATGCGCGGGCCAAGGGCTCGCCCGTATCGAGGCGACCGCGGTGCTCGGCGCCCTGCTGCGCCACGCCCGGCACCTGGAGGTCGGTACCCCGATCCGGCACCTCAACAACGTCATCCGCGGCCTGGACCGGCTGCCGGTCACCGCCACACCTGCCTGAGAGGACTCCGATGTCTGATCCCACCACCTTCGGCGTCGGTCGCTTCGAGACCGCCGCCGGTGTCCGGTTCGACGGCGTGGTCGTCGACGAGCGCGCGGTCGTCCCGCTCGAGTCGTTCGATCCGGCGTGGACGTCGATCCGGGACCTGTTCGTCGATTGGGCGGGCGCCGTCGCCCGGATCGGCGCCGAGCTCGACCGCCACGAGCCGCACGTCGACCTCGGCGAGCTGCGGCCGCTGCCGCCGGTGCATCCCGGACAGATCCTGCAGGCCGGCGCGAACTACCGCACCCACGTCATCGACCTGCAGGTGGCCGATGCGCCGCCCGGGACGAGTGCGGCGGAGATCACGAAGCTGCGCGCCGAGGTCGGTGAGCTGCTCGACCGGCGCGGCCGCACCGGCACGCCCTACCTCTTCGCCGGCCTGCCGAGCGCGCTGTGCGGTGCCCGCGACGACATCGTGCTGCCGGTGCACGGGACCAAGCCGGACTGGGAGCTGGAGGTGGCGGTGGTACTCGCCCGTCCCGCCTTCCGGATCACGCCCGAGGAGGTCGACGACGTGCTCGCCGGCTACGTCATGGTCAACGACCTGACGTTGCGGGACCGGGTCTTCCCGGCCGACGTCGGCCGGATCGGCGCGGACTGGGTCGCCAGCAAGAACGCGCCGACCTTCCTGCCGACGGGCCCGTGGTTGCGCCCCGCCGCGTTCGTCGCCGATCCGTCCGACCTGCGGATCCAGCTCTCCCTCAACGAAACCGTGATGCAGGACGCCACCACCGAGGACATGATCTTCGATGTCCGGCGGATCGTCTCCTACGCCAGCCAGGTCGTCCGCCTCGAACCCGGTGACCTGGTGCTGACCGGCTCCCCGGCGGGCAACGGCGCCCACCACGGCCGCTTCCTGCAGCCGGGTGACGTGATGGACGCCGAGATCACCGGGCTGGGCCGGCAGCGAAACCGCTGCGTCGCCGAGGAGGCGCCGGCGGACACCGCCACGACCGTTGCGGCGGGCACCCGGTGACCGGGTCGCGCACGAGCTGGACGGTCGAGTACGGCACGGTCGACGTCCCGGCGTTCGTCCCGACACCGCTGCCGCCGCCCGCCCCGGCCGCCGGGGTGCGCCCGTCCGAGATCGCGGCCGGGTCCCCGATCTCGCACCTGCGGTACGTCGCGATCGCGGGGCCGCGCTACGAGCAGGCCGTCGGGTTCGCGGAGGGGATCTGGGGTCTGTACCGCACGGCGGCCGACCGCGACGTCTCCTACTTCGGCGCCGTCGCGAGCACCGAGCCCTACATCCTGCGGGTGCGCCGCGCCGACGAGCCGCGCACCGACCTGATCTCCTTCGCCGGACGCAGCGTCGCGGCCATCGAGACGCTCGCCGAGCGGCTCCTCCGCGACGGGTACCGGGTGATCGGGGAGCCGGGCCCGGCGCAGGACCCCGGGGGCGGCTACCAGCTGCGGTTCTTCGACCCGGACGGCCGGATCGTCGAGGTCACCCACGGCAGCGCGACGAAGGCCGTCCGTGAGCTGGAGGAGGGGGAATCCGTCCCCGGCCGGCTGAGCCACGTCGTGGTCAACAGCGAGAACGCGGCCCGGCTGCGCGCCTTCTACTGCGACTACCTGGGCTTCCGGGTCAGCGACTTCCTGACCGAGCGGATGACGTTCCTGCGCTGTGCGACCGACCACCACAGCCTGGCGATCACCCAGACGGCCAAGACCGGGTTGAACCACATCTCGTTCGAGATGCGGGGGGTCGACGAGTACATGCGTGGCATCGGGCGGCTGACCGGGCACGGCCACGACCAGCTCTGGGGCCCTGGCCGGCACGGCCCGGGCAACAACACCTTCGCCTACTTCGCCGATCCGAACCGCAACGTCGTCGAGTACACGACCGCGCTCGAGGTCATCGAGGACGAGGACGCCTGGGTCCCCCGGATCTGGCCGGAGACGGGGGAGTACCGCGACCAGTGGGGCACCGGCGGCCTCGGTGAGGACCTGTTCGCCTTGCGCGCAGCGCAGGGCTCCGACTCGGGCCTCTGGGTCCCGACCCCGATCTGAGGTGGATGACGTGAACTGGCCGGACGAGAAGAAGTTGGCCGTGTTCGTCAACCTGGCGTTCGAGGCCTGGACCCCCGGGACCGCGCCGGGCGTCTCCCCGATGGGCAACCCGCTGCCCGCGGGCCTGACCGACACCGCCGCCGAGTCCTGGGGGCGGTTCGGGCACCGCCGCGGCATCTGGCGGCTGCTCGACGTGCTGGAGCGCCTCGGCACCCCGTCGACCGCGATGGTGTCCGGGGTGCTCACCGAGCTGGCCCCGGACGCGTCCGGGCGTTGGTGGCCGGTGGCCACGAGATCTGCGGGCACGGCTGGGTGCAGGAGCAGCTGCCCGCGCACCTGACGGAGGCGACCGAGGCCGCCATGATCGACCGCTGCCTCGCGGCGCTGGGCGGCGCCGGAGCCGAGGTCAGTGGCTGGATCAGCCCGCGGTGCACCCCTGGCCCGCACACGTTCGACCTCCTGCGGGCCCGCGGCCTGCGGTGGACCGGCGACGTGTTCGACGACGACCGGCCCTACGTGGTCCCGGGCGCCGGCTCTCCGTTCGTCGCGATCCCGCTGACCATGGAGACCAACGACCTGCCGCTGGTGATGAAGCACGGGCACACCCCGCGGTCGTTCCGGGAGACGTTCGAGGACACGGTCGCGGCGGCGCTGGACTCCCCGCACCCGCCGGGACACCTGGACATCACCGCGCACACACACGTCGGCGGCCGGGTCGCAATGGCCGCGGCGTTCGAAGCGGCCATCACCTCCGTGGCGTCGGACCCCGGGTGTGGATCGGCACCCGGGCCGAGGCGGCCCGGCTCGTGCTCGCGCAGGACCTGGCAGCGACGCGATGAGGATCGGACTGTTCGACGGTGCCGACGGCCCGCTCCTCGGGGCCGTCCGCGACACGGAGGTCGTGGACCTCGCGCCCTGGTGCCCGGCGCCCGGCCGACGGGCTGGCCGCGGTGCTGGCTCTGGACATCGGTGTCCGGGCCGAGCTCGCCGCCGCCGTGGAGCGGGCCCACGCGACCGGCCACGGGGTGCACGCGCTGGCCGCGCTCGTCGCCGTGGCCCCGTTCGCCGGGAGCAAGATCCTCTGCCAGGTCGTCAACTACGTGGCGCACTCGGACGAGATCGCCATCGCGGCGCCGCGCAACCCGTTCCTGTTCTACAAGCCGGCGTCCTCCCTGTCCGGCGCGGCGCAGGACGTCCTCGCGCACGGCTGCTCGGCGAAGCTCGACTACGAGTGCGAGCTCGCGGTCGTGATCGGCACCGCCGGGCGCAACATCCCGGCCGAGCGCGCGTTCGACCACGTCGCCGGGTACACCGTGATGAACGACTGGTCCTACCGGGACCTGCAGTTCAACGAGCGCGCCCCGCACCTCAACGCGAGCTTCGGCCGCAACTGGACCAAGGGCAAGGGCCTGGACACCGCCTGCGCGCTCGGCCCGTGGATCGTGACCGCCGACGAGGTCCCCGACCCCTACGCACTCCCGCTCTCGACGGTCGTCAACGGCCGGGTACGGCAGAAGGCGATGACCGGCGACATGCTGCTGACCATCCCGGAGCTGATCGCCGAGGCCTCGCTCGGCGCCACCCTGCACCCGGGGGACGTCATCGCGACCGGCACCCCGGGCGGCGTCTGCCTCGGCGGGGACGAGTTCATCGCCCCCGGTGACCACGTCGTCTGCGAGATCGGCGGGATCGGCCGGATCAGCCAGCGCGTCGTCGCGGACGACGGAGCCTACGTCCGGGGCAGCGCCCCGTGAGCGACCAGGTCGTCGACGTGCACGCGCACTGGTTCCCGCCCGGCTACCGCCGCGCGCTGGCCGAGGTGCGTGATCGGCACGGCTCGTGCGAGTCCCTGGACCGCGCGCTCGCCGACGGGCGGGTCGGCACGGTCCCGGAGTTCACGGACCTCGACCTCCGCCGGGGCCTCCTCGACGGCGCCGGCATCACCACCCAGATCCTGAGCCTGTCCGCTCCGCACGTCTGGCATCCGCTGGTCGGTGCCCGTGAGCGGCTCGTCCGCGCGTTCAACGACGGCTGCGCCGGAGCCCGCGACAGCGACGCCTGGCTCCGGTTCTTCGCCACGTTGCCCCTTCCGTTCGTCCCACCGGCCGTGGCCGAGCTCGAGCGGGCGCGTGCGCTGCCGGGCTATGCGGGCGTCGCGGTGCCCACCCACGTCGACGGGACGGGCTGGGACGACCCGTGCTGGACACCGCTGCTCGAGGACCTGGACGAGGCGGGGGAGACGGTGCTCGTGCATCCGGACGGCTTCTGCGTCCGCGGCCTGCTGACGGACTACTACCTGGACTGGACGGTCGGCGCGCCGTTCGAGGACACCCTGTGCGCGATGAAACTCGTGCACTCCGGTGTGGTGGACCGGTTCCCGGGGATCCGCTGGATCGTGCCGCACCTCGGTGGGCTGGTCCCGATGATCCTCGACCGCGTCGACCGGATCTGGGCACTCAACAGGGAAGCGGTCGGCGGTGATCACCCGCCGAGCGGCGGCCTGCGCCGGCTTCTCTTCGACACCGCGAACACCACACCCGCCACGCTGCGCCTCGCGGCCGAGGTCCTCGGCGCGGACCGCCTGGTGTTCGGCACGGACTTCCCCTACGTGGACCGGCACGACCTGGGCCGGCCGGTCCGCGAGGTGCTCGCCACCCTGGCCGACGGAGACAGCATCCTCTCCGGTTCGGCCGCCTTCGACCCCGGATGGGAGCGTGTGAGATGACCGCAGCGGTCGAACGGGTGCTCGTCGTCGGTGCCGGGATCGGCGGACTTGCCGCCGGTGCAGCGTTGGGCCGGCGCGGCGTCGGCGTCGACATCGTAGACATCAAGGTGGAGAACGCGGTGCTGGGCGTAGGGCTGAGCCAGCCGGCCAACGCCTGCGGGCGTTGCGCAGCCTGGGCGTCCTCGAGGAGGTGGCCGCCGAGGGTTTCGCGTTCCACCGGCGCTTCTTCCGGAACAGCCAGGGCGGCCTGCGGGCCGAGGTGCCCTCTCTGCTGGGCGGCGGCGACGTGCCGCCCAACATCGCCCTATCCCGCCCCGCTTTGCACCGAATCCTGAACGGCGCAGCGGACCGGGCCGGAGCAAAGATCGTCATGGGCTGTTCGATCGCGGAACTGAACGACGGCCCGCACGGTGTCGACGTCACCTTCACCGACGGCCGGGCGGACCGCTACGACCTCGTCGTCGGCTTCGACGGTCTCCGGTCGCCGTTGCGCCGCAGGTTGTTCGGCGACGCCTACGAGCCGACCTTCACCGGCTACTCGGTGTGGCGGCTGACCTGTCCGCGGCTGCCGACGATCGACTGCATCACCCTCTACCAGGGCGAGCACTCCAAGGCCGGCCTCTGCCCGCTCGGCGACGACGAGATGTACCTGCTGCACGTCACGGCGGAACCCGGCAACCCGCGCTACGACCCGGCGAGCTTCCCGGACATGCTGATCGAGCGCATGCGCGAGTACGGCGCCGAGCCCGCCGTGGTCCGGGACGCGATCACGGCGGACACGACGATCGTCTACAGCCCTCTCGAGGAGGTGCTGGTGCCCGCGCCGTGGCACCGCGGCCGGGTCGTCATCGCGGGTGACGCCGCGCACGCGTCGACCCCGCACCTCACCCAGGGGGCGGCCATGGCGCTCGAGGA
Source organism: Pseudonocardia sp. CNS-004 (assembly GCA_001942185.1). Taxonomy (GTDB): domain Bacteria; phylum Actinomycetota; class Actinomycetes; order Mycobacteriales; family Pseudonocardiaceae; genus Pseudonocardia. Next base: position 18,513 of record MKJV01000065.1, read on the forward strand.
CGCCGTCGTGCTCGCCGAGTCCGTGGACCGCGCCGTCCCGCTGGAGCAGGCCCTGCAGGAGTTCGCCGCCCGCCGGATGCCGCGGGCCCGGTTCGTCCACGAGCGCTCCCGGGCCAGCCTGCTCAACGAGATGACCGGGGAGCGCGCGCGCGAGCCGGAGCGGTTCGCCGACGCCACCCGGCGCCGGATGGCCGAGGTGGACCGGTTCCTCGACCAGCCGGCATGACCTCGGGGCGTTCTCCCACAGATCACGACGACCGTGAGGAGTACCGACGATGAAGGCATCGTACGACCCGCTCAGCCTGGATGATCATGCTGACGCCGAGCGGTTGCTGGCCTCGGTCCGGAAGGAGGCGCCGGTGTCCTGCCCCCACCCGGGGGTGAACGTGGTGGCGACCGACGGCCTCGCCCGAGCGGTCCTGCAGGACCCGCAGACGTACTCCTCGCTCTTCAACTTCACCCTCGAGCCGGGCCCTGCACCGGAGGACACCACCGGGGCCAAGAGCGTGATCACCCAGACGGACCCGCCCGACCACGCTGTGCTCCGGGGTTTCCTCCGACGCTGGTTCGCGCCGGCGGCACTGCGGAAACTCGAGCCGACGGTGCGCGAGATCGTCGAGGAGGTCGTCGACGCACTGCCCCGGACCGGCACCGTCGATCTCGTCGGTGACCTCGCACGGGTCATCCCGACCCGAGTGGTGTACAGCCTCATCGGCGTACCGCGTGCCGACTGGAATCGGGTACAGGCATGGGCCGATGCCGCCAACGCGACGCTGCCGCGCCAGAACGTCGCGGTCATCGGGGAACTCATCGCCTACCTCGCCGGCCTGCTGCAGGAGCGTTCGGCCAGTGGATTCCGGGCGGATGACATCATCGACGGCTTCGTCCAGCCACGCCCGGGTGATCCGGTGTTCGACCAGACGGAGGCCCCGCTGCACCCGCTGCAGCTCATCCTGGCCGGAACCGACACGACGTCGGGGCTGATCGCGAACGTCTTCTACCGCATGCTGGAGGTGCGGACGAACTGGATGCGGCTGCTGGAACGGCCCGAGCTCGTCGGTCAGGCCGTCGAGGAGTCCCTGAGGTGTGATTCGCCGATCCAGTACGTCCTGCGGACGGTCACCGAGCCGTCGGCGATCGAAGGATGCCCGATGTCGCCGAGGGACCGCGTCGTGGTGAGCCTCCAGTCGGCGAACTGGGACGAGGCGGCGTGGGGGGAGACGGCGAGCTCCTACGACCTGGATCGTCGCGACTCGGCCGCGCACATCGCGTTCGGATCCGGGATACATGCGTGTCTCGGCGCGCCGCTGGCGCGGATCGAGGCGCGGGTGACCCTCGAGACCATGTTGCGGGTCCACCCCGGCCTGTCGCCGGCCGAGGGGTTCGAGTGGAAGCTGGTCCCGGCCCTGCAGATGCGCCGGCCCAGGTCCCTCGCGGTGAACCTGTCCCCGAGCCGCGGGTGCCACCACCGCGCCTACACCAGCGAGACCACGTCGTAGGGACGCGGCAGTGCCCGCACGTCGCCTGATATGTCCGGATCGCGCAGGATCGCGGCGAAGTACGCGTCACGGCGTGGGACCCACCGTGCGTCGGTGGTCATCACGATCCGTCCCAGGCGTTCCGAGAGGCGGACCGTGGCTTCGGCGTGCGGCCGGCGTTCCAGCTCGTAGCTGTCCAGAGCGGAGTCGGCGAGTCTGCCCGCCAGTACGTCCGCGATCTTTCAGTACAGGTGGCGGCGTCGCGGACGCCGGAATTCAGGCCCTGTCCGGCGAAGGGCGGAATCATGTTGGCCGCGTCGCCCAGCAGGAACGCGCGCCCCGCCCGCCACTGGTCGGCGATGAGACTGTGGATGCGATAGATGGCGGTCCGTTCCACATCGTGCGGGGTGATCGGACGCAGGCGTTGGTCGCAGCGCCGGCTCGAGAACGAGGACTCGCACGCCCCGCGCGGCCAGCAGTGCCGCCGCCGTCATCCCGACCGGTCCGGCACTCGCCACTACGACATCGACCGACGCGGACCCGGCGCAGGTCGGTTCGACTTCACCGTTGAACACCACGCCAGCCTAGGCTTAGAATGTCCTGAGAAAAAGGAAGCATGTTCTGCAAAGCAGGACTGCTGGAGGGTCACGTCTCCCTCCGGGACCCGGGCGGCCGGGGCGTCTGGATACGCGCCCGCACGGGCACAGCCGAGGAGGCGCGTGACCGGCACCGTCCGCGGTGGGCCGCAGGAGTCCGGCCCGGACACCCACTTGATTCACCGAGCGCCATCGAATGCCGCACGTCGAGGAGGACGCTGTGTCGATCACGTCGCCTGACCGAGCCGTCCGCGAGGGAACCGCGAGCTTGGACCACAACGAAGCGCGCGCCGCGGAACTACTTGAGAACGACTGGTCCTTCCTGATCGGGGGCAAGCTGCTCCCGTCGGAGGGTGGGCGCACCTACGAGGTGATCAGCCCGTACACCGAGCAGACCATCGCGCACGTCCCTGACGGGACGAAGGCGGACGCCGACAAGGCCGTGGCGGCGGCCAAGGCGGCGTTCCCCGCGTGGTCCGGGATGCCTGCCACCGCGCGCGCCGACGCCGTGCGTGCGCTCGCGGACGCCGTGGCGGAGCGGGGACACGACCTGGCGCTGCTCGACTCGGTCGATGGCGGAGCCCGATCGGGGTCATGGCCGCGGACGTCAGGATGGCGGTGCAGACGCTGCGCTATTTCGCCGGGCTGGCCTTGGAGACCAAGGGCTACACGACACCGGTGAGTACGAACCTGCACTTCACCGAGCGCCAGCCCTACGGCGTCGTCGTGAAGATCATCCCTTTCAACCATCCGATCATGTTCGCCGTCAGCAAGGTCGCGGCTCCGCTCGTCGCGGGGAACACGGTGGTGCTCAAGCCGGCAGAGATCACCCCGCTCTCCGCGCTTATGCTCGCCAGGATCTGTGCCGAGGTCCTGCCAGCCGGTGTGGTGAACATCGTCGTCGGCGACGGCGTCGAGGTTCCGGACGCGCTGGTACGCAACCCGGATGTGCACCGCATCGGCTTCACCGGCAGCGAAGCGGCGGGACGGGCCATCCAACGGGCGGCGGCCGAGGTCTCGGTCAAGACCGTCACGCTCGAGCTCGGTGGGAAGAACGCGCTCATCGCGTTCCCGGATGCAGATCCCGGCGAGGTCGCCCGCGGCGCCGTACAGGGCATGAACTTCACGTGGTCGGGACAGTCCTGCGGCTCGACGTCGCGGTTGCTGGTGCACGAATCCATCGCGGACGAGGTCGTCTCGCGCGTCGTCGAGATCCTCGACGACCGCCGCTATCTCTCGCCACTCGATCCGGATGCCGTGCAGGGCACGATGGTCAACCGCAAGCAGTTCGACCGCGTCCTTGGCTATATCGAATCCGCGAAGGCCGAGGGGGCGCGAGTCCGCGTGGGCGGCGGCAGGCCCGAGAACGCGGCGCGGGGCCTGTTCATCTCGCCGACCTTGCTCGACGATGTGCAGCCGCACCACCGCGTCGCGAACGAGGAGATATTCGGCCCGGTCGTGTCCGTGTTGCGGTGGAGCGACGAAGCCGAGGCGATCGCGCTGGCCAACAGCGTCCCGTACGGCCTCACCGGCAGTGTCTTCACCAACGACATCCGCCGCGCGCACCGCGTGTCACGAGCACTCGAGACCGGATTCGTCTGGATCAACGGAGCGGGCCCCCACTACCTGGGGCTGCCCTACGGCGGTTGGAAGAACTCGGGCGTCGGTTCCGAGGAAGCGATCGAGGAGCTCATGAGCTATTCCCAGAACAAGTCCGTGACGGTGATGCTCTGATGGCCTGGAACGCGCAGGCGAGGCCCGTCCACACGGCGGACGCCTCGACCGGGCCGGCGTGGGGCAGCGATGTCGTCGCCGAAGCGCTGGCGGCGACCGGAGTGGCACACATCGCGCTGACGCCGGGTTCGAGCTTCCGTGGCCTGCACGACAGCTTGGTCAACCACCTCGGCGCCGCCGCTCCCGAGATGCTCGTCTGCCTACACGAGGAGCACGCGGTAGCGATCGCGCACGGCTACGCCAAGGTCACCGGTGAGCCCATGGCGGTGGGCCTGCACGCGAACGTCGGGCTCATGCACGCCGCGATGGCGATCTACAACGCCTATTGCGATCGAGTTCCGATGCTGATGGTCGGCGCGACGGGCCCGGTCGACGCGGCGCGCCGCCGGCCGTGGATCGACTGGATCCACACCTCGGGTGATCAGGGCATGATCGTCCGGCCCTACGTCAAGTGGGACGACCAGCCCATGTCGGTCGACGCGTCCGTCGCTTCGATCGCGCAGGGCAACCGTGTCACGCGAACCCACCCGCAGGCGCCCGTCTACGTCTGTCTCGACGTGTCCGTGCAGGAGGCCGCCGTCACCGCACCGTTCGAACTCACGCGGCGGGTGGCGCGAACGGCCCCGGTGCCGGACGCCGTTCCCGCCGCCGAGGACATCGCCGGTGCGGTAGCGCTGCTGCAGGGCGCACGTGACCCGGTCGTCCTGCTGGGGCGCACCGGCAGCGGCGAGGCCGCGTGGTCGGCCAGGGTCCGGCTCGCGGAGATCTTGGGCGCTCGGGTCGTCACCGACGCGAAACTGCCGGCGTCGTTCCCCACCGAGCATCCACTGCACGCCGGCGTTCCGGCCGTGTTCCTCGATCCCGCGAACGTCGAGCTCCTCCGGTCGGCGGACGTCGTGCTCGCGCTCGACTGGGTCGATCTCGCGGGAACGCTGGGTATGGCGGACGCTCTGGACGCCACGGTCATCTCGGCGACGGTCGATCATCACCTGCACAACGGCTGGGCCAAGAACTCGTTCGGTCCGGCTCCGGTCGACCTCGCACTTCCCTGCACCGCCGATGTCGCGGTCGCGGCGCTGCTCGAGGCGCTGCCCGACGGCGCGGGGTTCGCCCGCCCCACCGCCCGGCCGCACCACGACGCCGGTTCGGCGAAGATCGCTGAGCTCGCTCCCGGCGCCACGACTGTCGCCGAACTCCAGGACGCCTTGTTCGAGGCGACCCGTGGCACGGACCCGTGTCTGATCAGGACCCGCTGGCCTGGGACACCAGCCTCTGGCCGCTGCGCGGTCCCCTCGACGCGCTGGGGATGGACGGCGGCGGGGGCATCGGCTCCGGCCCCGGGATGGCGGTCGGCGCCGCGCTGGCCCTGCGGCATACCGGGCGCCTTCCGGTCGCCGTACTCGGCGACGGCGATCTGCTCATGGGCGGCACGGCACTGTGGACGGCCAGCAAACACGACATCCCGCTGCTCATCGTGGTCGCCAACAACACGTCGTTCTACAACGAGAGGTACACCAGCGCACCATCGCGCTCGCACGAGGGCGTGACCCCGAGAACGCGTCGATCGGTGTCGGCCTCGACGGTCCGGCGGCGGATCTCGCCGGATTCGCACGGAGCCTTGGCTTCGAGGGCAGCGGCCCGATCACGAGTGCCGACGAGCTGCGCGGAGTCCTCGCTGACGCGGTGGCCAACGTGCGCGCGGGCGGCCGCGTGCTGGTCGATGTCCGGGTGAGCGCCGGATACGCCCCCCATCTCACCGCAGCCCTGGACAAGGGCTGAACCGGCTCAACCACCATCGCGAGCGCTGGCTCGCTGACTCGACCGGAGGGTCAATGTCGCCCCAAATCATTGCCGCGCTTGTCCTGCTCGCTGTCTTCGTGCTGGGAACGGTGCGTTCGGTGAACCTCGGCGCAATCGCGCTCGCCGCCGGAATCGTCGTCGGGCCCCTGCTGTTCGGGATCCCGATGGACGATGTCCTTGCCGGGTTCCCGGTCAAACTGTTGGTCCTCATCCTCGGGGTCACCTACCTCTTCTCGATCGCCACCGTGAACGGGACGATCGAGTGGCTCGTCGCACGGTGCGCGCGCGCCGTCGGCGATCGGAAGGGGCCCATCCCCCTCGTTCTCTTCGGTACCACGGCCGTGGTGACGAGTCTCGGTGCTCTCGCGCCGGCCGCCGTCGCGATGCTCGCGCCGATCGGCTTGCGGCTCGCGCAACGCTATGAAGTCCCGGCCCGCCTGGCCGCGCTCATGATCGTCTACGGTGCCATGGCCGGCACCTTCTCGCCGCTGAACCCCTTGGGTGCGATCGTGGAGGGCACGGTCAACCGGGCCGGACTGCCGACGAGCCCTATCCTGTTGTTCCTGGCGAGCATGGCTGCGAGCTTGGTCGTCGCGCTCGCCGTGATGCTGCGTGAGGGCGGCGTCGCGCTGTTTCGCCGCGATGAGCGCACATCGGCCACCGCGGAGCGGGTCGCGCGGTGATGGGCGCGGGCGGTTCCGCCGACGTGGCACTTGGCGGCGACCGGGACGAGCCCCCGTCGCCGAGCGCCGGGGGAAAAACGGACCTCCAGTCCTCCACACCGTCCGAGGTGGAGCCGGCTCAGCTGGTGACACTGGTGACGCTGCTCGGCGTCGCCGCGCTCGCACTCGGGTTCGGCTTCGACGTCGGTACCTGCGCGCTCGGTGCCGCGGTACTGCTCAACTTGCTACTGCCACGGTCGAGCGCGGGCGCGACGAAGCTCATCGGCTGGAATATCATCCTGTTGATCTGCGGGATCGTGACCTATGTGGATCTGCTCCAGAGCTCGGGGGCGATGGACATGCTCGGACACGGGCTCGCCGGCATCGGTTCGCCCATGTTCGCGGTCATCCTCCTGCTGGTGGCCGGGTCCCTGACGAGCGCCTTCGCCTCGAGCGCCGGCATTATGGGGGCGTTCGTACCCTTGCTGGCCGTGATGCTGGCGGGATCGGAGGCGAACACCGTGCTCATCACGACGGCACTGGCGATCTGCGTGACCCTCGTCGACGCGGCACCCTTCTCGTCGGTCGGCGCGCTGGTTGTGAGCAACTCGCCGGAGCATGAGCGTTCGTCGGTGCACTCCGGGCTATTGCGGTGGGCTGCAGCGATGGTCGTGCTCGGGCCGTTGATGACCGGCTTGGCGCTGGTGTGGCCGGCGTTCTGACCCGATAAGGCCGATCACCCTTGCGCCGGCACTCCAGCCGGTAGCGTCTGGTCTGGACATCGCATGGGGCCCGCCACGTTCGTCAAGGGCCGGCGCTCGTTGAGCGCCGGCCCTTCGGCAGTAGTGCAGCGGCCAAGACCGCGTGGAGTGGTCAGTCCAACGCCAGATCGTGATCTTCATGGATCCCGGCGGGGGAGCCGACCTCGTAGGGATAGCCCAGCGCACGGCAGCCCGCCAGGAACAACTCGCGCCTCGCGGAGTCTACGAGCGGCGCCAACAGGCGATCCTGCACCCGGCGAACCGCGGGGGTGAGTTGAGCCAGTTCCTCACGGACAGCGTCGGTGAGGAACAGCAACCGCCTGCGCGCGTCCGCCGGATCACGTTCCCGGGCGACCCACCCGCGCCGCACCAATCGCCGCACGATGTCGGCCATGCTCGACTTGTCCAGCGACGCGAGCTCTCCGCTCGTGCTCTGGTCGATCCCCTCCGGATGGTGCCACAGCGCGTTGAGCACCGCGTACTGCGGCGCGGTCAGTGTTCGGCCCACCTCGACGCCCCACGCCACTGTGTGCACCTGCTGGGCGCGGCGAATGAGGTGACCAGGCGCATCGCGGAACGCCAGCGTGACGTCCGAGCCCTCCCCGGGAGCCGGGACATTGCCCGCGTACGCAACCAGGCGGAGCGCGTCGACGAACGGGGCCCGCTGCTCGACCGGCACCGAGTCGAGCAAACGCTGCTGCACGAGGCTGACCCGTGAGGTCACCTCCTTCAGCGCCGCACGCGCCAGCGGCGTGAGCCGAAGGGTCTTGCGTCTGCCGTCGGCGGGATCCTGGGCGAAGCGGAGCCATCCCTGCGCCTCGAGCCGGGCGACGACGTCGGCCGTGCTCGACTTGTCCAGTGAGGCGCGCGCCGCCGCGCGCTGGTCGAGGCGCTCCTGGCCGGCGATGACGCTGAGCACCGCGTACTGCGGGCTGGTTATGTCGAGATCCACGCTGAACTCGCGGGTCCACAACAGCGCGTGCCGCTGCTGCGCACGCCGGATGAGGTGGCCGGGCGTGTCGTGCAGCGCGACCATCTGCGCCGCCCGCTTCGCGCGGTGCCGATGATGGCTCTGGTCGATCACTGACAGCGTCCCTCGTCTCGGCGCTCGCGCGGCGCGTTCCGTCCGTCTACGTACGATGATATCGATCTGTCCCGTCCTCCTTGCGTGGACGAGGACGTAGCCGACATCGCCCTGACTACGCACCCGGGCCGGCATCCGCTGGAACGCATCGCGTTCGGTCATCTCCGTTGCCGAGAGTCCTTGTGCGGATTGGTGCCAGCACGTATCGGCTCGGCAGGAGGCACGTGAGAACCGATCAGATGATCCGCGCGCTCGCCTGGGCGAGGACGTCGCGGAACCAGACGTGTTCGGGGTCGTGCTCGTGCACCGGGTGCCACCACAGCGCCTCCACCAGCGGGACCACGTCGTAGGGACACGGCAGCGCCCGCACGTCGCCCGAGCGGACGAGCTCGCGGGCGAGGTGTCCCTGCACCAGGCCGATGCGGTCGGTGCCGGCGATGTAGAACGGCAGCGCAAGGAAGCTCTCGACGACCACCTGCACGCGCGGCTCGATCCCGAGCATCTTGAGCTGGCGGTCGGCGGGAGTGAACGCCGCGGGGGAGTTGTAGGTGAGCACCCACGGCAGCGCCGCCAGATCGGCCATCGTCAGTGCCTCGCCCACCGTCGGATTGTCGGCGGCGACCAGGCACATCCAGGTGTCCTCGAAGAGATCCAGGTAGGGGAGCTCGGAGAGGAATCCGTGCGGCAGCAGGATGCCGTCGATATCGCGCAGGGCCTCCCCGGCGGACTCCACAACGGTCGCGGTGTGGTGCTGGAACCGGAGCCGGACACCAGGTGCCTGTTCGACGAGGATTGCGGCGAGTGGCCTGCCGAGCACGGCCATCGGGTAGTCGGAGCCGAGCAGCGTGAAGGTCCGCCGGGACACCGCGGGATCGAAAACCGGCTCGCTGGCGAACACCTGCTCGGCACCGGCGAGGGCCACACCGACGCGGCGCCGCAGCGCGACGGCCAGGGGGGTGAGTTCGTAGCTGTTGCCGACCCTGGTCAGCAGTTCGTCGCCGAAGTGGCGGCGCAGCCGTGCGAGTGAGGCGCTGAGTGCGGGCTGGCTGAGCCCCATGGCCGCTGCTGCCCGCGTGACGCTCCGCTCACGCAGCAGCGCATCCAATGGGATGAGCAGGTTGAGGTCGAGGTTCGCGAGCTGCACCACCGCCCGATCCTCCATCCACCCGATTGATGGCGACCATCACCGAATTCATCTTCCTGGATGTCGATTCTGCCCGGACAGTGGGTGTGTCGCAGACAGAGGGAGCGCGCCGTGGCCCACCCCGCCAGTCCGACGGAGGCATCGATGCCTGCAGTCAATTCCGTGCTCGTGGTCGGCGGCGGCGCCGCAGGCACCGGCGCCGCGATCCTGCTCGCCCAGCACGGCGTCGCCGTCGACCTCGTCGAGATCAAGGCCGACATCACCACCGTCGGCTCGGGGATCACGTTGCAGGGCAACGCGTTGCGCGTGCTGCGCGACCTCGGCGTGTGGCCCGCGGTCGAGGCCGCGGGGTACGGCTTCACCACCTTCGGCCTGCGCGCCCCGGACCACGCCGGCACCCTGATCGCGGAGATGCCCGATGCCCACACCGGAGGTCCCGACCTGCCGACGGCCCTCGGGATATACCGCCCGCACCTGGCCCGGATCCTCCACGAACGCGCAGGCTCGTTCGGAGTGAAGATCAGGTTCGGTACCACGGTCACCACGCTCGACCAGGACGGCACCGGGGTCGACATCGGCTTCTCCGACGGCAGCAGCGGCCGGTACGACCTGGTCGTCGGCGCCGACGGCGTGCGCTCCGCTGTCCGCGGGCTGCTCGGGATCGCGCTGGAGACCCGCCCGACCGGGATGGGCATCTGGCGCGCGTTCACCTCGCGCCCGGCCTCGGTCACCCGCACCGACCTGTACTACGGCGGCCCGGCCTACATCGCCGGCTACTGCCCCACCGGGGAGAGCTCCCTGTACGCCTACCTGGTCGAGGACGTACAGGATCGCAGCACGCTGTCCGCGGACGAGCAGCTCGCCGTGATGCGCGCGCTCGCCGAGCACTACCACGGCCCGTGGGACGAGATCCGGGCCCTGCTCACCGACCCCACCCGGATCCACTACACCCGCTTCGAGACCCACCTGCTCGACGGGCCGTGGCACCGCGGGCGCGTCGTGCTGATCGGCGACGCGGTGCACACCTGCCCGCCGACACTGGCCCAGGGTGCCGCACTCGCGCTGGAGGACGCCGCCGTGCTGGCCGAGCTGTTGCTCGCCGCCGACGCGGTCGACGACACGCTCTGGCAGGCCTTCACCGCGCGCCGCCTGGAGCGGACGCGGACCGTCGTCGACGCGTCGGTGCAGCTCGGGCAGTGGCTCCTCGACCACGAGCAGGGCGACCTGCCCGGTCTCATGGGCCGGGTCGCGGCGTTGGTCGGGACCCGGGCATGAGCCGGGTCGTCGACGTGCACGCCCACGTGATCGTGCCGGAGGTGGAGGCCGTCGTCGCCGGGCAGCCCGGGCTGGACCAGCACCGAGCGCTGGACGTGCGGCGCAACGGCACCGAGTCGATGGCGGTGTCGGGTCGCATGGTCGGAGAACGAATCCCGCGACTCACGCAGCTGGGCCCGCGGCTGGCCGACATGGACGCGGCCGGCGTCGACGTCCAGGTGCTCTCGGCGTCGCCGTCGCAGTACCACTACTGGGCCTCGCCGGAGCTCGCGATGGCTGTCGCCCGCGCGGCCAACCGTGGTGTCGCGGCCGTCGTGGCGGAGGAGCCCGCCAGGTTCACCGGGCTGGGGCTCCTGCCGCTGCAGCACCCGCACCTGTGCGTCGCCGCTCTGGACGATGCGCTCGACCTCGGGCTGCGGGGAGCCGAGATCTCGTCCTTCGCGCCGGGAGTCGAGCTCTCCGATCCCGCCCTCGACCCCCTCTGGGCCCGCGCGCCGAGACATCGGCGCTGCTGTTCCTGCACCCCTTCGGCTGCTCGCTCGACGAGCGGCTCGACCGGTTCTACCTGTCCAACACGGTCGGCCAGCCGGTCGAGAATGCCGTCGCGCTCTCGCACCTGATCTTCGGCGGGGTGCTCGATCGACATCCCGGACTGCGGGTGCTGGCCGCGCACGGCGGCGGCTACCTGCCGACGTTCCTCGGCCGCTCCGACCACGCATGGCAGGTCCGGCCCGAGGCCCGCGGCTGCGCGCACCCGCCGAGCAGCTACCTGCGCAGGCTGTGGTTCGACTCGCTCGTTCACACCCCCGAGGCGCTGCGCGCCCTGATCGCGGCGGCCGGCGCCGACCGGGTCCTGCTCGGCTCCGACCACCCCTTCGACATGGGCGTTCCCGACCCCGTCGCGCGGCTCGCCGCCGCCGGGCTGGCCGACGACGACCAAAAGATGATCCGCGGTGGGAACGCCGAGACCCTCGGTCTGGTCCCCCTCATGGCCAAGGAGGCCTCATGACAACCCGTCTGATCACCCACCTGCGCCACATCGATCTCGGCGTGCCCGACTTCGCCACGGAGCGGGCGTTCTACACCGGCATGTGGGGGCTCACCGAGGTCGCCACGGACACCGGCCTGTCGTTCCTGGCCGCCGAAGGCTCACCCGAGCAGTACGTCGTGCGCCTCCGGCAGGCGACCGACAAGCGCATCGACCTGATCGCGTTCGGTGCCGCCACGCCGGCCGACGTCGACACGCTGGCCGTGCAGCTGGGCAGCGCCGGCGTCCGGATGATCTCCGAACCGGGCACGGTCGCCACCCCGGGAGGCGGCTACGGGTTCCGGTTCTTCGACAACGAGGGCCGCGCCGTCGAGATCTCTGCCGACGTTGCGCTGCGCACCCACCGCCGGATCGAGGAACGCGAATCGATCCCCGTCCGGCTGTCCCACGTGGTCGTCAACTCCGCCGACCCCGAGGCCACCGTCGCTTTCTACGAGCGCCACCTCGGCTTCGCGACATCGGACGTCCTCATGCATCCGCACATGGGGCGGATGATGTGGTTCCTGCGCTGCAACGACTGGCACCACAGCTTCGCCGTGACCCGCGCCCCGCACGCCGCCCTGCACCACGCCAGCTTCGAGCTGCGCGGCATCGACGAGTACATGCGCGGATCCGGACGGCTCCTGCGCGCCGGTGTCGAGAAGGTCTGGGGACCGGGCCGGCACAAGGCGGGCAACAACACCTTCACCTACTTCCTCGACCCGCAGGGCAACACCCTCGAGTACACGACCGAGCTCGAACGCCTCGACGAGGACACCTGGCACCCCGGGCTGCACGACTTCTCCGATCCCGATGTCAGCGACCAGTGGGGTACCGCCAACCCGATGGACGAGTTCGTCGCACGCAAATCGTTCAACGACCCGGACAAGGGCCTGTTCGTCCCCCCGCCCGTCTGAGCAGAGCCGACGCCGATGCGTTTCGTGACCCGCCGTCAAGCCCGCTGACCCCTGACCGGACGAGGGTGTCGGGAGGCGGATGCACGCCAGAGGAACGTCAAGGATGGCCCGCCTCGCGGGAGATCCCGATCGGTGTAGCGCGGCGGTACCGGAGAACGACGCCGGCGACGACCGGCTCGCGATGCCCGCCGTCCACCGGAACTCAGTCCATCAGGCAATAGGGGGCGCCGAGCACAGCGGTGTCTTCACACAGCAGCACCGGGGACGGCACGGGAACGCTTCCGGTCATGTGCAGTGCGTCGATGACCCTGTATTCGCGGGTCATGTCGTGGGCAGTGGGGAGGACGTGTCCCAGGGGCGGGCGGCGAAGCACCCACCGGGAGTCGCGGTCGCCCACGATGTAGGTGAGGTTCGACCGCCCGCCCTGGACCACCTCGGCGTGCAGATCCCGGGCGACCAGGCCGGGGCGGTGCTCGTCGAGGTAGTGACGGAGACGCTCCAGGTCCAGTCCTGGGACGTCGTCCTGGCTCATGTGATCGTCCTTCTCGCCGCCCAGCCGGTTCCGGAGGCGGATCGACGGGTGCTCGACTTCGGCACGATCAGGAGGCGGGCAGCCGTTCGAGGGCTCCGTCGGTGATCTGCTTGCGCAGCACGAACTTCTGCAGCTTGCCCATCGCGTTGGTGGGCATCTGGCCGGCGAGGTACCAGTCCCGGGGGGTCGTTGGCCGGGGCGAGTCGGCTGCGGACCAGTTCGTGCAGCTGCTTCCCGGTGGGCGGGCTGGTCGGGTCGATGGGTTCGATGATCGCGGCGACGATCTCGCCCCACTGCTCGTCCGGGACTCCGACGACGACCGCTGCGGCGACCGCGGGGTGGTCGGCGAGGACGGCTTCGATCTCGCGGGGGTAGATGTTCTCCCCACCGCGGATGATCATGTCCTTGATGCGTCCGGTGATTCGGAGGTAGCCGCGGTCGTCGAGGCTCCCAGGTCACCGGTGTGCACCCAGCCCTCGGCATCGATTGTTTCCGCGGTCTGGTCGGGCATGTCGAAGTAGCCGAGCATCGCCTGGTAGCCGCGGGCGCAGATCTCGCCCTGCTCGCCGGTTGCGACCGGGTTGGTGCCGCCGGGCTCCATGATGCTGATCTCGACGTTGGGGAGTGGGCGGCCGACGGTGCCGCACTTGTCCTCGGGCGAGTCGTCCGGGCTGGTCTGGGTGATGATCGGGCTGAGTTCGGTCTGTCCGTAGACGGTGGAGAAGCGGGCGCCGAAGCGGCGCTCGACCTCGCGCACGAGGTCGGGCGGGACGGTGTCCCCGCCGGACATGGCGATCTTGACCGTGGACAGGTCGAAGGTGTCGAACTCGGGGTGGGCGAGCAGTGCGAGCATCATCGCCGGGACCCCGGCGTAGAGGTCGGCGCGGTGCTCCTGCAGTGCGGACAGGACCAGTGTCGGGTCGAACAGCTGGCAGATCACCACGGTGCCGTGGCTGGCCGCGGTGCCCAGCACCGACATGCCGCAGGCGGCGGTGTGGAACAGCGGCAGGGCGGTCGCCCAGACCCCGTGGCGGGGGAACTGGGCGCGCTGGTGCGCGTAGTACGCATTGGTGATCAGTCCACGGTGGTGCAGCAGCGCGCCTTTGGGGAATCCGGTGGTGCCGGAGGTGTACTGCAGCTGGGCAGCCGACGTGGGTTCGACGGTGGGCAGCGCCTGGTGAGGGCCGCCGAGGTTCTGCAGCTCGGAGTGCCAGGTCTCGAACCGGATGGCCTCGCGGACCTGCGGGAGCCGGCCGCGGACCTGCTCGGCGATGGCAGCCGTGTCGGTGCCGCGTACGGAGTCGCTGTAGGCGACCCCGACCGACTTCGACTGGCGCAGCACGTATTCCAGCTCGCCTGCGCGCAGCGCCGGGTTGGCGGTGACGAGCACGAGCCCGGCGAGCGCCGCGCCGTACTGCAGGAGGATCCACTCGGGCACGTTCGGCGCCCACACCGTGACGTGCTCGCCGGGGCGGAACTTCGTGAGCAACCACTGCGCCGCGCGGTTGGCGTCGTCGAGCAGTTCCTGGTAGGTCCACACGCGGGCAGGCCCGCCGGGTGCGCACACGATCAGCGCGGCGCGGTCGGGTTCGGCCGCTGCGACATCGCGCAGCAGGTCACCGGCGGTGAGATCGAGGATCTTCGCGTCGGTCCGAGCGGGCAGGTACGAGTTCCCGGTCAAGTCATGCCTCCTTGCCTGACGTCATCGGGTGGTTTTGGCTAGCTGCCGGTGCGGCCCTCGGCGATCTCCTCGGCGGTCGGGACCGGCCCGCCGCCGTCGGGGATCCAGCGGCCGGAGTCGCGCCAGTGGACGGCCTCGGCGAAGCCGTGCTCGGCGGAGAAGTCGCGGAACCAGCGGCCCTCGGGGGAGTGACGGGTGATGCCGTCGAACAGGGTGGCGATGATCTGGGTGCCGTGCAGGCCCATGTTGTCGTAGGCCTGGTTGACCATCATCTTCTGCATGACCAGCTGGTTGATCGGCACGCCGGCGATGCGGTCGGCGAGCTCCTCGACTGCGGCGTCGAGGTCGGCCGCCGGCACGGCGTCGAGGACCAGGCCCCAGTCGGCGGCCTTGCGGCCGTCGATCGTGTCGCCGGTGAGCAGCATGCGCTTGGCCTTCTCCGCGCCGAGCCGGTACACCCACATCGCGGTGGTCGGGCAGCCCCAGACCCGGGCCGGCATGTAGCCGATCTTCGCGTCCTCGGCCATCACGACCAGGTCGCAGGACAGGGCGATGTCGCTGCCGCCGGCGACGGCGTAGCCGTGGATCTTCGCGATGGTCGGCTTGAGCGAGCGCCAGAGGGTGAAGAAGTTGTCGGTGTTGGACTTCATCATCTGGAAGTCCCGGATCGGGTCCCACACCGGCGGCTGGGTGTCCTCGCCGCCTTCGGCGTAGCGGTGCAGGTCGTAGCCGGAGCAGAATGCCCGCCCGGCCCCCTGCAGGATGATCACGTGGACCGTGGGGTCCTCATTCGCGCGGGCCACGGCGGCCGCGATCCGGGTTGCCATCTCGTGGGTGATCGCGTTGAGCCGCTCCGGCCGGTTCAGCGTCAGGTACGCCTTACGGTCCCGAACCTCGTAGAGCACGACGTGCTCGGGCTCGACGTAGTCGTACTTCGTCTCCTGGGTCATGCTGCTCCCTCGAATCGTGCGTCGCGGCCTGTCGGAATCTCCGGAGTCGGCGGGATCCCGAACTGCGGTGCCCCCCGTTTGCTGTGGGGCGGTGCCGTAGGCCGGGCTGTCGAGATCCATCTCGGTGTTCAGGCGACCTGCCGGGTCGCGTTGTCCAAAGCCGAGAAGTCGGCGCCCTGCAGGCAGTACAGGATTCGTACCTCCGGTCGTGCCGATGCAGCGGCTGCCGGATCGAGGTGCCAGCAGGGGTTCGTTGACAGACTAGTCGGTCGGTGAATCGGGTGACAAGGGGTCGATCCCGGGCCGTAGGCTCAGACTCATGCCGGCTTCCCTGACCCGCAAGCAGCAGCGCGACCAGACGCGGCTGCAGCTGCTCGATGCGGCCGTCGACTGCCTGGTGGAGTTCGGCTATGCGGGCACGACGACCCAGCGGATCCAGGACCGGGTCAACATGTCGAGGGGTGCACTCTCCCACCACTTCGCGTCGAAGGCGGATCTGCTGGTCGCTGCCATCCACCACATCGCCGACCAGCGCCTGGAGCTGCTGCGCTCGGCGGCCGACGAGATCGAGCCGGGGCCACACGCCCTGCCGGAGGTGGTCGCGGCGATCAGCACGGCGATGTCCGGCCCACCCTTTCTCGCCGCACTCGAGCTGTGGGTCGGTGCCCGCACCGATCCGGAGCTGCGCGCGGCGCTGATGCCGCCGGAGCGGCGGCTGGGGCGTGCCCTGCGCGACATCTTCGAGAAGGCCACCGCCGAGGCGGACCCGGAGCATTCGCGGCTCGCGTTCGACTCACTGCTGATCTTCTTGCGGGGCTTGGCGATCACCAGCATCCTGCGTGACGACGACCGTTTCCGAGACGACGTCGTGGGCTACTGGCTCGATCACATGGCGCCGGCGTCGTGACCCGGTAGCGCGCCAGTACGCACCACCGCTGTGCCGGATCGTCATGGAGATCGCCGACCGCTCGTTCAACCGCGCTCCCGCGCATCGACGATGGAGCTGTCGGCTTCGACCAGCGGGATGCGCCCACACGGTGGTCCCCGCACCGCGCGGGCTGGCGAGCGAGAGCCGGTCGCCGAGCGCTTCGACGCGATCCCGCAGGCCGACGAGCCCGCCGGCGCGTGCGAAGTCCGCGCCGCCGATGCCGTCGTCGCGAACGGAGACCTGCAGCACGCCGTCGGCGAGGTCCGCGGCAACCGTGACGACCGAGGCCTGCGCGTGCTTGGCGGTGTTCGTCAGCGCCTCGGACACCACACAGGTTCATTGCCGTCTCGAGCAGAGCGAGATCAGGCGACTGCCGACGTTCAGTCCGGCCGCTTCCTCGTTCGTTGCCGCCGCCGGGCCGGGCGCACCGGCGGGAGTTCCTCGCCGGGCACGACGCGGTTGCGGATGGTGCCGATGGCCTCGACGGTCATCTCCACCACGTCTCCCGGCCGCAGCGGGGGAGGGGAGAGCTCGCCGAGCCGGCCCCACAGCTCGGCGAGGGAGCCCCCGTTGCCGCACGTGCCCGATCCGAGCACGTCGCCTGCGCGCACCCAGGTGGCGCGGGAGGCGTAGGAGATGAGTTCCTCGAACGGCCAGCCCATGCTGGACAGCTCGACTGCGCGCCGCTGGTTCGAGGCCGAGCTCGACAGGCGCGGCATGCGGGTGCCCACCCCCATCGAGCTCGGGGCGATCGACGGGGTGCTCCCACTGGTGAGCGAAGGCATCGGCTACGCGCTGTGGTGGACGCCGATGTCGCCGTTGATGGTGGGCGAGTGCGTCCTGCGACCTATCCGTCCCGGCTGCCGGCGCCCGATCTTCCTCGCGCCGGACCGCTTCCTCCGGCGACGAACGCGTTCCTCGCGGCTGCCGGGATCCAGCCCTGATGACTTCGGCGAGCATCTCGCGCTTGCCCGCTTCGCCCGCGGCTTCCCCGCCCGCGCGGGCCTCGTGGTCGGCGCGGATGTCGTTCCATGCGACGTGGCCGGTCATCGCTGCTGTTCCTCCCCCCGGGCTCGCTCCTTGAGGTAGCGCTCGTAGCGCTGTTCGGCCAGTGGGATCGATTCGCGGCACCACTCCTTACATCGGCCGGCCTTGTCGCCGGCGACGGGCAGGATGCTGTCGCGCCACGGGTCGAAGGCGAACAAGATCCGTACGCTGCCTGGCCGCAGTTATTTGAGGTTGGCAATCGTCGACCCCGTGGGTGGTGTCGACCAGCGGTCGTCCCAGGCTGGGGCCGACGTCGGCCAGGGTCGATGGCCTGCACGACTCTCGTGTGTGATGCGGCGTCGAGGGAGTCGATCCGGTCGCGTACCTCGTTGACGACGTAGACCTGGGATGTCCCGTTGCGGCCCCGGCTTGATGCCGGGTCGCTGGCCTACTCCACGCTCATCGGAGGCGAGGAGTTCCGCCGCTGGCTCGACCGCCGCCGGGGTGATCCCGTGCTCGTCGAGCGGGACGGGCCCGTCCTGGGGCCGACCGGGAGCGCAGCCTCCGCACGCCGGGCCCTCGGCGGCGGGGTGGACCAGGTGTCGGACTACCTGCTCACCGATGCGATCACCCAGCCGTAGCCTGCCGCAGGGTCTCTCGCCCGCGATGACGTTCGAGCGTTCACGTTCAGATCAGGAGCAGCGCGCCGGTCGTGACGACAGGCGCCACGACGACCAGGCTCAGGCTCCATCGGAGCAGGGTGCGGAACACCTGCCGCTCCTCGTCGGGATGCGCGCTCGATACGGCCAACGCGCCGGTGGACGAGAACGGGCTCGCGTCGACGGCGATCGTGCAGATGGCGATGGCGGCGATGACCGCCGTACCGCCGATGCCGCCGGTGGCCACCAGCGGCAGGGCGAGCGGGACGATCGCGGCGATGGTCCCCGCGCTCGACGCGAAGGCCGAGATGAACGCTGCGGCGATGCTCAGCAGGAACACGGCCAGCACCGGTGACAGGCCCGCGATGGTGTTGCCCGCTGCGTCGATCGTGCCGGCGCGCTGCATCATCTCGACGTAGGTCACCACCCCGCAGATCAGGACGATGACGGGCCAGCTGACCCGGGCGAGCGCTCCCGCGGCGGCGGCGGGGAAGGCGAGCTGGAGCAGCACCGCGATCGACAGGCTGAGCAGCCCGATGTTGAGCCCGAGGACCAGGATCCCGACCGCGAGGGCGGCGATGCCGGCCAGGGTGAAGCCGCGCGCCGTGTTCAGCGTGGGCGTCTCGTCGGCGGGCGCCTCGGTCGTCGGGGCGGGGTCGGGCAGCGTCGTCGTGGTGCCCGGCGCGCGGCGTGCGCCGGAACCGGGAGCGGCCTGCGGGCGCGGGCGGCGAGCCCGAAGATGACGTAGGCCGCGGCGGCGAACACGGCGTTGAACGCGTAGTTCAGCAGGAACAGCGTGATCGGGCTCAGGTCCAGGCCGTTGCGCTCGACGATCCCGTTCACGAGCGGGCCGAGGCCGCCGATCGGGGTGAGCGCGCCCGCGTTCGCGCCCTGTACCACCATGATCGCGACCAGCGCGCGGCTGATGCCCATCTGGCGGGCGAGGCGGAGCGAGACGGGTCCGAAGATCGCGACGACGGACGGGGCCAGGGCTCCCGCGCTCGCCGCCGCGCTGACCAGGACGAAGAGCAGCGCGGGTAGGACCGAGGCGTTGCCGCGCACCAGCCGGACGAGGCGGCCGACCAACCAGTCCAGGGTGCCGTTCACGGCGGCGATCCCGAAGAGGTAGGTGACCCCGAAGATCAGCATGAACAGGTCGATGGGAACCCGGACAGGAGGGTGTCGGCGTTCTCGCCGAGGAGGCTCGTGCCGATGAGGAACGTGGCGACGAACGCAAGAGCCCCGAGGTTCGTCGAGGTGAAGGTGCCGACGGCGAAGACCAGCAGCAGGCCGATGATGGTGATGAGGTCGGTGGTGCTCATCGGTGCGTCTCCGAGAAGCGGGGGAGCGGGAAGTGCGGGTCTCGGGCGGCTCGACGCAGCAGGTAGCGCCATCCGCCGTCGATCTGGGTCTCGTTCCAGCATTCGCCGCACTTGTGGGCGACCTCGGCGTCGTCGGACACGTCGGTCGGCTCGCCGGCGGCCATCGCGGCGAGTTGCACCCGGCAGGCGCGTTCGAGGAGCACCGCGTGCATCACGGCTTCGGCGGGGGAGCGGCCGACGGCGACCAGACCGTGCCGGGGCAGGAGGCAGGCCGGGGCGTCGCCGAGGGCGCGGGCGAGGTCGGCGGCCAGGGCCGGGGTGCGGATGAGGCCGCCGCTGCCGGGATATCGCGGAAGGTTGCCCGCGAAGAGGACGCCGTCGTGGTTGAGCGCCCGGAGCGGGACGTCGAGCGCGGCGAAGGCCGTGACCGCCTCGGCGTGGGTGTGCACCACGCAGCCGACGTCGGGTCGCGCGGCCATCACCGCCGTGTGGATCGCGTACTCGACGTGCCGGGGCCCGGCGCCGGCGAGGACCTCTCCGTCGGGGGAGACCAGCACGACGCGGTCCATGTCCACCTCGTCGAAGCCCCAGCCCGCGGCCTTGGTCCATGCTCCTCGGCCCTGCGGGTCCCGGACCGCGGCGTGCCCCCAGATGAGGTCGGCCTGCCCGGCCGCGGCCAGGGCCAGGTGGGCGAGGACTACCTGCTCGGCCGGATCGGCGTCCGGTGCGTCGGTCGCTGCCATGCGGACTCCGTGTGTCTCGGGCGTGCTCGGTTGGCCTCTCGTGGTCATGCCGCGCTGCCGACGGCCTCGGCCGTGCTCCGCCCGCCCGGCCGCGTCGCGAGCCGGACCACGAGGGCGCAGAGGGCCACCACGCCCCAGGACGTCGGGCCCGATGACGCGGGTCTCTTCAGGGTGAGAGGGCGCATCGGGACTCCTCGTCGATGACGGTCCGGCAAACTGCGACCGAGAATAATGTCCTGAAAAACGAACAGCAAGTCCTTGTTTGCAGGACAGGTCCCGGTTACCGTGACCGACGTCGAGGAAGGGACGTGGATGGTGCGACTCGATACCGACGTGGTGGTCGTGGGAGCGGGGCCGGTGGGGATGACGGCCGCTGCTCTGCTCGCGGCCCGCGGCGTCGAGGTGACCGTGCTGGAGCGCAACGCCGGCACCAGCGACGAGCCGAAGGCGATCAGTCTGGACGACGAGGCCCTGCGCGTGTACCAGGCGGCCGGTCTCGTCGACCGGATCCTGCGGGTCATCGTGCCCGGCATCGGTACGCGGTACTACGGCGCCGAGGGCCGTCCGGTCTTCCAGGCCCGCTCGCCGCAGCCGTACCGGCACGGCTATCCGTTCAAGAACCCCTTCGCGCAGCCCGACCTGGAGCGGGAGCTGTACGAGCACCTCGTCGCAGAGCCGCTGGCCACCGTGCACACGGGCACCGAGGTCGTCGGCCTGGACGAGGACGGCGGCGGAGTCGAGGTGTCGTACCGGGATCCCGTATCCGGCGCCGGCCGGGTCCGTGCGGCGTTCGCCCTCGGCTGCGACGGCGGTCGATCAGTGGTCCGCCGCAGCCTCGGCATCGGGATGTCGGGCCGCAGCTACGAGGAGAACTGGCTGGTGGTCGACGTGCTGGGCGACCCGCACGACGAGCGGTACGGCATGCACCACGGCGATCCCGAACGGCCCCGGGTCGTCATCCCGGGCCGCGGCGGTCGGTGCCGCTACGAGTTCCTCCTGCGCCCCGGCGAGGGCGTGCCGGACGATGCCCCCGAGTTCGCTCTGGTCGAGCGGCTTCTGCTGCCGTTCCGCGCGCTCGGTCCCGAGCAGGTCGAGCGCGCGGTGGTCTACCGGTTCCACGCGCTCGTCGCCGACCGCTGGCGGGTCGGCCGGGCGTTCCTGCTCGGCGACGCCGCGCACATGATGCCGCCGTTCGCCGGACAAGGGCTCAACTCGGGGATCCGGGACGCCGCCAACCTGGCCTGGAAGCTCGCAGAGGTCCTCGCCGGGCGGCTCGACCCGGCCGCGCTCGACAGCTACGAGCAGGAGCGCCGCCCGCACACCGAGGCGACCGTGCGACTGTCCGAGCGGCTCGGGCGGGTCGTCATGACCACGGACCCGCGCCTAGCCCGCCGCCGCGACGCGCACTTCGCGAACGCGCTGCGCGACCCGGCGAAGCGAGCGTTCTACGAGGAGATGCGCTACCGCCCCGCGCACGCCTATCGGGCGGGCCTCGTCATCCCCCCGGCGGGGAACGTCGGTGCGCAGGTGGGCGTGCTGCTCGGGCAGCCCCGGGCCTTCGACACCGCCGCCGGTCGCACCGCGCTGCTCGACGAGCTCCTGGGTCCGGGCTGGGCCCTGCTCGGCGTCGGCGTCGACCCGCCTGAGCTGGCGGCAGCCGCCGAGCTCACCGCCGCGTTGCATCCGAGCGTCGCGCAGGTGGCGACCATGGACCGGCTGCCTCCAGGGCCGCGTGTGCTCGTCGACGTGGACGGCCGGCTCGACGCTGAGTTCGCCGGCTACCACGGACGGATCGTTCTGGTGCGACCCGACCGCTTCGTCGCCGGGGCCTGGCGGCCGGCCGAACCCCCGTCGCTCGGCCCGCTCGCGTACGCGGCGCCCGTCCTGACCGCCGGCTGATCCACGCCGGCCCCCGAGGAGGAGACCCACCGATGTCACGTCCCGCCCGCATGACACTGCACGAACCGGAGGCCGCCGCGCCCTGCGCCGCACGGCGACCTCGCACATCGGTCTGCGCGTGCCCGACGTCGCGACCACCGCCGAGTTCTACGGCCGGGTGCTGGGGCTGGTGCCGTCGGCCGACCTGCCAGGCGGTGGCACCCGCCTCGGCTGGGGCACGGGCCACCACGTCGTGGACCTGCTGCCGGGCCGGCCGGGCTGGACCACATCGGCTTCGAGGTCCGCGACGTCGACGGCCTCGCCGGGCTGGAGAAGCGGCTGCGCGATGCGGGGTACCCGACCGGCGAGCTCGACCCGAGCCACCTGGACGGTTCCGTCGGGCCGGCGCGGGGCCTGGTGTGCACCGATCCCGACGGCAACACGGTGCACTTCCACACCGCGGTTCGCCGGGAGGGTGAGCACGCCGCCGACACGGGCCGGCGGCCGATCCGGTACCAGCACGTCACACTCTCGACCGCGGACCTGCCGTCCATGGTCGAGTTCTACGTCGGTGTCGCCGGTTTCCGGATTTCCGACCAGCTCGCCGACGGGCGCTTCGCCTGGCTGCGCAGCGATCGCGACCACCACACCCTCGCCGTGGTGGAGACCGGCCGGTCGGGTGGGCTCGACCACTACTCCTACGACCTCGCCGAGTGGGCGGACTTCAAGGCCTGGTGCGACCGGCTCACCGACGACGGCGTCGACGTCGTGTGGGGGCCCGGCAGGCACGGCCCCGGCAACAACCTGTTCGTGTTCTTCGACGACCCCGCCGGCAACCACGTCGAGCTCTCCGCCGAGATGGAGAAGTTCCACGACGACCGGGTCACCTATGTGACCCGTCGCTGGGAGCCGGTGCCGAACAGCGTCAACCTGTGGGGCGGGCAGCTCGCGAGCTGGCGCCGCACCTCGGAAGGGAACTGATCCGATGCCTTACGCCACCTACGAACACCAGGGCCGGCGCCGGATCGGTCGCGTCGACGGCGACCGACTCGTCCCGCTGGAGGGCCTCACCGAGATCGGCAGGAACACCACCGTCGACGTGCTGGCGGGCGCCCCGGAGCTGCCCGCCGAGTCCGTGGGCGTGGACGAGGTGTACCTGTGCCCCGTCGTCCCGAGCCCCGACAAGATCATCTGTGTCGGGCTGAACTACCGCGCGCACGTCGACGAGACCGGCCGTGAGCTGCCGACCTATCCCGTGCTGTTCACGAAGTTCGCCTCGAGCCTGATCGGCCCCCGCGACGACATCCTGCTGCCCGCCGAGTCCTCGCAGGTGGACTACGAGGTGGAGCTCGCCGTGGTCGTCGGCCGGTCGGGTCGCCGCATCGCGCGCGAGGACGCCGCCGGGTACGTGCTGGGTTACACCGTGGCCAACGACGTGACGATGCGCGACTACCAGTACAAGACCCACCAGTGGTTGCAGGGCAAGGCCTGGGATGGGTCCACGCCGCTCGGCCCGTACCTGGTCCTGCCGGGGGAGGTGGACGTCGCCGCCGCCGGGGTCAGGACCATCCTCGGTGGGCAGAAGCTGCAGGACTCCGACACGTCCCGGCTGATCTTCGACATCCCGACGCTGATCGCAACCGTCTCGGAGTTCACCACCGTGCTCCCCGGCGACGTCATCCTCACCGGCACCCCGGGTGGGGTGGGGTTCCGGCGTGAGCCGCAGGTGTTCCTGGCCGACGGCGACGAGGTGACCGTGCAGGTCGACGGGATCGGCTCGCTCACCAACAGGGTGCGACGCGAGTCCTGACCGGCCTCAACCCGCGATCAGAGCCAGCCCCGCGGTGATCTCCCGTGCGGCGTCCAGGACCTGGTCCACGACCTGCGGTTGCCGGTCCGCCGGGACCCGGGAGGCCACGGCGGCCACGCTGACGGCGGCAACGACCGTGCCGGCCTCGTCGCGGATCGGCGCGGCGATCCCCAGGACCTCGGGGTCCAGCTCGCCGGAGGTGACCGAGTAGCCCGACGAACGGATCTCGGCGAGCCGGTCCATCAGGCGTCGACGTCGATCAGCGTGGCCGGGGTGAAGGCCCGCAGGTCGGTCCGCTCCAGCAGGGCCCTGGTCTCCGCGAGATCCGACCAGGCCAGCAGGACCAGCGCGGACGCTCCCGCGTTGACCGGCAGCGTGCTGCCCCGCTCGTAGGAGATCCGCACCGCGTGCGTCGCGGACTCCGCGCGGTCCAGGCAGACCACGAGGTCCCCGACCCGTCGGGTCAGCAGGACCGACTCGTGCACGGCCGCGGCGAGCCGGATCATCACCGGCAGTGCCGTTTCGGACAGCCCGTAGGAACGGCGCGCCAGCCGGGCGAGCTCCAACAGCCGCAGCCCGAGCCGGAATCCGCCCCCTGGCGCCTCCTCGAGGAAGCGCCTTCCGACCAGGCTCTGCAGATACCGGTAGGCCGTCGAGCGGGCGGTGCCGAGGTGGCGCGCGACCTCGGCACCCGTGATGATCGGTCGCTCCTCGTCGAACAGGGCGAGGATGTCGAGGGCGCGGTCCGCGGTCGAGTTGCGCTCGCGGTAGGTGGACACCCGCGAGTCCGCATTCCTGTCCTGTACTGACATGTAGGACAACATACCTGCTATTTGCCTTTCCGGCCGCGTTGGCGCACCGGCTTCCCGCAAGGCCGCGCAGCATCGCCATGTTCTTGTGGAACTGGACCCGCTGCAGGTTGCGACTGTCGGTTCCTCGATCGTCCAGTACGCGTGCCCGGCCATGATGGTGGGAACCGGGAGCCGGCGAGCGCCAGCGCCGAGAGCCGGGGAACCTGCCCAGGGCCAGCAGGGTGCGGCCACCTTGGTTGCGACGAGTCGGGCCGCCGAGCTCCCGCGATCCGACGGCCACCTGGCGCGGCATTCGGGGCAACAGATCGGCGATCTCCAGCCGGCGGCGACGTCATGGGGCCTCGGGCTTTCACCCGTCGACGCGAACGTCGTCAGCCCGCAGTCGCTTCGATCCGACGACCGGTCGTCAGAACGACGACGATGCCGATGACCATGACAACGGCGATCGTGACCAGCGCCCAGGTGTAGCTCCCGGTCGCGTCGCGGATCGCTCCGGTGACGTAGGGCCCGAGGAACCCGCTCAGGTTGCTCACGGAGTTGATCACTGCGATGCCGGCGGCCGCGGCCGCGCCCGTGAGCGCGAGCGGGGGGAGCCGCCAGAACTGGGGCATCGCGGTGTAGATGCCCGCGACGCTGAGGCACACCGCGAGGACGAAGAGAGCACCGCTGCCGGCGATGGTCGCGAGCAGCAGGCCCGCCGCGCCGACCGCCATGGGTACGACTGTGGCCGGGACCGCACCGAGGCGGCCCGCCCAGCGCGACCAGGCGATCGTCACGACGATCGCGAACGCCGATGGGATCGCCGACACCAGCACGCTGTTGACGTCGCCGCCTGCGGCGTCGCTGATCGTGGAGATCATGGTCGGCAGGAAGAAGGCGAGCGGGTAGAGGCCGAAGACGATGGCGAAGAACGCGC
Organism: Pseudonocardia sp. CNS-004; assembly: GCA_001942185.1. Lineage (GTDB taxonomy): Bacteria > Actinomycetota > Actinomycetes > Mycobacteriales > Pseudonocardiaceae > Pseudonocardia. The sequence continues at coordinate 44,209 of MKJV01000065.1, forward strand.
CGGCGAGGGCCCAGACGCGGCCGCTGCGCAGCGAGGCGCCGAAGCCGCTGATGGCGCCGGTCTCGACCCGTCGGCGCTCGTCGTCGTGCAGCGCGGCTTCGATCCGCGCCCGCTCGGCGTCGGACAACCAGCGGGCGTCGGATGGCCGGTCGGGCAGCAGCGTGAACACCAGGATCGCGATGAGCAGGGTCAGCACGCCCTCGACGAGGAACAGCGACCGCCACGACGTCATGTCGAGCAGGCCGTCGCCCCAGGACAGCAGGGCCGCCGCGAGCGGGGCGCCGACGATCGAGGCCAGTGGGATCATCAGGAAGAACGCGGTCATGACCCAGGCTCGCTGTTGCCGCGGGAACCAGAAGGTCAGGTAGAGCAGGATCCCGGCGGCCAGCCCCGCCTCGGCGAAGCCCAGTGCCGTGCGGGCGAGGTAGAGGGTGGCCGCCGAGTCGACCCAGGCGGTCGCGGCGGTGACCAGCCCCCAGGTGACCATGATCCGAGTGATCCACTTGCGGGCGCCGAACCGCCGCAGGGCCATGTTGCTCGGAACCTCGACGAGGACGTAGCCGAGGAAGAACAGCCCGCCGGCGAGCCCGATCTGGGAGGCGTCGAGCCCGAGCTCGCGCGACATCGGTTGCGCGACGTACCCGAGGTTGGCGCGGTCGATGTAGCTCATCAGGTACGCCAGCCGACGACGGGGATGACCCGCCAGCGATGCGTCGCCAGAGCTGGCGCATCGCCTGGTCGTCGGCGGCGGCGGGTGGCGCGGTGGCGTCGTTGCTCATGTCCTTGCCTCCTCGTCGAGGTGTCAGCGGGCCGTGCGGAGTGCCGTGGTGGCGGCGAGGTCGACGCGGTCGCCGTCGACGACGACGTGGTAGTCGTCGCGGGCCGCGGCCCGGCTCACCTTCTCGTCGAGGACGTCCTGGAGGACGGCCTCGGGGTCGCGGGTGCGGGGGTCTCCGTACCCGCCGCCACCGGCCGTGATCTGGCGGTGCCGGGTCCCGCCCGGCACAGTGAGGTGCGGCTTGGCGTCGAGCAGCACCTCGTGCGGACCGGGGTCGCGGAGGTTGAGCGACGGCGTGCCGTTCCCGCCGCCGTCCAGCCCGTAGGGCAGTGAGGTGCGCCGGTCGGAGCGGATCTGCACGGTGGCCTCCGCGGCGAGGACCGTCATGTCCCGGAAGGTCCCCAACCCGCCCCGGTAGCGGCCGGCGCCGGCGGTGTCGGTCAGGTAGCCGTAGCCGTCGATGCGCACGCGGCCTGACCGCTCGATGTCCTCGACCGGGGTGTTCGCCAGGTTCGCCCCGAGAGGGCTGACGCCGTCGATGCCGTCCTGGTCGGGGCGGGCCCCCCACGCTCCGCAGAGGATGTCCCACAGCACCGTGGAGCTGCCGTCGGCCTCGGTGATGCCGATCGCGACCGAGTTGGGGCCGCCGTCGCCGGCCGCGGGGACCCGGTCGGGGAAGACCGGTGCGAGGGCGCCGAGGACCGTGTCGATGATGCGGTAGGCCACCAGTCCCCGGGCACCGCGGGCGGCGGGGCGGGTGGCGTCGAGGATCGAGCCCGTCGGGATCTCGAAGCGGAATGCGCGGTAGAAGCCGCTGTTGGCCGGGACGTCGCCCGCGAGCAGTCCCTGAACGGCGGCGTAGCAGGCGGAGCGGGTGAACGACGCGGTGGCGTTCAGCGCCGACCCGACCTGCGGGGAGCTGCCGGTGAAGTCGAACTCGAGGCCGTCGCGGTCCACGGTCACCCGGACCCGGAACGGGATCGGCCCGCTGCCGAGGCCGTCGTCGTCGATCTGGTCGGCGAACTCGTAGGCGCCCGGCACGGTGTTCTCCAGCTGGGTCCGCACGAGCGTCTCGGAGTAGTCGAGGAGCTCGTCGACGAGCTGGCCGAAGTCGTCCGTCCCGTGCCGGTCGACGAGCTCCAGCAAGCACCGGGCACCGGTGTGGTTGGCGGCCAGCTGGGAGTCGAGGTCGCCGCGGAACAGCTCGGGTTCGCGCACGTTGCGGAGGATCAGCTCGAGGAAGCTGTCGTTGGTCCGGCCCGCCTCCGCCAGCCGGGACGGGGGGATCTGGACCCCTTCGGCGAAGATGCTCGTCGACTGGACGGCCATCGAGCCCGCCGCCCATCCGCCGACGTCGGCGTGGTTGACGACGCTGACGGCGAAGCCGGCCAGCACCGTCCCGGCGAAGACCGGGGTCACCGCGAACACGTCCGGCAGGTGCATGCCGCCGGCCGACGGGTCGTTGAGGACGTAGACGTCGCCGTCGATGATCCCGCCGGAGAAGCGGTCGAGGATCGCGGTCATCGCGTCCGGGATCGACCCGAGGTGCACGGGGCACGTGTTCGCCTGGGCGATGACCCGGCCGCGGGCGTCGCACAGCGCGGCGGAGAAGTCCATGCTGGCGGCGACGATCTGGCTGTGCGCGGTGCGCAGCACGGTGATCGCCATCTCGTCGGCGGCGCCGCAGACGGCGTTGCGGAAGACCTCGAAGGTCGCGGCGTCCCGGATCACGGCCTGCTCCACGAGATGACGATGTTGTTGAGGCGGTCGCGGTGGGCCGCCGCCCCCGGCGGGACGAGGGTCGTGGCATCCATGTCCTCGACGACGAGCGGCCCTGGCCGCGGCTGGCCGCCCAGGGCGGCACGGTCGATCACCGCGACGTCGATCTCCTGCCCCGCGAAGAAGCACCGCCGGCTCCGCTCGGGTCCGGGCGGCGGCAGCGGGGCGGCGAGCGCCTCGTCCAGCCGGACGCCGGTCTCGACCCTGCCGCGGACGCGGAGGGTGACGACTTCGACGAGCTCGTCGGCGCTGCGGCGTCCGTAGGTGCTGCGGTGCTCGGCGTGGAAGCGTTCGCGGGCGTGCACCAGGGTCGACCGGTCGATCGGTCCGGGGGGCAGCGGGATGCGCAGCTCGAACCGCTGGCCGCGGTAGCGCATGTCCAGGCTCCGCTCGACGACGACGTCCCGGTGGGGGGCCGCGGACCGCAGTTCCCAGTCGACGTGCGCGGCCAGGGCGTCGAACTCGCGTCCGAGGGCGCCGGCGTCGGCGTGCTCGGTGGTGTGGCTGGTGGAGGCGTGGCGCTCGACGTCGGCGACGAGGAGCCCGAGCGCGGAGAACAAGCCCGGGTGGGCCGGCACGACGACGGTGTCGATGCCGAGCTCGCGGGCGAGCGCGGCGCCGTACAGCGGACCGGCCCCACCGAACGCGACCATGGTGGCCTCGCGCGGGTCCCGCCCCCGCTCGCTCGTCACCGCCTTGACCGCGGTGGTCATTCCGGATACCGCGACGTCGTAAGCACCTCGCGCGGTCTCGAGCACATCGGCGCCGAGCTCGTCGGCCACCCCGGCGAGCGCCTTCACCGCCAGCTCGGGATGGATCCGCACGTGGCCGCCGGCCAGCGCCTCGGCGCTGAGGTAACCGAGCACGACGTTGGCGTCGGTCAGGGTCGGGTGCTCGCCCCCGTTGCCGTAGGCGGCGGGACCCGGTCGCGAGCCCGCGCTCGCCGGTCCCACGTGCAGCGCCCCGGCGACGTCGGTGGCGATGATGCTGCCCCCGCCGGCACCGATCTCGGCGATGTCGAGCGACGGTGCCCGCACCGGGTACCCGGCGCCGGACCCGAGCCCGCGTGCGACATTCATGCCCCCGCCGACCTCGTAGCCCGCGGACACGAACGGCCGGCCGGACTCGATCAGCGAGGCCTTGGCCGTGGTGCCCCCCATGTCGAAGGTGACGGCGCCGGGCAACGACATCGCCCGGGCCAGTGCGGCCACCGCGGTCACACCGGCCGCCGGTCCGGACTCGATGATCTCGACCGGTCGCGCCCGACCTTCCCGGCGTCGAGCAGGCCGCCGCCGGACTGCATCACCAGCAGGGGGACCGTCACACCGGCCGCGACCAGGTCGCGTTCCAGGGCGGTCAGGTAGTCCTGGACGACCGGCCCGACGTAGGAGTTCACGACGGCCGTGCTCGTCCGCTCGAACTCTCCGGGCTCGGCACCGAGGTCCACCGAGGCGGTGACGTACCGCCCGGGGAGGAGGCTGCGCAGCTCGTCGGCCACCCGTCGTTCCTCGTCGGCCCTCAGGTAGGAGTTCACCAGGCAGACGGCCACCGCGGCGGCGCCGCTGCCGCGGATCCGCATCGCGAGCCGGGCCACATCCTCCGGGGTGTGTGGCGGATCCACCGTTCCGTCCGCGTGGATCCGGCCGTTCAGCTCGGCGCGCCTGCGACGCGGGACCAGCGGGGGCGGCTTGGACCACCCCAGGTCGTAGAGGGTGGGACGACGCAGCCGCCCGAGCTCGAGGACGTCGCGGAAACCGCTGGTGGTGACCAGGGCGGTCACCGCGCCGTCCTTCTCGAGGATCGCGTTCGTGGCGACCGTGGTCCCGTGCAGCATCGCACCGACCTCGGCGGGAGACGCCCCGGCTGTGGTGATGGCAGCGGTCGTCGCGGCGACGACGCCCTCACCGTAGGCGGGCGGGGTGGACAGGACCTTCATCGGGACGATCCGTCCGTCCGGGCCGAGGGCGACGACGTCGGTGAACGTTCCCCCGACGTCGGCACCTACCCGCCAGGCGGCGGTGGTCGTACTGGGCACGGGCGCATCTCCCGTCTCTGCGGTGAGTGGGACGCGACACCGTGATGACGGCGGCATCGCGCGGTCACAGTAAGGCCAATCTGAGATCTCAGCAAGTCCTCTCTGAGATCTCAGTTGGTCGGAAGCGGATGTCATGAGGACGTCACTGCTACGTTTTGCGAGTGCGCTTCGAGCCGGATCTGCTCCGCGATCCCCCACCGGCCGACCGGCTCATGGAGACGGCCTACCGGCGGTTGAAGCGGTCGATCATCGAGCTCGACCGTCAGCCCGGAACCCAGTTCTCGGAGCAGGCCGTCGCCCGCGAGTTCGGGCTCAGCAAGACGCCGGTGCGGGAGGCGCTCGCCCGGCTCCACCGGGACGGCCTGGTCACGCCGCTCGCGCGTTCCGGGTACGTGGTCTCGCCGGTCACGCTGGGCGACGCCGATGACCTGTGCGCGCTCCGCGCGCTGCTGCAGACCGAGACCGCGGCGCTGACCGCCCGGCGCGGGCTCTCCGAGCGCGACGGGAACCGGCTGCGGGAGCTCTGCGTGGACGACCGGGACAGCCAGCTCGGTGGACCGGGGTTCGAGGCCAGGTTCCGCGAGAACTACGAGTTCGAGTCGATCATCGCGAACGGGTCGGGCAACGGCAGGCTCGCCGCCGCGGCGATCGAGGCGATGGACGGGATCGAGCGGGTGATCCGGCTCGCGATCCGGCTGGATCCCTCGATGCCGCCGGGTCGGATCGGCGAGCGCCAGGCGTTGGTGGACGCCATCCTCGCCCGGGACCCGAAGGCCTCGCGCGCGGCGATGGCCCGCCGCACCGCGTCGGCTCGCCGGGAGATCGTCGGTGCACTGGCCACCAGCGCAGCGGTGGCCGGCGCACCGATCGAGCTACTCCCGTCCCCCTGATCCCGTCAGCCGGCACCCAAGTTCCCGGATGCCGTCCTCGGGGCCGCCGTACAGGATCCGGGCGTGATCGTCGGGGCCGCTGAAGGCGCCCCCGGCGAGCGCGGCGATGCCTCGGGCCAGCAGCGCGTCCTCCAGCCCGCGTCCCGTCCCGAGCCGCCCCAGATCCGGGAAGGCGAAAATTCCCGCGGCCGGGCGGACGACCGGCACACCGGCGGCGCCCAGGACGTCGAGTAGCAGGTCCCGCTTGCGCCGGAACCCGCCGAACGCCGGTCGGAGCCAGTCTTGCGGGCCGGTGACCACCGCTTCGGCCGCCACCTGTGGGATGTCACCGACGTTGATCGCGTCCCATTCGAACGCGGCGTGGATGCGATCGAGCAGCGGCCCGGGGGCGTGCACGTACCCGATCCTCCAGTGCGTGAACGCGTAGTTCTTGCTGAGACTCGTCACCGTCACCAGGTCCGGGTGCCGGTCGCGCAGCTCCTGCAGCGGGACGTAACCGGGGCCGTCGTGCACGTAGCGCTCGTAGGACTCGTCCGACAGCACGATGAGCCCGTGCCGCGCCGCCAGGTCGACCAGGTCGGCGAGCTGCGATCGCGTCGGGGTGTGCCCCGTCGGGTTGTTCGGGTTGCACAGGAGCAGCGCACGGGTGGACGGGGTGATCGCCGCCTCCAGGGCCTGCGGGTCGGCCGCCCAGCCGTCCCCGGCACGGGTCGGGACGTACACCGGCCGCGCCCCGGCCATGCGGAGCATCCCGTCGAAGAAGTAGGTGGGCGCCGGGACCAGCACCTCGTCGCCCGGCGTGAGGAGCGCGCGCAGGGCCACGCTCATCCCGTGCTGCGCCCCGTGGGTAATGAGCAGCTCCCGCTCCGGATCCGCGTCGAGCGGGCCGGCGAGCGCCGCGCGGAGAGCCGGAGATCCCCGGCTGATCCGGGGGAACGGCGTGCCCGCCACCCTGCGGACGGCCTCGACGACGTGCTCGGGCATCGGGAGCACCGGGACACCGGCGAGGGGAACCGGATCGGGGCGGTGACCGGCCCGATCGGCGAGCGAGAGGGCGGGAAGGCGATCGAGCATCACAGCTCCTGATGACAGCACCGGACCCGGCGCGAGGAACCCGTCACGGACCCACGGCGGAACCGCGGCACGCATCTGGGCAAGGACATGCGCACTGGCGAGCGGTGTCATCAGGCCGCTCCAGGCAACGGGGAACCCTAGCCACAATCTCGCCGACTTCGCAATCACGGTCGGCCGCCGCGGTCACGGCGACGGGGTCGCCCGCCCGAAGTCCGACCCTTCGGTGACCGCGTCGAGCAGCGGCCCTGCCCGGTAGGGCAGGGCGACGACAGCAGCAGGCTGGTGTTGCTGCGCGCCACTCCCGGGACGGAGTAGATCTTCAGCAGCACCGGCTGCAGCCCGGACTGGGTGGCGCTGGCCACGCGCACCAGCAGGTCCGCCTGACCGGTCACCACATGCACCTCGAGCACCTCGGGAATCGCGGCGAGCCCGTCCACCACCTCGGGGATCCGGCCCTGGACGACCTCGAGCGCCACCAGCACCTGGACCTCGACGCCGGCCGCCTCCAGGTCGACGTCGAGCCGGTAGCTCCGGATGACGCCGCTGCGCTCGAGACGCTGCATCCGGGACTGGACGGTGTTGCGCGTGACGCCGGCCCGCCGGGCGAGGTCGGCGACTCCCCGCCGGGCGTCCTCGGCCAGCAGCCCGAGCAACCTGGCGTCGAGGCGGTCGATGGCGATCACAGTGCTCAGCTCCTCCCGGTCACCGAGCACGGTGGCCGCCCCAAATGCTCAGTTGATGCCCTTTTGTTGTGCCATTTGTATCTGATACCGCACGGTTCTGTCACCGCTCGATCAGCTCGGATCGCGACAGGCCACACCGACCGCCATGAGCTCGACGTGGTGATCGGACCACTCCGGAAGGACCACGATGACCGTCGTCGACGACATCCCGACCGATCGGCTCCGGGTGTTCGACCACCCCGAGTCCCGGGAGTCCCCGCACGAGCGGGTCCTGTTCTGCCACGACCCCGACAGCGGCCTGCGAGCGATCATCGCGATCCACTCCCTCGCCCTCGGCCCGGCGATCGGGGGCTGCCGGATGTACCCCTACCCGGACGAGGCGGCGGCCGTGACCGACGTGTTGCGTCTGTCGCGGGGCATGACCTTCAAGGCCGCTGTCGCCGGGCTCGACCACGGCGGCGCAAAGGCCGTGATCATCGGGAACCCCCGCACGGACAAACGCCCCGAGCTGTTCGAGGCCTTCGGGCGGTGCGTCGACGAGCTGGGCGGCCGCTATGTCACCGCCGGCGACGTCGGAACCGACTCCGACGAGATGGACATCATTGGGCGCACCACCCGGCACGTCGCGTTCCGGAGCACCGCCGCCGGCGGGTCCGGTGACAGCGGGCTCAACACCGCACTGGGGGTGTTCCAGGCGATGCGCGCGGGCGCCGAGGCCCGGTGGGGCACCAGCTCGCTGGCCGGGAGACGGGTCGGGGTCGAGGGCCTCGGTAAGGTCGGGCACCGGCTGACCGGCCTGCTCGTCGAAGCGGGGGCCGAAGTCGTCGCCTCCGACATCGACGAGCGCGCGGTCGGCCGGACCCGCGCGGCGTTCCCCGGCGTCCGGTTCGCCCCGGAGGTGCTCGCCGAGACCGTCGACGTCTACGCGCCGTGCGCTATGGGGGGAACGCTGGACACGGCCACCGCCGAAGCCCTCGCCGCCCAGGTCGTCTGCGGAGGAGCGAACAACCAGCTCACCCACCCGGGGCTGGAGGCGGAGCTGGTTCGCCGCGGGATCGTCTGGGTCCCGGACTTCCTGGCCAACGCCGGTGGCCTCATCCAGGCGGCAGTGGAAGTCGCCGACGGTGATGCCGCTGACGCACGCCGCGCTGTGGAGGCGATCTTCGACACCGCACGCCGCGTCATCGCCGATGCCGCCGCACGGGGCACCACCACGGGCACAGCGGCCGCCGACCTGGCACTCCGCCGCATCCGGACGGCTGAAGCCGCGGGACGCGAGCGGAACGCCGGGCCGTCCGGCACATGATCGGGCGGTGGACACTGCCCGATGGCCGATGAGGTCCCCGGCGACGCGACCGGATGAAGAACGGTGTCGGCGGTGCGGCAGCCGGTGCGACGCCGGCTTGCGGTGGGTCAGCCAGCCGTTGCGCTGCCGACCAACGTGGTCCGTTCACATTGTGCCGTCGGAGAGCACGACGTTGCCGAGAGACTCTGCGAGGAGCAGCGCGGCGTGCAGCGCGAAGCGCCGTTCGCCGACCCCCCTGCCCAGGAGCTCCTCCGCGCGACGTACGCGGCAAGCGCCGGTGCCGCGTGCGACGTGACCTTCTTCGCGGGATTGGCTGCGCCGTTGATTAGGCCGTCTTCCTCGGCGCGGCGGTAGAGGCAGCGCAGCGCGGCGATCATGTGTTCGGTGGCGCTGTGGCCGCCGCGTCCGCTGCGGCGGATCACCAGTTCGGACTGCATGTCGACCAGGAGCTGGCGGATATCCGACGGGGTGGGTTCGTCGATTCGGCGTTCGCCCCAGTGCTTGTCGATCCGGTTCCAGTAGCTGCTGTAGACCCGGCGGGTGCCGGGGCGTACCCCGGCGGCGATGATCGGGATGTAGTCGCGGAAGGTCGGCGCTGTCGGCAGGGAGACCGGTGTATCGAGGAGGTCCTGGGCCCTCAGCCCGAGGCGCGTCAGCAGGAGTCGGGCGGCGTCCACCTCTGCAGTGCTCGGATTCTGTCGGTCGGGTGTCTGGCTTACTCATCACGGCCACCGCCGTTCGAGGCCGCCCGCCGATGAGTCAGCAACTGGTCAAGGGCGGCGGGTGGGTAGACCACCAGTGTCTGCTGCGTGGGCTGCGCGGCCAGCCAGCAGCACCCGATCGCCGGGCCGCAGATCGAGCAGGTGCCGGGCCGCGGCGGGCAGCCACAGATAGCGGTGGTCCTTCACGGCCAATGTGCCGTCGATCGCTGCACGCAGCGTGAGGTGGGTGCGGGTGGCGTCGAGGTCCAACCCGGTGCCGGGCATCCAACCCAGTGCATCCATCACGGTGCGATCGGCGATCCGTCCGCCGCAATCGAGGGCGGACATCCCGTAGACCGTGTCCGCAGTGCGCGCGAGCGGAGGCTCCGGCAGCGACAACCGGCGGCGAGGGACAGCGGCCACCCGGGGTGGATGTGCTACTCCAGCGCTGCGTGGTCGTGCCGGGAAGAGCAGGGGCGCGATGGCGGCGCTAGTCACGACAACCACCGCCGCGGGCGCGTCGATGCCACGCGCGGGTGTTCAAGCCAGTTCTGACACTGGTACGACGTCTGTCGCAGGCATGCAACCTTTGAGTGTCCGAGGGGGGACTTGAACCCCCACCCCCTACTCGGGGACTAGCACCTCAAGCTAGCGCGTCTGCCATTCCGCCACTCGGACTTGCTGAGGAGAGGATAGCCCACCCCCTCCACACCCCCGCGACCGGTACTCGGAGTGGTAGGAAGATCGGCGTGACCAGGCAAGGAGCAGCCGAGGACGAGGTCGTCGAGCTGACGTCGGAGCTCATCCGCATCGACACGACGAACACGGGCGATCTCGAGACGACGACGGGGGAGCGGGAGGCTGCCGAGTACGTGGCGGGCCGGCTCACCGAGGTCGGGTACGAGGTGGAGGTGCTCGAGTCGGGGGCGCCGGGGCGGTCCAACGTGTTCTGCCGGTTGGAGGGGGCCGATCCGTCGCGCGGGGCGTTGCTCGTGCACGGGCATCTGGACGTGGTGCCGGCCGATCCGTCGGAGTGGTCGGTGCACCCGTTCTCCGGGGCGGTGCAGGACGGCTACGTGTGGGGCCGGGGCGCAGTCGACATGAAGGACATGGTCGGGATGACGTTGGCCGTCGCCCGGCAGTTCAAGCGGGACGGGGTGGTGCCGCCGCGGGACATCGTGTTCGCGTTCGTCGCCGACGAGGAGGCGGGCGGGTCGTACGGGGCGCAGTGGCTGGTCAAGCACCGGCCCGACCTGTTCGAGGGGTGCACGGAGGCGGTCGGGGAGGTGGGCGGGTTCTCGCTCACCTTCGGTGAGGACCAGCGGGTCTACCTCATCGAGGCCGCCGAGAAGGGGATCGCGTGGATGCGGCTGCGGGCCCGCGGCCGGCCGGGGCACGGGTCGATGCTGCATGACGACAACGCCGTGACGCACGTGGCCGAGGCGGTCGCGCGGCTGGGGAACCACACGTTCCCGCTGGTGCTCACCGACACCGTGCGGGCGTTCCTCGAGCAGATGTCGGAGCTGACGGGGCTGGAGTTCCCCGAGGACGACCTGGAGGGGTCGATCGCGAAGCTCGGGCCGCTGTCGAAGATCGTCGGTGCGACGATCCGGGACACCGCGAACCCGACGATGCTCTCCGCCGGCTACAAGGCCAACGTCATCCCGTCCACGGCCGAGGCGGTGGTGGACTGCCGGGTGCTGCCGGGGCGGGAGGAGGCGTTCCTGCGGGAGGTCGACGAGCTGCTCGGGCCGGACGTCACACGCGAGTGGGTGCAGAACCTGCGGGCCGTCGAGACGCCGTTCGAGGGCGCGCTCACCGACGCGATGGCGGCCGCGCTGCGGGAGGAGGACCCGGGCGCGAAGACCGTGCCGTACATGCTGTCCGGTGGCACCGACGCCAAGTCGTTCGCCGACCTGGGCATGCAGTGCTACGGGTTCGCCCCGCTGCGGCTGCCACCCGACCTGGACTTCGCCTCGCTCTTCCACGGCATCGACGAGCGGGTGCCGGTGGACGCGCTGAGGTTCGGCACCCGGGTGCTCGACCGGTTCCTGAGGAGCTGCTGACATGGACCTCGCGGGTAAGGGGGCCCTGGTCACGGGCGGTGCGTCGGGCATCGGGGCGGCCGCGGTCCGGCGGCTCGCGGCGGCCGGGGCGCGGGTCGCCGTTGCCGACCGGGACGAGGCGGCCGCCCGGTCGCTCGCCGACGGGGTGGGCGGCATCGCGCTCGCCGGCGACGTCTCGGACCCGGAGCGCATGACCGCTCACGTCGCCGCTGCCGAGGACGCGTTCGGCCGGCTGGACGTCGTGCTGCTCAACGCCGGGGTGACGGCCGGTCAGTCCGGGGTTCAGGACCTCGACGTGGCCGGCTACCGGCGGATCGTCGGGGTGAACGTCGATCACGTGGTGTTCGGGCTGACGGCCGCCGTACCCGCGCTGCGCCGCGCGGGAGGCGGGCGGGTGGTCGCCACCGCATCGCTGGCCGGGCTCGTGCCGATGCCCGGCGACGCGCTGTACACGATGACCAAGCACGCGGTCGTGGGGTACGTGCGGGCGGCGGCGCCCGTGCTCGCGGCCGACGGGATCCGCGTGAACGCCGTGTGCCCCGGCTTCGCCGACACCCCGCTGATCGCGAACGCGAAGCCGCGGTTCGGCGACTTCCCGCTGCTCACGGCGGAGGAGGTCGCCGACGCCATCGAGGCGGTCCTGGAGCGGGGTGAACCGGGGGAGTGCTGGTTCGTGCAGCCCGGCCGCGCCCCGGCGCCGTACGGCTTCCGCGGCGCGCCCGGCCCGGCGGGCAGCCCGCGCCCCCCTGAGGTGTCTTGGGCGGACCACTGACGCCTCCGCGTGACCGCACACCTCGGGTGGGGACGGCACACATCGCGGGGCGCGTGTGCGGTCCACATCCGATGTGTGCGGTGTGCCCTGGCCGGAGGGTCAGCTTCCGATCGCGTCCAGTTCCGCTTGCGCGTCCGGCGGGAGGTCGAGGGCTGCGCTCGCCACGTTCTCGCGCAGGTGCGCTACCGACGACGTGCCGGGGATCAGCAGGATGTTCTCCGACCGCTGCAGGAGCCAGGCGAGCGCGACGGCCATCGGCGTCGCGTCGAGCCGCTTCGCGACGGCGTCCAGCGCCTCCGACTGGAGCGGCGAGAACCCGCCCAGCGGGAAGTACGGCACGAACGCGATCCCCTGCTGCGCGGTGAGGTCGACGAGCGCGTCGTCGTCGCGGCGGGCGATGTTGTAGAGGTTCTGCACGCACACGACGGGCGCGATGCCCTGCGCCTCGGCCAGCTGCTCGGCGGTGACGGTGCTGAGCCCGAGGTGGCGGATCAGGCCCTGCTGCCGCAGCTCGGCGAGCGCCTCGAACTGTTCCGCGATCGAGCCCGGCTCGGGGGTGTCGAAGCCGCCGACGCGCAGGTTCACCACGTCCAGCACGTCGAGCTTCAGGTTCCGCAGGTTGTCGTGGACCTGTTCGCGCAGCTCGGCAGGTGTGCGGGCGTGCGGCCAGCCGCCGTTCTCGTCGCGGCGGGCGCCCACCTTCGTGACGATGTGCAGGTCGTCCGCGTAGGGGAAGAGGGCCTCGCGGATGATGTCGTTCGTGACGTGCGGGCCGTAGAAGTCGGCCGTGTCGATGTGGTTGATCCCGAGGTCGATGGCCGCGCGGAGCACGGCGACGGCGGCGTCGCGGTCTGCCGGCGGCCCGAAGACGCCGGGGCCGGCGAGCTGCATGGCGCCGTACCCGACGCGGGTGAGGTCGATGTCGCCGATGCGGAAGCGGCCGCCGGCGAGATCGTGGAGTGCCATGACCCGAGTGTTCGTCGGGTCCGGGGATCGTGGGGACTCCCCGTTCACCCTGGGACCGCCAGGACCAGGATCGGCCGCCGGACCGGGCCTACGATGAGGCCGTGACCAGGTCCAACGCGCTCGGCGAGTACCTGCGGGCGCGGCGCGAGCTCATGAACCCCGCGGACGTGGGGCTGCGGGTGGCCGGGGTGCGGCGCACGCCGGGCCTGCGCCGCGAGGAGGTCGCGACCCTCGCCGGGATCAGCGCCGACTACTACCTGCGGCTCGAGCAGGGGCGTGACCGGAACCCGTCACCGCAGGTGCTCGAGGCGCTGGCCCGCGTGTTCGCGCTCGACGCCACGGCCACCGAGTACCTGCTGAGCCTCTCCACCGCCCGGCCGAGGAGGCGGCCGCGTCGCGAGGTCGTACCGGTGGGCGTCCGCCTGCTGCTCGACGTGATCGGGCTGCCGGCGTTCGTCGAGAGCCGGATGTTCGACGTGCTCGCGGCGAACGAGCTCGCGACGGCGCTGTCGCCGAGGATCCGGCCGGGGGAGAACCGGCTGCGGTCGATGATCCTCGACGCGGACGAGCAGGATCTGCATCCCGACTGGGAGCGGTTCATCGGTGGCATGGTCGCGGCGTTCCGCACGTCGCTCGGCACCGACGTCGACGACCCGCGGCTCGCGCAGCTGGTGGGCGAGCTGTCACTGGCGAGCGAGCTGTTCCGGCGGCTGTGGGCGCGCCATGACGTCAAGCCGCTCGCGGGCGGGCTGACGCGGATGCGGCATCCGGAGGTCGGGATGCTGGAGCTGCGCCGCGAGAAGCTCCCGATCGCCGACTCCGGCGGGCAGCTGCTGGTGATCTACCACGCGGAGCGGGGTTCGGAGACCGCAAGGTCGCTCGCGCTGCTCGGGTCGCCGGTTTCGGAGCCGCTGCGGATGTCCTCGCCGCGATGAGGCGTCAGACGGAGAGCTCCGGCAGCATTCTCGAGCTGCGCCGACGGCGCAGCACCACCTTGCGGACCCCGCCCGGGTAGAGCCGTACCCGGGACAACTCCCAGCCGCCGAACTCGGCCTGGATCGCCAGTCGTACCGCCGCGGTCATCCGGGACACGTCACCCGGGAGCTGGACCGGGCGGTACTCCCAGTCCCCGTCGGCAGAATCCCCCTCGACCGTGCCGGTCGGGCTGCTCCGCGCCACCGGCTCACCTCCCTTGCACTGGCTGCCATCTGACGTCGCCATCTGACGTCGTGGTGAACGCCGGGTGGAATGCCCACACCATAGGCGCGGCCGGACGGCCGTGCCACCGCCGCGGAACCTCAGACGGGGTCGCTGACGTCGTCCAGCGCGGCGCGGATCTCCGCGGGGAGGACGAGCGGATCGGCGGCCATCGAGGCCGTGAGCTGGGCCGCGTCGCGGGCGCCGACGATCGCGGAGCTCACGCCGGGCTGGTCGCGCACCCATGCCAGCGCGACCGACAGCGGCGAGGTGCCGAGCCCGTCGGCGGCGGTGAGCACGGCGTGGACGATCCGGCCGGAGCGCTCGGTGCGGCGCGCCTCGACGTACGGGGCGAGGTCGGGGGAGGCGGCCCGGGAGTCGGCGGGGGTGCCGTCGACGTACTTGCCGGTGAGGACGCCCCGCCCGAGTGGCGCCCACGCGAGCACCCCGACCTGCTGGTAGAGGGCGGCGGGCAGCAGTTCGGTCTCGGGGTCACGGCACAGCAGCGAGTACTCGACCTGCGCCGACACCGGCACCGTGAGGCCGCCGAGGACCCGTCCGCGCTCGACCATCGTGGCGAGCTGCCAGCCGGTGGGGCCGACCAGCCCGGCGTAGCGGGCCCGGCCGGAGCAGATCGCGACCTGCACGGCCGAGAGCGTCTCCTCGACGGGGACGAGCGGGTCGAACCCGGGCAGCTGCCAGAGGTCGAGGTGGTCGGTGCCGAGCCGGTCCAGTACGGCGTCGAGCCCGGCGAGCAGGGCCCCGCGGGCGGCGCCGTCGCCCAGCGGCCCGCCCGGCACCCCGCCGCGCCCGGCGAGGATCACGTCCTCCCGCCGGACGCTCGTGGCGAGCACCTCACCGAGCATGTCCTGCGCGGCGCCGTCGCCGTAGCTCTCGGCGGTCTCGACCAGCGTGCCGCCTGCGTCGACGAACGCCGTGAGCTGCTCGGTGGCGTCGTCGATGTCGGTGCCTGCGGCCCAGCTCATCGTGCCGAGCCCGATCTGCGAGACCTCCAGTCCGCTCCCCCCGATCCGTCGCCGTCGCACACCGGAAGCCTATGTCGGGCCGGCCGGGGCCCCTCGGTACGGTCCCGCCGTGACGTGGCTGGAAGTGATCGTTCTCGGGATCGTGCAGGGGCTGACGGAGTTCCTCCCGATCTCCTCATCAGCGCATCTGCGGATCGTGTCCGAGGTGTTCTTCGGGCGGGATGCGGGTGCGGCGTTCACCGCGGTCACGCAGCTCGGCACGGAGGCCGCCGTGCTCGTCTACTTCGCACGTGACATCGGCCACCTGTTCATGACGTGGGTGCGCGGCTTCCGGTCCGCCGCCGTCCGCGCCACCCCGGACTACCGGATCGCCTGGCTGGTGATCATCGGCACGATCCCGATCGGCCTGCTCGGCGTGCTGTTCGAGGACCAGATCCAGACCGCCGCCCGCAACCTGTGGCTCATCGCCACCACGCTCGTGGTGTTCGGTCTGCTGCTGGGGCTGGCCGAGCGGATCGGCCGGCAGCGGCTCGTGCTGCAGCAGATGAAGATCGCCGACGGCATCCTGCTCGGCTTCGCACAGGCGATGGCGCTCATCCCAGGGGTTTCGCGGTCCGGTGGCACGATCACCGCGGGCCTCTTCCTCGGCTTCACCCGCCCCGCGGCCGTGCGGTACTCGTTCCTGCTGGCCATCCCGGCCGTGGTGGCGTCGGGGATCTTCCAGATCCCGGACGTGTTCGCGGGCGACGGACCGACCGGGCCGCAGATGCTGGTGGCCACGGTGATCGCGTTCGCGATCGGCTTCGCGACGATCGCATGGCTGCTGCGCTACGTCGAGCGGCACAGCGTCTACCTGTTCGTCTGGTACCGGGTGGCACTGGGCGCTGTGCTGTTCGTGGCGCTGGGCGCCGGCTGGCTCAGCGCCGTCTGATCGCCGAGCCTCTGATCGGCGGGGCGGATCGCCGCCGCTCGACCACACGTACGCTGGGCGCTCGTGACCACGCTCATCCTGCTCCGCCACGGCCGGTCGGCCGCCAACGCGTCCGGCGTGCTCGCCGGGCGCAGCCCGGGGGTCGAGCTGGACGACACCGGCCGCGCGCAGGCCGAGAAGCTGGTCGACCGGCTGGCAGGCGTGCCGATCGCGGCGATCGTCAGCTCCCCGATGCTGCGCTGCGAGCAGACCGTGGAGCCGCTCGCGCAGGCACGGGGACTCGTGCCGGGCACGGAGCCGGAGCTCGCGGAGGTCGACTACGGCAGCTGGACGGGCCGGGAGCTGAAGACGCTGGTCAAGGAGTCGCTCTGGAAAGTGGTGCAGGCCCACCCGTCGGCCGCCGTGTTCCCGGACGGTGAAGGGCTGGCCGGGATGCAGGCGCGGGCGGTCGCCGCGGTGCGCCGGCACGGAGCCCGGATCGCGGCCGAGCACGGCCCCGACGCGGTGTGGCTGGCCTGCAGCCACGGAGACGTGATCAAGTCGGTGCTCGCCGACGCGTTGGCCACCCACCTGGACAACTTCCAGCGCATCGTCGTGGACCCCGGGTCGATCAGCGTCGTGCACTACACCGAGACCCGCCCGTTCGTGGCGCGGGTGAACGACCTGGGCGGCGACGTGGCCGGCCTGATCCCGCCCTCGCCGAAACGCAGGCGACGCAAGGCCCCCGCACGCAGCTCGGACGCCGTCGTGGGCGGCGACACCGGCGCTTAACCTGCATGGGCGTGCCGTCCGAGCCGGAGCGGTCTACCCTCGACGTCGCCATGTCACGCGTCATCCACGTCTTCCGCCAGCCCGAGCGCTTCGTCGCGGGCACCGTCGGCGAGCCCGGCGACCGCTCGTTCTACCTCCAGGCGATCCAGGAGGCGCGCACGGTGAGCGTACTGCTGGAGAAACAGCAGGTATCGGTGCTCGCCGACCGTATCGGCGCATTGCTGCAGGAGGTGGCCCGCCGGTTCGGTTCCGACGACGACCCGTCCGACGAGGAACCCGGCACCGACCTCGACCCGCTCGCGGTGCCGCTCGAGGAGGAGTTCCGCGTCGGCACGATGGGCCTCGGCTGGGATGCCGAGTCCCGCTCGATCGTGGTGGAGCTGCTCGCCGTCACCGAGGAGGAGGTCGACGAGTCGGTCGTCCTCGACGACACGGAGGAGGGCCCCGACGCCCTGCGCGTGTTCCTCTCCCCGCTGCAGGCGCGGGCATTCGCCGACCGCGCCGAGCGGGTGGTCTCCGCGGGCCGCCCGCCGTGCCCGCTGTGCGCCGAGCCGCTCGACCCGGAGGGTCACGTCTGCGTGCGGCTCAACGGGTACCACCAACGGTCCCCGGTCGAAGACTGACACGAGACCGGTGGACCCCCGTGACCCGGCCGTGCCGGGACTGCTGCAGCACGGCCGCATAGAGATCACCGGACGCCTGGTCGACGCGTCCAACGCCACCCTCTTCGGCAACATCACGCTCGACGGGCTGGCCGCCGAGTGCGTGTACAAGCCGGTGCGCGGCGAGCGGCCGCTCTGGGACTTCCCGGACGGCACGCTCGCCGGGCGGGAGGTCGCCGCCACCTCGTGTCCGAGGCGGGCGGGTTCCAGGTCGTGCCGCCCACGGTGCTGCGCGACGGCCCGTTCGGGCCGGGCATGGTGCAGATCTGGGTCGACACCGACGAGCACCGCGAGCTCGTGGACGTCTGTAGCCCCAAGGACGTGCCCCCGGGCTGGATCGGGGTGCTGCGGGCTCGCGGCGACCGCGGCGAGCCCGCCGTGCTCGTGCACGCCGACACCCCCGAGCTGCAGGCGATGGCCGCGTTCGACGTCGTCGCCAACAACGCCGACCGCAAGGGTGGGCACGTGCTC
The DNA here is from genome assembly GCA_001942185.1 of Pseudonocardia sp. CNS-004. GTDB lineage: Bacteria > Actinomycetota > Actinomycetes > Mycobacteriales > Pseudonocardiaceae > Pseudonocardia. The sequence goes on from MKJV01000065.1 coordinate 62,277, forward strand.
GCCGGGGTCGACGGCAACGTCTACGGCGTGGACCACGGCCTGTGCCTGCACACCGACGAGAAGCTGCGCACGGTGCTGTGGGGCTGGGTCGGCAAGCCGCTGCCGCGGCCGGTGGTGGAGATGCTGGAGCGGCTGCGCGGTGAGCTGGGTGGAGCGCTGTCCGAGGCGCTGTCCGAGCACATCACGCGGCGCGAGCTGCGCACGCTCGTGCGGCGGGTGGAGCACCTGCTCGACGAGTCCTGCTACCCCGAGCCGTCGGGCTACGGGCCGGCGATCCCCTGGCCGGCTTTCTGACCCTTGCCCGGCGGGCTCCGATGCGGTTTCTCGGCAGGCCGCCGAACGGCCGAACTTGGAATCACAGGGACCCACAATCGGCTCCGTGTGTTCGTAACAACTCTGTGAGAAGTCACGACCACAACCGGTGATGGGAGTCGGGGGCTGCGCCGGTAGCGGTCGTCGGGCGCTGTCCGGGTGCGAGACTGCCGTCGAGGGGGTCCGGTGCGTCATCCCTTACTGGAGACTGCGGCCCGACTACTCAGGGAGCAGCGCTACGCGGAGGCTGCCCGTGTGGTGCGGGTGCTGGAGCGGGACATCGCCGCCTCGGGCGACATGGTCCGGGCCGGCATGCTGCGTGCGGCGCTCGAGCTGTGCCTGGCGTGCGAGGAGCAGCAGGCCGTGCTCGAGACACATCTCCGGATAGAGGCCACGCTGCGTATCCGGCTGCAGGTGATGCTCGGCGAAGCATCGGCGTGGCGGACCCCCCGGCCCCGTGCGTCACGGCGGCCGAGCTGCCGCGGCCACCGGACCTGGCCATTCACTTCCTCGGCCCGACGCAGGTCCACCGGGGCGGCACGCTGCTCGCGCCGTGGCCGAACCGCCGGGTCAAGTCACTGTTCAAGTACCTGGTCATGCACCGGGGGCGTCCGGCGCCGAAGGAACTGCTGATGGATCGGTTCTGGCCGGAGGCGCGGGCGGACGCCGCACGCAACAGCCTCAACGTCGCCGTCCACGGTCTGCGCCGCTTCCTGCGGGCCGGCGACGACGGGGTGAACCACGTCCTGTTCAACGAGGACTGCTATGCGCTGAACCCCATGGTGTCGCTCTGGGTGGACGTCGAGGAGTTCGAACGGAAGGTCTCTGCGGGTTGCCGGGGCGACCACGGGATCGCCGTGGCCGACGCGCTCCAGGAGGCGGCCGCCTTGTACCGGGGACCGCTGTTCGAGGACGAACCCTACGAGGAATGGTCCGCAGGATCGCGCCGCAGGTTGCAGGAAGCGTATGTGGACGTGCTGGAGCGCCTGTGCAACCACCATCTCGCTGCGGGCGACCACGCCGCTTGTGCGGATGCCGGACGCAAGATCCTCGCTCTCGAGCCGGCCCACGAGAAGGCGCATGCCGCGCTGATGCGCTGCTTCGCGCGCCAAGGTCGCTACTCCCGTGCGCACCGCCAGTACCAGGACTGCGTGGGCGAACTACGCGCCGGCCTAAACCTGCCCCCGAGCGAGCTCACGAACCAGCTCTTCGCCCGCATCCGGGCACGCGAACCCGTCTGAGAGGGCGGATCCGTTCCTCTCGTGCGACCATTTCCCGCGGACCTGCCCGGACGGAGACCCCGCGTGGAGGCCACATGGGATTCCCTGCCCTGCCGCAGTCCCGGCACGAGATGGTGCTCGAGCCGGAAGCGGACTCGGACACCGAGCGCTGGACGTGCCCCACCTGCGGGCGCGTGATGGTGGTCCGTTGGTTCCCGGAGTTCGAGCACGTCATCGTCCGTGCGGGCGACGAGCAAGCGATCCACACGGGCGGCAAGGGCGGCGCCGAGGTGGGTTCCGTCGCCGTCGTCGCGGAGGAAGGCGAACGGGAACGCGCTCACCGGGAGTGGCTCGCCGAGAACGGCATCGCCTGGGACGGACCGGCCGCCTGACGTCGCGATCAGATGTGCGGTGCGCGTGGACGCCTTCTCCTCCGGAGTTCGGTCAGGATGGTGTCCGGGTCGTGTCGCGCGGGGTGGAACCGGAAGGTGCCGAGTTCGGTGAACCCGGCCACCGACCCGGCGTCGGCAGGCGTGGACCGGCGACTCAGGGTCGCGATGCCCCGATAGGTTGCGGCGGCCGGACCTGCATCCGGGCCGTCGATCTCCACCTCGATGACGTGCCGTGATCGACTGCCATGGGAGGCCACCGTCTGCTCGTGGCGGATCGGCGGCCCGCCGTCCGACGGATCGAGGACGACGCCGACGAGCCAGCGATCCCCGGCGGCCCCCGAGCCCGGTGCCGTCCACTCGACGTGGGCGATCCGGGCCGGTTGCCGGGGAGCCGGCGGGAACCGGAAATCGACGAGCAACGTGACCGATGGTTCCGCGTGATCCACACCGGCCCCCCTCGTACACCGCCGGCCGCGCCGCAGGACAGGCGCGGGCCGGCGGCCGACGTGCTGCCGGCGAACCGGCAGTGTTCAGATGACGTGCAGGAGCGTCCCGTCCTGGAACGCCGAGACGATGCGACGGACGTTCGGGTCCTGCGCGACGAGCTGGGTCAGTACCCGGAAGGTCCCCTCGGTCTCATTCGGAGGGATCTGCAGCTGCCCCGCCGGTCCGGTCGTGAACGACACCGAGGTGTAGGGCATCTCGATCTGGCCCCCGACGACCGCCGCGGTCACGCTGCCCCCGTTGAGCCTGAAGTTGAGGCCGTCCTCGATGCGTTGGAAGTGGTGCTGGACGTCGAACACCTTGCCGTTCAAGAGCGGGGCATGGGGCCCCTTCAACGTGAACTTCGTGTTCAGCGTGAAGGTGTTGGGCTCGTCGATGATCGCGCCCGGCGCCTCCAGCGTTCCGCCTAGGGCCACAGTCTCGACGGCCGTGACGTCGTCCATCGCGACGACAAGGTCGCCCGATCGGGTTGATGCTACTGCTGGTGCCATGACTCCTCCGTGATTGATGACGGTGGGATCGCGACCTCGACGGCGACCACACTTCTCGATGAGGGAGACAGTGTGACCCCGCACGCTTAACCGGGAATTAACCGGCGCTTCGCGGACGCGCTGAACGCGTCAGAGAGCCGCCGCCGTGGCCATCTCCGCGATGCCCCGTTCGATCCGGTCGGTGGTGACGGAGCCGTAGCCGACCACGAGGCCCGGCCGGGACCGGCCCGCCTGCGCGTAGGCGGAGAGCGGGATCGCGCCCAGCCCGCCGGGGACGTGCGCCATGGCGTCCAGGGCGTCGGGCGGCACCGGGCGCTGTGGTACGAGCACGGCGTGCAGGCCCGCGGCGACGCCGGTGACCGCCCAGCCGGGCAGGTGGGCGGCCACGGCGGCCAGCAGCGCCCGGCGTCGCTCCGCGTACCGCACGGCCGTCCGGCGGATGTGCCGGTCGAGCGCGCCGGTCTCGATGAACACCGCGAGCGCGACCTGGTCGAGCACCGGCTCGGCGATGTCGGCCCAGTGCTTGACCTCGGTGAGGGTGGTGGCGAGCCAGGCCGGTGCGACGACCCAGCCGAGACGCAGGCCGGGAGCGAGGGTCTTGGAGATGCTGCCGCCGTACACCACGCGGTCGGGAGCGAGGCCCTGCAGCGCGCCGACGGGCGAGCGGTCGTAGCGGTACTCGGCGTCGTAGTCGTCCTCGACCACCACGCGTCGTTCGCTGTGGCCCACTCCAGGAGGGCCGTGCGGCGGGTGGGTGCGAGCACGGCGCCGGTGGGGAACTGGTGGGCGGGCGTCACGGAGACAGCGCGCAGCCCGGAGGCCGCCAGGACGTCGACGTCGATGCCGTGCTCGTCCACCGGGACCGGGTGCGTCTCGAGGCCGCCGATGCGGAACGTCTCGACGACGCCGACCGAGCCGGGGTCCTCCACCCCGATCCCCCGGACGTCGTGGCGGACCAGCGTCTCGGCGATCACGCGGGCGGCCTGCGCGAACCCGCCGGTGACGACGATCCGGTCCAGCGGGGCGACGACGGCGCGGGTGCGCCCCAGGTAGGCGGCGAGGGCGCGGCGCAGCCGGGGATGGCCGCGCGGATCGCCGTAGCCCAGCTCGGCGTCGGGCAGTGACCGCATCGCGGTCTCGAGGGCCCGCAGCCACTCGGTGCGCGGGAACGCGCCCAGTGCCGGCACGCCCGGGTTTCCCGGCTCGAACGGCCGCACCGGCGCCGGGGCCGCGCTCGGCTCGGTGTGGACGTCGCTCACGACGGTGCCGCGCCCGGTGTGCGCCTGCAGGTAGCCCTCGGCCACGAGCTGCTCGTACGCACGCACGACGACGCCGCGCGACACCGCCAGGTCGGTGGCGAGGCTCCGCGACGCGGGCAGACGTGTGCCGGCGGGAAGCCGCCCGCCGCGCACCGCGTGGCGCAGCGCGTCGGCGAGCCCGTCGGCCAGTGCCCGGGAGCCGCGCGTCCTGAGGTCGCCGAGCTCGATGTAGAGGCCCGGATTGGTCCCGTTGATCACGGGCTCGGTGGACTCGGTCACGGGACCAGTCTGGCCTAGCGTGGCCGGCGTGTTCCGCTACGACCGAGCCGTGCTCGACCGGTACGCGGCTGTCCGCGCCGGAATCGTCCACGCATCCGGCCTGACCAACGACCCCACGCCACCTGCGCTGTTGCAGCGCTACCGCACGACCCAGGAGGAGGTCGCGCTGCGGCTCGCGGCCACCCCGCCCGCCGAGTTCCCGTCGATCGCGGCCTGGCGGCGCGCGTTCGCCGGCTTCGGTGCGAAGCCGACGCAGTACCGCAGCGCCGCCGAGGCGCTGCTGCGCAGGCTGGCCAAGCACGGCGACATCCCGTCGATCAACACCCTCGTCGACATCGGCAACCTCGTGTCCATCCGGTACGCGCTGCCGGTCGCGGTCGTGGATCTCGCCGGGATCGACGGCGAGATCACCGTGCGGTTCGCCACCGGTGCCGAGCGGTTCACCGACCTCGGCTCCTCCGAGGCGGTCGCGCCGGAACCGGGGGAGGTGGTGTTCGTCGACCGGTCCGGGGTGGCGTGCGCCCGGCGCTGGTGCTGGCGGCAGAGCGCGCAGAGCGCGACCCGGGCGACGACCACCGACGCGCTGGTCGTCGTGGAGGGTCTGCACGAGGACGCCGACCGTGACGTCGCCGCGGCGCGGGAGGAGATCGTGGCGCTGCTCGCGGAGTTCCGGCCCGGCGCGACGACGAGCCTGGTATCAGCAGGGCCACCTTCTCCACCGGTTCGTGCAGATCGCGAGGACTAGCGTCGGACGCAGCCCTGATCGGCACACACAGGCACGGAGGATCACCAGTGGACATCGGTCTGCACATCGCGGACTTCACCTACCCGTCGGGCCCGGCGCGACTCGCCGAGGACCTGACGCGCATCGCCACCGCGGCCGAGGACGCCGGGCTCACCCGCGTGAGCGTCATGGACCACGTGTGGCAGATCGAGATGCTCGGCCCACCCGAGCACGAGATGCTCGAGGCGTACACGACGCTGGGCTACCTGGCCGCCCGCACGTCCCGCGTCGAGCTGCTCGCGTGGGTCACGGCCGTGAGCTACCGCGAGCCCGGCATGCTCGCCAAGCTCGTCAGCACGCTCGACGTGCTGTCCGGTGGGCGCGCCATGCTCGGCATCGGGGCCGCGTGGAACGGCGACGAGGCGCGCGGGCTCGGGCTGCCGTTCCCGGGTACCGCGGAGCGCTTCGAGCGGCTCGAGGAGACGCTGCAGATCGTGCAGCAGATGTGGAGCGACAGCGAGGAGCCCTACGCCGGCACGCACTACCGGCTCGACCGCACCTTGAACCGGCCTCAGCCGCTGCGCCGCCCGCCGATCCTGATCGGTGGGGGCGGGGAGAAGAAGACGCTGCGGCTGGTGGCGCAGTACGCGCAGGCGTGCAACCTGTTCAACAGCCCCGACCTGGAGCGCAAGCTCGACATCCTGCGTGGGCACTGCGAGGCGGTGGGGCGTGACTACGACGAGATCGAGAAGACCGTCATGTCCCCGCTCGACGTCGGGGAGCGCGGCGAGAACGTGGACGCGCTGCGCGCCGACCTGGAGCGGCTCGCGAAGCTCGGCGTGCAGGAGGTGCACGGCTGGGTACCGCGGGTGTGGGAGCTGACCCCGCTGGAGATCATCGGCCGGGAGCTCGTGCCGGCGGCGAAAGAACTCTGACCGGGCAACACAACGGCGCGATCCGCATCTCGCGGATCGGCGCCGTGGTGTCGGTATCAGAGCGCGTCGACGCGCTTGGCCATCGCCGACTTGCGGTTGGCGGCCTGGTTCTTGTGGATGACGCCCTTGCTGGCGGCCTTGTCCAGGGCCCTGGCGGCCGTGCGCTGCAGCTGGGTGGCCTTCTCGGTGTCGCCTGCCTCGGCGGCCTCGCGGAACTGGCGCACCGCCGTGCGGACTGCGGACTTGACCGACTTGTTGCGCAGGCGGCGCTTCTCGTTGGTCTTGACCCGCTTGATCTGGGACTTGATGTTGGCCACGCGAATGCCTCGAGTTCTTCCTGCCGGGTGGACTGCTCGCTCTCCGCACCGGCGGCGGGGATCGTACGTCACGCCGGGCGCTCGACGATCCATGCTACAGCGCGCCTGATCCCACAGGAAATCGCCCCGGTCGAGGCGGATCGGGCGGTGCTCAGCGGTGGGCGATCGGGACCGCGGCGCCGCTCACCACCGTGTTGCCGCCCGCGTGCTTGGCGCGGTACATGGCGGCGTCGGCCGCGGCGAGCGCGGCCGACGGCTCGCCGCCCACCGGTGCGCGCACCACCCCGATCGACGTGGTGACGCCCGCCGCGACGTCGACCGGCAGCGCGGCCACGGCCCGGGCGGCGCGCTGCAGCGCCGCGCGCGCCACCGCGAGCGGCGTGGCCGGCATGAGCACGACGAACTCGTCGCCGCCGTAGCGGGCGACGAGGTCCTGCCCGCGCAGGGTCGAGCGCAGGCAGCCGGCGATCTCACGCAGCACCGCGTCGCCCGCGGCGTGCGACCGGGCGTCGTTGACGTCCTTGAACCCGTCGAGGTCGATCAGTGCGACGGAGTACGGGTGGCCCGCCGGGTCGGAGCCGATCTCCGCCATCCGCATGTCCAGCGCGCGTCGGTTGGGCAGCCCGGTGAGCGGGTCCTCCAGCGCCTGGGCGGCGATGGCGCCGTGCTCGCGGGCGAGCCGCTGGTGCTCGAAGTGGCTGCGCAGCGCCGTGTGGCGGGCCTCGCGCAGTGCCCACAGCTCGCTCTCCAGCGCCGCCGCGTAGAGCTGCAGTGCCTCGGACGGGGCGGCGCCGCGGGCGATGTGCTCCACGCGGGCGACCTCGCGGTGCAGCGCGAGCGTCAGCACGGTCTGGGAGATGGCCCCGGCCCGCACCTCGGCCTGCAGTGGTTCGAGTGCTGCGGCGGCGTCGGCCGGGCGTCCCGCCGTCAGCAGGCACCGTGCGGTGGCGATGGCCAGGAGGATGCGGTCCTCGGGGAAGTGTGCCATCGGGTGCAGGCCGACGAGCATGTCGAGCTGTTCGGGGCCGGGCCTGCACAGCGCGTGAGCCGCGCCGATCACCGAGCACTCCTCGGTGGCGGGCCGGGTGGTGCGCATCGCGGTGGTCCAGAGGCGGGCCGCGGCGCGTGCGGTCTGCGCCGCGGCGAGGAACCGGGTGGCGGCGCCCCCGTCGCGCCCGCCCCGTTCGAGCCGCAGCGCCCACGACAGCTGCAGCCGCACGCGGTTGAGGTGGTGCACGAGCCGGTCCATCTCCGAACCGGCCTTCTCGGAGACGGCGATGGCGCGCCGGGACACCTCGTCGGCCAGTTCGTGCGAGCCGAGCTTGATGAGCACGAGCACGAGCCCGTTGAGGCTGTGGGCGAGGTGACCCGACCAGCGGACCGGGTCCTGACCCGGCGCGGGCGCCGTGATCTCGACGAGGATGGCGAACGCGGTGGCGGCGTCGGCCAGCGCGTTCTCGGCGTGGCCGAACACGGCGGTGCGGTGGGCGCGCAGCGTGGCGGCCTCGCCGAGGCGGAGCGGGTCGGCGTCGATCTCGGCGAGCTCGGCGAACTCCTGCAGCAGTGCTTCGACGTCATCGGCGTCGGCCTCGTCCTCGCCGAGGAGCCGGACCATGATGCTGATCCGCAGCAGTTCGGAGACCACCATGGCCGGGCCGCGGCCGCGGGCCTGGTCGAGCATCGCGTCGAGGCCGCGCCGCGCGGCGGCCTTGCCCTCCCGGTCGGCGCGCTGGTCGTAACGGAGTTTGGTGAGCGCCCGCGTGACGATCTGCTCCTCGGTGAGGTGGGCGGTGTCCTGCACGCACGTGCACTCGGCGGCGCCTCTGAGGAGGGCGCACTCGCCGACCGTGCGCGTTGGGGTCACCGCTCGCTCCGGGCTGCTGGGGTCGGTTGGGCCGGCTCTTGGTCCCCAGAATCGTGGCACGTGGGAGGGCCGCTCCGGGCCGAGACATGACGATCTTGGCCCGAAGATCCAACGGATGGTGTCCATCCGCTCACCCATCGTGATCGCCCGTGGTCGGGTGGCGGTGCGCACTGCATCAATCGGCGGGCGATGCATGTCGTGACGTGCATCCGTCCGGGCTACGCCCGATCATCGGCCGCGACGCGGGCGGTGGAGCCCGCGCTCGGGAGGCGATCATGCGGGGACTGTGGGGCGAGTTCAAGGCGTTCGCGCTCGGCGGCAACATGCTGGACCTGGCGCTCGGGTTCATCATCGGCACGGCGTTCGCGGGGCTGGTCGACAGCCTTGCGGGCGACGTCATCATGCAGTTCGTGGCGGCGATCTTCGGGCAGCCCGACTTCTCCGCTCTCACCTTCACGCTCAACGGCTCGGAGATCCGCTACGGCGCCTTCCTGACCGTCGTCATCAACTTCCTGCTGCTGGCGGCCGTGCTGTTCGGGATGGTCAAGCTGCTCAAGCGGCTCGGGCTGGGCAACTTCAAGGCGCAGGGCAGCCGGGAGTGCCCGCGCTGCAAGGAGTTCGTGGCGATCGACGCCACGAAGTGCAAGTACTGCACGGCCGACATCGACCCGGTGGTCGCCGACGACGAGGACGAGGCCCCGCAGGTGGCAACGGAGAAGCGCGTGGCCGAGTAGCTCACCCGTTCGGACTCCCGCGGGGTGCGGCGTGGGACGATGGAGGACCCCGTAGGAGAAGGAACAGAGTGAGCTTCGCCGATCAGACGTTCACGCCGCCGGAGCTGATCCGGAACTTCTGCATCATCGCCCACATCGACCACGGCAAGTCGACCCTGGCCGACCGGATGTTGCAGCTCACCGGCGTTGTCGAGGAGCGCCTGATGCGCGCCCAGTACCTCGACCGCATGGACATCGAGCGCGAGCGCGGCATCACGATCAAGGCGCAGAACGTGCGCCTGCCGTGGCGGGTCGACGGCAAGGACCACGTCCTGCACCTGATCGACACCCCCGGGCACGTCGACTTCACCTACGAGGTGTCGCGGGCGCTGGAGGCGTGCGAGGGCGCGATCCTGCTCGTCGACGCCGCGCAGGGCATCGAGGCGCAGACGCTCGCCAACCTCTACCTCGCGCTCGACAAGGACCTGACGATCATCCCGGTCCTCAACAAGATCGACCTGCCCGCGGCCGACCCGGACCGCTACGCCGCGGAGATCGCCCACATCATCGGGTGCGAGCCCTGGGACGTCCTGCGGGTGAGCGCGAAGACCGGCGAGGGCGTGGTCGAGCTGCTCGACCAGGTCGTCGACGTGATCCCGGCGCCGCAGGGCGACTCCGACGCGCCCCCGCGCGCGATGATCTTCGACTCGGTCTACGACACGTACCGCGGCGTCGTCACCTACATCCGGGTCGTCGACGGGAAGATCACCCCGCGCCAGCGGATCAAGATGATGTCCACCGGCGCCACCCACGAGCTCCTCGAGGTGGGCATCGTCTCCCCGGAGCCGAAGCCGTCGGACGGGCTGGGGGTCGGCGAGGTCGGCTACCTGATCACCGGCGTGAAGGACGTGCGGCAGTCGAAGGTCGGCGACACCGTCACCAGCCAGCGCCACGGTGCGGCCGAGCCGCTCACCGGCTACCGCGAGCCGCGGCCGATGGTCTACTCCGGCCTCTACCCCGTCGACGGGTCGGACTACCCGGAGCTGCGCGAGGCGCTGGACAAGCTGCAGCTCAACGACGCCGCGCTCACCTACGAGCCGGAGACGTCGGCTGCGCTCGGGTTCGGCTTCCGCTGCGGCTTCCTCGGCCTGCTGCACCTGGAGATCACCCGCGACCGGCTGGAGCGCGAGGCGGGCCTCGACCTCATCTCCACGGCGCCGAACGTCGTGTACCGGGTCGAGCTCGACGACGGCACCGAGCTGATCGTCACCAACCCGTCGGACTGGCCCACCGGCAAGGTCGCGCGGGTGCACGAGCCGGTCGTCAAGGTCACGATCCTGGCGCCGTCGGAGTTCATCGGCGCGATCATGGAGCTGTGCCAGAGCAGGCGCGGCCAGCTCGGCGGCATGGACTACCTGTCGGAGAGCCGCGTCGAGCTGCGCTACACCATGCCGCTCGCCGAGATCATCTTCGACTTCTTCGACGCGTTGAAGTCCCGCACCCGCGGCTACGCCTCGCTCGACTACGAGGAGGCGGGCGAGCAGGAGGCCGACCTCGTCAAGGTCGACATCCTGCTGCAGGGCGAGCCGGTGGACGCGTTCTCGGCCATCCGACACAAGGACCAGGCCTACGCCTACGGCACCACGATGGCATCCAAGCTGCGCGAGCTCATCCCGCGCCAGCAGTTCGAGGTGCCGATCCAGGCGGCGATCGGGTCCCGCATCATCGCGCGCGAGAACATCCGCGCGATGCGCAAGGACGTGCTCGCCAAGTGCTACGGCGGTGACATCACCCGCAAGCGCAAGCTCCTGGAGAAGCAGAAGGAGGGCAAGAAGCGGATGAAGACCATCGGGCGGGTCGAGGTCCCGCAGGAGGCCTTCGTCGCGGCACTGTCCACCGAGTCCACGGCGGACAAGGCGAAGAAGTAGGGCCTCGCGTCGTGAGGCGCGAGCTCGTGCATCACGACGCTACGCTCGCTGCGTGAGGACGACGGTCAACCTCGACGACGATGTGGCGGCCGCCGTGGAGCGGCTCCGGAAGGAACGCGGCATCGGCCTCGGCTCCGCCCTCAACGAGGTGGTCCGGCGCGGGCTGGCCCAGGGTGAGATCCCGAGGTCGCGCTTCTCCCAGCAGACCTCCTCGGGTGGAGCCCGGATCGACCTGACCGATGTCGCTGCGGCACTCGATCTCCTGGACCGGCCGTCCTCGCGGTGATCGTCGACGCAAACAGCTCGTCGCCCCGGCCGGGTGGGTGCCCAATCCCGCCGAACGGCATGCAGACGTGCTGGGAGAGCTGGTCATCGAGCACGGTGTCGGCGTGTGCTCCGCCGACACGGACTTCGCCCGCTTCACCGGCCTGAAATGGATCAACCCGCTCACCGGCTGACCCCGTCGGGGGGCAGGATGGGCGCATGGTCGACGGTCTCCTGCCCTACGCCCCTGCGGTGACGGGCGTCGTCCTGCTCGCCGTGCTGCTCATCGGCTACGCGGCGGGCCGGGCGACGGGCAGGTGGACGGCCCTCGTGGCCGGCATCGTGGTGATCGTCGCCGTCGGGGTGGTGCTGACGGCGGTGGGTGGCCCACCCACCGAAGATCCCGCCGCCGAGCTCACCGCGCTCTACACGATCACCCTGCCGCTCCTGATCGCCTACGTCGCGGGGTGGCTCGTGGTCAAGGGCGGCTGGCTGCGCCGATTCCTCGTGATCGCCATCGGTGCGCTGCTGCTCGTGGCGTTCCCGTACGCGGCGGCGGGCCAGGCCACGGCCGACGCGTTGCTGCGTTGCGACCGCGGCGACGCGCCGCTCACAACTCCGGTGCCACGCCGGCCGCGCCGGGATAGCGTCGTCCACGTGCTGACCGCGTTGCACTCCCCGATCGTGCTGGCACCGATGGCGGGCGGTTCCACCACTCCCGAGCTCGCGACGGCGGTGTCCGAGGCGGGCGGGTTCGGTTTCCTCGCCGGCGGCTACCTCGACGCCGCCACGCTCGGTGCGGCCGTGTCCGCCGTGCGGGCGCGCACCGCCCGCCCCTTCGGCGTGAACCTGTTCCTGCCCGGTGAACGCCGCGACGCCGGCGTGGCGGCGTACCGCGAACGGCTCGTCGCCGCGGGCCTGGAGCCGGGGGAGCCGGTGTGGGACGACGACGGGTACCCGGACAAGCTCGCCCTGCTGCTGGCCGACCCGGTGCCGCTGGTCTCGTTCACCTTCGGCTGCCCCGACCCGGAGGCCGTGTCGCGGCTGCACGCGGTCGGCACGCAGGTGCTCGCCACCGTCACGACCCCGCAGGAGGCGCGGCAGGCCGTTGGCGCGGGCGTGGACGGGCTGGTGGTGCAGGGCATGGAGGCGGGCGCGCATCGCGGCGTGTTCGACAACGACCCGGCAGACCCGGCGGGCGGGCAGCAGTACGGGCTGCTCGCGCTGCTGCGGCTCGTCGCCGCGACCACCGACCTGCCGCTGGTGGCCACCGGCGGCATCGTCGACGGCGCAGGCGTCGCCGCCGTGCTGGCGGCGGGCGCGGTGGCGGCGCAGCTCGGCACCGCGTTCCTGGCCTGCCCGGAGGCCGGTACCAAGCCCGCGCACCGCGCCGCCCTCGCCGATCCCGACGCCCCGGCCACGGCGATCACGCGGGCGTTCACCGGCCGCCCGGCGCGCGGCATCCGCAACAGCTTCCTGGACGACCACACCGCCGCGGCCCCGGCCGCTACCCACAGGTGCACCACATGACGCGACCGATCAGGGGCCACGGCGACCCGGCCTCCATGAACCTCTGGGCGGGGCAGGCCTACCCGCTCGTGCGGCCGCTGCCGGCCGCCGAGCTGGTGGCGACGCTCATGGCGGAGGCGCGCGACGCCGCGTCCCGCGCCGCTGCGGTGGCCTCCCGATGACGGGGAGGGTCGAGTCCGTCAACGTCGCCGTCGTGCGCAGCGACATCGACACCCGGGCCCCGGACGGGCGCACCGGCATCGACAAGCGCCCCGTCGACGGCCCGGTGCTGCTCACCGTCGACGGCGCGCAGGGTGACACGATCTGCCACACGAAACACCACGGCGGCCCGGACCAGGCCGTGTACGCCTACGCGGTCGACGACCTCGCGTTCTGGGTCGCCGAGCTCGGCCAGGTGTTCCGGCCGGGCGGGGTGGGCGAGAACCTCACCGTGTCCGGTGTCGACTGCACCGGCGCGGTGCTCGGCGAGCGTTGGCAGGTGGGCGAGGCGGTGTTGCAGGTGCGCAGCACCCGCAACCCGTGTCGGGTGTTCGCCTCGTTCCGCGGCGTGCCCGACCTCGTCAAGCGGTTCATCGCGGCCGGGCGGCCGGGCGCGTACCTGGCGGTGGAACGGGCCGGCGCGGTGTGCGCAGGTGACCCGGTGGAGCTGCTGGACCGGCCGGACCACGGGGTGACCGTCGCCGATCTGATGGCGGCGTCCACCGTGTCGCGGGAGCGGGCACCCGAGGTGGCCGTGGCCCGGCGGTTCATGGGAGTCCGGGATCAGGCGTGGCTGGATCGGACGCTCCAGCTGTTGGGGGCGTAGGTCGGGGATCGGGGGGATTCGGGGTCAGACGGGCTGGCTCGCCAGCGCCTCGAGGAGCTCGGCGAGCTGCGCGCGTCGGGGGTGTGGGCGGAGCCGAGGCTTCGCCCGCCCGGCGCTCCACCCGCCGCAGACCTTCGACGACGGCGCGGCCTCCGCCCGCGAGGTGGACGAGAACTCGCCTGCGGTCGACGGGGTCGGTGCGGCGGAAGGCGAGCTGCGCGGCGACCAGGCGGTCGACCACGCGGGTGGCGGTGGGGGCGGGCAGGGCGGTGTGCGTGGCGATCTCGCCCATGCTCCGCCCGCCGCCGCGGGCGAGCATCAACAGCACCCTCCAGCCGTCACGACTCACGCCCTCGGCCGATGTGACCGGGGAGAGCGCGGCGGCGACGGCACGGTCCAATCGGTCGAGCAGCTCGACCAGACCTGTCACTCGCGGCGCCGGGGCGTGGGGCCCCCCGGCGCCATTCGACTTGGTGGCTCAGACACGGTCACACACTGTACGTCCTGAGAGGGCCGATCGGGGTTCTCAGGAACCCGTACCGCTAGACGAACGGCCGATCTCGCGCGACGGACGGTTTTATTTGGTAAATACGATCTTGCCGGAAGTGTTTCCTCGGAGCATCGCGGCGAACCCTTCGGCGGCCCGATCCATCGGCAGCTCCAGCCCGATCTCGGGGGAGATGCCGGCGTTCTCGACGAATCGCAGCAGGTCACCGAGCTCTTCGCGGGTGCCCATGGTGGAGCCGAGGACGCGCAGCTGGAGGAAGAACAGCCGCTGGAGGTCCGCACCCGGGTTGGGTCCACTGGTCGAGCCGGAGACGACGATCACCCCACCGGGCTTCAGCGCCCGCATCGAGTGCGACCACGTGGCGTCACCGACCGTCTCGAAGACGGCGTCGACCCGTTCCGGCAGCCGCTCCCCGGAGGGGAAAGTGGCGTGGGCGCCGAGCCGCTCGGCGATCGCGCGCTTCTCGTCGGTGCGTCCGGTCACCCAGACCCGCATCCCGGCCGCGCGGCCCAGCTGCACCAGCGCCGTCGACACGCCACCCGACGCGCCTGCACGAGCATCGTCTGCCCGGCTTCAGGCCGGACTTGGTGAACAGCATCCGATAGGCGGTGAGCCACGCGGTGCCCATCACCGACGCCTGCACGGCCGTGAGACCGGCCGGCTTCGGCACCACGTTGCGGGCGGGCACGACCACGGTGTCGGCGAACGTCCCCTGGTGCTTCTCGGTGAGCAGCGTGCGCTTCGGGTCCAGGGTCTCGTCGCCCGCCCACGCGGGGTCGCCGATCACCGAGTGCAGGACGACCTCGGTGCCGTCGGGGAGCGTGCCGGCCCCGTCGCAGCCGAGGATCATCGGGAACTGGTCGGGCTTGATCCCGACGCCCCGCAGCGTCCACAGGTCGTGCATGTTGAGGCTCGCGGCGGTGACGGTCACCTCCACCCAGCCGTCGGGCACCTCGGGGGCGGGTCGCTCGCCCACGGTCAGCGAGTCGAGCGGAGCATCTGCGTTGGGCTCTGCGGCGTAGACGGCGAACATGGCGCGAAATCTAGTGCCAGCAGCGGTGTCCTACTGTGTGACGCACGACGGGGACGGAAGCGGCGGAGCCGGCGGGGTGGGCAGACATGGTACGGGCATTGGCGGACTGGTGGGACGCGGTCGAGCTGTGGCTCACGCAGCTCCCCTTCGAGTTCCAGGTGGTGCTCGCCACGGTCGTGCTGGTGCCCCTGTGCTGGGGCGTCGCGGTGGCGGCCGACCGCGGTGCGGACGCACTGACGGCCCGTATCGCCGCCCGCCGACAGGACTGACCACACCCGTTCGTGACGGTCAACGTGATCGTCATCGCACCTCTCAGTAACATCTCAGCCCCTAGCTTGCTCTCAGCGTCGCTTCAGCACTCACCCCACAGGGTGGGGGCCGCGTGCGAGGTGAACGCCTCGTAGTCGAGAGCGACCGGAAGGGCCTATGACGACGTTGCAGGACGACACCGTTCCGATCCGGACCACGACCTCGGGGCTGCGGTCGGGCGTCCTGCGCGGTTGGCGGAGTCCCCAGCATCGCGACGGGCTCGCGCTCATCCTCAGCTCCGGCCTCACGTCCGGACTCGGGCTGGTCTTCTGGATCGTCGCCGCTCGCCTCTACGGCCCGGCGACGGTGGGGCGTCAACAACACCGTCCTGTCCGCGATGACGCTCCTGGGCACCGCCGCGCAGCTCAATCTCGGCAACGCGCTGCTGCGCTTCGTGCCGGTGGCGGGCCGGAACGTCCGCGCGCTGGTGGTGGGCTGCTACGCCACCGCCGTGGCGGCGGCCACGCTGGCGGGCGCGGTGTTCGCGCTGGGCGCGTCGTGGTGGGCGCCCGAGCTGCACGCCGCGTTCGGCGGGTCCGAGCTGGTGGCGTTCTTCACCCTCTCCACGCCGGTCTGGGCGATGTTCGTGATGCAGGACTACATCCTGCCCGCGATCAAGCAGGCGAAGCTCGTGCCGCTGGAGAACCTCGTGTTCTCCGTGCTGAAGATCGTTTTTCTGGCGGGCGCGGCCGCGCTGGGGATGTGGAGCGGGCTCGCCGTGGCGTGGGTCGCGGCCACCGCGGTGATCGTCCTGCTGGTCTCGGTCTACCTGGCACGGGTGCTCCCGCGCGCGCGGGGCGTGCGGGACTACCACCGGCCCGCCGTCACCGTGCGGGACGTCGCGTGCTTCGTCCGCGCGACTACGTCGGCACGGTGTTCCTGCTGGCCGCGGTGTTCGGCCTGCCGCTCGTCGTGCTCGCCCGCCTCGGCCCCGGCGCCGCCGCGGTGTACGGCATCGCGTGGCAGATCGCCTACGCCCTCTACCTGGTGGTCAACGGCATGGGGCAGTCGCTCGTCGCCCACGTCGCCGCCGACCCGCACCGGCTGGAGGCGGCCCGGCGCAGCATGGTCCACAAGGCCTTGGCGCTCCTCGTGCCCGCGGTCGTCGTGATCGCCGTCGGGGCGTACCCGTTGCTGTCGCTGTTCGGCCCCGCCTACGCCGAGAACGGCGGCGTGCTGCTGGTGCTGCTCGTGCTGTCGGCCATCCCGAACGTGGTCACCTGGTCGACGGTCTGGGCCGCCCGGGTGCGCCGCGACGGCCGCGTCCTGTTCGGGCTGCCCGCGGTGATCACGACCGCGGTGATCGCCGGAAGCTGGTACCTCATGCCGGTGATGGGCCTCGTCGGCACGGGCGTGGCGTGGCTGGGAGCCCAGGGTCTCGCCGCCGCCGGCATCCTCCTGGCGCGCGCAGTGCGGCGATAGCCGCGGTTACATCACGGCCGCGAAGGCGGACAGCGTGTCCGAACAGCCCGCGTCGACCCGCACGGTGGCGAGCTCGTCGCCCCGCGTGGCGCCCCGGTTGACGATCACCACCGGGATGCCGGCCTTGTGGGCGTGCCGCACGAATCGCAGGCCGGACATCACGGTCAACGACGAGCCCGCCACGAGCAGTGCCGCGGCGGCGTCGACCACCGCGTAGGCACGGGCCACCCGCTCGCGGGGCACGTTCTCGCCGAAGAACACGACGTCGGGCTTCAGCACGCCGCCGCAGCCGGTGCACCGGGCCGGGCGGAACCCGTCGACGGCGGCGAGCTCGGCGTCACCGTCCGGGGCGGCCTCGACGGCGCTGCCCGCGGCCTCGACGAAACCCGGGTTCAGCGCGGTGAGCCTGCGCTGCAGGTCGGCGCGCGTGGTGCGCCTGCCGCAGCTCACGCAGACGACGTCGGCGATGCGGCCGTGCAGGTCGACGACGGCGCGGCTCCCGGCAGCCGTGTGCAGCCCGTCGACGTTCTGCGTGATCAGACCGTGCACCGCGCCGGAGCGCTCCAGCGCCGCCAGCGCGAGGTGCCCGGCGTTCGGTGCGGCGTGCGCCATGCGGGCCCAGCCGACGTGGCTGCGCGCCCAGTACCGCCGCTGCGCCGCCTCACCGGAGAGGAACTCCTGGTAGGTCATCGGGGTGCGGCGCGGCGACCCGGGGCCACGGTAGTCGGGGATGCCGGAGTCGGTGGACAGCCCGGCGCCGGTGAGCGCCACGATCCGGCGGCAGGCGAGCAGCTCGAGGGCATGATCGAGCGCGGGTGCGTCCAGCACGCCACCAGGCTAACCGGAAGGGGTGCGTGTCGCGTTCGTGCAATACCGCGCCCCCGCCGGCGGGCAGGCTCGCGACCATGCAGACCGACTTCCTGCAGCCCGAGTTCCTGCGACAGAGCATCGACCTGGCGGTCGCGACCATCCGGGACACCGATCCCGCCCGCTACGACGACCCGTCGCCGTGCGCGGAGTACACCGTGCGGGACGTCGTGAACCACCTGGCGTTCGGGTTCCTGCTGGCGCACCGGTCCGGGGCGCGCGAGGCGTGGGACCCGTCGTGGACCGGCGAGGACCGCACCCCGTACCTGGTGGGCCTGCCCGAGGACAAGTGGGCCCAGGCGTGCGCCGACGAGGCCGAGGCCGCGGCCCGGGCATGGGCCGACCCGTCGGCGTGGGAGGGCGACGCGAGCATGGGCGGCACGACGATGCCCGCGGACGCGATCGGCTCGATGATGACGGCCGAGTTCGCCGTGCACGCCTGGGACCTCGCCGCCGCCACCAGCCGCACCGTCGACGTCCCCGACCGGCTCGCCGCCGCCGTGCTCGACGGCGTTCTCGCGATCGCCCCCATGGGGCGCGAGGGCGGTTGGTTCGCCGCGGAGGTGGCGCTGCCCGCCGACGCCCCGGCGTTCGAACGCGCCCTCGGCGCGGCCGGACGGGACCCGCGGTGGACGCCGTGACGGGGCAGGGCATCCCGATGGACGTCCGCGAGGTGAACAAGCGTGTGATCGAGCAGTTCCGGGCGGGCGGTGCGGTCGACGGGATGCACCGCGAACGGCTCCTGCTGCTCACCACCACGGGGCGGCGCAGCGGCCGGGCCCGCACCACGCCGATGATGTTCCACCGCGACGGCGACCGGGTGCTGGTGATCGCGTCGAACATCGGCGCCGCCGGGCACCCGGACTGGTACCTCAACCTGGTGGCCCACCCGGAAGCACCGTGGAGGTGGGCGACGAGTCCGGCGCGCCCCGGCCCGCCGCGGCGCACCCGCTCGAGGGCGCCGAACGCGAGCGGGTGTGGGAGGTGCTGAAGGCCACCTACCCGTTCTTCGCCGAGCACGAGCGGAAGACCACCCGGACCATCCCGGTGGTCGCGCTGGCGCCGGCCGCTGCCGGCTGAGGGGCTACTGCACCCAGGACGGCTTGCGCTTCTCCGCGAACGCCCGCATGCCCTCCTGCCCCTCCTCACCGGCGAAGAACCGCGCGGACAGCGCCTGCATCTCGGCGAACTGCGCGGTGAGCGCCGGTGGGCGTTCGGCGCGCAGCATCTCCTTCGTGGCGGCCAGCGCGCCCGGGGCGCCGAGTCGGAGCATCTCGGCGTAGCGGGCGACCTCGGCGTCGAGCCCCGCAGCCGGGACGGCGCTGTTCACCAGCCCGACCCGCACGGCTCGTGGCCCGTCGAACGTCTCGCCGGTGAGGAACAGCTCGTGGGCGGCGCGCGGCAGCAGCCGGGGCAGCACGGTGACCGAGATGACCGCGGGCACCACGCCGATCCGCACCTCGCTGAACGCGAACGTGGCCTCCTCGGCCACCACCGCGATGTCGCAGGCCGCCACCAGGCCGACCCCGCCCGCGCGCGCCGGCCCCGCGACCCGGGCCACCACCGGCTTCGGCGATGTCCAGATCCGTTCCAGGATCGCCGGGAACTCGTTGACGCCCTGGTCCGGGGCCCCGGCGGCGCGGGACTCCTTGAGGTCCATCCCCGAGCAGAACACCCGTCCGGTGTGGCTCAGCACGATCACGCGCACGTCGGCGCCGTCGATCGCGGTCTGCAGGTGGGCGAGCAGCTCCCGGCGCAGCTGCGCGGACAGCGCGTTGCGGTTGGCGGGTGAGTCGAGGGTGATCGTGGCGGCGCCCGCCGCGACGTCGAGGTGCACCAGCTCCGTCATGCCGGGACCGTATCCCGGGCGTCGTCCTCCCCGGTGTACGCGCTGGCCTGGAGGGTGAAGAGCTCGTGGTAGGTGCCGCGCCGGGCGATCAGCTGCTCGTGGGTGCCGTGCTCGATCAGCCGGCCCCGCTCAAGCACGAGGATCTGGTCGGCGTCCTTGACGTTCGCCAGCCGGTGGGTGACCAGCACGGTGATCCGGTCGCCCGCCGTGCCCGAGAGCCCCCGCAGCGCGGCGAACACGGCGTGTTCGGCCCGGGCGTCGAGCGGCGGTGCTCGTCGGCGATCACGAGGGCGCGTCGCGGTAGAGCCCGCGGGCCACCGAGATCCGCTGCCACTGGCCGCCGGACAGGTCGCGCCCACCCTGGAACTCGCGCGACAGCACCGTGGCCCACCCGTCGGGGAGCTCGGCGACCACCCCGTCGGTGCCCGACCGGGCGGCGGCCTCGGCGAGCCGCGCCCCGCCCGGATCGGGACGCTCGATACGCCCGATGCGGACGTTGTTCTCCGCGTGCATCGGCCAGCGCAGCGGGCCCTGGAACACCACGGCGACGCGGTCGTGCAGCTCCCGCTGGTCGACCGAGGCGATGTCGACGCCGTCCCAGGCGACGGTGCCGGAGTCGGGGAGGTACAGCCCGGTGACGAGCTTGGCGAGGGTGGACTTGCCGGACCCGTTCTCCCCGACGAGCGCGATCACCTCGCCGCGGCGGAACGTGCAGCTGACCCCGTCCACCGCGGGGGTGTCCTGCCCCGGGTACCGGAACGTGACGTCGGTGAGGGTGATCTCTCCGGGGTCGTCGTGCAGCCGTCCGGTGGCCGCGGGCCGGCTGCGGCGGGCGGTGTCGTCGACGCACGACCGGTACAGGTCGAGGTAGAAGCTCGCCTCGTACAGGCGGTTGACCTGGTAGATCGTGTTGGCGACGGACTGCCCTGCGGTGCGCATGGCCAGCGCGGCGGCCCGGCCAGGGCCAGCGGCATGCCGCCCGCGTAGAGCAGCAGGCGAGCACGCCGTACGCCAGCCCGGTGCCGACGCCCGACGCGGTGCGCCCGACCAACTGGACGACCGTGCGGTCGCGTTCGAGGCGCACGGCATCCGCGGTGATCAGATCGCTGATCCGGCGGTGCTCGCCCATCAGCACCGGTTGGGTGGTGAACGCCCGCACCTCGGCCGCCGGGTCGCGGCGGGTGATCAACCTGCTGGTGACGGAGCTGCGGCGGCGGGCCGAGGTCATCCGCACGAACGACGCGAACATCAGCCGGGCGGAGCGCACCGTGGCCCAGCCCCGCGGCAGGGCCGAGAGCAACACCACCGGCGCCAGCACCGGGTGGAGCACGCCGGCGGTGACGACGGCGGCCGACACCGACACGAGGCTCGCGATCAGATCACCGGTGCTCTGGGCGCAGCCCCTGATCCGCGACGGCCCGTCCGAGGACGCCCGCTCGACGAGCTCGGTGAAGTCGGCGTCGTCGAACGCGGCCAGATCGACGCCGATGACCGCGGCGTGCAGGTCGTCCTGCGCCCGCTGCTCGATGCGCGGCACGAGCGCTCCCTGCACCGCGGCCACCGCGGCGTCGAGCAGCCCGCGCGCCGCTCCGGCCGCGACGACCGTGGCGATCGCGGGCAGCGCCGCCAGCACGCGTTCCGGTGTGGGCCCCTGCGCCAGCAGTTGCGTGAAGACGTCGGCCGTGGCGAGCAGCCCGAACGCCGTGACCGCGCCTGCCGCGAGCTGCACGACACCGGCGAGCAGCGTGAGCCCGGGGGACGCCCGCCACGACCACCGGACGGCGACCGCGACGGTGCCCGGCACCTTGGACGCCACGGCACGCAGCCCCGCGTTCGCCGTGGCCGCGTAGCCCTGCGCCCAGCGCGGGGTCTCCATGTCCTCGACCCCGATCAGCGGCTCGCGCACCGGCCCCACCCCCGTCCGTCATGGTGCCGGGTGGGGCGGACATTTCCGGACCGGATTACCCGAAGCGCTCCCGCAGGTAGGAGGCGGTGGCGTCGTCGGCGGGGAAGAAGCTCTCGATGGCGATCTCGTCGAGGGTGACGTCGAGCGGGGCGCCGAGCACGGCCACCGTGCTGAACAGCGTGAGCTCCCGGTCGGGATGGCGCACGCGCAGCGGCAGCACGATCCGGTCCCGCGGCTGCGCCATCGGGTCGAGCCCGGCGTCGCGGCAGTAGCCGACCAGCTCGTCGAGCAGCACCCGCAGGCCGGTGGTCGCCGCCCGCTCGGCCTGCCTGCGCAGCCGCGACACCAGGTGTGCCGCGTACTCGGCGAGGTCGACGACGTGCGGGGCGAGGCCGCGCGGGTGCAGGCTCACCCGCAGGACGTTCACCGGCGGGGTGAGCAACGCCGGATCGACGAGCTCGGTGAGCAGCGCGGTGGCCGCGTTGGCGCCCAGCAGGTTCCACGACCCGTCGACGAGCACGGCCGGGTACGGCGAATGGCCGTCCAGGATCCGGTGCAGCGAGCGCCGCACCTCGGTCATCTCGGCGTCGTCGAGGGAGTGCTCGCCGTACGCGGGGGCGAACCCGGCGGCCGTCATCAGCTCGTTGCGTCCACGCAGGGGCACGTCCAGCTCCTCGGCGAGCAGTAGCACCATGTCCCGGCTCGGGCGGGAGCGCCCGGTCTCGAGGAAGCTGAGGTGACGGGCGGATACGTCGGCCTGGATGCCCAGGTCGAGCTGGGTGAGCCGGCGGCGCTGCCGCCAGTCGCGCAGCAGCGAACCGAAGCTGGTGCCGGTGGCGGTCGCGGCGGTCATGGCGCGACACTATCGACCCGTTCGCGGCTGTTCGATGACGTCGGAGGTAATGGACCGGCGACGGCGCGACCGGCAGGGTGATCTCCATGACCGACGAGCTCACCGCTGCGCTGCACACCGCCATGCCGTTCACCGCCGTACTGGGTGCCACGGCGCTGCGGGTGGGCGCCGACGAGGTGGCGCTGCGGCTGGAGTGGGACGCCGCCCGCTGCACGACCGGCGGCCTGATGCACGGCGGGGCGTTCATGGCGCTCGCCGACTCCGCGGGTGGCTGGTGCGCATTCCTCAACCTGCCCGACGGTGCCACCGGCACCGCCACCGTCACCTCGGCGACGAACTTCCTGCGCCCCGTCACCGGTGGGCACGTCGACGCCGTGGCACGCCCGCTGAGCCGCGGGCGCACCGTGATCGTGGTCGACACCGAGCTGCGCGACGCGGACGGCCGCCTCGCCGCCCGCGTGACGCAGACCCAGGCGGTGCTCCGCGCCCCGTAGCTCTCGGGGACGAGTGCGGCACAGGCCCTCTGCGCCGAGGGCGTTCCGGTGAGCCGTCACGATCGGGTGTCCGGCAACGGTCCCGGCGCGGCAGGGGTGCCGTTCGTCGCCCGACGGAGCGAGGAGGCCGGTTCCAGCCCGCGGTCGGGGCCGCACCGGTGGTAGGCATCCGCCGTGGGAACGATGCGCGTCATCACTCAGCTGACGACCGGTGGGCCGGAGGTGCTCGAGCTCGGTGAGGCGGAGATCCCGCAGCCGTTGCCCACCGAGATCCGGGTGCGGGTGGGGGCGGCCGGGGTGAACCCCGTGGACTGGAAGACCCGCGCGGGCGCCGGGGTGGCCGCGGTGATCGGCCCACCCCCGTTCACCCTCGGCTGGGACGTCGCGGGCACGGTCGACGCGGTGGGGAGCGGTGTCACCCGCTTCGCGGTGGGCGATGCGGTCTTCGGCATGCCGTGGTTCCCGCGGCAGGCGGGCGCCTACGCCGAGTTCGTCACGGCCCCCGCCCGCCAGTTCGCCCGCCGCCCGGCCGGGCTCACCGAGGTGGAGGCGGCCGGCCTGCCGTTGGCGGGGCTCACCGCGTGGCAGTGCCTCGTCGACATCGCCGCCGTGCAGCCCGGCCAGCGCGTCCTCGTGCACGCCGCGGCGGGCGGCGTCGGGCACCTCGCCGTCCAGATCGCGAAGGCCCGCGGCGCATACGTGATCGGCACGGCGTCGAGCGCCAAGCACAACCTGCTGCACGACCTGGGCATCGACGAGGCGGTCGACTACCGCGCGGAGGACTTCGAGAAGGCGATCGACCCGGTCGACCTGGTGCTGGACCTCATCGGGGGCGAGGTGTCGGAGCGTTCGCTCGACGTCCTGCACCAGGAGGGCCGGCTCATCTGCCTGCCGTCGGCGGCCGCTGCCGGGGCCGTCGCCGCGGCCTCCGAGCGCGGCCTGCGCGCCACCGCAATGCTCGTGGAGCCCGACGGGCACGGGCTCGAGGAGCTCTCCCACCTGGTGGACGACCGCAGGCTGCGCGTGCTCGTCGCGGAGACCTTCCCGCTGGAACGGGCCGCACACGCCCACCGCGCGGGGGAGCTGGGCCGCACGACGGGCAAGCTGGTCCTCACGATCTGACGCCGGCCGGTACCCGCGATCGTCGCGTGGTGAGCGGCCCGACAACCCGGCGGACCCCGGGCCCGGGCTCCGCTCGGTGTGATCGCTCCGAGCAGTGCGTCACGGTCGCTGCGACAGCGGCGGTGTGCCGCTCGGGTGGATCATGCGTGGTCGACCGCCACGAGCAGTGCGTCGATGCGGGTGCGGCGGCAGCGACGTGCTGCTCGCATCGATCACTGCCCGGCAGGCTCGCCACGGCCGGGAATCCGCGCCCGCAGCAGCGCGCCCGGCGGGCCGCCCGCCACCGCGAGGGTGCCGCCGTGGTGCACGGCGATGTCCCGGGCGATCGCCAGGCCCAGCCCGGAGCCGCCCGCGTCCCGCGCCCTGGCCTCGTCCAGGCGGGCGAACCGGTCGAACACGGCTTCCTGCTGCTCGGTGGGGATGCCCGGCCCGTCGTCCTCGACCTCCAGCACGGCGTCACCGGCCCGCTGCGCCAGCCGGACGGTCACGGTGCTCGTGGCGTGCCGCACGGCGTTGTCGGCGAGGTTGGCGACCAGCCTGCGCAGCCCGTCGGCGGAGCCGTGCACGACGATCCCGGCGGCGACCGCGAGGTCGACCCGGACGTGGGTGCGTGGCCTGGCCAGCGCGGCTTCCTCCGCGGTGATCTGGCCGAGGTCGACCTCCTCGTGCTCGGGGGGCTCGCCCGCGTCGAGGCGGGCGAGCAGCAGGAGGTCGGTCGTGAGCCGCTGGATCCGCTCGACGTCCGCGAGCGCCTCGGCGGCGAGCGGCTGCGGCGGGGCGATCTCCAGACGGGTCCGCAGCACCGCCAGGGGGCTGCGCAGCTCGTGCGCGGCGTCCGCGACGAACCGGCGGTGCCGCCCGACGGCCTGCTCGAGCCGGTCCAGGGTGCGGTTCGTCGTCTCCGCGAGCAACCGGACCTCATCGCGTGCCTCCGGCACCGGGACGCGCCGGTGCAGGTCGGTGGCCGTGATGTCGGCGAGCTCGCGGCGGATCGCCGAGACCGGTGCGAGCGCGCGGCCCATCGCGAGCCAGGTGAGCGCCGCGACGAGCAGCAGCAGCGCCGGGATGCCCGGCAGCAGCACCGCCCGCAGCGTGTCGAGGGCGGCAGCGGCCGGGTGCAGCGACGCGCGCGCCTGCACGACCAGCTGCCCGTCGGCGGTCACCACCGGCAGGCTGGCCACCGCGTAGTGGTCGGTGCGCGCGAACGGCTGCACCCCGGGCGTCGAGGTGGTCGGATGCGGGGCGCTGGGCGGGGGAGCGGTGGCCATCGGGACGCCGGGTGCCGGTGCGGCCGGAACCGGTGCCGCGGGTTCCGGCGCAGTGGGTGCCGGGTCTGGGAGGCCGGATCCGCGCGTGCCAGGACGCGGGCCGGGCCGGGTGCACGACGACGTCCGGCGCGACCGCACCCACCAGCCGGGCTCGCCCGGCACCGCCCGCACGGCGAGGAGCTCGGCGGTCACGGCGGCTCGCCGCTGTGCTTCGGCGGCCGCGCTGTCGGCCAGGCTCCCACCCAGCACCCCCACCAGCACCGCGGACGCGCCGCCGAGCGCGACGGCCACGACCGCCGTGGCGGTGAGCGTCGCCCGCAGCCGGACCGACGTGCGGGTGCGTGCCGTCACGACGTGGCCTCCAGCCGGTAGCCCGCGCCCCGCACGGTGACCAGCGACGTGCGGCCGAACGGGGCGTCGATCTTGCGCCGGAGCGCGCTCACGTAGACCTCGACGATGTTGGGGTCGCCGTCGTAGGCGAAGTCCCACGCCTGCGCGAGCAGTTCCCGCTTCGACACGACCTCGCCGGCCCGGCGGGCCAGCCCGTGCAGCACGGCGAACTCCTTCGGCGTCAACGCGATGTCGACCTCGCCGCGTCGGCACCGCAGGCCTGCCGGGTCGAGCGTGAGGTCACCGACCGCGATCGACACCGGCCGGGCCGGACCGCCGCGCCGCACCAGTGCACGCAGCCGGGCCAGCAGCACGACGTAGGAGAACGGCTTGGACAGGTAGTCGTCCGCGCCCGTGTCGAGCGCCTCGGCCTCGTCGTGCACGCCGTCCTTCGCGGTGAGCATGAGGATCGGCGTCCAGTCCCGCCCCGCCCGCAGCTCCCGGCAGACGGCGTAGCCGGACAGCTCGGCAGCATCACGTCGAGGACGATCACGTCGTAGGCGTTCTCCGATGCGAGCCAGAGCCCGTCCCTCCCGTCGTGGGCGACGTCCACCGCGAACCCCTCGTTCGCCAGGCCGTTCGCGAGCACGTCGGTCAGCCGCTGCTCGTCGTCCACCAGCAACATCCGCACGGCGGGCAGTCTCGCGTGCGCGGCTGAGGTGAACCTGAAGACGTGTTCGGGAGCGTTCAGGCCCGGTTCAGCCGGCTCCCGCGAGGCTGCTGCCGTCCGAGGGAACACGAGTGGAGGGCGAAGGATGCGCAAGCGCAGCATCGCGGTGGCCGTGCTGGTCGCCGCTGGTCTGGCGGTGCCGATGGCAGGCGCCGCCGCGGCGGGGGAACCCGGCGACGAGGCCCGGGACGTGATCGTGATCTGTGAGAACGGCGAGGCAGTCGTCCGCGAGCCCACCGACGAGGAGCGCGAGCGGATGCGGACCGAGCGGGTCCCGATGGAGCGGGTGCGCCCGCCCGCGCCGTCCCGGCCCGGGGTGCCGGCGCTGCCGAGCGGTGTGGTCCCGGCCGTCCCCGCCGATCCGGACGCCCCGCCGCGGGTGACGTGCGACGCGGACGGCCCGCACCCACCGCGGCTGGAGCGCGCGGAGCCCGCGCGGCCGCGTTGATGACCCGGGGCGGCGGCTGGGGGGCCGCCGCCCCGTTCCTCCTGTGGGCGGCTTGACGGCAGCCCCGATCCACGATCCTGATCATGGCGGGCCGCCGTCCGCCGCGCTTCCTGCGGTGATCGGCGGGTGATGATGCCCCGTTCGTCGGTACCGGCACCCGCCGACGCCGTCACTCCGACGCCGAGGAGGACCGTCCGACGGGGGACTCGACATGACCTTGCGGTGAACGGTGAGCGGCGGATGTGCGCGTCAACGGGGGATGCGCGTTCCTGCCGCTCGTCGCGCGGCCCCGGCCGACAACCTCACCCGAAGCGGCTCCAGCTTGTTGAACGCCCGACGGCCGTTAACGTTGCTCCCGGATCGATAACGACCCGGTCACGAAAACCGGACACGGACCGAACGCCCCCCGACGGTCCGCCCGCACCCCGAGCGGGACGTCCGGCCGGGTCGCCAAGAGATCCGGAAGGAAAGGTCGTGGCTCGGCACCGCTCCCCCCAGGGCCGGCGCGCGCACCTCGGGCCCCCGCTGTCCGCCGCACTGGCGGCAGCGGGGTCGGTGGCGCCCACCGGTCGGTACCCGTCCAGCAGTTGACCTCGTCGCTGCCCGCACGCTTCGTCGCCACCGTCGTGGCCGGTGGAGCGCTCGCGGCCACGGCGCAGCACGCACTCGCACAGACCCTCCCCGTCGCCGCCGACGCGCCGCGCTGCGCGTCGCGGTCGAGGAGCTCATCGGCACGGCCCCGGCGCCCGTGGACGAGACGTTCGACGCCGCGAGCGCGGCATCGGTGGCGTTCGCGCCGGTGGCGCCCGAGTCCGTGGCCGAACTGTCCACCGACGCCGCCGTGGCCGACGCCGCGTCGCTGGTGAAGGCGGCCGACCTGCAGCGTGCCGCCGCCGAGGCCGCCGCCGCGGAGGCTGCGGAGGCCGCGGCCCGCGCGGCGGAGGAGGCCAAGGCCGCAGAGGCCGCCCGTGCCGCGGAGGAGGCCAAGGCCGCCGCGGCGGCCAAGGCGGCGGAGGTATCCGCGGGTGGCGCCGTCCAGATGGTCGCCGGGCGGGTGACGTCCGGATTCGGTTCCCGTTGGGGACGCGCCCACCAGGGGCTCGACATCGCCGCCCCGATCGGCACCCCGATCCGCGCCCCGTTGGGCGGCACCGTGATCGAGTCCGGTCCCGCGAGCGGCTTCGGCATGTGGGTGCAGGTGCGCCACAACGACGGCACCGTCACCACCTACGGCCACATCAACCGCTCGCTCGTCCGGTCCGGCGAAGAGGTCGCGGCGGGCGAGGTCATCGCCGAGGTGGGCAACCGCGGCCGGTCCACGGGGCCCCACCTGCACATCGAGGTCACCACCCCGGGCGGCAAGAAGATCAACCCCCGCCCGTGGTTGGACGAGCACGGCATCGGTTACTAGACGGGTAGTTCTGAACTCAGCCAGTGGCCGTCGGTGATCAGGGCCGAGGTGCAGGCGCCGGTGGCTCATGATCGCCGGAAATGGTGCCGGGACGACTGATCTGTCGTCGTGCCACCACTGTCGACGATCGACGTGCACATGATCGGCGGAACTGGTGCCAGGGCGCCACATCCGGCGCTCTCGCACCACTTCCGGTGATCACGCCCCGGTTGCCCGGTGCGCAGCGGGGCCGGGAAGCGCTGTGGTCCTGTCCGGCGCACGCGGCAACGTCATGATCTTTGCGAGGTCGTGCCGCCGGTCGCCGCGAGGGCGCTGTGGCTGCAGCCGGACCGATCATGCGGTCATGATCGGTCCGAGACGGCGTGGGGCGCCCGGCCGAGGGCGATGCCGCGCGAGTCGGACCGATCACGGTGCTCGGAGTTCCACACGCCGAGTCCGTGACCCGCTGAGCTCGACCTCTCACTCGTCTAGCAGGCGCTCTCGATCACCGGCCGCTCCTCGCCCGCCTCGACGATCCGTTCCACCAGCCGGCCGCGCAGCGTCCCCAGCACCTCCCGGTGCTCCGGGCTGTGGACGAGGTTCCGCAACTCGTGCGGGTCGGCGTCGAGGTCGTAGAGGTGGGAGTCGACGTACCGGCGGGCGGCCGGTGTGGTCCACCCGTCCGCTCCGGGCGCGACCGCCGCGTACTTCCAGCGCGGCGTGCGCAGGGCCCGGCCCACCTGCGACTCGCTGATCTGCACGAACACGTCGTCCGGGCGCGGGTCCGGCTCGCCGCGCACCAGCGGGAGCAGGGAACGGCCGTCCATCTCCGGAGGTACCGCGATCCCGGCCGCGTCGAGCAGGGTCGGGGGAAGGTCGAGGTGGCTCACGAGGCGGCGCACCGGTCGCCCGCTGTCGAACCCCGGCCCGCTGAACGCGGTGGGCACCCGGACGGACGCGTCGTGGCAGCTGCGTTTGTACTCGCCGTTGCGCGTCTTGAAGTGGCAGCCGTGGTCGGAGGTGTAGAGCACCACCGTGTCCTCGGCGAGCCCCAGCTCGTCCAGCGCGCCGCGGAGCCGGCCGAGGCACTCGTCCAGCCGCCGGACCATCCCGTAGTAGCCGGCGAGGTGCTCGCGGGTGTTGCCGTCGAGCGCGGCGAGGTCGCCGGGGAGCCACGGTTGCGGGTACTGCTCGGCGTAGCCGTCCGGGGCCGGGTAGTCGTCGCGGCTGTTCTGGTGGTGCGGCTCCAGGTAGGACAGGAACAGGAAGAACGGCCGGTCCCGCTGCTCGCGCAGGTAGGAGATCGCGGCGTCGGTGAGCGCGTCGGCACGGTAGCCGGGGAGCTCGTGCGGCTCGCCGCGCTCGTCGTAGAGCGTCGTCTCGTAGGCGTCGGAGGTGAACTCCAGCAGGTTGGACGTCAGCCACCGCTCGTACCCGCCGCGCTGCTCCGGCCGCACCGGGCCCGCGACGTCGTCGTCGGCGAGGTGCCACTTGCCCATGTACGCGGTCTCGTACCCGGCGGCGGCGAACCGGTGCGCCAGCGTCGGCTCGTCCACGGGCAGCGGGATGCCGTTGCGGAAGCAGCCGGTCGACGTGGGATAGCGGCCGGTCTGCAGCGACGCCGCGACGGCGCGCACACCGGCTGGGCGGTGAACGAGCGCTCGACGTGCACTCCGTCGCGGGCCATGCGGTCGAAGTGCGGCGTCAGGCCGTGCGGGTTGCCGTGCACGCCCGTGGTGTCGAAGCGCTGCTGGTCGGTGAAGAAGACGAGGACGTTGCGCGTCACGCCCGGGCCTCCGCGGATCGGGATTCGAGCTCGGACTCGTCGACGTCGCGGGTCTCCCGCAGGAACAGCGTGGCGGTCGCCGACACCAGACCCAGCACCACGGCGAGCGTCGCCACCGGCCAGCTCGCGCCACCGGACGCCACGAGGAACGAGGTGGCGATCGCCGGGACGAACCCCGCCACCATCGCCGAGAGCTGGTAGGCGAAGGACATCCCGGAGTACCGCACGCCCACGCCGAACATCTCGGTGAACAGCGTGGCCTGCAGGCTCGACATGCACACCGCGCCGCCGAGCACGGCCAGCGCCATCGCCGTCCAGACCAGTGCGGTGGAGCCGGAGTCCAGCAGCCAGAAGTACGGGAAGGCGCTCAGCGCGACGAACAGGGCGCCGGTGAGGTAGATCGGTCTGCGCCCGACCCGGTCGGAGATCGCGCCCGCGACGGGGATGAGCGCGAGGCCGAGGATGTTGTAGAGCACCACGCCGGTGAGCGCGACGCCGGAGCCGTACCCGAGGCTCGTGGTCACGTAGCTGATCGCGAACGGCTGGTAGATCTGCGAGCTGCCGGCCTCGCCGACCCGTACGCCGAACGCGACGGCGATGTTGCGCGGGTAGCGGCGCAGCGCCGTGAGCAGGGGGATGCGCTCCTCCCGCCCGGCCGCCTTGACCTGCCGGAACGCCGGTGTCTCCTGGATCCTGAGCCGTACGACGAGCCCGACGACGAGCAGTACCGCGCTGAACAGGAACGGGATCCGCCATCCCCAGGAGAGGAACTGGTCCTCGGGAAGGGTGGCGAACAGGCTGACGACGCAGACGGCGATGAGGTAGCCGATCGCGCCGCCGGTCTGCGGGAGGCTTCCCCAGAACCCGCGGCGGTGGCGCGGCGCGTGCTCCACGGTGAGCAGCGAGGCGCCCCCGAACTCCCCGCCGAGGCCGAGTCCCTGCACCACTCGCAGCAGCACCAGCAACGCCGGGGCCCACAGCCCGATCGTGTGGTAGTCGGGCAGCAACCCGATCAGGAACGTGGCCGAACCGATGATCATCATCGTGGTCACGAGCACCTGCTTGCGACCGAGCCGGTCGCCGAGGTGGCCGAACACGAGCGCCCCGATCGGGCGGGACACGAAGCCCACGCCGAACGTGGCGAGCGAGGCGAGGGTGCCGAGGACCGGGTCGATGTCGGGGAAGAACAGCTTGCTGAAGACGAGCGCCGCCGAGATCCCGTACAGGTTGAAGTCGTACCACTCGAGCATCGCGCCCGACAGGCTCGCCGCCACCACCTTGGGCATCGGCTGGGCGGCCGGCTCCTCCTGCGGTCGGTGCGCCATCGCTGCCTCCCGTGTTATTCGATTAACACGGCACAGTAGGGGGTGCCGCGAACCCTGTAAAGGCGGGCTACCGTCGACCGCGTGCCGCCGCGCCGACCCACCCAACGCGACATCGCCGAGCGCGCGGGTGTCTCCACCGCCACGGTGTCCTACGTGCTCTCCGGCCGCAGCGGGGCGAAGCCGCCCCCGCCGGAGACCCGGGAACGGGTGCTGCGCGCCGTCGCCGAGACCGGGTACCAGCTCGACCAGGCCGGCCGCAGCCTGCGCCGGCAGCGCACCGACGTGGTGGCGCTGATGTACCCGGCGCCGTCCAGCCCGTGGTCGGACCGCCTGGCGGAGGAGCTGCAGGTGGCTGCCGCCGAACGCGGGTTCGCGGTCGTCGCGCTACCCGTCATCACGAGCGCGTCCGCCCCGGCGATCCTGCGGATCCTGCGGCAGCGCTACATCGACGGTGCCGTCCTGCTACCCGACTGCCCGCTCGACGGCCCCGAGCTCACCGCGCTGGCCGTGCAGGGGCGATCCCTCGTCGTCTTCGACGACCACCTCGAGCCCGCAGGCTTCGACGTGGTCCGCCAGAACCGCGCGAACGCCTGCCGCGCCGCGATCGAGCGGCTGATCGCCGCGGGCCACCGCCGCATCGCCTTCCTCGCCCACGCCGACGACCACGGCGACCCGCTCGCCGACGTCAAGCTGCGCAGCTACCGGGACGGCCTCGCCGCCCACGGCATCGCGGAGCACCCGGAGCTCGTGCGGGCCGTCGCCGACTCCCGGTCCGACGCCTACGCCGCGGTCCGCGACCTCCTCCGCCTCCCCGATCCGCCGACCGCGCTGCTCTCGGCCTCCGACCGGGCCGCCATCGACGGCATCTGGGCGGCCCGCGACCTGGGCGTCACCGTTCCCGGCCGGCTCGCCGTCATCGGCATCGGCAACATCCCCGAGGGCTGATGATCTCCCCGGCGCTCACCACCGTCGGAGCCGCCGCCCTCGACTTCTCCCGCGAGGTCGCTCGCCTCTTCGAACGCCTCGACGCCGGCGCGGTCCTCCCCGGCAGGGAGCTCGGCTCCCCGTGGGAGCTGATCCCGCGAGCCTCCGGCTGAGCCCGGCCCACACTCCGGCCGAAGGTGAGGCGCGTTCTGGCGCGGTCCTCACAGGATCTGCCCAGGGCGCGGCCTGCCGGCGCCGCGGTCGACGTCCGCTCCATCGCGGGTGGCTCGCCGGAACGGGTGATCGCGGCGACGAGTCGGTCGGCGGCTCGTGATCGCCGGAAATGGTGCCGCGACGACCG
This sequence comes from Pseudonocardia sp. CNS-004, assembly GCA_001942185.1. Classification (GTDB taxonomy): domain Bacteria; phylum Actinomycetota; class Actinomycetes; order Mycobacteriales; family Pseudonocardiaceae; genus Pseudonocardia. The sequence continues at coordinate 94,739 of MKJV01000065.1, forward strand.
ATCTGTCGTCCTCCCACCACTGCCGACGATCGACGTGTGCATGATCGGCGGAAGTGGCGCCAGAGCGTCATATCCGGCGCCCTCGAACCACGTCCGGTGATCACGGCCCCGGGCGTCGCACAGCGGGGCCGGGAAGCGCTGTTGTCCTGGCCGGCACACCCGGCGACGTCGTGATCATTGCGAGATCACGCCGCCCGCCGCCGCGAGGGCGCTGTGGCGCAAATGGGACCGATCATGGGATCACGGTGTTCGCCGAGCTCGACCGCGAGCCGGCCGAACGCGGCGAGGCTACGTCCGACCACTGATCCATTCGGAATCCCCCGTGCGGGAAGGGTGGTCCCGGCACTCGGCCGTCGCCGCGGGGGTACCGATCGCGCTACGGCGACTCGTTCTCGAACACCTCGAGCGCGCGGATCTTGTTCGTCGCGTCCAGCGCGGCCACCTTGTACGCCTCGGAGAGCGTCGGGTAGTTGAGCACGGTGTCGACGAGGTAGTCGACGGTGCCGCCGCAGCCCATGATCGCCTGCCCGATGTGCACGAGGTCGGTGGCGCCGGTGCCGAACACGTGCACGCCCAGCAGCGTGCGGTCGTCGGTGGAGACGAGCAGCTTGAGCATGCCGTAGGAGTCGCCCACGATCGCGCCGCGCGCCAGCTCCCGGTAGCGCGACATCCCCACCTCGTAGGGCACCGCGGCCGAGGTCAGCTCCGCCTCGGTGCGGCCGCAGTAGGAGATCTCGGGCACGTGTAGATGCCGATCGGCTGCAGCTCCTGCAGCTCACGGGCCGGTTCGCCGAACGCGTGGTACGCCGCGAGCCTGCCCTGGTCCATGCTGGTGGCGGCGAGGGCGGGAAAGCCGATCACGTCGCGACGGCGAAGATGTGCGGCACCTCGGTGCGGTACTGCTTGTCCACGGTGATGCGTCCGCGGGGGTCGGCCGTGAGGCCGGCCTTCTCCAGATCCAGCTCCGAGGTCACACCCTGACGGCCCGCCGAGTACATCACCATGTCGGCCGCGATCCGTTTGCCGCTGGTGAGGCTGGTGACGGTGCCCCGCTGGGTCACCTCGACCTTCTCGACCTCCTCGCCGAACCGGAACGTGACGGACTGGTCGCGCAGGTGGAACTTCAGCGACTCGACCACCTCGGGGTCGCAGAAGTCCAGCATCGCGGGCCGCTTCTCGACCACCGTGACCCGGGTGCCGAGCGCGGCGAACATCGACGCGTACTCGATCCCGATCACTCCGGCGCCGACCACCACCATGGAGCCCGGCACCCGCTGCAGCTTGAGCACGCCGTCGGAGTCGAGCACGCGCTCGTCGTCGAACTCGACCTCGGCGGGACGGGCCGGCTTCGTGCCCGTGGCGATCACGACGTTCGCGGCTGTGACGGTGCTGCGGTCGCCCCGCGCGTCGCCCTCCACGGTGACGGTGTGCTCGTCCTCGAAGCGGGCGGTGCCACCGATGATCTCGACGTGGTTGCGCAGCAGCTGGTTGCGGATGACCTCGACCTCACGGCCGACCACGTGCTGCGTGCGTGCAAGCAGGTCGGAGATGGTGATCTCGCTCTTGACCCGGTAGCTCGCCCCGTACATGTCCCGCTGCGCGAACCCGGTCAGGTACAGCACCGCTTCCCGCAGCGTCTTGGACGGGATCGTGCCCGTGTTGACGCAGACGCCGCCCATCATGTTGCGCCGTTCGGCCACGGCGACGCGCTTGCCGAGCTTCGCAGCCGCGATCGCGGCCTTCTGGCCGCCCGGGCCGGACCCGATCACGAGCAGGTCGTAGTCGTACACGCGACGGTCCTCCCCAATCAGACGGGCGATCGAACACCCGGTACGGGGACAGCGTTGCCGCACTGCGGCCGCGCGGCAAGCGCGGGAGGTTAACACTCGACGACGACAAGATCCGTCGTGCGCCGATCTCTCCGGCGGCAGCTGTCCACCTCGCACCGATCCGGCCGGTTCAGCGCCCCGTTGTCCACATCCGGACGGAGCACCGTCCCCGCCGCCCGGCCACCACCGCACATCCTCGCCCACATGACGCCTCCCGCCGACCACCCGCCCGTCGTGCTCCCGGCCGACGTCGCGCGCCCGTGCTCCGCATCAGCGACCAAGGTGAGCTCGTGGCGGCGATCCCGGCGATGCTCGGGTTCCACCCTCGCGAGTCGCTCGTCCTGATGGCCACGGGCGGCCGGTCCGGGCGCAGGATCGGGCTCACGCTGCGCATCGATCTGCCGCCGCCCGACCACCCGGAGTACGCCGAGCACACCGAGCTCATCGCCGGATCGGTCACGCGCGGTGTGCTCCTCGACGAACCCGCCGGCGCGATCTGCGTCGTCGTGAGCGGGGCCAGCGCGCCACCGGGCCGTCCACCCGGGGAGCTCCCGCACCGGCCCCTGGCCGCCCGGGTCGGGCGGGAGCTCGAACAGCACGCCGTCCCGGTGCTGGCCTCGATATGGGCCGAGCGCACGGCGGGCGGAGCGCGCTGGGCCTGCTACCAGCCGTGCGGCTGCGCCGGCACCATGCCCGACCCGGCCGCCACGACGTTCGTGGCCACGGTGGTGGCCGACGGCAGGGTGGTCCACGCCGACCGGGCCGAGCTGGTCGCATCCGTCGCTCCCGCCGACTCCGCACGGATCCGGCGGCGCGAGGAACAGCTGATCAGGGCCACCGAGGGGGAGATCGGGGACGGCGGCCCGGTCGTGCTCGACGCCCCCGCCGGGATCGAGGCGCTCGACGCGGCCATCGCCGACGCGGCAGACGGCAGGCTCACACTGCCCGACGCCCGAGTGCTGGCGTTGGTCACGGCGCTCGGGATCGACGAGGTGCGTGCCTGTGCGCTGCGGCGGTGCGCAGGCCCGCACGCCGCAGCGGCCGAGCAGCTGTGGGCGGCGCTGGCCCGGGAAACCCCCGACCCGGAGTCGGCAGGCCCGGCCGCACTCCTGGCGATGTCGGCGCTGCTACGCGGCGACGGTGCGCTCGCGAACGTCGCGCTCGACCGCGCGGAGCAGGCCTGGCCGGGCCATGCATTCGCCGCGCTGGTCCGGCGCGCGGCCGGCGCCGGGCTCCGGCCGTCGCAGATCCGTGCAACCCTGCTCGGCGAGAAGCCTCTCGGCGATGCCGACCGGGACGCTCGGTGAACGGTCGGGCGCTCGCCCGCCCGCGGTCAGGGTGTGCGGTTGCGGGTGAACTCCCAGGCGTCGCCCACGATGGTGGCGAGGTCGGTGCGCTGCGGCCGCCAACCGAGCGCGGCCTTGGCGGCGTCGCTGGAGGCGATCAGCACAGCGGGATCGCCCGCACGGCGGGGAGCAGCCACGGCGGGGATCGGATGCCCGGTCACCGCGCGGCAGGCCTCCACCACCTCGCGCACCGAGAAGCCGGTGCCGGAGCCGAGATTGTAGACGGCGTGCCGCCCCGGCTGCGCGTGCTCGAGCGCCAGCAGATGGGCGTCGGCGAGGTCGTCCACGTGGATGTAGTCGCGCACGCACGTGCCGTCCGGCGTGGGCCAGTCCTCGCCGTACACCTGCACCGCGTCCCGGGTTCCCGACGCCACCTGCAGCACGATCGGGATCAGGTGGGTCTCCACCGCGTGCCGCTCGCCGAAGCTGCCGTGGGCGCCCGCCACGTTGAAGTAGCGCAGGCTCACCGCCGCCAGCCCGTGTGCCGCGGCGTAGGAGCCGATGGCGTGGTCGATGGCGAGCTTGCTCGCGCCGTACGGGTTGGTCGGCCGGGTGGGCGCGTCCTCCCGGATCGGCACCTGCTCGGGCTCGCCGTACGTCGCGGCGGTGGAGGAGAACACCAGGCGGGGCGTGCGGTGCCGGCGCATCGCCTCGAGCAGCCGGAAGCTCGTCACCACGTTGCCGTTCCAGTAGAGCTCCGGCCGCTGCACCGATTCCCCCACGAGCGACTTCGCCGCGAAGTGCAGCACACCGTCGAAGCCGTCGGAGAGCACGTCGTCGGCGGCGTCGGCGGCGTCGGCGAGGTCGGCCTCCACGAACCGCGCACCGTCAGGCACCGCGTCCTTGTGCCCGGTGGACAGGTCGTCGAGCACCGTCACGTCGTGACCCGCGTCCACCAGGTGGGCGGCGCACACGCTGCCCACGTAGCCCGCCCCACCGGTCACGAGCAACTTCACGGCACTCCTCCTCGGGGTTCGGCGCGCGCCGCCCGGCCGCCGCGCGTCGCGGCACACCGTCTCACGGCGCGCGCCGTCACCCCCGGAGGGGCTCCCGGCTCAGCGAGCCCGCACGAGCACCGCGTGGGCGATGAGCGGCGCCACCGAGGAGGCGGCACCGTTGCTCGCCACGCTCACCGCGTCGCCGAAGCGCGAGATGGCGTCCACGTCCACATCCTGTCCCGGCACGATGCCGGCCGACTTGAGGTCGGCCATCAGGTCGGCGTCCACCTGCACGTGCTCGGCGATGCGGCGCACCTCCACCGGGCCGCCGCCCCGGCGGGCGAACTCGTCGAGCCGCTGCAGCCCCACCTCGAGCACCGGCGGCGTCGACGCAGAACGCGACGCCGTGGCGCTGTCGATGTTGTTCACGAGGTCGTCGAGGCCGGGAATGGGGTTGCCGTACGGGGACGTGGTGGGGTTGTCGAGGAGCGTCACGAGCTTGCGCTCCACGGCCTCGCTCATCACGTGCTCCCAGCGGCAGGCCTCGGCGTGCACGAACTCCCACTCGAGTCCGATCACGTCGACGAGCAACCGCTCCGCGAGCCGGTGCTTGCGCATCACGGCCACGGCGCGCCCGCGCCCGGCCTCGGTGAGCTCGAGGTGCCGGTCGCCCGCCACCACCACCAGCCCGTCTCGTTCCATCCGGGCAACGGTCTGGCTCACCGTCGGCCCGCTTTGGCCGAGCCGTTCCGCAATGCGCGCGCGCAGCGGGACGACACCCTCCTCCTCGAGTTCGTAGATGGTGCGGAGGTACATCTCGGTGGTATCGATGAGCTCGTTCACGCCCCCAGCCCTTTCGTCAAGTCCCCATTCTATCGGTGCAACCGCTCGCCGACGCCCCGCCATCCCGGGCAGGATGACCTGGTGTTCGCACCGATGGATCCCCTCCTCCCCGTGGCCCGGCTCGCGGAGCTCTCCGCCGATCCCGATCCGGCGCGCCACCCGGTCGTGCTCGACGTGCGGTGGCGCCTCGGCGGCCCGCCCGCCCGCCCCGATCACGACGCAGCGCACATCCCCGGAGCGGTCTTCCTCGACATGGACACCGACCTCGCCGACCCGCCGGGTCCGGAAGGCCGCCACCCACTGCCCTCGGTCGAGCGGCTGCAGGCCGCGCTGCGCAGAGCGGGCGTGTGTGACGGGTCGCTGGTCGTCGCCCACGACGACGCTCAGGGCGTGCAGGCGGCGCGCGCATGGTGGCTGCTGCGCTGGGCCGGGTTCGCGTCGGGCACGGTCGCGGTGCTCGACGGCGGGTTCCGCGCCTGGGTGGAGGCAGGCCTGCCCACCACGGACGAGCCGTCCCGCCCCGCTCCCGGCGACGTCACGGTCCGGCCGGGGGGCATGCCGGTGCTCGACGCCGACGAGGCGGCCGCGCTCGCCCGCTCGGGTGTGCTGCTCGACGCCCGCGCACCGGAGCGCTACCGGGGTGAGCACGAGCCGGTCGACCCGAAGGCCGGCCACATCCCGGGGGCCCACAACGCGCCCGCCACCGGCGTGCTCGGTGCCGACGGCCGCTGGCTCCCGCCTGCGGCGCTGGCCGAGTGGCTCGGCCGCCTGGCAGGAGAACGGGAGGTCGGCGCCTACTGCGGATCAGGGGCCACCGCGTCGGCGCTCGTGCTCGCCGCCGAGTACGCGGGCTACCGGGAGCCGGAGCGGCCGATCGGGCTCTACGTCGGGTCGTGGTCGAACTGGTCGGCCGATCCCGCGCGGGCGGTGGCCACGGGCGCGGCGCCGTGAGCGCACGGGCGGCGGTCGTCTGGACGCCGGAGTTCCTCGGCTACGACCTCGGCGACGGCCACCCCCTCGACCCGATCCGGCTCGACCTCACGATGCGGCTGGCCACCGAGCTCGGTGTGCTCGAGGGCGTGGAGCCGCTGGTGCCGCGGCAGGCGCCCGACGAGGAGGTGCAACGCGTGCACGTCCCGTCGTACCTCAGCGCGGTGAAGTCGGCCCCGGAACAGGCCTTCGGGGTGGGCCACGGGCTCGGCACCGACGACAACCCGATCTTCCTCGGGATGCACGAGGCCAGCGCGCTGGTCTGCGGCGGGTCGCTGCTCGCCGCGCGGGAGATCGCCGAGGGCCGGGCCGACCGGGCCGTCAACATCGCGGGCGGGCTGCACCACGCGATGCGCGACCGGGCCGCGGGGTTCTGCGTGTACAACGACTGCGCGGTGGCGATCTCGTGGCTGCTCGACCACGGGTTCGACCGCATCGCCTACGTCGACGTCGACGTCCACCACGGCGACGGGGTGCAGGCGGCGTTCTACGCCGACCCGCGGGTGCTCACGATCTCCCTGCACCAGCACCCGATGACGCTGTGGCCGGGCACCGGGTGGCCGGGCGAGTACGGGGAGGGCGACGCCGCGGGCACCGCCGTCAACGTGCCGCTGCCACCGGGCACACCCGACACGAGCTGGCTGCGTGCGTTCCACGCGGTGGTGCCGTCGCTGCTCACGCAGTTCCGCCCGCAGATCCTCGTCACGCAGTGCGGCGTCGACACCCACGTCGAGGACCCGCTGGCCGACCTCGGGCTCACCGTCGACGGCCACCGCACGATCTACCGGGCGTTGCGCGAGCTCGCCACACACACGGCGGGTGGCAAATGGCTCGCCGTCGGCGGCGGCGGGTACGGCCTGTTCCGGGTGGTGCCCCGGTCGTGGACCCACCTCATCGCCACCGTGCTCGACCGCGACGTCGAGCCGGACCGCCCGCTCCCCGCCGGCTGGGTGGCCGCACCGCGGGGCTCACCGGCCAGCAGCTGCCGATCTCGATGACCGACGGCACCGCCCCCGGGTACACCCCGTCGGATGGAGGGGGCCGACCGCGTGGACACCGCGGTCCTGGACACCCGCCGGGCGGTGTTCCCCCTGCACGGACTCGACCCCGACGACCCGAGGGACTGACGGGCATGACCACGAGCACCGACCGCGGCTACCCCCGGCACTGGGAGGCCGACGTCGTGGCGTCCGACGGGGGCATCGTGCACCTGCGCCCGATCGTGCCCGACGACGCCGACGCGTTGCTGCGGTTCCACCAGAGCCTCTCGGAGCGCACCCGCTACCTGCGCTACTTCGGCCCCTATCCGCGCATCTCCCCACGTGACCTCGAACGGTTCACCACCGTCGACCACCGCACCCGGGTGGCGCTCATCTGCCTGCTCGGCGACGAGATCATCGCCGTGGGCCGGTACGAAGGCCTGGGGCCGGGGCCGAGCGGGCGGGTCGAGTCGGCCGAGGTCGCGTTCGTCGCTCGTGACGACCACCAGAGACGCGGGCTGGGTTCGATCCTGCTCGAACACCTCGCGGCGGCCGCCAGGGAGAACGGCCTGCGCCGGTTCGAGGCCGAGGTGTTGGTGGAGAACCACCAGATGGTGCGGGTCTTCCGCGACGCCGGGTACCAGGTGAGCCGGGAGTTCGCCGAGGGCGTGCTGCACCTCGAGTTCGACATCGACCCCACGGAGCGTGCGCTCGCCGTCCGCGACTCCCGCGAGCAGCGGGCCGAGGCCCGCAGCGTGCACAACGCCCTGCACCCCACGTCCGTGGCCGTGATCGGGGCATCCACCGACCCGTCGAAGATCGGCCACGCGGTACTGGCCAACCTGCTGCGCGCCAACTTCACCGGCCCCGTCTTCCCGGTCAACCCCGACGCCCGGTCGGTGCGCGGGGTGCGGGCGTACGCGTCGGTCACCGAGATCCCCGACGAGGTCGACCTGGCCGTGGTCGCGGTGCCCGCCGCGGGGATCGACGAGGTGATGGACTCCTGCCTCGAGAAGGGCGTCACCACCCTCGTCGTCGTGAGCGCGGGGTTCGCCGACGTGGGCGGGAGCGGCGTGGTCGCGGAGCGCCGCCTGGTGTCCGAGGCACGGGCCCACGGGATGCGGGTGATCGGGCCCAACGCGCTCGGGGTGGTCAACAACGACCCGTCGGTGCGGCTCAACGCCACGCTCGCCCCGAGCTCCCGGGCACCGGGCGGGTCGGGTTCTTCTCCCAGTCCGGCGCGCTGGGCATCGCGATCCTCGCGGCGGCGAAGGAGCACGGGCTCGGCCTGTCCACGTTCGTCTCCGCGGGCAACCGGGCCGACCTGTCGGGCAACGACCTGCTGCAGTACTGGCAGACCGATCCGCACACCGACGTCGTCCTGCTCTACCTCGAGACGTTCGGCAACCCGCGCAAGTTCGCGCGCCTCGCGCGGCGGCTCGCGCGCACCAAGCCGATCGTCGCCGTGAAGAGCGGGCGCCACTCCGGGCCCACGGCCGCGCTGGCCGCGAGTGCGGCACCCATCGACGAGGACAGCGTGCGGGCGCTGTTCGAGCAGGCCGGCGTGATCCGCGTCGAGACGCTCACCCAGCTGTTCGACACCGCACTCCTGCTCGCCTACCAGCCGCTCCCGGCCGGGCCGAGGGTCGCGGTCGTGGGCAACTCCAGCGCGCTGGGCGTCCTGGTCTCCGACGCGCTGCTCGGCGGCGGGATGGAGCTCGCGGGCCCGCCGGTCGACGTAGGCACGGCCGCGTCGCCCGAGGAGTTCGCCGCCGCGGTCGCCCGGGCCATCCGGGACGACCCGCCGGAGGGCGCCACCGGCGAACCTGCGGGGGCCGACGCGCTCATCGCCGTGTTCGTCCCACCTGTCGCCACCCCCGGCGCGGCGTACGCCAGGGCGCTGCGGGATGCCGTCGCCGGGTCGGACAAGCCGGTGGCGGCGGTGTTCCTCGCCGCGGAGGGGGTGCCGCACGAGCTGTCCGTCGCGCGGGAGGACGGCTCACCCGGTCCGGGCTCGGTGCCGAGCTACCCCAGCCCGGAACGCGCGGCGGCAGCACTTGCCAGGGTCAGCAGGTACGCCCGCTGGCGGGCCGGCCGGTCGGGGAGTTCGTCAGCCCGTCCGGGATCGACACCGAACGGGCGCGGGGCGTGGTCGAGCGCCTGGGCGCCGGCAGCCCCCACCGCCTCGGTGACGCCGAGACCGTCGAGCTGCTCGCCTGCTACGGGATCCCCGTCACCGAGTTCCGGATGGTGCCCGACGCCGACGCCGCGGTCGCGGCGGCCGAGGAGATCGGGTTCCCGGTGGCGATCAAGGCGGTCGGCGACCGCTGGCGGCACCGCACCGACCTCGTGGGTGTCCGGCTCGACCTGGAAGAGGCGTCCGGGGTGCGGCGCGCTCACGCCGACATCGCGCGGCTCACCGGGCAGGGCGAGGTCTACGTGCAGCGGATGGCTCCGAAGGGTGTCTCCTGCGTGCTGGAGATCGTGGACGACCCGTCGTTCGGGTCGCTGCTGTCCTTCGGGGTGTCCGGGATGGCCACCGAGCTGCTCGGCGACCGGGCCTTCCGGGTGGTGCCGGTGTCCGACCAGGACGCCGCCGCGCTCGTGCGGGCCCCGCGGGCGGCGCCGCTGCTGGCCGGCTACCGGGGCACCGAGCCGGTCGACCTGGCGGCGCTGGAGGACCTGGTGCTGCGCGTCGGCCGGGTCGCCGAGGACCTCCCCGAGGTGCGTTCGCTCGTGCTCGACCCGGTGCTCACCTCGCCGGAGGGGGCGTTCGTCACGGGCGCGCGCGTCGTCCTCGGCCCGCCGCCCACCCGCGCCGACAGCGGGCCGCGGCGCCTGTCCTAGCACATATGAAGTGGCGTGGTTTGCGTGGCGGTGCCGGTAGCGGAACCTCAGACGCCTTCTCGCTCCGGGAGCTCCTCCTCATGGACGCCAGTTCACCGCGTCGGAGCTGTCCTCGCGAGAAGCGCCTGAGAACCCGCGGCGGTGCCGGTGGCGTGCTCCCACGAAGCGGCTCCGCCGCTTATAACACCACCTGGGCGGCCTAGCCTCCGAGCTACCGGCGGAAGGAGACCTGCAGCGTCGGCCGGCTCACGCCGGCGAAGAAGTCGTTGCCCTTGTCGTCCACCACCACGAAGGCGGGGAAGTCCTCCACCTCGATCCGCCAGACCGCCTCCATCCCGAGCTCGGGGTACTCGAGCACGTCGACCTTGCGGATGCAGTCCTGGGCCAGCCGCGCGGCCGGGCCGCCGATCGAGCCGAGGTAGAACCCGCCGTGGGTGGCGCAGGCGTCGGTCACCTGCTTCGACCGGTTGCCTTGGCCAGCATCACGAGCGACCCGCCCGCGGCCTGGAACTGCTCGACGTAGGAGTCCATCCGCCCGGCCGTGGTGGGACCGAACGAGCCCGACGCGTAGCCCTCGGGCGTCTTGGCCGGGCCGGCGTAGTAGACGGGGTGGTCGCGCAGGTACTGCGGCATCGGCTCGCCCGCCTCCAACCGCTCGGCGATCTTGGCGTGGGCGATGTCGCGGGCCACGACGAGCGGGCCGGTGAGCGACACCCGTGTCTTCACCGGCAGCGTCGAGAGCTGTGCGCGGATGTCGGCCATCGGCCGGTTGAGATCCACGTGCACGACCTCGTCCGACAGGTCACCCTCGGTGGCCTCCGGCAGGAACTGGGCGGGGTCGCGTTCGAGCTGCTCCAGGAACACGCCGTCGGGGGTGATCTTGGCCTTGGCCTGGCGGTCGGCGGAGCAGGACACCGCGATCCCCACGGGGAGGGAGGCGCCGTGGCGGGGGAGTCGGATCACCCGCACGTCGTGGCAGAAGTACTTGCCGCCGAACTGCGCGCCGATGCCGAACTCGCGCGTCAGCTCCAGCACCTGCTGTTCGAGATCGCGGTCGCGGAAAGCGTGGCCCAGCTCGGAACCCTCGGCGGGGAGGTTGTCCAGGTAACGCGCGGAGGCGAGCTTGGCGACCTTGAGCGTGTACTCCGCCGACATCCCGCCGACCACCACCGCGAGGTGGTAGGGCGGGCAGGCGGCGGTGCCGAGCGAGCGCAGCTTCTCGTCGAGGAACGCCGCGAGCTTCTTCGGGTTCAGCAGCGCCTTCGTCTCCTGGTAGAGGAAGGTCTTGTTGGCCGAGCCGCCACCCTTGGCCATCACCAGGAACTCGTACTTGGGCGCCTGGCCCGGCGCGGTGTACAGCTCCACCTGGGCGGGCAGGTTCGTGCCGGTGTTCCGCTCGTCCCAGAACGACGTGGGCGCCATCTGCGAGTAGCGCAGGTTCAGCTCGTCGTAGGCCTCGAAGACGCCCCGCGAGATCGCGCGCTCGTCGTCGCCGCCGGTGAGCACGGTCTCGGTGCGCTTGGCGACGACGATCGCGGTGCCGGTGTCCTGGCACATCGGAAGCACCCCGCCCGCCGACACGCACGCGTTGCGCAGCAGGTCGGTGGCCACGAACCGGTCGTTGGGGGAGGCCTCCGGGTCGTCGACGATGGAGCGAAGCTGCGCGAGGTGCGACGGCCGCAGCATGTGCTGGATGTCGCGCACCGACTCGCGCACGAGCGCGGTGATCGTCGACGGGTCGATCTCGAGGAAGGTGCGGCCCGCCGCCTCGACGACGCGCCCCGGAGGCAGGTCGAGCAGGCGGTAGTCGGTGTCGTCCGGGCCGAGGGGAAGCACATCGGTGTGGTGGAACTCGGGCACCCGATGAAACTAACAGCGTAGGGAAATCGACCTTGCAGAATGGTCGGGAGGCCGGACCGGCCCCCGACCAGTCCGACCTCCCGTGGTGCGCGCGTCGACAGGCCGGCGCGCGAAGCCTCCGGTGGGAGAGGTTCTCCCGCCGACGGTTCCGCGTCAACTGCTGGGCACGTCCGGCCTACTGACCGTAGTGTCGACCACATGCCAGGATCGATTCTCGGGACCTCCGTACGCCGCGTCGAGGACCGTGACCTCATCACCGGCGCCAGCACCTACGTCGGAAACCTCGCCCTCGACGGTGTCCTGCACCTCGCGTTCGTACGCTCCCCGTTCGCCCATGCCGTGATCAGCGGCATCGACACGTCCGCAGCGGCCGCGGCGCCGGGCGTCGTGGCGGTGTACACAGCAGGCGACCTCGACCTGCCGGCACACCACGGCCTCATGGTCGTCAACAAGGACCTGCCGCGTCCCCCGCTCGCCACCGACCGCGCCCGCTTCGTGGGCGAGGCGGTGGCGGTCGTGGTCGCCGAGACCAAGGCGGCCGCCGTCGACGCGGTCGAGCTGGTGGAGGTCGACTACGACCCGTTGCCTGCGGTGGTCGACATGGAGGCCGCGCTCGAGCCGGACGCGGAGCTGCAGTTCCCGCAGCTCGGCACGAACCTGGCCGACGGCCACCGGTCCACCGACGAGGACGTCCTCGCCGACGCCGAGGTCGTCGTGCGGGCGCGTCTGGTGAACCAGCGCCTCGCCGTGATGCCGATGGAGGGCAACGCGATCGCCGTCCTGCCCGGTGGGTACGAGGGCGCCGACCACGACCTCACGATCTGGGTCTCCACCCAGATGCCGCACGGCTTCCGCGCCCAGGCGGCCGCGCTGTTCGGGCTGGAGCAGGACCGGGTGCGGGTGATCGCACCGCACGTGGGGGGCGGGTTCGGCGGCAAGGCGGGCATGCTCGCCGAGCACACCGCGGCCGTCGGGGTGGCACGGGCGCTCGGCCGTCCGGTCACCTGGGTGGAGACCAGGTCGGAGAACCTCGTGTCCATGCCGCAGGGGCGCGGGCAGGTCGCCTACTACGAGCTGGGCCTCACCCGCGAGGGCGTGATCACCGGGCTGCGGGCGCGGGTGGTCGGCGACAGCGGCGCGTACGCCGGGTTCGGCGGCGGGCTGGTGTTCATGTCGACCCACACGATGGCCACCGGTGTGTACCGGATCCCGAAGCTGTCCTTCGACGGTGCCGTCGCGCTCACCAACACCACACCGATGGGCGCGTTCCGGGGCGCGGGCCGTCCGGAGGCCACGGCACACATCGAGCGGATGATCGACATCGCGGCGGCGGAGCTGGGCGTCGACCCGGTCGAGCTGCGGCGGCGCAACTTCATCCAGCCCGACGAGTTCCCGTACCAGACCCTGTCCGGCGTGCGCTACGACATCGGCGACTACGACCTGTCGCTGCGCGAGGCGCTGCGGATCGTCGACTACGAGAAGCTGCGCGAGGAGCAGGCCTCCCGGCGGGAGTCGGGCGACCCGGTGCAGCTCGGCATCGGTGTCAGCGTGTACGTCGAGATCACCGGGGGTGCCGGCGACGAGTACGGCTCGGTCACCGTCCACCCCGACGGCTCCGCGACGATCTCGGCGGGCACGTCCGCCCACGGCCAGGGGCACGCCACGTCGTTCGCCATGGTGGCGAGCGACCGGCTCGGGATCCCGGTGGAGAAGATCCGCTTCGTGCAGTCCGACACCGCCACGGTGCCGCGCGGCGGGGGCACGGGCGGGTCGCGGTCGCTGCAGATGGCGGGCAACGCCGTCGGGGCCGCGGCAGACGACGTGCTCGAGCAGGGCCGCAAGCGCGCCGCCGCGATGCTGGAGGCGTCCGTCGACGACGTGCGGCTCACCGACGACGGCGAGTTCGGCGTGGCCGGCGTGCCCTCGGTGTCGCTCACGTGGGCGCAGGTCGCGAGCGGTGCCGACGCCGACGGCGAGCAGCTGTTCGCCGGGCTGGACTTCCACCAGGACAGCGCGACGTTCCCGTTCGGGGCGCACGTTGCCGTGGTGGAGGTCGACACCGACACCGGCCGGGTCACGCCGCGGCGCCACGTCGCGGTGGACGACTGTGGTCGCGTGCTCAACCCGCTGATCGTGGAGGGCCAGCAGCACGGCGGGCTGGCGCAGGGGATCGCGCAGGCGCTGTACGAGGAGGTCGTCTTCGATTCCGAGGGCCAGCCGCTCACCGGCACGCTCGCCGACTACCGGATGCCCAGCGCGGCCGACCTCATGATGTTCGAGGCGTCCAACACCGAGACGCCGACGCCGCTCAACCCGCTGGGGGCGAAGGGCATCGGCGAGTCGGCCACGGTGGGTTCCACTCCGGCCGTGCAGAACGCCGTGGTCGACGCGCTGAGCCCGCTCGGGGTGCGGCACGTCGACCTGCCGTGCACACCGGAGCGGGTGTGGCGGGCGGTGCGCGACGCGCGCGCCGGGGCACCCGCGGACCTGTGGCGGGAGCCGCCCGCCGTGTTCGCGACGCTCCCGGTGCAGGGCGAGACGAACGGGGCGGCCGAGGGCACCATCTGACGCCGCACCGTCCGGCACAGCGACTCACCTGCATCCAGACCCCGACTCGCGGGAATCCGGGTACCCCGTTCCCGCGAGTCGTGGTCTGCGTGCAGCCGAGTCGGGGTCTGGGTGCGGGGAGCCGGGCTCGGGTCAGAGCGGGACCATCCCGCACCAGAACAGCGAGGCGTCCCCGACGTCGACGTCGTACTTGCGGGCGAAGGTGAGCCGCCCGTCGTCGCCGACTCCGAACACCGAGAAGCCGGCGGCCACCTCCCGGACCCGGTCGCCCTCCCGGACGGTCGCCGGCGCCACGGCCGCCGTGACCAGCATCTTCCCGGCCGGGTGGATGGTGAGGGTGCGGGCGTGCACGGCCTCGATGCCGATCGTCTGGACCAGCGTGGGCTCACCGCTGCCGGGGTCGACGGAGAACACGGCCACGGTGTTCTCGCCGTCGTTCTCGCAGGTGTGGCCGTCCGAGCGGTTGACGAGGTAGACGTTCCGGCCGTTCGGGTGGACGCGGATCGGGCCCAGGTACTGCACGGGGGCACGCCGCTCGGGGCGTGCCACGGTGGCGGCGGTGTACCGCGGTGACGGGGTGATCCCGTCGCGGTGCACCCCGTAGGTCAGCACCTCGTTGCTGCGCTCCATCGAGACGTACATCCACGGCTCGGTGGGGTGGAAGTCCACGTGCCGCGGCCCGAAACCCAGCCCGTCGCCGTCGGTGACGGACTGCGTGCCCGACAGCCGGCCGTCGGCGAAGCGGAACACCTTCAGCGCGCCGGGGTTCGCCGGCGCGTTCGCGGTGGCGTCGTCGCCGCGGGTGCTGAGGACGACGAGGTCGCCTGCGGGGGCGATGCGCACCTGGTGGGCGTAGTGGCCTGCGTCGACGGGTTCGTGTCGGGCGACCGGCGCGCCGATCGTGCCGTCCGGTTCCAGGGCGTGCACGGTCAGGGCGGAGGGCTGGTTGTAGGCGGTCAGCAGGTGGCGCCCGGCCGGGTCGACGGTGATGTGGATCGGTCGGCTGCCGAGGACGAGGGGAGTGCCGAGCTCGGTGAGCCGGCCGGTCGCGCGGTCGATCCGGTAGGTGGCGACGCCGTGCGTGTCGTCCGCCGTGGACCGGTTGCTGTAGGCCACGTAGAGCACCGGCGCTTCCGGGTGCTCCCGGACGTACTGCACGGCTGCGGGCGCACGTGTGGTGCTGTCCGGGGTGAGGGTGAGCGCGGCGTCGTCCACCCTGTGGACGGTGAGGTGGGCGCCGACCGCGGCGTAGAACATGGTCGGGACGGTAGCGCCACCTCGTCGGGTGTTCGCCGATCGGTTGATCCTGTTCGTCCGTCTCGCGATATCGATCACCCTTGTCCGATCCGTTGATCAATGGCCCCCCGATCGTGTGCCCCGTGCCGGATTGGGCGAGACTGCCCGCCGTGACGATGGGTGAGGTGACGGTATGAGGCTGGCGACGATCCGCACGGCGACGGGCCACCGTGCGGTCCGGGTCGACGCGACCCACGCGGTGGAGACCGGGGAGGCCGACGTCCGTGCGCTGCTGGACCGGCCCGACTGGGCCGAGCACGCCGCGGCCGCGTCCGGGCCGACCCACGCGGTCGAGGGCCTGGACCTCGCCCCGCTCGTGCCGTCGCCGGAGAAGATCATCTGCGTCGGGCTGAACTACCGCGACCACGTCCTCGAGATGGGCAACCAACTGCCCGCCTACCCGACCGTGTTCGCGAAGTACGCCCCGGCGCTCGTCGGCGCCCACGACGACATCGTCCTGCCCCGCTCGTCGACGGCGATCGACTGGGAGGTGGAGCTGACGGTCGTGATCGGCCGCCCGGTGCGGCACGCCACCCCGGAGCAGGCGCAGGCCGCCATCGCCGGCTACACCGTGCTCAACGACGTGAGCGTGCGCGACTTCCAGCGCCGCACCTCGCAGTTCCTGCAGGGGAAGACGTTCGAGCACACGACCCCGCTGGGGCCGTGGCTCGTGACCCCCGACGAGCTCCCGGAGGGCGGCTGGGAGGTCTCCACCGTCCTCGACGGCGAGACGATGCAGCGCTCGACCACCGACGAGCTGGTGTTCTCCCCGGTGGACCTGGTCGTCTACCTCTCCGGGATCGTCACGCTGAACCCGGGCGACGTGATCGCCACCGGCACCCCGGGCGGCGTCGGGCACGCCCGCAAGCCCCCGCGTTACCTCACCGACGGGGCACAGCTCGTCACCCGCATCGAGGGCATCGGGGAGTGCCGCAACACCTGCCGGCTGGAGGCGGCACCGTGAACGAGCGGGCCGTGACACAGCGGGCCATGACCGTGACCGGTCCGCGTTCCCTCACCCACACGCTCGCCTGGGCCGGCGACGGTGCCGCCCACCTGCGCGGGCTCATGACCCGGATGGGTGACGACGCGTTCGCGGCGCCGTCCGCGCTGCCGGGGTGGAGCCGGGCCCACGTGCTCACCCACATCGCGCGCAACGCCGACGCGTTGATCAACCTGCTGGACTGGGCGCGGACCGGCGTTCGCACACCGGCGTACGCGAGCCGCGAGCAGCGCGACGCCGACATCGTGGCCGGCGCGGGACGGACGCCCGCCGAGATCCGCGCGGACGTCGTGGAGTCGTCCGACCGGCTCGCCGTCGCGGTGCGGGCGATGCCGGAACCCGCGTGGTCGGTGCAGGTGCAGAACGCGCAGGGGCGCGACCTGATCGCCACCGACATCCCGTGGCTGCGTGCCCGCGAGATGTGGATCCACGCCGTCGACCTCGACGTCGGCGCGTCGTTCGCCGACATGCCGGCCCCGATGGTGACCACCTTGCTCGCCGACGTCACCACGACGATGGGGGAGAAGCCGGACTGCCCGGCCCTGCGCCTCACCTCGCCGGACGGCGCCGTGTGGGAGGTCGGTGACCAGTCCGCGGCCACGACCGTCACCGGCCAGGCGCCCGCCCTCGCCGCCTGGCTGCTGGGCCGGAGCAAGGGCCGCGACCTGCACAGCTCGGCGGGCAGGAAGCCCCCCACCCTGCCCCGCTGGCTCTGACCTTCCTGACCCGTGAGTGGATACGAGTGCTCGGGCACTCGTTTCCACTCACGACCCGTGGGGGTGAGTGGGGTGTGCCGGGCGTGGGAGGCTCCGGCCGTGCAACCGTCGCCGCGTCCCGTTCCGGACTTCGATGCCGTGCGCGCCGAGTTCGCGCTCCCCGATGCCTTCCCGGCCGAGGTGCTGGCCGAGGCCACGAGGGCGGCGGCGGTGCGGCCGGGTCCGGGGCCGGGCAGGCGGGACGCCACGGACGTCGAGCTGGTGACGATCGACCCGCCCGGCTCGAAGGATCTGGACCAGGCCCTCGGCGTGGTCCGGCACGGGTCGGGGTTCCGGGTGCACTACGCGATCGCCGATCTCGGGGCGGTGGTCGAGCCCCACGGCGCGCTGGACGCGGAGGTGCGCGGGCGCGGGCAGACCGTGTACCTGCCCGACGGTCGGTGCCGCTGCACCCGCCGGTGCTGTCGGAGGACGCGGCGAGCCTGCTCCCGGACGGCCCGCGGGCCGCGGTGCTGTGGACGGTGGACCTCGACGAGGCCGGCGAGCAGGTCGGGGCGTCGCTGGAGCGGGCGGTGGTGCGGTCGCGGGCCCGGCTGGACTACGCGGGTGTGCAGGCCGACGTGGACGCCGGCCGGGTGCATCCGGCTCTCGCCGCCCTGCCGGAGCTGGGGCCGCTGCGCCGTGAGCACGCGCTGCGGCGCGGAGCGATCGAGCTGGAGCTCCCCGAGCAGGAGGTCGTGCCGGACGGGGCGGGCGGCTGGACCGTGCGCGTGCGCAGGCGGCTGGACGTCGAGTCGTGGAACGCGGAGATCTCGCTGCTCACCGGCATGGCGGCGGCGCGGATCATGCTGGACGCGGCGTGGGCCTGCTGCGTACGCTCCCGGCGCCCGATCCGGACGCGCTGTCGGCGTTCCGGGGCGCGGCGCGGGAGCTCGGCTTCGACCTGCCGGATTCGCTGCCGGTCGCGGAGGCGTTGGCCGGCCTGCCCGCCGACTCGCCGTCGGCGCTGGCATTGCGCCGGGCGGCCACCGTGCTGCTGCGCGGGGCCGGGTACGTCGCGTTCGACCGCTCGGCAGGCACCGAGGCGCCCGCCGATCCCGGCCACGGCGGAATCGGCGCGCCGTACGCCCACGTCACCGCGCCGTTGCGGCGGCTCGCCGACCGGTTCGGCACCGAGGTGTGCCTCGCGGTCACGGCGGGCGGGGAGCTGCCGGAGTGGCTGCGCGCGGCGCTCCCGGCACTCCCGGACGTCATGGCCGAGTCGGACGCGCTGGCCGGGCGCGTCGACCGGGCCTGTGTCGACCGCACCGAGGCCGCCCTGCTGAACGCGCGTGTCGGCGAGGAGTTCGATGCGGTGGTCCTGCGGGCCGACGGCGACGCGGGTGAGGTGTACGTGCCCGACCCGCCCGTGCTCGCTCGCTGCACGGGCGTTCTCACGGCCGGTGCGGCGGTGCGCGTGCGGCTCACCGAGGCCGACCCGGGGACGGGCCGGATCGAGTTCGCCGCCTCCTGACTCGGCGAACGGGCTCCGCGGGGCGGCGGGTGAGGCTACCCTCATTCGCGGCGGGCGGTCCGCCGACGACATGGGGAGGTGGGCCGGTGGGGGACCGTGCGTTCCGGTACGGCATCGAGCACGAGATCGCGCTCGTCCACGTCGGCGGCGGGTTCGCCGACTACACCTCCACACGTTCGACGACCTGCAGGCCGTGGTCGACGCCCTGCCCGAGGACCGGGCCGACTACCCGGACCTGCGCGTCGGCGACCAGGGGATCAAGCGCAAGCGGTGGTACGTCGAGGGTTACGAGCGTTTCGACGACCGGGGTGAGCTGGTCCGGTGCGACCCGAAGGGCCTGGAGGTCCGCACCCGCATCCACGACTCCGTGGAGGCCGCCGTGTCCGCCCTGCGCGCGGACCTGCGTCTCCTCGACGCGGAGCTGGCCGGCACGGGGTTGCGCGCCGCCACGATCGCGTTCAACCCCGTCCGCTCGGAGTACCGGATCGAGCCGCCGCTGAACGAGTGGGAGCGCACCCACCGGTTCGGCTCGCCGGAGGAGCGCACGGCGCACGTGCACATGTCGACGTACGGCCCTGACCTGAACCTGTCCTGCGCCGATCTCGACGAGGCGGCGATCGTCGACGCGGGCCGCAAGCTCACGTACTACAGCCCGTGGCTGGTGCCGTTGTCGTTCTCCTCGCCGTTCCGCGACGGCGGGCCGTGGGGTGGGCTGTCGGCGCGCACGGCGGTGCGCACCGGGGTGCGGCCCGCCGCGCTCGTCTTCCTCGCGGGCCCGGAGGGGCAGCTGGCGGCCGACCCGTCGCTCACCCAGGTGGCGCGCCTGCCCGCCGAGGTCGGCCGCATCGAGTTCAAGGCGTTCGACGCCTGCCCCGACCCCGACCTGTACGGCGAGCTGCTGTCGCTGCTCACCGGTGTGGTGCTGGACGACACCCTGCCGGGCAGGCGCACCACACCCGATGCCGGCC
This sequence comes from Pseudonocardia sp. CNS-004, assembly GCA_001942185.1. GTDB lineage: Bacteria > Actinomycetota > Actinomycetes > Mycobacteriales > Pseudonocardiaceae > Pseudonocardia. The sequence continues at coordinate 114,436 of MKJV01000065.1, forward strand.
TGCACAAGCACGTGGCAGGCGTCGGGCTCGCCGACGACGAGGTGCACGCCGGCACCGGCGAGCTCCTCGACGCCGCGGAGCAGGCCCTGGCCGACCGTCCGTCCGACCGGGCGCGGCTGGCGAGGCTGCGTGAACGCTGGCGCCGCAGGGAGTCCCCCGCGGAGAAGATGCTCGAGGCCTACCGATCTGGCGAACCGGTGGCCGGGCTGCTCCCGTCCTAGCCGGCGCGGGTCAGCTGTAGGAGTGCTCCTCCGACGGGTAGCGGCCGGTCGTCACGTCCGTGCTGAAGCGGCGTGCCGCGTCCAGCAGGACCGTGCCGACGTCCGCGTACTGCTTCACGAACCGGGGTTTGCGGCCCCGGTTCATGCCGGCCATGTCGGACCACACGAGCACCTGCGCGTCGCAGTCGGGGCCGGCGCCGATCCCGATCGTGGGGATGTCCAGCTCGGCGGTGACGCGTTTCGCCACGTCGGCGGGTACCATCTCCAGTACCACCGCGAACGCGCCCGCCGCCTGCAGCGCCTGGGCGTCCTCGATCATCCGGTCGGCGGCCGCGCCGCGTCCCTGCACGCGGTAGCCACCGAGGGCGTGCTCGCTCTGCGGGGTGAAGCCCAGGTGGGCCATCACCGGGATGCCCGCACCGACGAGGCGTCGACCTGCGGCACGAACCGGGCCCCGCCCTCCAGTTTCACGGCGTGCGCGCCGCCCTCCTTCATGAAGCGGAAGGCGGTGGTGAGGGCCTGCTCGGGGCCGGTCTGGTAGCTGCCGAAGGGGAGGTCGGCCACGACGAGTGCGCGGTGCGCTCCCCGCGTGACGGCTTTGACCAGCGGCAACAGCTCGTCGACCGTCACCGGCAGCGTGTTGTCGTACCCGTAGACGTTGTTGGCGGCGGAGTCGCCGACGAGCAGCACCGGGATGCCGGCCTCGTCGAAGATCTCCGCGGTGTAGGCGTCGTACGCGGTGAGCATCGCCCAGCGCTCGCCGCGCTCCTTGAGCGCGTGCAGGTGCGGGATGCGGGTCCGCTTCGGCCGTTCGGACGTGCGGTAGGGCGCTTCATCCTCGGACATCGCCTTTTCAGACATCGCTGTCCGTCCTCCCTCGAGGCCCGATCGGGTCCCCGGGTCGTCAGGTGCTGACCGGAGAAGCGTGACACCGCCGTCGCGGGGCGGGCGCGTGCTGGGACGAGGTTCACACGGCCGTGCACGGAGAGCGCGACTCTGGCGTGTTCACGGCGCGACTCGCGGGAGGGGTGGCCCCACCCTCCCGCGAGTCGGGGTCTGGGTGCGGCCGAGTCGCGGTCTCGTCCGGGTGGCACCCCGACGCTCCAGCCCGGTTCACCGGGTCGGAACCGGCTCGCTGGCATGCTGGGCGCCGTGCTCGACCCGATCCGCTCCGTTGTCATCGCTGCCTGCTGCGCCGTGCTCGTGCTGGCCGGGTGCAGCCGGCCAGCTGAGCCGGAGCCGGATCCGCAGCCACCGGCGCCGGTCGCCGATCTCGCACCCTTCTACGCCCAGCAGCTGAGCTGGGGTCGGTGCGTGGACTACGCGACGACCGCTCCGGATCGCGACGCGTTCGGTGAGGAGGGGCTGGAGTGCGCGCGGCTCGAGGTCCCGCTCGACTACGCCGCGCCCGCCGGCCGCACCGCCCAGGTCGGTGTGCTGCGCCACCGCGCGGGCGGCGACCGGATGGGGTCCCTGCTGGTGAACCCGGGCGGGCCGGGTGCGTCGGGGATGAGCCAGGCCGCGTCGATGGCGAGCCGGTTGGGGGAGAGCCCGCTGGGTGAGCGTTTCGACCTCGTGGGGTTCGACCCGCGGGGTGTCGGCGCGAGCACACCCACGATCGACTGCCTGAACGACGCGGAATGGGAGGTCGAGCGCGCCGACCTGGACATCGATCCGTCCCCCGAGGGCGTGGCGCAGACCGAGGCGGAGAACCAGCTGTACGCGCAGCGGTGCGCCGAGCGTTCCGGTGGTGCCGACGTGCTGGCGAACGTCGGCACCCGTGACGTGGTGCGTGACCTGGACATCCTGCGCCAGGCGCTGGGCGACGAGAAGCTGAACTACCTCGGCTACTCCTACGGCACGCGCATCGGTTCGGCGTACGCGGAGGCGTTCCCGCAGAACGTGCGGGCGCTCGTGCTGGACGGTGCGCTCGACCCGGAGCAGACCACCGTGGAGCGCACGGTCGACCAGAGCGCAGGCTTCCAGCAGGCCTTCGACGCCTACGCGGAGGACTGCGCGCAGCAGCCGGACTGCCCGCTGGGCACCGACCCGGCGCAGGCCACCGCGAACTTCCAGGCGCTCACCCGGCCGCTGATCGACCGGCCGGTGCCGGGCGCGCGGGACCGCGCGCTGTCCTACCCCGACGCCGTGACGGGCACGATCTTCGCGCTGTACCGGTCGGACTACTGGCCGCTGATCTCGCGTGGGCTGTCGGCCCTGGCCGCGGGTGACGGCTCGATCCTGTTGTGGCTGGCCGACCAGTACAACGGCCGCGGGCAGGACGGGAAGTACGGCAACGACATCGAGGCGTTCACCGTCATCAGCTGTGTCGACGAGGAGCGGATCACCGACCGGGCCGAGCAGGGCGAGCTGGTCCGCCGGTCCAACGAGGCTGCGCCGTTCCGTGACGACGGCCGCGGGGTCGTCGCCGCGCTCGACCCGTGCGCGTTCTGGCCGTCGCCGCCCACGAGCGAGCCGCACGTGCCGCAGGTGCAGGGCCTGCCGCCGACGCTCACGATCTCGGTCACCGGCGATCCGGCCACGCCCTACCAGGCGGGGGTGGACCTGGCGAAGGCACTGGGCGGGAGCCTGCTCACCGTGGAGGGGGAGCAGCACACGGTGGCGCTGCAGGGCAACACCTGCGTCGACGACGTGGTGGCCGCGTACCTGGTGGATCTCGCGCTGCCCGCCGACGGCGCGCGGTGCAGCCTGGCCCCGACCGCGGGAGGGTGACGCGGGTAACACCACCGAGATCGGTGACGACGAAGGGGCAGGGCCGGCGAGCATGAGGGGTGGCCGGGCCAGGCGGCGCCCGTCCGGGCACGGACGGGCGCCGTCGCCTTTCACCGGGACGTGGCCGATGTCGCACCACCTGAGCAGCGACGAAACATGTTCGTAACGCGGCGTTCCTAGGCTCGGCGCTCATGGACCGCCAGCAGGAGTTCGTGCTCCGCACGCTCGAGGAACGCGACATCCGGTTCGTCCGGCTCTGGTTCACCGACGTGCTCGGCTACCTCAAGTCGGTGGCGGTGGCGCCCGCCGAGTTGGAGGGTGCGTTCGCCGAGGGGATCGGCTTCGACGGGTCCGCGATCGAGGGCTTCGCGCGCGTGTACGAGTCGGACATGGTCGCCCGCCCCGACCCCTCGACCTTCCAGGTACTGCCCTGGGAGACCTCACCGGGCGAGCACTACTCGGCCCGCATGTTCTGCGACATCGCGATGCCCGACGGCTCGCCGTCGTGGGCCGATCCGCGGCACGTGCTGCGGCGCGCGCTGTCGAGGGCAGGCGAGGCCGGCTTCACCTGCTACGTCCACCCGGAGATCGAGTTCTACCTGCTGCGCGACCTGCCGTCGGACGGCTCGCGGCCCGAGCCCGCCGACTCCGGCGGCTACTTCGACCAGTCCAGCCACGACGTGGCCCCGCACTTCCGCCGCAACGCCATCGAGACGCTCGAGTCGATGGGCATCTCGGTGGAGTTCAGCCACCACGAGGGCGGGCCCGGCCAGCAGGAGATCGACCTGCGCTACGCCGACGCGCTGACGATGGCCGACAACATCATGACCTTCCGGTACGTCGTGAAGGAGGTCGCGCTGATGCAGGGTGTGCGGGCCTCGTTCATGCCGAAGCCGTTCTCCGAGCACCCCGGCTCGGCGATGCACACGCACTTCTCGCTGTTCGAGGGCGACCGCAACGCCTTCCACGACCCCGACGACCCGTACGAGCTCTCCGAGACGGGCAAGGCGTTCGTCGCGGGCGTGCTGCGGCACGCACGGGAGATCAGCGCCGTCACGAACCAGTGGGTCAACTCCTACAAGCGGCTGATCACCGGCGGCGAGGCGCCGACCGCCGTGTCCTGGGGGCACGCCAACCGGTCGGCGCTGGTGCGGGTGCCGATGTACTCGCCGGGCAAGGCGTCCACCCGGCGGGTGGAGATCCGCACGATCGACAGCGCGTGCAACCCCTACCTCGCCTTCGCCGTGATCCTCGGCGCCGGTCTCACCGGCGTGCAGAAGGGCTACGAACTGCCCCCGGCCACCGAGGACGACGTCTGGTCGCTCACCGAGACCGAGCGCCGCGCCCTCGGCTACGAGGCGCTGCCGCAGAACCTCACCGAGGCACTGGGGGCGATGGAGCACTCGGAGCTGGTGGCCGAGGTCCTCGGGGAGCACGTCTTCGACTTCTTCCTGCGCAACAAGCGCAGCGAGTGGGACGGCTACCGCCGCCAGGTGACCCCCTACGAGCTGGCGACGTACCTGCCGGTGCTCTGAGCCGGTTTCCTGCAACGGCGCGGCGGGAAAGTGGCTTTGCTGCAGCCGGGGTCACGCGAGATCGTCGCGACATGGAGATCGTGCTGCACGACGACGTCGGTGAGTTCGCCGCACTGGCCGGACCGCTCCTGCAGGCCGACCCGCTGCGCCACACCATGGCGCTCACCGTGCTCGACGCGGTCCACCGGGGCGGTGAGCCGAGCGCGGTGTTGCTCACCGTGCAGGAAGCGGGTGAGGTGGCGGGGGCGGCGTTGCGGTCGCCGGGCCGGGCGACCCTCGTCTCGGCCGTGCCCGCGCGACAGGCCGCGGTCGTCGAACGGGTGCTGGCCGAGGCGGACCCCGTCGCGGACGGGGCGCACGGGCCCGTCGCCGAGGCCGAGGCGTTCGCCGCCGCGCGGGTCGCGCGCACCGGTTGCCGGGTGGAGCCGGCGATGCGGACGCGGCTGTTCGCCCTCGACGTGCTCGTGCCTCCGGGCGCGGTGCCCGGTCAGGCCCGCCGCGCGGACGAGCGCGACGTCGCGCTGCTCGGGGCGTGGCGTCGGGCGTTCGGCGCGGAGGCCGGGCACGACAAGGAGCATGACCCGGAGGGCCTGGTCGCCCGCTCCCTGCGGCTGGGGGCGGGCGAGATCCTCTGGGAGGTCGACGGGACGCCGGTCGCGCAGGCCTGCGCGAAGCCGGTGATCGCCCGCACGTCCCGGATCGGGCCGGTCTACACCCCGCCGCAGCACCGGGGACACGGCTACGCGGCGGCCGTGACGGCAGCGGCGTCGCAGTGGGCGCTCGATGCCGGCGCCGAGCGGGTGGTGCTCTTCACCGACCTGGCCAATCCCACGACCAACCGGCTGTACCCCCGCATCGGCTACCGCCCCGTGCACGACGCGGTGGAGCTGCGCTTCAGTGCGTGACGGCCTCCGAGTTCAGGAAGGCCACGTTGCTGTACTCCAGGTTCAGGAACGTGGCGTTCCTGAACCTCCGGGGAAGTCGTAGGCCAGCAGCGTGATCGAGTGCGCCGGGAAGGTGTGGGTCCCGTCGGCCGCATCGACCCGCTGCGGGGCGCCCAGCGTCACGGCGTCCGGTTCGCCGATCGTGTTCGCTGAGAACAGGTCGCTCGCGTCGGCGCCGATCGTGCGTGCGGTGGCCGTGGCGGGCAGCGGGCCGCCGTCGAGGTCGAGCCGCGCGCTGATCGCCTCCGTGGCCGACCGGTTGATCACAGCGACGTGCACCGTACGGCCGTCGGCGCTGCGGGTCGGCGAGACGTCGAGCAGGTTCACCGCCGCGGGCACGGTGCGGAAGGAGCCGTCGGGGCGGCGGTCGTCACCCAGGCGCAGCGCGGTGGTGCGGGCGGGGCCGTGCACGGTGGCGGTGAGCGGCACCGGCCCGGTGTGGTTCTGGTAGAGGTCCCAGACGTGGTAGGTCGCGGCCTTGACCAGCCCGTCGGGTCGTACCGCGAGCAGTCCGTTGGCGTTGACCAGGTTGACGGTGTTGGCCATCCGCACCGGCACCGGGAGCTGCGAGGCGCGGTGCATCGCGTGGAAGACGCCCGCGTAGTAGAGCGCGTCGGCGAGGGTGCGCGGGCTGTAGCGGTTGACGCGCAGCTGCGGGGAGTCGCCGGTGAGCTCGCGCGGCGCGACGCCGCCGTCGGCGCCCGGTTGCGGCTCGGGCCACGTGGCCGGCTCGACGTGCCGGATGTTCCACTCGTCCATGGCGATCGAGAGCGGGCGGTCGTGCACGTGGGCCCGGCGGATCGTCTCGGCCTGCTCGTGGATCGCCCGCTCGACGTAGAGCGACTGCGCCACGACGGCGTCGAACTCGGCCTCGCTGGGGTCGGTGAGGTGGCGGCTGGCGCCGTAGAGGTGCAGCGAGACGTGGTCGATGCGGTCGCCGAGGCCGGCGACCACCGGCTCGGTCCAGTCGTCGCGCTCGCTCCCGACCGCGACGAAGGACAGACCGGGGTCGACGAGGTCCATGAACCTCGCGTGCTCGCGGGCCGCGGCGACGTACTCCGCCACCGGCCGGTACCCCATCTGCCACGGCCCGTAGACCTCGTTGCCCAGGCCCCAGATCCGCACGCCGTACGGGTCGGGGTGGCCGTCCGTGGCGCGCTGCCGGGCCAGCGTGGTGTCACCCGCGTAGTTCGTGTACTCCACCCACCGCACGGCGTCGTCGACGTTGCGCGCGTGGTGGGCGAGGTAGGGCGTCGTGCCGACGGCCTCGCACCAGGCGAGGAACTCCGGGGTGCCGAACCGGTTGGTCTCCTCGGAGCCCCAGGCGAGCTCCAACCGCCGGGGGCGCTCGTCGCGGGGGCCGATGCCGTCCTGCCACCAGTAGGGCGAGGTGAAGTTGCCGCCCGGCCAGCGCACGACGGGCAGGCGGAGCACGCGGCAGGCCTCGAGCACGTCGGCGCGGCAGCCGGCGAGCGGGCCGTCGGGGATCGAGAGCGGCGAGCCCTCGTCGAGGACGCCGCCCTCGATGTTGCCGAAGAACGCCGACTCGAGGAAGTGGCCGTAGATCCGCTCGTCGATCGGTGCGGCGCCGGGGAGCGTCGAGATGGCGATACGGGCTGTCATCAGTTCCCTTCTCTAACCTTTGACGCCGCCCTGGGAGACGCCCTCGATGATGTAGCGCTGGGCGAGGACGTAGACGGCGAGGACGGGCACGCTGGCGATCACGCCACCGGCCATGAGCAGGTCGAACCGGGTGGTGTTCTCGTTCTGCAGCTGGGCGAGCCCGGCGGGGAGCGTGAGCATGTCGGTGCTGAACAGGACGAACACCGGCCAGAGGAAGTCGTTCCAGCTGGTGAGGAACGCGAGCACGGCGAGGGTGGCGATCGCGGGCCGGGCCAGCGGCACCATGATCCGCCAGAACACGCCCCACTGGTTGCAGCCGTCGACGATCGCGGCCTCCTCGAGGGAGCCGTGGATGCCGAGGAAGAACTGGCGCAGGAAGAACACCCCGAACGCCCCGGCAGCCGACGGCACCACGAGCGAGGCGTAGCTGTTGAGCCAGCCCAGCTCGTTGACGATCAGGAAGTGCGGGATCAGGAAGATGATCCCGGGCACGAACATCGTGGCGATGACCAGCACGAACAGCGTGCGCTTGAACCGGAACTCCATGCGGGCGAGCGCGTAGGCGGCGGTGGTCGCGAGCACCACGACGAGCGCGCTGTGCAGCACGGCGGTGAGCAGGCTGTTGCCCAGCCAGCGCAGCACCGGGATCTGCGGGTCGGTGAGGATCTCGCGGTACGCCGAGAGCGTCGGCGCCTCCGGGAGGAGGGAGAACGTCAGCGCGTTCGCCTCCTGGGGCGACTTGAACGACGTCGAGAGCATGAACACCAGCGGCAGCGCGATCACCGCGGTGAGCAGGAGGAGGGTGGTCGCGAGCGCCACCCGTGGTCGCCTGGTCATCTACTCGTTCCCCCCGACCTTGCGGAACAGCAGGTACACGAGCGCGCTCACGCCCATCAGAGCCGCGGCGAGGATCATGCTCATCGCCGACGCCGAGCCGATGTCGAAGCCCGCGATGCCGGTGTCCGCGATGAACCCGATCGCGGTGCGGGTGCTGGTACCCGGCTGCTCCCGCGTGATCAGCGCCGACTGGCCGTACATGTTCGCCGAGGCGATGATCGTGATCATCACGACGAACTGCAGCACCCGCTTCACCCCGGGCACGGTTACCGCCCACAGCCGCTGCCACGGCCCGGCCCCGTCGACCTTCGCGGCGTCGTAGAGCTCGGCGGGCACGTCCCCGAGCGCGGCGAGGTAGATGACGGTGTTGAAGCCGAGCGTCCACCACACGGTGGCCACCACGAGGCCCACCCACCCGGCGGGCAGCGAGGTGGTCCAGGCGACGTCGATCCCGAGCAACTGGTTGACCGGCCCGAGCTGCCGGTCCAGCAGGTAGTTCCACAGCAGCCCGACCACGGCGACGCCCAGCACGTAGGGCGCGAAGAAGACGGCCCGGAAGAACGTGCGGCCCGGGAACCTCCGGTTCAGCAGGAGCGCGAGCGCGAACGGGAGCACCACGAGCAGCGGGGCGCTCGCGACGGTGAAGATCGCGGTGACCCGCATGCCCTTCCAGAACTCCACCGACAGCACGCTCTCGCCGGTGAACAGGTCCGCGTAGTTCTCGACGCCGATGAACGGCTGGTGGGGAAGGCCGAGGCTCCACCGGTGCAGGCTCGCCCACAGCCCGAGCCCGATCGGGACCACGACGAACACCGCGAAGAGCAGGAAGAACGGGGCGAGGAAGGCGTAGGGCGTCCACGGCCGGCCGCGCAGCGTCCACGCCGGGCGGGCGGCGGGGCGGACGTCGGACCGCGGCACTGCGATCGAGGTGGTGGTCATGTCGTCCTCGGGGATGGGGTCAGGAGGCGTAGAGCTGGCGGAACTCGTCGAGCTGGCGTTGTGCGGTGTCCTGGGCGAACGTGAGCGCATCGGCGGGGGTGGCGCTGCCGAGCACCGCCTCGCTCACGGCGCGCTCGTATCCGTTGCGCGCGATGTCGCGCGAGGCGGGGACTGCGGGAGGAAGAAGAGGTTCGCGAACACCTCGTCGGTGGCCAGGACCGCCTGGCGGGATGCCCGGAACACATCCGTGTCGCGCGCGATCCCGCGGGCCGGGGTGTTGCCGGCCTCGACCCAGGTGGCCGAGTTGCGGCTGGTCCAGTCGAGGAACACCTGCGCGGCGTGCGCGGTGTCCGGGTCGGCCTGCGACTGCCGGGTGAGCACGAAGTTGTGCGAGTTGGCGACGCGCCGGGCCGCGGGCCCACCCGGGGCAGCGGCGCCAGCTCCCACACCAGGTCGGGCGCGGTCTTGCCCAGGTCGGGAATCGTGGCCGGCAGGTCGGTGAGGAACGCGGCGGAGCCGTTCTTGAGCGGGGCGCGTTCGTTGGACACGCCCTGCGGGCTGTACCCGCGTTCGACGATGCCGCGCATCCAGGTGAGCGCCTCCACCCCCGCGTCGGAGCCGAACGTCGCCCGGGTGCCGGTCTCGTCGTAGAGGCTCCCGCCGAACTGCCCGAGCACGCTCACGAACAGCTGCCAGCGCTCGGGTCCGAGCCAGTACGGGTTCTGCACCCCGGACGCCTGCAGCGCGGCCATCGCGCCGTCGAGCGTGTCGCCGCGCAACGGTCCGGCGACCCCGGCCGCGGCGAAGGCCTCCGTGCTCCAGTACTGCGCGAGCGTGAAGACGTCGAGCGGCACGCCGTACCGGTGGCCCTGGTAGGTGCCCTGGTCCCACGCCGCGGGCACGAAGTCGGCCCGCCCCAGCTCGAGGCCGGCGACGAGCTCGTCGAGCCCCACGATCGTGCCGCGGATCGCGAACGTCGCGAGCTGGTCCAGGTGCATGATCGCGACGTCCGGGCCCTGCCCGGCACCGACCGCGGGGACGACCTTCGCGTACAGGTCGTCGGCGTCCAGCGAGGACATCTCGACGGTGATCTGCGGGTGCGCCGCGTTGAAGGCGTCGACGATCTTCGCCATCGCCGGCCCGTCACCGCCGGTGAACGGGTTCCAGAACTGCAGCGCGCGGTGCGGGCCGTCGTACTCGCCGGGGAACGCGCGCGCAGGCACCCGCGGGGCGTCCGCGTCGACGGACGCCGAGCAGCCGGCAAGCGCCAACCCGGCGCCGAGGCCGAGGAACCCCCGCCTGCTGAGCCTCACCGTGCCACCTCGAACGAGCTCAGGGAGGCGTCGTGGTCCTTGCCGCCCACCGGGTACATCGAGGTCATCCAGTGGTAGAAGTTGTCGCCGCGCTCGCGCAGCTGCCGGTAGAGGTTGGCGAGCAGCGCGTCGCGCACCGCCTCGTACGCCGGGTCGGCGTTGCGGTTGTGCAGCTCGTGTGGGTCCTCGACCAGGTCGTACAGCTCGTTCACCGACTCCGGGTTCACCACGAGCTTGTGCCGCTGGGTCAGCAGCATCCGCTGCGGGTAGGGGAAGTGGTGCCCGTGGAACTCGCACACGAGGTCCTCGCGCCAGCCGCTCTCGTCCCCCTGCACGATCGGGCGCAGTGAGCGACCGTCCACGGCGTTGCCCGGGTCGAGGCCGGTGACGTCCAGGATCGTCGCGGTGAAGTCGAGCAGCGTCGCGAACCGGTCGGTGCGCCTGCCCGGCACGCCACCGGGCAGCCGCACGATCCCGGGCACCGGTAGATGTCCTCGTACATCGCCGGGCCCTTGTCGTGCAGGTGGTGGGCGCCGGTGAACTCGCCGTGGTCGGCGGAGAAGAACACCGCGGCGTCGTCGTAGAGGCCCAGCTCGCGGGCGGCGTCGACGATCCGGCCGATCTGCTCGTCGATCAGCGTGGTGTAGCCCCAGTAGGCGGCCACCAGCTTGCGGGAGACGTCCTCCGGGATCGTGTCGAACGTCCAGTGCGCCGAGTAGTTGCGCTGCACGGTCGGCTTGCCCTCGAACGTCTCGGCCACCGAAGCCGGCAGCTCGATGTCGTCCGGGTCGTACATGTCGAAGTACTCGCTCGGGACGATGTAGGGCAGGTGCGGGCCGAAGAAGTGGGTGGCGAGGAAGAACGGCCTGCCCGGCTCCTCGGCGTAGCGGCGCAGCGTCTCGATCGCGCGGTCGGCGAGGAAGTGTTCGAAGGTCGCCTCCACCGACTGCTCCAGCCGGGCGGCGAGCAGGTTGCCCGGCGTGCCGTTGGGGAACGTGCCGCGGATCTCGTCGGTGATCGCGTACGGCGGCAGGCCCCGTTCCTCCAGGTAGGAGAGGTACTCGGGGTGGTCCACCGGGTTGTGCCAGCCCGGCAGGTGCGGGCCGTCGAAGCCGTAGTCGTTCGGCGTGCGGCGGGTGCCGACGTGCCACTTCCCGACCAGCCCCACGTTGTACCCGGCGGCGCGCAGGTCATGGCCGAACGTGTATTGGTCGTCGGCCAGCTCCTCGCGGTAGCCGACGTTGCGCTCGTAGTTGGCCAGCAGCTGGTGGCGGAACGGCGCGGCCCCGGTGAGCAGACTCGCGCGGGCCGGGGTGCAGATCGCGGTGGGCGTGTAGAAGCGGTCGAACGTCGTGCCCTCGGCAGCCACGGCGTCGAGCCCCGGGGTGCGCACGACCTCGTTGCCGTAGGCGCGAGCGTGTCGGTGCGGTGCTGGTCGGTGAGGAAGAACAGGACGTTCATGCGGTTCCGGTTCCGGTGAGGTGGCGGGGGGCGAGCGGGCCGGTGAACGGGATCGAGGGGTCGTGCAGCACCAGGGCCACGCCACCGAGGGCGCCATCCAGGTCGCCGAGCTCCGCGAGGGCGACGGTGGCGGCCCGGTCGGCGTGCAGGTGCCGCGTGATCGTCTGCCGGACGGGCCGGACGAGGTGCTCGCCCAGCACGGCCAGGTCGCCGCCGAGCACGACGTGCGGGACGTCGAGCACGTTGCCGCGCCCGAGAGGACGAGCCCGATCCGCTGGCCCGCCGCCGTCACCACCGCGCTCGCCCCGCGGTCGCCGCGGTCGAGCGCGGACAGGAGGTCGGCGAGCGTGGCGGCGCCGCTGTCCGCGAGCACCGCCTCCACCCCGACGTAGCACTCCAGGCAGCCGCGGTTCGAGCAGCGGCACAGCGGTCCCGCGGGGTCGACGCAGACGTGCCCGAACTCGCCCGCCGTGCCGCCCCGGCCGCGGTGCACCCGGCCGTCGAGAATCACGGCGCCGCCGACCCCGCTGGACAGCCGCACGTACAGCGCGTCCGCCCCGCCCCGTGCCGCGCCCCAGACCGACTCGGCGAGTCCCGCGAGACGCGCGTTGTTGTCGGTGCGCACCGGCACGCCGAACGCGTCGGTGAAGGCGTCCCGGATCGCGTCGACCACCGCGGGCCGTCCCGCGATGCTGCCGGCTATCCCGATGCCGACGGCCGCGAGCGGCGCGTCCCCGGCGAGCACCTTGCGGGCGAGGCGCACCGCGATCGCGCACCGCGTGTCCCACGGCGTCGTGCGGGCGTAGGTGCGGGTGGCGGAGCCGACGATCGCGTGGGCGGCGTCCGCCACGACGACCCCGACCCGCGAATGCGCGAAGTCCAGGCCGAGCACGAGTCCGGCGGCGGGTTCAGGGCGAGGGCCTGGGGTGTGCGCCCGGGTGAAGTGGGCTGCGCGGCGTCGGTGACCACGACTTTTCCCTGCGCCAGCAGCTCACCGGCCAGTGCGGAGACGGTGGCCCGGGACAGCCCGGTGGCTGCCACCAGCTCGGCGCGGCTCGCCCGGCCCTGCCGTCGGAGGTGGTCGAGGATCCACGTCTCGTGGAGTCGGCGGGGGGAGTGGGGCACGGGGGTCAGCGTGGGAGCGGGCCCTCCATTTCGTCAATGCCGACGCAGTTGTTCTGTCGAGGTTTAGACAGAATCAGGCAGAACCGTCGGAGCCGCACTGCGCCCGGTGGGCGGCCTGCGCCGCCCCCGCGAGCTCCGCGAGCCGGCACGGCCAGCGCGGCGAGGCGTGCAGGCTGCTCGGGCAGCCGCGGCACCGCCCGTCCGGCCCCGCGACGTGTACCACCAGCAGGCGCGACCACAGCCGCGTCCACCCGGCGATCACGGCTCCGGCCTCGGTGATCCGGTCCCTCGGTTGCCCCTCGGTCTGCATGGCAGGGGAGGGTCCGGGTGATCGGTGTCGGCTGGATCTTTCACTTGTTACCTCCCGCTGCCACCATCTGTCATCAACCGGTCGCGGAGTGCAGGGAGTGTGGGACGTGCGCAACGGCTCGCTCGTCCGGAGACGGCAGCTCGCCCGCACGCTGCGCGAGCTGCGAATGCACGCGGGCCTCACGATCGAGGCCGCAGCGCCCCTACTCGACTTCTCCCCGAGCAAACTCAGCCGCATCGAGAACGCCCATCAAGGCGTCGACGTGCACATCGTGCGCAGCATGCTGGATCTGTTCGACGTCGGCGGGGAGCGGTGGAAGGAGATCCTGGAGCTCACCCGCGAGGCCAGCGCCAAAGGCTGGTGGCGGGCCTACGGGTTGGACGACCGGGGTTACATCCCACTCGAAGCCGAGGCGAGCACCGTCCGCGACTTCACGGTCACCTACGTCCCCGGGCTGCTCCAGACCGCGGACTACGCGCGGGCGCTGTTCGAGGCCGCGCTGCGACCCCGGAGCGAGGCGACGCTCGAGCGCGACGTGACCGTCCGGATGATCCGGCAGGAACGGCTCACCTCGGTGGATCGACCATTGGAGCTCCTCGCGATCATCGAGGAGGCAGTGCTGCACCGGCCTGTGGGCGGATCTGCGGTGATGCGCGCCCAGCTCGCGCACATGGTCGAGCCGCGGCAACCGACATGGTCACCCTCCAGGTGGTCCCGACCGCCGTCGGGGCACACCCCGGGAGCGATGGTGCGTTCACCGTGCTCAGCTTCGAGGGACTCGGCGAACCCGACATGGGCTACGCCGAGCATCCGGTGGGCTCGGTTCATATCGAGAAGGAGGAGGACGTCACGCTGGCTAGGCTGGTGTTCGACCACCTGCGCACGATCGCGCACAGCCCGGCCGAGTCGGTCGCACTGATCGAGCAGGTGGCCGCGCAGATGTAGCCGCGACCGCGAGAGGTACCCGATGCCGACCCTCGATCCTGCCGGCACCTGGCGGAAGAGCAGTTTCAGCGGCGGCAACGGTGGAGGTGCCGGCTGTGTCGAGGTGGCGGCCCTCCCCTGCGGAGGTGTGGCGGTGAGGGACACGAAGGACCGCACCCAGGCCCCGCACCACCACTCGGCCCTCGCGTGGAACGACTTCCTCGCAGGGATCCGAGCGGGCGAGTTCACCTCCTGACCCGCTCCACGCACCCCGTTCCCGCCCACGCCACCCGTCGACGGGGCGCGTGGGCCCACCAGGATCACTTTGATCGCGACGAGCGGCGCGTTCGTCGCATAGGTTCGAACGTGCCGCTCGTCGGAATCAAGGCACCCGGTACAGCGGCGTCAGCGCAGGCGCGTGAGCAGGCGCGCTGACTGGCGTGCCGTCACCTCGGGCAGGTAGGCGCGGGCGATCGCGATGCCGATCGCCGGCAGGGCCGCCGGGTCGGGGTAGCACAGGTGCAACGGGCGGTACTCCGGTTGGAACTTCGCCTTGAACGCCAGTAGCGAGCGGAAGCCGTACACCGGTTCGAGGGCGTGGCCGATCACGTCGAGCAGGCGCTGCAGGGCGGCGGGTTGCTCGCCGCGGTCGAGGCGGGCGAGAGGGGCCCCGGAGAGGCTGAGGAACTGCACGTCCTCCTCCTGGAACCGCTGCACGGCCGAGGCGATGAGGAACTCCATGACGCCGCGGAAGCCGGTCTCGCGGCGGCGCATGAAGTCGAGGGTCCAGCCGACGACCTCGCCGTCGCGGTGGACGGGGAGCCAGCTCGTGACGCCGTGCACGGTGCGGTCGGCGTCCACGGCGAGGAGGCAGCGCACCTCCGGGTCGGCCAGTTCGTCGAGGCCGCCGAGGGTGAAGCCATCTCGGGGAGGCCCTTGTCTGCCACCCACTCCTCGCTGATCGCCCGGATCTGGTCGGTGAGGGCGAGCGGGGCGTCCGCGTAGCGGATCCACTCGGCGGTGATCCCGGCCTTCCCGGCCCGGTTGAGCGCGGTGCGCACGTCCTGCCACTTCTTGCCGGTGAATTTCAGTTCCGGGAGCGGCAGCACCGTCTCCTCCGCCACCTGCACCGAGCTCCAGCCCAGCGCGTCGCACACCTTGCGGGTGTCGTCGGTGACGCTGTAGAGCGCCGGGGTCCAGCCGTGCTCACGGCAGTACCCGGCGAACTCGGCGACCGTTCCGTCGCCCGGCCTGCCGATCGGGTCGGCGGTGGTGAGGGCCACGGATCCGATCACCCGGTGGGCGATGGCCGCCTCGCCGCGGGCGTCGAACCAGTAGGAGTTGCCGGCCCACGTCGTGAGCCAGCCCAGGTCCGACCCGCCGCGTCGGGCGAGCTCCCGGGCCCGCCCGGCGTCGAGGCGCCGGGGTCGGCGCGCCGGCGCCGGAACGCGAGCATCAGCCCGATCGCCACGACCAGCCAGAACACGACCCCGGTCCACTCGAACAGGAGGGTGGCGAGGTAGCCCTGCGGCAGGAAGTCCGGCTCGACCTCGCCGAGGTAGCCGGGCGGGAGGAAGCGCAGCGGCAGGTCGGCGAGCAATGCGCCGAGGGTGGGCGGCCGGTCGAACTGGTCGGCGACGGCCGCGCCGAGCAGCACGTACGCCGCGCTCACGGCGACGAGCACGGCGAGCGCGGTGACGGTGAGCCTCCGGTAGGTGCCGGCGGGGGCGCGCACCGCGAACCGGGCGCGCGTCCACCACAGCAGCCCGGCCACCGCCAGCGGGAGCAGCGGCGGCAGGGTCAGCGCGAAGATCCGGCGCGCGCCCGGCGCGGCCTGGTAGACCATCAGCTGCTCGGACGGGGTGGACACCACCAGCACCGCCAGCAGCACGCCGAGCGCGGCGAGCACGAGGTTCAGCGCGATGCCGACGACGAGCGCGGCCCGGCGGCCGCGGCGCAACCCGTCGGCCACCACGAGGAGCAGCAGCACCGGCACGACCGACGCCAGTGCGGGGCCGATCCCGTACAGGCGCAGCTGGGCCTGCAGGTCGCGGCACATGTCGGCGTCGCTCGTGGCGCAGATCTGCTGCACGGTCACGGCGTCCGGCGGCGGGGAGAGCACCACGAACTGCAGCACCGAGAGCGGGCCGATCGGCGCGCGGCCGATCGCGGCCACCAGTGGGCCGAGCGCGGAGGCGGCCACCACGAGCGCGATGAGCACCCGCACCTCGGTGCGGCTGGCCGGGCCCGGATGCCGGTCGGGCGGGGCCAGCAGCACGCCCGCGGCGAGCCCGACGAGACCGGAACACAGCATGATCACGTCCGGCAGCGCGCCGGAGTAGGCCACCAGCATCGCGAGCGCGGCGAGCACGAGCAGCCGCAGCCTGCGCCGCCACAGCGCCGACAGCGTGCTGCTCACCGCGAGGACGAGCCCGACCGCGCCCGGTGCGGCGCCCACGAACACCTGCGCGGCGAGATCGCTCGGCCAGCCACCGCCCCGGACCGCGGCCCCGGCCGCGATGAGCCCCAGTGCGACCAGCGTGCCGGCGACCTGCGTGCCGACCAGCAGCGCCGCCGTGCGCGCCACCCCGATCCGGTGCTCGGCCAGTGCACCACCGAGCAGCACGAGCGCGGTGGTCAGGACGGCCGCGCCGATCGTGCCCCACCAGAGCATCGCCGAGAGCGGGGTCCACCAGCGGCCCTCGGCGAGCGGGCCGACACCGGTGCCGACGTGGGCGAGCAGCCGGTCGTTCGGCCCGCCGGGGAGGCTGCGGGTCGCGAGCCCGTACGCCCAGACCATCAGGACGAACGCGATCGAGAGCGGTGCGCGCCGGATCGCCCGCAGCAGGGAACGCGCGAGCCCGCTCACGGCGTCATCCCGAGCCGGGTGGCGAGCCACGGCAGGGCGTCGTCCAGGCCGGGACCCCACACCTGCCAGGTGTGCCCGCCGGGCTTGAGGTCCCACTGCACGTCCATGCCGGCGGCCTGGGTAGCCGCGAGCACCCGCTGCGCCTGCGGCAGGTACACGGCGTCCTGCTCGCCCGCGACGAGGAAGGCCGCCGTGCCGGGGAACCGCTGCCGGGCGAGCACGTCGAGCGGGTTGACCGCGGAGAACGCGGCCTCGTCCCCGCCGAACGCGGCCCGGACGGTGGCCGCGTGGTCGCCGAGCGTCGGCTCGTCCTCGCCCGAGATGTCCACGAACGTGGGGTACACCTGCGGCGCCGTCACGGCCATCTGCAACGCGCAGGTGCCGCCGTTGGAGAACCCGCCGATCGCCCATCCGGAGGGGCTCGGGTCGACCTGGAGGGTGTCGTGGATCCACGTCGGGACGTCGGTGGACAGGTAGGTGGCGACGTTGCCGAGCTGCGAGTCCATGCACAGCGGGTTGGCCAGGGGAGAGCCGAGGTGGTCGGGCATGACCACGACGGGGGCGAGGCCGTCGTGAGCGGCGGCGAAGGCGTCCATCCGCGCGGCGAGCATGCCGCCGTTCAGCCAGTCGTCCGGCGACCCGGGCTGGCCCGACAGCAGCACCAGCACCGGCAGCTGCGCCCGGGGCCGCGCCAGGTAGGCGGGCGGCAGGTACAGCCACGCGGGCCGCGCGGCGAAGCCGGACTCCGTGGCCGGGATCGGCACCTCCGTGACCACCCCGGCGGCGGGCATCCCGGCAGGCGGGCGCAGATCGCCGACAGCGGCAGCCCCGACCGGGCGCCGATGACCTGTTCGCGCAGCGGGACCTGGGTGAACGGGATCTGGTCGACGGCCGGCAGTCCCAGCGCCGTCCGCAACGTCGGGTACTCGCGGTACACGAGGTTCGCACTCCCGGCCGCCCCCAGCGCCACGAGCAGGACGGCCAGCACCGCACCGGCCCGGCCGGGCCATCGCCGCGCCCGCATCCCGGCGACGGCCAGCCCCACCGCCGCGAGCACGGCGCCGACGAGCAGCAGCACCGGAACCGGCACCGCATCCGGGAACGGGCGCCACACCTGGTCGACCAGAACAGCGACCAGTGCGGTGAGGGCCACGGCGACCAGCAGTACGACGGGGACCGTGCGCGTCCACCAGCGGCGGGACGGCCGCAGGAGGAGGAACAGCCCGCCACCCACACCGGCCAGGCCGACGAGGACCTGGGCGGCACCGCTCAGCAGCGGCGCGTCGAGCAGCCCGGACACGGATCAGAGCCTGCCATCCCGCAGGTGCGGTGCGGTGCCGACACGTTCCACCGTTCGAGCTAGCGGCAGGTGTCCTGGTAGTCGAGTTCCCCGACGAACCGAGCCCACTCTGCCCGGTCCAGCCCTCGGCCGGTGCGGTCGCAGGCCACCTCGAGCGAGTTTTCGCGGAGAGTATCGAGCGCGGTGAGGTCCCAGGCGTACAGGTCGCCGAGGTCGCTGGTGAGCAGGGTGTTCCCGGAGGGGGAGAACATCAGCGCGGTGGCGCCCAGCAGATCGCCGGCGAGGGGTTGTCCGAGTTGGCGGGGTTCGGCGATGTCCGTGAGATCCCAGAGCCGAACCTCGGACAGGCCGGCCGAGGCCAACGTCCGGCCGTCCGGTGAGAACGCGAGCTCCTTGATCGGGTCGGTGTGGCCGCTGAGTGGAATGCCCAGGCGCTCGGGGCGGGCCGGGTCCGTGACGTCCCAGAGGATGACGCTGCGGTCCTGGCCCGCGGACGCGAGCACGCGCCCGTCCGGTGAGAAGGCGAGGGAACTGAGGATGTCGGGGTCGCCGGTCAACGGGGCACCGACCGGCCGCGGCGCGGCGGGATCGCCGATGTCGATCAGTTGGACCGCCGGGCGTCCTTCGGCCTGGACCTGTGTCGCGAGCAGCGGACGGTTCGGGGCGAAGGCTGCGACCGGGTCGTAACCGAGCGGGATGGAAGCGCCGAGGTGGCGGGGATGCGCCGGGTCGCGGACGTCCCACAGCGTCATCGACGGTGGTTCGCCCAGCACCGACAGCCCCACCGCCAGGAACCGTCCGTCGGGTGAGAAGCCGAGTGGTGGCGCCAGGCCCCTGCCGGCGGCACCGGGCAGTGGCTGGGAGATCCGCCCGTTGCGGGACCCGTCGTGCGCGTCCACCAGCACGATCGATCCATCGGGCTCCGCCGCGGCGATGAGCCCGGTCTCGGGAGCGATGATGGTCTGCGTGACCCCGTGGTCGGCCACTCCCGGGCTGAGCTGCCGGACCGGGCCCGAGATCCGGGAACCGTCGAAGGCTCGTTGCTCCACCGAACCGTCATCACGTGCGATGGTCAGTGCCTCCTCACCGCGGACGAGATCGAGCGAGGTCACCCAGCTCTCGCCGATGACCGGAAGGTCGAGCAGGCGGGGACGGCCCGAGCCGGTGAGATCCCACATCGTGATCGTTCCGTCGGCTCGGTCGGTGAGGAGGCTGCGGCCGTTCGGGAGGATCGTTGCGCTCCCCCACGCCCCGTAGCTGCCTGCGATGGTCGGGCCGATCCGCACCGCCTCCGTCTGATCCACGATCTGCTGGGTGACGTCCCACAGCGTCACGTCGTGGTCCACCTGGTCGGTGACGACGGCGACGGTGCCGCGATCGGGGGTGAACGCCACGTCGACGATCTCCTCCTCGATGTCCAGGCGGTGGCTGCGCACAGGATTCGCCCAGTGGTTCGTGGCGTCCCAGACCACGAGCTGGCGCCCGATCGGCCCGGTGGGCCTCGCGAGGGTGAGGGTCGAGCCGTCCGGGGCGAACTCGAGCAGCTCGACCGGTGTCCCGGAGCCGAGGTGCGTCCACCAGGCATCGATGGAGAGCCGGCGAGGGGCCGTGGGGTCGGTGAGGTCCCACGTGGTCACGTCGCTCCGGTCGGGGTTCGTGTTGACCGCCAGCACTCCCGTGCCCGGGTCGAACGCGGCCGTCCCGCCGTAGGCGACAGGCGGCCCGGCTGGGCGTGGGCTGGCCGGATCGGTGATGTCCCACACGACCACGCCCTGCGCCGGGTCGGACGTCGTGGTGACGAGGGCCTTGCCGGTCGGGTGGAACTCCACCAACCCGAGCTCCGGACCCACCACGAGCGGTTCGCCGAGGCGCAGGCTCGCGTCCGGGTTCGAGACGTCCCAGAGCTCCACGGTTCCCGAGTCGCCGTCGCCCATCGCCAGAGTGCGTCCGTCCGGCGAGAACCTCAGGTGCAGTGGGCCCACGTCCGGGCCCGGAATGGGACGCCCGACCGGGCGGGGACCCACCGGGTCGGTCACGTCCCAGAGCATGAGCGTGCCGTCGCCCGCCGTGGTGGCGAGCACACGTCCGTCCGGCGAGAACCCTTCCGCCCATGCCAACGCGACCTCGCTCGACCGGATCGGTCCGAGCTGCCGGGGCCGCTCGCCGCTCACGTCCCAGAGGATCACCCGCGGGCCGTCGTAGCCGCCGCTCGTCGCCATGAGACGCCCGTCGGCGGAGAACACGGGAGGTAGGCCGTTCGCGGTGTGCGCCGTGAGGGTGCCCGAGTACCGGGAGGACGTCAGGCCCGCGACGAGGGCGGCGTCGGTGTGGGGGCCGGGCTGGATCCGGTCGGCTGCGATGTTCAGCATCAGCGCGGTCCGCGGGTCGGTGCCGCGCAGCACGTCGCCCTGCGCGATGAGCTGGCGCGCCGTGGTCGTGCGCAGCTGTTCCTGGGCGGCGCGCTGCTGCATGAACGCGATCCCGGCCGCGACGAGCGCGAGAACGCACAGCACGGAGAGGACCGTCGTGGCCCGACCCCGGCGCAGCCGGTCGCGACGGACGCTCGCGAGCAGGAACTCGCCGGCCGTGGCGCTGACCGGGACGCGGTCGGTGACCACCGCGCGGCGGTGCCCCCGACGGGACTCGATGCGCGCACCGGTGTCGGCGACGGCGGCGGCGAGCTGGCCCCGCTCCCACAGGCGCTCGTCCGGCCGCCCGTTCCGGTCCCACTCCGCGGCGCCGTGCTCGACCGCACGGCGTGCCCTCAGCGCGGTCGCCTCCGCGTCGATCGCCTCGCTGAGCGGGGGCCACTCCGTCAGGAACGCCTCGTGGGCGACCCCGATCACCGCGGAGCCGTCGGCATCGGTGTCGGTGACCAGCAGCCTGCGGGCGACGAACGCGTCCAGCTCGGCGTCGACGGCGCGGGGGAGTTCGCTGCGGTCGACCCGCCAGCCCGTGGGGTTGCCCTGCTCGTCGACGGTGACCAGGCGGAGCAGACCCGCGAGCACGTCGTCCCGGTCGCGGCCCCCGGCTCGCACCGCGTCGGCGAGCGCAGCGTCCGCCTGCCGGGTCAGGGCGCCCCGGACTCCGCCGAGCTGGTCGTAGCGGGCCGCCGAGAGCTCGTCGCCGCGCCCGAGGTCGTGGGCGAGCTCGGCCAGGGTGAACGCCAGCAACGGCAGGGCGGCCCCGCTGCTGGTGTCGGCGACGAGCCGGTCCACCAGCTCGTCCTCGACCCGGAGCCCGGCGGTGCGGGCCGGCCCTTCGACGACCGATCCGAGCGACTGCCTGCGCAGCGGCTGCACCGGGTGCAGCCGCGGGCGGATGTCGGCCAGCTCCGGCAGCGCCAGGAACCGGTCGAGGAACTCCGACCGGAGGGTCGCCACCACCAGCACCGGGCCGGTCGGCGCCCCGTGGACGAGCTCGGCGAAGCGCGCCCGTTCGGACGGAGCGGCCTGCGTGAGGAGCTCCTCGAGCTGGTCCACCACGACCAGCAGCCGCTCCGCCGTCCCGCCCGGGGCGGCGAGCAGGACCTCGCCCGCCGGACCGGCGAGCCCCGCATCGTCGATCCGGGCGCGGACGTCCGCGATCGTCCAGTCCAAGTCCACCCGGCGCGCCGCCGTGGCCACGCTCCTGGCGAGCGCGCCGACCGGATCGGCGCCGGGAACGAACGGCGGTGCGGTCCACCAGCCGGGTTCCTCCGCGAGCGCCGGCGCCAACCCGGCCCGGACCAGTGACGACTTCCCGCATCCCGACGGCCCGACGACGAGGTGGAACCCGCCGTCGGCGCGCTCGACGGGGGAGCGCAGCAGCTCGAGGAACCTGCCGACCTCCTCGGACCGGCCGAAGAACACGTGCCGCAACGAGCTGTCGAACGCCACCAGGCCGGGGTACGGCGACGCGCCGTCGGGCCAGCCCGTTCCCCCCGACGCGTCGGCGCCGCCGGAGCGCTTCCGACAACGCGCGCCGGGCCGCCGCGGGGCCGCGCGTCATGTCGGTGTGCTGCAGGGGGCGCAGCAGCGGGTGGACCACCCCGGACTCCGCGACGACCGGCAACATCCGGCTGCCGCGGCTGCGCGCGGCCCCCACCTCGGCCGCGCACCACGGGGACCGCAGGTACGCCGACGTCACCACGCAGACGACGGCGTCGGCCCAGCGCAGCCGGTCGTGCAGGCGCTTCTCCCACTCGTCGCCGAGCTGGATCCCGTCCTGCGGATCCCGGTCGAGGAACACCTCGTGTCCGTCCTCGACGAGCCATCGCCGCACCTCGGCGGCCGGCTCCGGGTCGTGGCCCGCATGGCTGATGAAGACCCGTGCCATCGCGCCCCCGCAACCGTGACGATCACACCGTCACGCACCGTACTCCGGAACTCGATCTACCGGGTGGTGCTCTGGCACGATTCGCGGTCATGGTCACGCCGCAGCCCGACGCGCAGTCACCGGCCCCGGGGCTGCTGGCGCAGCTGTGGCGGGAGCAGTCGCTGTGGTCGCGCACCGCCGACCGGATGAAGCGGCGGATCGAGGCCGCCCGGCGGACCGCGCTGGTGCTGGTCGTCGTGGTCGCCGCGCTGGCCACAGCCGGCGCCACCTTGGCCGGCACCGTTCCAGGGCTCGCCCGGGCGCTGGCCGCCGTAGCGGCGGCGGGATCGGCGTTCCTGCCGGTGCTCCGACCGGCCTGGAGCGGGGCCCGGCTGCGGGAGTGGACGCGGGCCCGGTCGGTCTCCGAGGCGCTGAAGAGCGAGGTCTACCTGTGGCTGGCGAAGGCGGGGCCGTACCGCGACGACCCGGCCGGAGCGCGGCTACGCGAGACGACGGATCGGGTGTGCGCCGACGGCGCGGATCTGCTGGTGCGGCGGCAGGGGATCGAGCCGGCGGACCGGCCGTTGCCCGCGGTGTCCGACCCGTCGTCCTACTTCGCGGTGCGGGTGAGGTCGCAGGTCGACGGCTACTACCGGCCGAAGGCCGACGCTCTCGCCGAGACACTGCGCCGGTTCCGGATCGCCGAGATCGCCGTCGGGGCCGCGGGTGCCGTCGTTGGCGGCACGGCCGCTCTCCTCGGCGCGTCGATCGCGGCGTGGGTCGCGGTTCTCGCCACCGTCGGCACGGCGCTGGCCACGCACGTCGCCGCTGCCCGGTACGAGTTCCAGCTCATCGAGTTCCTCCGCACCGCCCAGCGGCTGAACCAGCTCGCCGTTGCCGCCTCCTCGGCCGACCCCGGCCACATGGCCGACCTCGCGGTGGAGGCGGAGGAGGTCATCTCGGTCGAGAACCAGGGATGGATGGCCAAGCTGGCCGAGGAACCCCCTGGCCAGAAGGCGCCGGCCCCGCCGGATGCGGGTCCGCTCGGCGAGTGAGGTGTCACGGTGATCCGGCCAGGAAACGCTGCAGGGCCGGCGCGATCCACCTGACGATCTCCGCCCGGGACATCTCGACCACGGGAGGCAGCCGCAGCACGTAGCGGCACAGCACGAGACCGAGGGCCTGGGTGGCGACGAGCCCGGCCCGGGTCGCGGCCGTGGTCGCGTCGCCGGTGATCGTGGCGATCTGCGGGGCGAGCTGGCCAGCGAAGATCGCGCGCATCCGGTCGGCGGCGTCGTCGTCGGTGGTGGCGGTGCGGAGCAGGATCTGCAGACCCTCGTCGTCCTCCCACCGGGAGATCAGGTGGGTGGCGAGCGCGTGGCCGGCTTCGTCGCACGGCACGGCGGTGAGGTCGGGCAGCCGCAGGTCGAAGTCCGCGGTGAGGGCGAACAGCTGCCTCTTGTTGCCGAAGTAGCGCATCACCATCGACGGGTCGACGTGCGCGTCGGCGGCGATCGCGCGCACGGTGGCCCGGTCGTACCCGTCGGTGGCGAAGCGGGAGCGGGCCGCGCTGAGGATCGCTTCGCGGGCCGGGAGCGAGCGGTCGGTGAACGCCATGGCCGCATCATAGCCAACAGGTGTTGGCAAGCGTGGAACGATCGCCTACATTCGTTGGCAAACATCGGTTGGCAGTAGGGAGCGATCATGCCGCACGTGCTCGTCCACCAGCGCATCGAGGAGTTCGACCGGTGGAAGGAGGTGTTCGACCGGCTCGGCCCGGCCCGTGCCGCGGCCAGCTGCCGCAGCACCGCCGTGTTCCGCAACCGCCAGGACCCGCACGAGGTCGTGGTGCTGTTCGAGTTCGCCGACCTGGCGCAGGCGAAGGAACACATGAGCAGCCCGGAGCTGCGCGCCGCGTGGCAGGACGCCGGGGTCACCGACCCGGGCACCCGCACCGTTCTCGACGCGGTGCAGCTCGCCGGAGATGTGCAGTGACCGTGAGATGCGCGGTGACCGCGGTGAGATGCGCGGTGACCGCGCAACACACGCGCACTCCCGACGCGACTCACTTGCACTGAGACCCCGACTCGCGGGTGGGATGCCTCCTCCCACCCGCGAGTCGCGCCGTGGATGCGCGTGAGTCGCGCTCTGGGTGCGGGGGTGTCGCGCCGCCCGCCGACCCGGCTGTCGATGGCGGCGCAGGCGGGGCAGGATCGACTCCGTGACGCGCACCGGTACTTCGCTCGCCCGGCTGGGCCTCACCGAGTCCTGGGCGGAGGCCGCGATCACCGAGCTCGGCTGGTGGGCCGGTGACCGGCCGGCCGCAGGTGCCGAGGCGATCATGGCCGCGCTCGCGCGCAGCCCCGACCCCGACCTCGCGCTGCGTTCCGCGGAACGCCTGCTGCAGGCCGCGCCCGACCGCGTAGAGCTGGACGCCGCGCTGCGCGCCGACCAGGCACTGCGCGGCAGGCTGCTCGCCCTCCTCGGCAGCTCCACCGCGCTCGCCGACCACCTGATCGCCCACCCGGACCGGTGGCACCGCCTCGCCGGGTCCGCGCCGCCGCCCGGGCAGGGGCGCGGGAGGCGCTGCTGCGGGCGGTCGGTGCCGGTGCCGACACGCTCACCGGCACCGACGCCGTCGCCGCGCTGCGCACGGCCTACCGCGACGAGGTGCTCGTGCTCGCGGCAGGCGACCTCGCCGCCGTGGTGGAACCGGACCTCCCGGTGATCGACGTCGCCGACGTCGCCGCCCAGCTCTCCGACCTCGCCGACGCGGCACTGCAGGCGGCCCACGCCGTCGCGGTGGCCGAGACCGGTGCGGGCGGCAGGCTCGCCGTGATCGCGATGGGCAAGTGCGGCGGGCGCGAGCTGAACTACGTGAGCGACGTCGACGTCGTGTTCGTCGCGGAGCCGGCCGACCCGCAGACCACCCGGCTGGCCAGCCGCCTCATGCGCATCGCGGGCGACGCCTGCTTCCAGGTGGACGCCAACCTGCGCCCGGAGGGACGGCAGGGAGCGCTGGTCCGTACGCTCGACGGGCACGTCTCGTACTACCGGCGGTGGGCGAAGACCTGGGAGTTCCAGGCGCTGCTCAAGGCACGTCCCGCGGCGGGCGACGCCGAGCTCGGGGCCGCGTACGCCGACGCCGTGGCGCCGCTCGTGTGGAACGCGGCGGGCCGCGACGACTTCGTAGCCGATGTCCAGGCGATGCGTCGCCGGGTGGAGGAACACATCCGGCCCGACCACGCCGACCGCGAGTTGAAGCTGGGCGCGGGAGGGCTGCGTGACGTCGAGTTCGCCGTGCAACTGCTGCAGCTGGTGCACGGCCGCACCGACGAGGCGTTGCGCGCCCGCTCCACGCTCGACGCCCTGGCGGCGCTCGCCCGCGGCGGGTACGTGGGTCGCGACGACGCCGCGAACCTCGCCGCGTCCTACCGCTTCCTGCGCCTGCTGGAGCACCGCCTGCAGCTACAACGGATGCTGCGCACCCACCTGATGCCCACCGAGGACGACACGGACGCCCAGCGCTGGCTCGCCCGCGCGGCCGGGCTGCGCCCCGACGGGCGCCGCGACGTGGTGGGCGTGCTGGAGGCGGAGTGGTCACGCACCGTGCTGCGGGTGCGGCGGCTGCACGAGAAGCTGTTCTACCGGCCACTGCTGACGGCGGTGTCGCGGCTGTCGGTCGACTCCGCGCGGCTGTCGGAGAAGGCGGCCGCCGCCCGGCTCGCCGCACTCGGCTGGGCGTCGCCCGAGGGCGCGCTCGGTCACCTGAGGGCGCTCACGTCGGGGGTGTCGCGGGCCGCGGCGATCCAGCAGACGCTCCTGCCCGTGCTGCTCGACGAGCTGGCGGGCAGCCCTGACCCGGACCGCGGGTTGCTCGCCTACCGGCGGGTGTCGGAGGCGCTCGCGCAGACCCCGTGGTACCTGCGGCTGCTGCGTGACGAGGGGCTGGTCGCGGAGCGCCTGATGCGGCTGCTCGGGTCGTCGGCGCTGGTGCCGGACCTGCTGGTACGCGCACCCGAGGTGCTGCGGATGCTCGCCGCGCCGACCGCGGGGCAGACCGACGAGCTGCAACGCGACCCTGCCGACTTCGCCGTCGCGTTGCGCACCACGGTCGCCCGCCAGCACGACCCCGACTCCGCCGCCGCCACCGCCCGCTCCCTGCGTCGCCACGAGCTGCTGCGGGTGGCGTGCGCCGACCTGCTCGGCCTCCTCGACACCGAACAGGTGTGCGCGGCGCTCAGCGAGGTGTGGGTGGCGGTGCTGCAGGCCACCCTCCACTCCGTCCTGCGGGCCACCGAAGGCCCGGTACCGGCACGCCTGGCCGTCATCGGGATGGGCCGGCTCGGCGGGGCGGAGCTGGGGTACGGCAGCGACGCCGACGTGCTGTTCGTCTGCGAGCCGGTGGGCGACGCATCCGACCACGACGCCGCCCGGTGGGCCACCGGCGTGGCCGAGACGGTGCGGCGCCGGCTCGCCGCGCCCAGCCCCGACCCGGCGCTCGTCGTCGACGCGACCTGCGCCCGGAAGGCCGGTCCGGCCCCCTCGTCCGCACACTGGACTCGTACCGGGCGTACTACGCGCGCTGGTCGCAGGCGTGGGAGGCGCAGGCGCTGCTACGGGCGAGCGCGGTGGCGGGCGACCCCGACCTCGGCAGGCGGTTCCTCCACATGATCGACCCGATCCGGTACCCGGCCGCAGGCATCGACGCCGCCACCGTCACCGAGATCCGGCGGATCAAGGCCCGCGTCGACGAGGAACGGCTACCCCGCGGCGCCGACCGCGGCACCCACACCAAGCTCGGCCACGGCGGGCTCGCCGACATCGAATGGACCGTCCAGCTGCTGCAGATGCAGCACGCGGGCGACGTCCCGGAGCTGCGCACCACCTCGACCCTCGAAGGGCTGTACGAGGCGGCCGAAGCCGGGCTCCTGCAGCCGGAGGACGCCGACGAGCTGGCCGCGGGATGGCGGATGGCCACCCGCGCCCGCAACGCCGTCATGCTCGTGAAGGGCAAGCCCGGCGACCAGCTGCCTCGCTCCGGCCGGGAGCTGGCGGCCGTCGCCTCCGCTCTCGGCTACCCGCCGGGTGGTGACCCCGGCGTGTTCCTGGACGACTACCGCCGCTCCACCCGCCGCGCCCGAGCCGTGGTGGAACGAGTCTTCTACGGCTGGTGACCCCCGCCGCCCCCTCATGTCAGCAAAGCCACTTTCACGACATCTGGCGTCATGAAGGTGGCTTTGCTGACATCCGGGCCTAGCTCAGCAGGCCGAGTCCCTTTACCGCCTCGCGCTCCTCCACCAGCTCCGCGACCGAGGCGTCGATCTTGCCGCGGGAGAACTCGTCGATCTCCAGGCCCTGGACGATCTCCCACTTCCCGTTCTTCGAGGTCACCGGGAAGCTCGAGATGATGCCCTCGGCCACGCCGTAGGAGCCGTCGGACGGGATGGCCGCCGAGGTCCAGTCGCCCTCGGGGGTGCCGTTCACCCAGTCGTACACGTGGTCGATCGCCGCGTTGGCCGCCGAGCCGCCGACGACGCGCCCCGCGCCTCGATGATCGCCGCGCCGCGCTTGGCGACGGTGGGGATGAACTCGTCACGCAGCCAGCTCTCGTCGACCTGGTCCGCGGCGATCTTGCCGCCCACCTCGGCGTGGAACAGGTCGGGGTACTGGGTGGCGGAGTGGTTGCCCCAGATCGTCAGGTGCCGGATCTCGGTGAGCGGCACCTCGAGCTTCTTGGCCAGCTGGGCGACCGCGCGGTTGTGGTCGAGCCGGGTCATCGCCGTGAACCGCTCGGCCGGCACGTCCGGCGCCGCCGACTGCGCGATCAGCGCGTTGGTGTTGGCCGGGTTGCCCACGACGAGCACGCGCACGTCGTCGGCGGCGTGGTCGTTGATCGCCTTGCTGCGGGGCGAAGATGCCGCCGTTGGCCTCCAGCAGGTCGCCGCGCTCCATGCCCTTGGTGCGCGGGCGGGCGCCGACGAGCAGCGCGACGTTGGTGCCGTCGAACGCGACGTTCGCGTCGTCGGTGATGTCGATGCCGGACAGCAGCGGGAACGCGCAGTCGTCGAGCTCCATCGCCGTGCCCTCGGCGGCCTTGACCGCCTGCGGGATCTCGAGCAGGCGCAGCCGGACCGGGGTGTCCGGCCCCAGCAGCTGCCCGGACGCGATCCGGAACAACAGCGCGTAGCCGATCTGGCCGGCGGCCCCGGTGACGGTGACGGTGACGGGGGAGGAGGTCGACGAAGACACGCGGGCAGGCTAGCCCTCCTGCGCCGTCCGCGCCGCGACGGGGACCACATCCCGGCTGATCGCCGACCCACCGATCGATGGACCCGCACCGCGTGTGGCACGGCCTACGTTGTCCGGTATGACCGCCCCGACGCCCGCCGACCCGGGCGCCACCCCGACGGCCGCCCGCGCGCTCGCGCCCGACCTCGCCCGCGGCGGCATGCTGCTGCTCATCGCACTGGCCAACGTCCACCTGTGGTCCTTCGGCCACGCGCTCGGGCCGCGCGGCTACCCGAGCGACCAGACGGCGGTCGACCAGGCCGTCACGATGTTCCAGATGCTCCTGGTGGACGGGCGCGCCTACCCGCTGTTCGGGTTCCTGTTCGGCTACGGGATCGTGCAGCTCGCCGGCCGCCGCGGCGCCGTCGGGATGCCGGGCGATGCGGTCACCCGGCTGGTACGCCGCCGGGGCTGGTGGATGGTCCTCATCGGGTTCGTCCACGGCCTGCTGCTGTGGTCCGGTGACATCGTCGGGGCGTACGGGCTGATCGCCGTGGTGCTCGCGGGACTGCTCGTGCGGGGCGACGGCCGGTCCTTGATCGCGACGGCCGCGGTGGGCCTGCTGCTGGCCGCGCTCGTCTACTCCGGCAGCGGGTTCACCCCGCCCGGCGCTGAGTCTCTCCTCCTGTCCATGACAATGGGCAACCCCGTGGCTGCGGCCGGCATGCGGCTCGTTGAGTGGCTGGGTATCGGCTTCCTCGGCCAGGCGTTCGCGGTGTTCGCGGCGGTGGCCATCGGTGCGTGGGCGGCCCGGCGCCGGCTACTCGACGAGCCAGAGCGCCACCGCCTGCTGCTCACCCGCGTCGCGGTCGCCGGGATCGCCGTCGCGGTCGTGGGCGGGCTCCCCTTCGCCCTGATGGCGGCCCAGATCTGGACGTCACCCCCGGTCGTGCCCTCGTCATCGGCGGCTTCCTGCACGGGATGTGCGGGTACGCGGGCGCCTCGGATACGCGGCGCTGTTCGGGCTGCTCGCCATCCGCCTGAGCCGGGGCACCGGCCCCGTCACGTTCGCGCTGCGGGCGTGCGGGCAGCGGTCGATGTCCAGCTACCTCGCGCAGTCCGTCGCGTTCGCCGCGCTCCTCCCGGCCTGGACGCTGGGCCTCGGCGACGGCGCGCACGTCTGGCAGACCGCCCTCTACGGATTCGGCGCGTGGCTGGTGATCCTCCTGGTGGCCGCGGCGTCGGCCCGCGCCGGCTACCGCGGCCCCGCCGAACTGCTCCTGCGTCGCCTCACCTACGGCCCTCGTACCGCGACTCGCACGCCCTGAGCCCCCGACTCGCACGCATTCACACCCCAGACTCGCGGGATTCGGGGGGTCGCCCCATTTCCGCGAGTGGGGTGTGAGCGCAGCTGAGTCGCGGGCTGGGTGCACGCGGGCCGGGCGTTCGGACACGGGCCGGGACATCAGGGGGTGCGGGCCGCTACCGTCGCGCGGTGAGCACGTCGCCCCACGACCCGCGCGACGGGAGCCCGCCGCCGTGGGCGGGAGCCCCGGGATTCACCCCGGGCGTCGAAGGGGTCCCGCACGCCCCCTTGCCCGGTGCGCCGCCCTACCCGGAGTCGCCCGAGCACGCGCCGCCGCCGGTGGGGCAGCCGCCGCGGCGGACCCGGTTCCGGACGGCGTTGGGCGCCGCGGCCGTGTGGGCCGTGGTGAACCTCGTGCTGGTGTTCGCGGTCGCGGGCCCGCCGCCCGGCCCGGCGGCGCTGGGGGAGGTCGTCGGCGCGCTGGTCGTGCCCACGCTGCTGGCGGCGCTCGTGGTCTGGATGGTCGCCCGTCGCAGGGCGTGGGGGTTCTGGCTGCTCCTGCTGGTGGCGGCGCCGCTGTTCTGGGTGCTCCGCGCGATCTTCATCGCCCTTCCGCCGGGCTGACCCCGGTCTGCGCGGCGCGCACGGCGGCCGTCACCGCGCTCGCGGCGGCGGTCAGCGCCTCCGTGTCCCGCGCCGCCCTGCACAGCACGAACGCGCCTTCCAGGCTGGTGATGAGCACGATCGCCAGCCTGCGCGCGTCGGCGGGCGCGAATCCCCAGCGCCGGAACCGGACGGCCCCGGCGTCGACCCACTCCGCGAAGACCTCGGCCGTGGCGGCGCGCAGCGTCTCGTCGGTGCTCGCGACCTCCAGCGCCACCGTCGCGATCGGGCAGGCATCGGCGTAGTCGGTGGCGACCAGCGTCTCCGCCGCGGCGGCGAACCCGGTCTCGACCGCGGTGACCGCGTCCGGTGCCTGGTCGAGGATCGCCTCGACGAGCTGCTGGTAGGCCCGCCCCGATGTCCGGATCACCTCGGCGGCCAGCTGCTGCTTCCCGCCGGGGAAGAAGTGGTAGATCGACCCGAACGGGGCGCCCGCCTCCGCGACGATCTGCTTGAGCCCGGTGCCCGTGTACCCCTGGCGCCGGAACAGCTCACCCGTGGTGCCGACGATCCGTTCCTTCGTTCCCGCCACTAGCCCTCCTTGCGACGCGCTCCGGCACACCCTACCCTCGATTCACTAGAGCGATCTATCTAGTTCTGGGGGAGTGATGGCGGAGATCGAGCTGTCGGCCGGCACCATCGAGTACACCGACACGGGCGGCGACGGCCCCGTCCTCGTCTTCGTGCACGGCGTCGCGATCGCGCCCACGCAGTGGCGCCACGTCGTCGCCGAGCTCTCCGGGGAGTACCGCTGCGTGCTCCCGCACCTGCCGCTCGGCTCGCACCCCCGCCCGATGCGCCCCGACGCCGACCTGTCGCTGCCCGGGCTTGCCGGGCTCATCGGGGAGTTCCTCGAGCGGCTCGACCTGCGCGACGTCACGCTCGTGCAGAACGACTGGGGCGGCGCGCAGATCCTCGTCGCCCACGGCGGAGCCGAGCGCGTGGCGCGGATGGTGCTCGTGGCGTGCGAGGCGTTCGACAACTACCCGCCGGGTGTCGCGGGGCGCCTGCTCGTCAGGACCGCACGCCTGCCGGGCGGCCTCGCGCTGCTCATGCAGCTGCTGCGGTTCCGGGCGGCGCGGCGGGCACCCGGCGGGTGGGGCTGGATGAGCAAGCGCCCCGTGCCCGACGAGATCATGGACGAGTGGTTCCGCCCGGGCCGCGAGCAGGCCGGGGTGCGCCGCGACCTCGCCGCGTACGGCCGCAGCCTCCCACCACGCGAGGTGTTGCTGGAGTGGGCCGAGCGCAACCGGTCCTTCCACGGGCCGGTGCTCGTGGTGTGGGCGGCCGAGGACCACCTGATGCCCGCCGACCACGGCCGCCGCCTCGCCGACCTCTACCCGCACGGCCGCCTGGTCACGATCCCCGACAGCTACACGCTCGTGCCGGAGGACCAGCCCGCCGCGCTGAGCGCCGAGATCCGCGCCTTCCTCGCCGAGACGTCGGTCAGCGGACCCGCCGCCGCGAGCTGATCACACCGGTGTCGAACCCGGCGATGTGCAGCCCGCCGTGGAACCGCGCGTGTTCCACTTTCAGGCAGCGGTCCATCACCACGGTGAGCCCCGCGGCCTCCGCACGACGCGCCACGTCCTCGTCGAACAGGCCGAACTGCAGCCAGAACGTGGAGACGCCGTCGATCCCCAGCACGTCGTCGAGGACCGAGGGCAGGTCCTCGCGGCGACGGAACACGTCGACGAGGTCGGGCACCACCGGCAGATCGGCCAGCCGCTTGAACACCGGCCGACCGAGGACCTCCGTGGCGTTCGGGTTCACGAAGTACACGTCGTAGTCGGTGCTCGCGAGCAGGTAGGTCGCCACGAAGTTGCTCGCCCGCGCCGGGTTCGGCGACGCGCCGACCACCGCGACGGTGCGGGTGGCGCGCAGGATCTGCTGCCGCCGGACGGCAGTCGGGTTCTCCCAGGTCACGAATGCTCCTTCACCGCGGCGGCGAGCGCCTGGTCGAGATCCCACAGGATGTCCTCCGGATCCTCCAGCCCCACGCTGATCCGGATCAGGTCCGGTGGGACGTTCGCGTCGCGCAGTTGCTCGTCGGTGAGCTGCTGGTGAGTGGTCGAGCCGGGGTGGATGACGAGCGTGCGGGCGTCCCCGATGTTGGCGAGGTGGCTGCACAGCTGCACCGACTCGATGAACCGCGCACCGGCCTCCCGCCCGCCCGCGACACCGAACGAGAACACCGCACCCGGCCCGAGCGGCAGGTAGCGCGCCGCGCGGTCGTGGTGGGGATGGTCGGGCAGCCCGGCCCAGCGGACGTAGGACACCCGAGGGTCGGCGTTCAGCCACTCCGCGACGACGCGCGCGTTCGCCACGTGCGCCTCCATCCGCTGGGGCAGCGTCTCCACACCCTGGATCAGCAGGAACGCGCTGTGGGGCGACAGGGACGCGCCCACGTCGCGTAGCTGCTCGGCCCGCAGCTTGGTGAGGAACCCGAACTCCTGGAAGTTGCCCCACCAGGTGAGCCCGCCGTAGGACGGTACCGGCTCCGTCATCTGCGGGAACCGCCCGTTGCCCCACGGGAAGCGGCCGGACTCGATCACGACCCCGCCCAGCGTGGTGCCGTGGCCGCCGAGGAACTTGGTGGCCGAGTGGATCACGATGTCGGCGCCGTGCTCGATCGGCCGGCACAGATACGGGGTGGCCAGCGTGGCGTCGATGACCAGCGGGACACCCGCGGCGTGGGCGACGTCGGCGAGCCCCGCGATGTCGGCGACCTCGCCACCCGGGTTGGACACCACCTCGGCGAACACCAGCTTCGTGCGGTCGGTGATCGCCGCCGCGTACGCGGCGGGGTCGTCGCCCGCGACGAACGTGGTGTCCACGCCGAACCGGCGCAGCGTCACGTCGAGCTGCGTGATCGTGCCGCCGTACAGCCCCGCGGCTGCGACGATGTGGTCGCCGGCCCCCGCGAGGCTGGCGAAGGTGAGGAACTCCGCGGCCTGCCCGCTCGCCGTCGCGACCGCACCCAGCCCGCCTTCGAGGCTCGCGAGACGCTCTTCGAACGCCGCGACGGTGGGGTTCGCGATGCGGCTGTAGATGAGCCCGTACTTCTGCAGCGCGAACAGGCTCGCGGCGTCGGTGGTGTCTTCGAAGACGAAGCTCGTGGACTGGTAGATCGGCACCGCGCGGGCGCCGGTGGCGATGTCGGGGACGTGCCCCGCGTGCACGGCGCGCGTCCGGAAGCCCCAACTTCGGTCCTGCTCGGTCATGCCGCCCATCCTGCCTCGCGTCCTCTCAGAGATGTTCCCGGAAGAACGCGATGATCCGGCGATGGGCGTCTTCCGCGGTCGGCGCGTGGTACTCGGCGCGGAACGGCGTGTGCTTCGTCATCGCCCCCAACAGCCCGGGCGGCCTGCTGTGGAACGAGTGGGCGGCGTCCGGGTACGTGCGGACGCGTGGGGGACGCCCAGCTCGTCGAGCCGTGCGTCGAGCTTGTCGCCGAAGCCGCGGGTGGTCAGGTCCCGCCCGCCGTAGCTCGCGACCATCGGGCAGGACCGGGGGACGGGGAGCGGCATGTTGTAGAACGGCGCGCTCACCTTGTACCGCCCGCTGCCGGCGAGCAGCAGGGCGAAGCTGCCGCCGAGGCAGAAGCCGATGGTGCCGATGCGTTCGCCGTCGACCTCCCCGCGCGCGGCCAGGAAGCGCCGGCCCGCCTCGATGTCGTCCAGCTCCCGGCCGCTGCCGCGCAGCACGGTGCGCATCGCCCTCGCCACGCACAGAGCCTTGAGCCGCCCGCGCGCGAACAGGTCCGGGATCAGCACCGCGTACCCCTCGGCGGCGAGCTCACGGGCGACCCGGCGCATCTCGTCGTTCATCCCGAACGCCTCGTAGATCATCACCAGGCCGGGGTGCGGGGCGTCGCCGCCGTCGGGCGTCGTCAGCACGCCGGGGAGGGAGAACCCGTCGTCGGCCGTGATGTCGACGTCGATCTGCACCACCTCGACGCTAGTGATCGAAGCGACACGAACGCCAGCGTCGTCACCGGGATGCGGGTGTACTGCTCGGCAGCGGTGATCGATCCGGTTCGCACATGCGCGTTGCCGGCACCGCGCTGGTGTGCTGTTCGGGCTTCGAAGTCAGTGCCGGACCGGTGGGTTGTCGTCGGGGGTGATGACGGCCGGGGGGAACCAGCGGTCGTCGACGAAGGCGTCGGAGTCGTCGAGCAGGTAGTCGGGCCTGCGGCGTTCCCGCTCCTGGCCGCCGGATCCCATCCCGGCGGCGAGCGGCGGGTACATCCCGCCGGCCAGGCCCGGCCGGGCCGCGGCGGGAGGCCCGGCGGCGACGGCCCGGGTGGCGGCCGGCGTCGCCGGCGGGGCGGGCGCCGAACGGTTCCGGGGCAGCGGGCCGGCCGCCGAGGGTTTCCGGGGCGGTGGGCCGGGCACCGAGCGGTTCCGGGCCGGTGGCGCGGACCCGGGAGCTGCGCCCCGGTGGCCGGGGGCGCCGGGGCGCGGGGGATGACGTCGCCGCCAG
>MKJV01000066.1 GCA_001942185.1 Pseudonocardia sp. CNS-004
GCCCGCTCGCCGAGCCGGTCCGGCACGACCTCGTCGACCAGGCCGTCGGCGAGCGCATCGGCCACCGGCACCCGGCGAGCCGACACGACGAGGTCGAGCGGGCGACCGCGACCGCCCGCTCGCCGAGCCGGTCCGGCACGACCTCGTCGACCAGGCCGTCGGCGAGCGCATCGGCCACCGGCACCCGGCGAGCCGACACGACGAGGTCGAGCAGCCGGTCCGGGTCGAGCAGCCGGGCGGTCCGGACGATCCCGCCGCGCCGGGGATCAACCCGAGGCCGGCCTCGGGGAGGCCGACCTGGCCGCCGTCGAGGGCGATCCGGCGGTCGCAGGCCAGTGCGAGCTCGAAGCCGCCTCCCAGGGTGGCCCCGGAGAGCGCCGCGACCACCGGGCGGGGATGGCGCTCGATCGCCGCGAGGACCACGGGCAGCTGCGGCCCGGGGATCTCGTCGACGGAGAACTCGCGCAGGTCCGAGCCGGACATGAGGTGCTTTCCCGCGCCGATCAGCACGACGCCCGCGACCGTGTCGTCGTCGGCCGTCGCGGTCAGCGCGGCCAGCAGGCTCGCACGCAGCCGTGCCGTGCTCGCGTTCACCGGCGGGTTGTCGAGCACGACGACGGCGATCGCTCCGTCGTGCTCGATCCGGACGGGCCCGCCGCTCACATCGGCGCCCGCTGGGAGAACCGGCGCCCGAAGATCTCCTCCGCGATGCGGTTCTTCATCATCTCCAGCGATCCGCCCGCGATCATCCAACCGCGGGTG
Organism: Pseudonocardia sp. CNS-004; assembly: GCA_001942185.1. Taxonomy (GTDB): domain Bacteria; phylum Actinomycetota; class Actinomycetes; order Mycobacteriales; family Pseudonocardiaceae; genus Pseudonocardia. Next base: position 763 of record MKJV01000066.1, read on the forward strand.
CGGCGCTGGCAGTACTCCACGAGCGACTCCGTGGAGTAGCCGAGCGCACCCATCATCTGCATCGCGGCGTCGGCGGCCTGGAACCCGGCTCGGTTGGCGGCGTACTTCGCGACGGTCGTCCCGTACGCCGAGGGCAGGCCGCCCTCGGCGCCCGCGACGGCCCGGTCGAGCAGCGCCTCCGCGGCCTCGAGCGCGACGGCGGCCTCGGCGAAGGTCCATTGCACGCCCTGGAACTCGTTGAGGGTGCGGCCGAACTGGGTGCGCTGCGAGACGTGCTCGCAGGCCAGGTCGAATGCGAGCCGGCCTAGCGCGAGCGAGCGGGAGGCGTTGCCGATCCGCTCGACGTTGAACCCGCTCATCTGCTTCTTGAAGCCGCCAGGGCCGAGCAGCATGCGCGAGCGCGGGATCCGGCAGTCGTCGAAGTAGAGCTGCGCCCACTGCTCGCCGCTCATGTACGTCGAGGGCTGGCCCCGGGTGAAGCCCGGGTCGTCGCGCTCGACCAGCACGGACCCGATGCCCCGGGTGCCGGGGCCGAACCGGACGTAGACCAGGAAGAGCGTGGCGTCGACGCTGTGCGTGCCCCAGACCTTCGTTCCGTTGAGGACGAGGTCCTCGCCGTCCTCGACGACGGAGGTGGACAGCTCGGTGGCCGCCGAGCCGGCCTCGGGCTCGCTCATCGCCAGCGAGATCAACGCCTTCCCAGCCAGCAGGTCCGGGAGGTAGGCCGCCTTCTGCGCACGCGGGCCGAACTCGGCGAAGGTGCGGATCGCGCCGAAGTTGCCCGCCTGCAGGATGTCGGCGCTCTTCGGGCAGTGCCGTGCGACCGCCCGGATGACGGCGACGGCCGTGGCCAGGCCCGCGCCCTGGCCGCCGTCGGCCTCGTCGATGGTCAGGCCGAGCAGGCCCTGCTCGCCGAGCTTCGCTGCGATGTCCCATGAGTAGGACGGGTCGTGCGCGCGCTCCAGCGCGCCGGGCGCGAGGTGCTTGCGGGCGAAGGCGTCGACGGAGGCGAGTAGGTCGGCACGGGCCTGATCGTCAGCGGTCGGGAGGTCGAGGGTGGACGTCATCATGCTGCCTTTCGGGAACGGGGCTGGTCAGCCGATGAAGGCGAACTTCTGCTTCCAGAGGTCCTCGTCGGCCTTCGCGTGGCGGCGGAAGCCGTCCTCGGTGAGCAGGTGGAAGCGGGGCGAGTCCGCCGTGGGCAGGTCGTACTCCCCCGACCGGACGGGGCCGATGTCGGTGCGCACCGGGACGAAGCCCTGTGAGCCCACGAACTCCTGCCCCGCCTTCGACAGCGACCAGTTGGCGAATACCTGCGCCGCCGGGTTCCCGACGCCCTTCGGCGTCAGGCCGAGCGGGCCCTCGGAGGCCGAGACGCCCTCCTCCGGCACGACGAGCTTGATCGGGCGCCGGCGCTCTGGGCGCCGAAGGTGTTGTTGAAGCTGACGGTGGCGATCGAGATCTCACCGCGGGCCAGCGCGTCGACCTCGGTCGACGTCGAGTTGAGACCCGCGGCTCGTTGGCGGCCAGCCCGTCGAGGTATTGCGGGCCGAACGTGTCGAGCTGGAACCGGGTCAGCGCGTTGAGCGTGCCGCCGGTGGTGATGGCGACGACGCCGACCTGGCCCTTGTACTGCGGGTCCAGCAGGTCCTCCCAGCCGTCCGGGGGGTTCTCGGTGTGGATCGCCGAGTTGTAGGCGATCGCGTTGACGAAGTAGTAGGCGGGGAACCAGTTGGCGTCGGCGGTGGCACCCGACTCGCGTAGCCGGTCGTGGAACGGGGTCTCGTAGGGCACGAAGACCCCGGCCTCGCCGAACTTGCGACCGGTTCGCGGGTCGGTCGACCGGATGACGTCGGCGTCCAGCCGGCCGGCGCCGTGCTCGGAGAGCGCCCGCTCGGCGAGCTTGTTGTTCGGCAGCCGCGTCAGTTCGACCGGGATGCCGGTCTCCTCGGTGAACCGGGCCACGGTGAGGTCCTCTGCCTCCTTGCCCGCCGCCGAGTAGAGGACCACCTTCTGCTGCTTCGCCGCGTCGTAGAGGGCCGCATCGGCGATCCTCTCGCCGTCGACGACGAGGCCGTCAGTGGTGTCGACCTGCGCGGGAGCGAGCAGCTTCGCCGCGCGTGCGGCCGGGGTGTTCTGCGCCGCCCCGCCGCACGCCGGAACGAGCAGGACGGCCACGAGGGCGAGCAGCGCGGTGACGCGCAGCATGCGGGATCGGGGCGTACTCGTCTCAGGCACCGTGACCTCCGGAGCGGGCGCCGAGCCGGCGGGGCAGGTAGCTGAGCACGAACATGATCGCGCAGTAGACGAGCGCGGTGGCCGAGGCCGCGCGGAGCGCGCCACCGTTCTCGAACTGGTCGTAGATCGCAATCGAGAGGATCTCGGTGTCGGTGGTGTAGAGGAACAGCGGGACCGTGAGCTCGCGCATGCTGAGCATCAGCAGCAGCAGGAAGGTCGACAGCACCGCGACCCGCAGCAACGGCAGCGTGATCACCACGACGGCCCGGCTGCGGCGGGCACCGAGCATGACGGCGCTGTCCTCCAGGTCCCGGTCGGTGGACCTGATCGAGGCGGCGATCCCGCGGAAGCCCTGCGGCATCTGCACGGCGACGAAGCCGATGATCAGCACCCAGAGCGTGCCGTAGACCGGCAACGGCATGACCAGCCACGTCCACAACAGACCGATGCCGAGGACGATGTGCGGGATGGCCAGCGGGACCATCGACACGCCCTCCAGAGCGCCGCGACCCCAGGCCTTCGTGCGGTAGACGAGGTAGGCGGCGGCGAAGGCGAGCGTGGTACCGCCGGCCGCGGCGGCCAGCGAGACCAGGACGCTGTTCGTGGCGGCGTGGACGAAGCCGTCCGAGGTGACGGCGGTGGCGAACGAGCCGGCGTCGAGCGCGCCCGGCTCGGCCAGCGACCCGAACGAGCTCATGTAGGGCGAGCTGCGGACCGCGGACAGGAGCAGCGCCAGCAGCGGCAGCACGATCGACAGGAGGAAGTAGCCCAGCGCGCCGATCAGGACCGGGGTGCGCCAGCGGCCGAGCGGGACGGTGCGCGGCTTGACACCCTTGCCGGAGACCGTGGTGAACGACCGGCTCGCGAGGTAGCGGCGCTGCATCCACGTCACCGCCACGACCACCGCGACCAGCACGATCGCGATCACGGCCGCCTCGGTGCCACGCGAGGGCGTCGTGTTCATCAGCTTGTAGATGAACGTCGGCAGGGTGTCGATCCGGCCCGGGGTGGCCAGCACCTGGGAGACCGGGAAGTTCTCGAACACCAGCACGAAGATCAGCAACCCGGAACCGAGGATGGCCGGCAACGACAGCGGCAGGGTGATCGAGCGGACCGTCCGCCACGTCGGGCTGCCGTGGATGCTCGCCGAGTCCTCGAGGTCGGAGTTCATCAGCGACATCGAGCCGTGGATCATCAGGAACGCATACGGCGCGTAGTACATCGCCATCACGACGATCACGCCCGCATAGGTGTAGGAGTTCACGACCGGCCCGGTGACGCCGATGTCGCGGAACGCGACGTTGATCAGTCCCGCGCCGGGGCTGGCCAGGATCGACCAGGCCAGTGCACCGACGTAGGACGGCAGGAACAGCGGCATCAGCCCGATCAGGTACAGGAACCCGCGGCCGCGGACGCGGTCCGCGCGGCGACGAACGCGAGCGAGCCGCCGATCGCCAGCGCGAGCACGGTCGCCCGGCGGCGATCACCAGCGAGTTCAGCGCGGCCATCCCGACGCCGGGGGCGACCAGCACCCGCAGGTTGTCGAGTGTGAACGACAGCCCGTCGTTGCCGGGCCGGGGCACGTCGGTGGCGAACGCCGCGACGACGATCAGGGCGCCCGGGACGAGGACGAGGAAGGAGATGAGGGCCAGCAGCGGCAGGCCGGCGATCCGGGTGCGCAGCGGCACGGGCGCGCGGCGCCGGCGCGGGGCGGGATCGGCGTCCGGCGGCGCCGGGAACGGCGCCGGCCGGGTGGGCGCGGTGGTCATGCCGCCACCACCTCCCGCGGCCGGCCGACGTGCTCGGGCAGCAGCCGCACGCAGCGGGCGTCGAAGGAGACGGTGACCTCGGTGCCTGCGGCGAGCGTGCCGGTGACCGGCGGCGGGCAGATCGCCTCCAGCTCCATGCCGGCGCGGTGTGGACGGTGCAGCGGATCGAGGCGCCCTGGAAGACGGCGACCTCGACGGTGCCGTGCAGCTGGTTGATCCCCGGCACCGCGGGCTCGGCGGGCACTCCCGGATCGACGCGCACGTGCTCGGGGCGGATGCAGGCGAACCGTGATCCGTTCCCGCCCGCGGCACCGTCCGCGACGGCGACGGTCTGGTCGAACCCGGCCAGGCGCACCCGGTCACCATCGGAGTGCTCGACCTCGAAGACGTTGGTGACGCCGAGGAAGCTGGCGATCGAGGCGCTCGCCGGGGCGGCGTAGATCTCCTCCGGAGTGCCGAGCTGGGTGATCCGGCCGACCTGCATGATGGCGATCCGATCGCCCAGCGCGAGCGCCTCCTGCTGGTCGTGGGTGACGTAGAGGCTGGTCAGACCGCGCTCGACCTGGATTCGGCGCAGCTCGACCCGCAGGTCGTCGCGCAGCCGGGCGTCGAGGTTGGACAGCGGCTCGTCCAACAGCAGGACGGCCGGTTCCATCGCCATCGAGCGGGCCAGCGCGACGCGCTGCATCTGCCCGCCCGACAGCATGCTGGCCCCCCGGTCGCCCAGGTGGCCGAGACCGACGACGTCCAGTACCGCGATCGCGCGCTTGCGCGCCTCGGCCTTGCCGATCCCCTTCATCCTCAGCGGGAAGGCGACGTTGTCGGCAACCGTCATGTGCGGCCACACGGCATAGGACTGGAACACCATGCCGACGCCCCGCTTGTGCGACGGGACGGATGTGCCGCTCGCCCCGTCGAAGACGGTGCGGTCGCCGATCGTGATCCGGCCGCCGGACGGCGACTCCAGACCGGCGATGCACCGCATGGTGCTCGTCTTGCCGCACCCGGACTGCCCCAGCAGGACGACCGACTGGCCGTCGGGGATCGTCAGGTCCAGGTTCTTGACGGCCATGTTCTTGACGCCACGGTGCTCCCCGTAGGTGAGCTCGAGCGCTTCGACACCAACCTTCATCGGATGGCTCCTCGGACGTGTGCGGTGGTGGGTGTGGGTCAGCCGACGAGGGCGCCCGCGCGGACGGCGCGGTCGGCCGCGGTCAGGAAGCCGAGGTCGGCGAAGGCGCGGACGGCGTCGATCAGCTCGGTCGTGGCGGATCCACCGACGACCGGTTCGCAGAGCCGCCGGACCTTCTCCTCGAGGGCCTCGTCGGACAGCGGGTTGGCGGGCTCGCCGTATGGGTGCTGCACCCACGTCGTGTGGGTGCGCCCACCCGTCAGCTCCACCGTGGTGCGGGCGGCCGGCCGGAGCGGGGGTAGGCGGCCTCGGCGTCCGGGTCGACGGTCACCGAGACCGTGTCCATCAGGGCGCGCACCGAGATGTCGGCGCGGGCGTGGACTCGAAGTCGGCCAGCGTCACCGCACCGCGGGTCAGCGCGACGGCGACGGTGTAGGGCAGGCTGAGCTGGGCCTGCAGGACGGTGTCCAGGTCGGTCCCGGCGTGCCGGGCCGCGATCGGGAAGGTCTCCACGCGCACCGCCCTGATCGCGGCCGGGTCGATGACGTGCGCGCGGCGCAGCTCCAGCGCCCCGTCGATGGCCCCGTGCAGGTGGCGGCAGCACGGGTAGGGCTTGACGTAGGTCTGCAGCAGCACCCACTCCTCGCCGAGGCCATCGCGGACCCGCTCCGGAAACCACGCCTCCCCCGGCGCACCGGCGTAGGCGGCGAAGTAGCCGTCGGTGCCCTCCAGGACGGTGGTCGGCCCGGTGAGCCCGGAGGCGGCGAGGTCGGCCGCGGCGATGCCGTCCCGGGCGGCCTTACCGGGATGGAACCGCTTGACCTCGGCGGAGTCGCCGAGGAACTCGAACAGCCCGCCGGCGTGCGAGCCGGCGATCCCCAGCGCGTTGGCGGTCTCGGTGACCGACAGCCCACGCAGGACGGCGGCCGCAGCGGTCGCGCCGAAGACACCGCCCAGCGGGGTGTTGTGGAAGTGGCGGTTGCGGGTGGCCGGGTGCCCGGCGGCGGCAATCCGGCAGGCCAGCTCCATCCCGATCGCGGCGGCGACCCGGATCCGGCGCGCGTCCACACCCAGGCTCTGGCCCAGCGCGAACACGGCCGGGAGGACCACCGACGTCGGGTGCATGCTGCCCGGCGTGTAGCCCTCGTCGGACTCGATGCCGTGCCCGTTGGTGCCGTTCACCAGCGCCGCACCGAGGACCGATGCAGGGCCGTGCCCGATCGCGGTGGCGGCGGTACCCGGGTAGAGCGCCCGGGTGTGGCGGGCGACGGCAGCCGACACCGGGCCCATGGAGCTGCCGACCATCCCGGCGACCGCGTCGAGCGTCATCCTGTGCAGGTGCCGATCGAGCTCGGCGGGCAGTGGGCGCGACTGCTGCTCGACGATCCACTGCGCGACGTGCCAGGTCAGACCCTCGTGTGCGTCCATGCACCTCTCCCCGCTCGACGTGGCCGGGCCGCCGTCGCCGGCGACGGGAGCGAAGCTACATACTCTATAGAGTGTTGTCCATAGTCTGAATGCTTCCGGTGATCGCCGCACAGCCCATAGACTGTTGAGTGCGAGCCCTGCGACACGCGCGCAGGAGGAGGGGGCCGACACGATGACCATCGGCAACACGGCGGGGCCACCGCAGAGCCGCACGGCCTGGGTCGCGGAGCGGATCCGCGAGGACGTCGCCGCCGGCACCATCCGCCCCGGCGAGCTGATCAAGCAGACCGTGCTGGCCAAGCGTTACGGCGTCAGCCCCACGCCCGTCCGCGAAGCGCTCCGTCTCCTGGAAGCCGACGGGATGGTGGTCTACTCCGCCCACAAGGGCGCCACGGTGCGGGAGATGACACCCGACACCGCGGCCGACCTGTACCGCCTGCGCGCGGCCGTCGAGTCGGTTGCGGCGGGCATGGCCGTGGAACGGATGACCCCGGAGGGCCTGCGCGGGATCGAGCGGCGGCACGCGGAGATCCGCCGCGCCATCGACGAGGGCGCACCCGCCCCCGAGCTGTCCCGGCTCAACAAGCGCTTCCACTTCGCGATCTACGAGCAGTCGTCACCGCTGGTGCAGCAGTACGCCGAGGCGCTGTGGGTGCGGTTCACCCCGCCCGCGACGATCTGGACCGCCGAGCACGCCGAGCTCTGCAGCGCGACCACGACGACATCCTCGAGGCGATCCGCGACGGCGACGCCGAAGCCGCCGCCCGCCTCACGGCAGGCCACGTGCAGCACGCCGCGGCGATCCGGGACGGACACCCCGAACTGCGGGCAGCCGGAGAACAGGACCGGGAAGACCTCGCCGGGATCTGAGAACCCGACGAACGGCCCGCTCGCCCTCGTTCAGCGGAACGAAAAGCCGATCCCGCTCGTGCTGCTCACGAAACTCCTTGGTGGTTCGGTCGGTAGGCGGATGCGAGCCGGGCGGCTCCCGCGCGCCCGATGGCGAGCGACGCGCCGAATGCGATGCCCCCGACGGCGAGCAGCCAGGGGCGCGCGATCAGGTGGTCGGAGAACCTGTCACCTGCGAGGAACCCGATGCCGACCAGGACACCCGACCGCACCACGGTGGCCGGGACCACCCATGCGAGGAAGCGCGGCAGGCCGACCCCGGCGAGCCCGGCCGCCAGGAACGCCGGCACCGCGGCGAGGTCCACGAGCTTGGCGGCGATGACGACCCGCGGCAGGTGCGCGTGGACCTGGACGGTCAGCTCGTCGCGGCGCTGGTCGGTGAGGCCGAGCCACGCCAGCACCCGCCGCGGCCCGCCCCGGCCGCCGTGCCGGCCCAGCGTGTGGAGCAGCGTGTCCGCGAGGACGTCGGCCGAGGCGGCGGCCAGCCAGACACCCCACCACGGCAGGACCCCCACGGCGGCCAGCGCCGCGGCGGCGACCGTGACGACCGGACCTTCGACCACGGCGCCGAGCACGACCAGTAGCGCCGCGCGCAGCGGGTGCTCGGCCAGCGTCGCGAGTACCGCGGCGTCCACGCCGGTCGCGAGGCCCGCCGTCACGACGTGACCGCGACGGGGTCGCGCCGCGACCGGCCCGGCGCGAGTGCGAGGAGCCGGTCGGCGACGCGGCGCCGGAGGGTGGCCGCGAGCAGCGCGTACCAGCCGAGCACCGCGAGCACGGCGATCGCGAGCACCTCGGGCACGATCACGAGCCCGAACCAGGACGAGAGCAGCGGCACCGCCGTCACGACCGCGAACGCCACCGTGAGCAGGGCGGCGAGCCAGGTGGGTCGCCGGTCGGGGACGGGCGCGGTCCACGCCGCGAAGAACCGGTGCGGCGGCTTCAGGAGGAGCAGCAGCACGAACGACGACAACGTCACGAAGACCGAGAGGCCCGTCTGCGCGCCGACGGTCGCCGCGGCGTCGACGAACCCGGGATCGCTGCGCGCGACACCCGTGGCGGCCTCGAACGCCGGGAGCCGCTCCGCCGGAAGGGTGCCCGCGCGCAGGCCCGCCGAGAGCCACGCCCCGAGGAGGGAGTAGAGGAGCGTGCCGACCATCGCCGTCACCACCGCGACGGGGACGACGAACCGCCCGAGGTTGCGCAGGAGGTGCGGGTCACCGGCGACGGGCTGCGCCCACACCGTCAGGGCCAGCGCCGGCGTCCCCACCGTCAGCAGCGTGAGGCCGACCTGGGTCGGGGTGTAGGGGAATGCGAGCCCCAGCACCGTCGTCAGCAGGATCGCCAGCGCCTGCACGGCGACGCGCGACAGGAACAGGTACATCGAGGTGGAGATCCCGTCGATGATCCGGCGTCCCTCGGTGCGGGCGGGGAGCAGCGCGGCGAACGAGTCGTCGACCAGCACGACGTCGGCGACGCCGCGGGTGACGGCGCTTCCCGAGCGCATCGCGACGCGACGTGCGCCCGCTTCAGCGCGCGGGCGTCGTTGACGCCGTCCCCCAGCATCGCGACGTGGTGCCCGCGGCGGCGCAGCGCGTCGACGACGCGCTCCTTCTGCTCCGGGGTGACGCGGCCGAACACGGTGGTGCGGTCCACCAGCTCGTCGAGCGCCGGGTCGTCGAGGGTGTCGAGGACCGGACCCGCGATCGGCTTCCCGGCCTCGATCCCGGCCCGGCCCGCGAGCGCCGCGACCGTGCGCGGGTCGTCACCGGAGAGCACCGTGATCGCGACCCCCTTCTCGCGGAAGCGGTGCACGCTGTCCACGACCCCGTCGCGCAGCTCGTCGGCGAGGACGACCAGCGCCACCGGGTCCAACGCGGGGAGGGCGGGGCGGCCGTCGACGTCGCGCAGCGGTGCACCGCGGCGGGTGGCGCGGGCCAGCAGGAGGACCCGGAGCCCGCGGTTCGCCCGGTCGGCGATGACCTCCTCGTCGGGCTGCGCGCGCAGCCGCGGGGCGAGCGCCTCCGGCGCACCGAGGACCCACACCGCCCCGTCGAGGGTGACCTGCCCCGACCAGCGCAGCGCGGAGGTGAACGCGATCTCGTCGCGCAGCGCCCACGCCTCGCCGGGGAGCGCGGCGGCCAGCGCGCTGGACGTCAGGTTCGGACGGGCCGCGGACGCCGCGTACCGGGCCAGCACCGCGCGGGCGTCGAGGCAGCCGGGGCCGCTGTCGGGGCCGACCGACCGCACCTCCGCGAGCGTCAGGCGGCCCGTCGTCAGGGTGCCGGTCTTGTCCGTGCAGACGACGTCGACGTGGCTGACCGACTCCACCGCGTTCACCTGCTGCACCAGGCTCCCCGCTGCGCGATCCGCACCGCGCCGCGGAGGTAGGCCACGGCCACGAGGAAGAACAGGCCGTACGGGACCAGGCCCACGAGCACCGCGGTGATCTGCACGATGCCCAGGAACGACTCACCACCGAGCACGGCCCGGCCCAGCACCACCCCGCTGAGCGCGAGGGTGAGGACCATGGTCAGGCGGACGATGCCGTCGATCCGGCGCTGCAGCGGCGTGGTGTCGGTGGTGGCCTCGCGCGCCTGCGCGGTGAGCCTGCCGGCGTGGCTCTGCGCCCCGACGCGCCCGGCGCGCTGCCACCCCTCGCCCGCCACGCAGTGGCTGCCCGACAGCAGCGTCTCGCCGACGCCGTGCGCGACGGTGTCCGACTCGCCGGTCAGCAGTGACTCGTCGGCCTCGACGTCCCCCGCGACCAGCGGCCCGTCGACGACGATCTGGCCGCCTGCGTGCACGCGCACCAGGTCCCCTCGAACGACCTCGGCGGCGGCGACGACGGTCTCGGTGCCGTCGCGGAGCACGGTGACGTCGGTGCCGTCCAGCAGGGCGAGCCGGTCCAGCTTCCACGTGGCCCGGCACTCCTGCACCGCCCCGACCAGCGCGTTGGCCAGCCCGACCCCGACGCTGGTGAGCGCGTCGCCGTAGCGGCCCAGCACGAGCAGCACGGCACCGATCGAGAACAGGATCGTGGTGTAGGAGGAGAGGACGTGCGTGCGCACGATCGCCGCGTAGCTGCGCGACGTGCCGCTCACCGGGGTGTTCACCGCGCCCGCGCGACGCTGCTCGTCGACCTGGACGGCGGTGAGCCCGATCAAGGGAGCGGTCGGGACATCCTCTGTCGGGGGAGCGAGGGCCGGCACGGACACTCCTGCGGTGCGGGGATCAGGTCCCCACCACCGTCGCGGTCCCGGGTGAATCAGGATCATGATCTGGTTCGGAACTCGGTAAGAGCCGCCCCGCACCGACCGCGAACCCGATCGTGGCGCCGCCCCCCGGCCGGTTCCCGGCGAACGTCGTGCCGTCGTGCGCCGCGGCGATGTCGGCGACGATCGCCAGCCCGAGCCCCGAGCCGGGCAGCGATCGCGCGGCGTCCGCCCGGTAGAACCGGTCGAAGACGCGGCCGACGTCCTGGGCGGCGAGCCCGGGACCCCGGTCCGAGACCGCGACGCTGCCCCCGTGGGCCCGGATCTCGATCGGCCCGGCGCCGTGGGTGTCGAACTTGGCCGCGTTCTCCACCAGGTTCCCGACCGCACGTTCCAGCGCGGCCCGCTGCCCACGCACCCGCGTGCCGTCGCACTCGACCACGATCTCGCGCCCGGTCCTGCGCCGCGTGCGATCGGCCGCGGCCCGGACGACCCCGTGGAGGTCGACGGCGTCGTCCTCCTCGTCCGTGCGCCGGGCCAGCGCGAGGGCGATCAGCTCGTCGACCAGGTTCGACAGCTCCCGGGTCTCGCCCTCGACGTCGGCCACCAGCCGCTCGCGCGCCTCGGGGCCGAGCCGGTCGAGGCGGCGCAGGACGCTCGCGTTGGTGCGCAGGCTGGTCAGCGGCGTGCGGAGCTCGTGCGCGGCGTCCTGGATCAGCCGCTCCTGTGCCTCCCGGGACTCCGCGAGCCGTCGCAGCATCGCGTTGAACGACGACGACAGCCGCGCCACCTCGTCGCGCCCGTCCACCGGCACGTCGCCGACGCCCGACCCCACCGAGCTGATCTCCTCGGCGATCGCGGTCAACCGCACCAGCCGGCGGGCGATCCGGCGCGCGAGGAGCCAGCCGAGCCCGGCGGCGACCACCGTCACCAGGACGGCGATAGCGGTGATCTCCTTCGCCAGCCCGCCCAGCTCGAGGCGGGGCACGTGGAGGTCGATCCCGACCTGCACCGCTCCCCGCCCCCCGCCGACGGCGGTGGTCACCACGCGGTAGGCCACGGCGTCGGCCCTGGTACCCACGGCCAGGTCGGACGTCGTGGTCGCGCCCGGCACGGGGTTCGCGGCCAGCGCCCGGTCGGCCGCGCCGACGGGCAGGGTCACCACCCCTCCCCCGAGCGGCGTGACGCTCCCGTCGGGACCGATGCGCTGTGCGACCAGCACTCGGGACCGGTCGCCGGCCGGAAGGCCGGGAGACCGGCGACCGCGCTGTCCAGGACGCCTTCGTCCCCGTCGATGATCGCGGCGGCGACGGCACGCAGGCCACGGTCCACCTCGCCGGTGATCCGATCGACCGCGAACCGGTGGCCGAACACCCCGACCGTCCCCGCGACGACGGCGGCGACGAGAGCGAAGGCCAGTGCGAGCCGGGTGGCGAGGTTCACGGCCTGCGCACCGCGTAGCCGACGCCGCGGACGGTGTGGATCACCGGCGGCGCGCCCGCAGCAGCCAGCTTCCGCCGCAGGTACCCCACGTAGACGGCCAGGTTCTTCGAGTCGGCCCCGAAGTCGAAGCCCCAGATGCGCTCGTAGACCACAGTGTGCTCGAGCACGATCCCCTCGTTGCGGACCAGGAGCTCGAGCACGTCGAACTCGGTCTTGGTCAGGGTCAGCTCGGTGGCCGCCCACCACACGCGCCGGGCGGCCGGGTCGAGGCGCAGGTCCCGACCGACAGCGTCGCGGCGCGGTCCCCGTCGGCCGGGACGGCGCGGCGCAGCAGCGCCCGCAGCCGGGCCAGGAGCTCGTCGAGCTCGAAGGGCTTGGGCAGGTAGTCGTCGGCGCCCGCGTCGAGCCCGGCCACCCGATCCGGGGTCTCGACCCGCGCCGTGAGCATCATGATCGGCACCCGGTCGCCGTCGGCACGCAGCACTCGGCAGACCCCGAGACCGTCCAAGCCCGGCATCATCACGTCGAGGACGAGCGCATCGACGATCTCGCGCCGGGCCCGGGTGAGCGCCTGCACCCCGTCGTCGACCGCGACCACGGCGTACCCCTCGAGTTCCAGCGCGCGGGCGAGCGACTCGCGGATCGCGCGGTCGTCGTCGGCGACCAGCACCGTGTAGGCCACGGCCGTCAGCCGACCCGCCGGGCTGCGAGCCCGTCGAGGACGACGCCGAGGTGGCGCTCGAACCGTTCGTCACCGTCGTCGCGCAGGTGGCCCGCCTCCTTGACCCGCGCGACGTCGGCACCCAGCCACGCGTCGCGCTCGGCGAGCGAGTACCGCGTCGGGTCGGCCTGCGCCGACTGGAGCCGTTCCTGCTCCTCGATCACGAAGCCGACCACGAACGCGGTGACGATCTCGGCGGCGTCGTCGCATCGGTGAGCGTCATGCCTTCCGCGGTCCACCGCTCGAACAAGGGCTCCTTCGACCGCACCACGTCGGGGTCGGCGACGCGCGTGCCGCTGAAGACGCGTGCGCCGTCGCGGTGCAGGAGGAACTCCGAGCGCAGTATCCGGGCGTAGGCGGCGAGATCGGCCCGCCAGCCGCCGTCGGCGGGGATCTCCGCCAGCGCGGTGGTGACGCGGCGCATCACGGTGGTGCCCATCTCGTCGAGCAGCTCCTGCTTGTTGCGGACGTGCCAGTACAGCGTGGGCGGGCGGACGTCCAGCCGGGCCGCGAGCGCCCGGACGGTGATCGCGTCCATGCCCTTCTCGTCGAGCAGCTCGATCGCCGCCGCCACGATTCGCTCCCGGCTCAAGCTCTTGGACACGGTGCCACTCTAACTAAGTTCGAGCACGCCTGAACAGGCCACTCGAACTTAGTTCGGTCTCGACATCACTGACGTGATCGGCCGAAGTGGTGCCAGTGCGTCATATCCGACGCCCTCCAACCACTTCCGGTGATCACACCCCCGGTCGGCCGGTGCCCCGCAGGCCTTCTTCTCCCGGTCCTCCCGGTAGCCGCGGTACCCGGCCCGGACCGACACCAGCACGACCAGCGCCAGCGTGATCCACAACGCGTACTCGTCGATCATCAGGACTACGTCGACCGCGTGCTGGCCGATCCCGTAGCCGAGGCCCGCGACGAGACCCGTGATCGCTGCGGCCCCGATCGCGTCGACGATCAGGAAAGGCACCAGCCGCATCCCGGCGAGGCCCGCCACGGCGAACACCGCCGGTGCGGGGACCCCGGGCAGCGCCGCCGCCACGACCGCCAGCGGCGTCGCCCACGCGGGCCAGGACCGGATACTCGACACGAACCGCTTCGCGAAGTCGCCGGGCGCGAACATCTCGACGATCCTGGCACCCCACCGCCGCCCGGCCAGCCAGAACAGCCAGTCGAACTTGATCATCCCGAAGACCCCTGCCGCGATCACCAGCCACAGCTCGCCCTCGCCGATCCGCGCGAACGCGGCACCCGCACCGGTCGCGGAGAGGTGCCGGTGACGGCGCTCAGCGCGATCGGGTGCGAGGCCAGCAGGAACGGCCGCACCGGCAGGGAGGCCATCATCACCAGCACGACACCGAGGGTGGAGAAGACCAGAACCTTGTCCCCCCGCGACATCGGGTGTTCCCACGGCATCGCGTCCCGCCAGGCCTGCCTCGCCTGCTCCAGCTCCTGCGGCGGGTAGTCCTTGCTCCGCCATCGCCACCGCTTCCGTGCGGCTGCCGGCGCGGCGTCTGCGGACCCCTCGACCGCAGACGTCGCCCGTGCCGGCTCCGCGGAGCTCCGACCGGCACCCCCGTCGATGCGCGGCAACCGCGTCGTCTCGGCCTCCTGGCCGCCTGCGCCGCCGCTCGCGCCCGTCATCCGCACCCCTTCTCGGTCGAAAGTCCCCGTCACCTGAACGAGTCGACACCATGCCGTTGCGGCACGGTCAACGCGGTTCCCCTCATCGGGTCGTCCAGCTCACAGCCCTCGGTACGCCTGCACCACAGCAGTTGGTCGCGACGGCGCGTCAGGCAGGCCGTGCCCGGATGCCGTCGATGATGAGCGACAGGACGCCCGCGGACTCCGCGTCGACCTCGGGCGAGCGCCACCCCGCGGCGTGCACCGGCACGTCCACACCGGCGTCGCGGACGCGGAGCGCGGTGTGATCGGTGTGATCGGCGTGACGCACGCTACATGCACTCGGCTCTAAATCGAGCGAGCGCTCGCTTTACTCTGTGAGCCGCTCCTGCTCCCCCACAGGAGACCGATCACGGCCGACGGCGAACGACAGGGAGACACGACGATGGACGAACCCGACCCGGTCCAGCGCCTCGAGGATGCGATCAACTCGCACGACCCCCAGCGCGTCGCCGACTGCTTCACCCCGGACTACCGGTCCGAAACGCCGCATCGCCCCGCGGAGGGGTTCACCGGCTCCGACCGCGTGCTCGCCAACTGGACCGCGATCTTCACCCGCCTACCGGACCTGCGGGCACAGGTGCTGCGCCGCGCCACGGCCGGCCCCGAGCTCTGGTCGGAGTGGGAGATGGTCGGGACCGGGCCGGACGGGACGCCCGTCGTGATGTGCGGACCTGTCATCATGACGACTCGTGAGGGACGGATCGGCTGGACGCGGTTCTACCTGAGCCCGGTCGCGGCGCCGGCGAGCGCATGACCGCACCGTCGAGCCGTGTCTCACGACCAGATCACCGCCGCGACGAACGTCGTGATCGGGAGGACTTCCCTCATGCCTGATGCCACCCGCGACGGCGCACTCCCCCCGGCGATGCAGATGGCCCAGCTCCTCGGGGGCTTCCAGATCTCCCAGGCGCTGTACGTCGTGGCGAAGCTCGACATCGCCACGCAGCTCGACGACGGCCCGAAGGCCGTGGCCGACCTGGCGGCGACCTGCGGAGCGCAGCCGGAGCTGCTGGGCAGGCTGATCCGGACCCTCGCCCCGATCGGCGTCTTCCGCCACCTGCCCGACGGCACCGTGTCGGCCACACCGCTCGGCGCCACCCTGTCCAGGAACAGCCCCGACTCCACGCGAGCCGCGTGCATGTACTGGATGGAGACCCACTACCTCCCGTTCAGCCGGCTGCTGCACAACGTCCGCACGGGCGAGACCGCGGCGCACCACTACTACGGCGAGCCGTTCTTCGACTGGATCGTCAAGAACCCTGAGCTGGTCGAGCTGCAGTCGGCCGCGATGGCGAGCGTCACCACCACTCTGCGCGCGGGGATGTTCGAGGACTACCGCCTCCCCGACGGTGCGGTCGTCGCCGACATCGGCGGTGCGAGCGGTTCGGTGCTCGTACAGCTACTGGCGGACGAGCCGGACCGGCGGGGCGTCGTGTTCGACCTGCCCGAGGTCGTCCCCGACGCCCGGCGCCGCATCGACGAGGAGGGGCTCGCCGACCGCATCGACGTGGTGGGCGGCAGCTTCTTCGAGTCAGTGCCACCCGCGGACGTCTACGTCCTGTCCTACGTGCTGCACGACTGGGACGACGAGCACTGCCGACGCATCCTGGGCAGCATCAGGGCCGCCGCCGCACCCGGAGCCCGGTTGGTGGCGGTCGAGGGCATCGTGCCCGCGGGCGACGAGCCGCACCTCACCAAGGCGATCGACCTGGTCATGCTCGCCATGGGAGGCGGCAAGGAACGCAGCGCGGACGAGTACCGCCAGCTCCTCTCCTCGGCCGGTTTCACCCTGGACCGCATCGTGGCGACCGGGACCCCGTTCTCGTTCGTGGAGGCGACGCTGCACCCCTGACGGGATCCGTGACCTTCCCGCCCCACGCATTGGTTAGCCTCACCTCATGACACCGAGGCCGCTCCGTCTCGTCGCACACCTGGCTGCGCTCGTCCTGCTCGCCGGCTGTGGAGGCGGGAGTACGACTGCGCCGAACGAACCGAGCGGACAGCACTCGGACGCGGATCCCGCCTTCCCGGTCACCGTGACCACCAGCTTCGGCGATGTCACCGTGGACGCCCCGCCGACGCGGGTCGTCGCGATGGGCTGGGGCGACGCCGAGACCGCTCTCGCGCTCGGCGTGCAACCCGTCGGCGCGGCCGACTGGCTCGACTTCGGCGGCGAGGGCGTCGGACCGTGGGCGGCCGGGCGTTACACGACACCGCCCGAGATCATCGGCACCCTCGAACCCTCGTACGAACAGGTGGCCGCCTTGCGGCCGGAGCTGATCCTGGACACGAAGAGCTCCGGTGACCGGCAGCGCTACGACCTGTTGTCCCGGATCGCCCCGACGATCGCGCTCCCACCGGCGCCGACAGCTACAAGACCACTCTCGCCGACCAGGTCGCGATGGTCGCCGCCGCGCTCGGCGTCCCCGAGCGGGGGGCAGCGCTGATCGCCGACGTCGAAGAGCGGTTCGCGGCCGCCGCCGCGGCGCATCCGGAGTTCGCCGACAAGACGGTCACCGTGGCGGCGCGGTCCGGAACCGGCTGGGGCGCGTACGCGTCCAGCACCGAGCGGGTGGAGTTCATGACGCGGCTCGGCTTCGTGCCGAACCCGCGGGTCGAGTCGCTGCCAGAAGTGCGGTTCTCCCATCCGGTGTCCGAGGAGCAGCTCGCCGTGCTCGACGCCGACCTGCTGGTCGTCTTCCCGATCCAGCGGACCGCCGCCGAGGTCGAGGCCACCCCCCTGTTCGCCGCGATCCCGGCGGTTCGCGACGGTCGGGCCATCGTGTTCGACGACCCGACGGTGCAGAAGGCCTATTCCACGAACTCGGTGCTGTCGCTGCAGTACGCCCTCGACGCCGTCGTGCCCGTCATCGCCGAGCGGCTGTCGGCGGGGTAGGAGTCGGCTCCGCGACCGGTTCGTCCGCCCCGTCGCGCCTGACGAGCACGCAGGCGAGCGCCATGAGCGCCGGGATCCCCATGCTGAACATGCCCACGATGACGGCGGTCTCCTGGATGTCGGCCACCATGAAGGTCCGCCCGGCCACCGTCGCCGCGTCCGCGGGGCCCGCCGGTGCGGTCACGAGGGTGACGACGCCGGGCAGGTACACGCCGAGCCACACGACCGGCGGCAGCGCCGAGGCCCGACCGAGCCGCCGCGCGGGCGGCCCGAGCAGCGCGAAGAGCTGGAACGCCACCCACCCCGTCACGACCCAACCCAGAAAGTTCGTCAGCGGCACCCCGAACAGTCCGCTGGGGTCGCCGTAGCTCCACCGCCCCTCCACGGTGGCACCGGCCGGGTCGATCACCGCGTCGTAGCCCGCGAGCACCAGGGCGGCCACCGGCGGGACCACGACCCGCGCCGGCCCGGTCAGGCGACCGGCCCGGTCACCGACGATCACTGTTCGCGCGATCGACCACGCCACGTACCCCGCGACGCCGTAGACGATCGGCACCGTGGGCGGGACGCCGAGGATCTGCAGGCCGGGGCCGTCGTGGGTGAAGGATCCGAAGGGGAACCCCGTCGCGATCGACAGCGCCTCGAACGCGAACGCCACCGGGTACGCGCAGGCGAAGAAGCCCAGGACGCCGAGCCTGCCGTAGGTCAGGCTGCCGTGCGCGAGCAGGAAGAGGATCAACCCTTGCATCCCCAGCGCCATCGGCAGGGCCGAACCCGGCACGAGCAGGGGCGCGAGCCCGGCGGCCACGACGATGGCGGCAGCGCCCCGGGCCGCGGCGTCACGCATCGTCATGGCGGATCCCCGTCCTCCTCGACGCGGGCACCGTCGTCACCGCGACGTGCCGGACAGCGCCGGGGCCTGCGGCCCGCCCGCCTCCGTCGCCAGCCGGCGGCCGCGGATCCTGCGGACCAGACCGACGAGGACGGAGCGCAGTGCCTCGGCCCGGCGGCTGGACGGGACGAACATCTGCTGCTTGAGCCGCGCGGTGCGCTGGTGCTTGGTGATGAACGGACGCAGCCCGGTCTCGTAGGCGTCCAGGGCGGCGGCGAGGTCGTCGGGGTGCTCCTGCAGGGCGCTGCCGAGGGCGGCACCGCCGCGCAGCGAGGACGTGGCACCCATACCCGAGTAGAGGTTCATGCACCACGCCGCATCCCCCACCAGCACGACCCGACGCGTGCTCCACCGCGGCATCCGCACCTGGTGCACCGAGTCGAACAGGTGGTCGGGGGCCTCTTCCAGGGAGTCCAGGACGTGGCGCACCACGGGGTCGTCCATCCCGGAGAAGACCGCGCGCAGCCGCTCGACCCGCGACCCGCTGAACTGCTCCTGGATGTCGCTGGTCCGGTAGGTCAGCAGCGCGGTGGGTGCGTGGTCGGCGAGCCCGAACACCCACACCGCCCGCTTGGCGCGCGCGATGATGATGCTGTCGCTCGCCTCGTACGAGGGCACCTGCTCCTTCAGCTGGAACGCGCAGATCATCGCGTTCCACGTGGTCAGGTGGTCCTCGTGCGGACCGAACACGATCCGGCGCACGCTCGAGCGCATCCCGTCCGCGCCGACCACCAGGTCGACGCTCTCGCGGTACCGCGCACCGGTGTCGGCGTTCTCGAGCAGGACCTGCACCTCGGCGGTCCCCTCGGTGATCTCGACCGGAGTGGTGGCGAACCGCACCTCGACTCCTGCGATGCTCTGCCACAGCGCGGCCTCGATGTCCCCGCGCAGCACCGCTGCCGGCCCGCCGGGCTGGTCCAGGAACCCCAGAGCCGGACTGCGCCTGCCCCGACGATCCACCGACCACGAGTTCGCGCCCGCCGCCCGTTCCGGGTTGCGGGTGTGCAGGTGGTCGGCGATCCCCAGGTCGACCGCGGCCTGCCGACCCTCCGGGAACAACCCGACGAAGTACCCCCCGGTCCGCCGCTCCGCGCCCGTTCGACGATCACCGGCGTCCACCCGGCCCGGCGCAGCCCGATCGCCGCGGACATCCCCGCGATCCCGAGCCCCACCACCAGCGCCCTCTTCCGCATGGTCGTCACTGCGCCGTGCCGGACAGGGCCGCAGCCGAGGATGCGTTGTACTCCGCCGTCATCCGGCGGTGGACGACCTTGCGGATCAGTTCGAGGACGACCGAACCCAGTACCTCGACCGGCCGGCTGGACGGGACGAACCTCTGTTGCTTGGCCCGTGCGGAGCGCTGCTGCCTGGTGATGTAGGGACGCAGGCCGGTCTCATAGGCCGCCAGAGCGGCGGCGAGGTCGTCGGGGTGCTCCGCCACGGCCACGCCCAGCGCGGCGCCGCCGCGCAGCGAGGACGAGGAGCCCATCGCCGAGTAGGTGTTCATGCACCAGGCCGCGTCGCCCACCAGCACGACCCGCCCCGCGCTCCACCGCGGCATCTTCACCTGGTGTATCGAGTCGAACACGTGGTCAGAGGCCTCCTCGAGGGAGTCAAGGACGTGGCGCACCACGGGGTCGTGCTCCATCCCGGAGAAGACCGCGCGCAGCTGCTCGATCGCCGACCCGGCGAACCGGTCCGGGATGTCCTCGGTGCGGTAGGTCAGCCACGCGCAGGGCGCGTGGTCGGAGAGTCCGAACACCCACACCGCACGCTTGGGGCGCGCGACGAGGATGCTGTCGCTCGCCTCGTAGGAGGGCACCTGCTCCTTCAGCTTGAAGGCGCAGATCATCGCCTTCCAGTTGACCATGTAGTCCTCGTCCGGACCGAACACCATCCGGCGCACGCTCGAGCGCATCCCGTCCGCGCCGACCACGAGATCGAAGTCCTCGCGGTACCGCGTCCCGGCGCCGGCGTCCTCGAGCAGGACCTGCACCCCGCCGGCGCCCTCGGTGATCTCGACCGGAGTGGTCGCGAACCGCACCTCGACCGCGTCCTCGGTTCCGTTCCCGGCGATGCCCTGCCACAGCGCGGCCTCGATGTCGCTGCGCAGCACCGATGCCAGCCCGCTGGGCGCGTCCAGCAGTCCCAGAGCCGGCTTGCGCCTGCCCCGACGATCCACCGTCCACGAGTTCCCGCCCGGTCTCCATTCCGGGTTGCGGGTGTGCAGGTGCTCGGCGATCCCCAGGTCGGCCGCGGCCTGCAAACCCTCCTGGAACATGAAGATGTAGTAGCCCCAGGTCCGACGCTCGGGCGCCCGTTCGACGATCACGGGCGTCCATCCCGCCTGGCGCAGCCCGATCGCCGCGGACATCCCCGCGATCCCGAGCCCGACTACCAAAGCCCTCTTCTGCATGACTCTCCCCTCTCCGATCACGATCGACTGGTGGACGGCTCAGTCCGGCACGACGACGACGCGGCTGCGGCCGGTGTGCGCCCACGCCTCACCGACCCGGCTCAGCGGGAACGCGGTGTAGGGCAGGTGCAGGGATCCGTCGGCGAACCGGGCCATGACCTCGGGCGCCTCGGCGAGCATCTCCTCGTGGGACACCGATCCGGCGCCGCTCCCGGTGATCCGGATCCGCCGGCTGCGCAGCAGCTCCGCGGGCAGCGATGCCTCCAGGCCCGCGAGCGAACCGATCTGCACGTAGGACGTGTTCGCCTCGGTGTCCTCGTCGCTGCGGCCCAGCGCGGCGAATGCCGCCTCGGCGACGGGCCCCCACAGGTAGTCCAGGACGAGACCGGGCGACGTCTCGGACACGGCATCGGCCAGAGCCTGCTCCAGGCCGTCGGGCCCGTCGTGGGCCAGCGACACGGTTGTCGCACCCGCGCCGCGCAGCCGCTCCAGCGCCTCCGGATCGCGCCCGGCGGCGATGACCCGCCCCGCCCCGAGCGCCAGCGCCCCCTGCACGGCGAGGCTGCCCGACATCCCCGTGGCGCCCAGCACCAGCACGGTGCCCAACGCCCCCACTTCCTTGCGCCGCGCGGTGAGGACCATCCAGCCCGACAGGCCGGGGTTCATGCCCGCGGCGATCGCGAGCGGATCCGCCCCCGCCGGAACCTCCGCCTGGAAGGGGGCGAAGAGCCGCTCGGCCATCGTCCCGAAGGGCGGACGCGCGTAGCCGGTGTAGACCAGGCGCCCGTCGCCGGTGCGGGCGACCGCATCGATGCCCGGGACCAGCGGGTACGCCATCTCGCCGCGGCCGTAGTGCCGCCCGGTGGCCAGCCCGCGAACGATGTTGTGCAGGCCGGCCCCGACGAGGTGCAGCGGCTCGTGACCGGGCGGGACCGTCGGCTCGGGGAAGTCGGCGCAGGCGGGGGAGGCATCGGGGGCGGTGACGACTGCAGCGCGCATCAGGAGTCTCCTTAACTAAGTTCAACGCTGTAGCCAGCATGCCTGAACACCGTTAAGGTGTCAACCATGACCAAGGGCATCACTCGGGAGCGGATCGTCACGGCGGCGCTCGAACTCCTCGACGACCAGGGCATGGACGCCCTCACCGTCCGCGCGCTCGCCTCCCGGCTCGACGTCCGCGCCCCCGCCCTCTACTGGCACGTCCGCAACAAGCAGGAGCTGCTCGACGAGATGGCCACCGAGGTCATGCGCCGCGTGGCCGGCGCCTTCGCCGCGGTCCCGCCGGGCGACGGGTGGCGCGACGACCTCGCCGCCTACGCCCGCGTGCTGCGCTCGGAGTACCTGCTCCACCGCGACGGGGCCCGCATCTTCAGCGGCACCCGGATCACCGACCCGGACGTGGTCCGCATGAAGGAGCCGTTGTTCGAACGCTGGGCCGAGTCCGGCTGGAAGCCCGCCGACGCCGACGACGCCATCGACCTGGTCACCGCGTTCGTCGTCGGCTTCGTCATCGAGGAACAGGAGCGGCGCCAGGCCGCCGAGACCGATCCGACGCGCTACTCGACCGACCAGCGCGACGCCTGGCTGGGCGAAGGCGCGTCACTGGTGAAGGAGGCCGGGCACCTCCACGACGACGGCGACCAGCGGTTCGACCGGCACCTCGGCATGGTCCTCGACGGGATCGCCGCCCGGCCGGCGCGTGACTCACCCGCGCTTGCGCACCAGCACCGTCGCGAGCACCGCGGCCGCGACGAGCGCCGCGCCACCCATCAGGATGTAGAGCTGCACCCCGGCCAGGGAGTTCGCGGCGACCCCTGCGACGAGCGTGTCGGTGGCCGTCGCATTGAGCACCATCACGCCGACGACGTTGAGCACGACCGACCCGACGCAGAGCACGACCGCCACCAGGCTGCCGATCGCACCGTGGTTCTCGGGCGGTGTGATGGCGGTCGCGAGGTTGAAGCTGGAGGCGATGCCCGCGCCGGCGGCCACGCCGAGCAGGGTGGCGCAGACGAGCCCGACCGCGAGCACCGAGATGCCCACGAGCATCCCGAACGTGGCCAGCAGGCCCACCGCGATCCCGGCGAGCAGCGTGCGCGCCGGACCGATCCGGGACGCGAGGACACCGGACACCGGGCCACCGATCATGATCCCGACCGCGGACAGCACGAACAACGCGAGCACCACGTCGCCACCGCCGAGGCCGTAGCCGAGGCCGAGCTCGGGCGGCACCTCCGCGACGAGGCTCTTCAGCTGCAGCATGCTCTGCACCGACCCGGCCGTGAGCGCCACCGCGCCCAGCGTCAACGCCAGCGACCCGCTGTGCCCACGCAGGTCGACGATCGGCTCGGGAACCCGCAGCACGTGCCGCACCCCGGCGGTCAGCGCGATGACGCCGCCGACCAGCGCGGCCAGCAGACCCGGGTTCGCCCAGCCCACGTCCGGGGCCATGCTGACGCTACCGAGCACCGCGACCAGACCGGAACCGAGCAGCAGCGCCCCGGCGAGGTCGACCGACCCGCCGGAGCGGATCGGCGGCTCCGGGATGAACAGCCGCACGGTGACCGCGCAGACCATCGCGAGAGCGGTGGCGACGACGAAGACGCTCCGGTAGCCGAACGCGTCGATCGCCGGGTTCAGCAGGAACAGCGCGGGGATCCCCAGTACCGACGCGCCCGTGGTCACGACGCCGACGGCGGCCATCCCGACCCGTGGGGTGCAGACCTGGCGGGTGATCGCCACCGTGAGCAGGACCGCTCCCATGGCCGCGCCCTGCAGGAACCGCCCGAGCACGAAGACGACGACGTTCGGCGCGACCAGGCAGACCAGCGATCCCGCGAGCGTGACGAGCATGGTGACGACGAGGATCCGGCGCTTGCCGTGGAGGTCGGCGTTGCGCCCGAGCAACGGCGCCCACATCGCGCCCGCCAGCATCGCGCTCGAGTTGAGCCACGCGGCCTGGTCGGTCTGGAAGTGCCGCATCATGTCCGGCAACGCCAGCAGCGGGGCGACGATGACCAGGTCGGCCAACAGGTTCGCCCCGACGAGGATCACCAACCAGCCGACCAGCCGACCGCTCCACCTGTCCTCCGCGACGCCCGACGGGCGCGCTACCGACGTGACTTGCACCATGAGTTCTCTCCAGGTGGCGGCGGCCGGGAACACCCGACCGCCTCGAGGGTTTCGTTTCTCCGGTTCCGGAGAGCGGTCCGCCCGCAGGGGCGCTACACCACGCCCGCGACGGGGCGGCGGACGCGCCCGCGGGCGGCGCCTCGGCGCACGTCGGAGTACACGTCCTCGAACGCGTCCAGGGTCGCGTCGAGATCGTGTGCCGCGGCCGCCTCCCGGCCGGCAGCGCCCATCCGCGCACGGGTCGCCGGATCGTCGAGCAGGGCGGTGAGCGCCGCCGCGAGCCCGGCCACATCTGCGGGCCGGTACAGCAGGCCGTTGCGGCCGGGGTGGACGAGGTGCGGGAGCGCGACGGCGTCGGCGGCCACCACGGGCCGCCCGGCCGCCATCGCCTCGAGCGTCACCAGGCTCTGCAGCTCGGCGATGCCCGGCATGCAGAACACCGCGCACCGCCGGTAGGCCGCGACGAGCGCGTCGTCGTCCACGGCGCCGCGGAACCGCACCCGGTCCGCCAGGCCGAGGTCCCGGGCCAACGCGCTCCACCCGGCGCGGCGGGTGCCGTCACCGACGATCTCCAGTCGGGCAGGGCCGGTCACCAGCGCGAACGCCCGGATCAGCTCGTCGACCCGCTTCTCCCGCTCCAGCCGGCCCACGAACAACACCGTGGGCTCGGACGCGGGTTCGGGTTCGACACCGCCGGTCCCGAACCTGCTCAGGTCGATGCCGCAGGACACCGCGCGACCCGAGAGCCCCGCGCGGGCGCCGAGGAGCTCGACGGCCCGGGGCGTGGGCGCGGTGACCACATCGGCGGCCCCGTACACGCGGGCCAGATCCCGCCAGGCCCACCGCGAGACCCGCTCGGCGAGCACGTCCGGCACCCGGGCGTGCTGCAGCAGGTTCTCGGGCATGAAGTGGTTCGTGGCGACGGTCGGGCACCCGGCCGCGGACGCGGCCGCGAGCAGACCGCGCCCGACCTGGAAGTGCGACTGCACGTGCACGACGTCCGGGCGCACCGCCCGCAGCACCCGCTGCGCCCCCGCGGCGGCCGGGCCGGGCAGGCACGCGCGGAACCGGTCCTGGCCGGGGACGCGGTAGGAGCGCAGCCGGTGCACCGCCGTCATCCCGGCTGCCGGGACCGGGGACGAGGCGGGGCCGGTGTCGGAAGGCGCCACCACGTGCACCTCGTGCCCTCGCCCGGCGAGGCCGGCAGCCAGTCTCGCGGTGAACCGGGCGGCGCCGTTGATGTCGGGCGGGAACGTGTCGGCGCCGATCAGGACGCGCAGCGGGCGGTTCACGGTCGTTCCCGTGGGCACGGACACTCCTGGGATGGTCGGGGAGAGGTTCCCCACCACGATCTCGATCCCGGGTGAATCGCGATCATGATGTGGTTCGGAATCCGGTAAGAGGCGCTGCGGTCAGTGCGCCGCGGGTGTTCCGCCGGGTGCCGGGCCCCGGACGAGGAGCGCCCCGACGATCGTGAACAGCGACAGCGTGGCCGCGACCAGGAACGCCGCGTGCACGCCGCCCGCCGTCTGCTCCACGAGCGGGACCCGCTCGGCGGCGAGCGCCGCCGAGCGCACCGACAGCACGCTGACCAGCAGCGCCACGCCGGCGGCCCCGGCCAGCTGCTGGGCGGTGCTGAAGATCGCGCTGCCGTAGGGGTACAACGTCGGCGGCACCGCCCCCAGGCCCACGGCGAACAGCGGCGTGAACACGAACGCCAGCCCCACCGACAGCAGCAGGTGGAACCCGACCACCTGCAGCAGCGAGCTGTCGGCCGTGAACAGCGTGGCCGACCACAGCGCCGCGCTGGTGGCGACCGTGCCGGGCACGAGCAGCGTCCGCGCGCCGAACCGGTCGTACAGCCGCCCGACCACCGGCCCCAGCACACCCATGAGCAGCCCGCCCGGCAGGAGCAGCAGGCCCGTGGTGAGCGGCTCCAGCACCAGCACGCTCTGCAGGTAGATCGGCAGCAGCACGGCCGTGCCCAGCAGCGTTCCCATCGTCAGCATCATCATCACGCCGGCGACCGTGAACGTCCGCGATCCGAAGGTGCGCAGATCCAGCAGGGCGCGGTCGGTCCGCTGCAGCACCCGCTGCCGGGCGACGAACGCCACCAGGCCCGCGACGCCGACGCCGAATGCGCCCCACACCACGACCGCCGACGTGCCACTGATGTGGCCGAGGCTGCTCAACCCGTGGACGAGGCCACCGAAGCCGAGTGCGGACAGCACCACGGACACCACGTCGATCGGCGCCGACGTGGTCTCCCCGACGTTCGTGATCAGCCGCAGGCCCAGCACCAGCGCGGCGAGCGCGATCGGCAGCACCAGCCAGAACAGGTGGCGCCAGCCGAACAGGTCCAGCACGACGCCCGACACCGTGGGCCCGATCGCGGGGGCGACGGAGATGACGATCGAGATGTTGCCCATCAGGGCACCCCGGCGGGCCGGGGGCACGAGCGTCAGCACCGTGGTCGTCAGCAGCGGCATCATGATCGCGGTGCCACCGGCCTGCACGACGCGGCCGGCCAGCAGCACGCCGAAGCCCGGCGCGACCGCCGCGAGCAGCGTGCCCGCGCTGAACAGCAGCATGGCCGTGGCGAACAGGGTGCGCGTGGGCACCCTCCGGATCAGGAACCCGGTGACCGGGATGACCACGGACATCGTGAGCAGGAAGCCCGCGGTGAGCCACTGCCCGACGCTCGCCTCGACCTGCAGATCGGTCATGAGCACCGGCAGCGCGACGCCCATGATCGTCTCGTTGAGGAAGACGACGAACGTGGAGACCAGCAGCACCCCGATCACGATGCGGTTGCGGGAACCGAGCTGTCCCGAGGCGTCGGGACCACCTTCGACGACAGCCGTCATGACCGCTCCTTAACTAAGTTCATCTCAGCGTGGCTGAACATCGTTAAGGTGTCAAGTTCGGGTGACTCAACCCCTCAGGTAGCGGGTCACCATCGCGACCAGCTCGTCCTCGAACGTCTCGACGGGGACGGTCTGCGGAGCGGCCATGAACTTGTGCGTGTTCATCTCCACGGTGAACAGGATGATCTCCGCGGCGACATCGGGGTCACCCACGCGGACGTCGGGGTGTCGGACGATGACGTCGCGGACCTGGGCGGTGCGCAGCTTCCCGTGCCGGTCGATCGTGTCGAGCAGCTCCTGGGAGACCGGCGCCTCCTCGATCATCACCCGGAGCAGGCGGGGGTCGTCGCGATGGTTGTCGACCGCGTCGCGGATGAGCGCCCGGACCGTCGCCTCCAGCGTCCCGGGCGAGAGGTCGAGCTCGTCGGCGGCGGTCCAGGTGCCGCGGTCGATGTGCTGGATCAGGATCTCGGCGAGGATGGCGTCCTTGTTCGGGAAGTACTGGTACAGCGAGCCGATGGAGATGCGGGCGCGCTCGGCGATGCGGTTGGTCGTGCCGGCGGAGTAGCCGTGCTCGGCGAAAACGTGAGCAGCCGCGGTGAGGATGCGCTCACGCGTGAGCTCGGCGCGCACCTGGCGGGCTTGCGACGTGGCTCCAAGCGGCGGTCGGCCGACGGCATCCCGGTCCTCCTCGAAGGCGGCAAAAGCGAGTAGCAAATACCTGAGCTAATGCTCACAATAATGCTATGAGCTGCGAAAACAAGACGCCTGGTGGCGTTTCGTGATCCCGAAGGTCCGGCTGCCCAAGGCGCGCAGGATGATCAGGCTGGAGGTGCGCGGCCGGGAGTCGCCGACGCCGAGCTTCGCGAGCCTCACCCTCGGCGGCCCTGCCCTGCAGGACCTGACCGTGGCAGGCGCCGACCAGACCGTCCGGCTGTTCTTCCCGCGAGCGGGCCAGACCGCGCTGCGGATGCCGACCGCGGCGAGCGAGGCGTGGATGGCCCAGGTGCTGCTGATGCCGAAGTCGGTCCGCCCGCAGGTCCGGAACATGACGATCCGCCGCGCCCGCCCCGCCGAGGACGAGATCGACATCGAGTTCGTCCTGCACGGCGACTCCCCCATGTCGTCGTGGGTGCGCCGGGTGCGGCCCGGGGACCCGGCAGGCATCTTCGACATGGGCACCACGTACCGGCCGCCGCAGCACGCGCAGTGGCAACTGCTCGTGGGCGACGAGACCGCGCTGCCGGCGATACTGGCGATCCTCGACCAGGCACCACCGTCGCTGACCGCGGAGGTCTACCTGGAGGTGCCGACCGCGGCCGACGTCCGTGACGTGGTCGCGCCGCCCGGGGTGCGCATCCACTGGTTCGGCCGCGACGACCGCGCCGATCACCGCGCCGACGAGCGGCCGGGAGCGGTCGTGCTGGACGCCGTCCGCGGCGCGGCGATGCCGCCCGGCCGCGTCTACGCGTGGGTCGCGGGCGAGTCCCGGCTGGCCACCTCGGTGCGTCGGCACCTGGTCGACGACCGCGGTGTGCCGAAGCCGGACATCTCGTTCGCGGGCTACTGGCGCCGCGGCTGGTCGGCACCGGGCTGACGGGGATTCCGATGCAGTCGAACGCACTCCACCGCATGACGACGGTCGACGAGGTCGAGGCGGCAGTGGGACGCCCGCCGTCGATGATCGTGCTGAAGCAGATCAGCGCCCTCGACGAGGCTGCCGGACCGTACTGGCGCACAGCCCGCTCGCCGGTTTCGGCTACCGGGACGCCGACGGCGCCGTCCGCACGACGTTCGTCGGCGGCACCCCGGGGTTCGTGCGCGTCCACTCCCCCACGCGGATGTCGTTCACCCTGCCCGACGGCGCGGCACCCGGCCCGGTGTCGTTCGTCTTCCTCGTACCGGGCGTCGGGGAGACGTTGCGCGTCAACGGTTCCGTGGCCAGGCGGAAGGGCGCCGACACGTTCGTCGACGTCGACGAGGCGTACGTGCACTGCGCGCAGGCCGTCATCCGCTCACGGCTGTGGCAGGCGCCCGCTCCCGCCGAGCCCGCACCCGGGGTCGAGGGCGATGGCCCGCTGCGCGGGCCCGGCGTCGCCGCGTTCCTCGCCGCCGCCCCGTTCCTCGCACTGTCCACCTGGGACGGGTCGGGCGGCAGTGACACCAGCCCGCGCGGGGACCGGCAGACCGTCGTGCGGATCCTCGACGGCCGCACGCTGGCCATCCCGGATCGCAAGGGCAACAAACGCGCGGACAGCCTCCACAACCTCCTCCAGGACGACCGGCTCTCCTTCGCCGCTCTCGCTCCGGGACGGACCGGCGTGCTGCACGTCAGCGGCCGGGGCTCGATCACCGACGATCCCGCGCTGCTGGAGACGATGGCGTTGCGCGGGACGTCCCCGCACGCGGCGCTGATCATCGACGTCGACCACGCCGAGGTGCGCGCCAACGAGGCGGTGACGCGTTCGCGGGTGTGGAGCGCGGCCACGTATCTCGAGCACGGCACGGCGCCGGACCTGATGGCGCTGGCCACGGAGCACCTCGCCGCGAACCTCGCCGCGAACCGGCCCGGCGCCGAACGGGCCTGCTCGCTCGCGTGGTCGAGCTCGTCGCGCGGATCCCCGGGATCAGCCGCATGATGCGGCTGGCGGTGAACCGCGCCTACCGGTCCGGGCTGCAGAAGGAGGGTTACGACGCCGTCGAGGTCGACTCGCGGCGTCGCGGGCGGAGGTACGAACCCGCGGTGGAGAACCCGTTGCGGGAGGTGCGGATCGCCGAGGTGCGGCGGGAGACACCCAGCGCGGTCACCCTCGTGCTGGAGGACGCCGGGCATCCCCGCTGCTTCGACTTCCGGGCCGGGCAGTTCTTCACGCTGGTCGCGGACATCGACGGCCGACCGGTGCGGCGCGCCTACTCCGCGTCGTCGGCACCCGGGGCGGCGCGGCTGGAGGTCACGGTCAAGCACGTCGAAGGCGGCCGGTTCTCGACCCACCTCCACCGGAACCTGCGCGCAGGCGACCGGCTGTCGCTGCGCGGCCCGGCCGGCGCGTTCCACGTCGATCCGGCGGCGGCGCACGAGGTCGTCCTGGTCGCCGCGGGCAGTGGCGTCACACCGATGATGAGCATGATCCGCACCCTGCTGGCGGCACCGGCCACCGACCGGATCGCGCTGCTCTACAGCAGCCGCAGCGAGGAGGAGGTCATCTTCGCCGACGAGCTCCGCCGGCTGGAGCGCGAGCACCCGCGGCGGTTGTCGGTCACGCACGTCCTGACGCGGGAGCGCGGGCGGCTCGACGCCGCGGGCGTGCACAGGTGGCTCACCGACCTGCGGCCGGCGGCGGACGCCCGGTACTACACGTGCGGACCGGAGGCGCTGATGAACACGGTCCGGGGTGTCCTGACCGAGCTCGGCGTCCCGGACGACCGGGTGCACCATGAGCGCTACACCAGCGGCGCGGACCCGACGGCCGCGCCCACCGCGCCGCAGCGGATGACCGTCGAGAACGGGTCGCGCGAGCTCGGCTCGGTGGTGGTCGAGCCCGGCCAGACGCTCCTCGACGCCGGGCTCGCGGCGGAGCTGCCGATGCCGTACTCGTGCACGGTCGGCAACTGCGGGGACTGCATGGTGGCGCTGCGCGGCGGGGAGGTCGTGATGAACGAGCCGAACTGCCTGACGCCGCAGCAGAAGGCCGACGGGTACGTCCTGACGTGCGTGGGCTGCCCGCTGTCACGGGTCACCCTGGGCATCGCCGAACCGTGACAGCGGGTGAGAGGCGCAGCGCCCCCGTTGAGCCATCAGACACGCCACGGGCGGCCGGGTCACAGTTCGCGGGCGGTCTCCTCAATGACCGCGGAGATCAACTCGCGCGCGGCCGGACCATATACAGCGGATGCCTGGAGTTCTTCGAACATCTTGCCGCCCAGGTGCTGACGTGATCGACGGCGACAAGAGTGCAGATCGTCTCGCACGGGAGAGGTTGCCTCGTGCTCGCCATCATTACTTCCTTCCGCTAGGATCACAAATTCCCGTCCCGTGATCTGGAGACCGATTCGCACATGGCCCGGAAGCGAATACACCTGGCGCGGGCCCGTCGGGCTGCTGGCTATACCCAAGAGGATCTTGCCCATGTTCTCGGGGTCGACCGTTCGACAGTTGGTCGATGGGAAGGAGGCGAGACCGAGCCCCAGGCTTGGATGCAACCCAAGCTCGCGCGCGCCCTCGGCGTGAGCCGCACCGAGCTGCGTGCGATGCTGACGAGCGAGGACGAAAGGCGTTCACCGCCTGCGTCTGCGCCTGCCGGTGAGTTCGACCCCGACCGGCAACGACACCTTGCTGCGGCATTGACCGATGCGCACCGCTACCTCGACGTCTCCGTCGTGGACTACTTCCGGCGGCAGTTCGACATGTGTACAGCGACCGATGGGACCCATGGGTCTGCGCGTGCCCTTCCGACGGTCCTGGGGATCGTCGAGGTGGTGCAGCAACATGCGCGCGAGGCGAAGCCAGAGGTGCGGCGACACCTGCTGCAGGTAGGTGCGCGCGGCGCTGAGTTCGTTGGATGGTTGTACCGGGAGGGGGCCCGGCCGGATCGCTCGTTGTATTGGCGGGATCGGGCCGCAGAGTGGGCTCTCGAGTCGGGGGATTGGCCGATGCTCGGGTACATACTTCTGAAGAAGAGCCAATCGGCTTGGGATGAGCGTGACGGCGCACAGATGTTGACCCTGGCTCAGGCGGCACAGGAAGGTCCCTGGAATCTTCCGTCGCTGGTACATGCCGAGGCCGCACAGCAAGAGGCCCGCGGCCTCGCGATGGTCGGCGAGCGGATCGATGTTGTCGAACAGAAGCTCGATGCTGCACGTGCGTGGTTCGACGCGGCGGGGGACGAAGAGCGCGCCGATGGAGCGCTCGGGGCCGGATACAGCGAGCGCTTGTTGCAGGTGCAGACCGCGATCTGCTACTGCGAGGTCGGACAGCCGGCACGCGCCGTGGAGTTGTACCGGGATTGCCTTGCGGGCGACGTGTTCTCCTACCGCGACCGCGGGTTCTTCCTGTCTCTCCTGGCCTTGGCCCTTCTGCAGGCCGGGGAGCCGGAGGAGGCGTGCGAGCGGGCTTGGGCGGCACTTGCCATTGCAGGCCGGACTGACTCGAAGCGGACGAAGCGGGAGCTGAATCGCTTGTGCGGCGGCCTCGGGGCTTGGGGGTCACACCGCTCGGACGTCCGTGCACTCGGCGAGGCGGTCAGGACGACGTGCTCGTGATCCATGCGCCCACCG
Organism: Pseudonocardia sp. CNS-004; assembly: GCA_001942185.1. GTDB lineage: Bacteria > Actinomycetota > Actinomycetes > Mycobacteriales > Pseudonocardiaceae > Pseudonocardia. The sequence continues at coordinate 32,781 of MKJV01000066.1, forward strand.
CTTCGATCACGTCTGCCTGCCAGCGCTGTGACTGAGGGTGTGCGTAGCCGGGGTCGTCGTGCACGGCGAAGCCGTGCTGCGCGCCGTGGATCTCCACGAGCTTCGACTCGCTACCGAACTCGCTCACCGCTCGTCGCGATGAGTCGATGGGGATGAACGTGTCCTGCGTTCCGTGGACGAGCAGGGTGGGTGTGGTGATCTGCCCCAGCACCCGATGTGGCTGGAGGTAGAAGACCTCGTTGAGGAGCGCGCGACCGAGTTTGAACGTTGGGGAGTGGGACAGGTATCCGTTCGTCAACAGCTCTCGACCGGCGTCCTCGTTGATCTTCCCCTCGTGCCAGTAGGGCTTGTCTTCGACGAAGCGCTTCTTGTAGTCGAGGAGCGGGTTCAGCAGGACGAGGCGGTGGAGCCGATCGGGATGCTGCGCGGCGTAGTAGGCGCAGATGCCGCCCGCGAAGCTGGCGCCGACGACGGCGAGATCCTGTGCGCCGGTCGCGTCTGCGACCTTGGTGGCTGCGGCCTCGATATCACCGAGGATACCGGCGAGCGTGAGGTCTTCCTGTCGACCTTCGCTGTCTCCATGGCCTCGAAGATCGAAGCGAAGGGATGCAGCACCAGCGTGCGCGAGACCCGCGGCGAGTCGCCCGAAGAAGCCGCCTTCCTCGCGGGTCACGCCGCCGCCGTGCACGAGCACCACGGCCTGACCTGCTCGTGTGTCCGGGCGGACCATGGTGCCGGCGAGGTGCAGGCCATCACGGCTGCGGATCGTGACATGTAGGTCCTGCATTGTCGCGTGCTCCTTCAGATGTTCGAGGTTCTTCCTGCGGGTGGGCGTCGGACAGCGCAGAGGCTGAAGCTCTGTGCCAACGTGGCGGTGACATCGAACTGGGCGGCGCGCGCGAGTTCACAGAGCAGTTCGGTGCTCCAATAGCGGCGGCGCATGGTGTCGCGCTCGACGCGACCGGTGTCGAAGCACCAACTGCGGACGGTGGTCGAGATCTGAGTGTGCGGATCCCACTCGGAGGTCGTCGTGACGGTTGCGACGCCGAGTGAGGTCGTCACATCGCTGCAGCCGTGTGCGTTGCGCCGGCGCGGTGAGAGTGGCGATTGTGAGCAGGGTCCCCGGGTGGCTGTGTGCCCGGATGGTGTCGAACGCCGCGGCGAGCTCGATTTCGGTGTGCAGGTAGGACAGTGAGTTGCCGACGGAGGTCACGAGGTCGAATGTGTCGCCGAGGCGGACCGTGCGCAGGTCGCCGACAGCCAGGCGCAGGCCCGGATGGGTGCGTTCGGCCCACGCGACGAGGTCCGGCTGTAGATCGATTCCGGTGCAGGTGAAGCCGTGTCCGTGCAGTTCGGCGAGCAGTCGTCCGGTGCCGCAGCCGAGGTCGAGAACTGTCCTCACGTTGGCCTCGTGCCGGCTGGCGAAGGCCATCAGGTCGGCGGTGATCGAGGTGTCGGCGAGCAACTCGTCGTAGAGCGCCGGCTCGCGGTAGACGAGGTTACTGCGGGTCAAGGACCGGGGCTCGACGACTCGCACGCTTCATTCCTTCCACGTGTCGTAGTGGCGCACATGCTGCGGATGCCGATCTCGAGGGCGAGCATGTCGTACACCAGCGGCGGCATGGTGCCAGAGTCGAGGCGCGCCGGAGGAGGTGCTCGACGGAGGTGCGGCGTACGAACCCGTGATCGATCAGGACCGAGTGGCCGAGCATGTCGGCGAGGAGCACCGGGGCATGCCGGTGCAGTGCGAGGGACATCGTCGCGGCGAACGACTCCGGGCACTGTGCCCGGGTGACGGTGGCGGGAAGACCGCTGCGGGCGAGCCGCCGCCGAAGCAGTTCCTTACCCGTCCGCCACTCGACAGGGAGGGAACGTCCGAATCGGGACAGCTCCAACGTGGCGAACGGTGCAACCGGCCAGAGACCGGCGCGGAGATACGCGGGATGACGGGCGGCGAACACGACCAAGGTCGGCAAGGCGACCGTGGTCACCGGGGATCCGTCGGCATCGACGTCGACCAGCGCGTCACGCGCGCGGGTGTCGAGCCACGGCGGCAGGCGGGGTGGGGCCGTGGGGCGGCGCCGCTCGGACGGTGCTCGGTCCATGATCTCGTCGCCGCCGTAGCCCGTGAAAACGACGCGGGTCCCAGCACCGCGAAGCTGGGTACGCAGAGCGTCAAACGCTTCTTGGTAGACATCGGTGTCGGGATAGTGCACGCGATCGACGGACCTCGGTCCGTCCGGGGCCAGTGGGAGATGGAGGGACGCGGGCACGCAGATGTCCCGCATCCCGAGGTGATCGATGATGAGTCGACGGCGGGAGGCCTGGGCGCATCCCGTGCGGCCGGCCAGCAACAGGCCGCCCGACAGAACCGGGCCGATCGGCAGCGCCGCGACGGAGAGGGCGACGTTCGCTGAGTCCAGTCCGCCGGAAAGCTCTACCGCGATACCACCGTCGAGTCCGTGGCACGTAGCGCGAACTATGTGGGTGAGGAGCTGTTCGAAGTGCGCGACAGGGTCTGCTCCCGGCCGTAGCCTGCGGGGCTCGGAGACATGAGTGGCTGGCTCCGGATAACGCAACCGTAACCCGCTCTCCTGGTTCCACACCGCGGTGGCGCCTGCGGTGAGTCGACTGATGCCCGAGAACAGCGTCGAGGTGGAGTAGCGGTGGCGGCGGGTCAGCAGTTGGGTTACGACCACGTCCGACAGATCGTCGGGGCGCGCGACCGGTGCTAGATCACCGGGGTCCCAAGAACCGATCAGACGCCCGTTGCGGACCGCAATGTAGAGGGGAGCGATTCCAAGCGGGCCGGCGGCCAAGCCCACAGAGCCGTCGGCGCAGAGCGTCAGTTCCGTGAAGTCTCCATCTCGGCGGATCTCTTGGATCGTCACGGTCCTTCGACTGCCGCGGAAGTGGGAATCCATTCGCAGCACAGGAGAGCTGACCGGCGATATCCAACTCGCACCGACGAACCATCGGCCGTCCTGCAAACGCCACTGACCGGCCACGTCGTCGCGACCTATGTCGAATCGCAGCATCGGGTTCTCCCAGGTCGGGCGGAATCGGGTCGGGTCTGGAGCGGCGAGGCCGGTCGGCGCGACCGCTCCAGACCTCGGGGCCGGGATCAGTCGACGCAGTGATCGCCGTTGGAGTCCTGGTGGCCAGGCGCCTTTCGGTTGTATTCGGACGCCGCGGACGGTACGTCCATCACGGCCTCGTCAGCGAAGATCTCGTCGAAGCTCATCGGTTCACCTCCCTTCCTGTGTTCTGCTGCACATCGCGCACCCCGGTAGTCGTTGAGGTGTGCCAGTCTCTCCTGGCTGCGGTGCGCCACCCTGTGGTCGATGGATGGCGTCATCATCGGTCATGTGGTCGTCGCTGCTCTCGTTCCTGGGCGGTCATCGCTAGAGTGGCTATTGGGCATGGCCAGCGCATCAGCTGGGTCAGGCATCCGGAGCACAGGCCGTCTGAGAGCATTCGATGCTGCCGCAATGCGCGCTCCGCATTTCCGTGGGCAGCCATGAAGCGGATGGCCTCTTCAAATGATCGAATCGGGTCGTCTGCGTCGTGGTCGCCCATCGCTCCGGTCTTCTATGACTGCAGTACGCGGTTGTCGCTGTTTCTGAGCGACGCCGGCTGGTCCCCCGACGTGTAGGAATTAGTCAACCGTTGCGGCCTGCGGACTCCACGGCGTGCATGTCGCACGATTGCTGCACAGATGCTGCAGGCGGCTCGGGTGTCCACCGGCTGCGGGGCAGCGCCGGACCACGAAGTCCGGATCATGCCGCCGGCCGCTGCGCACCCGTCGCGTTCCGCGGAACGCGACGTATCGCTGTCACCCGAAAGCCGTCCCCAGGGACGCCAGGGGAAATGCCGGGTGTGACGGTGGGTCGTGGGGTGGTGGCACTCGCCGCAACCGGGTCAGGTGCCATCCCGTGGGAGTGCCGGTCAGCAGAGGAGCCGGCGCATCTGGTCGCTCTCGGCAGTCGGGCCGCTGACGATCTCGGAGGCGAACCGCTGGGCCTGCTCGTTCGCGCCGCCGGCGACCTCGTGCTCCGCCTCGGCGACGGCACCCTCGTGGTGCACGATCATCAGTTCGAGGAACGCCGTGTCGAACGCCGCTTCGCTGGCGCCCGCGAGCGCATCCATCTCGGCCTGGCTCATCATCCCGTCGGAGCCGGAGTGGTCCATCTCAGGCGGCGACCCAGGTGCCGTCATGAAGCACTCCCCGGACATCGCCGAGCCGCGACAGCGGCGGACCCGCCGGCCGGCCACGACCCCGATCACGGTCGCAGCCGGCGTCGAGCCGACGTACTGCCCGTCAGGCCGGGGTCTCGCCAGTGGCGATCAGGACCGCCCGGCCGACGGTGTGCCCGAACATGGTGAAGCCGAGGACGGCCGGGGTGGCGTCGGCCCCCACACCGATGGACTCGACGTCGAGGGCGTGCATCACGACGAAGTAGCGGTGCGGCCCGTGCCCGGCCGGCGGGGCGGCACCGATGAAGCGGGCCGCGCCGGCGTCGTTGCGCAGCGGGAGAGCGCCCGCGGGCAGGCCCGAGCCGGTGTCGTCGCCCGCCCCTTCCGGCAGCTCGGTGACGGTGGCGGGGATGTCGGCGACCGCCCAGTGCCAGAACCCGGACCCGGTGGGGGCGTCGGGGTCGTAGACGGTGACGGCGTAGCTCCTGGTGCCTTCCGGGGCGCCGTGCCAGGACAGCTGCGGGGAGGTGTCCTTCCCGCCCGGCACGCCGAAGGTGCCGGAGTACTGCTCGGGCGACCAGGCGGCGCCGTCGGTGACGGTGGTGCTGGTGACCGTGAAGGAGGCCACCTGCGGGAGGCGGGCGAACGGGTCGTTGGCGCTCATCGCGTCGTTCCTCTCGAACCCAGGTGAGTGAGACAAGATCGACCATAGCACGGATAATCGATTGTGCGATGGATCGTCTATGCTCGGGACATGGCCCGGACGTCGCCCCTGCCGGGGAAGCAGATGCTCTCCGAGCAGGTCTACGCACACCTGCGGGACGCGATCATGCGCGGTGAGCACGCCCCCGGCGCCGCCCTCAAACCGCAGGACTCGCCACGCAGCTCGGCGTGAGCCTGGCCGTCGTGCGGGAGGCACTCGTGCGGGTGGTCGGCGACGGCATCGCCGACCGGCTACCCAACCGCGGCTTCGCCGTCGCGACCTACTCCGACCGCCGCTGGCAGGAGATCGCCGAAGCGCGCCAGGCCGTCGAACCCGTCGTGCTGCGCATGTCGATCGAGCGCGGCGACGTCGAGTGGGAGGCCCGCGTGCGAGCGGCTCACCACCGCCTGAGCCGCACCCCCGCGTACGTGCCCGAGGAGGGCGAGTACTACAGCAGCGCCTGGTCGGAAGCCCACCGGGTCTTCCACCGCGCCCTGCTGGAGGGGTGCGGCAACGCCGCACTGCTGGAGACCACCGACCGGCTGTGGACGGCCGGCGAGCTGGCGCGCCGCTGGTCGTCGCACCGCAACCCCGACCGGGACGGCATCGAGGAGCACCGCAGGCTGGAGGAGGCGGTGCTGGCCCGCGACGCCGACACCGCTGCCGCGCTACTGGCCCGGCACGTCGCCACGACCGCGGCCGTACTGGACGCGTCGACGGTGCGCACGGGTCAGGCGACGAGCCCCCGGCGGTAGGCGTAGACGACCGCCTGCACCCGGTCGCGCAGGTCGAGCTTGGTGAGGATGCGCGAGACGTAGGTCTTGACCGTCTCGTGGCTGATCACGAGCGTCGCGGCGATCTCGCTGTTGGAGCGCCCGTCCGCGATGAGGCGCAGCACCTCCAGCTCGCGCGGGGTGAGCGGGGTGTCGTCCGGCGCGCTCTCCTGCGGCCGGATCCGCGCGGCGTAGCGGCCGACGAGCTGGCGGGTCACCTCGGGGGCCAGCAGCGCGGCGCCCGAGGCGACGGTGCGGATGCCGTGCAGCAGCTGCGCCGGCGGCGCGTCCTTCAGCAGGAAGCCGCTCGCGCCGGCGCGCAGCGCCTCGTACACGTACTCGTCCAGGTTGAACGTCGTCACCACGAGGACCTTCACCGGGCTCGCCACACCGGCGCCTGCGAGCAGCCGGGTCGCCTCGATCCCGTCGAGAACCGGCATCCGCACGTCCATCACCACGACGTCGGGGTGCAGCCGGCCGGCGAGCTCGACCGCGGCGCGGCCGTCGCCGCACTCGCCGACCACCTCGAGGTCGGGCTGCGCGTCGATGATGGTCGCGAACCCGGTGCGGATCAGCGCCTGGTCGTCGCAGACCAGCACGCGCACCGGCGCGGTCACGAGGCGCTCCCCACCGGGATGCGCGCCCGCACCACGAACCCGCCGCCGTCGCGGTGCCCGGCGCTGAACTCGCCGCCGAGCACCCCGATCCGTTCGCGGAGCCCGGCGAGGCCGCGCCCGCTGCCACCCGGCGACGCGGCCGTCGATCCCGTGCCGTCGGTCCCGATCTCCACCGCGATCTCCCGATCGCCGCGCCGCACGTCGACGGTGGTGCTGCGGCCGTGGGCGTGCTTGAGGGCGTTGGTCAGCGACTCCTGCACCACCCGGTAGACGATCATCTCGGCGATGCCCGTGCCCGCAGCCGCACGTCCCCCCTCGGTGAACTCGACGGGCTGACCGGCCCGGCGGGTCTGTTCCACGAGGTCGTGCAGCTCGCCGGCGCTCGGGGTGCGCGCCCGAGGGCCGTGGCCCGGGTCGAGCACGTCGAGCAGGTGCCGCAGATCCGAGATGGCCGTGCGGCCGGTGTCGGTCACGGCCGTCAGGGTCTGGTCGAGGCGGTCGGGGTGGGCGGTGAGGTAACGCGCCGCCTCGGCCTGCACCACCATCGCCGTCACGTGGTGGGTCACGACGTCGTGCAGCTCGCGGGCGATGCGGGCGCGCTCCGCAGCGCGGGCCGCTTCGGCGACGTGGACGCGGCGCTCCACCTCGGCGGCCCGCGACTGCCGCAGCCAGGTTCCGGCGCCCCAGGCGAGGGCCAGCGCGAGGTAGAAGGTGACGTACCCGGGCACGCCCTCGGGTGCACCGCGCAGGCCCAGCGCGACCACCAGCAGCACGTACCCCGCGGAGATCAGGCCGCGGTGGCGTGCCGGTGGCGCTCCAGGTGTGCCGCGGTGCTCAGCAGCGCGACCGGCAGCGCGGTCCCGGCCACCGTGTGGTAGCCGAGGACCTGGTCGACCGCGAAGCCGAGGAACACCAGCGCGAGGCAGACGGCGGGCAGGCGACGGCGCAGCAGCAGCGGGAGGCACTCGGCGGCGACCACCGCGACGCCCAGGGCGTCCATCGGGCGGGTGGGCAGGTCACCGATCTGCGTGCCGTTGCTGTTGATCGCCGGGATCAGCGACGCGGCGGCGAGCAGCAGCGCGAGCGGCGCGTCCCGGACCGGGACGGGCAGCTGCTGCCACCGCTGCGCGAGACGCCCGGTGCCGGTCACGGGGCGAGCGTAGAGGGCGGGGCGGTGCGCGCCCCGCGGCGTGGGACGAGGCGGCCGCGGCGGTGGGCCGCCCACAGGAACACGACGGTGAGGGCGGCACCGAACGCGACGGCGTAGGCGCTCCCCTCGGGGCCGAAGTCGCCGCCGGTGAGCAGCGTGGGCCCGTTCATGACGGAGTGCAGCAGGCCGTCGGGCGTGTTGTTGCCCGAGACCTCGGTGCCGAAGACGGCGCTCGCGGCGTAGTTCCAGCCGAAGTGCAGGCCGATGGGCACCCACAAGGTGCGGGTGGCGGCGTAGGCGGCGGCGAGCATCGCGCCGGCCTCGATCGCGATGGCGAGTGCGCCCCAGACGGTGGCGTGCGGGTTGAACAGGTGGGACAGGCCGAACAGCGCCGCGGTGAGGACGAGCGCGATCCAGGTGCCCGCCCGCTCCTCGAGGATCCGGAACAGGATGCCGCGGAAGAGCAGCTCCTCGGTGACGGCGGCCGCGGCCATGAACCCGAACAGGGCGACGGCGCCGCGGGGGAACCCCAGCCGACGATCTCGTAGCCGCCGAGGAAGGCGATGTTGACGATGACCGCGGCGAACAGGCCGACGCCGAGCAGTGCGCCGCGGATGAGCGCGGAGACCGCGCCGGTGCGGGACAGCTCGTCGGGTGCGCGGCGCTCGGTGCGACGCACCACCCACGCGTAGCCCAGCAGGGCCGCCGCGGCCGTCGCGAGGCCGATGACCAGGGTGAGCGGTGGGTTCCACCCCACGGTGCCCGCGAGTGCGCTGCCCGCGAGGGCGATGGCCGCAACGACGGCGAGCTGGATGATCAGTCGCATGGGGGTCCTTGTCCGGAGGCCGCGACCGGGGCGCGCGGCGTACCGAGGACGGTAGGGATCCGCCGGCGCGTGATCATCACCGTGGAGTGGACATCTGCGGGTAGCTCGCACGGGGGACGAGCCGACTCGCGAACGACCGGTCAGCCGACGATCGCCAGCGCCCGGGGCGCGATGTCCACCTGCACCTCGGTGCCGGCGTCCAGCGCAAGCACTTCCCCGTCCAGCTGGAGGGGCATCGGCTTGAGCGTGGTGAAGCCGTAGTGCGTGGCGGTCGGCTGCGGCCCCAGCCCGCGCGTTGCCGCCTTGATCGCCGTACCGAGGATCCGCCACTTCGCGGTGTGCGTCAGGGTGATCACCTCGAACCGCCCGTCATCGGGGGCGCTCCCCTCGCTGAGGGTGGCGTACTTGGCCATCTCGGTGATGTTGGCGAACAGCAGGCTGTCGACCCTGCGCCGGCTCCCGTCCTCCAGCTCGATCGGGAACGGGCGGAACCGGGCGAAGGTCCGCACCACCGACACGATCTCCCGGACCGAGCCCTTGCCACCCTCCTCCAGGTCGACCGCGACCACCGGGGTCAGGCCGATCCCGATGTAGGAATGGGCGAACCGCGTCTGCGCATCCGGCCCGCTCCCGACCGTGAGATGCAGCAGGTCGATGCGGCGCACATCCCCGGCGACCACGGCGTCGGCGAGCGGACGTTCGGCGGTGGTCCGCCGGTGGTCGTTCGCGTTGCCCGCGGCCATCACCGCGCAGACGACGTCCTCGTTGCCCGCCTGCATCGCCCCGTCGACCACCTCGTTGTACCCGCCGTCGCCGCTCACCGAGATGATCAGCGGTCGGCCGGTCGCGGCCGCCGCCCTGGCCAGGTCGCGGGCGTGCCCGGCGTGCTCGGTCGGGCTGAGGCTCACCTCCGTGGCCGGCAGCCGGTCCGTGAGATCCGCCTGCAGCTCCTCGGCCAGCCGCGGCGCCTCTCCCGTGCTCTGCGGGTTGAAGATCACGACGATCCGGTCGAACGAGGTCACACGCGACGGTAGCCCGCGCGGACGTCGGTACGCAGTCCGGCGGCTACTTCACGATGCCGATGTGCCCGCGGTTCAGGGTGAGCGCGACCGCGGAAACGATGACCGCGCCGTACACGATCTGCTCGTAGCTCGGGTCCACGCCCATCACCGACATGCCGATGCGCAGGACCGCGATGAGCAGGGCGCCCACCAGCGTGCGCAGCGGACCACCGACGCCGCCGGTGATCGCGGTGCCGCCGACGACGACCGCGGCGATCGCCGGGAGCAGCAAGGAGTCGGCCAGGGTCGGGGCACCGCTGAACTGCGAGGCGGCCAGGACGACGGCGGCGAGGCCCGCGCACAGCCCCGACAGGGCGAACGCCAGCACCCGCAGCCGCGGCGTGCGCGAGCCCGACATGAGCGCCGCGCGTTCGGCCCGGCCCATGGCGTGCAGGGCGCGGCCGCCTGAGAGCACCCGCATGAGGCCCGCCGCGACGAGCACCGCAACGATCGCCAGCACCGCCGCGATCGGCAGCCCCGCGACCCGCAGATCGCGCAGCCAGAAGATCGTGTCGTACCCCTCGGTGATGGAGATCGTCGAGCGCCGGACACCGTGAGCGCCACGCCCGACCACAACCCCATCGCGCCGAGAGTCACCACGAACGACGGGACCTGGGCGTACGCGCTCACGGCGCCGTTGAGCGCACCGGCGAGGGTGGTGGCGGCGAGCGTGGCGAGCACACCCATCGTTCCGGCCGACGGGAGCCACGACGCGAGCAGCACCGTCCCGAGCGAGGCGAGCACGGCCACCGACAGGTCGATGCCGCCGATGAGGATCACGAACGTCTGGCCGAGGGCGAGCAGCAGCAGCGGTGCGGCCCCCTCCAACAGCGCGCGCATGCTGGCGGCACCGAGGAAGGACGGTTCCCGGCTCGCGACGGCGAGCACGAGCACCACGAGGACCGCGGCGGGCACGGCGGCGACGACCCGCTCGCGCAGGTCGTCGCGGCGGAGGAACGACACGCTGGTCATGGGGTCACACCATCTGCTCGACGAGATCGACCTGGGTGGGTTTCGCGCCGGCGGGCGCGTCGAAGCGGGCGGTCACCCGGCCGTCGCGCATGACGACGACCCGGTGGCTGAGCGCGATCGTCTCCTCGAGCGTGTCCGAGAGCAGGACGATCGCCAGCCCGCGCTCGCACAGCTCGCGCACCAGGCGGTAGACGTCCTCCTTGGCCCCGACGTCGAGGCCGCGGGTGGGGTGGTCGAGGACGAGCACCCGCAGCCGCGGCGAGACGAGCCACTTGGCCAGCGCCACCTTCTGCTGGTTGCCGCCCGACAGCGTCGCGACGTCGGTGCCGGGGGCGGGTGTGCGGATCCGCAGTCGTTCGATCCACTGCGCCACGACCCCGCGGCGGCGCCGGGGGTCGACGAACGGCCCGGCGGATACCGCGGAGCGGTCGGCGAGCAGGATGTTGTCGGCCACCGACATCCCCATCGCCACGCCCTCGAAGCGGCGCTCCGCGGGGATGTAGCCGATGCCGGCGTGCACGGCGTCGGCGGGCGAGCGGAAGCGCACCGGCTTGCCGGCCAGCCGCACCTCGCCCGCGTCCACCGGCTCCGCGCCGAAGAGCGCACGCGCGAGGTCCTCCCGCCCGGACCCGACCACGCCCGCGACGCCGAGCACCTCGCCGCGGCGCACCGACAGCGACACGTCGGTGAAGCCGCCCGCCCGGGTGAGGCCGGTGACGCCGAGCACCTCCTCGGCGCCGTCGACGTCGCCCTGGTCGTCCTCGCGGTAGTAGCTGCCGGCGCTCTCCCGGCCCACCATCAGCCGGTACAGCTCCTGCACGTCGACGTCGGCGGGGTTGCGCTCGGCGACGCAGCGCCCGTCCTTGAGGACGTAGACGCGATCGGAGACGCGCAGCACCTCGTCGAGCCGGTGGGAGACGAACACGACCGACGCGCGGGTGCGCAGCCGCTCGATCTGCGCGAACAGCACCTCGGTGTCGTCGCCGTCGAGCACCGACGTCGGCTCGTCGAACACGATGACCGGCTCGGTCTCGACGTGGTCCTCGACCGACAGCGCCTTCGCGACCTCCACCATCTGCCGCTGCGCGAACGTCAGCGCGTCGACGCGCGCCGTCGGTGGGATGGGCGAGCCGACCTTGTCCAGCTGCGCCTGCGCCCGCCGGTTCAGCTCCGGCCAGCGGTAGATGCCGCCGCGCACGGCCGAGCCCTCGAAGCCGAGCACGAGGTTCTCGGCCACCGACACCGACGCGACGAGCGACTGCTCCTGGTGGACGATCCCGACGCCGCCCGGGCCGCGTCGCGGGGCCCGCTGAACCGGCGGGCCTGCCCGCGCACCAGCAGCTCGCCCTCGTCCGGCTGGTACACCCCGGAGAGGATCTTCAGCAGCGTCGACTTCCCGGCCCCGTTCTCGCCGATCAGCCCGACGACCTCGCGCGGCCGCACGGTGAGGTGCACGTCGTCGAGGGCGACGACGCCGGGGAAGCGTTTGGTGACCCCGCGCAGCTCCAGGGCGGGCGTGGTCATTTCACCACCCGGGTGCGCCGCCGCTGGGTCCACACGGTCGCGGCGATCGCCACGACGATCACCACGCCCTGCACCGAGCGCTGGATCGCTGGGTCCACCCCGACGAGGATCAGGCCGTTGGCGAGCACGCTGATCAGCAGCGCGCCGACCAGCGTCTGCGGCACCCCGCCGCGGCCGCCGGACAGCAGCGTCCCGCCGACGACGACCGCCGTGATCGTGGCGAACAGCTGCCCGGATCCGATCTGCACGTCGCCGACGCCGAGCCGGGTCGCGGCCATCACGCCGGCCAGGCCAGCGGCCGCGCCGGCGAGCACGAACGCCCACACCTTGTAGCGGGCGACCGGCAGCCGGCGAGCCGGGCGATCTGCTCGTCGCCGCCGACGAGCAGGATCGTGCGCCCACCCGGGTGTAGCGCTGCACGAGGTAGCCGAGCAGCAGCACCGCGAGCGCGAGCAGCGCCAGGCGGGAGACGCCGAGGACCCGGTCGGTGCCCCACAGCCGCAGCCCCTCGTCGAGCATGCGGGGCGGCTGCCCGCCGAACAGGACCGTGGCGATGCCGATGCCGATCGCACCGGTCCCGAGCGTGACCATGAACGACGGGATCCGCAGCCACGTGTGCAGCACACCGTTGACCAGACCGAACAGCGCGCCCACGCCGACGCCACCGACTACGGCGAGGTAGCCGAGGTCGGCACCGTTGCGGTCGTTGGCCGCCAGCAGGACCGCGACGAGGGACGACGTGGCCATCACACCCTCGACGGACAGGTCGATGCTGCCGAGCAGGATCACGAACGTCGCGCCGACGGCGAGCACGAGCAGGATCGCGGCCTGGTCGGCGATGCTGCCGGCGTTGCCCGCCGTGAGGAACCGGTCGCTCAGCAGCGAGAACACCGCGACGAGCGCCACCAGTGCGAGCACCGGCCCGGCGTCGACCACCCGGCGGGCCAGCGGGGTGGGGGCGAGGACGGACGGCCTCGCCCCCACCACCGCCGTGCCCGGTCCGGCTGTGCTCATTCGAGGGCGCCCGTGTTGCGCGCGAGCGGGTCGGCGATGTCGTCGGCGAGGTCGCGTCGGTGGGCGGGGTGAGGAAGTCCGCGACGTTGTCCTTCGTGATCACGAACTGCTCGCCGTAGAACGCGCGGTCGCCGGGGCTCGCGGCGGCGACGTCGTACTCACCGGTGGCGGCCCGGTACGCGAGTGCGAGACCCGCGGCGCCCTGCCAGTAGGCGTCCGAGGACACCGTCGCGACGTAGCCGCTGTCGCCCGCCTGGATGGCGTCGAGGGCCTCGGGCACCGCATCGTTGCCGACGATCGGCACCTGCCCGGCCAGCCCGGCCGCGCGCAGGGCCTCCAGCGCGCCGAGTGCCATGTCGTCGTTGGCCGCCCAGATGCCCTTGACCTGCCCGCTGTGCTTGGCGAGCAGCGTCTGGGTCACCTGGAACGCCTTGTTGCGGTTCCACTCGGCGGTCTGCTGGTCGAGCAGCTGCACGCCGGGGTTCTCCCCCAGTGCCTTCTCCAGCCCGGCGAAGCGCTGCTTGGCCGGGACGTTGTCGAGGATGCCCTGCAGGGCGATGATGCCGCCGCTGCCGCCCATGGAGGAGATCAGCGCCTTCGCCGTCTCGTAGCCGCCGACCCGACCGTCGAACGAGACGTGGGCGACCCAGCCGTTGCCGACGTCGGCGGGCGCGAGCTCGTCGGGCTTGTTCCAGTGCGTGACGACGTGGCCGCCCGCCTCCTGCACCGCCCGGACGATCGCCTGCGTGTCGGAGGAGGTGTTCGGGTCGACGTTGAGCACGACGGTGCTGCCGCCGCTGAGCACCGACTTGATCTGGTTGAGCTGCTGCTGGGAGTCGCCCTCGTTCGCGATGGTCTGCACCGGCATCCCGACCGACCGGGCGAACATCTCACCGCCCTTCGCCCAGTTGGCGTGGTAGGGGTTGGACAGGCTGCGGATCGACTGCACGAGCACCACGTCGGCCGGGGCGGCGGGGGCGGAGCGGTTCGCGGCGTCCTCGCTGGCCGAGGAGCAGCCGGCGGCGAACAGGGCGAGCAGCGCCGCACCGGCGGCGGTGATGCGGGAACGCGATCCGCGCAGGACGGAGCGCTTCGGGACACTCATCTTCGAGCCTCTCGGGGAAAGGACGGCCGGCACGACGCCGGTCGGGACTGCGGTGAGCGGGCGGGGAGCGTCAGGCGGGGTCGCCGACCGAGACGAGCACCTTCACCTGCTGCGGGTCCGCCGAGGCCGCGAACGCCTCGGCGGCCCGGTCGAGCGGGTAGACGGCGGTGACGAGCTCGTCGGCCGCCACCGCTCCGGAGGAGAGCAGCGCGATCGCCTGCTCCACGTCCTCCCGGACGTACATGAGGCTGCCGATCACCGAGATCTCCCGGTCCTGCACCAGGTGCAGCGGGATCGAGGTGGGTCCGGGCGCGATACCGACGACCATCACGGTGCCGCCCTTGTCGACGAGCTCGACGGCCTGGGCCATCGACCCGGCGGCCGCGACGCAGTCGAACACCACGTCGGCGCCCTTCAGCACGGCGGCGGCCCGCTCGACCAGGTCGGGGGCGTCGGCGCGCAGCGCCTCGTCGGCGCCCAGTCGCCGGGCCCGGTCCAGCTTCTCGGGCAGCACGTCGGTGACGACCACGACCTCGGCGCCGCGCTTGGCCGCGACCAGCACGAGCAGCCCGATCGGGCCGGCGCCGAGCACGGCCACCCGGCTGCCCGCCCGGACACCGGCCCTCCGCACCGCGTGCACCGGCGTGGCGAGCGGCTCCACGAGCGCGGCGAGCTCGTCGGACATGCCGTCGGGGATGCGGTGCAGCCGGTCGCGGGCCACGACGAACACGTCACCCATGCCGCCCGGCGTCTGACAGCCGAAGACGGCGAGCTTGCGGCAGATGTTGTAGCGGCCGTCGCGGCACTGCCGGCACTCACCGCAGGTGAGGTTGGGTTCGAGCACGACGCGGTCGCCCGCGGCGAGGTCGGTGACCCCGTCCCCCACCTGCTCGACGACCCCGACCACCTCGTGGCCGGGCCGGTAGGGCCGGTCGATGAACGGGTGGTGCCCGGCCGCGGCGTGCACGTCGGTGCCGCAGATGCCGACCAGCCTGCTCGCGACCAGCACCTGCCCCGCCCCGGGCGGCGCCGGCCGGGGGACCTCCACCACCCGGATGTCCTCGGACGAGGTCACGACGACCTGGCGCATGGTGTTCATGGCACTTCCCTCCGCGGTCAGAAGACCGTGTAGCCGCCGTCGACGACCAGCACGGAACCGGTCATGAACGACGCGGCGTCGCTGGCGAGGAACACCACGCTCGGCGAGATCTCCTCGGGCTCGGCGTAGCGCTGCTGCGGCGCGTCCTCGATCCAGTAGCGGCGCAGCTCGGGCCGGTGCACCGGCGACATCTCGGTCTTGACGTAGCCCGGGGCCACCGCGTTGACCCGGATGCCGTCCGGGGCCCACTCCGCGGCGAGCGACCGGGTCAGGTGGTGCACCGCGGCCTTCGACGCGTTGTAGGCCGGCTGCCACTGCGGCCGGTTGACGACGAAGCCCGACATCGAGCCGACGTTGACGATCGACCCGCCGCCGTGGGCGCGCATGTGCCTGGCCGCGGCCCGGCTGCACTTCCACAGCGCCCGCACGTTGAGGTCGAAGACGGTGTCCCACTCCTCGTCCGGCACGTCCCACGACGGGTTGTGGAAGCACGCGCCCGCGTTGTTGACGAGGATGTCGAGCCCGCCGAGGCCCGCCACCGTCTCGGCGACGACGCGGTCGACGTCGGCCGCCACGGTGATGTCCCCGGTGATCGGGAGGACCTCGACGCCCTCGGCGGCGAGCTCCGCCACCGTGGCGGCGTTGCGCTCGGCGTCCCGGGCCACGAACGCGACCCGGGCGCCCGCCTGCGCCAGCGCGAGGGTGAACGACTTGCCGAGGCCGCGGTTCCCGCCCGTGACGAGCGCGGTGCGGCCGTCGAGGCGGAACGTGTCGAGGACGCCCATCAGAAGATGCTGCTCGGGTCGTAGTACTCCGCCACGTTCTCGCAGCCGATGCCCGCGGCCTCGGTCAGCGAGGTCTTCTGGACGGTGGCCGGGTCGAGCTGCCCGGTGGCCACGCCGACCGCGATGTCGAAGACCTGCTCCGCGGCCAGGCTCGGCGAGTTCAGCCCGGTGGAGACGTACTGCCCGGTGCACCCGCCGTTCGCGATCTCGGCGAGCGCCTCCTTCTGCCCGTCGGCCGCCGCGGCCACGAGGACCGTGCTGTTGCCCTGGTTGCGCAGCACGCTGAGCGCGCCGAGGGCCATCGAGTCGTTCAGCCCGAGCACCAGGTCGGTCTCCGGGTGCGCGGCGAGCATCGACTCGGTGGCCGGCACCGCCTCCTCCTGGGTGTAGGTGGCCGTCGCGGAGGCGACGACCTCCGGGGTCACCCCGCCCTCGGTGAGCCCGGCGAGGAAGCCCTCCTGGCGGGCCGGGCCGACGATCTCGTCGTTCGGGCCGCCGTTGAGGATGGCCACCTGGGCCGTGGTGCCGGAGCCGAGGCGCTGCGCGGTGAGCAGGCCCGACAGCGCCCGATCTCCTTGTTGTTCGACTGCACGGCGGTGAGCCCGATGTCCGGGATCGAGGTGTCGACGAACAGCACGGGCACCTCACCCGCGGCCTGCTCCAGCTGGGTGCGCTGGGTCTCCGGGCTGATCGCGTTGACGACCAGCGCGTCGACGCCCTGGGCGAGCATCGCCTGCACCTGGTTGAGCTGGGTGACCGGGTCGCCGCCCGCGTTCTGGAACAGCAGCGTGAAGCCCTCGGCCCGGGCGCGCTCCTGCGCCATGGCCTCCATGGCGGCGTAGTACGGGGCGTCCATCTGGCGCTGGGCGAAGCCGATCGTCACCTCGGTGACGGGCTTCGGCTCCTGCGCCTGGTTCGGTGAGGAGTTCGAGCCGACGGTGCCGCAGGCGGACAGCAGCGCGAGGGACGCGGCCGCCGCGACGGCGAGGAGGCGGGGGGTGCGCATGGGATCTCCGGTTCTCGGGTGTTCGTCGGGGTTCGTCAGTGACTGCGCCGGGTACCGGTGCGGCCGATGGTGGCCAGCGCCACCGCGAGCAGGATCAGGGCGCCGCGGAAGGCGTCCTGCAGGAACGTCGAGACGTTGAGCAGCACGAGCAGGTTCGTGATGACGCCGAAGATCGCGGTACCGACGACGGCGCCGAACACGCGGCCCTGCCCGCCGGCCAGCCGCGCCCCGCCGATGACGACGGCGGCGATCGCGTCCAGCTCGAAGAGGGTGCCTGCGGTCGGCGTGCCCGCCCCGACCCGGGACGCCAGCAGGAACCCGCCGAGGCCGACGAGCAGCCCGGCGATGACGTAGACGGCCAGCAGCGTGCCGCGCACCGGCACGCCCGAGGCGTGGGCGGCCTCCCGCGTGCTGCCGACGGCGTAGACGCGGCGGCCGAAGACCGTGCGGCGCAGCAGGAACGCCATGCCGACGGCGACGGCGACCCAGAGGATGCCGAGCACCGGCACCCCGAGCACGGTGGCGGTGCCGGCCACCGTGAACGCGGGATCCGCGGGCCGGACCGGCACGCCCTCGGTGTAGGCGTACACCAGCCCGCGGGCCAGGGCGAGCATGCCGAGCGTGACGATGAACGGCTCCAGGCCGCGGAACGCGACGAGGAACCCGTTGACGGCGCCCAGCAAGGCCCCGACGCCCAGCGCCACCAGCACCGACACGACCACCGACGACCCGCCGAAGAGGCCCGCCGACAGCACGCAGGCCAACCCCAGCACCGAGCCGACGCTGATGTCGATGCCGCCGGACACGACGACGATGAACTGCGCCAGCGCGACGATGCCGATCACCGACATCTGCAGCACGAGGTTCTCGAGGTTGCGCGTGGACAGGAACGCGTCGGACAGCATCGCCGCGACCACCACCAGCGCGACGAGGATGACCAGCGGGTACTGGCTGCGCAGCCACGCCCCGCCGCGGCCTGCCCACGCGCTCGGCGCCGCGCCCGCGTCCGGGGCGCTGCGGGCGGTCTTCTCGGTGACGGTCATGCGGCGTCCCCTCCCTGGGCAGCGTCTTCCGTCGGGGCCCCGCCCAGTGCGGCGCGGATGAGGTCCTCGGTGGAGGCCTGCGCCGCGTCGAGCTCGGCGACCAGCCGGCCGTCGCGCAGGACGAGGACGCGGTGGCACAGCAGCAGGGCCTCCTCGGCCTCGCTGGTGACCACGAGGACGGCCTTGTCCTGCTGGGAGAGGCTGTGGATGATCTCGTAGATGTTCAGCCGGGCACCGACGTCGATGCCCTTGGTCGGCTCGTCGAGCACGATCACGTCAGGGTCGGCGGCGAGCCACTTGGCGAGGCAGACCTTCTGCTGGTTGCCGCCCGACAGGGCGCGCGTCGGCGTCTGCGGGCCGCCCTTGACCTGGAAGCGCTCGATCAGGTCGCTCACCTGTGCCCGCTCGTCACGGCGGCGGACCACACCGGCGGTGGCGAGCCGCGGCAGCGTGACGAGGCTGAGGTTCTCGGCGTTGCTGAACTCGGCGACGAAGCCCTCGCGGCGCCGGTCCTCGGTGAGGTACGCGACGCCGTGGCGCAGCGCGGCGCCGGGGCTGCGCATCGTCACCGGGCGGCCACCGATCTCGACGGTGCCGGCGCGGGGCTGCTGCTGGCCGGAGACCGAGCGCGCCACCGACGAGCGGCCGCTCCCGACCAGCCCGTAGATCCCGACGACCTCGCCGCCCCGCACCTCGAACGACACGTCGGTGGCCGAACCCGCGTGTAGGCCGCGCACGGCCAGCGCGGGCGGCCGCCCCTCGGCGCGGTGCGCGGGCGGGCGCTCCAGTGCCCGCACCCCCTCGCCGATCATCAGCGTCGTGACCTCGGCCGGGTCGGTGTCGGCGGTGCGCAGCACCGTGACGAGCCGGCCGCCGCGCAGCACGGCGATGCGGTCGGAGAGCGCGAACACCTCGGGCATCCGGTGCGAGACGAACACGACGGCGGTGCCCGCGGCCTTCTCCGCGGCCACCATCTCCTGCACGTCGGCGAAGTGCTCCTCGGTGGTGGAGGCCGTGGTCTCGTCGAGGATCAGCACCTTGTGCGGGGTGACCCGCGCGCGGCCAGCGCGAGCATCTGGCGCTGTCCCGGCGCGAGGGACCCGGCGAGCCTTCCCGGTGAGACGTCGCCGAGACCGACGTCGTGCAGGGCCTGCCGGGTGAGCTCGTCGTCGCCGCGGCGGGCGCGCGACCACGGCCGGATGTCGCGCCCCGAGCGCAGCCGGTAGAGCCACACGTTCTCGCCGACGGTGAAGTCGTCGACGATCAGCGGCTCCTGGTGCATGAGCATGATCCCCGCGCGGTCGGCCTCCGCGGGGTCGGCGACGGGCTCGGGGTGCCCGGCGACCCGGATCTCGCCGGCGGTGGGGGCCTCCTGGCCCGCCAGCAGCCGGGCGAAGGTGGACTTGCCCGCGCCGTTGGCGCCGCAGATCGCGAGCACCTCGCCCGCTCGGCCATCGAGGTCGAGGTCGGAGAGCGCCTGCACACCCGGATAGCTCTTGCTCACGCCGCGGGCGGAGAAGACAACCTCGTCCACTGCCTGCACCTCCTCATGCCTTCCGTCATCGCATACCTGTAATGACAGGATGTCAAGTCACGTTCCGGCTGCCGTCGGCGCTGCCCCGGAACGCCGACAGCGCCTCCTTCATCTCCCGCAGCCGCTCCAGGTGGGCCGGGCCGCGGCGCACCGCCACCGCCGTCGCCAGGACGTCGACGAGCACGAGCCCGGCGAGCCTGCTCACCGTCGGGGTGTAGATGTCGGTGTCCTCGAAGGTGCGCAGGACGATCGCGACGTCGGCGAGGTCGGCCAGCGGGCCCGGCCCGCCGGTGACGGCGATGACGGCCGCACCGGCCCGCTTCGCGCGCTCCGTGACCTCCAGCACCGACGTCGTGCGCCCGGTGTTGGAGATCGCCACGACCACCTCGCCCGGCCCGCACATCGCCGCGGCCATGTACTGCTGGTGCAGGTCGACGGGGGCGGTGCACGGCACGCCGAACAGGACGGCGTGCTGCAGGGCGTCCTGGGCGATGATCCCGGAGGCACCGAGGCCCACGAAGTGCACCGACGTGGCTGCCACCAGCGTCTCGACGGCGGCGGCGACGGCCGCGGTGTCCAGCGAGCGGCGGGTGCGGTCGAGGCTGCTCAGCGTGTGGTCGAAGATCTTGCCCGCCATCGCCTCGACCGGGTCGTCCGGCTCGATCGCGGAGTGCGTGACCGGTATCCCCACGGCCAGGGACTGCGCGAGCCCCAGCCGGAACGCCTGGAACCCGCTGAAGCCCAGCCCGGTGCAGAACCGCATGACGGTCGGCTCGCTCACGCCCGCGGCGTCGGCGAGCCCGGCCATGCTCAGGTGCACCACCGCGCCGGGGTCGGCGAGCACCGCCGCGGCGACCTTGCGCTCCGAGGGGCGCATCCGGTCCTGGCGGCCGGTGATGAGCTCGAGCACCGACTCGTCGGTCACTGGTCCACCCTCCTTATTGCGGGGATCATGAGGGTCCCTGTGGTAGGAAGCGGACGGGAGCCGGGGTGACGGCCCGAGTCGGTCGCCCTTCGTGGGCCGGCATGACACTGCCGCCCCCGGCTCCTGCCCGGCTGGTGATCGACAACAGAGGGCAGCTGCGGCGAGCGCCGGTCAGTGACCACTCGACACCCGGCCGGGCTCCCGCCCACCTCCTGCCCACGGCGAGCAGGAAGGCGACGAGCGTGTCGCTGGTAGGTGCGTTGTTCTTCGTCGGGATCGACTGGGCTGCCAAGACCCATGCGGTGTGCGTGCTCGACGCGACCGGCAAGACGGTGGCCGCGTTCACCATCGAGCACACCGCGGCCGGGTTCACCGGCCTGGTCCGCCGCCTTGCCAAGCTGGGCGACCCGGCCGGGGCACCGGTGGCGATCGAACGCCCGGACGGCCGACTGGTCGACGCGCTGCTCGCCGCGGGACATCCGGTCGTGCCTGTCAAGCCGAACGCGATCAAGACCTGGCGCGAGGGCGAGGTGATCTCTGGGGCCAAGTCCGACCCCGGCGATGCCCACGTGATCGCCGAGTACCTGCGGCTGCGTGCCCACCACCTGCGCCCAGCCACCCCCTTGACCGCACACACCACCGCGCTGCGCACCGTGTCGCGGACCCGATCGGAGCTGGTCGAGGCCCGGGTCGCAGCGGCCAATCAGCTCTCCGCACTGCTGGACAACCTCTGGCCGGGCGCCCGCGCGGTGTTCGCCGACGTCGCCTCCGCGATCAGCCTGGCGTTCCTGACCCGCTACCCCAGCCCCGCGCACGCCGCCACGCTCGGAGAGAAGCGGATGACCGCCTTCCTGACCAAACACGGCTACTCCGGACGTCGCTCGGCCGCCGAGCTGCTCGCCCGGCTGCGCACCGCCCCCGCAGGCACCACCAGCCCCACCGTGAGTGAAGCCCTGCGCGACGCCGTCACAGCGATGATCGGCGTGCTCACCGCGCTCAACACCGCGATCAAGGACCTGGGCCGCTCCGCCGCCGCGCACCTGCACGAACACCCCGACGGCGCGATCTTCACCAGCCTCCCCCGCGCCGGCCTGGTCAACGCCGCCCAGATCCGCGCCGAACTTGCCGAGCACAGCGCCTACACCGGCCCCGAAGCCATCTCCGCGCTCGCCGGCCTGGTCCCGGTCACCCGCGCCTCGGGCAAACACCACGCCGTGAGCTTCCGCTGGGCCTGCAACAAACGACTGCGGGTCGCGATCACCACCTTCGCCGACAACTCCCGCCACGCCAGCCCCTGGGCCGCCGACATCTACAACCGGGCCCGCGCCAGCAACAAGGACCACCCCCACGCCGTGCGCATCCTCGCCCGCGCCTGGGTCCGCGTGATCTGGCGCTGCTGGATCAATCAACAGCCCTACGACCCCACCCGACACGGCGGCGCCGTCCAGCTGCTCGAACCCCACGCCGCAGCATGATGTTGATCTAGGGGTTGACACAGAGGGTGTCATGCCGGCACCTCCGTGAGCGCGGCGAGCAGGTTCTCCACGGCCTGCGCGGTCGCGCGCCGGACGCTCGCCCCGGTGAACCCGCCGATGTGCGGGGTCGCCACCACGCGCTCGTGGCGCAGCAACGGGGTGAGCTCGGGCGGCTCGGTGTCGAACGCGTCGACGGCGTAGGCGCCCAGCCGTCCGTCGTCCAGTGCGGCGAGCACGGCGGCGTCGTCGACGAGGGCCGCCCGCGCGGTGTTGACCAGCACCGCTCCGCTGCGCACGCCGGCCAGTCGGTCCGCGTCCAGCAGGGGGCGGCCGTCGGCGGCGGGCGGGGCGTGCAGCGTGACGACGTCGCAGGTCGCCAGCAGCGCGTCGAGCGCCACGACCGGGGCGGGCGCGGTGGCCGGGTCCACGACCGGGTCGGCGCCCACGACGTCGGCGCCCAGGTCCCGGAACAGCCGTGCCACGCGCCCACCGATCCGCACCCAGCCCGACCACGCCCACCCGGCACTCGTCGAGCTCGCGGCCCCGGTCGGCGGTCCCAGCCGCCGCCCGCAGCGCGGCGGCCGACCACGGGACGTGCCGCAGCCCGGCCAGCGCGAGCGCCAGCGCCAGCTCCGCGACGCCCTGGGCGTTGGCGCCCTCCGCGCGCAGCACGCGGATCCCCGCGCGGGCCGCGGCGGCCGTGTCGATCGCGTCGGTGCCGGACCCGTTGCGGCTGATCACGCGCAGGTCGGTGGCCGCGGCCAGCACCCGCGCCCCGATCGGCTCCACGCCGGCGAGCCAGCCGACGCACCCGGGCACGAGCGCGAGCTGCTCGGCCGCGGTCGGCGTGCGGCCGGCGGGGCCGGCCACGAGGGTGAACCCGGCGTCGCGCAGCGGTGCCAGTTCCGCGACCGCGTCGAGGCCGGCCGAGGTGAGCGAGCGCGGGGTCACGAGCACGCGCGCGGTCATCGCCGCACCTCCGCCGCCAGGCGCCCCAGCTCGGCGAAGCGCGGCCCGGCGGTCGGGATCTCCACCTGGAAGACCTCGGCGATCACCCGCGTCCAGCCGTGCAGGAAGTACTCCCAGCCGTCGTGCACGCGCACCCCGGCGGCACGCGCCTGGTCGAGGAACACCAGCTCGCCGCGGTAGTTGAGGTCCCACGCCACGGCACCGGCCGGGAACCGCGCGGCGCCGGTCAGCGGCGAGCCGGGGGCGTCCTTCCCGAGTCCGGTCGCGTTGACGACGAGCGAACCCGGGGCGAGGCCGGCGAGCAGGGCGTCGTTGTCCGGAGCGCCGTCGATCGGCCGGCACTCCACGGGCACGTCGGTGCCCAGCTCGTCGTGCACCCGGCGCAGGGCGGCGAGCCGGCCGCGGTCCGGGTCGGTCACGACGATCCGCGCAGGCCGGTCCGCCCCGCGCTCGGGGCGGGTGAGGTACCAGCTGATCGCGATCGCCGAACCCCCCGCGCCCATGACGAAGGCGTCGGCCGGGGCGGCCGCCCAACTCCCGGGTGGGGTGATGGCGTCCAGCGCCAGTCCGGCCGTGATCGGGTCCTTCGCGGAGGCGACGAGCGCGCCGTCCGGCTTGGCCAGGCAGCTCACCTCGCCCATGAGTCGCGCGAGCGGGTCGATCTCGGCGAACAGGTCGGTGCACGCCGCGTACAGGTCGATCTTGTGGGTGGTGACGAGTGCGCCGGCGCTCTGCGGGTCGGCGGCGAGGAACTCCACGATCCGCCGGTAGTCCGCGCGCGGCGCGTGCAGCGGCAGGTCCACCCCGACCAGCGGCACGTCCCCCAGCCCGAGCGCCTGCGCCCAGCGGGGGAACACGGTGCGGATCGACGACCGGCCGGTCGTGACGCCGATGAAGTAGAGCGTGGGCCCTTCCGCCGGCCGCGGCAGCTCACCGGGTGCCGGGTCGAGCGCCGTCGGGTCTGCGGTCACGGCCGCAGTCCCGCGACCGCCCGGGCGCGCTCGGCGATGGCGTCCCAGCGGCCCGCGGCGATGTCGGCGCGCGGCGCGATCCAGGTGCCACCGACCGCGAAGACGTTGGGCAGCGCGAGGTACTCGCCCGCGTTCTCCGGCCGCACCCCGCCGGTGGGCATGAAGCGGGCGCCGGTCCAGCCGAACGGGCCATCCAGGGCCTTCAACGTCGCGACCCCGCCGTAGCGCCCGCCGGAAAGAACTTGATGTGCTTCGCCCCCGCCTCCAGACAGGCACCGACCTCGCTCGGCGTGACCGCGCCCGGCACGAACGGGATCCCCGCCTTCGCCGCGGCGGCCACGCAGGCCTGCGAGTACCCGGGCGACACCCCGAACCGCGCACCCGCCTCGGCGGCGGCGGTGACCATGTCCGGCAGCACGAGCGTGCCCGCGCCCAGCAGGAAGTCCGGCAGCTCCGCGGCGATCGCGGCCACCGCGTCCCGCGCGGCCGGGGTGCGGAAGGTGACCTCGACGACCGGCAGGCCCGCCTCGGCGAGGGTGCGCGCGAGCGGAACGGCGGTGGCTGCGTCGTCGATCTCGACGACGGGCACGACGGCGAGCGCCTCGATCGCGGTCAGGACGTCGGACTCGGGCGCATCAGGCTGCTTCCTTCCGGTAGCCGGTGTGGTCGGGGTTGGGGCGGGTGGTCCAGCCACCGGCCCCGTCGTCGACGACGAGCTGGGCCATCCCGCCCGCCTCGGCGATCAGGGCGTAGTCCTGACCCGCGTCGGCGGGGTAGCAGAACAGCGTCACGAACGGCTCGTCACCGGTGTTCACGCTGCGGTGCACCCAGTGCCCGGGCACGTGCACGGCCGGCCGGGCGTGAGGGGGACGGCGCGGCTGCGCCCGTCGAGGGTCTCCATCAGCAGCACGCCGCTGCCGGAGAGGCAGTGGTAGAGCTCCGCGCGGTCGGGGCGCGCGTGCAGGTGCCCGCGGGTGACGGCGAACTCGTCGCCGTAGCGCCCCGGCAGGACCGTGCTCGTGCCGATGATCAGCGCGCCCGGGCCGTCACCGCTGCGGTGCTCCTCGACGCGGTAGACGAGGTGGTCGGCACCGTGCGCGGCCACCGCGGCGTCGAACGCGCGCTCGTCGCGGTAGACGCCGGCCATGTCGCCGAGGCACTTCTCGTAGAAGCCGGTGCGGCCGGCCATGGCTCCACCTGCATCGATCGTCAGCGCGCCGGGCTCGGGCACAGGGACGTCATCGGGTCGCTCTCCTTCATCGCCGTGTAGTCCTACTACACATAATCGCCGAACGGAACCCTTTCGCCTGCACATCTTGCGCGGACGGCGCCCGTTGAGCTAGTACTACTACATCACACGGCCGTGAGGGAGAGCGAGCGATGACCAACCGCTTCGAGGGACGGCGCATCGCCGTCACCGGGGCCGCCGGCGGTATCGGGCTGGCGATCTGCGAGAGCCTCGCCGCGCAGGGGGCGCAGGTGCACGGGCTCGACCTGAAAGGGCTCGACGCCCTGCCCGCGGGCGCCACCGGGCACGAGGTGGACGTGACCTCGGAGGAGTCGGTCGTCGCCGCCGTGCGCGGGCTCTACGCCGACGACGACCGCCCGGTGGACCTGGTGAACAGCGCCGGGATCGTGGAGGACAACGTCGCGGCCGAGGAGATGCCGATGGCGGAGTTCGACCGGATCATGGCCGTGAACCTGCGCGGGGTGTTCCTCACCTGCCGCGAGTTCGGCCGGGAGCTGCTCGCCCGCGGCGGCGGCGCGATCGTCAACATCGCCTCGATGTCGGGCAACGCGATCGTCAACTTCCCGCAGCGGCAGAGCGTCTACAACACCTCCAAGGCCGGCGTGAGCGCGCTGACCCGCTCGCTCGCGGTCGAGTGGGGGCCGCGCGGCGTGCGCATCAACACCGTCTCCCCCGGTTACGTCAACACGCCGCTCAACGCGCTCAAGACCGACATGCACCCGCAGTGGACGCGCGAGACCGTGCTCGGCCGGTTCGCCCAGCCCGCCGAGGTCGCGAAGGCCGTGGAGTACTTCCTGGGCGAGGAGTCGGCCTTCTGCTGCGGCGCCGAACTGCTCATCGACGGGGGCTTCTCCCTCCGATGACCGGATTCATCCTCTCCCACGACCTCGGCACCACCGGCGACAAGGCGACGCTGGTCGACGCCGAGGGACAGGTGGTCGCGGCCGTCACCGCGGCCTACGACACCGACTTCGGCCCCCGCGGCAAGGCCGAGCAGGACGCCGAGGCTTGGTGGAGGGGCGTCTGCACCGCCACCCGGCAGCTGCTCGAGCGGGTGCCCGGCGCCGCGACGCCGTGGCCGGCGTGAGCTTCTCGGGCCAGATGATGGGCGCGGTGCTGCTCGACGCCGCGGGAGAGCCGGTCCGCCCGGCGATCATCTGGGCCGACACTCGCTCGACGGACCAGACCGACCGGCTGCTGGAGCGCGTCGGGATGGAGGCGGGCTACCGGATCACCGGGCACCGGCTCAACCCGACGTACTCGCTCACCAAGGTCATGTGGGTGCGTGACACCGAGCCGGACGCGTTCGCCCGCGTCCGCCACGTCGTGCTCGCCAAGGACTTCGTGGTGCACCGGCTCACCGGCGCCCTGGTCACCGACCCCTCGGACGCGAGCAGCACCAACGCCTTCGACCAGGCAGCCGGCACCTGGTCCGCGGAGCTGATCGAGGCGGCAGGCCTGGACCGGGCGCTGTTCCCCGAGGTGGTGCCGTCCACCACGGTCGTCGGCACCGTGACGACCGACGCCGCCACGGCCACCGGCCTGCGCGCGGGCACACCGGTCGTCCTCGGCGGCGGGGACGGCCCGATGGCGGCCCTCGGCGCGGGCATCGTCGACGCCGCGTCCGGTGCCTACGCCTACCTCGGCTCGTCGTCGTGGGTCTCGCTCGCCGCCGACGCCCCGCTGCACGACCCGCAGATGCGCTCGATGACGTTCAACCACGTGATCCCCGGCCGGTACGTGCCGACGGCCACGATGCAGGCCGGCGGGGCCTCCCTGCAGTGGATCATGGACGTGCTGGCGCCCGGCGAGGACGGGCGCTACGAGCGGCTGCTCGCGGCCGCCGACGGCGTGACCGCGTCCGGGGACGGGCTCTACTTCCTGCCGCACCTGCTCGGCGAGCGTTCGCCCTACTGGAACCCCCGGGCGCGTGCGGTGTTCGCCGGACTCGCCCGGCACCACGGCCCCGAGCACATGGCGCGGGCCGTGGTCGAAGGGGTCGCGTTCAACCTGTACACCGGCCTGCTGGCGTTCCTGGAGAACGGCGCCACCATCGAGCGGATGGACGCCATCGGCGGCGCCGCCAACAGCGCGCAGCTGCTGCGGATCTTCGCCGACGTCTGGGGAGTGCCGGTCCGCAGGCGCACCCTCGTGGACGAGGCCACCGCGCTGGGTGCGGCCGTGGTCGGCGGTGTCGGGGTCGGGCTCTACGACGACTTCTCCGTGGCCCGGCGGATGTCGGAGCAGGCGGCGCCGTGCGAGCCGGACCCGGCGGCGCACGAGCGCTACCGCCGCGCCCACGGGGTGTTCGTCGACGCCTACCGGCGGCTGGAGCCGTGGTTCGAGAGCCTGTGATCCGGACCGTCCTCGGGGACGTCGCACCGGACCAGCTGGGCCGCTGCGACTACCACGAGCACCTGTTCCAGGTCTCGCCGCTGCTCCCCGGCGACGAGCTGGACGACGAGACCGCGAGCGGCACCGAGGCCGCGGCGCTGCGGACGGCCGGGATCGACGCGATGGTCGAGGCCACCCCCACCGGGCTGGGCCGCGACCCGGCTGGGGTCGCCCGGATCAGCGCCGCGACCGGCCTGCACGTCGTGCACACCACCGGTGGGCACCGCAGCGAGCACTACGGGAGCGGGCACTGGCTGACCGGGTGCTCGGAGGCCGCGCTCGCGACGCGGTTCAGCACCGACGTCCGCGAGGGTCTGCCCGCGGTGGACGCCCGCAAGCGCGGCGCCCCGGCGACCGGCCCGGGCGGCACCGCGGTGCGGGCGGGGCTGGTCAAGGCCGGCGTGGGCTACTGGCGCATCGACGCGTTCGAGCGGCGGGTCCTCGCGGCGGCGGCAGCCACGTCCGCCACGACCGGGGTGGCGGTGATGGTGCACCTGGAACACGGCTCGGCCGCGCACGAGGTGCTCGCCGCGCTCGCCGCCGACGGGCTGCCCGCGCACCGGGTGGTGCTCGCCCACGCCGACCGCAACCTCGACCCCGGCCTGCACGCCGAGCTCGCCGCAGCGGGCGCCTACCTCGGCTACGACGGCGTGGCCCGCCACCGCGAGGCCCCCGACTCGGCGATCCTCGACTGCCTGGAACGCGTGGTCACCGCCGGAGGCGCCGACCGGCTGCTGCTGGGCGGCGACGTCGCCCGGAGCACCCGCTACCGGTCCTACGGCGGACTGCCCGGCCTGGCCTACCTGCCGAGCCGCTTCGTCCCCCGCGTACGCGACCGCCTGGGCGCGGACCTGCTGCACCGACTGCTGGTGACGAACCCGGCGCGGGCCCTGGCGCTCGCCCCCGCCCCGTAGCGGATTCCGACGAACGGGGCGCTCGTCGGATAGGTTCCGACGAACGCGCGTTCGTCGGAACGGCGGCCCGCGATGCACGCTGAGCACGTCGACCGGCTCAGCGCCTCGTGACGATCATCGACGGCCTCGTGCGGGCCCTCGGTTCGCGCACCAGGTCCACCTCGAACCTGCTGCGGTCGCCGCGGTGGTAGGCCACGAAGCTCTCGACCGGGCGCTCGCCTGCGTCGAAGCTCAGGCTGCGCAGCACCAGCACCGGCGCGCCCGGGTCCACGCCGAGCGCCTGCGCGAGTGGTGGTGGGGCGACGCTCGCCTCCACCGACCGCCGTCCGTGGGCCAGCCGCACGCCGTAGGACTCCTCCAGCACGGCGTAGAGCGAGCGGTCGCTGAGCTCCTCGTGCTCCAGGCCCGGGACGAGGGCGTGCGGGAGGTAGGTCACCGTCAGGACCCACGGCTGGTCCTCCACGAACCGCAGCCGTTCCAGCAGGACCACCGGGTCGTCGGGTTCGAGCTGCAGGTCGGCGGCCACCTGGTCGTCGGCCGGGACGACCGCGAGCGTGCGCACCTGGCTGCGCAGGTGCCCGCCGCGGGCCGCGACGTCCTCGAACAGGCCGGTGAGCGACTGGACGAGGCCCTCGGCGGTCTTCGGTCGCGCGACGAAGGTGCCCTTGCCCTTGCGCCTCTCGATGACGCCCTCGAACTCCAGCTCCGTGAGCGCTTGGCGCACCACGGTCCGGGAGACGTCGTAGGTGTCGCAGAGAGCGTTGTCGCCCGGCAGCAGGTCGCCCGGCTGCAGACCGCGATGCGCGATCTCCTGCACGAGCAGCTGCTTGAGCTGGTGGTAGTACGGCAGCGGCGACGAGCGGTCGATGCGACCGCGCCCGTCCGACACTGTTCCCCCCGCTCCGCTCAGGGCCGGACCACGGCCTTCACGCACCCGCGGTCCTGAAGGGCCGCCAGCGCATCGGCGTAGTCGTCGAGCGCGAAGGTGTGGGTGACGATCCCGTCCGCGGCGACCCGGCCGGTGCGCAGCGCCTGCAGCGCCCGGTCGAAACTGTACGCCTGGCTGAACGACCCCTTGATCACCAGCTCCCGGCGGAACACGTCGTAGGGCGAGACGGTGAGCCGATCGGCCTCGTCGGTCATGCCGTAGACGAACACGGTGCCGCCGTCGCGCGTGAGCGGCAGGCACTGCTCGAGCACACCGACGGCCCCGGTGGCGTCGACGACCACGTCGAAGCCTCCGGGGCGAGCTTCCGCAGCCGTGCGGCGCCGGCGCCCGGGTCGGCCCGGTCGAGCTGCACCGTCTCGTCGGCGCCGTGCCGGGCGGCGATCTCCAGCTTCGCGGCGGTCGGCGCGGCGACGGTGACCCGGTGGGCGCCGGAGTGGCGCAGCAGCTGGGCGAGCAACAGCCCGGTGGGGCCTGCGCCGAAGACCAGCACGTCGCTGCCCGGCTGCAGGCCGAGCACGTCCAGGCCGTGCAGCACGCACGCCGTGGGCTCGGTGAGCACCGCGACCTCCGGCGCCAGGTCGTCGGCGGGATGGCACTTCCCGGCGGGCGCCACGATGTACTGCGCGAACCCGCCCGGCGCGTTGACGCCCTGCGCCACGAGCTCGTTGCAGAACGCCGGGCGCGCCCGGCGGCAGCTGCTGCACATCCCGCAGGACTGCATGTTGTCCAGCACCACGCGCTGGCCCACCCGCAGCCGCGTGACGCCCTCACCGACCTCGTCGACCTCGCCGACGATCTCGTGCCCGGGTGTCAGCGGGTAGACCGGGTCGAACTGGCCGTCGTGCAGGTGGGCGTCGGTGCCGCAGATGCCCGCGAGCACCACCCGCAGCCGGACCTGGTCCGGCCCGGCGTGCGGATCAGGCACGTCGGTGACGGTGAAGCTGCGCGGCTGGTCGTAGACAACGGCCTTCACCCGGCGACCGTAGCACTTGTGGTTACAGGATCACAGGTATACCGAGCCCAGCCTGGCGCGCGGCACCCTCTGACCGCTCGTGTTAAATTCTGGCCATGCGGCCAGAAGACAGGTCGGACGGTCAGAAGCGGACGTCCTTCATCGAGGAGGCGCGCCGCGCCCAGATCATCGAGTGCGCCGTCGAGGCCTTCGCCGAGCTGGGATACGCCAACACCTCACTGGCACGGATCGCCGAGCGCGCCGGCATCAGCAAGGGCGTGATCTCCTACCACTTCGCAGGCAAGACCGAGCTGATCGAGCAGATCGTCGATCACGTCTACCGCGACATCACGCAGTTCGTCCTGCCGCGGATGGAGGGGGAAGCCACCGCGACCGGCGCCCTGCGGGCGAACATCCGCGCGGTGGTCGAGTACATGCGGGGCCACCGCGACCAGCTGCTCGCTCTCGGCGAGATCTTCAACAACGTCCGCACCTCCGACGGGCGACGGCGCTACGGAGTCGCCTTCAACGAGCCGATCTACGAGGCCCGGGAAGAGCTGTTCCGCCGCGGTCAGCAGTCCGGCGAGCTCCGCTCGTTCGACCCGCGCGTGATGGCCGTGACCGTGCAGGCCGCGATCGACGAGATGTTCGCCTACTGGGTGGCCTACCCCGACCACGACCTGACAGCGCACGCGGACGAGCTGGCCGACCTGTTCGAGCACGCCACCCGTGCCGAGCGCCCTCGAGGAACGGCAGGCCGATGACGCGACCCGTCAACCAGCCGACCGCGTCGGCCACCACCTACCCGCGGCTCCGCTACGTCGACAACCTGCGCACCGCCCTGACGGCGCTCGTCGTGATCCACCATGCCGCGCTCGGCTACAGCAACATCCCCGGCTGGTTCTACGTCGAGCCACCGACCGACTCCTCCGCAACGCTCCTGGACGTCCTGATCCTGCTGAACCAGGCGTTCTTCATGGGCGCCTTCTTCCTCATCTCGGCGCTCTTCGTGCCGGCCTCCTACGACCGCAAGGGCGCCGGGCGCTTCCTCGCCGAACGACTGCTGCGCCTGGGGGTCCCACTGCTGATCTGGCTGCTGGTGCTCCGTCCGCTGGCGACCGCCGGTGACTACATCGAGGCGAGGGGCGCCGCGATCCAGCAGGGCACCGAGCTGCCGTACTGGCAGTACTACGTGCTCTCGTTCTCGCCGGGTCCGATGTGGTTCGTCGAGGTGCTGCTCGTGTTCAGCGCGCTCTACGTCCTGTGGCGGCGCCTGACCGGCCAGGGCCGGCACACCGCGGGACCGGCTCCGGCTCCGGGCCGGGCGCCCGGTGCTGTCGCGATCATCGGGTTCACCGTCGTGCTGGCACTGGCGACCTACCTGTGGCGCATCGTCGTGCCGATGGACGTCCAGGTCGTCGGCCTACCCACACCCGCCTACCTGCCGCAGTACGCGGCGCTCTTCACCGTCGGACTGCTCGCGAGCAGGCGTGGCTGGCCGGCGGGTCTCTCCGCGACGGCCGGCCGGGCCGGTTTCGCCGCCGCGGCCGGAGCCGCGATGGCGATCGTCCTCGTCCTGAACTCCGACGGAGACGCGATCCTGGGCCACGGCACATTTGCGTCCCTGATGATGGCGACATGCGAGCAGGCGCTCGCCGTCGGCCTCACCCTCGGCCTTCTCGTGCTGTTCCGGGATCGCCTCGACCACCAGGGACCCCGCCGCCGGTTCCTCTCGGCGCACGCGTACACCGTCTACCTCGTCCACCCGCTCGTGCTGGTCGCCCTGGGCTACGCCCTCGGCGGCGTGCAGGCACCCGCCGTGGCGAAGTTCGCGCTGCTGACCGTCCTCGCCGTGCCGCTGTGCTGGATGGCGGCGTTCCCGGTGCGCGCCCTGCCGGGGGCCCGGAAGGTCCTGTAGTCCTCGTGCGCAGAGGCAGGGGCAACCGGACGATGCCACCGGCATCGTCCGCGGCGGGTGAGACGCCACTGCAGAACCGTGCGCACCTGACCGGGCGAAGCCGCAGTCGCGGTAGGGGCGCCCGGGGCGGGGCCGGGTTGCGTCGGTCATCTCGTTCGCAACGGGCGAGGCCGGATGTGCCGGATGCGGGGCAGGATCGCGGGGCTCGCGACGAGGGAGGACGGGGAGCCCGAGGAGGAGAGTGCCGTGTCCGGTCTCATGACCTCCGCGACGCCGGAGTCCGCTGCCGCGCCGTCGCACCGCCGGTCGCCGGCGGCGCCACTGCAGGAGTCGGATCGGCACAGCCTGAGGTCGCGAGGCGGTCGATGTGGCGCACCGTCGGCTTGGTCGCGCTCGGTCTGCTGATCGTTCTGCGATGACCGCGACCGGGCGAGGCGAGCGGGCTGTCCGCGATCCGTCGGTGACCGACGCGGTGGTCCCGCTCGCCGCACTGGTCGTGCTGATCGGCGGCTCGCTCGCCCTGTTCGGTCTGGACGCGCTCGACGGTCCGATCCAGGTGGCGCTGGTGCTGTGCGCGATGATCGCCGCCCTGGTGGTGCTGAAGAACGGGCACCGCTGGGAGGACGTCCAGGCCGCCGGCCGGCGCGCGGTCTCCTCGATCACCAGCGCGATCTTCATCCTGCTCGCCGTCGGCGCGCTGATCGGCACCTGGAACCTGTCGGGCACGATCCCGACGCTCGTCTACTACGGGATCCAGGTGCTCTCGCCCACCTGGTGCTACGCGGCGAGCGCGCTGATCTGCGGGATCATCGCGATGTCGATCGGCAGCTCGTGGACCACCGCGGGCACGATCGGCGTCGGACTGGTCGGCATCGCGGCGATGCTCGGCATCTCACCGGGCATCACCGCCGGCGCGGTGATCTCGGGGGCCTACCTCGGCGACAAGCTCTCCCCGCTCTCGGAGACCACCGTCCTGACCGCCCAGCTCGTCAAGGTCGACGTCTACGAGCACATCAAGCGCCAGGCCTGGACCTCGGTGCCCGCCTTCGTGATCGGGTTCGTGCTGTTCCTGCTGATCGGGCTGATCTGGGGGCCCGCGGCGACCGACGTCGGCGACACCGGCAGCGAGCTGAACGCCCTCGGCGACATCTACTGGATCACCCCGCTGAATCTGCTGCCGCTGCTGTTGTTGGTCGTGCTGTCGGTCCGCAAGACCCCTGCCTCGCTCGCACTGATGGCCGCGGCGCTCTTCGCCGGCGCCTCGGGGTGTTCACCCAGTACCCGGTCATGCGCGACTTCGTCGCCGATCCCGGCCTCGACCCGGTGCGCGCCGCCATCACCGCCGTGTGGCAGGCGATGGCGACCGGCTTCTCGATGGACTCCGGCATCGCCGACATCGACCAGCTGCTCTCCCGCGGCGGCATGGACAGCATGCTGCTCACCCTGTGGCTCATCATCGGCGCGGTCACGTTCGGCACCCTGCTCGAGGAGTTCGGGCTGATCGGCAGGCTGATCGATCCGATGATCCGGGCCGCGAAGGGCACCGGCAGGCTGTTCCTCACGGTCTTCGCCACCGCGTTCGGGCTCAACGTCGTCGCAGGCGACCAGTACATCGCCCTCGTCATGCCGGCCAAGGTCTACCGGGCCGAGTTCGCCAAACGCGGCCTGGCCCCCACGAACCTGTCCCGGCTCACCGCCGACAGCGGCACCGTCACCTCGCCGCTGGTGCCGTGGAACTCCTGCGGAGCGTTCATGGGCGCAGTGCTCGGCGTACCGACCCTGGTCTACCTGCCCTTCTGCTTCTTCAACATCGCCAGCCCGCTGCTGTCCGTCGTGTACGGCTTCACCGGCTTCCGGATCGAGAAGGTGGAACCGGCCGGCGGCGGCCCGACCGACAGCGGATCGACTGACGGCGAACCGGCCGCGACGTGAACGGGATCCCACGATGACCACGACCGAGCCCGAGGCCGTGAACCGCTGGGCCGCCGAGCTCGCCGACGCAGTCCAGCGCGCCGGCGGCGCCCGGGCACGCACGACCGGATCCCGCGCGAGGCCGTCGAACGCGCGCTCGCCGCGTCGAGCACCTCGGCACCGACCGGCCCGGCCCTCCTCGGCTTCCTCCGCAGCCCTGTCACCTGGGTGGAGAGCGTCGTCGCGCCGGCCGCCGCCCTGCTCGCGCTCGGCCGGGCCGGGTTCACGACCCAACTCCACCAGGCGCCCGCTCGCCCGCCATGAACGTCGGCGCACCGCCCGACGCGTGCGGCCCGCGCACCCGCGTGGTCTGCGACTGGGTCTACGAACGCACCGACGGCAACGCGGCCCTCGCAGCCCTCGCTGACTGGCTGGTCGGCCGGCCGTTGGCGATCGGTGCAGTACTCCTGGGCGCGTGGGTGCTGCGATGCCCTGCAACGGGTCCTCCTCGAGCGGATCGCACGGGCTTTCGACAGCAACGGCCTCGCCTCGGCGACCCGCCAACTGATCGTCCGAACACCCGGCGTCGGGTCCCGCCGGCCACCGCCCCGGCAGAACGGGCGTCGCCACCGCCCACGGCGTGATGTCGGAACCGGTGGATACTCGATCGACAAGCACAGGGCGACCAGGACGGCCTGGCCAACCACGTTTGTCGCCGCAGCCGAGTTCTGCTCGGCTCGCGACTACTGCGGGACGCGGCGCATCATGGCGATGTGTCGTGGAGAACCGCGGCGGCTCTGGCGTAGCCGGGCGCCCACCAGGACACCGATGAGCAAAGAGCCGATCATCGCCACTGCAACACCGATGCCCGGCTCAGAGCGTGCCGGAGCTGCTGATGGTGCTGCGCTCGGAACCACGACCGGCGCCGAACCGGGTGCGGGCTCCTGGTTGCCTCGCACCGTGGCGGCCCACGCTGTCATGAAGAGTACGAACCGGGAGACGAGGTAGGCGAACACCAACAGCCCGAGCGACGTGCCGAAGATGGTCCCGCCCGGGGAGCCGGTGATTCCTCCCAGGTAGATCGTCAGCCCCTGCTTCAGCACCTCGAGGCCGATCGCACCGAGTAGGGCCGCCCGCGCCGCGCCCTGGATGCGCTGTCGTGTCCGGGGTAGGCGGGCGATGATCCAGAAGAAGATCAGCCAGTCGGCCACGAGGCTCAGGAGCAGGCCGAAACCCGTACGGGTGAGCTGTGACCAGTCGGCGCCCTGCCACCCGAGCAGTCCGAGAACGGTTCCTCCCAGTCCCGTGCCGATGGCGCTGATGGCAAGAGAGCCGATCACAGCGATCCACAGGCCTGCGAGAGCGGCGACGTCGGAGAGCAGCCGCCGCGGCGAGGCCGGATTGCGCGGTGGGATCGTCCACTGCGCGGACACTGCTTCGCGGAGGTTGAACATCCACCAGGTGCCGGCCCACAGGGCCGCGAGCAGACCGATGCCCGCGACGGTGTTGCGTTGCGCGATGGCGGCGTCGACGACCGGTTCGATGGTGTCGGACAGTTCGGGCGGCACAGCGCGGGCGATGCCCGCATCGAGAGCGGCGAGCAGCGAGGGGTTGAGGGCGAGCACGTATCCGGCGGTTGCGTAGGCGATCATCAGCAGTGGAACCGCGTTGAGGATGCTGAAGAATGTGATCGCGGCCGCGAAATGGTTCCCGTGCCGCTCGTGGTATCGGACGCCCGCACGCAGCAGGTGATCGATCCACTCGTGCCGGGCTCGTAGCCCGACGACAGCTGCCTGTAGACGCGCCATTGACGAAGAGCGGCTCATCATCCTCCCCGCCTCCATCTCGTTCACGCCGATCGGTCGGCGGCGGATCGGGACGGAGCACACCGATTCGCCGCCCAGGTCCATGACCGGGGCTTCGCCGCCGAGTGGGCCTGGGCCGCGAGCCGGGCGTGCACCACGAGTGCATGGTGGAGTGGTGTACGGGCCACTAGCTGGTTTCGGCGGAATCGTGCGTTCGACGCTTGCGCCCGCGGAGGCGCCGCAGCAGGAGATAGCCCACTACCGTCACAGCGGAGGTGAGTCCGATGGCGAGCCCGCGGCGCTCCTGAACCGCTCCCTTCACCGCTGGGGCTTTGTCCGAGGCGATCTCCCGGGCGTGCGTGACACCTGCGTGGACCTTCTCGGTGGCGGCGGTGCGCCTGTCGCGCAGCGCGTCCTTCACGGCGGGTGCTTTCTGTGAGGCGGCCTCCCGGGCGTGCGTGACGCGGGCATGAACCTTCTCGGTGGCGGCAGCGCCCTTCTCGCGCAGCCGAGTCGGCACGGTGCTGTGGCCGGCCGGCTTCTCGGCCGAGCCGGCGGTCCCTGCCGGTGTCGCAGCCGCGGGGGCATCGGACGGGTTGTCCTGCTGTACGGAGGTTGCGTTGGTGGAACGTGGATCGGTCATCGGGACACCGCGCCTTTCGAGGTTCGTGAGTGCAAGGTCGGGAAACGGGCTACCCCGGCGCTGTCGGAGTAACACGGGCTGCCCCGGTCGGGCGAAAGGCCCTGTCACCCCGGGGCGCCAGGACGTGGGAAGACCAGCCCGGTACGGGCGGCGCCCGGCACGCGGGTCCGGCCTGCGGGGGCGACGCCGGGCCGGCCGGACCGGACACAGCGCACTCCTTCAACTGCTCCGCCGCATGGCCGTCCCGCAGGGATTCCCGCGTCGTCCTGTTCGGCCCACGCGGCTTCCTCCGAATGGGGTGAGACGCGACCCGCGCCGCCCACCAGCCATGCCTGACTGCGACCTTCGGCCCGTCTGTCAGCCCGGAGCAGCCGTCCCGATGGGCAGCCGAACTCACGCGGCGGCGGTTTTCGCGCCCGCGTTCTCCCGGCGCAGGACCCCGGCGAGGAACTCGCCGGGGTTGTCGGGGAATCCGATGTGCAGATCAGAGCTCTGGTCGTCCGCACGGCGGCATCGACCGGACCTGGCTGCGGCGACGGGGTCACTGGCTGAAGGCGGGACGGTCGGTGAGGGTGAGCTGGGTCGTGCGTTCCTGGCCACCGGGTCCGCGGACAGTGATGTTGATCGTGTCGCCGGGGTTGCGGCGGCGCAGCGTGCCGAGGAATTCCTCAGGCCGCCGGGTCGGTTCGGCGTCGACGGCCAGGATGAGATCGCCGGGCTGCAGGCCGGCGTTCGCGGCGGGCCCGCCGGCGACGATGGCGGCGACGATGACCCCGTCGGTGCCGGGGAGGTCGAGCTGGGCGGCGATCTGGGGGGGTGATCTGGGTGGGTTCGAGCCCGGCGAAGGCGTGCCGGGCGCGTCCAGTGGTGCGCAACTGTTCGGCAACGTCGACGGCGGTGGCGGCAGGAATGGCGAAGCCGATGGACACCGCTCCGGCCTGTGGCGGAATGTAGGCCTCGCTGATCCCGATCACTTCGCCGCGGGCGTTGACGAGGGCGCCGCCGCTGTTGCCCGGGCTGATCGGGGCATCGGTCTGGATCAGGTCGACGAGGGCCTGGGTCTCCGCGGCGGTGCCGGGGATCTCGCGGTGGAGCCCGGAGACGACACCGGCGGTGACGCTGTTCTCGAAGCCCAGTGGGCTGCCGATCGCGATGGCGAGCTCACCCACCACTGGTAGCTCGCTCCGGAATCGGGCCACCGGCAGATCGCGACGGTCGGTCCGCACCAGAGCCAGGTCGGTGATGACATCGACCGCCTGGACCGTGCCGGGGTGGCGCCGGCCGTCGGCGAAGCCGAGCTGCACGGTGGACGCACCGCGCACGACGTGCTCGTTGGTGAGGACGAGCCCGTCGGCGGTGTAGACGACGCCGCTGCCATTGCCGCCGCTCGTGAGGACCTTGACCACGCTCGGCATGAGCTCTGCCGACGCGGCGGGTACGTCGGCCAGGCTGCCGGCGGGCGCAGGAGCGGGCACGGCCGGAGAGCTCGGCGTGGGTGCCGTCGGTTCCACCGGCGGAGCCGTGCAGGATGCGGCGAGGAACAGCGCCACCAGCCCGGCGGCCTTAGTGGTCGACGGCATCGCGCTGCAGTGGGCAGGTCATGCAGTGTCCGCCGCCGCGGCCGCGGCCGAGCTCGGCGCCGACGATCGTGATGACCTCGATGCCGGCCTTGCGCAGCTGCGAGTTCGTGTAGGTGTTGCGGTCGTAGGCGACGACGACGCCCGGTTCGAGGGCGACGAGGTTGTTGCCGCTGTCCCACTGGCCGCGTTCGGCGGCGTACGCGTCACCGCCGGTCTCGACCACGCGCAGCGTCGTCAGGTTCAGCGCCTCGGCGACCACGTCGAGGAAGGAGATCTTCTCCTCGGTGACGTCGATCCGGGCTTTGTCGCCCGGCCGCAGCGAGAACGTGTGGATCCCGTCGGTGATGTCCGGGTAGACGGTCACGCAGTCGCGATCGGCGAACGTGAACACGGTGTCGAGGTGCATCGCGGCGCGCAGCTTCGGCATGCCGGCCACGATCACCCGCTCCGCCGCGCCCTCGGCGAACAACCGGGCCGCGAGCTGCGTGATCGCCTGCCGCGAGGAGCGCTCGCTCATCCCGATCAGGACGACCCCGTTGCCGGCCGGCATCACGTCGCCACCCTCGAGTGTGGCCAGTCCCCATTCCTGCTCCGGGTCGCCCCACCAGATCCGCGCACCGGCGAAGTCGGGGTGGAAGGTGTAGATCGCCTTCATCAGCAGGGTCTCGTCGTGACGGGCGGGCCAGTAGAGCGGGTTCAGCGTGACGCCGCCGTAGATCCAGCACGTGGTGTCGCGGGTGTAGAGCATGTTGGGCAACGGCGGCATCAGATATTCGGGAACGCCGGTGGACTCCCGGGCGAGCGCGACGTAGCCGGGCCGGAAGTCGCCGGGGAGGTCGGCGGTGGACAACCCTCCGATGAGGAGTTCGGCAAGCTTCCGGTCCTCCAGTTCGTCGAGGTATCCCCGGGTGTCTTCGACGAGGCCGAGGCCGACCTCGTTCGCCACGATCTTCCGGTCGAGCAGCCAGGTCTTCGCCTCCGCGATGGCGAGCATCTCGGCGAGGACGTTGTGCAGCTCGAGGACCTCGACACCGCGCTCGCGCATCTTGCTCATGAAGTCGAAGTGGTCCCGGCGCGCGTTCTGCACCCACATCACGTCGTCGAACAGCAACTTGTCGCAGTTGGTCGGGGTCAGGCGCATGTGGGCAAGCCCGGGGGCGCTGACGAGGACCTTCCGCAGCGTGCCGACCTCGGAGTGCACGCCGTACGCTGCGGCCGGCTGCGGGGTGGTGGCGGTCATGGGCGGTTCCTCCTAGATGGTGATCAGGCCGGCGAGGGCGGTGAACTCGACACCGGTATCGCCCATGTCGGTCGCAGGCGGCCCCCAGGACAAGCCGGGCAACAACACCAGCGCGACCTGGAGCGGGCCGCCCAACGCGTCCAGGCCGAACAGCGCGAGTGAGCCGCCGATCAGGACGACCAGCGTGACGACGGGGATGACCGCGTCGACCACGGAGGGGTCGCGGACATCCTCGACCCTGGTCATCGCGCCTGGCCTGCGCCTGCCTGTGCACGTTCGCCGCTTCGCTCGGCGCTCAGTGCGACCACGATCGCGTCGACGCGGAGATGATGACGTAGATCCCGATCAGGTTCACCAGCAGGAGCAGCTCCCGCCCGGGCGAGCTGATGGCCCACAGACCGAGTCCGAGCTCCACGACTCCGGCGAGCAGCCCGAACCACCACAGCTCCCGAGCCCGGGTGGCTACGGAGTCGACGATCCGGACGACGCCGTTGATGACCAGCGACCACGCCGTGACCAGGGCGAGCACGAACAGCGTGAGGGCCGGCCAGAAGAACGCGGCGAGGCCCGCGGCGATCCCGACGACGCCGCCGACGTACGCGAGCCACCGCCAACCCCTCTCGACCTCGGAGGCGAGCCCGAGCTGGACCACACCGCCCACGACCAGCGCGATCCCGGCGAGCACGGCCACGGACGCGAGCGCAGCAGGGCGCAGGCTCATCACCAGCAGCCCGTACACGACCGTGAGCAGCCCGAACACGACCAACCCCAGCCGACGCCACGGCAAGATCGGCCGCTCGCTCGGCGGTCCGATGGGCTGCGCTCGGGCCTGCTCGGCAGCCGGCGGCTGAGGGGAAGCCGATGTGGGAGGCGTTTGCGGACCGGACACGGCGGCACTCCTCCGTCTGGTTCACCGCGTGCAATGATCGAGCAGGGAGTCCACCGTCGCCCCCGCGCGGCGCACCCGACATCCTCCGCAAGGGGTGAGTTCGCCCCGCGCCGCGCACCCAGCCGGAGACCCGCGACAGCAACTACGGCCAGATCGGCGACGTGCGCCTGCTGCACGTGCACGTGGCCACTCCGCCGCGGGAAGGCTGGCAACCGGGGGGCACCGCGCCGCTGCACCTGACGGTCAGCAACGACGGTTCCACGGAGGTCGCGTTGACCGGAATCAGCAGTCCCCGCGCGGCCCGCGTGGTGCACGAGGCCACCGGCGGACCGACCGAAGTGATCCGCATCCCCGTGGAGCCGGGCGACACGGTGTCGTTGCAGGAAAACGACACCGATCGGCTGGCGCTCGAGGGGCTTGCCGAACGGCTCCTGGGCGGGCTGACCATGCCAGTCACGTTCACCCTCGACACCGGGGAAAGCGTGACGCTCGCGGTGCCGGC
The DNA here is from genome assembly GCA_001942185.1 of Pseudonocardia sp. CNS-004. Lineage (GTDB taxonomy): Bacteria > Actinomycetota > Actinomycetes > Mycobacteriales > Pseudonocardiaceae > Pseudonocardia. The sequence continues at coordinate 73,476 of MKJV01000066.1, forward strand.
CCAGATCTCCGACGAGCCGGCGCGCTGATGCAACCCCTCCCGATCCGAAACGGGCGGACGACCGGGCTCGCCGCCGAACTCACCCCCTACGGACGATCCCGCAGCAGCATCCGCTGGGCAGGGTGACCTCGCCCGACTCGGCACCGAAGACGCAGGCCCGGGGAAAGGAGTCGCGACGTGTCTCCACGACGCCACGAGTTCCCGGGTGGCCGGGCGGCTGTCCGACGAGACTCGGGGGCGTTCCCGGACATGAAAGTGATTGACGTTCCCACCGAGACACTCATCTGCGGCGACGTCGTCGACGAATCCCACCGGCTCGGGGTGTTGACGCTGATCCAGAACCTCGGACTGCGCGTCGTGTCGATGAACCAGATACCGGACTGGTCAGGGTGGAACCACCGAGAGGATGCCGCGCCGTTCTTCACCGTGTTCGCGCGCGCCGTTCGCCGTCTTCTGCTTCATGAGTCGGAGCCTGCTGCACGGAGTCACCGCAAGATCGAGGACGTCGAGCGGGTGGCGACCCACCAGTCACCAGGACGGGAGTGAGCTGACCATGGCCGACACGGTCCCCGCGGCTGCCGACACCTCGGTCGCGCCCACCACCTCGAGCGTCGACACCTCGGTTACCGCGCAGGGCAAGATGAGCCTGCCCACCCTGACCGCCATGGTGGTCGGCGGCATGGTCGGTGCGGGCGTCTTCTCGCTGCCGGCGCGCTTCGGCGTGGCGACCGGCATCCTCGGGTCACTGATCGGCTGGGCGATCGCGGGGGCGGGGATGCTGATGCTCGCCTTCGTCTTCCAGAACCTCGCCATCCGCAAGCCCGATCTCGATTCCGGGGTCTTCATCTACGCCAAGGCCGGCTTCGGTGACTACGTCGGCTTCAATTCCGCGTTCGGCTTCTGGGCCAGCGCGGTCGTCGGGAACACCTTCTACTGGGTGTTCATCACCGCGACCCTCGGCGCGTTCTTCCCCGCCTTCGGTGACGGCGACACCGTCGTCGCGGTGGCACTCTCCACCGTCGGTGTCTGGCTGTTCCACTACATGATCGCCCGCGGGATCCGCGACGCGGCCGTGATCAACCGGATCGTGACGGTCTTCAAGATCCTCCCGATCCTCGTCTTCATCGTCGTGCTGTTCTTCGCCTTCGACGCCGGCATCTTCTCCGACAACTGGATCGCCACCGGCTACGGCGACCTCGGCTCCCTCGACGAGCAGGTTCGCAACACCATGATCATCACGACGTTCGTCTTCCTCGGTATCGAAGGCGCCAGCGTCTACTCCCGCTACGCCAAGAAGCGCCAGGACGTCGGCAGGGCGACCGTCCTGGGCTTCCTGAGCGTGCTGTCGATCTTCGCGCTGGTGACGCTGTCGAGCTACTCGGTGATGACGCAGCCGCAGATCGCCGCGACCCGCCAACCCTCGATGATCGGTCTCTTCGAGCACGTCGTAGGGGACTGGGGCCGCTGGTTCATCAGCGCCGCCGTCATCATCTCCGTCCTCGGCGCCTACCTCGCCTGGACCCTGATGGCCGCCGAAGTGATGTACATCCCGGCCCGCAACGAGGACTTCCCGGCTTTCCTCGGCAGGGAGAACGACAAGGCAACGCCGATCACCGCTCTCGTCGTCAGCTCGCTGGCGGTCCAGGCGCTCCTCGCCGTGACCGTCGTCCTGACCGACGCGCTGAACTTCATGCTCGATCTGTGCACCAGCCTTGCGCTGATCCCCTACTTCCTCGCCGCCTCGTACGCGCTGAAGCTCGGCCTCACGGGCGAGTCCTACGAGAGCGTGGACGCCAGGACCCGCCGCAAGGAGGCGATCATCGCCGGGGTCGCCACCGCTTACACGGTGTTCCTCTTCGAAGCCGCCGGTTTGAAGTTCCTGCTGCTGTGCACCGTGGTCCTCGCCCCGGCCACGCTGCTGTACATCAAGGCGCGCAGCGAGCGGGGCCGCCGGCTGTTCACCGCCACCGAGATGGCGCTCTGCGCCGTCATCGTAGCCGCCGGGATCACCGGAGTCGTCGGCCTGTGGACCGGCTTCATCGCCATCTGAGCCGGCTTCCGTGAGGCCACCGTGTCCGACTCGAGCCCGACTCGAGCCCATCCTTGGAGTCGACATGAACCGCATCGGAGTCGTCGGGACGATCATGCTCAGCCTGCTGGTGCTCGCCGGGTGCAGCTCGGTGCAGGCCGGCTCCCCTGCCCCCGACCCGGCGAGGATCGAGCTCGACGGCGTCGACGGGCAGGTGGGCCGGCTCCGGCTGCTCAGCGTGGCCGTCGCCTCCCCCGGTGGACGAGGCAGCATGCACATCGCCGGGGACAGCGCCGCACTCCTCCTGACGATCGCGAACGACGGCAAGGCCGCGGACGCACTCATCGGGATCAGGGCCGATCTCGCCGAGCACGTCGTTCTCCTGAACGGCGATGCCCCGCCGGTTCCTCGCGTGGACGTGCCCGTTCCCCCCGGTTCGACCGCGGTCCTCAGCGAGGTGACCGGACCGCACCTGGAGCTCTCCGGGCTGCGAGAGACCCTGCGCAGCGGCGTCAGCATCCCGGTCACCTTCGAGTTCCGCGACGCCGGCTCGGTCACCCTCGAGGTGCCGGTCCGCACCTACACCGACGTCCGACCGGACAAGTACCTGGAGCCGGCCTGACTCGTCGGCCCGGGCGTGCGGTCGCTCACCGAGTGCGCCTGCCGAACCGCGTCCTGACCTCAACCGGCCGGCCCGGGCTGGAGGAGTACCGGTCGTGTCAGGGTCTCGACTCGGAGATCGGCCGTCGGCGGCGGCGACACCCGAGCAGCATGATCGCAAGTAGCGGTTGCACATCGCTGTCGCTACAGCAATGGACAACCGCGCCGGCGCAGGGCCGGTTGACAGGACCACGCCGGTCCTCTGGGATGTGCTAGATGGCGGCACGCACGTTCCGACAAGGAGAACGCGCGCTGCCGCACGGATCCCAGGCGTCGACGGTGCGGCAGGCGGTCGCGCCCAGGGCGACGACCGTTCTGCGATGAGGAGACCACCATGAGTTCCGTCCGCGACGGCGGCGTCGTCGCCTATGACCCGGCCACCTTCGAGGGGCTGCGCTTCCACACCGCGACGGCGGCCTTCCGCGACGGCACCGACTCCCCGCGCGAGTACCTGGAACGGTGCCTGGCGACGATCGCCGAGCGCGAACCCGCCGTGCGGGCGTGGGTCGTCCTGAACGAGGACGGCGCACGTCAGCAGGCCGCTGCCAGCACGCGGCGCTGGCAGCGCGGCGAGCCGTTGTCGCCGATCGACGGGCTCCCGATCGGCATCAAGGATCTGCTGGAGACCCGGGACATGCCCACCCAGATGGGGTGCGCGGCGTTCGCGGGGAACTTCCCGAAGCGGGACAACGCCGCGGTGTGGGCACTGCGCCGGGCCGGCGCGGTGGTGCTCGGCAAGACCGTGACCACAGAGCTGGGTGGTCCGGAGCCGAGTCCGACGACCAACCCCTTCGACCCGCGGCACACCCCGGGCGGATCCTCGTCCGGCTCGGGCGCTGCTGTGGGGGCGCGGATGGTGCCGGCCACGATCGCGACGCAGACCGGTGGTTCCCTCATGCGGCCGGCGAGCTTCAACGGGGCCTGGGGCCTGAAGCCGACCCAGGGCGCCATCAACCGCGGCGAGCGGCAGACCTCCAGCATGACGTCGCACGGCGTACTGGCGGCGTGCCCGGAGGACATGTGGCTGATCGCCATCGCGATCGCCTCGCGTGCGGGCGGCGACCCGGGCCGGCCCGCGCTGTACGGTCCTGCCACACCGCCGCCCGCCCGCCGGCCCGGCACGGTGGCCGTGATCGAGACCGAGGCCGGGGAGCGGCTGGACCCCGTCAGCCGCGGTGCGTTCGACCAGGTCGTCGCGCAGGTCGAGGCTGCGGGGGTGACGGTACTGCGGCGTGCCGACGACGCCGTGGTGGAGCGGTTCGAGCAGTCCCTCTCGGGCGTCACGGACCTCGGTAGCGGGATCCTGGCGTGGGAGCACTACTGGGCGTTCCGGGACATCGTGGCGAACGACCCCGACGGCGTCAGCGCACGCGGCAAGCGGTTCTTCATCGAGGCCGCGGAGCGGCTCGGGGCAGCGGGGTACGGAGGAGGCCCTGCGCACGCGCGCCGCGGTGCAGGCCACGTACGCGCTCCTGGGTCCCCGGGTGGACGCGGTCATCGCGCCGACCTCGAGCGGTCTCGCTCCGGAATGGCCGGGCGACGCGCCCGGCCAGGAGCCGGTCCGGTGGCCGACCGGGGACCCGGGCTTCAACTTCCCGAGCTCCCTGCTGGGTGCCCCTGCGGTGAACGCGCCGCTGATGGGCGTCGGCGGTCTCCCCTTCGGCCTGCAGGTGATGGGACAGCCGGGCACGGACGCCAAGGTCACGGCCATCGCGCGGTGGATGGGTGAGGCCCTCACCCCGGTCAGCGTCTGAGCCGGGGCGGGGCCGCCCCCGCCGGTCAGCCGACCGGCGGGTCCTCCCGCCACACGAACGGGCCGGCCTCGGTGAGGCGGCGGCGGAGCGCACCGTCCCGGGCCGCGTCGGCGATCGTCCACGCCAACGCGAGCCCGCCGTCGTGGATCGCCCGCGCGCCCTCGGGTCCCGAGGCGGTGCGGGCGAACGCGGCGGTGTGGTTCCCGTCCTCGGGCGGGGAGTCGAACGACAGGACCGGGTGGATCGCCGGCATGTGGACCGAGACCTCGGCCATGTCCGTGGACCCGAGCGAGCGGTCGGCGTAGTCGGGGAACGTCCGGCCCAGCGCTTCGGCGTTGGTCTGGAACAGCCCGGCCAGGTCCCGGTCGTGGTGGAAGCCGTTGACCGAGGCCAGCTCGGTGATCTCCATGGCCACGCCCGCGGCGAGCGCGCCCGCGTCGAAACAGCGGCGCACCCGGGGCCACAGCAGGTCGACGTCGTCGAGCGAGTCGGCCCGGATCATGCACTCCACGGTGGCCGCACCCGGGATCACGTTGACGGCCGTGCCCGCCTCCCTGACCCAGGTGTGCACCCGGTCCGCGTCGCGCTTCTGCTGGCGCAGCAACCCGATCGCGACCTGCGCGACGGTCACCGCGTCGGCGGCGTTGAGCGCCTCGAACGGGCGCGAGGCGTGCGCGGTCCGTCCCCGGTAGGAGATCGCCCAGTGCCGGACCGCCCGGATGTGCGGTGCGGCCATGTCCTTCAGCGTCGGGTGCATCATCATCGCGGCGTGCAGGCCGTCGAAGGCCCCCGCGCGCAGCATGATCACCTTCCCGGTCAGCACCTCCTCGGCTGGGGTGCCCAGCAGCCGGATCGTCAGGTCCAGCTCGTCGGCGACGGGAGCGAGGGCGAGGGCCGCCGCCACCGACGTCCCCGTGATGACGTTGTGCGCACACCCGTGCCCGATCCCCGGCAGCGCGTCCAGCTCGGCGCACAGGCCGACCGCGAGGGACCCGGTGCCCGCGGTGGCCGCGAAGGCCGTGTCGAGCCCGGCCACCCCTTCCTCGACGTCGAACCCACCATGCGCCTTCAGCAGCTCGACGACGGCAGCCGCGGTCCGGTGCTCCTCGAAGGCGATCTCCGGATGTGCGCCGATCCGGCGCGACAGCTCGACGACCGCGGGCTCGTGCCGGGCGAACTCGGCGGCGATCCGGTCCTTCACCGATGCGGGCATGGACACCTCACCTGACTCCACGGAGCACCTCGGATTCTTCGTCGTTCTCGACGGGATCTGGTTCGGCCACCGCGCGGTTGCGCGTCTCCGGAATGGCGACCACCACGACGACCAGGGCGACCACCGCCAGCACCGTGATGTACGCGCCGGGCGCGAGGCGTCCGAACCACGCGGTGAGCAGCGCTCCGAGGACCGGGGCCGTACCGCCGAACACCGCGTAGGCCGTGTTGTAGGCCAGCGCCGTGCTGGTCACGCGGATGTGCGGCGGCACGATCTCCACCGCGATGATCGTGGCCGACATGCCGATCACCGCGGCCGGCAGGACCAGGAGGATCTCGGCGGCCAGCGTGGTGAGCAACGTCCCGCCGCCCGCCAGCAGGTACGCGGGCACGGACCCCACGACGGCGAGGACCACCCCGACGACCAGCAGCGGTTTGCGTCCGAACCGGTCGACGAGCACCCCGGTGAGCACGCACGTCGCGGCGCACAGCAGGAGCGCGACGACGCCTGCGGTCAGCACGGTGCCGTCGGGGAGACCACCGGTCGTCGCCAGATAGGTGGGGAAGTAGCCGAGGAGGTTGTGGACGACGACGGCGAGCAGGGCGAAGATCGCGAAGAGCAGGAGGAAGAGCCGCCAGTTGCGGAAGGTGTCCCGCACCGGGCTCACCGCGACCTCGCCCCTGCTCTCCAGGGCGCGGAAGGTGGCCGTCTCCTCCAGGCGCAGCCGCATGTAGAGACCGACCAGCGCCATGACGCCGCCGAAAGCGAAGGCCAGCCGCCACGTCCAGTCGGCGTACGCCTCGGGTGACAGCAACTGCAGCGCGAGCAGCGCGAGCGCGGCGAAGGCCGAACCGACGAAGGTGGCGCTGTTCACCGCGCTGACCCACAGTCCTCGCCGGTGCGCCGGGGCCTGCTCCATCACGTAGGAGGCCGCGCTCGTGTACTCGGCACCCATCGAGACGCCCTGGGCGAGCCGACAGCACAGCAACAGCAGCGGGGCGACGGCCCCGGCCGTCGCGTAGCCGGGCAGCACCGCGATCGCCGCCGTCGACACCGCCATGATCAGCACCACGGCGGACAGCGCAGTGCGTCGACCGAGGCGGTCGCCGATGCTGCCGAACACGGCGGCACCGAGCGGGCGCACCACGAAGGCGAGGCCGTACACGGCCAGGGTCGACAGGATCGCCAGTGTGGGGTTCGTGTTGGGGAAGAAGTGCCTGGCGATGATCGTCGCGGAGGCCCCGTAGATGACGAAGTCGTAGGACTCGACGGCATGCCCGACCATCGCGGCGCCGAGGACCTTCCCCCTCATCGGCGGCCTCACCAGATCTTCTCGAGCACGCGGAGCGCGTTCCCGCCGATCACGGCGGTGATCTCGTCGTCCGGGTAGCCGTGCTTGACCAGCCAGCGGGTGATGTTGCGGAAGCACTCGCCCGGGTTCTCCAACCCGGCGACCGCATCGATCGTCTCGAACTCCGGACCGGACCTGATGGTGTCGGCGACACCCCACTTCTGGCTCATCACGTGGTGGACGTCCAGGTGGTCGCCGAAGAAGGTGTCCGGTCCGAACGCGACGTGCTCGATCCCGACCAGGTCGACGCAGTAGCGGAAGTGGTCCATCACCGACTCGATGGTGTGCCTGCGGTGCTGCGGGCTGACGGTCGTGTACGGGGCGGCTTCGATCCCGATGATCCCGCCGGACTCGGCGCAGGCCCGGATGACGTCGTCGGGCTTCATCCGCGGGGTGTCCCAGACCCCCCGCGCCCCGGCGTGCGTGATGAGCACGGGCCGCTCGCTGGCCTCGATCACGTCGAGGGCGGTCCGGTCCCCGGAGTGCGACACGTCGATGGCCATCCCGAGCTGGTTCATGCGACGGACGGCGCGCCGCCCGAGCGCGGTCAGGCCACCGTCGCCCAGCTCGCGCAGCCCGCTCCCGAGGGCGTTGGCGTCGCTGTAGGCGATGCCGATCTGGCGGACACCCAGCCCGTAGAGCACGTCCAGCCGGTCGATCTCGTTCTCGATCAGCGCCGCGCCCTCCAGGCCTGCGACCACGGCGAGCCGCCCCTCGGCGTGCGCGCGCCGGATGTCGGTGACCGACTCGGCGCGGATCACGTAGTCCTGGTGCGCGAAGTCGCAGAACCGCATGCCGAGGTCCGTGATGACGTCGTCCCACTTCCACCCGTTGCGGGACTCGCACGCCCCCCAGCCGAGGTTGTCGAACACGGCGTCCAATCCGGAACGGCTCAGCCCTTCGTAGCCGTAGGCGAGCCGGGCCCCGCGGTTCCAGTCGAGCAACTCCGTCCGGGCGTGGTGGGGCAGCCGCACCGGGTGGTCGTGCAACGACACCACGACGGCGTCCGCGAGGAGGCGTTCGGCCCGCGCCAGCTCGGCCTCGGTGAGCCCGAGGTCGTGCTCCGGCAACCGGCCGACGTCCGCCGAGGGCGCGAACTCGGTGTAGTCCGTACCCGCCTCCAGGTACGAGAAGGACTGGTATCCGCTGTAGCGGTTGGGTGACATCGCGGGTTCGCCTCCGGGGCTACGAGGATCGACGGCGCGAGCGATTCGTTCACTATGACGGAACGCTCGTGCTACTGTCCGGCACGCATTCGAGCGGAGCTCCGCGCCCGTGTCAACCGCCACATCTCCCGGAGGAAGCCCGTGAAGATCGTTCTCGTCGGCGACACCGTGCTCGCCCGGGCGCGGCGCAGCGCCGGGACGGCTCGGCCCTCCCCCTGCTGCGGAGCGGCGACCTCACGATCGCGAACCTCGAGGCCCCGCTGGTCGACACCGACCGCCCGGCCGAGAAGGAGATGACGATCCGGGTGCCCACGGCGACCGCGCGTCCACTGCGCGATCTCGGTGTCGACGTCGTCTCGCTGGCCACGAACCACGCGCTCGACCACGGCGCGGAAGGCCTGCTCAGCACGATGCGAGCCCTCGACGACGTCGGCGTCCGGCACGCCGGTGGGGGCCGCACGCTCGCCGAGGCGGACGCTGGGGTCGTCGTCGACACGGTGACCGGAGGGCGCGTCGCCGTGCTCAGCTTCTGCGCCACCCTGCCGCCGGGCGCGGGCGCCACGCCGGCCCGCCCCGGCATCGCCCCGCTGCGGGTCGACCAGAGCTTCGCGCTGGACGGCACGCTGCTGAAGGAACAGCCCGGCACGCCGCCGTTCGTGCGCAGCGCCGCCCACGAGGCGGACGTCGTGCGGGTCGAGGAACGGGTGCGCGCGGCCGGCGCCGAGGCCGACCGGGTCGTGGTGTGCCTGCACTGGGGCGTCCCGTTCGCCTACCTCCCGCCGAACCAGGGACTGCTGGCGCAGTACCAGCAGGACCTGGGCAGGCGACTCGTCGACGCGGGAGCGGACGTCGTGGCGGGGACCCACCCCCACTGCCTGCATCCCGTCGAGCGCTGGAACGACGGGCTCATCCTCTACTCGCTCGGCAACTTCCTGTTCCACACGGGCGAGGTTCAGCGACCCCACACCTACTTCGGCCTCCCCTACCGCGCCTCCCGGCTCTTCGAGGGGACGCCCTGGTTCGACAGCGCCGTCTTCGAGGTGGAGATGCCCGCACAGGTCCCGCCGCGCCTGCGGATCATCCCGATCACCCTCGACGACCTCGGCGAACCCCAGGTCGCCGACCCGGCCACCGCCGGACGGATCAGGGCACTCGTCGAGGGCTCCTCCCGCGAGCTCGACCCCTCGGTCCGCGTCGAGCCGGACGGGTCCGTCCACTTCGGACCGAGCAGGACGGCGAATCGGGCGCCGCAGCCGACCGTTGACGCCCTGCCGGCCACACCTTAGTGTTCCGTCAGTCGATACGCTCGTTCACTGATGTGGAACGAGGAGGTTCCGTGTTCATGATCAGTATCGAAGGTTCCACCCGCAGGGTGCGGCGTGGCGACGAGACGTCGATCCACTACACCCTGAGCGGCCCCGAGGACGGGCCGACCTGGGTCTACGTACCCGGCTGGGGATGCCGCCGGACGGACTTCGCGCCGGTCACCGCATTCCTCCCCGCCGACCATCGGGTGATCACCGTCGACCTCGCCGAGCACGGCGACTCCCGCTCGGCCCGCACCGCCTGGACGGTGGCCGAGTTCGCGCGGGACGTCGCCGCGGTGACCGACGCCGAGTCGGTGCGGCGCTGCACCGTCGTGGGGCACTCCCTCGGAGGCGCGGTCGGTGTCGAGCTCGCGCGGCTGCGGCCCGACGTGGTCGCGCAGGTGATCGGGATCGACTCGTTCCACTTCCTCGGCCTCTACCCGGCGATCGCGGACGAGGTGGCACGCCGGATGGTCCGCTCGTTCGAGGACGACTTCCCGGCCGCCGTGCGCAGCCTGGTCGTCATGGGCTCGGTCCCGGGCACGGACCCGGAGTTCGGCGAGGCGATCTTCCAGAAGATGTCGAGCATCCCGCCCGCGGTGGGCGCGGCCGCGCTCGACGGGTTGCTGCGCTGGGACATGGACGAGGCACTGCGCAGCGTGCCGCAGCCGGTCACCACGCTCGCCGTGCGCGGCCTGCTCGACCCGGCGGCCGTGGACCGCTACGGCGACCGGATCGACTTCGTCGTCCACGATCTGGGCAGCCACCACTTCCTCGTCGAGGCACCCGAGGAGACCGCCGGGCTCCTCATGACAGCGAGGATCGACTAGATGTCCACGGCTTGGGACCCCCTCCGGCTCAGGGACGTGCCGGTCCCCAACCGGGTCTGGCTCTCCCCGATGTGCCAGTACTCCGCCGACGACTCCGGCGCCCCGACCGACTGGCACCTCGCCCATTACGGCGCCCGCGCAGCGGGCGGCGTCGGCATGGTGGTGGTCGAGTGCAGCGCCGTCGCCCCCGACATGCGCACCACGACCCGCGATCTCGGCCTGTACACCGAGGAGCAGGTGGCGGGCCACCGGCGGCTCGCCGAGGCCATCACCACCCTCGGCTCGGTGCCCGCGGTCCAGCTCGGCGCCGCCGGACGCAAGAGCTCGCACGGCGTGCCGTGGGACAACGGCGGGGCCCGGAACCCGGTGCCGCCCGCCGAGGGCGGGTGGCTGCCGCTGGCGCCGTCACCCCTCCCGTTCGCCGGCCTGACCGTCCCGGCCGAGATGACCACCCGCGACGGGACCCGGATCCTCGAGGACGTCGTGCGGGCCGCCCGCAACGCGCACCGCGCCGGCTACCAGGTCCTCGAGCTGCACGGCGCGAACGGGTACCTGTTCCACGAGTTCCTCTCGCCGCTGGCCAACCACCGCAGCGACGAATGGGGTGGCGACCTGGAACGGCGGATGCGGTTCCCCCTGGAGATGGTGCGGGCCATCCGCATCGGGTGGCCGGTGGACAAGCCGCTGATCGTGCGACTGCCCGCGGAGGACCTGCTCGAAGGCGGGCTGACCACGGACGACGTGGTCGCCGTCGCGGCCCGGTTGGGCACGACGGGCGTCGACGTCGTCGACCTCTCGTCCGGCGCACTGGTCCCCGAGGCACTGCGCCTCGCCGAGCCCCTGCACAACGCCCGGTACGGCCCCCGGTTCCGGGAGGCGGGGGTCCTCGTCGCGGCCTCGGGGATGGTCTCCGAGCCGCACCACCTCGACGAGGCGATCCCGGAGCTGGTCGACGCGGTGCTGGTCGGCCGGGCGATGCTGCGCGACCCCTACTGGGCACTGCGCGCGAAGGGCTCCGACCCGCTCGAGTCCTGGCCGAGGCAGTACCACCGAGCCTTCTAACGCCTGTTCTCCTCGAGCCGACCACCCGAGCTCTCGCCCCCTGCCGACAGCCACTTCACACACCCCGTTGCCACTTCACACAAGGCTGGCCTTGTGTGAAGTCCGTACTGGGTGTGTGAAGTCGCGCCGATCAGTCGCTGCCGCTCGGCTCAGACGGAGGAGATCAGGCCGCTGATCTCCTCCGCGGCGGCGACGGTCAGGCGCGCCAACGTCCCCTCCTCCGACGGCACGAAGCGCATCTCCGGGATCGACAACGTCAGCGCGGCGATGGGGCGGCCCGTCGCGTTGGTGATCGCGGCGCCGAGGGAGACGACGTGCGGACGGAACCAGGCGGACCCGTTGAGCGAGTAACCCCGCTCGGTGGTGCGGGCGATCTCCTCCCGAAGCTCGTCGGCACCCGGAACCGGCTCGGCGAAGTCCTCGACGTTGTGCTTGAGCACCTCGGCGGCCTCGGCCGGGTCCAGGCGGGCCAGGATCGCGACCCCGGCCGACGTGGCCCGCAGCGGCAGTCGCGTGCCGACCTCGATGAACACGCGAACGGCCTGGGTGGTGTCCTCCCTGGCGATGATGATGACGTCGTCCCCGTCGCGCAGCGAGAAGTGGACCGTCTCGTCGGTTTCGGCCGCGAGCCGCCTGATGACGGGTCGGGCGAGATCGCGCAGATCCTGCTCGCCGGTCCCCCGCAGCCCGATGGCGAGGGCTTTCATCGTCACGCCCCAGCGCGTGCGGTCGACGTCGACGACCCGGAGCCAGCCCGCCTGCTGCAGCGTGACCAGGCATCGCTGCACCGAGCTCTTCGGCATGGCGGTGACCCGCGCGAGCTCGGACACGCCGATGGGCTGGCGGGCGGCGACCTCCTCGAGGACGCGGAGCGTGCTCAACACGCTGTTCATCGACCGAACCTTGCTGGCCGGTTTCTCCACCGCCGTCACATTCCGCGCTTTCGTGCTCGCCGATCGGATCCGGACCGTACCACCATACGCACAGCCGTCTCCCATCCCGGCACACGCTCGTGCGGTCGGCTCCGGGATCAGCCGGTCGCGGCGTCGAAGAACCGCTCGAGCTCGGTGCGGACATCGGGGCCGCAGGGCTGGAACACGATCTCGGTGACGCCGCGGGCGGCGGCCTCGTCCAGGCGGCCCCGGATCTGGTCGCGCGTGCCGCTCATGGTGACGTCCTGCAGCATCGCGTGCCCGCCCGCGTCCCACGCCGCCCGATCGGCCTCGCTGAGCTCCACGCAGTGTCCGGAGTGGACCGCGAGGTGCCGCTGCTCCCCCGCGCTCCGCTCCACCACGTCCATCCACTCCCCGCCGCCGGGGAGCGCACGCACCGCGGTGGGCCGCCGAACTCGTAGGCGCCGTGGTAGGCCAGTGCCCAGCCGGGACCCGCGGCGAGCCGCGCGTGGTCGGAGTCGGTGGCCTCGCCGTCGTCGAGCACCGTGCCCCACACGAGGTAGGGCACCCAGGAGTATTCGCTCGCGAAGGAGGGGAGCTGGAGGGTCACGTAGAGGCCGTCCCCGAGGCGCTTGGCCACCTCGTGGCCCTTCGGCCCGAGTGCGCCGATCAGGATGGGAACGTCGACCGGCCGGGCGGGAGCGTGCCCGTCGGGGTGCAGCATCCGCATGCCGGCGCCCTCCCACTCGACCACCTCGCCCTGCAGGAGGCCGCGGTAGGCGCGGATGTAGGACTCCATGTACGCCCAGGTGATCGCGCCGTAGCCCATCGCCCGGCGGCCCGTGAAGCCGGTGCCGAACGAGATCGCGACCCGGCCGGGCGCCAGCGCGGCGAGGGTCGCAGTGGCGGCCGCGTTGACCATCGGGTGGCGCAGGCTCGGCACCAACACCCCCGGGCCGAGCCCGATCCGCTCGGTCCGCTCGGCGGCCAGCGCGAGCGTCATCCACACGTCGGGGCTCTGCTGGGGCGTGTCGTAGACCCACGCCCGTGCGTAGCCCAACTGCTCGGCCAGCGCGATGTTGTCCGGGGAATCCAGAGCTGTCGGGAACGCGCAGGACACCTCCATGGGGCCCTCCATTTCCTTCGTCGGACGGAGTCGAACCGATCAGGGCAGGCCGCCGTGCGGCACGTCGACGTCGACGGCCAGCAACTGGGCCTCGCGGACCGGCCTGCGCTCGTGCTCGGGGAAGGAAGGAGCGGCACACAGGTAGAGGGTGCGGCCGTCGTCGCCGCCGAGCATGCAGGCGAACACCCCGGTGCCGGCCGGGACCTCCTCCTGGATCTCGCCGCCCTCCCGGACCCGCAGGACGCGGTTGTGGAGTGCGTCGGCCACCCAGATCGACCCCTCGGCGTCCGCGCACATGCCGTCGGGAGCCACCTCGAGCTGCGCGACGGCCTCGCCGACGTCCTCGGTCTGCGGCGTCTCACCGAACTGCGCCCACACGCGCCGGCCGCTCAGCTCGCCGTCGTCGCCGATGTCGAACGCGGTGAGCCTGCCGGCGAACGTCTCGGCGACGACCAGCACTCCGCCGGGCAGGAGCACCATGCCGTTGGGGAACCCGAGGTCCTCCGCCACGGTGGTGACGGTGCCGTCGGGGTCGACCCGGGTGAGCGTCGTGTACCGCAGCGGGGCGCCGCCCATCAGGTCGAAGCCGAAGTTGCCCACGTAGGCGCGCCCGCGATCGTCCACCAGCATGTCGTTCAGCACCCCGGTGACCACGCCGGACAGGTCGGCGTGCTCCTCCAGCCGCCCCGACCCGTCCCGGACGAGGACGCGGTGGTCGCGCATCGAGACGATCAGGGCCCGCCCGTCGGGGAGGAACCCGAGCCCGGACGGCTGGCCCGACACGTCGGCCACGACCTCGCTGCCGCCCCGGCCATCGGTGGCCACGACCTTGTTCGTGTAGAAGTCCGACAGCCACAGCCTGCCGTCGTGCCATCTCGGGCACTCGAGGAAGGAGAAGCCGTCGAGCACGACCCTCGGCTGGCGGGTCGACACCTGTCCATGAGTCATCGTTGACCTCGTCTCCCGTACGTCGTCGTCGGTGAACGTCGGTGGAGCTGCGACCCCTCGCGCGGATACTACCCAGTATCACCGGTAATCACTGGTGATCACCCGTGACGCGCGTCGATCTACTCATCTCGTGGGCCAATATCCGCAGCGCGTCGGCGGAGCCGGGGTCGTTCGGGGTGTAGATCTCGAGCCGGTGGTCGGGGCTGTCGGGCTGGAGCCAGACCTGGTAGGTGACGTTCGCGGCGCCGACGGTGGGGTGCTGCAGGTCCATGACGCCCACGGTGCAGTCGGCGACCTCCCCGGTGGCCCACATGGTGGCGAACTCGTCGCTGCGCATCGTGAGCTCCCCGATGAGCTCGGCCAGCAACGCGTCCGTGGGGTAGCGGCCCGCGGTGAGCCGCAGGTAGGCGACGTGGGCGCGGGCGACCTCGTCCCAGTTGCGGTGCAGGTCGCGCGTGAGCGGGTCGAGGAAGAACATCCTCGGGAGCGACGGGCGCAGCGCCGGGTCGTGCGGCGCGCGAAGGGGAGGTGCTCGGCCTTCAGGGCGTGCCCTGCCCGGTTCCACGCCAGCACGTCGGCACGCCTGCCGAGCACGATCGCCGGAGTGGCGTCACCGAGGGATTCGAGCAGCGCGAGTACGCGCGGGTGGGGCTCCTCGCGGGGCGGGTCGGCCAGGCCGCGGCCGACGGGCTGCCGCGCGAGGTTGTGCAGGTGCACGGTCTCGATCTCGTCGAGCTGCATCACCCGCGCGAGCGCGTCGAGGACGTGCGCGGAGGCGGTCTCGGCCTGCCCCTGCTCCAGACGCGTGTAGTACCCGGCGCTCACCCCCGCGAGCTGGGCGAGCTCTTCACGTCGCAGACCGGGGACGCGGCGCGCGGTCCCGTAGGTGCGCAGGCCGACCTCGGCAGGCGTGACGCGGTCACGGCGGCTCTTCAGGAAGGCTCCGAGGCTCTCCACGGCACCGAGGCTAGGCGGCACCGCCCGCCGGTGGGTACACCTGCTGGATCTACCCACAGCACGGGGATGGCTGCCCATCGGGTCATACCGCAGCGTCGCCCGCATGCCCCGACAGCACACGCACGACGCCCCGGCCCTGAAAGCGTGGTTGGGACTCCTGGTGATCCTCGGACCCGTCCTGCTGGTCTCCATGGACGGGTCGATCCTGTTCCTCGCGATGCCCCGGATCAGCCAGGCCCTCGCGCCGACGGCCGACCAGGCGCTGTGGATCCTGGACGTCTACGGGTTCGCCGTCGGTTCGTTGCTGATCGCGTTCGGCAACATCGGCGACCGGTACGGCAGGCTGCGGCTGCTCATGGTCGGTGCCGCCGTCTTCGGCGCCGGCTCGGCGGCGGCGGCGTTCGCGCCCGGCCCGGAGCTCCTCATCGCCGCCCGTGCGCTCACGGGGGTGGCCGGTGCGACGCTCCTGCCGTCGGCTCTCGCCGTGCTGAGCGAGCTGTTCACCGATCCGCGGCGCCGGGCACAGGCCATCGGGATCTTCGCCGCCACGTTCGCCGCCGGGTTCGCCATCGGCCCCGTCCTGGGTGGCGTCCTGCTGGAACGGTACTGGTGGGGATCGGTCTTCCTGATCAACCTTCCGGTCATCGCCGCGTTCCTGCTCTTCGCGCCGGTCCTGCTGCGCGAGGTGCGCCTGACGCGTCCGGGCCGCGTCGACGCCCCCAGCGTCGTGACCTCCGCCGCAGGCCTCCTGCTGGCGATGTACGGCCTGAAGCACGCCGCCGCGGAAGGCCTGTCGGTGCTCCCCGTCGTCGTGGGAGTCGCGGGCCTGGTCCTGCTGGCGTGGTTCGTCCGGCGCCAGCGGCGTCTCGAGCACCCGCTGGTGGAGTTCTCGCTCTTCCGCGACCGCGTGTTCACGGTGGCGATCATCACCGGGCTGCTGCCGCTGGCCGCGTGGTCGGCGGCGGCGTACCTGTCCGGCGTCCACCTCCAGTCGGTGCTCGGCCTGCCGGTCCTGCACGCCGCGCTCCTCGCGCTTCCCGGCGCGGTCGTGCTCACCACCACCTGCATCGTCACGCCGGTCGTGGTCGACCGCATCGGCAAGCGGACCGCCCTCGTCGGCTGCCACTTCTCCATCGCCGCGGGCCTGCTGCTCCTGCTGGCCGTGTCGACCACCGGCGGGATCGGCTGGTACATCGCGTCCACGATCGTGGCGGGCGTCGGCTACGGGATCTCGTTCTCCCTGGTCGCCGACACCGCGGTCGGCGCCGTCCCCGCCGAACGGGCCGGGTCGGCCGGTGCGATCGCGGAGACCAGCAACGAGATCGGCAACGCGCTCGGCATCGCGCTCCTCGGGTCGCTCGCCGCGCTGGTCTTCCGCCTCCAGGGGCCCGACCTCGCCCCCACCCTCGACGGAACGCTCCAGCTCCCGGACCTCGCGCCGGCGGCCGCCGAGGACGCGAAGACCGCGTTCGTCACCGGCCTGCACGCGGTGGCCGCGGTGGCGAGCCTGCTGCACGTGGCGCTCGGTGCGCTCGCACTCCGCTGGCTCCCCGGGCCCGACGTACCCGGGCGGTCGATGGACCGGGCACGCTGATTCGTCCGGTCCCGCGGGCGCGGCCCGAACGACCGGCTACCGGTTCGGCGGCAGAGAGACAGCGGGCCGAGCGGGATCACCAGCCGCGCCTGACCCACTCGTCCAGCTGGGAGCGCTCGATCGCGACGGTGGTGTCGGGGCCGTGGCCGGGGTGGATCACGGTCTCGCCCGGGAGGGCGAGGAGCGTGCGCACCGAGCCGACGATCGTGGGGAAGTCGGAGAGCGGAGGACCGGTGAGCCCGGGCCCGCCGGGGAAGAGCGTGTCACCGCTCAGCAGCTGGTCCCCGACGAGCAGGCCGATCCCACCCGGCGTGTGGCCCGGTGAGTGCAGCACCCAGGCGGTGAGCGGCCCGATCCGGATGGCCTCGAGGTCGGCAACGGGGGTGAAACGCACCGTCCCGCAGTCGGTCCGGCGGTGCGAGCCGCGATGGGTCGGCTGCGAGCAGCTCGGCCGTGGCCGTGCCGGCGTCCCAGTGCCCGTCCCGCCGGACGGTGGCCAGCTCGTGCGGCCATACCGGCGCCTCGGCGTGGTGGGCCAGCACCGGATCACACCGTTTCTGGCGCCTGCATTGCCGGATCCTGCTCGCCGAGGCCGGCGCGCCCGACCCGGACCTGCGCGCCGACGTGCTGCTCGCCGCACTTACCGCGGAACAGGTCCGGCACTGGCGCCACGACGAGGGCCACCAGCTCGCCGAACTCACGCGCGCGATGAGCAGACTCGCCCGGGGCCTCGCTGCAGACTGACGGCACGGATGCCGGCGAGGTCCACACCGTCTTGGACGCCCTCACCGCGGCCGGCTGCGACGCGTGGATCGGCGGCGGATGGGGGGTCGACGCGCTGGGCGGGCGCCGGACCCCACCGCATCGCGACCTGGACCTCGCCATCGCCGCCGAGCACGAACCCGCGGCGCTGCAGGCCCTCGGCCGGCTGGGGTACGTGGTCGAGACCGACTGGCGACCGGTTCGCGTCGAGGTGGTCGCCGGGGGTCGAGGCCGGGTGGACCTCCACCGGGTGACGTTCGACGAGGCAGGCGACGGCCGCCAGGCCGGCCCCCTCTGGCCAAAGGGTTGCTTCACCACGGGGACCATCGTCGGTCGCCCGGTCGGCTGCATCTCCGTGGAGCAGCAACTGCTGTTCCACAGCGGGTACGAACCCCGCGACGTCGACCGCGCCGACCTGGCCTTGCTGCGCAGCTTGACCATGCCGTAACGGCATGTTCTTGACTGCATGTCGTCAGTTCCGGCTCGTGGCTGGAGCCGGCCACGTCGGCCGACACGCTGGACCTCCTGATCGACATGCTGCTCGTGCGCTGAATCCGACGGTTGTCGGGCGGGTCTCCGCGGCCCATCCTCGACCTGTGCAGCAGCTGCTCTGCCCGCAGATCGTCGGCCGGAGCGCCGAGCTGGGCGCGGTGCGCGAGGCGGTCGAGGCCGCGGCGACGGGCGCGGGCCGGGGCACGGTGCTGCTCGGCGACGCCGGCACCGGCAAGTCCCGCCTGCTCGGCGAGGCCCGCGCCTGGCCCGCGGCCGCGATCTGGTCGTGCTGCAGGGCCGCGTGCTGGAGCGGGCCGCATCGTCCCCGTTCGGGCCGTTCGCCGAGGTCGTCGCCACGGCGTTCCGGTCCGGGTTGCCGCCGACCCGCCGCTGCGCCCGGTGCGAGCGGCGCTCGTCCGGGTTGCCGCCGACCCGCCGCTGCGCCCGGTGCGAGCGGCGCTCGGGCGGCTGGCGGGCGAGCAGGTGCCGGGTGGAGCAGGCCCGTCCACGGCGGGTACGGCCGAGGCGTTGCTGCGGCTGCTGTCCGCGGCCGCCCGCCCCCGCGGCGCCTGCTCCTGGTGGAGGACCTGCACTGGGCGGACGCCGACACCGTCGTCGTGCTCGACTACCTGGTCACGAACGCCGCCGACCACGGCGCGGGCTGCATCGTGACGCTGCGCCCGGAGCCTCCCGGGGACTCCGCCCGGTTCGTCCGCAGGTGGACCGACGGCCGCGCCGCCCGGCTCGTCGAGCTCACCCCGCTGCGAGATGCGGACGTCGACCGGATGGTGCGGCTGTGCCTCGGGACGGACGCGGTGCCGGCCGGGCTGTCGGAGTTCATCCGGGACCGGGCGGACGGCGTGCCCTTCTTCGTCGAGGAGCTGCTCGCCGGGCTGCTCCGATGCGGGGCGTTGCTGCCGGTCGACGGCGGCTGGCGCGTCGTCGAGCGGCGGCTGCACGCCACGGTGCCGGCCACGGTCGCGGAGTCGGTCACCGCGCGGTTCGCCACGCTGGACCCGCGCACCCAGCGTGTGCTGCACGTGGCGGCGCTGCTCGGCCGCCACGTCGACTGGGCCCTCCTGCCGAGCGCGACCGGGCTCGAGCCGGAGGCGGTGCTGGCGTCACTGCGCGAGGCGACCTACGCGCAGTTCCTCGCCACCGACCCCGGCGACGGCGGGATCCGGTTCCGGCACGCGCTGACCCGCGACCACATCGCCACGCTGCTCCTCGGGCCGGAACGCGCGGCGCTCGCCCGGCGGGCGCTGGACGCCGTCGCGGACGCGCACCCGGGCATGCCCGCGCCTGGTGCGGCCGGGCCGCCGAGCTGGCCGAGCTCGCCGGCGACCGCGAGGAAGCCGCGCGGCTGCTCGGCGAGCAAGGTCGCCGGGACCGGGACGACGGCGCGCTCGCGACCGCCGCAGCCCGCCTCAAGCACGCCCTCGACCTGCTGCCCCCGGCCGGGGCACACCCACTGCAGGTGCGGGAGGAGCTGGCCGCCGTCCGCGCGCTCGCAGGCGACGTCGACGCCGCGCTCGAGATCGGCGAGCAGGCGCTCGTCGAGCGGCGGGCCCGCGGCGACTCCCCGGCGCGCCTGGAGCTCGCGCTCGCCCGGGCGCTCCTCGTCGCCGGCCGGTGCGAGGAGGCACGGGCTCTGGTCGGCGGCGACGATCCCGCCGCGACCGTCCTGCGGGCGCAGATCGACATGGGCGCCGGCCACGCGGAACGGGCCCGGGCCGGTGCCCGCGCCGTCGTCGACGCGCCCGGTGTTCCGCCGGCGCTTCGCTGCGAGGCGTGGGAGGTGCTCGGGCAGGCCGCGCGGCTGCACGACGTCGACGGAGCCGAGCGCGCCTTCGCCGCGGCACTCGACCTGGCACAACGGCACAGCCTCGCCGTGTGGCGGGCGCGCGCCTGCACGAGCTGGGCACCATCGACCTGCTGGACACGATGCGCACCGACCGCCTGGAGCGGGCCCGCCGGGCAGCCGTCGAGACCGGATCGCCCGCCACCCTCGCCGTCGTCGACTTCCACCTCGCCGAAGCACTCGTCGCCCGCGGACGAACCGTGGACGGCCGACGGGCCGCGCTGCAGGCAGCCGCGGTAGCGCGCCGGATCGGTTCCTCGGTGCTCGCCCCCGCCTTGCTGACCGTGGCCCGCTCGTACGCCCACGAGCTGGACGTCGACGCGATGGAGGACGCCCTCGCCCGCGCCGGGCCGCCGCCCCGCACGACCGGGCCGTCGAGGCAGGCGAGTGGGGAAGGGTCCGGGCGATGCTCGCCCTGCACCGGGCCGAGCCCGCGGCCGCGCGCGACGCGCTGGACCGCGCCGCCGACCTGCTGCGCGCCTGCCGGGACACCACTTCCCGCACTGGGGGCTGTGGGCGCTGCTGCGCGCCGTGTCCGACGGGGACGCCGCGGCGGCGCAGAGGCCGCCGCCGCCCCGGGCTTGCGACACCCGGTTCCAACCGTTCCCTGCTGCGGATAGCGGACGCCGTGTTGCTCGGGCCGGTTCCAACCGTTCCCTGCTGCGGATAGCGGACGCCGTGTTGCTCGGGCCGGACGCCCGGCCGCCGCCGAGTCGGCCTTCGCCGCCGGAATCGCCGACCTCGGTGGCTACGTCGAGGGCGAGTGGCTCGTGCACCTGACCGGCTGGCTGGTCGCCCGGCGGCGCACCGCGACGGCTGGGGCGACCCGCTCGGCCGGCTGCAGGCGGCGGTGCGCTGGTTCGCCGACCACGACCGGCCGGTGCTGGCCACGGCCTGCCGCCGACTCCTCCGCGACGCCGGGGGCCAGGTGCCCAGGCGCGGCCGCGGGCTGTCGGTCGTGCCCGAAGAGCTGCTGGCCCGCGGGGTGAGCAGCCGCGAGGTCGACGTGCTCCGGCTGATCGGCAGGCGCCTGAGCAACCGCGACATCGCGGAGGCCCTGGTGCTGTCCCCGCGCACCGTCGAGAAGCACGTCGCCGGCCTGCTGCGCAAGACCGCCTCGCCGGACCGGGCGGCACTGGCCGCCGTTGCCGCCGAGCTCCTCCCGGAGGGCACAGCAGGCCAGGCCTAACCGGGTGCTCGGCCGTGCTATCTGGGGGCCGTGCACCGCTTCGCCGACCGGTCCGCAGGCCGACGCTGGCTCCCATGCAACCCGAGCTGGGCGAGCCGTTCGCCGCCCTTCCCGACACCCACGTGATCCCGACGTTCTGGCCGGTGCCGAACACCGGCGTGATCGGGATGAACGCCTTCCTCATCCGCGCGGCCGAACCCGTGCTCGTCGACACCGGCACCGGATTCCTCGGCGACCGGTTCCTCAGCGCGCTGACCTCGCTCATCCGCCCGGAGGACCTGCGGTGGATCTGGCTGACCCACGAGGACCTCGACCACTCCGGCAGCCTGCGGCGGCTGCTCGAGATCGCACCGCAGGCCCAGGTGCTGACCACCTTCATGACCGTCGGACGCCTGATGCCCGAGCAGCCGTTCCCCCTCGACCGGGTCCGGCTGGTCAACCCGGGCGACACCGTCAACGTCGGCGACCGAAACCTGCGCGCGATCCGTCCGCCGCTGTTCGACAGCCCCGCGACCGTCGGGTTCCTCGACGACCGCACCGGCGCGCTGTTCAGCTCGGACTGCTTCGGCGCACCCCTGCCCTCGGCGGAGCTGGCCGCCGCCCACCGGGCCGACGACGTGCCCCCGGACGTGCTGGCACCCCACCAGGTCGCGTGGGCAACGGTGGACAGCGCCTGGGTGACGACGGCCGACGAGGCCGCGCTCGGGCACGCCCTGGACCAGGCCCGCCGCCTGCAGCCGACGGCCGTCCTCAGCTCGCACCTGCCACCGATCCACCACTGCCTGGACCGCGTGGTCGACACCCTGCGCTCCACGCCGTCCGCCGATCCCGTACCCGGCATGACGCAGACCGAGCTCGAAGCCCTGCTCGCCGGGTTCGAACCGACACCGAAGGAGTCCGTCGATGCCTGAACACAACCACGATGCCCGCCTGTTCCGGATGGAAGGCACGCTCACCGAGCTCGTCACCGTGGGGCTGCTGCCCGAGGGCTTGCGGATGCACAACAGCTTCGAGGGAACGATCGTGGCAGGCGAGCCCGCGGGCGCGCTGGTCCGCGGCGTCGACGCCTTCGTGATCCGCCCCGACGGCATCGGGGTGGTCGATGCCCGGGAGGTGGTGACGTCGAGCGCCGGCACGCTGTACGCCGACGTCCTCGGCCACGCCCACCCGCCGAACGGGATGCCGATGCCCCCGCTCGAGGTGTTCCTCGATCCCGCCTTCAGCTGGCCCGACGTGCGCTTTCGGATCGAGTGCGCGGCCATCTACCGCACGAGCTCGCCGGGCCTCGGCGAGCTCGGCCGCACTGTGGTCGTGCACCACGGGTGGGTCAACATGGCCACCCGCGAGCTCGTCATCGAGGGCTACCGGGCCTCGGCGCTCATCTCGGCGCCCACCCCAGCGCGGGCCGGGGTGGGCTGAGCCGATCCTCACGTGGTCCCGACGAAGCGGGCGAGGTCCGCCGCCACGCGGTCGGGCCGTTCCCAGTTCGGGCAGTGCCCGGTGTCCGGGTACAGCTCGAGCCGGGCCCCGGGGATCGCGGCCGCGGCCGCCGTCTGCTCCTCGACCGAGAAGAGCGCGTCCCGCTCGCCGCCGATGACCAGCGTCGGCGCGGTGATGTCGGACAGCCGGTCCGCGTCGTCGTAGTCGACGATCCCGTCGAGCACCGCGCGCCAGACTCGGGCGGGGGCCTTGCGGCTCTCGGCCACGAGCCCGGCGAGGAACGGCTCCGGGAGGGGCAGGTGCACGGTCTCGGCGGCGAACTCCCGGATGAAGTCGTCGGGGACGGGGTCGGGCAGGTCGCGGATCTGCTCGACCACCTCCCGGAGGATCTCGTTGTCGCTGTGCAGCGCCGTGCCGATGAGCACCAGCCTGCGCACCCGCGCGGGAGCCCGCTGCGCGACGCGGCGGGCGACGAAGCTACCCATCGAGTGCCCGACGACGGTCGCCGCGGGGACGCCGAGCGCGTCGAGGAACGCGACGGCGTCGGCAGCGAGATCGTCGATCGTGTAACCGTCGGCGGGCCGGTCGGACTCGCCCCAACCGCGCTGGTCGACCGCGAGGCTGCGGCAGCGCCCGGCGGGCAGCGCGGCCACCAGCGGGTCGTGGGCGTAGCCGGAGTCGGGCCAGCCGTGCAGCAGCAGCAGCGGCTCCGGGCCGCCGCCCCGATCCCGGTAGTGGATCTCGATCCCGGTGCCCAGCCGTACGCGGCTCGTGGTCGCGGTGGTCATGCCGGTCCCCTCACTTGTCGAGGCGGTAGAACCGCCAGAAGTCGTTGTCGATCGGGAGCGTCCGGACGCCCGGGAAACCGGCGTCCCGCGCCCAGCCGTGCACGGTCTGCTCGCGCAGGACGGTGCCGTTCGCGACGTCGTGCCCGGGCTCGGCGAGGGTCGCCGGCAGGCAGTGCAGCACGCTCCAGCCGTACATGAACCGCTCGACGTCGTCGCCGGGCGCGGTGAACGCGTCCGCGACCCGCTCGTCGCCGATCAGCACCGCACCGCCGGGGGCGAGCGCGGCGTGCACCCGCCGCAGCACGTCGACGGGCCGGCCCATGTCGTGCAGCGCCTCGAACACGCAGGCCAGGGCCACCGGTTCGGCCACGGCCAGTTCGGCGGCATCGCCCACCTCGAAGGTCACCCGGTCGGCGAGGCCGGCGGCCTCGGCGTGGCGGCGCGCCTCCGCGACCGAGGCCTCGTCGAGGTCGACGCCGTGCACCCGGACGCCGGGGAACGCGCGTGCCAGCGCGATCCCCGACCAGCCGGTGCCGCAGCCGAGGTCGAGCACGCGCGCCCCGCCCGCGTCCAGCTGCGCCGCCACGTCGGGCAGCGCGCGCACCCAGCTCACCAGCTCGCCGGTGAACATCGGCCGGTTGAACGAGCCGATCCCGTGCCGGATCTCGGCCCCGAACGCGGCATAGGGCACCCCCGTGCCCTGCCGGTACGCCTCGGTCACCGCGGGCACCGTGAGGGCCAGGCCGGTCAGCGACGGGGCGACCCCCATCAGGTGCGCCGGGTGCTCCTCCGCGACGAGTACGTCGGCGTGCGCCGCCGGCAACGTGTAGCGGCGGCCCTCGGATCCCCCGGCAACATCGACGATCCCGGCCACCGCCTGCTGCTCGAGCCATTCGGTGGCGTACCGCCGCGAGATGCCGGTCCTCCCGGCCAGCTCGGTGTCGGTGGCCGCACCGCCCTCGTGCAGCGCGCGGTACAGGCCCAGCCGACGTCCGAGGTCGATGCTGAGCAGCTCCATCCCGCCGAGGAACGCGCCGAACAGGCGTTCCACGAACTGGTCGCGGCGCAGATCGTCGTCCTCCTGCGTACCCGGGGGCACCGGTGCCGTCGTCGTCATGTCCGAATTCCCTCCTCCCGTCGGGCGCGGCCTGCGCCCTCGCCGGCACACCGTGCGACACCGTCCTGTCAGGCGGCTGCCGGCCCGCTGTCAGCTGCCTCGCGGGCGGTACAGCTGTTACGGTGCGTCGTGGTCCAGGCCGGACCCGAGGGCGCCGCCGTCCGGTTCCGCGTTCTCGGTGCCGTCGAGCAGGCCGACGGCCGGGGCGAGGTCGTCCCGGTGCGCTCGCCGGCCCTGCGCCGTCTGCTCGCCGTGCTGCTCGTGCACCGCGGTGCGGTCGTCCCCGCCGACCGGATCGCCGAGGTGCTGTGGGGCGACCGGCTCCCGGCCCACCCGGCCGCGGCGCTGCACAGCCTGGTCTCGCGGCTGCGGCGCACGCTGACCGCGGGAGAGCTGCTGACCCGCCCGCCCGGCTACCTGCTGGTCGTGCCCGACGCCGCATTCGACGCGGACCGCTTCACCGAGCTGGCCGGCCGGGCGCGGGACGCGGGTGCGGCCGAGGCGGCCGAGCTGCTGGACCGGGCCCTCGCCCTCTGGCACGGACGTGCCTACGCCGAGTTCGCCGACGACGACTTCGCGCGGGCGGAGGCGGTCCGGCTCGAGGAGCTGCGGGTCGCCGCGGCCGAGGACCGGGTGGACGCCGACCTCGCGCTCGGTCGGGTCGCCGAGGCGGCCGCCCGCGCGGAGCAGCTCGTCGCCGAGCACCCGTTGCGGGACCGTCCGCACGCCCAGCTGATGCTCGCCCGGTACCGGGCGGGGCGCCAACCCGACGCGCTGGAGATCTACCGCCGCCACCGGGAACGCCTGGCGGACGAGCTGGGGGTGGCGCCGTCCCCGGCCGTGCAGCATCTGCACGGGCAGATCCTTCGTCAGGACCCGGAGCTGGAACCGACCCCGCAGGCCGGTCCGGACGCGCCGGTCACGGGCAACCTGCCGGCCCACCGCACCGTCCTGGTCGGGCGCGAGCGTGATGCCGAGGACCTCATGGCCACCGTGGGCCACGCCCGGGTCGTGACCGTCGTCGGGGTCGGCGGGGTCGGGAAGACGGTGTTGGCGCTGCACACGGCGAGCGCCACGGCCGCCGGGTTCGCCGACGGCGCGTGGCTCGTCGAGCTCGCGGCGGTCCGCGACCCGGCCGCGGTCGTCGACGCGATCAGCACCACGCTGGCCGTCCGCCAGCGGGCGGGGCTCGACGGGACCGGCCGGCTGGTGGAGTTCCTGCGCCCCAAGCGGCTGCTGCTGGTGCTCGACAACTGCGAACACCTCGTCGAGGCCGCGGCCGAGGCGGTCGAGGCGATCAGCGGCGGCTGCCCGGGCGTGACCGTGCTGACGACGAGCCGCGAGCCCCTCGGCGTCACCGGGGAGCACCTGCGCCCGCTCGCTCCCCTCGCGGTCCCGCCACCCGCGACGACCGACCCGGACGCCGTCGCCCGGGTGCCGGCGGTGCACCTGCTGCTCGACCGGGCCACCGCCGCAGCCCCCGGCTTCGCGCTCGACCGGACGAACGCCGCGGCCGTCGTCGAGATCTGCCGTCGCCTGGACGGGCTGCCGCTCGCGATCGAGCTGGCCGCCCCCAAGCTGCGGATGATGGGCCCGGCCGAGGTGGCCGCCCGCCTCGACGCGCGGTTCCCGCTGCTGCGCAGCGGGCGCGGATCGCGGACGCCGGCAGCGCACCCTGTACGGCGTCGTCGACTGGTCCTACCGCCTCCTCGACCCGCAGCTGCGCCGGGTGTTCGAGTGGCTCGCCGTCTTCGCCGGACCGTTCCCGCTCGCCGCGGCCGAACGCGTGTGCGCGGCGCAGGCGACGGACCCGGCCGAGGTGGCGGAGATCGTGCTCGGCCTCGTCGACCGGTCGCTCGTGGTCGCCCAGCTCGGGACCGACGGCACGCGGTACACGCTGCTGGAGACGATCCGGGCCTTCGCCCGGGACCGGCTCGCCGAGCGCGGGGAGACGGACGCGGCCGTGCGGGCGCACGCCGGATGGGCCGTGGAGCTCGCCGAGGCCGCGGAGCCCGCGCTGCAGGGGCCGGACGAGGCGCGCTGGGTGCACGTCCTCTCCGCGGCCACCGACGACCTGCGTGCCGCCCACGCGTGGGCGCTCGAGCACGACCTGGGCCTCGCGGTCCGGCTCGTCGCGGCGCTGTGCTGGTACGCCGAGTTCCACGTGGCGGAGGAGATGCTGGCGTGGGCCCGGAGCACGGTCGGCGCGGCCGAGCGGGGCGGCGGCAGGCACCCCCGGCTGCCGGTGGCCTACGCGATGGCCGCCATCGGCCACCGGTTCCGCGGCGACCTGGACACCACGCGAACCCTCGCCGCCCGCGGTGCCGCCCTCGCCGCCGGCCCGGCCGACCCGGCCGGCTGGTTCCCCCGCAACATCCTCCTCGACGTCGAGTTCTTCGGGGGCCGGCTGGCCGAGGCGGAGGCGCTCCTCGTGGACCTGGAGCGCGACACCAGAGCCGCAGGCGCCCGCTTCCCCCTCGCGATCTCGCTGTGGATGCGCGCACTCACCGCCTGCTACAGCGGTGACCGCGCGGCCGCCCTCCGCTACGCGGAGCAGGCCCGGGGTGAGGCGACCGCCCTCGGCAACCCCTCCATGGCCGCGTGGGTGGCCTACACCGAGGCCGAGATCCGGCTCGACACCGACCCCGGCCGCGCGATGCGCCTGCTCGACGAGGCCATCGACCTCGGCCGCTCCGTCGACAACCGCTACCTCGTCGGCGTCGCGCTCGTCTCCGCGGCGAGCGTGCACGGCCGCCACGGCGACCCGCAGCACGCGTTGCGCAGGTTCCGCGCGGTCCTCGCGTTCTGGCACGAGGCGGGCGGGTGGAACCACCTGTGGACCGCGATGCGGTCCGTCGTCGAGCTACTCAGCCGCATCGGTGCCGACGAGGACGCCGCCGTGCTCTACGGCGCGGTCTCCGCGAGCCGCACCGCCACCCGCGTCTACGGCGCCGACGCCGCCCGCCTGGCGGCCGTGCTCGACGCGCTCACCCGTCGCCTCGGGCCCGAGCGGCTCGACGAGGCCGTCAGGCGCGGGGAGGAGATGGGCGATGATGACGCCGTCGCCGCCGCGTACGCAGCGATCGACGCAGTCGCGCCGCTCCGATACCGCTACCTGAAGTCCCCATGATCGATGCGAGCGGTCCGCCATGGATCCCGCGACGACAGCAGGGTACGGCTCGGACCGATCACCGCGCAGTCGATCACGCGAGCCGTGCGTCAGCGCAGTGATGGCAGCAGTCAGGTGCTGCCCGCCCCCGCAGAGCGCCGCCCCAGGTGGAGCGAACGGCGACCCGGCGAAGGTTCGTGGACACCCCACTGGAGGACGGCGGCTACCCGAGCCAGCGGTCGCGGTGCTCCGCGACGAACTCCTCGTCCAGCCAGGCGGGATGGCGCGCCCGCACTTCCCGGATGCGCTCGCGCTGCCCCGGCGAGAGCCGTTCGGTGGCGGAGAGGCAGCGGGCGGAGCGCAGCAGGCCCTGCTGGCGCAGCACCTCGTTCACCCCGGCCACGCACCCGGCGAAGTCGTGGTCGACGTCGAAAACGGCGGCGTTGATCTCGACGAGATCGGCGGCGCCGCGAGGAGCGGGGCGGGCACGGTGCCGGCGTCCCGAGCGGCCCGGACCTCCGCCGACAACCCGACCGCGGCAGCGGTGCCGACCGCCCACTGCCCGAGCAGCCCGCCGGCCGTCCGGATCTCGCGGGTCCGGCCGTCGACGGTGCGGCGTACGGGCGTGACGAGGTCGTGCACGATCGCGTCGTCGTTGCCGGTGAGCACGGCGACCTCGGCCCACCGGTCGTGCTCCAGCAGCGCCTGCACGACGTCGTTGCTGCGGTACCGGTCGAACGGGGCGGACTTGACGGCCACGACGGTCCCGATGTCGAACAGGTCCTGCCAGAACGCCCGGTCGAGCCGCCGACCGCCCACGCTCTCCTGCAGGTAGAAGCCGATCGTCGGGAGGACCTCGCCGACCGCGACGGCCCGCTCCAGCAGCGCCTTGTCGGTGACCTCCGCCATTCCCCACGGGCACAGCAGCGCGGCGTCGTAGCCGAGGGCCGCCGCGGTCTCGGCCTCCCGCACGGCGTCCGCCACGTCCCCGCAGACGCCCGCGACGAGCAGGGTGTCCCCGGCCGCGTCGGCGGCGAGCCGCCAGACCTCGGTGAGCAGCGCCCGGTCGGAGTGCAACGGGAACTGCGTGGTGTGCACGCCGACGGCGACACCGTGCGCGCCGGCCTCGCGGTAGTAGCGGGTGAGCCCCGCTGGGCGGTGAGGTCGACCTCGCCGTCCTCGGTCAGCGCCAGCGGGTGGGCGGGGATGACGACCCCGTCCCGGAGCCGCTCGGTGAGGCGGGACATCAGAACCGCCCCTCCCGCTGCTGGAACTTCGTCGCCTTGTTCAGCTGCCGCCCGCCCTTGCCGACCCACTCGGCGACCCAGCCGACGAGCCGCCGCAGCGACACGGTGGGGTAGCCGAACCGCTCGTGGCACTCGCTCGCGTCGTTCAGCAGGGAGTCCGGTGACTCCGCGCCGGAGAACGTGGGCTCGACGCCCATCCGCTCGGCGAGCAGCAGGGCCAGGCGCCGCACCGGCACGGTCTCCGGGCCGGTCGCGTTGAGCACGTGCGGCGGCACCCCGGCCAGCGACAGGCTGCGCAGCGCCCACGCGTTCACGTCGCCCTGCCACGCGACGTTGACCGCCGGCATGGTTACGTCCACCGGTTCGCCCGCAGCGAGCTTCACCGCGATGTCGGCGATCACGCCGTAGCGCAGCTCGCAGGCGTAGTTCAGGCGGAAGACGGCGGTGGGGGTGCCCCACTCGTGCGCGGCGTGGGTGAAGATCCGCTCGCGGGCGAGGCAGGACTGCGCGTACTCCCCGACGGGGTCGACCGGGTCGCTCTCCACCGCGCCGCCCGCGGTGACCGGCCGCAGCGGGTAGACGTTGCCGGTGGAGTAGAGACGGTCGGCACGCCGCGGTAGTGCGCCGCGACGAGGGTGGGGATCGCGGCGTTGGACCACCAGGTCCGGTGTTCCTGCCCGGTGGTGCCGAACTTCATCGCCGCGAGGAAGTACACCGCCGCCGCGTCCGGGAGACCGGCGTACGCGGCCGGGTCGGCGAGGTCGGCCGCGAGCGTGCGCACACCGTCGGCCTCCAGCCCGGCCCGCACCCCGGCGTCGGAGAACCGGGACACGGCGATGACCTGCGCATCCGAGCCGGTGTCGGCGAGGGCGCGGCGGGCCATCCGCGCCATCGACGGGCCGATCTTGCCCCCGGCGCCGAGCAGGATGATGTCGCCGCCTGCCGCGGCCAGCGCCCCGGCGACCCCGGGCAACGGGCGGGAGAGGTACTCCTCCAGCGTGGGCTCGTCGGCGGGTGCGTCGATCAGTTCGGTCACAGCAGGTTCCCCAGGTAGGTCAGGGCGAGCACGAGCAGGAAGGCGACACCGGCGCAGGCCAGCACCGTCTGGGCGGCACCGAGCCGCAGCCGGCCGCGGTCGGGGTGGCGGGCGAGTGCCACGAGGACGATCCCGACGAGCGGCACGACGAAGATCGTCACTGCCTGGGCGGTGACGATGAGCTGCAGACCGGGATCCCGCCGAAGACGACCGCGACGACACCCCCGATGACCATCACGACCGTGATGCACACCTTGACGCGGGCCGAGGACAGCCCGCCGGACTCCATGTCGAGGCGCCGGCGATCATGTGGCCGCCGATCGTGCTGTTGCCGATCAGCGAGGAGAACGCGGCGGCCCACAGCCCCACCGCGAACAGCCCCGACGCCCAGCCACCGATCGTCGGTTCCAGGATCGCGGCCATCGTCGCCGGCGATGTCACCTTGATGCCCTCGGGGTGCAGCACCGCCGCGGCGGCGAGCATGATCACGAGCGAGAGCACGCCGAGCACGATGGTGCCGGTGACGGCGTCCCGGCGCGCCTCGCGGTAGTGCTCTGAGGTCCAGCCCTTCTCGCGGACGAGCTGGATCTGGTACAACGCGCCCACCACCGAGAACGTGGTCGCGGCCAGGCCCACCACGACGGCCGTCGCGCCCTCGGGCAGGCGCGGCACCAGGCCCGCCGCCACCGCTCCGAGGTCCGGGCGGCTCACGACCGCGGTCACCACGAAGACCACCAGCATCACGACGACGATCGCGACCATCAGGGTCTCGAGCGAGCGGTAGAACGACGGCAGCCACAGGAACCCGATCGCGAGCACGGTGAACAGCGCGGCGAACATCGGCACGTCGCCTCCGAAGAGCACGCCCGCCGCCGCGCCGGTGCCGACCGAGTTTCCGGCCTGGAACGACGCCGTCACCAGGAAGGACCCGATGCCGACGAGCACGCCGACGATGCGGGTGTAGCGCCGGGACACGGTGGCCACGGGCCCGCGGTCGGTCGTCAGGCCGATGCGCACCGACAGGTCCACGAAGCACAGCATCAGGACGGTGGCGATCACCGGCACCCAGACGAGCTGGTAGGCGTGCTGCGCCCCGATCGAGCTGGCGGTGGTGATGCTGCCGGGGCCGAACACGAGGGCGGCCGTGACGAACGCGGGCCCCAGCCGTGCACGGCGCGACTTCGTGGGCGTACTGCCGGAAGCGGACATGAGAAAACCTTTCTACGAAGTGCGGAGACCGTAGAGCCATCGATGCGGGGACGTCAACCGGCCCGGGTCAGCGCAGGGCTGCTCCGAGTCGTTCCACCAGGCCCACCGGCGCGAGGAGGTCGTCGTCGGGTTGGGCGGTGGCCGGCGCGGCGCAGGCGGCGACGAACGCCTCGGCCGCCGGGAGCAGGTAGTCGCGACCCAGGTCCACCACCTCGGCCGCGACCCCCTCCGCGGTCACGGCGCTGAGGTGGAACGGGATGGCCCCACCCGCTCCCGCCGGCACGAACGTGCACGTCACCGGGACGCCGGCGAGCCGGGTACCGGCCACGACCACCTGCCCGGTGGACTGCACCGCCATCGGGGCCTCGGCCCACCCGGTCGTGCCGAGCACCTCGACCGCCGCCTCGAGCTGGTGGATGCCGTAGAACGCGATGCCGGAGTACGGGCTCGCCGGGTCCGCCGGGCCCACCAGCTGCAGGTGCCGCAGCTCGCCCCGCGCCGCGAGCCCGGCCGCCCGGCGCACCGCCGCCGGGAAGCGCAACGCCGAACGCGACCACACCACGGTGCCAGCCCGGCGGGCGGACCCGATCATCGCCCGCGCGTCGGCGACGGTGGTGGCGAACGGCTTGTCCACCCACACCGGCAGGCCCGCGGCGAGCAGGGGCTCGGCGAGGGCGCGGTGCGTGGCACCGTCCCGGGTGAGGACGAGCGCGGCGTCCACGGCGCCGACCAGGTCGTCCGGCGAGCCCACCACCAGCGCCGGGTCGAGTCCGGCCGCGCGGGCGTCCACGTCGACCGGCGCCACCGCGACCACCCGAGCACCTGGCAGCCGGTGCTCGTCGTTGACCAGCCGCAGCAGCTCGCCGGTGTGGCTGCTCTCCGCCCCGACGATGCCGATCCTCCGCACATCCCGCCCGTCTCGCACGTCCCTATCCTTCTCGACGTGACGGTCAACCTCCGTGACGTCGCACGCCGGGCCGGCGTGTCGGTGCCCACGGCGTCGCGGGTCCTGTCCGGCAGCGACTACACGGTCCGAGCCGAGCTGCGCGCCCGCGTGGAGCAAGCCGCGCGCGACCTGCACTACGTGCCCAACGCGCATGCGCGCGCCCTGCTCGGCGGCAACCTCGCCACGGTCGGCGTGCTCGCCGGTGACGTCGGCGACCCGTACTTCTCCCAGATCATCGACGGCGTCCAGGGGCTGGCCTCCCGCCACCGGATGCTGGTGACCATCTGCAACACCGGCCGCGACGTCGACCGTGAGCTCGAGTACTTCACCCTCCTGCACACCCACCGCACCGGCGTGATCATCGTCGCCGGGAGCGAGCTGGTGGACGAGCGGTACCGGTCGGGCCTGCGGGATCGGGTGCGGGCCTACCTCACGACCGGCGGCCGGGTCGTGGCCATCGGGCACCCCGACCTCGACGTCGACGGTGTACTGGTCGACAACGCGCACGGCGCCCACGAGCTGGGTGAGCACCTGGCCGGGCACGGGCACCGCGAGGTGGGCGTGCTGGCCGGCATCGCCCACCTGACCTCGACGATCGACCGCATCGCGGGGCTGCGCGCCGCGCTCGAGTCCCGCGGCGGGTCCGTGCACGTGCGCCACGTCCCCGCCACCCGCGACGGCGGCCGCGACGGTGCGGGACACCTGCTCGCCGAACACCCGGGCATCACGGCACTCGTCGGCACCGCGGACCAGATGGCGGTCGGAGCCTCGGCACACCTGCGGGAGCGCGGCGTCGGCGTGCCGGGCGAGGTCTCGGTCGCCGGCTTCAACGACATCCTGATCTCCCAGGACGTCACTCCCCCGCTCACCACAGTCCGGCTGCCGCTGGAGGACATGGGCGCCACCGCCCTGCGGCTGGCGATGGAGCCGTCCGGCACGGACCTCGTGCGCACCCGGCGGCTCACCCCGCGGCTCGTGGTCCGCGGCTCCACCGCCGCGGCGCCGGCTGTTCGGTGAGGAACGTCGGCACGCGACCCGCTACTCCCGGCGGGAGCGGATCGGCGGCCGGACGGGTGGGAACCGATGAGCAAGAAGGCCGCACGGGCCCAGGCCAGGGTCCGGCTCACCCCGATGCGGGGCACCACCCGCACCGCCCGACGCTCGCCGGCTGCGTCGCCTACGTCCCCGCAGACACCTCCCGTGACCTCAGCGGGCGTACTGCAGGTCCGCCTCCACGATCTCCTCGCCGCCCACGCGGAACGTGTAGTCGGCCGCCCACCCAGCCGAGCCGGACGGCGCCCAGTGCACCCGCACCCGCTGCGCGTCGGGGCCGAGCGCGGTGACGGTGTCGACGCGCAGGCTGCCACCGATCACCTCCCGCGCCGCCCACTCCCGGATCGCATCGCGGCCCTCGATGCGGCGGCGAACGTCGACCACGACCCCGTCCGGTGCGAACGAGGCCGCGAGGGCGTCGAGGTCGCGCCGGGCCACCGCGTCGACGTAGGCGGACGCGGCCGCGAGCAGTTCGGCCCCCTGCACCCGCGGTGCCTCGCCCGCACACCCCCCGATCGCCGACCCGGCGGCGAGCACGGCCGCGACCAGGGCGCGCCTGCTCATCCGGCCCGCCCGGCCGCCGGGGCGAACGCCGTCGCCCGCGACACGGCCTCCCACTCCCGCACCTCGGCCCCGACGACCTCCAGGTGCCCGAGGATCCCGTCCACGGCGTCGTCGCCGAGGGGGAGGCGCAGCGGCGGACGCTCGGCGTCGAGTGCCTGCAGGATCGCGGCGGCCGCCTTCGCCGGATCGCCCGGCTGGGCCCCGCCGATGCCGGTGATCATCTCGCGGGTGGGGCCGACGGTGGCGTCGTACGCGGGGATGCGGGTGCTCTGCACGAGGCCGGGGCCCGAGAAGGCGGTGCGGAACGCGCCCGGCTCGACCACGACCACCGTGATTCCCAGCGGGCCGACCTCCGCGGCCAGCGCCTCGGAGTAGCCCTCCAGAGCGAACTTCGTGGCGCAGTAGGCGGAGAAGCCGGGGTAGGCGACCTGCCCACCGAACGACGACATCTGCACGATCGCCCCCGTCCCGCGGGCCCGCATGCCCGGCAGCACCGCGCGGACGAGCGCCGCCGGGCCGTGCACGTGCAGGTCGAACAGCGCACGCAGCTCCGCGTCGGTGGTCTCCTCCGCGGCCCCGACCTGACCGCGGCCGGCGTTGTTGACCAGCACGTCGATCCGCCCGTAGCGGGACTGCACGTCGGCCACGACGGCCGCGGCGGCGGCCGTGTCGGTGACGTCGAGCGCGACGGCCTCCACCCGGTCGGGCCGGGCGGCGACCAGGTCGTCGAGTGCACCGGGCCGCCGGGCCGCCGCGACGACCACGTCGCCCGCCTCCACGGCCGCCTCGGTGATGGCCCGGCCGAAACCGCTCGACCCCCCGGTCACCAGCCAGACCCGTGCCGCTCCCCCGATGTCCTCGCCCATGTCTCTCCTCGTACCTCTCCGACGGACCACGACGGCCCGTACCGGCGAGGCTGCCGCGCAGGGACGTTCGCCGTCCAAGTCCGGCTGTGATAGCCAGAAGGCATGGACGTGCACCTGAGGGAGCTGCGGTACTTCGTGGCCATCGCGGAGCACCTGCACGTCACGCGGGCGGCCGAGGCCCTCTACGTCAGCCAGCCGACGCTGTCGAAGCAGCTGCGCACGCTGGAGGACCACCTGCGGGTGCGGCTGTTCGAGCGGAACCACCGGGGCGTGGAGCTGACGCCCGTGGGCACGGCGCTGCTCCCGCACGCCCGTGCCGTCCTCGAGGCGTGGTCGACCGCCGAGCAGGAGCTCGCCGCGGCGGCCGAGCGGCACCGCTCCACGCTCGTCGTCGGGATCAGCACGGGGCTGGGCCGCGGCCTCCTGCCCGCCGTCCGGTCCCGGCTCGCCGAGGCGGCGCCGAACTCCGCGCTGCACGTCCGGCAGGTCGGATGGGGGGACCCGACCGCGGGCCTCTCCGCCGTCGGAGCCGAGCGGACCGATGCGGCGTTCGTGTGGCTGCCCCTTCCCGACGACGACCGCTACCACCACGTCGAGGTCCTCACCGAGCCGTGCATGATCGCCCTCCCCTCCGGGCACCGGCTCGCCGGGCGCACCGACCTCGACGTCACCGACGTCCTCGACGAGCCGTTCCTCGCCCTCCCGGCCGGCGCGGGGCCGATGCGCGACTACTGGCTGGCCACCGAGGCGCGCGGCGGGCGGGCCGCCCGCATCGGAGCGGAGATCGCGAACACCGACGAGACCGTGGAGGCGCTCGTCGCCGGGCTCGGCGTGTGCCTGCTGTCGGCGGGCAACGCCCCCAACGTGGCACGGCCCGGCATCACGATCCGGCCCATCACGGGCGTGCGGCCGAGCCGGCTGGCGCTCGCCTGGCGCCGCGACGACCACCGGCCGCTGCTGCGCGCCCTGCGCACCGCCGTGCTGGCGGCGAGCCGGCAGCGCGATCAGCCCGACGAGTAGGCCGGGGCCGGCACCGTCGCCACGACACTCGGCCGCACCTCTACGCCATGCGAGTGAGCCGGACAGACTTCTGTACCGATCGGAATAGAAGTAACGGGAGCTGAGGTTCCGAGTACCGCGCCCGCTACAGGCGCATCCGAACCAGCACCCGGAGGTACCGAATGAGTGGGCAACTGGCGGGCAAGGTCGCCGTGGTCACCGGAGGCACGAGCGGGATCGGCCTGGCCATCACCCGCCGCTTCGTCGCGGAGGCGCGCAGGTCTTCGTCACGGGGCGCCGCCAGGCACAGCTCGACGCCACCGTGGCGGAGCTCGGACCACGCGCCGTCGCCGTGCGGTGCGACGTGAGCGACCTGGCCGACCTCGATCGGCTCTACGACGTCGTGCAGCAGCGGGCGGGGCGGATCGACGTCCTGGTCGCCAATGCGGGCGGCGCCACCCCCGCTGCGCTCGGCGACATCACCGAGGAGCAGTTCGACGCCACGTTCGCCACGAATGTGAAGGGGGCCGTCTTCGGCGTGCAGAAGGCGATGCCACTGCTGTCGTCCGGAGCCTCCGTGATCCTCATCGGGTCGACGACGTCCGTACGCCCGGATCCCGGGCTGGAGGTCTACGGCGCCACCAAGGCGGCGCTGCGCAACTTCGCACGCAGCTGGACGCTCAACACCAAGGCGAACGACTTCCGCGTCAACGTCCTGAGCCCCGGCCCGACCAGGACTCCCGCACTCCTCGGCCTCGTGCCCGAGGACGAGCAGACCGCATTCGTGGACCGGTTCGCCGCCGCCGTGCCGCTCGGACGCATCGGGCATCCCGACGAGATCGCCGAGGCCGCGACGCTCCTCGCCTCCGACGCCGCCACCTACATCAACGGCGCGGAGTGGTTCATCGACGGTGGGTACGCGCAGGTCTGATCAGCCGGGTGCGGTCCGCGTTCTCGTGAGCACCCGGCGGGCCCGTTCGAGGTCGCCACCGCTCATCGTGGCGTAGAAGGGGTCGCCTGGACCGACGTCGGACCGCAGCACCGGTTCGCCCGTGAACGCCGAGCGGTACATGCCCGCCGCGAGCTGGAGAACCCGCCGGCCGTCCGCGCCGCTCGCCACCGGACGCTCGCGCTTCTCCATCGAGTCGAGCAGCGACTCCAGCTGAGCGCGGTGGGAGCTCCCCACCGCGCCCGGCGGGGCCCACGACGCGATGCGGGCGGCATCCGTCACGTGCGGAGCAGGCGTCCACCGCCAGTGGGAGTTGTCGTAGCCGTAGAGGTGCTCGACCTCGACCGTGGCGTCGTCGAAGTCGAAGCGCAGGTAGCTCGTCTCGCGCGGCGACAGCAGGCTGTTCGTGATCGACACGACGGCCCCGGACACGAGCGCCACGGTCGCGAGCGACACGTCCTCGGTCTCGGTGACGCGCGCGGAGGTCGCCATGAGGGCCTGCACCCGGGACCAGTCACCGAGCACGTGGAGCAGGAGGTCCATCTGGTGGATGCCGTGCCCCATCGTCGGACCCCCGCCCTCGCCGGCCCACGTGCCGCGCCACGGGACCGCGAAGTAGCCGGCGTCCCGGTACCAGAGGGTGTTGCAGATCGCGACGCGCGGTGCGCCGAGCGCGCCCTCACCGACGAGCGCGCGCAGGTGCCGGGCCGCCGAGCCGAACCGGTGCTGGAAGACGTAGGCGGCGTAGGGCCCCCCGTCGCCCTCGTGCCCGACGACCTCGTCGAACTCCGCGAGCGAGAGGGTGGGCGGCTTCTCGCACCACACCCACGCACCCTTGTCCAAGGACGCGATCACCGCATCGCGATGGGCGGTGGGCGGTGTGCAGACGACGACGAGGTCGGGCGCGACCTCGTCCAGCATCCGGTGCAGATCGCGGTACTGCCGCGGGATCCCCCAGGCGGTCGCCGCCTTCTCGACGCGCTCGGCATCGACGTCGACGATCGCCTCCACCGCGACCCGGTCTCCCACGGCCGCGAGCGCCGGGAGGTGGCTGCCGGTCGCGATCGCGCCGGCACCGACGACGACGGCTCTGATCGCACTCGGCGGCTGGGTCACGTGATGCTGCTCCTTCGTCGACGACAGCGGTGATCGCTCACCCCCTGCCATGAGGAACATAGTGATCGCGCACTGCCGGACCGAGGGGCCGGTCAGGGGCGGGCGGCCCAGACGGTGCGGTCGATGCGGACCACGAGGTCGTCCCGGCGCATGACGTTGCGCGGGCCGTCGGCGTCGGTCAGCTCGTCGAGGGCGGCGAGGTCGTCGGCGGCGAGATCATCGGCGAGCGCGCCGCGCAGCCGCTGCAGGACGAGCAGTGCGTAACGGCCGACCGCCTCGGAGTGCGGTCGCTCGTCATCGACCGTGATCGAGCGCCTGCCCTCGACGGTGTAGCCGGCGGCGGCGAGCGTGACACCCCAGTCGGCGCCCCGGTGGGGCAGGTGTTCCGCGAACCGACGGTCCGCTGCGACGTGGCAGCGGACCTCGAGTCCCGGCCGGTTCGCCGGAGCGTCGTCGGGGAGGAAGCGGGGGACGCCGGCGAGCTCGACGACGGCCAGCAGCCCGCCGGGAGCCAGGATCCGGCGGATCTCGCGCAGTGCGTGCCCGGGGTCGGCCATGTGGTGCAGCGACGCGGACGCCACACCAGGTCGGGGGTGCCGAGGTCGGGCCAGGCGTCGTCGAGGTCGGCCTGCACGGTCTCCACCCGGCCCTGTACCCCGGCCTCGCACGCCTTCTGCCCCAGCCGGCGCAGGTGCTCGACCGAGGAGTCGACGGCGATCACGTGGGCGTCGGGAAACCGGTCGAGCAACGCGAAGGTTCCCGCGCCGGTGCCGGCGCCGAGGTCCACGATCCGGCGGGGAGCCGTGGGCACGGGTAGCCACGCGGTGATGGACGCGAGCTGCTGCGCGAACACCTCGGCGTCCAGGTCGAGGATCTCCGCCTGCCCGTCGTGAGCGTTGTGGTGGTGTGCGTGTTCGGTGGATGCCATGAGCGCGACGATATGCCGCTCTTGCCTGGAAGGCATCAGACCTTGCCGCAATGGCAAGAGATTGGACGATGGTGCCGCACCGGGCGCAGGCAGGTCAGCGCGGCGAGCCGCCGCGGTCTTCGCTCTCCAGGTCCTGGCGGTGTCCGCGGCGGGCGTCGCGGTCGAAGATGCCCAACAGCTCGGTCGGGCCACCGGCGGAGCCGATCGCGTGCGGGAGCATCGTGGGGAACTCGGCCGCCTGGTTGGTCTCGACCCGGAAGCGCCGGTTGCCCAGCAGCAGGATCGCCGTCCCGGACAGGACGACGAGCCATTCGCGGCCGGGGTGTGCGCGCAGGTGCGCCGGGTTGTCGGGCGGCGGATCGGTCATCCGCCTGCGCACGACGGTCATACCCGGGTCGGCCTTGATGGACCAACGCCGCTGCTCGTGCGCGCCGTCGATCATCGGGTTGGACACGACGTCGTCGCTGGCCGTCTCGACGAGCTGGTCCAGCGAGGTGTCCAGCGCCCGGGCGATGGTGACGAGCTGGTCGAGCGCCAGGCGTCGCCTGCCGTTCTCGATCCGGCTCAACGACGACTGGCTGATCTTCGCCCGGGACGCCAACTCGTCCAGCGACCAGCCCTGAGCGACCCTCAGCGCGCGGATCCGGCTGCGCACCAGAGCGTCCAGGTCATCGTCTTCTTGCACCATTGACATAGGAGTATGCCAAATGAGCAGCCCGTGGACAGGAGATCGTCCCGCAGGGCCCGGACCGGTCAGGCCGCGAGCGAGGCCGCCCACCGCGTGAAGATCTCCGCGTACCGGGGCGGGTCGAACTGGTGCATCACGTGCACCGCGTCCGGCAGCGACTCGTAGTCGACCTTCACCCCTGCCGACTCCATCAGGGACCTGGCCCGGGCGGCCTGTTCGTCGGAGATCGCCCCGACGAGGTGGCCGGTGTCCGGTCGACGCCGCGCATGTGGTGGGTGAGCAGCACCGGCGTCTTGACCTGGGCCAGCATGCGCTCGTGCGGGCAGTTCAGCGCGACCGTGCCCTCCCAGAAGGCCCGCGCCCATTCCGGGTCGTACTCCTTCATGTTCTGCGGGATCTCGTCGGCCGCGAAGTTCCGGGCCATCTGCGACGACGATGCGGCGACCGCGCGGCGGTAGCCCTCCCAGTCGCCGACGGACCACTGGTCACCGAGGTAGGTGTGGAAGAGCTCGAAGATGGGGCCCGCCGCCTGGCGGATCGAGTGGCCGATCGCGGGAACGAGCTCGGACGAGAACAACGGGGCGTCCTCGCACAGCACACCCCGGACCTGCCCGGGCATGGCGTACGCCGACAGCCACGCCGCGAGAACACCGCCGGACGAGTTGCCCGCGACGAGTGCGGGGCGCCGCACCACGGTGGCGAGGAACCGGACCAGGTCGTTGCCGAAGTTGTCGAGGCTGTACCTCTTCGGCGTCCAGCTGCTGCGGCCCTGCCCTCGCAGGTCGACGGCGTAGACGTGGAAGTCCTCGGCGAGCAGGCCCATCGCCTCCTCGTAGCTCCACCACGATCCGGTCTGCTCGGGGATCAGCAAGACGGCGGGCGTGTCCGGGTCACCGGCCTCGGCGTAGTTCATCGTGATCTCACCGAGGTCGACCTGCTGCTCGGGATGGGCGTGCGGGACGTAGACGTCACGCGGGGCGGGGTCAGCGGACACTGCAGTCTCCTTCATGGTCATCGACGTAGCTAGTCTTCGGCTCGTGACCAGGGGATCGCACCGGCAGTTCCGATGAGCGGCACGCGGGTACCGAGCCGACGCTCCGGGCGGCCGCAGCACGGCGAGCCGATCCTGGAGCGGGCGTTCCGGATCCTGGGCGCCTTCGACGACGCATGCGAGGGCCTCCCCCTCCACGCGATCGCGGCGCGGGCGGGTCTCCCCAAGAGCACCGCGTCGCGGATCGCGGCCCAGCTCGTGGACGTGGGCGCACTGGAGCGCCACGACAACGGCGATTTCGTCGTCGGCCTGCAACTGCTCGAGGTCGCTTCGCTGGCTCCCCGCGGCCACGGACTTCGCGCCGCGGCGCTCCCGTTCATGCAGGATCTGCACCAGGTCACCCGCCAGCACATCCTCCTCGCCGTACGCGACGGCGAGGAGGCCGTGCTCGTCGAGCGCCTGTCGGCCCGAGACGCCGCCGCGGTCGACTACCGGGTCGGCGGCCGGCTGCCCCTCACCCGGACCGGCATCGGCATCGCCCTGCTCGCCCACGCCCCCGACCAGGTGCGGGACGGTGCACTGGCCGGCGCGGCCGACGAAAGCACCCTCCGCCGGCTCATGGCCACGGTCCGCCGGGATGGCGTCTGCGCCGTGACGGTCCCCAACCCGCTCCGTACCGGGCCTCCCACGATGTCGACGGTCGCCGCCCCCATCCTCAGCCGCCGCGGCGACGCGGTCGGTGCGCTGTCACTGGTCGCACCCGACGACGGCGAGCCTCAGGTCGCCGCGAGGGTTGCGCTCCGAACGGCGAGCCTGGCCATCGCTCGCTCCATGGGGATCTGAGCGGCGCAAGCGCCGCGTTCGCTCACGACCGGTCGAGGCCGCGCCAGAAGGCGTTGAGCGCACCGGCCGCGGGACGCGGGTTCTCGATCGGCCACCAGTGCCCGACGTCGGCGAGCTCGGCGATCTCCGCACCCG
Organism: Pseudonocardia sp. CNS-004; assembly: GCA_001942185.1. Classification (GTDB taxonomy): domain Bacteria; phylum Actinomycetota; class Actinomycetes; order Mycobacteriales; family Pseudonocardiaceae; genus Pseudonocardia. The sequence continues at coordinate 114,694 of MKJV01000066.1, forward strand.
CGGCCTCGGCCGCAGCACGGTGCTGCGCCACGGTGCCGCTGCTGACGCGGACGTCGTTCATCGCGATCAGTGCCAGGCCGGGGCGCTGCCGGGCGTTCGCGATCCCGCGCCCGGCGTCGGCCATCACGGGTTGCGCCGCAGAGCGGAGCAGGGTCAGCACGGCGCGACCCATCCCGTCGTCGAGGCCGGCGGCGATGCGCTCGGCCACGGGGCCGGTCATCCCGATCCCGGCGACGACGGCGAGACGCTCGTCGAGGGAGCCGCCGAAGATTTCCTTGACCGACTCCTCCCCCGGCCCCTCCTGCTGCCACACCTGCGCCAGCGCGTGCCAGACGTAGTCGGGCGCGTAGACGCCGAGGGCGTCGGAGGCCCAGCTGCGGATCAAGTCGGGACGCGTCATCGCCACCTGCACGACGTGGGCGCCTCCCCAGTCGTGGCCGACCAGGTCGACCGGTCGCTCGAACTGCTCGAGACGGGCGATCAGCCAGTCGCGATAGCCGTCGACGGTGGACTCGAAGTCTTCCGGCGCGGGCACGCCGAAGCCGGGCGGGGACAGGGTGAAGGCATCGACCCGGCCCAGCTCGGCCAGCAGCGGGCCCCACACGGAGGCGTTCTCCGGGTTGCCGTGGACGAGGACCAATGGGACGCGGTGGGACATGACAACTCCTGATGCATAGTTACTTGCGTGTGTGCACGCAAGTAACTATAGCGCGAGAGACCCGCGGGTACCACTTCACCGGATCGCCGGCTAAGGAGTGCCCGAGAACGCCGTCTGCACCATGCGCACGGTCTCGCGGATGACGGCCTGCGGGTCGTCGACGGGAGGCGTGGCGATGATCTGGAGACCGGTCCCGCGCAGCAGCGCCATGAGCATCACGCCCGCTGCGGCGGGCTCCACATCGGACGAGATCGACCCGTCGGCCACGCCCCGCCGAACGACGTCGCGGAGGAACCGGCGGAACTCCTCGTCGCGCTGCGCGAACAGCGGCGCAACCACCTCGTCCGCCGCGATCGCCTCCATCCACAACTGCAGGAACGCCCGGGTGGACGGCGCCCGCCGGGCCACGGTCTGCAGGTAGGACTCCACGATCCCGACGACGTGCTCCAGCCCGTTGCCCGCGTACTCGGGCAGGTCCATCCGCTGCGCCCGGTCGAGGACCGCCTCGATCAACCGCTCCCGGCTGCCGAACTGGTGGTAGACGATCCCCCCGGCTGTACCCGGCCTCCTGTCCCACCTGCGCCAGCGTGACCGAGCGCGACCCGGTGCGTGCGATGAGGGCGGTTGCGGCGTCGAGCACCCGGCGCTCGGTCTCGGCCCGGCGCTGCTCCTGGGTCCGCCGAGCGGAGGTGTCCGTCATCGAGTCGTGGTCTCCGCGCCCGTCGAGTCGTCCGGTCAGCGCGTCGAGTCTACGCAGGTCCCGTCCCCGGCCAGACCGTCACGGCAGCCCGGTCGGTGCCCTACGCGAGCGCGGCCGGGAACGACCTCAGACGGGCTGCCCGATCGGTCGGATCGTCAGCGTGTTGACGTCGACGCCTGCCGGCTGGTCGAGGGCGAAGCAGATGGCCCCCGCCACCGGCTCGACCGAGAGCGCGAACGGAGGCGCGCCGTCGCCGGGCCAGAACGGGGTGTCGACCATGCCCGGGTTGACGAGGGTGACGCCGACACCGCGGGTGGTGGCGTGCAGCCGCAGGTTCTCGGCGAGTCCGGTGACGGCCCACTTGGTGGCCGAGTAGAGGTTGGCGGGGGCGTTCTTCAGGCCGGCGACGCTGCCGATGAGCACGATGCGCCCGCCGGTGGCCTCGAGGTGGGGCAGCGCAGCCCTGGCCAGCAGGGCGGGGCCGAGGACGTTGGTGAGGACCATGGGCGGCCAGAGCGTCGGGTCGCCGTCACCGAGGGTCGCGCCGCGGGTGCGCCCGTAGTCGCCGGAGGCGAAGCCCGCGTTGGCCACGGCGGCGTCCAGGGCGCCGAAGTGGTCCACCGTGCGCGCCACGGCGGACTCGGTGGCCTGCCAGTCGGCCGCGTCGGCGATGAGGCCGAGGAGCCTGCCGGGGTGCCCGGTCGCGTCGAGGAAGGCCGTCAGCCGGGTTTCGTCCCGGCCGGTCACGGCGACGCGGTGGCCGCGGTCGAGGAGCATCCGGGCGGTGCGGGCACGATCCCGCTGGTTGCGCCGGTGATCAGAACAGTCTTGTCGGTCATCGCGGGGCTCCCTCGTGCTGAACGTCGCAACGTTATCAAGAACTTGATGAATATCAAGCATCTATTAATGAGCAAAGCACTGGATTCGCGTGAAGTCGCGGTACTGTGCCAACGTGCTCGACGACCAGCCGGAGACCGCGACCGACGCCGAGGTCCTCGACCGCGTCGCCGCGCTCCTACGACGCGCCGACCTCGCCCTGCTCGCCGCCAAGGAGCCGCCGCTGCGCGAGATCGGCGTCTCGGGGTCGCTCTACGCCGTGCTGATGAACCTCCGGGTGGCACCGGGACTCACCGGGGCGGAGCTGGCCCGCGTGGCCGGGGTGACCCCCAGGCGATCGGGCCGCTGGTCGCCAAGCTCGTCGACCGCGGCTGGGTCGAACGCCGCACCCATCCCCGCCACCAGAACGTGCAGGAGCTGCACCTCACCGACAGCGGCCGCACCGAGACCGCCGTCGCCGACCGGATCATGGCCCACCTCGACGACCACCTGCGCCGCTCCCTCGGCGACGACGAGTACCGGCACCTGGCCGACCTCCTCGGCCGGGTGATCGAGCACCTTCCCGGCTGGACACCACCGGACAACGACTGACGTCCACCACCGCCGACCGCGTCAGGAGACAGCGTTGCACTTCCGGATCACCGCCGAATCCGTCGAGCTCGTCGACCCGCAGGACACCCGGTCCTTCTCGGTGCTCTGCCCCGCGGACCTCGGCGACGACGACCTCCTCACGGTCGTCGCACGTGCGGAACTCGGCGAGGTCCTGCCCGGCGGCGAACACCTCATGGTCCCGGTGGACACGGTCCGGAGAATGGCCGCCGGCCGTGTCGGCCCCGACTGGCCCGACGACCTCTCGGCGATGCTCGACTACGCGGCCGGCAAAGGCTGGACCAGCGCAGACGGCACTCGCATCCGCGCCCACGTCGAACGCCGCTGACCGCACACGGGTCCATGGCGCCTCCCGCGTGAGACCCGGAACGCCAGGACAGGTCCATGATCGGCGGAGATGGTGCGAGGGCGACAAATTTGCCGCCCCGGCACCACTCCTGGCGATCACCACGCCGGGCAGGATCGCCGGTGGGGCGGACGAGCTGGCCTGTAAGCCGGATCCTGTTCCCGGGCGCCTCGCGGCGCGCCGTTCGGCGACCATCCATCTAGGCCCGCCGTCGCCGGCGGCTCGAGCGGTCTACCCGCAGACTCGGACGGGCCGCCCTCGAACGCCTGCGCAGCTCCCGCGTGCGGGAGCCTTTTGACCTTGCTCCGGGTGGGGTTTACCGAGCCACCCCGGTCACCCGGGGTGCTGGTGGTCTCTTACACCACCGTTTCACCCTTACCCCGCGCTGGATGCGCGAGGCGGTCTGTTCTCTGTGGCACTTTCCCGCGGGTCGCCCCGGGTTGCCGTTGGCAACCACCCTGCCCTGCGGAGTCCGGACTTTCCTCGGCGACGGTTGCCCGTCGACGCGGCCGCCCGGCCAGCTCGTCCGCTCCGCAAGCCTACCCGTGGCACCTCGGCGTCCTCGGATGCGCCCCGCGGGTACTGCCGTGCCGTCCGACCAACGGCACCTTCGTCCGCACCGCAGCCCGTTGCGGTCCCAACTGATCGCCGGAAGTGGTGTCTCGGCGACAGATCTGTCGCCCTCGCACCACTTCTGGTGATCCCCCGAGCGAGATCGCCTGGAGTGGTGTGGCCGCGACAGGTCTGTCGCTCTCCCACCACTCGCGGCGATCATGTTGCGCCGGCCGCCGCGGCGGCCTCGGCGTGATCCGTCGGGTGCGCTCGGCCGCTCGCTCCACAACCGGCTGCCGCGTCAGGTGAGCGCCGCCACCGCCGCCTCCGCCACCGACACGTCCTGCTCGACCGATCCCGCGCTCACACCCACGGCGCCGACCAGCTCGCCGTCGCGGTGCACGGGGATCCCGCCACCGAACGCGATCATCCCGCCCGCGGTCTGCTCCAGCCCGTAGAGCTCCTGGCCGGGCTGCACCAGCGGGGCCAGTGCCGCGGTGGGCAGGTTCATCAGGATCGCGGTGACGGCCTTGCGTTGGGAGATGTCGATGCTGGCCCGGATCGCCCTGTCCTGGCGGGCGAACGCGAGCAGGTGCCCACCCGCGTCCACGACCGCGACGTTCATCGGCACGCCGATCTCGTCCGCCTTCGCCAGGCCCGCGGCGAGCGCCTTCTGCGCCTCGGCGAGCGTCAGCCCGTTCATGCGCGCTTCCTCCTCGTCGTCGAGTTCGACCCCAGCCAAGCGGACCGGCCGGGGTCACGACACTGCACGTTCGGGGAGGAGGGCGCCACGCAACGCGCGTGCAACGTCGCCGTGCTCAGGATGGCGGGCGCCGTACCCGGCACTGACGCCGTGAACGACGGGAGGTGACGCGCGTGTCCACCACTCCGCACTCCGGCCCGCCCCTCGGGCCTGCGGACTACCCGCTCTCCATCCACCGGCCCGACCTGCTGCACACCCCGACCGGAAAGCCGCTGTCCGCGTTGACGATGCAGGCGGTCATCGCGGGCGAGGTCGGGGCGGAGGACGTGCGGATCGCCCCGGAGACGCTGCTGCTGCAGGCCGAGCTGGCCGCCTCGGTGCACCGGCGCCAGCTCGCGGCCAACTTCCGCAGGGCCGCCGAGCTCACCGCCGTGCCCGACGCGGAGGTGCTCGAGATGTACAACGCGCTGCGCCCGCGGGCGTCGAGCAAGGAACGGCTGCTGGGTATCGCGGAGAACCTCGACACGAAGTACGGCGCCGCGACGTGTGCGGCGTTCGTGCGCGAGGCCGCCGAGGTGTACGAGCGCCGCGACCTGCTCGCGCGGGAGGAGGACCGGTGATCGCGACCGAGCCGGGCTCCCGCCGCTCCCGCCGGACCGAGGTGCTCGAGAACAGGCCCGTGAACCTCGACGGGTTCGTGCAGGAGTGGCCCGAGAAGGGCCTCGTCGCGATGGAGAGCGACTTCGACCCGGCGCCGAGCGTGCGGGTGCGGGACGGGCGGATCGTCGAGCTCGACGGGCGGGACCGCGCCGACTTCGACTTCCTCGACACCTTCATCGCCGACCACGCGATCGACGTCGGACGCGCCGAGGAGGTGAACGCGATCCCGTCGGTCGAGATCGCACGCATGCTCGTCGACCCGCACGTGCGGCGCGACGAGGTGGTCGCGATCGGCAGCGGGCTCACCCCGGCCAAGATCCTCGACGTCGTGAAGCTGCTGAACGTCGTCGAGATCATGATGGCGATGCAGAAGATGCGCGCCCGCCGCACGCCCGCGAACCAGGCCCACTCGACGAGCGCGAAGGACAACCCGATCCAGGTCGCCGCGGACGCGGCGGAGGGTGCGCTGCGCGGGTTCGCCGAGCTGGAGACGACGCTCGGGGTGGTGCGCTACGCGCCGCTGGTGGCGATCGCGCTGCAGGTCGGCGGCCAGGTCGGGCGCGGGGGTGTGCTCACGCAGTGCGCGTTGGAGGAGGCCACCGAGCTGGAGCTCGGCATGCGCGGCATCACCGCGTACGCCGAGACGATCTCGGTGTACGGCACGGAGTCGGTGTTCGTCGACGGTGACGACACCCCGTGGTCGAAGGCGTTCCTCGCCTCCGCCTACGCCTCGCGCGGGATCAAGATGCGGTTCACCTCGGGCACCGGCTCGGAGGTGCAGATGGGCAACGCCGAGGGCCGGTCGATGCTCTACCTGGAGATCCGGTGCATCCTCATGGCGCGCGGCGCCGGGGTGCAGGGGCTGCAGAACGGCTCGATCAGCTGCATCGGGTTGCCGGTGCGGTGCCGGGCGGGATCCGGGCGGTGGCGGCGGAGAACCTCGTCGCGAGCTGGATGGACCTCGAGTGCGCCTCGGGCAACGACCAGTCGTTCTCGCACTCGGCGATGCGGCGCACGAGCAGGCTGCTGCCGCAGCTGCTGCCCGGCACCGACTTCGTCTGCTCGGGCTACTCGGCGGTGCCGAACCCGGACAACATGTTCGCCGGCTCCAACCTCGACGTCGAGGACTACGACGACTGGAACACGATCCAGCGGGACCTGCAGGTCGACGGCGGGCTGCGCCACGTCCGGGAGGACGAGATCCTGCAGGTGCGCCACCGGGCGGCGCTCGCGTTGCAGGCGGTGTTCGCCGAGCTGGACCTGCCGCCGATCACCGACGCCGAAGTGGAGGCCGCGACGTACGCGCACGGCAGCGAGGACTACCCGGACCGGGACGTGCTGGAGGACCTGCGGGCCGCGCAGTCGGTGATGGAGCGCGGGGTCACCGGGCTCGACCTGGTGCGGGCGCTGGAACGCACCGGGTTCGGTGACGTCGCCGAGCACCTGCTCACCGTGCTCCGCCAGCGCGTCTCGGGCGACCTGCTGCAGACCTCCGCGGTGCTCACCGACGACTTCGTCCCGCTCTCCGCGATCAACGACGCCAACGACTACGCGGGCCCGGGCACCGGCTACCGGCTGGAGGGCGAGCGGTGGGAGCAGCTGAAGATGTTGCGGCACGTGACCAGCGCGGACAACCCCGAGACGGAGGTGTCGTGATGGGCGCCCCCACGGCGGACCGGACGCTCACCCTGCGCGAGATCGGGCCGGCGCGCCGGTCGAACCGGCCGGACGAGGTGGTCGTCGCCGTCTCGCCGGCGTTCGGCGACGTGTTCACCCGGACCATCGTCGACGTGCCCCACGGCGAGGTGGTCCGGCAGATCCTGGCCGGCATCGAGGAGCAGGGCGTCGCCGCGCGGATGGTGAAGGTGTGGGACACCGCCGACCTCGCCGCCATCGGGCACACCGGCGCGCGCCTGTCCGGTTCCGGCATCGCGATCGGCCTGCTCTCCCGCGGCACCACGATGATCCACCAGCGGGACCTGGCGCGGCTGTCGAACCTGGAGCTGTTCCCGCAGTCCCCGCTGCTCGACGCGGAGGTCTTCCGCCGGATCGGCTCGAACGCCGCGCGGTACGCCAAGGGTGAGTCGCCGCCGCCGGTCCCGACGCGCAACGACCAGATGGCCCGCCCGCGCTGGCAGGCGAAGGCGGCGCTGCTGCACCTCAAGGAGTTCGAGTGCATCGCGGCGGGGCGGCGGCCGGTGGAGGTCGAGCCGGTGATCTCCCGCTGAGATGGGGCTGGTCGTCGGGGTCGACATCGGCAACTCGACCACGGAGGCGTGCGCCGCGCTCGTCGAGGACGGCGCGGTGCACCGGCTCGGCACCGGTCTCACCCGCACGACGGGGGTGAAGGGCACCCCGGCCAACGCCGAGGGCGCGGTCGCCGCGGTGCACCGGGCGCTCGCCGCGGCGGGCCGCCCGGCCACCGAGATCGACACCGTGCTGCTCAACGAGGCCACCCCCGTGATCAGCGGGCTGGCGATGGAGACGATCAGCGAGACGATCATCACCGAGTCGACGATGATCGGGCACAACCCGGCCACGCCGGGCGGGGAGGGCATCGGCGTCGGGACCACCGTCGCGATCGACGCGCTCGCGGGCGCGGAGCCGGGTGAGCCTGCCATCGTCGTCGTCCCGCCGGGCTGGGACTTCGACGACGTCGCCGCCGAGCTCAACGCCGCGGGCGAGCGCGGCGCGACCCTCGCCGGGGCGGTGCTGGCCGGGGACGACGCGGTGCTCGTGGTGAACCGGCTGCGTCACCCGATCCCGGTCGTCGACGAGGTGGGCGCCGTGGAGAAGGTGCCGCTCGGGATGCACGCCGCCGTCGAGGTGGCAGCGCCGGGCCGCACGATCCGGACCCTGTCGGACACCTACGGCCTCGCGTCGGTGTTCGGTCTCGACCCCCAGCAGACGCGGCAGGTCGCACCGGTGGCGCGGGCGCTGGCCGGCAACCGGTCGGCGGTGGTGGTGCGCACCCCCAGCGGCGACGTCACCGACCGGCGGATCCGGGCGGCACCCTCACCCTCGCCGGTGCCGGCCGGTCGGTGCACGTCGACGTCGACGCGGGAGCCGAGGAGATCATGGCCGCGCTGGACCGGGCGCAGCCGCTCGACGACGCGGGCGGCGAACCGGGCACCCACGTCGGCGGGATGCTCGCACAGGTCCGGGACACGATGGCGACGTGACCGGGCAGCCCGCCGGCGAGATCCGGATCCGGGACCTGCTGGCCGTCGACACGCTCGTGCCGCGGGAGGTGCGCGGGGGCCTGGCGGGCGAGGTCGCGCCGGAGAACGCGGTGGCGATCGCCGCGATGGTGCGCACCGACCGCAGCCGCATGCAGGTCGTCGCCGACCGGGTGGCCGCGGCGCTCGGGTGCACGGTGGCGATCGGTGGCGTCGAGGGCGAGATGGCGGTGCGCGGGGCCCTCACCACACCGGGCGTCGGTGTGCCGGTGGCGGTGCTCGACCTCGGAGGCGGCTCGACCGACGCCGCCCTGCTCGGCCCGGACGGGCGGAGCGCGGCCGTGCACGTGGCCGGGGCGGGCGAGCTGGTCACCAAGCTGATCGACGCCGAGCTGGCGCTCGAGGACCGGGAGCTCGCCGAGATCGTGAAACGCCACCCGCTGGCGAAGGTGGAGAGCTTCTTCCGCCTCCGCCACGAGGACGGCACGGTGCAGTTCGTCACCGAGCCGCTGCCACCGCACGTCTACGCCCGGGTCGTCGCCATGACCCCCGACGGCCCGGTGCCGGTGCCGACGCGCCGCTCGCTCGACCAGGTGCGCCGGGTGCGGCGCGCGGCGAAGCGGCGGGTGTTCACCGTCAACGCGCTGCGGGCGCTGCGGCGGGTCGCGCCCGGCGGCAGCCTGCGGCTGCTCGACTTCGTGGTCCTGCTCGGTGGCTCGGCCCTCGACTTCGAGATCCCGGACCTCCTCGCCGAGGCGCTCGCCCCGCACGGCGTCGTCTGCGGCGTCGGGAACGTGCACGGCACCGAGGGCCCGCGCAACGCCGTGGCGTCCGGTCTGGTGGCGGCGTTCGCGGAGGAGGCGTGAGCACGGAGCGTCCCGTCGCGCCCGCCGTCGTCGTCCGGTATGCGGGTGGGCACTCCGAGGTGCTTCGGCAGGTGTGCGCGGGGCTGGAGGAGGAAGGCGTCCCCGCGCGGGTGGAACAGGTGACCGGTGACCAGGGGTGCGTGGCGCTCGCGTACGCCGCCGCCGGCGCGTCGCCGCTCGAGACCGGGATCGGGATCGACGCGACCGGAGCCGTCGCGGTGCACCACGCCGCGCTGCCACGAACCGCGCCGGTGAGGACGGTCCGGGCAGACGCCGGGTCTGCCGAACACCGGCTGGCCGGAGGAACCGCGGCCCGGGTGGTGACCATCCAGCCGCTGCGGTGAGCCTCCCGCGCGCTCGGTGTGGTCCTCGCAGAGCCCGCGGCACCTGCGAGGACCGCAATCGGCGCGCAGTTCGGATGGCCGACACCTCAGGGTGACTCGCGTTCCTCCTCGGGGCGCCGCTCCGCCCCGCACCGCCAGCAGCGCTCCTGCCCTTCGCTGGGCATGGCCCCGCACTCCGGGCAGAGCTTGTCGAGCCAGCACACCTCGTCGCCGCCGTCGGACACGATCCCATCCTGCGCCCGCACGCGTGGCATGCGCCACGCGTGACGCCCACCGCGCCGCGCCGGATCCGCCGCATACCGCAACTACCGTGGTTCCGTGATCGATTCCTCGCCGGGCACGCTGGCGTTCCTGCTGGTCGCGGGCCTGGTGGCCGGGGCGGTGAACGCGGCGGCGGGCGGCGGCTCGTTGCTCGTGTTCCCGTCGTTGCTCGCGGTGGGGCTGCCGCCGCTCGCGGCCAACGTCACCAACTCGATCGCGCAGTGGCCGGGCTACGTCGGGATCATCGCGGGGCCCGGCGCGACCTGAAGGGCCAGGGCCGCCGCATCGTCCTCGCCTCGACGGTGTCGGTCGCGGGGTCGGCGGTCGGCTGCGCGCTGCTGCTGGTGCTGCCCAGCTCGGTGTTCGACGCGGTCGTGCCGGCGCTGGTGCTGCTCGCGAGCGCGGTGTTCGCCCTGCAGCCGCTGATCCGGAACTGGATCGCACCCACGCCCGGCGCGCCGGACCGGCTCGCCACCCTGCTTCCCGGCGTCTTCCTCGCCGCGGTGTACGGCGGGTACTTCGGCGGCGCGCTCGGCGTCATCCTCATCGCGACGCTCTCGCTGTTCGCCCACGACTCGCTGGTGCGCCTCAACGCCTTGAAAGGGCTGCTGTCGCTGGTGATCGCCAGCGTCACGGTCGTCTACTTCGCGATCGGGGCACCGGTGCACTGGCCCGCGGTCGCGGTGCTCGCCCCCACCACGCTCATCGGCGGCTACCTCGGTGCGCGTGTCGCCCGCCACTCGCCGGAGGCCGTGCTGCGGGCCGCTGTGGTGGTGCTCGGCATGACCGTCGGGGTCTACCTGCTCGTGAGCGCTTGACGCGCCGACTTCCGCGGCGCGACGCTCCTCCTCCCGCGGGGGAAGGAGCCGATCATGCAAACCCTCGACCGTGACGAGCTGACCGTGCATGTGAACGCGCCGCCCGACGCGGTCTACCGGCTCGTGTCCGACGTGACCCGGATGCCGGAGTTCAGCCCCGAGATCCGCCGCTGCGTGTGGCTCGACGGCGCCGCCGGACCGGCCGTCGCGCGCGGTTCCGGGCCACCAACCAGCTCCCCCGCCGCCCGCCGTGGAACAACACGCCGATCGTGATCGCCGCGGATCCCGGGCGCGAGTTCGCGATCAGCCGCACGGAGCCCTTCGCCGGCACCCTGGAGTGGCGCTACCGGCTGGGGCCCGAGGACGGCGGGACGCGGCTGACCGAGAGCTACGAGGTCACGCGGCCGATCACGCCGGTCGGGTGGTTCATCATCGGCACGTTGTTCGGTGGGAAGGACCGCCGCTCCGACCTGCACCGCGGCATGCAGGAGACGCTGCGCAAGATCGCCGCCGTTGCCGAGGAGGAGGTCTCCCCACGGTGAAGTACGTCGTCCTGATCTACAGCAACGCCGAGTCCCGGAAGCTGTGGGAGCAGTTCTCCGAGGCCGAGCGCGGCGCGGGCCTCGCCCACTACGCGCGCATCGACGCGGAGCTGGCGGCGTCCGGTGAGCTCGTGGCCTCCCAGGCGCTGGCCGAGCCCGCCACCACGACGCGAGTGCGGGTCGAGGGCGGCCGGACGCTCACCACCGACGGCCCGTTCGCCGAGGCGAAGGAGCACCTCGCCGGCATCTACCTGCTCGACGTCGCGAGCGCGGAACGGGCGATCGAGATCGCGGGGAAGATGCCCGAGGCCGCCATGGGCCTCGTGGAGGTACGGCCTGCGCGGAGCCTGGACCTCGCGCAGTGGTGACGCCGACGGACGTCGGCACGCTCGTGCGGGAGCTCGCGCCGCAGGTCCTCGTCGCCGTCGTCCGGCGCCACGGCGGGTTCGACGCCTGCGAGGACGCCGTGCAGGAGGCGCTGCTCGCCGCCGCGGTGCAGTGGCCCGAGCAGGGGGTGCCGGACAACCCGAAGGGCTGGTTGATCACCACCGCGTCCCGGCGGCGCATCGAGATGTGGCGGTCCGAGTCGGCCAGGAGGAGGCGGGAGGAGAACGACGTCGCGCTGACGCCGCCCGCTCCCGACCCGGCACCCGCCGTCGACGACTCGCTCACGCTGCTCCTGCTGTGCTGCCACCCGGCGCTCACCCCGCCGTCGCAGGTGGCGCTCACGCTGCGCGCGGTCGGCGGGCTGACCACGGCCGAGATCGCCCGCGCGTTCCTCGTGCCGGAGGCGACGATCGCCCAGCGGATCAGCCGGGCGAAGGGGCGGATCAAGGCGGCGGGCGCGGAGTTCCGGATGCCGCCGCCCGAGGAGCAGCCCGAACGGATCGCGACCGCGCGCCACGTCCTCTACCTGGTCTTCAACGAGGGTTACACGGCGAGCGCCGGCACCGAGCTGGGCCGCGTCGAGCTCACCGCCGAGGCGATCCGCCTCACGCGCCGGCTGCACGCCCTGCTCCCCGCCGACGGGGAGGTCGCCGGGCTGCTCGCGCTCATGCTGCTCGCCGACGCCCGCCGCGCCGCGCGCACCACGCCCGACGGCAGCATCGTCCCGCTCGCCGAGCAGGACCGGCGGGCCTGGGATGCCGCCGCGATCGCGGAGGGCACCGCCCTGATCGGCGAGACCCTCGCGACGGCGCCGATCGGGCCCTACCAGCTGCAGGCCGCGATCGCGGCCGTGCACGACGAGGCCGCGCACGCCGACGACACCGACTGGCCGCAGATCCTCGCCCTCTACAACCACCTGCAGGTCCTGTCCCCCGGGCCGATGGTGACGCTCAACCGGATCGTGGCCGTCTCCGAGGTGCACGGGCCGCGCGCCGCGCTCGAACAGCTCGCCGCCGCGGCCACCGATCCGGCGCTCGCCGGGCACCACCGGCTGCACGCCGTGCGCGCGCACCTCCTGGAGGCGGCGGGTGACCGCGACGCCGCCGCCGTGGCGTACCGGGCGGCCGCCCGGGGCACGCTCAGTGCACCGGAACAGCGCTACCTCGAGGCGCGGGCCGCACGGCTCGCCCGCTGATCAGCACGGCGGCGGCCGCCATCATCGCGACCGCGGTGGCCCCGTGGATCCCGTACACCGCGTAGGCCGGGCCACCGTGAGCCAGCACGACCAGGCGTCGCCGAGGGGCATGACGCTCGCCGCCAGCATGACCCAACCGGCCACGGTGGGCAGCCGCATCGCGAGCACCGTGAGCAGGACCAGCCCGCTGCCGATGTCACGCACCCCCTTGACGGCGAGGAACGGGTCGTCGGCCGCGAGGGCGGGCAGGCCGTACCCCGCCGCGCTCTCGACCGGTACCAGCAGGAACCGCATCCCGATCACGATGATCCCGACGCCGACGATCCCGGCGATGCCCAGTGCCGCGCGCTGCAACCACATGTCGCCCTCCTCCTAGCACTGCTAGCTGTCCTTTCAACGCTAACCTAGCGTTGACGGAATGTCTAGCAGTGCTAGGGTCGAGGCATGAGCACCGCCTCCGCCCGCCGGGAACGTCAGCGCGCCGAGCGCCACCAGCTGATCATCGACACGGCACGGGAGCTCGCGGAGGCCGAAGGGTGGGACGCCGTCACCACCCGCAGGCTCGCCGACCGGATCGAGTACAGCCAGCCCGTGCTCTACAGCCACTTCTCCGGCAAGGACGCCATCGTCGGCGCCGTCGCGCTGGAGGGCTTCACCGACCTGGCTCGACGGACGCGCGAACGCGTCGACGCGGCGCCGGACGGCCGGGCTGCCGCGGCCGCCGTCGCCGAGACGTACCTGCGGTTCGCCACCGACCGCCCCGCGATGTACGAGGCGATGTTCCAGCTCGGCACCGACTACCCGTTCGCGGACCCGGCGTCCCCGGCGCCCCTGCACGACGGGTTCAACGCCGTCCGCGACGGCCTCGCGGCCGCCACCGGGGAGGCCGACATCGTCCTGCGCACCGAGCTGTTCTGGAGCGCACTGCACGGCCTGGTGACGCTCACGAGCAGCGGCCGGCTACCCCCGCACGCCCAGGCCGAGCGCCTGGAGCTGCTCGTGTCCCACTTCGTGGGGCGTCGCGATCAGGATGCCGGTGGCCCGTCATCATCCGGGTGATGGCTGGTGTCGTTGACCAGCCGCACGCTCGCGCCGCCGTCGGGGTAGACGTCGACGATCGACAGCGCGGCGAGGTCCAGGTGCAGGCGGTACAGCACGCCGGGGCCGGCCTGCAGGGCGTCGCGCAGCAGCATCTTGATCGGCGTGACGTGCGAGACCACCACCACCGTGCTCGCCGGGTACTCGCGCAGCACGTCGGCGAGCTCGGCCGCCACCCGCAGGCCCACCGCCGCGAAGCTCTCCCCGCCCGGAGGGGCCACGCTCTCGGAGCCGAGCCACTCCGCGTGCAGCTGCGGGTCGCGGTCGCGGGCCTCGGGGAACGTCAGCCCCTCCCACGCCCCGAAGTCGGTCTCGACCAGCCGCTGCCGCACGTGCAGCGGTGCTCCGGTCGCGGCGGCCACCGCCTCGGCGGTCTGCCGCGCCCGGCGCAGCGGCGACGTGAGCACAGCGGCCACGTCGGGGATCCGGCCGATCCGGGCCGCGGCACCGGCCGCCTGCGCGAGCCCGAGCGGGGTGAGCTCGGGTCGCCGTGCCCGGAGTAGCGGCGCTGCACCGAGAGCCGGGTCTGGCCGTGCCGCAGCAACAGGAGCCGGGTCGGCGTGCCCACCTGCCCTGTCCAGGACACGACCCCGGCCTTCACCGCATCCGTCACGGCGCCGTCAGAGCCCCGAACCCTCGGTGCGCACCAGGATCACGCCGCACTCCGAGCAGTGCACGATGTCGTCGGCGGGGGCGGCCTTCAGCTCGGAGATCGCGGTGCGGTCCAGCTCGAGCCGGCACGCCTGGCAGCGCCGGGCCACCAGCGCCGCCGCACCGACCCCCTGCTGCTCGCGGCGCCGCTCGTAGGCGGCCAGTACGTCGCCGGGCAACGTGGCGACGACCTCCTCCCGGGCGCGGCGGCGGCCCGCCTCCGCCGTGTCGATGTCGACGAGTGCGCCGTCGCGGCGCTCGGTGATCGCCGACAGCTCCTGTTCTGCGGTGGCCAGGGCACCGCGGGAGTGCTCCACGTCGGCACCGACGGCCTCCCGCTGCTCCATGATCTCGAGCTGCTCGTCCTCCAGCACGGTCTGTCTGCGCGCGAGGGTCTCCAGCTCGTGCTGCAGCTCCGTGGCCTGCTTCGCACCGATGCCCGCCCCGGCGAGCAGCTGGTTGTCGCGGTCCGTGCGGGCCCGCACACCCTCGACGTCGCGTTCGATGCGGCGGATGTCGCGGTCGAGGTCACCCGCGGCGGTCTCGACCTCCACGAGCTTGTCCTTCGCCGTGCGCACCGCGGCCTCGGCCTCGGTGAGCTCGGCGTGTTCCGGCAGGGTGCGGCGGCGGTGCGCGAGCCGCGACAGCTCGGCGTCGACCTCAGCCAGGTCGAGCAGGCGGCGCTGGACGGCGGGGTCGGCTTTCACGGGAGAGTCCTTCCGAGCGAATGCGGACCCCGACGCTACCGCCCCGGGCCGGGAGCGCGGCTTCGGCGTGCAGGTGCGGCGTACAGGTGCGGCCTGCGGTCGCGCATCGCGTCGTTGCGGGGGCCGAGGGACTTGTCCCGGGCCTCGACGGGGTCGAGCTCCGCGGTGAGCACGGCGGGTGCCGCCACCGCCCCGTCCGGCGTGGCCGGGCCGGCGAGCAGGTAGCCGCTGCTCGCGCACACCAGGCTCCCGCCGATCCAGTCGACGCCCCGCTCCCGGCCGCAGCGGTCGGCCACGACGACGTGCACCCGGTACGTCCCCGCCGCGGCCTGTGCCTTGACCACCTCCAGCGCCCGCTCCCCCGCCGGCCGCGGCAGCAGCGGCCAGTTCACCGGTGCCGCGACGATCTCGGCCCCGGCCTGCGCGGCGAGCCGCACCCACTCCGGGAACTCGAGGTCGTAGCAGACCATCACCGCCACCCGCCCCACCGCCGTGTCGACGACCGGCGGCGGCGCGTCCCCGGGCACGAACAGCTCCGCCTCCCGGTCCCACAGGTGCACCTTGCGGTAGCAGACCCGCACCTCGCCGTCCTCGACGAGCACGGCGGAGTTGTGCACCACCCCACCCTCGCCGCGCTCGGCGAAGCCGCAGACGAGCACGCACCCCAGCTCACGCGACAGCTCCTGCAGCACCCTCACCGTCGGCCCGTCGAGATCCTCCGCGGCGGCCCACACCTCGGCGGCGTCGTCGAAGACGTACCCGCACACCGCGAGCTCCGGCAGCACGACCAGCGCGCGCCCCGCCCCACCGCCTCCCGCACGGCCGCGACCAACGGAGCGTGATCGCCGACCCCGATGCGCACCGGGATCTGACATGCCGCGACGGTGACCGCCACCCCGCTCACTCCCCTCCTCCTCCACGTTGTACGAACGGCACACCCGTCCGGTAGGTCCGTACGAGAGTGCCGCTCAGGCTGGGCTGCCCGTTGCTGATCGCCGGAAGTGGTGTCTCGGCGACAGTTCTGTCGTCCTCGCACCAGTTCTGGTGATCACCCCGAGCATGGTCGCCCGGAATGGTGCGGCCGCGACGGATCTGTCGCTCTCACGCCACTCGCGGCGATCATGCTCTGGTCGAGGCGGTCCGCGACGCGTCCGGACGGGTAGCGGACAGTGCCCCCTCGGCGGTCCGCGCCGACCACGCCCGTGCCGCGGCCACCGCGAGGCACAACCGAGGGTCGCGCCGACCCGCCGACCGGCTCCGGAAGGCGCACGCCGCTCGACGGACTCGTACGAACGCGCCCGGCGGCGTCACACCCGCTGGTGACCCGCCGCAGCAGCGAGCAGGAAGCTCACGCATCTCGGCGGTCGTCGTGCACATCCAGGGCGCCGGCCGTGCACCCACAGCGCGACTCGCATGCATCCAGAGCCCGACTCGCGGGTGGGTCAGTCGTCGTCCGTTGCCGCCGCCAGGACCGCGGCGGGGGCGAGGTAGCCGTTCGGGTCCAGGACGCGACCGCCGCGGCGGGCCGCCGAGACCACCTCGGGCGCCCAGTCGAGCTGCACCCGCCCGTCACCACCGGTGACGACGAGCAGCTCGCCCTCGCCGTCGTCGAGCTGGGTGAACGAGCGCCACGCGCCGGGGGGCACCGAGAGGGTGTCGAGCCTGCCGAGCTCGACCACCTGCTCGTCGGCCCCGGTGTTGAGGTGCACCGCCCAGCGCCCGGTCCGCGCCGTGACCACCTGGGTGGCGGTGTGGCGGTGGGTCAGCACACCCTCGCCCGCTCCGGCCCGCAGCCAGGCCAGCGAGAACCCGTGGGGCTCGTGCAGCCGGGGCACGGCGCGGCGGTCCTCGCTGGTGCCGTAGCCGATCACCAACGAGAGCCGGGCGCGCCGCCGGGCAGTCCGGAGCACAGGAACGGCTCGGCGGTCCACTCGCGGTCGGCGGCGGTGGTGACCCGGCCGCGGAACTGCGCAGCGGTGAAGACGTCGAGGCGGTCGATCTCCTCCTGCGGCATCGGCTCGATCAGCTGCGCACCCGGCGGTACCTGCTGGCCCTGCACGGTGTCGATCAGCTGGTTGTCGGCGGTGAGGTACAGGCCGTGGCCCGCGGCGTCGCGCACCACGCCGGGACCCCAGATGATGCCGCCGGTGTCGTCGCGGCCGAGCACGGTGAGCAGGACGCCCTCGTCGTCACCGGTGTTCGTGAAGCCGCGGAAGATCCACGTCGGCACCGAGATGACGTCGCCGTCGAGGCTGCGGTACTCGCCCTGCCGGCCGTCTGCGCCCCACCGCAGCTGGTAGTCGCCGTCGAAGTTGATGAACACCTCGGCGGTGAAGTGCAGGTGCAGGCTGTTGGTGGTGCCGTTCGGCATGCCCGCCGCGCCCAGGTTGAACCCGTGCGGCTCGGTCAGGTTGACGAACTGGTCGGCGTTCTGCGAGACGCCCGCTCCGATGAAGGAGTAGTTGTCCTTGCGGTCCGAGCCGGGCGTGCGGCAGTCGATGAACGCGGCCTTGCACGGAACCCAGTCGGTGCGGCGGATCGTCCGGCGGGCGCCTCGCCGGGTGGGACCACGGTGTCGGTCATGATCTTCCCTCGGTAGCTGGCGCGGTTAGTAGATGTTCGTGTCGGTGAACTCGCCGTCACCCCGGGTCGCGTTGATCTGCGCGCGCAGCGCGATCTCGTCGTAGACCCGCACCTCGCGGACGATCCGCCCGCGCTGCACGAGGAATTGCGAGACGCCCAGCAGGTCGACGGGGGCGTTCGTCAGGGGGCCGAAGTCGGCCGTGCCGTGGTAGGTGCCGTGCAAGGTCCACAGCACGGCGATGCGCAGGCCCGCGTAGCGTTCGGCGGAGTTGGTCTGGACGTCGCGGACGGCGAAGCGCGCGTCCGGGAACGGGGCGACGAGCGAGAGCAGGTCGCGCTGGTAGCCGTCGGGGCGCACGACCGTGGTGTCGCCGATGGTGTGCAGGAACAGGTCCCGCTCCATGTACTGCGGCACCTTGTGCAGCCGCCGCTGGTTCCACACCTCCTCGAGGAACTCCAGCACCATCTCGCACTCGGGCCGGAAGTCATCGGGGCGCGGACCGCTGTCGCCCGCGGCGAGCACGTCCGACGGCGCCGGCTTGGTCATCGAGCCCTCGTAGCCGCGGAACCGCATGGCGCGGGCCGCCTCGTCGGGGTCGATGCCGCGCTGCAGGCAGTCGGCCAGCTCGTCGCGCACCACCCACTCCTCGACCATGCGGCCGCGGCGGTAGAGGCAGTTGGCGATCGTGCGCTTGCGGATGCGACGCACGCGCCCGTCGACGATGTTCTCGTCGCTGGAGAACACCAGGTGCGAGGACAGGAACGCGTCGTCGCCGCGCGCCTCCCACACCACGTCCTCGGCCTGGCCGACGTGCTGCGGGGTGCCCGCGATGCGCATGAGGCTGCCCTCGATCACGCCGTCGCGCCCGACCACCGTGCCGAGCCCGCCGTGGACGATCGAGTCCGGCTCGTAGTTGTCGACGATGTAGGAGATGTCGCGCTGCACCCAGATCCGGTCGGTCACCTCCCGGATGAAGTCGTCCGGATCCTCGTAGGGCCGGTAGGCGACCGGGTCGAGCGGCATGTCCGTGGTCCTCTCCTCGTCGGGCTCGCCACGACTGTATGCGTATGCACAACCCGGCACAAGGGCACCCGGTACCCCTTCGTGGGACGGATCAGCCGCGCGGGGCCGCGATCGTCGCGCGGGCGACGTACTGGGTGGGGTACACCGGATTCGCCGGCGCCGCATCGGGGTGCTCCACCCGCGCGACGATCAGCCGGGCGGCGTCGCGGGACATCTCGTCGAGGTCGTAGGCCACCGTGCTCAGCCGGATCAGCGCCCAGCTCGACGTGGGCAGGTCGTCGAACCCCGCGATCGAGACGTCCGCCGGGACGGCCACGCCCAGCTCGGCCGCGGCGTTCAGCGCGCCGAGCGCCACCACGTCGTTCCCGCAGAGCACGAGCGTGGGCGGATCGGACCGGTCCAGCAGCGCCCGCAGGCCCTCGTGGCCGGTGCGGAAGTCGAACGACCCGTGCCGCACGTCGCGGTGCGCCAGCGCGAGCCCGTGTTCGTCGAGCACCGCGCGCACGGCGTTCTCACGCTGCTCACCGGTGCTGGTGTTGCGCGGACCGAAGATCGCACCGATACGTCGGTGCCCCATGCCGATGGCGTCCCGGAGCAGCTCACGGACGCCGTTCTCCGGATCGACCGTGACCGAGTCGGCCTGCACGCTCTGCGAGGTGCGGTTGAAGTAGACGAGCGGCACGCCGCGGTCCCGCAGCCGGACCGGCACGAGCGACTCCACGGTGGTGGTGGCGAGCACCACTCCGCACAGCCCGTGGGCGGTGACGTGCTCGGCAACCGGCGCCGACTCCGACGACTCGGTGATGAGCACCAGCTCGTAGCCCAGCCGCTCCAGCTCGTGGTGCATCGGGGCGATGACGTGGGCGTAGAACTGGTTCTCCAGGTCGGTGACGACCAGCCCGACCCGCGTGGACCGGCCCACCGAGAGCGCGCGACCGATCGCGTTGGGCGCGTACCCGAGCGCGACTGCGGCCTCGCGGACCCGCTGCTTGGTGGCCTCGGAGACCTTGGGGTCGTCGCGCAGCGCGCGGGAGACCGTCGGCTGGGACACGCCGGCGAGCCGCGCCACGTCCCGGCTGGTGATCATCCTCGACGTCCTCCCCCCGCCCGGCGCGAGCATATCCGCGACGCCCGCCTCCACGGCGCCGCCTTGACAGCGCGGCCGCCAAGGGGTTTCACTGCCGCGCATACGTATGCTACACCGACGGGAGCAGCATGGCGCACGACCTCGAGATGCCCCTTCCCCCCGCCCCCTGCGAGATCATCGCCGACGTCCGGGCCCGGCACGCCGAGCGCACCGCCGAGGCGACGGGGTGACCGCCTCGCTGCGATCGCGGCTGCGGGCGGGCGAGCGGGTGTCCGGCGGGCTCGTGCGGATGCCGTGCGAGGAGCTCGTGGAGATGCTCGCCGTGGCAGGCCTCGACTTCGTACTGATCGACTGCGAGCACGGTCCGGCCGACGTGATCACGCTGCGGCGGCACATCGCCTTCGCCGACGCGCACGCGCTGCCCGTGCTCGTCCGGATCGGCGAGGGCGAGCACGCGCTCGCGCAGCGGGCGCTGGACCAGGCGCGCAGGGGATCGTGGCGCCGCACGTCGAGTCGGCCGCCGACGCGGAAGCGCTCGCCCGCACCCTCCGCTACCCGCCCCATGGCACCCGCGGCTTCGCCACCTACCCCCGTGCCGGCAGGTTCGGCACCGTGCAGGCCGCCGACCACCGTGCCGCCGCGGCGTCGTCGACGCTGGTGATCGCGATGCTCGAGTCCCCCTCCGCGATCCGCGCGGCAGGCGGGATCGTCGCCGTCGACGGGATCGACGGCTGGCTGGTCGGCGTCGCCGACCTCGGAGCCTCCCTCGGACCCGACGACCCGTCGGTGGAGGAACTGCTCGCCGAGGTCCGCCGCGACCCGGCGGTGGCCGGGACCGTCCGGGCCGATCTCGCGACCGGCGCCGCGACTGCGGCCTCGGCCTTCGCCGACGGAGCGCAGATGGTGGTGCACAACGTCACCCACGTCCTGATGGAGGCCTTGCGCCCCCTGCGCGCCTGAAGTCCCGACGGCGGTGATCGATGCGAACCGCCGCCCACCGCTGCCGCATCAGCGCCGACGTACTGCTCGCGGCTCATCGGTGAGCTCACCCACGGGCGGTCGGCGCGAGCGCCCGGCGGCCGGGCGCGGCAGCAGCACGCTGACCAGCGCGATGGCCACGCCGATCGCGGCGGCCATGAGGAAGACCAGGTCGTAGCCCACGGCGAGAGCGGCGGGGGCGGACGGGTCGGACTCCATCCCGGCCCTGGCGCCTGCGGCCGTCGCGAGCACCGCGAGGCCCACCGACCCGCCGACCTGCGCGGCCGTGTTGGCCAGGCCGCCGACGATCCCGGCGTCGCCGTCGGCGGCGTCGGCCGTCGCCGCGGCCATGAGGGTGGGGAAGGTCAACCCGATGCCGACGGCGACGAGCAGGGTCGGCCCGAGCACTCCGGTGACGTAGCCGCTGCCGGTGTGGGCCTGGGCGAGCCAGCCGAAGCCGGCGGTGAGGCAGGCGCAGCCTGCCAGCACCAGCGGGCGGGCCCCGGTTCGCGGCAACGCGGCGGCGGCGGATCGGGCGACCAGCACGAACACCACCGCGGCGGGTGTCTGGCCGAGACCGGCGTCGAGCGCGGTGTAGCCGAGGACGTTCTGCAGCAACAGCGACGTGAAGTACCACATCGCGATGGTGATGCCCCCGAGCAGCAGGAGCATGGCAGTGCCCACGGCCACGCCGCGGATCCCGAACATCCCCAGGGGCATCATCGGCCGGGCGGCGACACGCGCCTCCACCACGATGAAGAGGACGAGCAGCAGCAGGCCTGCCACGGCAGGCCCGACGACGTCCGCAGCCGCCCAGCCGTGATCGGCACTCTGCATGACCCCGTAGAGCAGCGCGGCCAGACCCGCCGTTCCCGTGGCCGCGCCGGCGAGGTCGAGCCGTTCGCGCGCGTCGGTACGCGCGGCGGACAGCGCCGTCATCGCCGCCACGATCAGCACCACACCGATCGGCACGTTGATCAGGAACACCCATCGCCACGACAGGCCGCTGGTCAGCGCACCGCCCGCGAGCGCACCGGCCATGCCGCCCACACCACCGGATGCCGCCCACGCGCCGAAGGCCCGGGCCCGCTCGCGCTCCCCGGGGAAGCGGGTGTTGATCACAGCCAGCGTCGCCGGGGCGAGCATGGCCGCTCCGACACCCTGCGCGAGGCGGGCCGCCACCAGCACCTCCGCGGCAGCCGCCAGACCGCCGACCAGGCTCGCGGCGGAGAACAGGCCCAGCCCGCCCACCAGCATCCGGCGATGGCCGAACAGGTCGCAGGCACGACCGCCGAGCAGCATGAAACCGGCGAAGGTGAGCAGGTAGCCGTTCACGACCCAGGCCAGGCCGGTGGGGGTGAAGCCGAGGTCCCGCCTGATCGAGGGCAGGGCGACGTTCACGATCGACGCATCGAGGATCACCATGAACTGGCAGGCGCACGCCAGCGTCAGGACCAACCACGCGCGGCCGGCGCCCGAGCCGGCGCTCCGACCCGCGGTGCCGCTCACGACGTCCCCGCCGCGGCCATGCGCCCCGCACCCGTGGCGCGGCCGTTCCCCAGTAGCCGGATCGTGATCTCGGCCAGCCGACGGCCCTGGTACGCGGCCGCCTCCAACGTCGCGGCGTCCGAGCCGTCGCCGGTCGGCCCGGTCACGGACGACGTGCCGTAGGGGTTGCCACCGGCGGCGGACACGACCGGGTCGGTGAAACCGGGCGGCACGATCAGCGCCCCCCAGTGGTAGAAGACGTTGCCCAGCGACAGGATCGTGGCCTCGTTGCCCCCGTGCCGGTTGAACGCCGAGGTGAACGCCGTCACCGGCTTGTCCGCCAGCCCGCCTTCCCGCCACAGCCCGCCCGCCTGGTCGATGAACTGCTTGAGCTGGGCGGCCGGTGCGCCGAACCGCGTCGGCGTCCCGAACGCGTACGCGTCGGCCCATGCCAGGTCGTCGACGGACGCCTGGGCGATCGACGCGGTGGCGTCGGCGTGCCGCCGCCACTGCGGGTTCTGGTCGATCGCACTGTCGGGTGCCAGCTCGGCGACCCGCCGCAGCCGCACCTCGGCCCCGGTGGACGCGGCACCCGCGGCGACGGCCTCCGCGAGCGCGTGCACCGCGCCCGTCGCGCTGTAGTAGATGACGGCGACCTTCACGGTCATGCCCGGCTCCCTCGACGTCGGCTAGAGTTGGTTATGCGCATAATAGTTATGCGCATAACCAACTCCGTCAAGGAGGTTCCGTGGACTTCGAGCAGGCCGACGCCCTCAACCAGGCCATCCGGCTGCTGAGCCTGCGCCACCGGGCCAGGGCCGCGGCGCTGCTGGGTCCGCTCGGCCTGCACCCCGGCCAGGAAGCGCTGCTGCTCGAGCTCGCCCGGAGCGGCCCGATGATCCAGGCTCAGCTCAGCGAGGCGCTCGCGGTCGAACCGCCGAGCGTCACGATCATGACGCGCAAACTCGAGGCGTCCGGCCACATCCGGCGCACGCCTGCGCCGTCGGACAACGCGCCAGCGTCGTCGAGCTCACCGACCGGGGAAGGGCACTGTCCGAGCAGGTCAAGCAGCTGTGGTGCGCCCTGGCGGAGGAGACGGTGGTCGGCCTGCCCGCCCGGGCCGTCGCAGAACTGCCCGGCGTCCTGAAGACACTGGCCGGCAACGTCGACACCAGGCGCGCCGACCACCCGCAGGGCGGTCCGGTCCCGCCGGGCCATCGTGAGCCGGTCCCCCGCCCCACCGTCCACCGTGACCCGGCGCGCCGACCTCGCGACCGGCGCCCCGTTCAGATGAAGCGTGATCTTCCCGAACACGGGAACGGACTCGAGACGCTCGTGTGCGCGGCGTGCGTCGGCGAGGGGGAACCGCGCGTCGACGACCGCCCGCAGCTCGCCCCTGGCCGCTCGACCGAAGAGCTCCGCCGCAGCCGCTCCGACGGTATCGGCGCCGACGGAGTTGAGGCTGAAGGCGAACAGCGTGGGCGAGTTGTGGTACGTGGTCAGAATGCTCCCGAACGCGTCCAGCGCCGGTGCACCTCCTGCCGACCCGCACAGCAGGTATCGGCCGTTGGGTCGCAACATCTCGATGTATCGGCCGAGATCCACCCCGGCAACCGGGTCGACGATGACGTCGTAGGTGCCCGAGGCGTCCGCGCTGCCGTCCCGGCCCGCCGTGCGGTCCTGGACACGTGCGACGCCGAGGCCGCGGAGGCGATCCCCCCGCACGGGCGAGGAGGTGATCGCGGTCACCTCGCTCCCGGCCGAGGTGGCCAGCTGCGCAGCCATCAGCCCGATGCCCCCGCCGGCACCCTGACGAGCACCCGCTCGGCCTTCTCGACGTTCACCCGCTCCAGGCCCACGTGCGCGACCAGTGCGTTGACGCCGAGTGCGACCGCGTCCGCGGCGCTGACACCCTCCGGTAGCCCCACGACGTGGCGGGCGTCGGCGATGACCGACTCGGCGTAGGCGCCGCGTCCGGTGAGCGCGAAGACCCGCTGACCGACCCGGTGCGCTTCGACCCCCTCGCCGACGGCGGCGACGGTGCCCGCCGCCTCCATGCCGGGGATGAAGCCCGGCTCGGAGAGCGGCTGGTAGTCGCCCTTGCGCGCCATGACATCGACGTAGCCGACCCCCGCGGCCTCCATGTGGATCAGGACCTGGCCCGGCGCGGGCCGCGGCTCCGGGCGGTCGACGACCTGCAGCACCTCGGAGCCCCCGAACGACGGCACGATGACGGCCTTCATGACGACCACGACTCCTCATAAAATGCCACTGAGTGACAGGAGCCTATCAGGGGCAGATCATCCGGCGAGCAGCCGTGCCCGGCAGGACCACCAGCGTCACCCCTTGACCGACCCGGCGTTCAACCCGGCCACCAGGTACCGCTGCGCGATGAACGCGAACGCCACCACCGGCAGCGTCAACAGCATCGCCGCCGCCCCGGCCTGCTGCAGCATCGGCAGGGTCTGGCCGAGCTGGGTGGCGATGAACACCGGCACGGTGCGCGCGGAGATGTCGGTGAGGATGTTCGCGGTCAGGTACTCCTGGAACGCGAACAGGAAGATGAAGATCCCCGCGGTGAGGATGCCCGGACCCATCAGCGGGATCATCACGCGGCGCAGGATGGCGAACCGGCTGCAACCGTCGATCATCGCGGCCTCGTCGAGCTCCTTGGGGATCTCGGCGAAGAAGTTGCGCAGCAGCCAGATGCTGAACGGCTGGTTGATCGCCACCAGCGCGGCCGCCACGGCGAACGTCGTGTCGTAGATCCCCAGTGCCCGCGAGATGTCGTACATCGGCAGCACCACCGCGAAGCGCGGCAGCGCCCGGAAGATCAGCGCCGTGATCAGCAGCACCGCGCTGATCCAGCCCGGGAACCGCGAGAGCGCGTACGCCGCCGGCAGCCCGATCACCAGCGCCGCCACCGTGCTGATCAGCGCCACGATCAGCGTGTTGATCAGGTACTGGTAGAACAGCGTGGTCTGCCAGAGGTCGACGAACGCGGTGAGCGTGGGCTCGTAGAAGAACACCGGCGGGTCGAGGAACGCCACGTCGGTGGGCTTCGTGACCGCCATCGCCGTCCACAGCACCGGGCTGAGCATCGCCCAGCAGACGAGCACGAGGATGCCGCCCACGAGGTAGGTCGACCCCTTGCGCCGGTTCGGTGGCGGCGCGAGCGGCGCCGGGGCACTCGGCGGGACCTTCTCCTGCACGGCGGTCATGCCTGCCTCGCCTCCTTCGCGATGCCCCGGATGAAGGGGAAGAGCATGACCACGATCAGCATGATCAGCAGCACGTTCGCCGCGCTGCCGAGCCCGAGCTGCTGGCCGCCGTCCTGGAACGCCACGTTGAAGATGTAGAGCATGATCGACTCGTTGCCGAGCTGGACCGCCTGCGGCGAGAGCGGGATGAGCTGGTCGAACGTCCGCAGCACGTCCATGATCGAGATGATCGCGACGAAGCCGAGGACGCCGCGGATGCTCGGGATGATCACGTGCCAGTGCGTGCGGACGGTCGAGGCGCCGTCGATGCGCGCCGCCTCGACCAGCTCACCGGGCACGCCCTGCAGGCCCGCGATGATCACGAGCATCGCGAACGGCAGCATGAACCACACCGTGTTCAGCGCGACGATGAGCCGGTTGGGCCACGGCTCGGTGAACCAGAGCACCTCCTGGCCGGTGACGAGCGTGACGAGGTGGTTGACCACGCCGCCGAAGTTCGCGTCGAACAGCCACGAGAACATGGTGGCGCCCACGACGTTCGGCACCACGTAGGAGATCAGCAGGATGCCGAGCACCCACGGTTTGGTGCGCTCCAGCCGGTTCACCAGCACCGCGAGCAGGTAGCCGCCGACCAGCAACATCGCGGCGACGGCGAGCGTGAGCCCCACGGTGAACAGCACCGCCCGCCCGAGGCGGGGGTCCGACAGCGCCTCGCCGTAGTTCGCGAGCGACGAACGTGCCGGCCTCGCCGTAGTTCACCCGCTCCAGGCTCCACTCCACCGTCCGGTAGAGCGGCAGGACGAGCAGACCGCCCATGAGCAGCACGCTCGGGGTCACGAGCGCGAGGAACTCCCGTCGCCGCATGACGTCACCTCCTCACGCATCAGGCTGGTACTCGGCGAGGATCTGCGTCGCGATCTCCTGCATCCGCGCGGTGCCCTCGGCCACCGGCACGGCGCCGGTGATCACATCGGCGACCGTGGCGCGGGTGTCGTTGGCGATGCGCGAGGTCCACGGGAACGGCTCGGCAGGGGGCGCCTTGCCGATCGACTGCTGGGCCGCGGCGGCGTACGGGCTGCTCTCCGCCGTGACGATGCCGTCGCGAGCGGGGTAGGCGGCAGGCACCGAGGCGCGCGAGGCGTCCACGCTCACCGACGAGGCGATCATCTCGAAGAGCAGCCCGGAGTCGGCCTCGGCGTTCGCCGGGATCGACCAGCCGTCCACCGAGAGCACGTTGTAGAGCGTGTCGCCGCCCGCCACCGACGGCGGCGGCGCGAACGCGAACTGCTGCGCGAACCGGCTGTTCGACGCCTGCGTCAGGTCGTTCATGCGGCCCGAGAACATGATCGCGATCGCCGCGGATCCGTTGTACATCTGCTGCTGCACCCGCGGCTGGTCGAACGTCGTGACCTGCGGGTCCATGTAGGCCTGCAGCGAGCGCAGCTCCTCGAACGCCTGCGCCGCCTCCGGCCGGTCGAAGTTCGGGCGCATGGTCGCGGCGTCGACGTAGTCCACGCCGAGCGAGCCGAGCGCGGCGTCGTACGCGGTGGCGATGTCGGAGCTGGCGAGGAGCGGCAGCGCGACCGGGTACCGGATCTCGCCGGCCTGCTGGATCTTCGCGGCGACGTCGCGCAGCTCGGCGAACGTCGTGGGCGGCTGCAGACCCAGCTGCTCGAAGACGTCCTTGCGGTAGGCCATCACGTACATCTGGGCCTGCATCGGCAGCCCGTAGAGCTTGCCGTCGTAGGAGAGGGCCTGGCGCATGTCCGCGTTGATCTCGCTCAGGCCGTACTGCTGGTCGAACTGGGCGACGAGGTCGTCGAGCGGCTGCAGCTTCTGCTGCGACGCGTACTGCGGCACCACGAACCCGTAGGTCTCGAGGATGTCGTAGGTGCCCGTGTCGCCCGCGAGGGTCGCGGTGGTCTTCTGCACCTGGCCCGCGAAGTCGATCGGCTCGTGGTTGAGCGTGACGCCGTTCTTCGAGCAGCTCTTGACCATCGTGTTCGTGAACGGGTCGATGGCCGAGGAGTTGTAGGCCAGCACGTTGACGGTGACCGGCTGCGGCGGCGCCGGGAAGTCGCAGGCGACCTCGGCCGCGGACTGCGCCGGCACACGGGAGCCTGCCCCGCAGGCCGCCACGGCGAGCGCGGCGGCCAGCGCGACGGCGGTGGCGCGCAGGACGGTGGTGGGGTTGGGCATCATCGGCTCCTACCGGGCCAGTTGTTCATACGCATGCATAGAGTCGGAAACATCCGCACCGATCATGTCGAGGCGGATCTGCGCGCTGTCGCGGTGACCGACGAGCGCTTCGAAGTCGGAGACGGCCACGGTGGGCTCGGCCTGGGTCCGCGTGGCCTCGCGGGTGGCGCGCTGGTACGTGAGCTGCTTGAGGAACCCGGCCACCGACAGCCCGCCGGTGTGCTTGGCCCCACGGGCGGTGGGCAGCACGTGGTTGGTGCCCGACATGCCCTTGTCCGCGTACACCACGGTCGACCAGGTGCCGAGGAAGAGCGACCCGTAGTTGTGCAGGGCGTCGAGCCACCAGTCCAGGTCGTCGGCCAACACCTCCAGGTGCTCGGGGGCGAGCAGGTCCATCGCCGCGGCGGCGGTCTCGCGGTCGGCGGCCAGGTAGACCGAGCCGTGGTCGCGCCACGCGGCACCGGCGATCTCCCGGGTGGCCAGGCCCGCCAGCTGCCGCTCGACCTCCACCGGCACCTCGGTGGCGAGCCGCTCCGACGTCGTGATCAGGCACGCGGGCGAGGTCGGCCCGTGCTCGGCCTGCGCCAGCAGGTCGGCGGCCACGACGGCGCGTCCGCGGTGTCGTCGGCGAGCACCGCCACCTCGGACGGCCCGGCCAGCACGTCGATCCCGACCCGCCCGTAGAGCTGCCGCTTCGCCTCGGCGACGTACGCGTTCCCGGCTCCGACCAGCATGTCCGCCGGCTCGCCGTCCAGCAGCCCGAACGCCATCGCGGCCAGCGCCTGCACACCGCCGACGGCGTACACGGCCTCGGCACCGCTGACCTGCGCCGCGTAGAGCACGGCGGGGTGCGGACGACCGTCACGCGACGGCGGCGTGCAGGTCACGACGTTCGGCACGCCCGCGACCCGCGCGACGCCGACCGTCATGAAGGCACTCGCGAGAAGTGGGAAGCGGCCTGCGGGCAGGTACGCGCCGACGTTCTGCACCGGCACGAACCGCTGGCCGCACACGACGCCGGGCACGACCTCGTCCTCGAAGTCCTGCAGCCGCTCCCGCTGCATGGCCGCGAACCGCTTCGTGCGCTCCGCGCCGGTGTCCAGGGCGGCACGCACCGGCGCCGGCACCTGGTCGGCGGCCCCGGCCAGCTCGGCGGCCGGGACCCGCAGGTCGGTGCCGGTGAACCCGTCGAGCTTCGCGGCGTAGTCGAGCACGGCCGGCATGCCCTCGCGCTCGATGCGGGCGAGCATCTCGGACACGGTCGAGACGACGGCGGGATCGCGCTCGGCGGGACGGTCCGGGCCGGCCGGTTCCTTCACGGCTCGAATGCGGTCGCCGACCCTGCTCTTGTCCCGGCCCGTGAGGTGCATACGCATACACTAGGGATCGGCCGGTGTCGTGGCAAGGCCGGGAGGCACCTCAGACCGCGGCTCCGATGCTCCACGGATCGGTGCGGGCCGTGGACACCGTGACCGCCACTCGGTCGCCGAGCGCCGCGCGCACGACGCCTGCAGCCTGCGCGCACCACGGCCACTCCGACGCCCAGTGCGCCACGTCCACGAGCGCGGGAGTGGTCCGGCCGACCGTGCCGGCGAGCAGGTGCTCCGAGGCCGGGTGGTGGCGCAGATCCGCGGTGACGTAGGCGTCCACGCCGGCACCGATGGCCGCGCCCAGCGCGGAGTCGCCCGCACCACCGCACACGGCGACCGAGCGGATCGGCCGGTCCGGGTCGCCTGCGGCGCGTACGCCCCACGCCGTCGCGGGCAGCGCCGCGCGCACGCGCGCCGCGAACGCCGACAGCGGTTCGGGCTCCGGGAGCGTGCCGACCCTGCCCAGCCCGCGCGCCGAGGCCAGCTCGGCGAGCTCGATCACGTCGAACGCGGGCTCCTCGTACGGATGCGTGGCCCGCAGCGCCGCGACGACCGCGTCCCGCCGCCCGCGCGGCAGCACCATCTCGAGCTTCGTCTCGGCCACCCGCTCCAGCTTCCCGACGGTGCCGATCACCGGGTGAGCGCCTTCGAGGGGCTTGAACTGGCCGGTGCCTGCGGTGGCGAACGAGCAGTGGCTGTAGCCGCCGATCTGCCCGGCGCCCGCCGCCGACAGCGCCTCGTGCACCGCCGTGATCGCGGGCCCGGTCGGCACGAACGTCACGATCTTGTCCAGGGCCGCGGCCGGCTCGCTGATCAGCGGCCCGTCGACGGCCAGTCCGATCGCGGTGGCGAGCGCGTCGGACACGCCGGGGTCGGCCGAGTCGGCGTTCGTGTGTGCGGTGAACAGCGCCGTGCCGCCGCGGATGAGGCGGTGCAGCAGGGCGCCCTTCGGGGTGTCTGCGCCGACGCCGTGCACTCCGCGCAGCAGCAGTGGGTGGTGCGTGACGAGCAACTGGTGGCGTCCGATCGCCTCGTCCACGGTCTCCGGCACCGGGTCGACCGCCACCAGGACCGACGACACCTCCTCCTCCGGGTCGCCGCACACCAGCCCGACGGCGTCCCATTCGGCGGCGAGCGCGGGCGGGTAGGCGGCCTCCAGCGCGCCGATGATCTCGCCGACGGTGGCGGTCATGGCACCCTCCTCGACGTACCCGAACCCCCGGCGAGTCGCGCTCGGGGTGCCTGCGAGTCGCGGGCCGGGTGCACCCGTGTCGCGGGCCGGGTGCAGCCGGTGGCCCTCATGCGGCCACCGCCGCGAGTGCCTCGGAGAACGCCGCGACCAGCCGGTCGACCTGCGCCGCCGGCCGCACCGCGACCCGCACGTGGTCCGGGCCCAGCCCGGGGAAGGTGTCCCCGCGGCGCACCGCGATCCCGGCCGCGCGCACGGCGGCCCGCACCCGCTCGCCGCACCCGTCCGGCAACCGGAGCAGCAGGTAGGGCGCGGTGCCGGGCAGCACCCGGAGGCCCGGGACGCCCGCCAGCCGCTCCGCCTGCTCGGCCCGCGCCGCGGCCAGGCGCTCCGCCGCCCGCCGGGATTCCTCCACCGCCGCGGGCGTCGAGCACCCGATCACGGCCTCCAGCGCGAGCGTCGAGACCGGCCACGGCGGGCGCGGGGCGGCCAGCCGGGCGAGCAGCTCGGGATCGCCCAACGCGTAGCCCGCGCGCAGCCCGGCGAGCGCCCACGTCTTGGTGAGGCTGCGGAACACGAGCAGGCCCGGCACGTCCGCGGCGTCGGCGAGCGACTCGGCCTCGCCCGGCACGGCGTCGGCGAACGCCTCGTCGACGAGCAGCACGCGGCCCGGGGCGCGAGCGCGCGGACGTCGGCGGCCGGGTGCAGCACCCCCGTCGGGTTCGTCGGGTTGCCGGATCACGACGAGGTCCGCGGCCGGCGGCACGGCGTCCGGGTGC
>MKJV01000067.1 GCA_001942185.1 Pseudonocardia sp. CNS-004
CATCTACAACGCCACCAAGATCAGCTTCTGGAACGAGATGTGGCTCGTCGCGCAGAAGCTCGACCTCGACCTCGACCCGATCGCCGCCACCGTGGCCCGCTCGGCCGAGGGCTCGATCAACCCCGAGTACGGCATCCGCGGCGGCGCCCCCTACGGCGGGGTCTGCCTGCCCAAGGACACCCAGGGCTTCCTCGGCTTCGCCGACACCGTCGGCGTGGACATGCCGCTGCTCTCGGCCGTCGTCGAGGTCAACGACCGGCTGGCCGAGATCGTCGACCACGAGGTCGAGACCGTGGCGCACGCCGACGCGGACGAGCTCCGCGAGCAGAGCATGGCCACCACCGCCACCACCACCACCACGGGGCAGCGCGAGTCGGCATGAACCTTCCCGTCTACTACTACGTGCTGGGCACGCCCTTGGGCGTGCTCGGCCTGATCCGCTGGGCCACGTGGCTCGTGCGGCGCATCCCCGCGGTGCTCTACAAGCCGGTGATCAACGACCACCGACTGCCGCTGTCGATCGTGGTGCCGGTCTACCAGGAAGATCCCAAGATCTTCGCGGCCGCGATCGAGTCCTGGCTCGCCAACGATGTCGAAGAGGTCATCCTCGTCATCGACGAGTCCGACGTCACGTGCCAGGACATCGCCTCCCGGTACCCGGTCACCGTCGTGATCACCGACGTCCCCGGCAAGCGCGACGCGCTGCGCCGCGGATGGCGCGCCGCCAGCACCGAGCTCGTCGCGCTCGTCGACTCCGACACGATCTGGGCCGACGACGTGGCCGTCGAGGTGGCCAAGCCGTTCGCCGACCCGCGCATCGGCGGCGTCGCACCCGGCAGTCCGTGTACGGGTCGAAGGGCTTCCTGGCCCGCATCACGGACATGTTCCTCGACCACCGGTACTTCGACGAGAACGCCAGCCAGAGCGTGCTCGGCAAGGCCGTCTCCTGTCTCTCCGGGCGCACCGCCGTCTACCGGCGCGAGCTCCTGCTGGAGATCGAGGACGACTTCATGAACGAGAAGTTCTGGGGCATCCAGTCGCTCTCCGGTGACGACAAGCGGCTCACCACGCTCATCCTGGAGCGGGGCCACCTCACCTACATGCAGCGCACCGCCGAGGTGTGGTCCACGTTCCCGGACCGCTGGCGCACGTTCTTCCGCCAGCGGCTGCGCTGGGCCCGCAACACCTGGCGCTCCGACCTGCGGGCCCTGTCCAAGCCGTGGGTGTGGCGCCACCCGTTCCTCGCCTACACGATGATCGACAAGGGCATCAGCAGCTTCACCCTGCTGCTCGGGCCGGTCGCGATGACGTTCGCCCTCGTCACCCAGAACTGGATCCTCGCCGGCGTCCTGCTGCTCTGGTGGCAGGTCAGCCGCGCGGCCAAGCTCGCCCCGCACATCCGGCGGCGGCCGTCCAGCTTCTTCTTCGTCCTGGGCTACGTCGTCGTCTCGTGGCTGATGGCGATCATCAAGATCACGGCGCTCGTGACCATCCGCAAGCAGGCATGGCTCACCCGCGAGGTCGCCGTCGAGAACGGCGAGGTCGTGCGCACCACCGAGACCGACCACACCCACGCCGACGACCACCACCACGACGACCACCACGACGACCACCACGACAACGTCATCCCCCTCCGGAGGCAGCGGCATGAACACCGCCACCACCAGCAGACGGTGGACGGTGCGGATCATCGCGGCCGGCGTGACCACGCTCGTGGGCCTCGGGCTCACGGCGGGCACCGCCGCCGCCACCACCCCGGCCACCCCCGCCGTGGCCCAGCAGGCCGCCGCGGTCGCGCCGGCCAGGTGATCACCCCTGACAACGCGGCGTCGGCGCGCCGGTCGTGGGAGTCCCGGGGCCGCCCGCACCGGATGGCGATCGTCCGCGACTACCGCATCGACATCGTCACCGACGGCAGGCTCACCCGCCAGGTCGGGCGCGCCGGTGGCACCGTGGGCATCACCGACCTCGACCGGGCCCTCCCGTCGAGCTGGCTGACGGTCGACGGCGGCACCGCCACCCTCGACGCCACGGTCGTGCTCGTCCGGAACGTGTCGATGCGGCTCGCCGGTTCCGGCGGCTCCGTGCAGACCCTGCAGCTCGCGGGCGGCGCCACCGCCGCCGACGCCGCCTCGATCCACACCGGCGGCGGCACGGTGGACCTCGAGGGGATCACCATCACCTCGGTCGACCCCGACACCGGCCAGCCGCTGCCCGCCGACGCGAAGGGCCGCCCGACGATCGTCGCGTCGAACGGGGGCAGGCTCGACGCCACCGACGTCACCATCAACGACCTGGGCGCGCTGTCCGACGGCACCCCCGGCACCGACGACGACGGCACGTCCGCCGTGGAGTTCCACACCGGCAGCACCGGTTCGCTCGTGCGCACGACCGTCGCCCGCGCCAGCACCGGCGTGACGCTGTCGCACACCGACGACGTGCGCCTCGACCAGCTCACGGTCGCCGACTCGGCCGAGGACGGCCTGGTACTGGCAGGTGACGAGGGCACCACCATGAGCGGGATCCGGGCCACCGGCAACGGCGAGAACGGGGTACTGGTGTCCGGCGAGAGCGGCGGCCGCCCGATCACCGGCATCAGCACCAACGCCAACGGCGCGTTCGGGCTGGCCGTGGTCGGCGAATCGGGCACCCAGGTGTCCGGGGTCGACACCACCGCCGACGAGGCGGGCGGGCTGCGGATCTCCCGCTCCACGAACATCGCGGTCAACGCCTACACCGCCACCGACCAGCGCATGGGCGTGTTCACCCACGTCAACAGCAGCGGGATCGTGCTCGACGGCGTCCAGACGACCGGCGGTGCCCGCGGGCTGGTCGTCGAGAAGAGCACCAGCGCTCTCGAGGCGAAGAACTCGACGTTCAGCGGCGCACGGGTCGCCGGCGTGGCCGTTAACGGCAACAACATCGCCCTGACCGGCGTCTACGTCGCCGACTCCCGTTCGGCGGTGCGGGTCGACCGCGGCGCCCACGACATCCGGCTCGACGCGCTCACCGTCAACGGCGGACGCGACGGCGTCGTCACCGCGGCCGGCACATCCGGCTCGTCATCAGCGACCTCGCGGTCCGCGACGTCGAGTACGACGGCGTGCGCACCTTCACCCCGGACGCGCGCATCACCGGCGCGACGATCACCGGTGGCAGCACCGGCATGGACGTCGCGGCGGGCGCCACGATCACCAACTCGACGATCACCGCATCCAGCGTGGGGATCCGCTCCCGCTCGGTCGAGCCGGTGTACGCCTCCGGCATCACCGTCGACACGACCGAGCTCGGCGTCAACAGCGCCGAGGGCAACCCGTTCACGCTCGTCGACTCCAACGTGCACGCCCTGGAGTCGGTGCGCGGTGTGATCACCCAGCAGGGCTCCAACGACCTCAGCCTCCCGCCGCTCAACCTGCTCGGCGCGATCGGCGTCCCGCTGATCCTGCTCGCGGTGGTGCTCGAGGAGCTGCACACGCAACGCCAGCGTCGGCTCGGCCGCGTCACCCGACGCCGCCGGCCGCCGCTCCCGGTGGAGGCATGATGAGTACCGGCCGCACGCGCCGCATGATCACGGCGCTCGTCACCGGCACCGTCGCCGCCGTCCTCCTGGCGGGCTGCGGTGCGCCCACCCCGGCACCCTGGAGCGTCGCGACGTCGCGGCACCCACCGCCTCCGACCCGGCGCAGCCGTGCGTCCGGGAGGCCCCGGCAGCCGACGCTCCCGCGGCCGCGGCCCCGCAGGGCCTCGACGTGCGGTACGACCAGGCCGCCGGCCTGATCGACGTCGTCGCGGGCACCGGCGCCACACTGCCGGCGATCGCCGCCGCCGTGAACGACCCCGCCGCGCTGCGCGAGGTCGCCCCCGGCGAATGGCAGCTCGGCGCCGACCTCGCCGTCCGCGGCGGGGCGGAACTGCAGATCAGCGCACCCGAGGTCCGCTGGCTCAAGCTGAGCAGCACACCCGGCCGGTTCGTGTCGGTCGAGGCCCTCGGCGGGAAGCTCGACGTCACCGGCTCCTGCATCACCACGTGGGACGAGGGCCTGGGCACCGTCGACACCGCCTACGACGACGGCCGCGGCTTCCTGCTCGCCCGCGACGGCGCCAGATGACGCTCACCCACGCCGAGCTGCACTACCTGGGCCACGGCGACGTGGAGTCCTACGGCCTCTCCTGGCGCACCGCAGGCACCACCGGCGGGATCACCGACAGCGTCGTGTCCCACCTCTACTACGGCCTCTACACGTACGAGGTGAACGGGCTGCAGGTGCTCGACAACGAGTTCCGCGACAACGTCCTCTACGGCATCGACCCGCACACCGGGTCGGCGAACCTGACCATCGAGCGCAACGTCGTGCACGACAACGGCAAGCACGGGATCATCCTCGCCGAGGACTGCGTCGACAGCGTCATCCGCGACAACGTCGTCTACCGCAACGCCCACCACGGGATCGTGCTCTACCTGCGCTCGGACCGGAACCTGATCGAGGGCAACGAGACGTTCGACAACGCATCCCAGGGGATCAACGTCAACGAGTCGGGCAGCAACACGCTGCGCGACAACCGCGTGTACGACAACGGCGAGTCCGGCGTCGGCATCACGCAACTGGCGGACGGCACCGTGGTCGAGGGCAATCAGCTGCGCGGCAACCAGCAGGACGGTGTCCGCGTGGTCAGCGAGTCCTCCCACACCGCCGTGCGCGGCAACACCATCGCCGACAACGCCCGTTACGGGCTCTACGTCGACACCAGCGGTGTGCTCGACGTCGCGGACAACACGATCACCGCCAACCGCGACGGCGTCATGAGCACCGGCGACCCCGTGGCACCCGCCGCGCCAACGACGTGCGCGGCAACAAGGAGTCCGACGTCGTCGCCGCCGCGGAGTAACCACCGCCCGCCGAGCAAGCCCCCGCCCGGCAGGCACACCCCGTCAGGCCCTGCGTTCCGCGGAACGCAGGGCCTGACCGGCTGATGGCGTCTGCTCGCGTGGGACGGCACCGAAGCCGGTCGTGTCCACGGCCCCGGAACCCCGGGGTTGTTCCTGCCCGGGACGCCACGGTCGGGACGACGCGAGCGAGATGGCACCGAGCGTGGTTGTCCGGAGATCGAACAGCGCTGAGCGCAACCTCGGCGGGCACGCGCGCCTGGATCGAAGCGGGACGCACGGTCGATACGCCGATCACCGGTCGCGGCGAGCAGCACGCCGGCGCAGCTGCCGCCGAAGTGAGGTACTGCCGATCACACCACTCGGCAACAACCGGGACCGATCGGTGCTCGGCGCCAGGCGGAGGATGTGCTTCGCAGCCACCGCCGCACCGTCGGTGCGGATGGTGCCGGCCACGGCACCCGCACGCGCCCGGGTCCCGGGGGCCAGGGCCGTGGCGAGTGCGGCCGACAGGGACTCGGCGGTCGGGGCCGGGCCGTCGTGCGCCGCGCCGATACCCAGCTCGGCCACCCGGGCCGCGGCGTACGGCTGGTCCGCGACCTGGGGGACCACGACCTGCGGTGCGCCGGCGCGGGCCGCAGCCGTCGTGGTGCCGGCGCCGCCGTGGTGGACGACGGCGGCCACCCTGCCGAACAGCGCCTGCTGGTTGACCTCGCCGACCACCGCGCAGTCGGGCCGGTCGTCGACCGGGGCCAGGCCCGCCCAGCCGCGGCCGAGCAGGACGCGGCGGCCGTGCGCGCGGACCGCGTCGACGGCCACCCGGGCCAGGTCCGTCGACGCGTGCATGGCCATGCTGCCGAAGCCCACGTACACCGGCGGATCGCCCGCGTCGAGGAACGCCTCCAGGTCCCCGGGGAGGCGGCGTTCGTCCGGCAGGATCCAGGCTCCCGTCTGCACCAGGTCGAGCTCCGTGCGGTCCTGCCACGGGCACAGCACCGGGTCCGCCGCCAGCAGCGCCCCGTCCGTCAGCACGTGGTCGCGGACGTTGTCCACCGGCGGCAGGCCGAGCGCCACCCGGTGCCGGTTGAGCGCGTCGCCGTACAGCGCGTTCACCCGCTGGGCGTCCTCCTCCCACAGCACTGCGAGGTCGGTCTCGTCCGGGGAGGACGGCGCACCCGGCCGCTTCCCCGGACGGAAATGCTTCGACGGGAACCCGAACGGGTGGAAGCAGGCCACCACGTACCGGACGCGAGGTGCTCGGCCACCGAACGCGCACCGGCCGGCATCAGGCCGGTCGCCAGCAGCACATCGGCGCCCTCGGCCGCCGCGATGAGCGTCTCGAACCGCGCGGCGACCAGCGTCGCCGCGAGCCGGGACGCGTCGCCCGCCGACGGAGGCCGCCCGCGGGCCGCCACCGAACGCACCGACGGTCCCAGCGGCACGAGCGGCACACCCGCCCGGGCCAGCAACGTGACGTACTCCTCGTCCGGCGGCGCGCACACCCGCACGTCGGCTCCGAATTCCCGCAACCGGAACGCGAGTCCCGCCAGCGGTTCGACATCCCCGCGCGAACCCCACGTCGACAAGACGACACGCACTCGTGGATCCCCATTTCCGCTGGTCCTGGCCTCGGCCGACAGATGATGAGGCACGCCCCGGGGCTTGTGGCAATCCCCCCTGTGCGCTATAGGTTGAATACGGGGGACAGATTCAGACCGCTCCGAGCACCGGCTCGAACGCCAGCTCCGCCGCACCGACGAGCTTCGCGTCGCGCCCGAGCGGGCTCGTCTCGATGCGGGTGCCGCCCACCGCCCGGCTCACCAGGCTGCGCGCGTGCACCTGCTCCCGCACGTGGTCGACTATCGGTGGCGGGAGCGCGGCCAGCAGGTCGCCGAGCACCACGAGGTCGGGCGCCGTCACGTTGACGACCGTGACGAGGCCGGTGGCGAGCCACTCGGCGAACTCGTCGAGCGGGCCGGCCGAGGGTGCGGGGAAAGGCGCTTCCGCGAGTGCGCGCAGCTCGGCGATCACCACCCCGCGCGGGGTGTCCTCCGGCAGCCCGAGCGCCCTGCAGAGCGCGGCCTCCCCCACCTCGGTCTCCCAGCAGCCGTTGTTGCCGCAGTAGCAGGCCCGGCCACCGGGGCGGACCACGAGGTGGCCGATCTCGCCGACGTAGCCCCGGGTGCCCCGCAGCGGCCGTCCCCCGGAGATCACGCCGCCGCCGACACCGCGGTCGGCGGAGATGTAGACGAGGTCGTCGACGTCGTGGGCCTCGCCGCGGACGTGCTCGGCGAGTGCACCGAGCTCGGCGTCGTTCGCGACCTGCACCGGGATCCGCAGCACCGCGGCGAGGCGGGTGCCGAGCGCGACGTCGCGCCAGCCGAGGTTGGGCGCCTCGTGCACGAACCCGTCGTCGCGTCGCACCACGCCCGGCACGGACACCGCCGCACCGCGGGCGGCGACGGCGAGCTCGTCGGCGAGCAGCTGCGCCGACTCGGCGATGTGCGTGATCACCTCGCCGGGGGTGCGGGTGCGGTGGTGCAGGTTCCAGCTGTGCCGGCCCAGCACCTGCCCGCCGATGCCGACCATCGCCATCGCGACCTGCTCGACGCGCACGTCGATCGCGAGCACGACGGCCGCCTCCGGCTCGGGCAGCACCATGAGCGAGGGGCGCCCGGCGCCGTTGCGCTGCGCGGGCACCGCCTCGGTGACGACCCCGGCCTCGGCGAGCCCGTCGACCACCGCCTTGATCGTGCTGCGGTTGAGCCCGAGCTCCGTGGCCAGCGTGGCACGGGTGCAGGGCCCGGCGACGTGGAGGCGCCGGAGCAGGGCGGCCCGGTTGTGCCTGCGGGCCTCGTCGGGCCTGGCACCTGCCGTGACGGCGGGCGCCCCGCCGCCGACGTCACCGCCCCACGTGCGCGTCACCTGCCGGCGACCGCCGATCGCCGCCGCGACAGCACGTCGACGCCCGCGGCGAGCAGGAGGACCACACCGTTGACGAGGAACACCACCGACGCGGGCTGGCCGAGCAGGCCGAGGCCGTTGTTCACGGTGGCGAGCACCGCACCACCGATCACGGCGTTGCTGACGCGGCCGCGCCCGCCGAACAGGGACGTGCCGCCGATGACCGCGGCGCCCACGGCGAACAGCAGCGTGTTGCCGCCACCCGCGGCCGGCGACACCGAGCCGACCTTCGAGGAGTAGACGATCGCGCCGATCGCCGCGCACGCCGAGCCGATCACGAACACGGTGGCCCGCACGCGCGTCACGTCGATACCGGCCCGGCGGGCGGCCTCGCGGTTGCCGCCGACCGCGTAGACGTGCCGACCGAAGCGGGTGCGGTCGAGCACGTAGGTGCCCGCGACGAGCAGCACCAGGACGACCGGCACCACGTACGGCACGCCCGCGATCGGTGTCGTGCCCGGGGAGCGGTCGAGCGTGAGCAGGAACGTCGCCACCGCGGCGAACACCACGACGGCGCCGACCTTCAGCAGCACGAGACCGGTGGCTGCGCCACCAGGCCGAGCTTGCGCCGCGACCGCTGCCGGTTCAGCAGCACGGCCGCGTAGCCGCCCGCGCCGACGACGAACAGCACCCAGCTGCCGAACGTCGACAGGTTGCCGTTGGCCACCGCGATGAGCGTCTCGTCGCGCAGGCCGAGCGTGCCGCCGTCGCCGATCAGCTGCAGGATCACGCCCTGCCACGCGATGAACAGGGCCAGCGTCACCACGAACGACGGCATGCCGAGCTTCGCGACGGCGAACCCGGTGAGGCAGCCGATCACCACCCCGACGCACACGGCGAGCAGCATCTCGAGCCACGGGTTCGGCGGGAAGCGACCAGCATGAGCACCAGCGCCAGGGCCGAGAGCACGGCGCCGAACCAGATGCGCAGCATCACCGCGAGTGCGACCGCGATCAGGACGACCAGCAGGAACAGCACGAACACCGTGGTGCCCATGCCGCCGAGCAGGTTGCCGCTGCTCACCAGGTGCAGCGCCATCACGGCGGCGGCGAGCCCGGACGCGGTGCCGGCCGCGAGGTCGATCTCGCCGGTCAGCAGCACGAACACCAGGCCCATGGCGATGATCGTCTGGCCTGCGCCCTGCTGCAGCAGGTTGGCCAGGTTCAGCAGGCTCGGGAACGTGCCGCCCGAGTCGAGCACGGTGAACAGCACGAACAGCGCCGCGAGCCCGAGCAGTGCGGGCAGCGACCCCAGCTCGCCGTTGCGCAGGTTGCGCAGGTAGGCGCGAATGGCTTCTTCGGTGCTGCGCGCGGTGGTGTCGATACCGAAGTCGGCGGCCCGCGTCGACGCGGCGCCGCACGCTCGGCCGCACTCGCGGGGCCGGCCGGGGCCGTCTTCTCCACCTGTGTCTTCTCCGTCTGCATGTTCGCCGTCCCGATCTTCTCAGCAGACATCAGACGGCCACGCTCTCGGGACGCTGCAGGCCGAGGTCGCCCGACCGGCCCGCGGTGATCAGCTCGACGACCTGGCCGTGCGTCACGTCCTTCGTCTGCACCTGCGCGACCATCCGGCCCAGGTAGAGAGTGGTGATGCGGTCGGCGACCTCGAACACGTCGGCCATGTTGTGGCTGATCAACACCACGCCGAGGCCCTGCTCGGCGAGGCGGCGCACCAGGTCGAGCACCTGCCGGGTCTGCGCGACACCCAGCGCGGCCGTCGGCTCGTCGAGCAGCACGACCTTGGAGTCCCAGAGCACCGCCTTCGCGATGGCGACGGTCTGGCGCTGGCCGCCGGAGAGCGCGGCCACCGGCATCCGCACGGACGTGACGGTGCGCACCGACAGCGACGCCAGTGTGCGGCGGGCCGCCTGCTCCATGTCGGCCTCGTCGAGCAGCCAGGGCTTGCCCCGCTCCCGGCCGAGGAACATGTTCTGGACGATGTCGAGGTTGTCGGCCAGCGCGAGGTCCTGGTACACGACCTCGATCCCCAGGTGCGACGCGTCGGTGGGGCCGTGGATCGACACCGGCTCCCCGGCGAACCGGATCTCGCCCCCGTCGATCGGGTGGATGCCGGCCACGCACTTGACCAGCGTCGACTTGCCGGCCCCGTTGTCCCCGACCAGCGCGGTGACCTCACCGGCCCGCACGTCGAAGTCGACCTCGTGCAACACCTGCACGGCGCCGAAGCTCTTGTTCACCCCGCGCAGCTGCAGGATGGGGTCGCTCATGATGATCTACCTCCGGTGCCCGTGAGCGGAGGGCGCCGCTCGTGACGACGCCCTCCGCACACGCGGGTCGACGGCTCAGCTGGCGCTGATACCCAGCTCCTGACAGGCCGCGGCGGTCTCCGCGACACAGATGTCCGACGCCGGAACGGCGCCGTCGTCGACCACGGTCTTGACGTTGTCCCGCGTGATCAGCTGCGGCTCGAGGAGGACCGACTTCACGTCGCGGGCGCCCTCCGGGTCGTTCACCGACTGGGTGGCGAGCGCGTCGGCGGCAGCGGTGTCACCCTCCGCCAGCGCGGCGGCGAGCTTCGCGGCGGCGTCGGCCTCCTGCTTGATCGGCTTGTAGACCGTCATGTACTGGTCGCCGCGCAGGATGGCCTGCAGGCCGTCCGGGGTGGCGTCCTGGCCGGTCACGATGGCCTTGCCGTTGAGGCCGTACTTGCCCAGGACGGTGACGATCGCACCCGCGAGCCCGTCGTTGGCCGCGACGACGCCGTCCACGTGGCCGCCGTTGCCGGTGAGGATCTGCTCGAACGTGGTGCCGCCGATCTGGCTGTCCCAGTCCTCGATCTTCTGGCTCCCGACGAGCGTGTACTCGCCGGACTGGTACTTCGGCGCGA
Source organism: Pseudonocardia sp. CNS-004 (assembly GCA_001942185.1). Lineage (GTDB taxonomy): Bacteria > Actinomycetota > Actinomycetes > Mycobacteriales > Pseudonocardiaceae > Pseudonocardia. The sequence continues at coordinate 10,697 of MKJV01000067.1, forward strand.
GCGCGCGCTGCTGACCGTTGTAGAACAACGTGGCGTTGTTGTCGGTGGGTGCGCCCTCGATCTCGATGATCTGCGGGTTGGCCACACCGGCCGCCTCGAGGCCCTGCACGAGGCCTTCGCCCTGCAGCTGGCCGACCTTCTCGTTGTCGAACGACACGTAGTAGTCGCTCGACCCACCGAGGTTGAGACGGTCGTAGTCGATGGTCGGGATGCCCTGCGCCTTGGCCTTCGCCGCGACGGCCGACCCCGACTCGCTGCTGATCGACGCGATCACGAGGACCTTGACGCCGCTGGCGAGCATGCTGTCGGCCAGCGTGGAGAACTTCTGCTCGTCGCCGAGGGCGTTCTGGATGTCGGCGTCGAGCCCTTCGGCCTGCATCGCCTGTTCCAGGAGCGGCTTGTCGAAGCCTTCCCAGCGGGCCGAGCTCTCGGTCTCCGGGAGGATCACTCCGACCTTGACCCCGCCCGTCGGCGCCTCGCTCTCGGCGGGCGCGGAGGGCGCGGCCGCGTTCTGGCCGCAGGCGGCGAGTACGAGGCGAGCCCCAGCCCGGCGGCCGCGAGCGCGGTTCTCCTGATGCGCATGGTCGTCCTTCCACAGCTGCGGGGAATGTTGTGACCGACAACGTATGTCCTCGATCCGGGTGGCGCCAAGCACACTGGATCGTTACAGATCGGCGATGACGGTCACATTTCGGTCTCGCCAACCGGCATTTGTTGTCGCTGCCGCTCTTCGGGGCGGCTCGGCCGAGATTCACCCGACCGCACTCCGGGTCACCCCGTCAGGCGGAATCCCATGACGGATCGTGAGAGCCCCGGTCGCTACCGAGAGTGCTCAGCCTCCCGTTCGGCTCACCGTCGCCGGGGTGTCGCCGTCGCGCGACCGCAGCGCCACCGCGGCCACGACGGCGGCGATGCCGAGGAGCTCGAGGCCGGCAGGGACCTGTGCCAGGCCGATCAGGCCCACGACCGTGGCGGTGGCCGGCAGCAGCGCGAGCAGCACGGCGAACCGCGCCTGCCCCAGCCTGCGCAGCACGACCTGGTCCAGGACGTAGGGCACCACGCTCGACAGCACCCCGACCCCCACCGCGAGCAGCAGGACCACCGGGTCGCCGAGCGCGCCGAGCGCACCCGTACCGCCCGTGAAGATCAGCGGCGACAGCACGACCGCCGCCACGACGAACCCGACCGACATGTCGTCCAGGCCGTTGCCGCCCGACGCCACGCGCTTGCCGAGCACGATGTACGCCGCCCACATCGCGGCCGCCCCGAGCGCCCACAACACCCCCGAGGACTGCCTGACCAGCGCACATCCGCGATGAGGAGCACCCCGACGGCAGCGAACAGCACCGCGGCGACGTCCCGTGGCCGCCGCGACGACGCCGCCGCGACCGCCACCGGCCCGCAGAACTCGATCGCCACCGCCGTGCCGAGCGGCAGCCGGGAGATGGCCTCGTAGAACGCGATGTTCATGAGGGCGGTGGCCAGCCCGAACGCCGACGCCCGCCAGAACCGGGGCCCACGCCACGCCGAGCGCGCCGGCCGTCGCCAGGCCAGCAGCACGGCCGCCGCCCCGAGCAGGCGCAGCACGGCCACGGCGGTGGGCGGCAACCGGTCGAAGAGCGCGACCGCGAGTGCCGCACCCACGTACATCGAGAGGGCCCCCGCCACGAACAGGACGGGCGCAGGGACCCTGGTCGCCACACCACTCAGCACGTGTGCCCAGAGTAGTCAGCTCGTCAGAAGTGTTTACACGGGTCGTGTTGCGGCATCCTTCCCGGCAACGCATCATTCACTCGTAGTCAACTGGATCTGTAGGAGTTCTCGGAGTGCAACCGCGACGACGGACCGGTCACCCGGTCGAGCGTGATGTCCGTCGCGACGCGCATCGGGAACACGTGCAGGGGTGCTGAACGTCTGGGAGAGTGGGCGCACCGCGCAAGCGGTCGTCACAGCAAGCGATCCCGGGTCCACCGCCCGGGGTCGAGACGGAGGGAGACCGCTATGCAGCCAGGAACCCTGACCCGGCCCGCGTTGACCGCCGCTGACCGCTGTGACCGCTGCGGAGCGGCCGCAAAGGTCCGTGCCGTGCTTCCGAAGGGTGGCGAGCTGCTCTTCTGCGGTCACCACGCGCGGGCCCACGCCGACAAGCTCCGCGAGCTGGACGTCGACGTGCAGTCGGGCAGTTGACCAGGCCGGCTCCGGCCGGCCCGATCTGACGCGAACGGGGCGGGGACCACACGGTCCCCGCCCCGTCGTCGTGTCCGGACCCCGCAACTCACGCGCACGGAGACCGCGACTCACGCGCACTGGGACCGCGACTCGCGGACGTGGGGTACCCAATAATCCCCGCGAGTCGCGGTCTGGATGCGCGTGAGTCGCGGTCAGCGCCAGGAGCGGAGGGTGGCGATGCGCTCCTCCAGCTGCTCGATGCTGGCCATGGCGGTGGGCGGGCCACCACAGGACTTGCGCAGTTCGTTGTGGATCACGCCGTGCGGCTTGTTGGTGCGGTGGTGGTAGAGCGACACCAGGGTGTTGAGCTCCTTGCGGAGCTTGTTCAGCTGCTCGCGGACCGTCAGCTGGGGGCGTTCGGCCGGCGGTGGCGGCGGCTGCACCGCGGGCGCCTTCTTCTGGGAGCGGGTCATCCACTCCTTCTGCCGCTGGTTGAGCAGCGTGCGCACCTGGTCGGGCTCGAGCAGCCCGGGCAGGCCGAGGTAGTCCTCCTCGTCGGCGGAGAACGACGTGCCCTCGTAGATCAGCTGGTCCAGCTCGGCCTCCGCGCCGAGGGCGGTGAACGACTTCTCGTCCTCCCCCGGCTCGTCCTCCTGGCGCTGGGCGCGGGCGAGCAGCTCGTCGTCCCACTGCTCGTCGGCCCGGTGCGGCTTGCCGAGCACGTGGTCGCGCTGGGCCTCCAGCTCGCTCGCGAGCCCCAGCAGCACCGGAACGCTCGGCAGGAACACCGACGCCGTCTCCCCCGGCCGCCGCGACCGCACGAACCGGCCGATGGCCTGGGCGAGAACAGCGGCGTCGACGCGCTCGTGGCGTACACGCCGACGGCGAGCCGCGGCACGTCGACGCCCTCGGACACCATCCGGACAGCGACCATCCAGCGGTCGTCCGACTCGGCGAACTTCGCGATCCGCGCCGAGGCACCCTTCTCGTCGGACAGCACGAGGACCGGGGCGGTGCCGGTCACGCGGGTGAGGATCTCCGCGTAGGCGCGGGCCGTGGTCTGGTCCGATGCGATCACGAGGCCGCCCGCGTCGGGCATCCCGCCGTCACGGTGGGCGTTCAGCCTGCGGTCGGCGGCCGCCAGGACGGCCGGGATCCACTCCCCCGCCGGGTCCAGCGCGGTGCGCCACGCCCGGGCCGTCTGCTCGGCGGTCATCGGCTCGCCGAGCCGGGCGCTCATCTCCTCGCCCGCACTCGTGCGCCAGCTCGAGGTGCCCGAGTAGGCGAGGAACACGACGGGCCGCACGACGCCGTCGGCGAGCGCCTCGGCGTACCCGTACGAGTGGTCTGCGCGGCTGCGCAGGCTGCCGTCGGAGTCGGGGAGGTAGTCGACGAACGGGATCGGGTTGTCGTCGCTGCGGAACGGGGTGCCGGTGAGGGTGAGCCTGCGCGCGGCGCCGTCGAAGGCCTCCTTCACCCCGTCGCCCCACGAGCGGGCGTCACCGGCGTGGTGCACCTCGTCGAGGATCACCAGGGTGCGGCGGTTGTCCGTGCGCGCGCGGTGCAGCAGCGGGTGGGACGCCACGCCCGCGTAGGTGACGGCGATGCCCCGGTAGTCCGACGACGTGGCTCCCGTGGAGTTGCGGAACTCCGGGTCGATCGCGATGCCGACCCCTGCGGCCGACTCCGCCCACTGGTACTTGAGGTGCTCGGTGGGGGCGACGACGGTGATCGCGTCGATCACCCGGTCGTTCAGCAGCTCCGTGGCGACCCGCAGCGCGAACGCGGTCTTGCCCGCGCCCGGCGTGGCGACGGCGAGGAAGTCCTGCGGTGCCGCCGAGAGGTACCTGGCGAGTGCGCTGCGCTGCCAGGCGCGCAGGGGGCGTGCGGAGGGAGCGATCTGCTGGGCCTGAGGGGTCGGCGCGGACACACATCTCCCTGACGTGTCGACTACTCGGGAACGGCCCGGCGACGGGACCCGCGGCGTCACCGTTGATGGCGCGGGGCGGCTGCGGGGGCGTCGATGAGGTTAACCGGCGCCGCCCGATGATCGGGTGGGACCCGCCGATGGTGCATGCTGGGACGAGGTCGCCGGGGCCTCCCTGACCGGGTGAGCGACGACTTGCCCGAGGCACGAGCAGGGGCGATGCTCCGGCCCACCCCTGGCGGCACCGAGGAGCCCGTGATGACGACCGATCAGCACCCACCCGCGCCGCAGCTGCCGAGGCCGCTGCCACCGGGCTGGACGCGCTGATCACCGACGGGCATCCGGGCCCGCTGGGGCTGCTGTCCGGCGGCGCGGCACTGCGGATGGCGAGCGCGCTCGCCGTCCGACCCTCCGCGCTCGCCCGCCGCGGAGCCGGGCTGGCCGCCGAGCTGGCGCGGATCGGCGCCGGCCTCTCCACGGTCGCGCCTGCCCCTGGCGACGAGCGCTACGCCGACCCGGTGTGGGTGCACAACCCGCTGCTGCGCCGCCTCGCCCAGGCCCACCTCGCGACGAGCGCCACCGCCGATGCGCTCGTGTCCGACGCCGGGCTCGACGCCGCCGACGAGGCCCGGCTGCGTGCCGCGGTCGCCGTGCTGTCCGGTGTGCTCGCACCGAGCACCTCCCCGCTGAACCCCGCGGTGTGGCGGGCCGCGGTCGACACGGGCGGCTCGAGCACCGTCCACGGCCTGCGCAACCTCGTCAGCGACATGGCCGCCGCCCCGCCACGCACCCCCGCGGCCACGGCCACCGACGTGTTCGAGGTCGGCGCCAACGTCGGCGCCACGCCCGGTGGGGTGGTGCTGCGCACCCCCGTCTTCGAGCTCATCCAGTACCTCCCGCAGACCGAGGTCGTGCACGAGGTGCCGCTCCTCGTCGTGCCGCCGGTGCTGAACCGCTACTACCTCGCCGACCTGTCGCCGGGCCGCAGCATCGTCGAGCACCTCGTGCGCGCGGGCGTGCAGGTGTTCGCGCTGTCCTGGCGCAACCCGGACCCGTCGCGCGACTCCTCGCACGCGCAGTGGGACCTCGACACCTACGGCCAGGCCGTGCTCGACGGGCTGGACGCCACCGAGCACGTCGCCCGCACCAGTGCGCGTCCCTGATGGCGTTCGGGGCAGGCGGAACGATCACGGCGATGCTGCTCGCGCACCTCGCGGCCGTCGGCGCCCAGCACCGGATCGCCGCCGTGACGCTCGCCGGCACCGTGCTCGACTCGCGCACCGTGCCACCGGACCCGTCGGCCGCGCAGGCGGCCGTTGCGGAGTCGGAACGCACCGGCCACCTCGACGGCAGGCCCCTGCTCACCGAGCTGGCCCTGCGGGCTCCCGACTCGCTGCTGTGGCCCCAGGCCGTGCGCTCCTACCTCTGCGGGCAGGAGCCGCCGCCGTCGGAGGTGCTGTACTGGCTCACCGACACCACCCGCGCGCCTGCCGGCCTGCACCGCGACCTCGTCGACGTCGCGTTGCACGCGCCACTGTCGGTGCCGGGGGCCGCCAGCATGCTCGACACCCCGCTCGACATGGCCAAGGTCGACCGCGACTGCTACCTGGTCGCCGGCGCGGCCGACCCGCTCACGGCCTGGGACGACGCCTACTCCGCCGCCGGGCTGCTCGGTGGCAGCTGCCGGTTCGTCCTCGCCACGGGCGGTCACGCCGCCTCGCTGGTGAGCCCGCCGGGCTGCGTCGGCACCGGCTACCGCGCGGCGGCCGCGGTGCCCGGCCGGCCCACCCGCTGGTTCGCGGAGGCCACCGACCAGCCCGGCTCGTGGTGGAACGACCACCTCACGTGGCTCACCGCGCGCAGCGGCCGCCTGAAGGACGCCCCGCCGGAGCTGGGCGGCCGCGGCATGCACACGATGGCCCCGGCCCCCGGGGCGTACGTACTGGGGCGCTGAGGCGCTCCTAGGAGCGCCCTGAACAGGACCCTCTCAGGCCGACTCGGGCACGCGGCGACCGCGAGGCGGTAGGACGAGTTGCGGGTGCTGCGCATCGTGGTGAGCTCCTCGACCTCCACGCCGGCGTCGGCGAAGGCCTTGCGGAACTCGTGCTCGTAGGTGACCCGCCCGAAGTCGATCGTGGTGACGTGCTGGGCCAGCGGTTTCGCCCACTCCAGCAGCGCCGACCTGCGGTGGTGGAAGGTCTGCGTGCTGTACAGGCGCCCGTTCTCCGACAGCAGCGACGCCACGTGGGCGATGGCCGCGGCCGGATCGGGGAGCAGCATCAGGCTCGCGCTGAAGTACACGGCGTCGTAGGGGCCGCCGCGGTGGTCGTACACCGAGCCCAGCACGGGGGTGACGTGGCCGGTGAGGCCGGATCTCCCCAGCGCGGCCTGGCAGCACGCCAGGTAGTCGCGGTCGATGTCGAGGCCGACGACGGCCAGGTCCTTGGCCCGCACGAGGTCGGCGCACCGGGCCAGTGCCGCGCCGGTACCGATCCCGACGTCGAGCATTCGGGCACCTGTGGGGAGCCGCTCGAGCACCTGGCGGTACCACTCGGCGGTCATCCCCGCGATCACGCGGTCGTAGACCCACGCGCGGACGGCGCTGCGCACCGGTACCCGCGCCGAGGACGGCATTCTGCCGGGTACCCCGGCGGGGTGGTCGTTCAACGGATGACCGCTCAGTCTCCGTCGCCGTTATCGCCGTCGCCCTTGCGGAACGTGTCGAAGATCTTCTTGCACTCGGGGCACACCGGCGACCCGGGCTTCGGGGACCGGGTGACCGGGAACGTCTCACCGCACAGCGCCACCACCATGTTGCCCAGTACCGCGCTCTCCGCGATCTTGGCCTTCTTCACGTAGTGGAACATCTTCGGCGCGTCGTCGCCGGTGGTGTCGACGCCCTCGGGCCGCGTGTCGACGTCGGGCAGAACCTGCGTGGGCATGTCGTCCATGATGCCCCACGTGTCCGTTCCCGTCTCCCCACGTGATCCGTTACTGATTTCACCCGAGGTCGCCGACTCCGTCGCCGCGGGCCGCCCGGTGGTCGCGTTGGAAAGCACGCTGCTCGCCCACGGCCTGCCCGCGCCGCAGAACCGGTCCGCGGCGGACGAGCTCGAGGCCGCCGTCCGCGCCCACGGCGCCGTGCCCGCCACGGTCGCCGTCCTCGACGGCGTCGCACGGGTCGGGCTCACCGCGGCCGAGCTGGACCGCGTGTGCGCGGGCGGGCTCGCGAAGCTGTCGGCCCGCGACCTCGGCGCCGCGGTCGGCCTGCGCCGCGACGGCGCCACGACGGTGGCGGCGACCGCCGCACTCGCCCACACCGCCGGTGTCCAGGTGTTCGCGACCGGCGGGCTCGGCGGCGTGCACCGCGGCGCGCGGGAGAGCTGGGACGTCTCCGCCGACCTGGCCGGCCTCGCCGCCACGCCGGTGCTCGTCGTGTGCTCCGGCGTGAAGTCGATCCTCGACGTGCCCGCCACGCTGGAGGTCCTCGAAACCGAGTCCGTGCCCGTCGTCGGCTACCGCACCGACGCCTTCCCCGGCTTCTACCGGCGCGACTCCGGCCACCCGGTGCCGTGGCGGGCCGACACGCCCGCCGATGCCGCCGCCGTGTGGCGGGCACACCGGCGCTCGGCGCGACGTCGGGCGCCGTGCTCGCACAGCCGGTGCCCGCCGACGCAGAGCTCGACGGCGCGCTGCACGACCGGCTGCTCGACGAGGGCCTCGCGCTGATCGCCGGGCGCGGGGTCACCGGCAAGGACGTGACGCCGGTGCTGCTGGAGCACTTCCACTCCGGCAGCGACGGCGCGAGCCTGCGGACCAACCTCGCGCTCGTACTGGCCAACGCCGGGCTGGCCGCGCAGGTGGCCGCCGCGCTCGCGGCACCGGGAACGTGACGCCGCCCCGGGTCGTGGTGGTGGGCGACGTCGCGGTCGACGTGCTGGTCGCGCCGGGCGCGCCCGCCGTGCCGGGGGCGGACGTGCCGGCCCGCATCCGGATGCGGGCGGGCGGGGCCGGGGCGAACACCGCCGCCTGGCTCGCCCACCTCGGCGCGGAGGTCACGCTCGTCGCGCGCGTCGGCGACGACCCTCCGGGCCGCGCGGCGGCCGACGACCTGCTGGCCGCCGGGGTGCGACCCGCGCTCGCCGTCGATCACCGGCACCCCACGTGCGCCGTCTCGTGTTCCTCGCGGGCGGCGACCGCACGATGCTCTCCGACCGCGGCGCCGCCGCCCTCCTGGAACCCGCCGACATCCCGGCCCTCGACGGCGCCGACCACCTGCACCTGTCGGGCTACGTCCTGCTCGACCCGACGTCGCGGGCGGCCGGGCTCGCGGCGCTCGACGCCGCCCGCGCCGCAGGCCTGACCACCTCGGTGGACCCGCAGGCCGCGCCCGCGCTCGGGCCGGGGTTCACCGAGGACGTGCGCGGCGTCGACCTGCTGCTGCCGAACGCGGCAGAGCTCGCCGCGCTCGGCGGCGCCGACGCGCTGCGGGACGTCGTCGGTGCGGTCGCGGCGACGGACGGGCCCGGACCGGCCCGCTGGACCCAGCGGAGCGGGACGTGGACCGCGCTGCCCCCGGACACGGACGTGGTGGACCCGACGGGAGCGGGCGACGCGTTCGACGCGGGCGTGCTCGTCACGTGGCTGCGCGGGGCGGGCCCGGCAACGGTCCTGGAAGCGGGCTGCGCCGCGGGGGCCGCGGCGGTTGGCCGGTTCGGTGCCCGGCCCGGCGGGCCGGCGGAGCCGCGCTACTGACCGTCGATGACCGGGTGCTCGCGCTGCTCGATCTCGCGGCGGTCGGGCCGGTAGTGGCTCGCCTTCTCCGACTTCCTCGGCAACCGGTCGTTGGCCACGAGCACGGCCACCCACGGCAGCGGGATCGACAGGATGAGCAGTGTGACCGCCAGCCACGGGATCTGGTAGCAGGCGGCGGCGAGGACCATGAAGGGGATCCGCATCCCCATCATGATCTTGTAGCGTCGCTTCCGGACGGCGAGCTCGTCCTCGTAGGAGCGGGCCGCGTCGGTGATGAGCACCGGGTCGGCTGGGCGCTGCGGATCTGCTGCCACGGCTGCGTGAACTCCCTCTGGCGCCTGTCGCGCCCACACCCATCGTGCCACTCGGGTGCTGCGGCGTCTGCCCTACCCGGGTGCCCGTTTCGCCGATCGAGCGGTCAGCGGTGATCGTCCCCGTGCGCGTGGAGCACGACATCGCCCACGACGCCCTCGGACACCACGTCCAGCAGCCGGGTGGTGAGCTCGCCGGTGACCCGGTAGCGGACGAGCCTGCCCTGCCGGTGGGCGCTCACCATCGTGCGCGCGCAGCAGCCGCAGCGCGTGCGACACGGCGCTGTCGCTCATCCCGACGGCGAACGCCAGGTCGGACACGCACAGGTCGCCCGCGTGGTGCAGGGCCAGCAGGATGCTGAGCCGGTTGACGTCGCCCAGCGCATCGAGCACGGCGGCCGAGTGCTGCAGCTGCGCGGCGTCGGCCAGCACGGCCGCCGCGTCGCACACCTGGTCGGGATCGACCACCCGCGCGTCCCGGCGGGCTACGGGCACCCGGTGCACTCAGCCGCCCGCCTTCGCACCGCTCTTCGCGGCCGCCTTCTTGGCCTGCTTGTACTCCCGGACCTGCGCGAGCGACGCGGCGTCGACGACGTCGGCCACCGAACGGTGCACGCCCTCCTCGCCGTAGCCGCCCGCGGCCTCCCGCCAGCCCGGCGGGGTGACCCCACGCTGCTTGCCCAGCAGCGCCGTGAAGATCTGCGCCTTCTGCGTGCCGAATCCGGGCAGGTCGGCGATGCGGCGGAAGAGCTCACGCCCGTCGTCCACGCCGGTCCAGAGTCGCGCCGCGTCGCCGTCGTACCGCTCCACGATCGCCGACGCGAGCGCCTGCACCCGACCGGCCATCGAGCCCGGATAGCGGTGCACGGCGGGCGGGCCACGGAAGATCTGCACGAGCGCCTCGGGGTCGTACCCGGCGAGCGCGCGGGCATCGAGCTCGGTGACGCCGAGACGCTGGGCGATCAGGCCGGGGCCCGCGAACGCCCGCTCCATCGGGAACTGCTGGTCCAGCAGCATGCCGATCAGCAGGGCCAGCGGGTCGCGGTCGAGCAGCGCGTCGGCGTCGGCGTCCTGGGCGAGACAGATGGCCACGTCTGGGAGGGTAGCGCCGCACCGGGTCGAGCGGCGCCGCAGCTCGCGGGCGCAGCGCCGACTTCGGCCGCCGGCGGCCACCCCGCCACGGTCGCACACCAACATCGACGTTCACACACGAACTGCAGTTCATGTGCCGGCGCAACAATCCTTGTGTGACGCCCGGCGGCCGGGGTGGACGGCCGCCACGCGAGACTGTGGCCGTGCTTCCCCACCTGTCTCCGGCCGCAGCATCGGCGCTGCGCACCGCGCTGCTGCGCGCCCGCTACACCACCGACGGCGTGCGGGAGCTGCTCGGCCCGTCCGCGCACGCCGCGCTCGGGCGCGGCGAGATCGAGCCCGCCCACCGCGCCGGCCGCGACGGCGGCGAGCTCGGTGTCCTCGTCCGGCTGCTGCTGCTCGGCTCGACCGAGCCGGACGCGGCCGTCGCCGCGGCGCTCGCCCCGCTGCACCCGCCGACGCGGCCGCGGCCGGCCTGCTCACGGCCGCGGACGGCGGCTGGCGGGCAGCGCTGGACCTGCGCCCGTACGGGGACGACGACGGCGACTGGTGGGTGCTGTCGGACCTCGACGCCCGCCGCCAGGACCGCGACCACGTCACCGGTGTGGGCGCCGCGTCGCTGACGCTCGCCGCCGCGACGGTGCGGCGTCCGGTCGGCTCCCTGCTCGACCTCGGCACCGGCTGCGGCGTGCAGGCCCTGCACGCGGGGAGGCACGCGCGCGCCGTCACCGCCACCGACGTGGCGCCGAGGGCGCTCGCGATGGCCCGCGCGACGTTCGCGCTGAACGCCGTCGACGTGGAGCTGGTCGAGGGGCCGTGGCTGGAACCGGTGGCGGGACGCCGCTTCGACCAGATCGTGTCCAACCCGCCGTTCGTGCCGGGACCGGCCCGGGTCGACTACGTCTACCGCGACTCCGGCCAGGACGGCGACGCCGCACTGGCGGCGCTGCTGCGGGCCCTGCCCGGCCACCTCGAGCCCGGCGGGGTGGCGCAGCTGCTCGGCTCCTGGCTGCACGTGCGCGGTGAGGACTGGCCCGACCGCGTGCGGTCCTGGCTGCCGCCGGGCGTCGACGCGTGGATCGTGCAGCGGGAGGTGTCCGACCCGGCGCTGCACGTGGGCACCTGGCAGCGCGACGCAGGCCTGGACCTCGCCTCGCCCGAGGCGCGCGCCCAGGCCGGTGCGTGGCTGGACTGGATGGAGCGCGAGCACGTCGAGGCCGTCGGGTTCGGGTACCTCACCGTGCGCCGCACCGACGGGGAGCCGACCGTGGTGTTCGAGGACCTCCTCGGCGACGTCGCCGACCCGCTCGGCCCGGAGACCGCGGGGTGGCTGGACCGGGTCGACTGGCTGCGCGCCCACGCCGGCGACGACGCGCTGCTCGCCGCACCCCTGGCGGTGGCCCCGTCGGTCGTGCTCGAGACGTACGCGCAACCGGGCGCCGAGGGCTGGACGGAGGTCGGCGCCGCCGTCGCGCGCCTCGACGGGCCGCGCTGGCGCCACGAGGTCGACGGACCCGCGGCCGCGCTGCTGGCCGGCTGCCAGGGCGCGCTCGCGCTCGGCGAGCTGGTGGAGCTGCTCGCCGTGGCGCACGACCGACCGGCCGGTGAGCTGGTGGCCGCGACGCTGCCCGCCGTGCGGGAGTTCGTGCGGCACGGCGTGCTGGTGCCGTCGGTCCGCCGGTAGTCGCTGCGATAGCGTCCGCGCATCCGCGATGTCGAGGAGTGGTCGTGCGCACCGGTCATCCCACCGATGACGAACTGCGGGAGAGCTTCGCCGAGATGCTCGAGTCGGTTCGCCGCGGCGGCGGGCTGCGCACCGAGACCGGCCTCGACGTGGAGACCGAGGAGGCGCTGTGGGCGACGCCCGCGCCTACCCCGATGTCACCGACGAGCTGGTCGAGGCGGCCCGCGCGGCGTTCGCCGGGCAGCTCGACGGCTCGACGCCCGAGCCGGCCGGGCGGTGCCCGAGCAGCAGTTCGAGGAGATGCGACGCCGGCATGCGTGACCGGCGGCGGCCGACCCTCCCCGCGATGGGATGAGAGCGGTGGTGGCCCGCGTCACGCGGGCGGCGGTCCGGGTGGACGGTGCGGTCGTCGGCGAGATCGACCGGCCCGGCCTGCTGGTGCTGCTGGGCGTGCACCGGGACGACACGGCGGCGAGCGCGCCGCTGATGGCACGCAAACTGCACGAACTGCGGATCCTCGACGGGGAACGCTCGTGTGCCGACACCGGCGCCCCGCTCCTGGTCGTGAGCCAATTCACGCTGTACGGGGAGACCCGCAAGGCAGGCGCCCGTCGTGGTCGGCGGCCGCCCCACCTGGGCAGGCGCAGCCGCTGGTGGAGGCGGTGGTGGCGGCGCTGCGGGAACGCGGCGCGCCCGTCGCCACCGGCGTGTTTGGCGCGATGATGGCCGTGGAATCCGTGAACGACGGGCCCTTCACCGTGCTGATCGAGGTGTGAGGCCCTTCGGGCTGAGGGCGCGCTGAGAGTGCACGAGCGCACACCGGCATCGCGGGAACGATATGAGCGCAGGCGGCGTTCAACCCCATGAGAGCCCCGGCGGCAGCTGAAGCCAACGCCCCGCCCGGGTCGCGTTAGGGGAGGACCACATGACAGCGCCCACGATCAACGGGCCGAAGACTGCCCGGCCGGCCATCCCAGGCCAGCGTACCGACTCCGAGCCGGTCATCACCACCTCTGGCCGTCGTGCCGAGGAGATCGCCGCCCCGGAGATCTCAGCGGAGGACCTCGACGCTCAGAGTCCTGCCGCCGACCTGGTGCGCGTCTACCTGAACGGTATCGGGAAGACGGCTCTGCTCACGGCGGCGCAGGAGGTCGATCTCGCGAAGCGGATCGAGGCCGGCGTCTTCGCGCAGCACATGCTCGACGAGGCCGCGCCCGGCGAGCTCGACAAGCAGTACGCCACCGACCTGCGGGCGATCGTCCGCGACGGCAGGCGGGCCCGCAACCACCTGCTCGAGGCCAACCTGCGCCTCGTCGTGTCGCTGGCCAAGCGCTACACCGGGCGCGGCATGCCGCTGCTCGACCTGATCCAGGAAGGCAACCTGGGCCTGATCCGCGCGGTGGAGAAGTTCGACTACACCAAGGGGTTCAAGTTCTCCACGTACGCCACGTGGTGGATCCGCCAGGCCATCACCCGCGGCATGGCCGACCAGGCCCGCACCATCCGCCTGCCCGTCCACCTCGTGGAGCAGGTCAACAAGCTGGCGCGGATCAAGCGTGACCTGCACCAGAAGCTGGGCAGGGACGCCACCCACGAGGAGCTGGCGGCGGAGTCGGGCATCGCCGAGGAGAAGATCGCCGATCTGCTCGACCACGCCCGCGACCCGGTGAGCCTCGACATGCCGGTGGGGTCCGAGGAGGAGGCGCCGCTCGGCGACTTCATCGAGGACGGCGAGGCCACCGACGCCGAGACCACGGTGATCTCGCACCTGCTCCACGACGACCTGCGCCGCGTGCTCGCCACGCTGGAGGAGCGGGAGCAGTCGGTCATCCGGATGCGCTACGGCCTCGACGACGGCCAGCCCCGCACGCTCGACCAGATCGGCCGCCGCTTCGGGCTCTCCCGCGAGCGGGTGCGCCAGATCGAGCGCGAGGTCATGGCGAAGCTGCGGATCGGCGAGCGCGCCGACCGGCTGCGCGCCTACGCCAGCTGATCCCCGGACGGAACCTGACCGGCGCCACCCGAATGGGCTCCCCGTGAGCCGGGTGCGCCGGCCACCGACCTGTGTACCGGTTCGACACGGCCATCCCGCCCGGGGCGCACCGGCGACGACCCGGCTTCACCCCATCGAGTCGATTAAGGTCGGGGGATGGGCGTACCTGCCGGCCGTGTCTCCCCCGCGGTCATGCGAGAGGTACTCGGCCACTTCGTGTCCGGCATCGTCGTGGTCACCGCGGCCTGCCCGGACGGGCCGATCGGGTTCACCTGCCAGTCGTTCGCGTCGCTGTCGCTGGATCCGCCGCTGGTCAGCTTCGCCCCGGCCCGCACGTCCTCCACGTGGCCGCGGATCCGCGCGTCGGGCGCGTTCTGCATCAACGTGCTGGCGGCCGACCACCAGGAGATCTCCGTCGGCTTCGCCCGCTCGACCAGCACCGGCGTCGACAAGTTCGACGGTGTGGCGTGGCGCCCGGGCCCGTCCGGAGCACCGGTGCTGGACGGCGTGAGCGCCTGGATCGACTGCGCCCTCTGGAACGAGTACGACGGCGGCGACCACACCATCGCCGTGGGTCGCGTGCTGGACCTCGGCGCCGCCCCCGAGCGGCTCCCCCTGCTGTACTACCGCGGCCGCTACGGCGTCACCGCCGACCCGCCGCAGTCCTGACCCCGCCCCCAGCCCCCGACTCGCCCGCACGCAGACCGCGACTCGCGGAACGGGGGTGCGCTTCACCCCGCGAGTCGCGGTCTCCATGCACGCGAGTCGCGATGTGAGTGCAGCTGAGTCGTGGTGCGGGCCTCGTCAGATTCGGCGGACCGCACCGGGGCCGTCTGCCGTGAGTGCGGCCGCGGCCCGGTCGGCCGCCCGGCCGGCGTCCAGCTCACGGACCGCCTGCTTGGTACCCGGCACGGCGGGCGGGGCGGTGCTGAGCTCCCGCACCCCGAGCCCGACCAGCAGCTCGGCAGCGAGGGGATCGGCTGCCGCCTCGCCGCACACCGCGACGAGCGCCCGCTCCCCCGCCGCCCGGCACACGGCGTCGACGAGGCGGAGCACGCCCGGGTCGAGCGGGTCGGCGAGCGCCGCGACGGACGGGTTGCCCCGCTCGGCCGCCAGCGCGTACTGGGTGAGGTCGTTGGTGCCGATGCTGAAGAAATCGACGTGGGGCACGAAGGCAGCCGCCTTGAGCGCCGTGGCGGGCACCTCCACCATGATCCCGACCTGCAGGCCGGGTGGCACGCCGCGGCCCTCCGCGGCGATCGCCGTGTCCAGGGCCCGACGGGCCGCGATCAGCTCGTCCAGCGCGGCGACCATCGGGAACATCACGCTGAGCGGGGTCTCGTGCGCCACCCGTACGGCGGCGAGGAGCTGATCGGCGAGCAGCCCGGGATGGGCCTCCGCCAGCCGGATGCCGCGCAGACCGAGGAACGGGTTGGCCTCCGCGGGCAGCGGCAGGTAGGGCAGCGGTTTGTCACCGCCGACGTCGAGCGTCCGCAGGGTGACCCGCCTGCCGCCCAACGCCGCGGCGACCTCGCGGTAGGCCGCCTCCTGCTCGTCGACGTCGGGTGCCGCGGTTCGCCCGAGGAACAGGAACTCGGTGCGCAGGAGCCCCACCAGGTCGGCCCCGGCCGCCGTGGCGGCCACCGCGTCGGCGGGTGACCCGACGTTCGCGCCGACCAGCACACCGACGCGTCCCGGGTGACGGCCGGGGCCGCGGCACGCTCCCGCGCCTGCGCCTCCCGCCCCGCCCGTGCGGCCGCGCGGTCGCGGAAGGCCTCCAGCACGTCGGCTGCCGGATCGACCGCCAGCTCGGCGGTGGCGCCGTCGAAGGCGATCGGGGTGCCGTCCGGCACGGCGAGCACGGCCGGGCCGGCCGCCACGACGGCCGGGACCCCCCGGGCCCGCAGCAGGATCGCGCTGTGCGCGGTCGGCTGCCGCCGGCGAGGACGACACCCGCCACCCGCTCCGGATCGAGCGCGGCGGCCGTGCCGGGGTGAGGTCGGTGGCGACGAGGACCTGCTGCTCCTCGCCGCCGTCGTCCACGGGCACCAGGTCCGGTCCGCCGACGAGCGCGCGCAGCACCTGGGACGCGACGGCGCGCACGTCGGCCGCCCGCGCGGCCAGGTAGGGATCGGGCACGGCCTCCCAGGCCGCGGCGACGCGCTCCGCGGCGTCGGACCACGCCCGCGGCGCCGACGCCCCGCCCGCGACGGCGGACCGGGCGTCGGACAGCAGCGCGGGGTCGTCGAGCAGCAGGAGGTGGGCATCGAAGATCGCGGCCTCCTCCTCGCCCAGCTCGCGCGCGGTGGTGTCGCGGGCGACCCGGATCTCGGCCGCGACCGCGGGCAGCGCCGCGTCGAGGCGCTCGCGCTCGGCGGCCGGATCGGTGGCGGGCTCGTCCGGCACGACCGGGGCCGCGGGTTCGGCCCCGCGCTTGGGCCCGATGCCGATCCCCGGTGCCGCGGCGAGCGGCCCCTGGGTGGACGCCGGCGCGGCCGGCCGCGGTGCGGACGGCCCGGCGACCGGCTCGTCGAAATGCCGGGAGGCGAGCCCGAGCACGGCCTCCACGGCGGCCTGCGCCGCCGGACCCGTGACGCCCACCTCGACCCGGTGCCCGGCGAGCGCGCCCAGCGCGGTCAGGCCGGCGAGGCTCGCGGCGGGGATCCAGTCCGACCCGGTGGTCGCGTTGCGGACCCGCACCTGCGCCCCGTCCAGACCACGGACCAGCGAGGCGAGCCGCGCGGCGGGGCGTGCGTGCAGCCCGTGCGGGTTGGCGACGGTGAACTCGGCGGTGACCCCACCCCCGGCCTCCCCGGCATCCGCGGCGCCGACGTCCACCGGCGCGCCGAGCTGCGCCTGCTTCCCCCCGAGCGCGGCCGCCGCCTCGGCGGCCACCTCCTCCCGCGCCGCCCCGCCCGCCGCCGTGACGGCCGCGACGACGAGCCCCTCCACCAGCGGCGCCGGGCACAGCTGGACGCGGTCCCGCGCGTCCGGGTCGTCGAGCAGATCGAGGGCGAGCTCGGCCGACAGGACGGCGCTGCCGAGGTCCATCAGCACGACGACGCCCGCCCCGGAGTCGGCGGCCCCGATCGCCTCCGCGATCGCGACGGCGTCGGTGCCGAACGTGGTCTCGTCGAGCCCGGCCGCCACCTCGATCGCCAGCTCCCCCGGCGCCATCTCCCGCGCCAACGCGACGGCGGCCTCCCCCAGGAGCCGGCTGTGCGAGACGACGACGAGCCCCACGAGGGTGCTCACAACGCCCCCCGGTGTGCCGCGCCGAGCCGCCTCATCCCAGCGTGTCCGCTGCCGCCTGTACGAGCAGGGCCGCCGACGTCGCACCGGGATCCTGGTGGCCCACGCTGCGTTCGCCCAGGTAGCTGGCGCGGCCCTTGCGCGCCTGCATCGGGGTGGTGGCGTCCCGGCCGGCCGCGGCGGCGGCCGCGGCGGCGCTCAGCGCGCCCGCGGCGTCCTCGCCGCCGAGCGCGGCGTCCAGCGCGTCGACGGCGGGGGCGAGCGCGTCGTACATCGTCTTGTCCCCGGCCTCGGCCTTCCCGCGCGCGACGACACCCTCGACCCCCGCACGCAGCGCCGCGGCGAACGCGGCCCCGTCGAGGGTGTCGGTGTCGCCGACGGCCGTGGCCATCCGCAGGAAGAACGTGCCGTAGAGCGGTCCGCTCGCGCCGCCGACCGTGCTGACCAGCGTCATGCCGGTCTGTTTCAGCAGCGCGCCGGGGCCGGTGGCGGCGCCGTCGTCGAGCTTCGCGACGACGGCCTTCAGGCCGCGGGTCATGTTGGCGCCGTGGTCGGCGTCGCCGATCGCCGAGTCGAGGCGCGTGAGCTCCGCCTCGTGCTCGGTGATGGCGGCGGCGAAGGCCCGGATCCAGCGGTCCAGCGCGGCGGCGTCGATCCCGGCGCCGGCCATCAGGCGCCCCACCGCATGCCGGGTGTGCGGACCGGGGCGTCCCACAACCGCATGAGCTCGTCGTCGAGCTGCAGCAGTGTGACCGAGCAGCCCGCCATCTCCAGGCTCGTGATGTACGGCCCGACCAGCGATCGAGCGACGCCGACGCCTGCCTTCGCGAGGATCTGCGACACCTCGCGGTACATGACGTACAGCTCCAGCATCGGGGTGCCACCCATGCCGTTGACGAACAGCAGCGTACCGCCGTCGCCGGTGAAGTCGCGGTCGGCGAGGATCGGCTCCACCAGCATCTCCGCCACCTCGCGGGCCGGCGCGAGCGGCACCCGCCGCCTGCCCGGCTCTCCGTGGATGCCGATACCGATCTCGATCTCGTCCTCGGGCAGGTCGAACGTGGGCTGCCCGGCTGCGGGCACCGTGCAGGAGGTGAGCGCCATGCCCATGCTGCGGCCCGCGTCGTTGACCCGGCGGGCGATGGCGGCGACGCCCGCGAGGTCGCGGCCCTCGTCTGCTGCGGCGCCCGCCAGCTTCTCCACCAGGACGGTGACGCCGACACCGCGGCGGCCCGCCGTGTAGAGGCTGTCCTGCACCGCGACGTCGTCGTTCGTGACGACCGAGACGACCTCGACGCCGGTATCGGCCGCGGCGAGCTCGGCGGCCATCTCGAAGTTCATGACATCGCCGGTGTAGTTCTTCACGATGTGCAGCACCCCGGCCCCGCCGTCGATGCCGCGGGTGGCCTCGAGCATCTGGTCGGGCACCGGTGAGGTGAACACCTCGCCCGCGCACGCGGCGTCGAGCATGCCGGGCCCGACGAAGCCGCCGTGCAGCGGCTCGTGCCCGGACCCTCCGCCGGACAGCAGCCCGACCTTGCCCTGAACGGGCGCGTCGGACCGGTAGATGATCTTGTGTTCCAGGTCGACCCGCAGGTCGGGGTGGGCCGCGGCGATACCGCTCAAGGCCTCCGTGACGACGTCTGCGGGATCGTTGATCAGCTTCTTCACGCCGGCCCTCCGCGCCGATGGGACGATCTCGCGCGGACCCTACGGCTCCATCGTGTCCCGCGCCACGGCCCTCGCGCTCAGCTGTGCCCGCACCGCCCGTTCCACCGACGGCCGCAGCTGTGCGGCGAGCGTGCAGGGGTCCTGCTGGCCGCGGACGAGCATCGTGAACAGCAGGCCGTCCAGCATGGCCAGCAGCTCCTCGATCGAGCGGCCGGCGTCGGCGGCCCCGAGCCCCTGCAGCATCTCGGCGCCGAACGCCCGGACGGTGTCACCCGCCCGCATCAGCGCCGCCTGCAGCTGCGGGTCCCGCATCGCGGCCAGGCTCAGCTCGTAGCGGGCGAGCGTGCGGTAGCGCTGCGTTGTGACCAACGAGACAGCGATGTCGACGAGGCTGTCGACCAGCGCGCAGGCGTCGGCGCGGACGGCGCTGACCGACAGCGCCTCGATGGTGAGGTCGAGCTCCAGTATCCGCTCGACGCAGCCGGTGACCAGCGCGGATCGGCTGCGGAAGTAGTAGGACGTGCTGCCCTGCGGGATGCCGGCGGCGGTGTCGACGGCACGATGGGTCAGCCCGCGCATGCCCTGCTCGGCCAGCACGTGCAGCGCGCAGTCGAGGATCTCGGTCCTGCGATCCATATCCCCTCTACATCGGAAATCCGGGGGTCTAGTCTCAGACTCTACGGCTGTAGAGGGGGGAACCGATGCATGTCGTGGTCATCGGGGCGGGGCTCGGCGGTCTGGCTGCGGCGGTGGCCGCCGACCGGGTCGGGCACACGGTCACCGTCCTGGAACGCACTCCGGAGCTGCGCGGCGGCGGGGCCGGCGTCGGGATCATGCCGAACGGCGTGCTCGCGCTGGACGCACTGGGGCTCGGGGGCCCGGTGCGGGAGCTGGCCTCGCTCGACGAGGGGTGCGGCATGTGGGACCGGCACGGGAGCCCGCTGCTCACCGCCGATCTCGCGGCCGTGCAGGAACAGGCCGGGGCGCCCGTCGTCGTCGTCCGCCGGTCCTGGCTGCACGGCCTGCTCTCCGATGCGCTCGCGCCCACGACGGTCCTCACCGACGTGCCCGTCACCGCGCTGTACGACGCAGGCGACCACGTCGAGCTGCGCACGGGCGGTGGCCCGGTGCACGCCGACGCCGTGATCGTCGCAGACGGGGCGCACAGCGGCCTGCGCGGCACACTGCTGCCCGATCACCCCGGCCTGGAGGGCACCGGCGAGTACGCGGCACGCGGCATCGCACCCGTGCCGCCGCCGGGTGTCGAGCTGGCGGTCGGGGAGCTCGTCGACCACCGCACCGGCGACCGGTTCGGCTGCCTCCCCCTCGCCGACGGCGGGGTCCACTGGTTCGCCACGTGGCACGGCCCGTCCCCCACCGACCCGGTGGAGCGGCACGGCTGGCTGCGCGAACGCCGTACCGGCTGGCACCCGGCCGCGGTCGCGCTGATCGACGCCACCCCGGCGGACGCGGTGCACGTCCTCGAGGTCCAGCAGCTGGTCACCCCGCTGCCCACCCTCGCGGTCAACCGGGTGGTCCTGCTCGGCGACGCGGGCCACGCGATGACGCCCGACCTCGGGCAGGGTGCCTGCCAGGCGTTCGAGGACGCGGCGACGGTCGCTTCCGTGCTCGACGGCGCCACCGCGGCGGACGTGCCCGCCGCGTTCCGGGAGTACGACGCGCGCCGACGCCCGCGCGCCGACGCGGTGCTGCGCAAGAGCCGCCGGATGCACCGGCTGCTCGGGCTCACCGGGTGGCGGGGCCGGCTGCGCGATGCGCTGCTGCGCCGGGTGCCGGCGCGGCTCGCCATGCGCTCGATGGCCGCCAAGCACCGGTACCCCGAGCAGCAGCAGGGGCAGCGGCGCCGGATGGCGTCCTCAGCCGGGTAGGCGCACCCCGGCGAGCACGGCGCGGTGGTCGCTGCCCGCGACGTCGATCACCTCGAACCGGGTGGTCACCGCGTCGGCGGGCACGAGCACGTGGTCGATCTGGATGCCGAACCAGCGGGGCGCGCCCGCCGGGTAGGTGCCGGTCAGGCCGCGGCCGGTGCCGTCGGCGGCGCTGCGGCAGCCGCCGAGCGCGGCCCGCAGCGTGGGGTGGTCGAACGTGGCGTTGAAGTCGCCCGCCACCAGCGGCGCCACCGGGCCCGAGCACCAGCGCCCCACGAGCGCCAGCTCCTCGTGCCACCGCGCGGCGCTGCGCCGCGACATCGGCGCCGTGGGGTGCACGGCGTGCAGCGTGCGCGCGCCGAGGACGCCGCCGGTGGCCTCCAGGTGGGGCACCCGCATCCCGTGGGCCGACCGGACCCGCACATCGCCCGCCCGCTCCCCGACCAGCAGCACGACGTCGTAGCCGTCGCGGGCACGGCCGCCCGAGGCGACCCACACGCGGTAGCCGAGCCCGGCCAGCAGCGGCATGAGCTTGTCCCGGAAGTCGGCACCGGCCTCGGGCAGCACCACGAAGTCGGGCCGCTCGGCGGCCACCAGCGCGGCGAGGGCGCCGGTGTCGGCGCGGCCGTGCCACACGTTGGCGGTGAGAACCGTGACGTCGCCCCCGGCCGACGGCCCGTGCCGGCCCGCGGACGCGCGGCGCGCCACCGGCACGCCCGCGGCGATCCCGGCGGCCGCGAGCACGGCGGCGAACGGGCGGATGCGACGGCGGGCGGCCAGGAGCGCGGCACCGGCGACCGCCGACGCCGCCACGTGCGGACGCCACGCCTGCACCACCACGCCCAGGGTGGCCGGGCCGCCGCGCGCGAGCAGACGGGCCGTGTACACCTTGTCCGCGAGCGGTCGGCGCAAGCTCCGCGGGACGAACGGGCGCACCAGCGCGGTGACCAGCGGTACCAGGGCCATCAGTGCCGGTTCCTCTCTCGGTCGGTGGCCCGGCAGTCGCATCGGCGGGCGTCTGGTCAACGAGCGCGGCAGGAGCCCGGTTCCAGCACGCACCGATCCCCCGACCCGATGGTGCCAGGCGGCCGGGCGCGAGCGCGACCGCCGCGGGTTCAGACGGTCAGCGCACGGCCCCGCTCGGCGGGCCGCGGCAGGAAGCACGCACCGACACCGACCGCCGCGAGGACGATCGCCATGCCCGTGAACGCCGGGCCGTAGGCCAGCCCGGACGGGCCCGACGCCGCGCCGACGAGCACGGCGAGGCCGACCGCGCCACCGAACTGCTTCGCGGTGTTCATCAGGCCGGACGCCGCCCCGGAATCCGCGTGCGGGACACCGGAGGTGACGGCGGCGGTGATCGGGGTGTTGAGCAGGCCCCCGCCGACGGAGATGAGGATCGCGGGCCCGAGCAGCTCCTCGACGTACCCACCGTCGAGGTGGATCGCGTTGAGCCACTGCCACCCGAACCCCAGCGCCGCGACGATCGCGGCGACGACGATGGTGATGCGGAGGCCGAGCCTGCGCAGCAGCCGGGGCGCGGCCCACACGCCGACGACCATGGTGATCAGGGTGTGCGGGAGGAATCCCATCCCGGTCTGGAACGGCGAGAACCCCAGGCCGTCCTGCATCAGGAACGCCAGGAAGAACCACATCGGCACCAGGCAGACCGCGACCAGCACGACGAGGACGTTGCCGACCGAGACCGCCCGGAGCGCCAGCAACCGCAGCGGGAACAGCGGTGCTCGGGCGAACCGGGCCTCGACCACGACGAAGGCCACGAGGGAGACGAGCCCGGCGCCGAGCGCGACGAGGGTGGCGGGGTCGCCCCAGCCGCGGTCGTGAGCGGCGCCGACTCCGTGGGTGAGGGCGGTGAGGCCGACGACGGCCGTCGTGGCGCCGGGGAGATCCAGCCGCGTCGTGGCCGGCCGGCGCTGCTCGACGCGCAGTCGCGTCATGGCGACGGCCAGTGCCGCGGCGACGAGCGGCACGTTGATCAGCAGGATCCACCGCCAGGACACGAACTCGGTGATCGCCCCGCCGAGCATGTTCCCGCCGGTCCCACCGGCCAGGCCGACCGCGGTCCACCACGCGATGACTCGGACCCGTCGCGGTCCCTCCGGAAAGGTCGTCGTGAGCAGCGTGAGGGTCGCGGGAGCCAGCGCGGCGGCGCCGAGCCCCTGCGCGACCCGCGCCGCCACGAGCACGGCGGGGCTGTCGGCGAGCCCGCCGACGAGGCTCGCGGCCCCGAACAACGCGAGACCTCCCACCACCGCGGCGCGCAGTCCGCAGATGTCGGCGATCCGGCCGCCGAGCAGGAGGAAGCCCGCGAAGGTGAGGCCGTAGCCGTTGACGACCCACTGCGCACCCGCCGCATCGAACCCGAGGGCGTCCCGGATCGTCGGCAGCGCGACGTTCACCACCGACACGTCGAGCACGACCATGAACTGGGCGGCACAGGACAGCAGGACGACCAGCACCGGCGACACCCCCTTTTCCAATGTGATCACATCGATTTACTGGGTCACGCTAAGTCCCCGGAACCGTCGGAAGCAATACGATGTGCTCACATCGAAGCGGTGGAGGGAGGCGGAGGGTCGTGGCGCGGACGCGCGGGATGGGCGCTCAGCGGGACGTGCGACGTCGGGAGATCTGCGACGCGGTGCTCGCCGTGGTGGACGATGCCGGGATCGCGGCGGTGTCCCTGACCACCGTGGCCGCACAGGCGGGGGTGTCCGCCGGCCGGGTGCAGCACTACTTCCCCTCGCGTGCCCAGCTGCTCGAGGCGGCGTTCGACCGCTCCAACGAACGGGCCGTCGACCGGATCACCGCGCTGACCGCGCAGGACCCGAGCCCGCGCGCTGCGCTCACGGCGGTGCTCACGGACCTGGTCCCCCACGACGACGCGACCCGCACGCACATGCGGGTCCGCCAGTCGTTCACCGCACAGGCACTCGCCGACGAGCGGGTGGCGGCGCGCCTGCGCGACACCTACGGGGAGCTGGCCCGGCGCCTCGGCGAGATCATCGCCGGCGAGGTGAGGACCGGTGCGGTCGCGACCGAGGAGCAGCCGGAGCACATCGCCGTCCGGCTCGTCGCGCTGGCCGAGGGGCTCGCCTACCACGTGTTGATCGGCGCCCACCCGGCCGACGCAGCCCGCCGCCAGGTCCTCGACGCGGTGGCCGCCCTCTACCCCTGACCCCGGCCGGCCTCGACCGGTGGGCGGTCAACCGGCGTGCGCACCGCTCCCGGCCCCGATGGCGTCATGCGGCCGGATGCAGGGGGCGACCGCCGTGGAGCAGCGGAGGCAGGACGGAAATCGCGGATTCACACGCGCCCACCGGCGGCTCGGCACGGCACCCGGGCCGAGACATCACGCAGCAAGGTCTCGACGCCTTCACCCCATCGGGACGCGATGACCAGATCACGCGCAGGGTCGACCCAGAGCAGATGGCGGCCGAGGTTTCCGCGGGCCGCTCGGCCCGTCGCCGGGGCCGTCGGAAACACGGTCTGGCGGTCGTTGAGCCACCAGAGCAAGCCGTAGTCGGACTTGGCCACGCTCGGTGTCCAGCTGAGGTCGATCCACGTGCTGCTGATCAGCTGACGGTCGCCCCAACGGCCACGTCGCCGGTAGAGCTCGCCGATGAGCGCGAGGTCAAGAGCACTGATCCAGAGCCCGCCACCCCAGTGGGCACCACCACTGACCACCTGGAGATCGCAGCCGTCGAGGCGCAGGACGGAATCGTCATAGCCGTGCCAGGCCCAGCCTTCCGACGCACCCATCGGCCGCATGACGCGTTCGGCGAGCACGTCCGGGAGCGACCGCCGAAGCAGAGCGGTCAGAGCCAGGCAGAGGAGATTGACGCGGACGTCGTTGTAGGCCCATCCCTGGCCTGGTCGGGCACCCACCGGCGCGCTGCCGGGCCTGCGGCTCTGCGCGTCGGCCGCGGAGGGTTTGCCCCACAGCCGCCCGTCCCAGCCACTGGTCTGCTCGAGCAGATGACGCCAGGTGATCCCGTCGGACGGAGGCGCGGCGAACTGGGGGAGCTCGACGGACTCACCGACGAGTACATCGAGGCCGAGCAGCCCTTCGTCGAAGGCGACGCCGGCGATCAGCGACGCGACGGACTTGGTGGCGCTGAAGGCCATCTCCGGTCGCGTCGGATCACCCCACTCGGCGATGACCGAACCGCCCAGCACCACGACGCCACTGGCACCGCCTGCGGTCAACTGCCGACCGCGAACCTCCCGGTGATCAGCGTCGCCGTTCTGGGCGGCACAGTAGGCGGCAATGTCGTCCGTGCCGCGCGTTGCGCGCCGGGCTTGCTCCGCGACCGCTCGCCTGATTCCGTCGAGACCGACCACATCGCAGTGGACAGCCGCATCGCCTCCATCCATGATCTGCACTTTCGGTTGCCCATGGCGGTCGCTGCAACCATGAGCACCCGAAACTTCTCGCCCGGTGGGTCGCGATCGCACGTATCGGTTACCCATGGCGATCACGACAGCAGTGACCGACCGAAACCGCCGATCATGCAGTCCGCACGCGCAGCGGCTGCCGTTGCGCACCGTTCGGACAGACGAGCGAGTCCGGCCCGCCAGGGAGCAGCCGCACGCGGACGGTCAGGAGGTCGGCGCCGAGCACGCGGACGTTCATCGCGTTGAGGATCCGCAGCGGGTGCCAGCGCGCGACCGCCCGCTGGCGGGCCAGGGGGTCGTCGTCCGGGAGGATCTCGGCGGTCCCGTGGACCCAGCGGTGGCGCAGGCCGACCCGCAGCCGGATCCGCACGCGCGGGTCGCGCTCGATGTTGCGCACGTACCCGGCCCGCATGCCGTGCTCGACGATGATCCAGAACTCGTCGCCGGCGCGGCCGTTGCCGACGGGTGTCCTGCGCGGCTCGCCGCTCACCCGGCCCCGCGTCTCCAGGATCGCGAGCCCCAGCGGGTTGAGCCCGAGCCGGAACAGCAGCCGGACCAGCGGGTTCACCACGTGCCTCTGCAGCGTCCGCACGATCAGCACCTTCGCCCGCCTGCTCCGCGAGGTGACCACGAGGTTGGCCAGCAGCACCGCGGTCTGCACGAGCGCCCCGGGCAGCCCCGGCCACGCGGCCGGGTCGAGCAGGTGGAGCGCCCACACCACGGCGAGCGCCGCGACCGTACCCGTCACCAGACCGCGCGGCGCACCCATACGACCGTATGTCTTCATACGACTGTATGGTGCCACGTGTGGAGCCCCTGTCAACCCGCCCGACGAAGGACGTCCTCACCGACGCGCTCCTGGACATCACGGCGCAACACGGTCTCGAGCAGGTGAGCGTCCGGCAGGTGGCGGCCGCCGCAGGCGTCTCGATCGGGACCGTCCAGCACCACTTCCCGACCAAGGACGCGATGGTGACCGCCGCGTTCACCGAGGTGGTGCGGCGCATCCGCGAGCGTGTCGCGGGGGTGGCGCTCGGACCCGACGTGCACCGCAACCTGACGGCCGTGCTGCGCGAACTGCTACCGCTCGACGAGCGGCGGGCCACCGAGGTCCGCATCCAGGTGGCGTTCGCCGCCCGCGCCGCGACGACGCCGTCCCTCGCCACGCTCCAGGCCGGCATCCTCGCCGACGTCGGCGAGGCGATCGCCGGGGCCATCGCACGGGCCGGGCGCGGCGCGGTCCCGCCGGAGGAGGCACGCGCGTTGGCACGCATCGCGCTCGCCGCCGTCGACGGCCTCGCGCTGCACGCCGTCAGCTCCGGCTCGTGGGACCGCACCGCGTTGACCGACGCGCTGGACCGGCTGATCGACATGTTGCTGGCGCGGTGAGCCCCCTACCCGGCGGGGGCGAGGCTGCGGGCCACCTCCTCGTCGAGGTTGTGGCCGAGTCCCGGCCGGTCGGGCACGACGACGTACCCGTCCCGCCACTCGATCGGCTCGTCGAGCAGCTCGGCGTGCAGCCCGCCGAACCGCTCGATCGACTCCATGATCAGGAAGTTCGGGCAGCAGCGCCCAGCTGCACCGAGGCGGCGGCGATGATCGGGCCACCCCAGACGTGCGGGGAGATCTGCAGGTAGTGGGCCTCGGCCATCGCCGCGATCTTCTTGCTCTCCAGGATGCCGCCGACCTGCCCGACGTCCAGGTTGAAGATCGCCGCCGCCTCGTGCTCGATCAGCCGGGCGAAGTCGTACTTCGTGGTGAGCCGCTCCCCCGTGGTGATCGGGATCCGGCAGCCGCGGGCCACCTTCGCCATCTCGGCCATGTTCTCCGGTGGCACCGGCTCCTCGAACCACAACGGGTCGTAGGGCTCCAGCCGCCGGGCCAGCCGGATCGCCCCGGCCGCCGTCATCTGCCCGTGCGTGCCCACCAGGATGTCGCAGCGGCTGCCGACGGCCTCCCGGATCGCCCGGATGACCGCTTCGGCCGTGTCGAGCGCGGCGAGCGAGTACTGCACGGGCACCGTCTGGCCCAGGCCCTGGTCCGGCGTCGGAGCGAACCCGAACGGGTCGAGCTTGACGCCGGTGAAGCCCAGGTCGGCGTAGTGGACGGCGCGTTCGGCCACCCGGTCCGGCTGCGTCCACATCTCGTGCCGGTCGTCGGTGCCCGCGTCGTCCGGGTAGATGTAGGTGTAGGTGCGCACGGTGTCCCGCACCGCACCGCCGAGGAGGCGGTGGACCGGCCGGTCGACGTCCTTGCCGACGATGTCCCAGCACGCCGTCTCGAGCCCGCTGATGATCGCGACCTTCGTCTGCTCCGGGTAGTGGCTGTAGCCCGCCCTGGCGTAGAGGGTCTCCCAGAGCCGCTCGATCTCGTACGGGTCGTGGCCGAGCAGCCGCGTCTCGACCAGATCCTCGACCAGGGTGGCCATCGCCCGCAGCCGGAAGGCGCTGGCGAGCATCATGACCTCGCCGTACCCGCTGATCCCCGCGTCGGTGTCCAGCCGCAGGAACAGCCACACCATGCCGCCCTTGTGGGGCGGCGGGACCTCGATCGGGAACGTCTCGACACCGGTGATCTTCATGTGACCGGGGTGACGGCCGAACCCGTCGCGAACCACGACCGGATGTTGTCGATCACGCACTGGTCCATGTCGTCACGGGTCTCGAACGTGTTGCTCGCGATGTGCGGCACGAGCACGACGTTGTCGGCCTCGATCAGCGGCTGCGGGACGGTCGGCTCGTCGTCGAACACGTCGAGGCCCGCGCCGCCGATCGTGCCGCTCGTGACGGCGTCCACGAGTGCCTTCTCGTCGACCAGCCAGCCGCGGGAGACGTTGACGAACACGCCCTCCGGGCCGAGTGCCGCGAGGATCTCGGCGTCGACGACGTGGCCGACGCCCGGCCCGCCCGCCGCGCACAGGAACAGGAAGTCGGACTCGCGGGCGAGCTCGGCGCCGCTGCCGCGCAGCGGGTACTCCACGTCGGGTGCGGGGCGCGGGTCGTAGTAGGCGATCTGCATGTCGAACGCCGCGAGCCGGGTGGCGAGCATCCGCCCGATCCGGCCCATCCCGAGGATCCCGGCGCGTTTGCCGGAGAACCGCCTGCCGGACGCGGCCTGGCCGCCTGCCGCCCAGTGCCCGGCGCGCACCCAGCGGTCGCCCGAGGTGATCCGGCGGGAGACGTCCATCGCCAGCACCACGGCGGTGTCGGCGACGTCCTCGTACAGCACCGGGGTGGTGGTGACGACGACGCCGCGCTCGCGGGCGGCGGCGAGGTCGGTGCGCTCCAGCCCGACCCCGAACAGGGTGGTGATCTCCAGCTTCGGCAGCGCGTCCATCATCGCCGCCGACAGCCCGATCATCGGGTTGGACAGCGCGCCGCGCACGCGCCCGGCTGCGGGTCCCAGCGAGCCCGCCACGTCGTCGAGCGATGCGACCTCGTGCAGGGTGAACTCGGCACCGAGCGCTTCCATCACGGCGGGGCGCTGCCTGCCGATGACGGCGAGCTCGACCCGATCCGACGTACTCACGAAGACCCCCTGGGGTGTCGGGAGACCGTGGTCTCCTCGCTGGTCGACGAGCCGGTCACGCGTACTGCCCCGTCTGCGGCAGCCGCACCTCACGGCCGCCCTCGAACGACTGGGCGATCACGGCCGTCGCCGCCGAGCGCATCAGCGCCGCGTCCGACCCGACGGTGAACATCCCGTAGCCGCGGGCGTGCCACCGGCGCACGGTCTCGGCGCTGTCGCAGTGGATGCCGGCGACCTTCCCGTGCCTGCGGCAGGCCTCGATGATCGTGTCGATGAGCTTCTCGTGCTCGGGGTCGGTGGCATTCAGCGTGGGCGTCATGCCGTGCCCGAGCGCGAGGTCCGACGGCCCGACGTACACGGCGTCGACGCCCGGGACCGCGAGGATCGCGTCCAGGTTCCGCACCCCGCCCGGCGTCTCGATCATCACGGCGACGATCGTGCGCCGGTTGGCCGTCTCGGGGCTGTAGTCGGGAACGTCCAGCGCGGCGCGGATCGGTCCCCAGCTGCGCGCACCGTCCGGCGGGTACTTCGCGGCCCGGACCGCCGCCCGTGCGTCCTCCTCGCTGTCGACCATCGGGACGATCACGCCCTGCGCGCCGGCGTCGAGCGCCTTCATGATGTGGTCGGGCTGGTTCCACGGCACCCGCACGAACGCCGGCGTCGCCGTGATCGACAGCGCCTGCAGCATCGGCATCATCTGGTCGTAGCCGATCACGCCGTGCTGGGTGTCGATGCAGACCCAGTCGAACCCGCAGCGCCCCATCATCTCCGCGGAGAACGGGCTGGGGATCGAGCACCAGCCGCCGATCGTCGCGTCGGTGCCGTCCCACAGCTCACGCAGTGACTTGCCCATGGATCTCCTTCTGGTCGTTCTCCGGTCGGTGGGCAGCTCAGCCCACCTCGAACTCCTCGAACTGCTCCTGGATCTGCTCCAGCGCCCAGTCGGCCCCCTGCTGCGGGGACATCCCCTGCAGCGCGACCCGGCCGATCGCGTTTCCCCACACCTGGATCCGCTCGGCCTGGTTGTAGGCCGGGCTCAGCGTCGCCCAGGACGGCACCGTCTCCCCGCTCAGCTGCCCGATCGCGGCCTGGACGTTCGGGTCGTCCGAGCCGGCGAAGTACGGGTCCTCCAGCAGCGAGGTCTGCACCGGGGCCCAGCGTCCCTGAGCGCCCTTGAGGACCTGGATGACGTTCTCGGGCCGGGTGAAGAAGGACAGGAAGTCCAGCGCCTGGTCCTTCTTCTCGTTCGCCTCGAACACGGCGGCGCTGTGCAGCAGCGTGATGGAGGGGCTCGGGCCGCCGATCGCCCGGTCCGGGAACCCGGTGGTGACGATGTCCGCCCACTTCTCGGGCTCCTCCTCCTTGATCGCGCCCGGCATGGACAGCGACCCGTTCGGGGTGCAGAGCACGGAGCGGTTGAGGAAGTAGGTGTTGTTGCTGCTGTCCTGCCAGTTGAGGCTGTCGGCGGGTGACATGCCCTGCGTGTAGAGGCCGACGATCCAATCGAGCGCGTCGGCGATGCCGCGGCGCACCTCGTCGCTGGTGACGAGGTTGTTCCGGTCGTCGAGCATCTCGACCCCGAAGGCGCGCAGCACCTGCTGGGTGTCGTAGTTGGTGTCGCCCGCGGCGGATCCCATCGGCCAGCCGACGGCGAACACGTCGTCGCGCCCCCGACCGCGGTGGGCGTCCTGGGCCTGCTTCCAGAACCCCCAGTACCCGTCCCAGTCGCGCGGCGCCTGGGCGTGTCCATGCCGACTTCCGTGAGCATGCTGCGCCAGTGGAACATCGACACGGTGAACTGCCACAGCGGCACCGTGTAGGAGGAGGCCGCGTCGGCCTCGCCGTTGTAGAGCCGCGCGGACCGGCGCGCACCGTCGGTGATCTGCATCGGCTCGACCACGCCGGATGTGTCGGCCAGCAGCCCCTCGTAGGCGTGCTTCGCGGTCTGGCCGAGCTCGGCGAACAGCACGTCCGGGGTGCTGCCCGCCGCCACCGCGCTCTGCTCCTTCTGCGGCATGTCGTTGGTGCCGTAGAACTGCAGGTCGATCGGCATGCCCGCCTGCTGCGACCACGCCTGGGCCACCCGCCGGACGGCTTCGTCCTGCTCGGGGTAGAAGCCCTGGTTCCACCACACCACGAGGGCATCGCCGCTGCCCGGACCCGAACCGCCGCACGAGGTGAGCAGCGGGACGGCCGTGGCGCCCGCGGCGAGCAGTCCGGCCCCGCGCAGGAAGTCGCGCCGCCCGATGGACGAGATTCCGGTCATCGCTGTTCCTCCACGTCGTTGTCGAGGTGCCGTGCCGATCGGGTCATGTCTTCACCCCACCCGCGGTCATCCCGCTGGTGACGTTCTTCCGGAATGCGTAGTAGATGATCACTGGGGGGATCGCGTAGAACAGCGACGTCGCCATCAGCAGGTTCCACGGCACCTGGTCGGTGTTCAGGAACGAGCCGAGCGCCACCGGGAGGGTCATGTTCTCCGCGGAGTTCAGCAGCAGGAACGCGAGCAGGTACTCGTTCCACGAGCTGAGCAGCGCGTACGTGCCGATCGCCACGAGCACCGGCCGCATCAGCGGCAGGTAGATCCGCACGTAGATCTGCCAGTTCGTGGCACCGTCGACCCGCGCCGACTCGTCGAGCTCCATCGGGATCCCGGTCTTCGCGTACTGCGTGAAGACCCACATCGCGTACGGCGACGCGAACGCCGTCATCGAGAAGATCAGCGCCCACGCGGTGTCGAGCAGGTGGTAGGTCGCCATCGCCTGGTAGAGCGGGATGGCGAGGAAGCTCGTCGGGATGACGTAGGTCGCGAGCGCCGCGTTCGACAACCCGTTGCCCCACCGGGGCCGCAGCCGCGCTATCGCGAAGCTCGCCGACGAACCGATCACCAGCACCAGCAGGGTCGTGAGCACGGCGACGAAGGCGCTGTTCCACAGCTGCCGCCAGAAGTGCTCGATGAAGAAGTCGCCCGCGGTCAGGACCGTCCAGAAGTTCTCGAACGTCGGGTTCTCCGGCCACAGCTGCCGCTCGAACACCTCCCCGTCGGGCGACAGCGACATCATCACCATGTGGTAGATCGGCAACAGCGTCCAGACCAGCAGGATCACCGCGATCACCCCGAGCCCGACGCCCCGGCGAGCCCGCGCGGCCGGGGAGCCCATCCGCGTCGCAGCCATCTCAGAACCCCTCCCGCCCGAGCCTGCGCACCAGCACGACGATCAGCGGGATGATCACCGGGAGCGCGCTGAGCGCGACCGCGACGCCCTGCTCGACGTCACCGACGTCGAACGCGTAGCGGATCCCGAGCGTGGCCAGCACGTGCGTCGTGTCGGCAGGCCCGCCGCCGGTGACGAAATGGATGCTGTTGTAGTCCGACAAAGTCCAGATCGACGACAGCAGTGCACTGGTCAGGAACACGTTGCTGAGCATCGGGAACGTGACCCAGAAGAACCGGCGCAGGCCCGTCGCACCGTCCATCGCCGCCGCCTCGTAGACGTCCTGCGGGATCGCCATCCGGGCGGCCAGCATGATCAGTGTCCAGAACGGCAGCCATTTCCAGATGTGCGCGCCGATGGCGGCGGTCATCCCCCACGCGGAGTTGATCAACCATTCGGGATTGGGGATCCCCGCCGTGCCGAGCAGCGTGCCCACCATCCCCCACTGCGGGTTGAGCATCCAGTGGATCGACAGCAGGGCCGGCACCGACGGGATCGCCCACGGCAGGAGGCTGACGGCGAGCAGGCCGCGGATCCACCAGCCGCCCACCGCGAAGAAGCCGGACAGCAGGAGGGCCAGCACGAGCTTCAGGTTCACCCCGAAACCGACGAAGACGATCGTGTTCCACACCGTGCGCAGGTACAGGTCGTCGGTGAACAGGTCCTCGTAGAGTCCGGATCCGCGCCCATCCAGAAGCCGTAGACCACCGGGTACCCGACCACGAGCAGCGCCGCGACGACGAACGGGATCGCGAAGATCACCGGCCAGTTCACCAGCGGGGGCAGGCGGGCCGGCCACGGCGGCTTCTCCGCGTCCGGAGGACGCTCGTGCACCAGCTGGGTCATTCGCGAGACATCCTTTGGCTCGAGGGCGACCGCTGCAACGAAGGAATGTCGACGGATCGGGACGTGGCGGCGCCGTTCTGCAGCGCCTCGCCGGAATGCGCGCCGGGCCGCGGGGTCCGCGACGCGGGCCGGGTGACGATCGAGGGCGGACGGGATCGGGTGAACGCGGGTGCGCCCACCGGGCGGAGCGGCGTCGCGAGGCTGCCGGTGGCGGCGGCCGCTCGGACCGGGGAGACGACAGCCGATCGAGCCGGTGTACTTCCGTCGCCGCAGCCTCTCCGGATCGCCGCAACGCTAACATCTGGACTGACCAGATTGGAAGACCATTTGGTGCGGTCCGGCCGACGGAGGCGGAGCCCATGGCGGAACAGCAGCCGCTGGTGGCAGAGATCGTCCCGTTCCTGCTGTCCCGGGGCTACGGACCGAACGAGCGTGCGCCGTCGGAGCGGGAGCTCGCGGAACGGTTCGGGGCCAGCCGCACCCAGGTGCGCGAGGCGCTCTCGGTGCTGGAGGCGTTGCGCCTGATCGAGCGCCGCCCCAAGTCGGGGATCTACATGACCACCGAGTCGGCGAGCATCGAGGCGCTGCGGCTGTACGCCGAGATCGGGGTCCCGCTGTCGGGCGACCTCGTCGGCGAGATCGTCGAGGTCCGCCACATCCAGGAGATCGAGGCCGTCCGGCTGGCCTGCCGCCGCCACCGCCCCGAGAACGTCGACGCGCTGCGCAGCTGCCTCGACGAATGGCGCCGCGCCCCGACGGACCCGGCCCGGATCGCCGAGCTCGACCGCGTCTTCCACTGCGGGATCGTCCGCGCGGCCCAGAACAGCGTGCTGCTGCGCCTCGTCGACCTGTTCTACCGGATGACCGAGCGGCGCCGCCTCTACTACTTCGGCGAGCCCGACCGGTCCCGCCGCTCGCTCGACGAGCACGAGGGGATCCTCGCCGCGCTCGTCGAGCGCGACGAGGAGCGCGCCGTACAGCTGCTCGACGGGCACCTGGCCGGCGCGGGCCGGTACTGGGACTACCTGCTCAACGGGTCGCGGACGGGACCAGTCCGGGGTGACCCCGCGGGTGCGCGCCGCCAGCAGGCCGAGGGTGAGGAGCAGCCGGTCGCGGGGGTCGCCGATGGACCGGCCGGTGGCGGCCTCGATGCGGCGCATCCGGTAGATCACGGTGTTGCGGTGGCAGAAGAGCGCGGCCGCGGCGTGCGTGGGCGAACCACCGGCGGCGAGCAGCTGCTCCAGCGTCTCCAGGAGCGTGTCGCGATCGGCGGGCGGGAGGTCGAGCAGCTCGCCGAGGCCCGCGCGCACCACGCGCGGCGCCAGCTCGGGACTGCCGGCCAGCAGCGCCTCGGGGAGCCGCTCGTCGAGCACCGCGAGGCCGGGCCCGGCGAGCGTCCGCGCGGCGGTGTGGGCCAGCCGGTAGCCGGTGTCGAGGGCACCCAGCCCGTCCACCACCGGGGAGACGCCCACGCGCCCCGCCGCGCACGGGCGCAGCGCGTCCGCCGCCGCGGCGGCGGAGCGGTGCCCGAGCGCCACGACGCCCACCTCGTCGCGCGGGCGCAGGAACCACGCCGACCCGACGCCGACGGCGGCCAGCGCCTCCTGCGGCGCGCGCAGCCCGTCCCCCGACGGTCGACCGGGGCGACCACGCACAGGACCGGGCCCACTTCCGGGAGCCCGAGCACGGCCGCGGCGTCGCGCAGGAAGACCGGGTCGCTGCCGCGGCCCTCGATGAGCCCGTCGAGGACCGCGTGCCTGCGCCCCAGGTCGTGGCTCTGCAGGCGCAGCTCCTCCTGCCGGTACGCGCGCACGAGCGCCGACGAGCTGCTGTCGTTGACGCGCCAGACGTAGCTCGCGGCGTCCAGCAACGCCTCCTCGAACCCGCCGGCGAACCGGCGCCGCGACACCTCCACCAGCGCTTCCCACACCACCCGCCCACCCAGCCGGTAGGCGCGCAGCACCACCTCGAGCGGCACGCCCTCCCGCGCCCTGCGGCGGCCCGTGGCGCAGGAGGTGTCCTCCGGGTCGACACCGTCCGGCACCTGGTCGGCGATCACCTGGACCCCGCGCTCCAGGTTGGCCCGGCAGGCGCTGCGCAGCTCGTCGATCATGTCCCGCTCGGCGTAGAGCGGCTCGCGCTGCAGCACGAGCACGGTGAGCCGGTCGGCGAGACCGTCCACGTCGTCCAACAGCGCGGCGCCCAGCACGCGCAGCGCCTCGTCGGCGGCCGGATCCAGCCGTCGACCCGGGCGCGGTGGGCAGCATCTGCGCACTGTGCAGCAGCGCGCACAGCCGCGTCCAGAGCTACGGGCACACAGCCCAGTCGTCCGGCCCGGATCTTGGGCGCTGCGCCCATGGCGCCGGTTGGGCGCCGCGCCCAAGGTGTGACGCGGGGCACCGCCGCCCCTCCGACCCGCCGGGAGGACGCACACCGTGAACCCGCCCGCATCGAGCCCGGTGGTCGCTGCGCCGGTGTTCGCAGTGTCCGGGATCGGCGTCCGGTTCGGCGGGATCGTCGCGCTCGACGACGTCTCGCTCGACGTCGCAGCGGGCTCCGTCCACGGCGTGATCGGGCCGAACGGCGCAGGCAAGACCACCCTGTTCAACGTCTGCTGCGGGTTCGTCCGGCCCGACAGCGGCCAGGTGCTGCGCCACGGCCGCCCGGTGCCCGACCTGCGCCCGCACCGGCTCGCCTCGATGGGCATCGCCCGCACCCTGCAGGGCGTCGGCCTGTTCCGGGGGCTCACGGTCGTCGAGAACGTGATGGTCGGCGCCGACCGGCACCGCCGCGCCGGGTTCGCCTCCACCCTCTTCGCGCTCCCCCGCTCCGACCGCGACGAACGCGCCCTGCGCGAGCGCGCGATGACCGCACTCGCCGAACTGGGCGCCGCCGACCACCGCGACCGGCTGCCCGGCAGCCTCCCCTACGCCGTGCAGAAGCGCGTGGCGCTGGCCCGTGCACTCGCCACCGAACCCGACCTGCTGCTGCTCGACGAACCGGCGAGCGGGCTGGGCGCCGACGAGATGGCCGAGCTCGGCGAGCTGATCCGCGGGCTCACCACCCGGATGTCGGTGGTGCTCGTCGAACACCACATGGACCTGGTGATGGACGTCTGCGACCGCATCACGGTGCTCGACTTCGGCCGGGTGGTGGCCGACGGCACCCCCGACGAGGTGCGCGACGACCAGGCGGTCATCGACGCCTACCTGGGTGAGGAGACGCGGCCGTGAGCACGGGCATGCTCGAGATGCGGGGGCTCACCAGCGCGTACGGGGCCGTCGTCGCCGTCGACGAGGTCGATCTCGTCGCCGCGCCGGGGCGGATCACCGCCGTGCTCGGGGCGAACGGGGCCGGCAAGACCACGCTGCTGCGGACGATCTCGGGCCTGGTGCGGCCCCGGGCCGGGCAGGTGCTGCTCGACGGCGCCGACCTCACCCGCGCCCGCGCCGAGGAGATCGCCCGCGCCGGCATCGCGCACGTGCCGGAGGGCCGGGGCGTGATCACCGAGCTGACGGTGGAGGAGAACCTGCGGCTCGGGGCGATGCTGGGTGCGACGCGACGGTCCACGCGCCGCGGGCTCGACCAGGTGTACGAGATGTTCCCGCCGCTGGCGGAGCGGCGCCGCCGGGACGCGCACGTGCTGTCCGGCGGCGAGCGGCAGATGCTGGTGATCGGGCGCGCCCTGCTCGGCGGGCCGTCGGTGCTGCTGCTGGACGAGCCGTCGCTCGGGCTGGCGCCGCGGATCGTCGCGCAGATCTTCGAGCTGCTGCGCGGGCTCGTCGACGAGGACGGCATGACCGTGCTGCTCGTCGAGCAGAACGCCCGCAGCGCGCTGTCCATCGCCGACGTCGGGATCGTGCTCAACCTGGGACGCGTGGTGGCCCGCGAGGACGCCGCCACCCTCGCCGCCGACGCCGCCCTCCGGCACGCCTACCTCGGATTCTGAGCAGGGAGCGCGATGCAGCAGTTCCTCAACGTCACGCTGACCGGCCTCGGGCAGGGCGCCATCTACGCCGCGTTCGCGCTGGCCCTGGTGCTGATCTGGCGCTCCACCCGGATCGTCAACTTCGCCCAGGGCGCGATGGGCATGTTCACCACCTACATCGCGCTCACGCTGATCGAGGGCGGGCAGTCGTACTGGGTCGGGCTCGTCGTGGCGCTCGTGGCCGGGCTCGTGCTCGCGCGCTGGTCGAGCGGCTGGTCATCCGGCCGGTCGAGGGCGGTCCGGAGCTGAACGCCGTGATCGTCACGCTGGGGTTGTTCGTCACCTTCCAGGCGCTGGCGGCGATCCTGTTCGGCTCGACCTTCCGGTCCTTCCCCGCACCGTTCGACCTGCGCGGGTTCACCGTGGGCGGGGTCAACATCGCGTTCACCGCCAACAGCATCTACGTGATCGTCGCGGTGCTCGTGGTGATGCTGGCGCTGGTCGCCCTGTTCCGCTTCACCGACCTCGGGCTGAAGATGCGTGCGGCGGCCTTCAGCCAGGAGGTCTCGCGGCTGCTCGGCGTGCGGGTGGGCCGGATGCTGACGCTGGGCTGGGCGCTGGCCGCGGTCGTCGGCTCGCTCTCGGGCCTGCTCATCGCGGGCGGCAGCCTCGTCTTCCCCGCCTACATGGACGCCGTGATCGTCTACGGGTTCGTCGCCGCGGTGCTCGGCGGGCTCGACTCCCCCGGCGGCGCCGTGGTCGGCGGACTGTCGATCGGGCTGCTGCTGTCCTACGTGAGCGGCTACCTCGGCAGCGAGCTGGTCGCCCTCGCGGCGCTCGCGATCCTCATGGCGGTGCTGCTCGTGCGGCCACAGGGCCTGTTCGCCCGCACCGCGGCACGGAGGGTCTGATGGCGCAGCAGACCCTCCAGGAGCCCCCGGCGGCGACGACCGGCAGGCGTCGGCTGCGGTGGCGGCCACGCTCCACGTTCGGACGGCACGCGCTGACGGTCGTCGTCGCGATGGTGGCCGTGATGCTGGTGCTGGAGTTCACCAGCCCGTTCCGCAACTCGCAGCTGGCCACGATGTCGTACTACGCGATCGCGGCGGCCGGGCTCACCGTGCTCACCGGCGTGAACGGCCAGATCTCGCTCGGCCACGGCGCGCTGATGGCCGTGGGCGCCTACACGACCGGCCTGCTGCTGGGCCCCGACGGCGACGGCGCGCTGCCGCTCCCACTGATCATGCTGGTCGCCGCGACCGTGACGGCGCTGGTCGGGACCGTGGTCGGGGCAGCCGCCGCCCGGCTCCACGGCCCGTACCTCGCGGGCGCCACGCTCGCACTGGCCGTCGCGGTGCCCGGCCTCGCGATCTACTTCGACCACACGCTCGGCGGCGAGCAGGGCCTGCGCATCGCCTCGCCCGAGGTGCCCGGCTGGTTCGACGCCACGATCTACTTCCTGTTCGCACACGAGACGCCCAGCGCGAAGTACCTCGCCTACCTGGGCTGGGGCACGCTGCTGCTGGTCCTGCTGCTGCTCGCGAACCTCATGGCCGGCCGGGTCGGGCGGGTGTGGCGCGCCGTGCGCGACGACGAGGTGGCCGCGGAGCTGGCCGGGATCCGGCTGGGACGGGTCCGGGTGCTGGCGTTCGTGGTGAGCGCGGCGTGCGCGGGCCTCGCCGGAGCGGTGCTCGGCGTCGTCGTGCGGCTGGCCGCGCCCAGCGGGTTCACGATCGTGCTCTCGCTCGGGCTGCTCACGGCCGTGGTCGTCGGCGGCCTCGGCAGCCTGGTCGGCGCCCTGCTCGGCAGCGCGCTGCTGGTGTTCCTGCCGCCCGCCGTCACGAACCTCGGCACCGCAGCCGGGCTGGACGGCACGCAGGCCGCGCAGCTCGCGCCGTTCGTCTACGGCGTGGTGCTGGTCCTGGTGATGCTGCTCGCCCCGACAGGGGCGGTGGGCGTGTTCACAAAGGTGTGGAGGAAACGATGAAGGCAAGGGCTCTCTGCGCCACGCTGGCCGCGGCGCTACTGCTCAGCGCGTGCGGCGCCGGCGGCCGCCCGGCCGAGGGCGGCGCGGGAGCGGAGGCCGAGGTCGGCATCACCCCGACATCGGTGAAGGTGGGCGCGCACTTCCCGCTCACCGGGGTGGCCGCACCGGGCTACAGCGAGATCCCGACCGGCACGAAGGCCTACTTCGACTTCGTCAACGCCGCGGGCGGCGTGCACGGGAGGCAGATCGAGTACGTCTTCCGCGACGATGCCTACAACCCCACGCAGACCAGCCAGATCGTCAACGAGCTGGTGCTGCAGGACCAGGTCTTCGCGATCATGGGTGGGCTCGGCACCCCCACCCACTCCGCGGTGCTCGACCAGCTCAACAGCGAGGGCGTGCCCGACCTGTTCGTCTCCTCGGGGTCGCTGCTGTGGGACCACCCCGCCGACAACCCGATGACGTTCGGCTGGCAGCCCGACTACGAGATCGAAGCCAAGATCATCGGGCAGTACGTGGCGCAGAACTTCCCGGACTCGCGGGTCGGTCTCTTCCTGCAGGACGACGACCTCGGCCGGGACGCCGAGATCGGCGCCCGCCGCTACCTGGAGAGCCAGATCGTCGCCGCCGAGCGCTACACCCCGGGCAACACCGACGTCGCCCCGCAGATCGCCGCGCTGCAGGCGGCGGGCGCGGACCTCGTGATCGGGTTCAACGTGCCGTCCTACACGGCGCTCTCCCAGCTGCAGTCCCTGCGCCTGAACTACCAGCCGCAGTGGATCTACTCGAACATCGGGTCCGACCCGACGCTCGTCGGTTCGCTGCTCGCCCGCTTCTCCGAGGGCGCCGTCACCGACGCCGGACTGCTCGAAGGCGTGCTGACCACCGAGTACCTGCCCGGCGTCGACACCCCGGAGAGCCCCTGGACGCAGCTGTTCCAGCGCGTCTGGGACGCCCACGGCGGCGAGGGCGAGCTCACCAACTACCGCGTGTACGGGATGGCCGAGGCGTACACGTTCGTGCAGGCCCTGCAGGCGGCCGGGCCGAACCCGACGCGCGAGGGCATCGTCGAGGCGGTGGAGCGCTCCGGCGCCACGTTCGAAGGGCCCTGGGTGGCGCCGTTCCGCTACTCGGCCGACCGGCACGCCGGGATCTCCGGCGTCCAGGTCACCCGGATCACCGGCGGGACCACGGAGAACCTCACCCCGGTCCTGGTCACCGACAACGGCGACGCCCCGATCACGGAGGCCCCGGGCGAACCGCCGGCTCCCCCGGCCGACGGCATCCCGGACGTGCAGCCGGCGAGCTGAGAGCGTCCCGGATGTGACCGGCAGGCGAGCAACCGCCCGCATCGCCCCCATCGTCGCGATCACGATGGACGGGTCGGCGGTGCAGGTGATCGACCGCACCGCCCAGCTGGCGCTCGCCCTCGGCGCCGACCCTTCGGTGGTCGCCGGGTCCCGCGCCGAGTACGACGCGGCGGCCGACCGGCTGCGGGCCGCCGCGGCGTCCGGGCTGCAGGTGATGGTGGTGGCCGCCTACCCGGCCGAGGGGTTCTACGTGGCGAAGGCCCCCGACGACCCGACGCTCACCGCGTTCGCCGACCTCGCGTCCGGTTCGTCGACCCGGGCGGCACCGGCTACTACGGGGAGACCGTGAGCTGGGAGAACGTCGGCGCGCTGGCGGTCGACGTCGTGCTCGAGTCGCAGATCGACGACATGACGGCCGACCAGATCCTCGCGCAGCCGGTCTTCGCGCGGACGCCTGCCGCGCAGGCCCGCCAGATCTACCCGTGGGTGTTCGCGAGCCTCGACCACGCCGCGCAGGCGGCCTACATGACGGAGATGGCCGAGCACCTGGAGTCCGCGCGCAAGGTCGCGTGAACCGCGGCCTGGCAGAGTGCCGGGCGTGAACGCTCTCGATCTGACGTCCGACGTCGTCGGCGGCTGGCTGCAGCTGCCCGGGTCCGCCACCGCCGAGGTCATGGGTTCGGCCGGCTTCGGGTTCATGTGCCTCGACCAGCAGCACGGCCTCATCGGCGACGACGCGCTCCTGCCGATGCTGCAGGCGCTCGCGGCCACCGGCACACCCGCCGTCGTGCGCGTGCCGGCCAACGACCCGACCGCGATCGGCCGGGCGCTCGACCGCGGTGCGGCGGGCGTGATCGTCCCGATGGTCGGCAGCGCCGACGAGGCGGCGCGGGCGGCCGCGGCGTGCCACCACCCGCCGCAGGGCTCGCGCAGCTACGGACCCACCCGCCTGGCCTGGGCGCCGCTCGCGGCCGAGCCGCTGTGCATCGTGATGGTCGAGACCGTCGACGCGGTCGAGCAGGCCGCGGCGATCGCTGCCGTCGAGGGCGTCGACGCGGTGTTCGTGGGCCCGTCCGACCTGTCGCTGAGCGCCGGTCTCCCGCTGTCGGCGCCGCTCACCGACCCGGCCTTCGCCGACCTCCTGCGCCGCATCGTGACGCCGTGCCGCGAGCGCGGGCTGCCCGTGGGGATCTACAGCGTGTCGCCCGCCCACGTGCACCGCTACCGCGAGCTCGGCTGCACGTTCTTCGCACTGATGTCGGAGACGGCGCTGCTGCGCGGCGCGGCGGTGCAGAAGCTCGCCGACTCCCGATAGGGTGTAATTACGTAATCGCGAGAGGGTTTGCCGTGTCCGACAGCGTTCCCACCCTGTACGAGTGGTGCGGCGGCTCCGCCGCGCTGCACCGCCTCACCGACGTCTTCTACGACCGCGTGCTCGAGGACCCGCTGCTCGAGCCGATCTTCCGCCACATGAGCCCCGACCACCAGGACCACGTGGCCCGCTGGCTGGGCGAGGTCTTCCGCGGCCCCACCGACTACACCGACCACCTCGGCGGCTACCCGGCCATGCTCTCCCACCACATCGGACTGGCGATCACCGAGGAGCAGCGGGCCCGGTGGGCCCAGCTGATCGCGCAGAGCGCCGACGAGGCAGGCCTGCCGGACGACCCCGAGTTCCGCTCCGCATTCGTCGCCTACGTCGAGTGGGGCACCCGCATCGCCAAGGCCAACTCCGTGCCGGGCACCACCCCGCCCACGGACTACCCGACGCCGCGCTGGGGATGGGGGGAGGCGCCGCCCTACACCCCGTGACGCCCGGGGCCGGCGGCTCAGGCGATGAGGTAGCCGCCGTCGACCCCGACGACCTGGCCGGTCACCCATCTCGTCGGATCGGCCAGCGCGCGGATCCAGGGCGCCACGTCCTCCGGCCTTCCCCGCCTGCCCAGCGGCACGGCGGCGTGCTCGTGGGCCTCGAGCCGCGCGATCTCGTCGGCGGACAGGCCCATGGCCACCAGCGCCTCGCTCGCGGTGGGGCCCGGCGCGACCGCGTTGACCCGCACGCCGTGCCCGGCGAGCTCGAGGGCCCAGCTGCGGGTGAGCTGTTCCAGCGCGGCCTTCGTCGCCCCGTAGAGGCTGATGCGGGGCGCCGGCTTGGACCCGAACGTGCTCGAGACGTTGACGATGCTGCCGCCCGCGCCCGCGCACAGGTGAGGGAGAGCGGCCTGGGTGAGCAGCACGGGCCCGAGGACGTTGGTGGTCCACATCGTCGTCGCGTCGCTCGCCGTGATGTCACCCAGTGCGGCGGGCCGGCCCATACCGGCGTTGTTGACCAGGACGTCGAGGCGGCCCCGCCCGGCGAGCGCCGCGGCGACGATCGCCTCGACGTCCTCGGCCCTGGCGACGTCGGCCACGTGGGTGCGGATGCGGGGTGGCGGGCCGCCGTGGCGGCGAGGGCGTCGGCCCGCCGGCCCACCACGAGCACGTCCGTCCCCTGTTCGGCCAGGTCGATCGCCACGGCGCGACCGATGCCCGACCCACCGCCGGTGACCACGGCCGTCCGCTCGGACCACTCGCTGTCGGAATCTTCGATCATGTCTCCGACGCTAGGTACTGACACGGGTGTCAAGGTCAAGCACGGAGGCGGGCGAAATGCTGATCGGTGAGCTCTCGCGCCGGACCGGGGTGAGCCCCCGGTCCCTGCGCTACTACGAGCAGCACGGGCTGCTGCGGTCGAGGCGCACCGCGAACGGGTGGCGCGAGTACGACGAGACCGCCGAGCCCAGGGCGCGTGCCGTCGCCGAGATGCTCGCCGCCGGGCTGACGCTCGAAGGTGTGAAGGAGCTCGAACCGTGCCTGGACGGGCCGGACCTGGAGACCTGCGACGACTCCACCGTCGCCCTGGCGACCTACCGCGCCCGGCTCGCCGTGGTGGAGCAGCGGATGGCGGCCCTGCGACGGCACCGCGACGAGCTGGCGCGCCGCGTCGACGAGCTCGCCGGCCGCTGAGAAGGGCCGACGAGCCCGCCGGGTCTCAGGACGCGGTCACGGAATCGGGGGATCGCCCGACGAGGGCGACGAGCCGGTCGAGAGCCGGCGCGCGGGCGGACACCGGCTGTGCGGGCGCGAACGGTGACCGGTCGGGCGGGACATCGGCGAGCGC
Organism: Pseudonocardia sp. CNS-004; assembly: GCA_001942185.1. Lineage (GTDB taxonomy): Bacteria > Actinomycetota > Actinomycetes > Mycobacteriales > Pseudonocardiaceae > Pseudonocardia. The sequence goes on from MKJV01000067.1 coordinate 53,833, forward strand.
GGCGCGCGTGAACCCCAGTGCGCGTTCGACGACGTCGTCGGGGAACCGGACCGTCCGGCCGCCGGCCGTGGCGAGGTCCCATCCGTGCACGAGTTCCTCGACGGCACGGAGGTGGACCGCGACGATGCCGGGCACCACGCCGAAGGGCACCTCGACGACCTGGTCCAGCGCGCCCGGCTGCCGGAACGCGGCGAGCAGGTCGTCGGTGGCCGCCCGGTAGGTACCTGTGGGGTCGTCGCCGAGGACGTCGCGGCGGGCGGGGTCCAGTGCGTCGGGCGTGACCACCGCCGTGCCCCGCAGGATGCCGGCGAACAGCTGGTGCCCGAGCACCAGGTGCTCGACCAGCTCGCGGGCGTTCCAGTCCGGACACGGGGTGGGCGCCTCCCACCGGTGCGCCGGGACCGTGGCGACGAGGTCGCCGACGGTTCGCAGGACGGTCTCGAGGTCGTCGATGACTGTGGCGTGATCGTTCACTGGTTCCCTCTCCGCTCGATGTCGCTTCCGTTCGTCGGGACACCACCGCCCGGCCGATCGGAACGGTGCGAGCCGGGCGAGTTCGACACCGGCACCGTCGGGCACGATGCCGGGGTGGCCGACGACAGGCTGGAGCGCGCGCGGGCCGGGAACGAGCAGGCGTTCCGCGAGCTCGTCGAACCCCACCGGCACGAGCTGCGGGTGCACTGCTACCGGATCTCGGCTCGCTCACCGACGCCGAGGACGTGCTGCAGGAGACCTTGATCGCGGCATGGCGCGGGCTCGGCGGCTTCGAGGGCCGGTCGTCACTGCGCGCCTGGCTGTACCGCATCGCCACGAACCGCTGCCTCAACGCCCGCCGCGACGCCGCGCGCCGACCTGCCGAGCCCGTGCCCCCGTTCGCCCCGCCCGAGCCCACCCGCCGCAGCGACGTGACGTGGCTGCAGCCGTTCCCGGACACCCTGCTGGAGCAGACCCTCGACCGGGAACAGGGACCGGAGGCCCGCTACACCTCGAGGGAAGCCGTCGAGCTGACCTTCGTCGCCACGCTGCAGCACCTACCGCCCCGCCAGACCGCAGCACTCGTGCTGCGGGACGTGCTCGGCTACTCCACGGCGGAGGTGGCCGCCATGTTGGAGACCAGCGCCACGGCGGTCAAGGGTGCCCTGCAACGCGCCCGCGCAGCGCTCCGCCACCATCGCGACGCCATCGCCGGGCACCGCGTGCCGCTGCCGGACTCACCCGGGGAACGGGCCGTCTCCGAACGCTTCGCCGAGACGTTCACCGCGGGCGACGTCGACGGGCTCGTCGCCCTGCTGACCGACGACGCGTGGCTGGCCATGCCACCGGCACCGCACCAGTACCAGGGCCGGGACGCGATCGCGGGGTTCCTCTCCGTGTTCACCGCCTGGCGTGCCTGTCGCCGCTTCCGGCTGATCCCGACCCGGGCCAACACGCGACCGGCGTTCGGCTGCTACCTCACCGACCCCGACGAGCCGACCGGCCACCCCGCCGGGATCCTCGTCCTCACCCCGCAGGACACCCGGCTCCGTGCCGTGACGTGGTTCCTGGACGACGCCCTGTTCCCGCTCTTCCAGCTCCCCCCGGAGATCGTCGGCGGCGGTCGACGGCCACCGGGAGCAACCGGCTGACCACGCGCGGGACGGGACCCACCACAGAGGTTGACCTCGACCCGGGTTCAGATCGAACACTGCCGAGGAGACACCGGGCCGGCGGCCCGGAAACACCCTCAGGAGGATCCGTGTCCTACCCACACCCCCGCTACCTCGGCACGACCGGAGAGATCAACGCGACGTTCCGTTCCGCGAGTGCAGCGCCCGACTTCGTGTCCACACCGGTCGCCTCCTCCGGCCCGACGGTCGGGGGCGGGACCGCCTACCACTACCTGGCCACCACGGCATCCAGCGGCGGCGACTTCGGGCTCTACCGCGTCGACATGGGCCCGGGGCCCGGTGGACCGTCGACGCACTTCCACCGGGCCATGTCGGAGTCGTTCTTCGTGCTGTCGGGGACGCTGCGGCTGTTCGACGGCGAACGCTGGGTCGACGGCACCGCGGGCGACTTCCTGTACGTCCCGCCGGGCGGGCTGCACGCGTTCCGCAACGAGTCCGGCGAGCCCGTGTCCATGCTGATGCTGTTCACCCCCGGGCGCCCCGCGAGGCCTACTTCGAAGGGATCACCCAGCTGGCGGGCATGAACGACGAAGAACGCGCCGAGTTCTTCACCCACCACGACAGCTACTTCGTCTGACGCGCGATGGGCGAGCGGCACTTCCGTCCGTTAGGTCTGGACGGGCGTGCCGTTCGTGCAACGGGATGTGGCCAGGCCGGCCCGGCACCTACCCTCCGGCGGCAGCAGATCACCCGTCCTCGGTGCCGCGCTCCCGAAGCTCACGCACCTGTCGGCGCACGTCATCCAGGTCCCACCGGAGATGGCCGCCAGGCGTGGTGAATGCCGGGATGATCAGCCGTCGTTGGCCCACTTCAGCACGGCACCACGGCTCACGCCCAGCTCACGGGCGAGTTCACCGGTGGTCAGCAGCCGCATCTTCTGACCGTAAGCGGCTGATGTACGCGATGCGCGCCGTGATCAGCGTGATACGCGACAAACTCGTTGTCAGCGAAGTTGCGTGTTATGAGCGTTCTGCGCGATGATGAAGGCCGCCTTCCAGAACGAAGGCGGCCCCGGCCGTGGTGTTGCAGCACCCGGCCGGGGCCTTGATCCACGCTGACTAGGAGCGCGGACCATGCGGGACGCTACCGAACCCTCACCTGTCGCTGTCCAGCTCGCACGGATGCCACGAGTCGTCGAGACCCTGCTCGCGCAACACGTTCCCGATGCGGGTAGCCGGTGCCGCGGCTGCGGGCTGCCCGGAACCGGCAGCGCCTACCTCAGGTGGCCGTGCAGCCTGTGGCTGATCGCGGACACGGCACGACGCCTGCTCGCGTCTCGGAACTGACCGGCCGCCCGCGAGAAGTACAGGAGCGCGGCCGCCGCAACGCTCCGGTTCTGCTCGAACCGATCAGCCGCGGCGAGCGGCACGGCAGCGTGGCCGGAACAGCTCGGTCGCACTTCTCGCGCTGATCAGCCGCTCGGCGACAGCACGCAGAACTCGTTGCCCTCCGGGTCGGCGAGCACGACCCACGGCAGCTCGGGCTCGTCGGAGATCCGGGTGGCGCCCAGGTCGACGAGCCGTTCGACCTCGGCGTCCTGCGTACCGACGGCAGGGGCGATGTCCATGTGGAGCCGGTTCTTCCCGGACCGGCCCTCGGGCACCGGCTGGAAGACCAGCAGCGACTCTCCTCCAGCGCCGATCTGCACGTACTCGACGCCGTGGGCGTCGCGCCACCGCTGGTCCACCTCGGTCCCGAGCACGGCGCACCAGAAGGCGGCACAACGCTCGGCGTCCCGGCAGTCGACGGCCACCGCGATCAACCTGCTGACCATCCCCGCACCTTCCCGTCCCAGCCGGCCGCGAAACGCGGGTCAGTGCCGGCGGCCGAGAATCGCGGCCGTCACGTCGTCCAGCTCCGGGAGGAACGCGAGGGTGGCTTCGGCTCGGGAGTGCAGGTCGTCCGGGCCACGGACGCCGGTGAGCTCCGCCAGCGCCGTCCGGAACGCGTGCTCCGCGGCCCGCGTGCGCTCCGGCGGCGCGTCGGCGTCGAGGATCTGCTGGCAGCGGGCGAACGTGGCGACGATCCAGAAGACCGCCTCGCGGTGGTCGCCCGCGTCGAGGAGGGCGCGGCTGCCGTCGATCGCGATCGGCCGCGCATCGGCGCTGATGTCCGACGAGAAGAAGAACGGGGTGCGGCCCACCGCGGCGGCCTCGTCGAACACCTCCTCGAGCCGGTCGAGGTGGCGTGCCGCCACCGCGGCGTCGACGTCGACGCAGCCGATCAGCTCGAGCATTCGTGCGTAGAGGGCCGGGCGGTCGTGCAACACGTCCCGGGCGCGGCGGTAGCGCAGCCGAACGGTCGGCCGCTCGCCGGCCGCCACGAGCACCGCGACAGTGACGAGGCCGGCCGGGAACAGCCACGCCATCACCTGCTGCGGCCACGGCGCCGCGTCGTCGCGGGCGGAAAGGCGCATGCGCAGCGCGGTGAGCACGTCGGCGACCCGGCGGCGCACGGCGGCCGGTGTGGCGTAGGTCGGCGCGATCGCGTCCCGCAGCCTGCCGAGGAGCCCGGCCGGGTCGAGCAGCACGCCGTCGGGGTCTGCGAAGGAAGGGGCCAGGTAATGCGTGGCCGCCACCCGCTCCGGGTCGGCGAGCAGCTCCTCCGGCACGTACGACACGTCGAGGAGCGCACCCCGGTGGCGCAGCTTGCCCGGCTTCAGCGGAGCCGCCTCCCCGGCGATGACGACCGCGACGTCCACGTCCGACCACGGCAGCTGCACGGCGCCGGCCGGCCGGTCGACGACGGAACCGGCGAGGTAGGCCCCGCGGAAGCCGGGCTCGCCCGCGGCGTGCCGCTCCACCCAGTCGCGAGCCGCGTCCCGCGCGTCCGCGGCGCGCATCAGTGCTCGTCGAAGAGCACGCTCACCGACTCACCGTTGTGGATCCGGCGCATCGCCTCGGCGAGCGCGGGAGCGATCGAGAGCACGGTGAGCTTCGGGGCGTGCTCGGCGCCCGGCACCGGCACGGTGTTGGTGCACACGATCTCCGCGACGTCGTCGCGCCGCCCGATCCGCTCCAGCGCGCCGTCGCTGAACAGGCCGTGGGTCGTGGCGACGCGCGCGGAGGCGATGTCGTGGTCGGCGAGCCGGTCGAGCACCTCGACGATCGTGCTGCCGCGGGCGATCTCGTCGTCGAGCACGATCACGTCCTTGCCCCGGACGTCGCCGATGATCGAGCTGATCACGACCTTGTCGTCGGAGATCCGCTCCTTCGCGCCCGCCGCGACGGGCAGTCCGAGCAGCCGGGCGAAGCGCGATGCCTCCTTGGCGTTGCCGAGGTCCGGCGACACCACGACGGAGTTGGACAGGTCGCCGCCGCGGAAGTGGCGGGCCAGCTCGTGCAGCGCGTGCAGGTGGTCGACCGGCACCCCGAAGAAGCCGTGGACCTGCGGGGAGTGCAGCGTCATCGTCAGCACGCGGTTCGCGCCCGCGGTCTGCATGAGGTCGGCCATCAGCCGGGCGCCGATCGAGATCCGAGGGGCGCCCTTCTTGTCGGACCGGGCGTAGGCGAAGTGCGGCATCACCACCGTGATCCGTGCCGCCGACGCGCCGCGGGCGGCGTCGAGCATCAGGAGCAGCTCGACGAGGTGCTCCTGGACCGGCGCCACCAGCGGCTGCACGATGAACACGTCCCGCTCGCGGCAGTTGGCCTGCAGCTGGACCTCGAGGCAGTCGTTCGCGAACCGGGTGACCCGGGACGGCGCGAGCGGCACCTCCAGGTGATGGCAGATCGCGGCCGCCAGTTCCGGGTGGGCCGAGCCGCTGAAGATCGTGATTTCCTTCATCAGACGCTCCAGTCATGGCGGCGGGCATCGAGCAGCGGGGCCTGCAGCTGCGCCCACGGGGAGAGCTCCCCTGCGCCGGCCGCCTCCAGGAACGCGTCCCAGCTCCACCACTCCACGGACTCGACCTCGTCCGGCCGGGCCCGCGGCTCGCCCACCAGCGTGCACACGTACACCGGGCAGAGCTCGTTCTCCTCGACACCGCCCGCCGCGGCCCGGTAGGCGAAGTCGGGCAGCACGAGCCGCAGGTCGACAGCGCTCACGCCGAGCTCGTCGGCCAGCCGCCGCCGGACGGCGTCCTCCACCGCCTCGCCGGGGGCCGGGTGCCCGCAGCAGGTGTTGGTGCGCACTCCGGGGAAGGTCGCCTTGTGCCGGGCCCGCCGTGTGACCAGTAGCCGGCCGTCCGGGTCGAAGCCGTAGCAGGAGAACGCGAGATGCAGGGGTGTCGTCGACCCGTGGACGGTGGCCTTGTCGGCGACGCCGATGGCGCGGCCGTCGTCGTCGAGGAGTACGACCTGCTCAGGAGCGGACGCAACGGTCACGGCACACACCGTAGACGATCCGTTGCTATTCATACGTACACGCATGTATGAATGTTGCCGTGCGCCGGACGGCCGAGGACACCGCAGCCACGCGCGCCGCGCTCGTCGACGCGGCGCTCCTCGCGTTCGCCCACGACGGGGTCGACCGGGCCACCCTCGCCGGGATCGCCGAGGCGGCCGGCGTGACCCGCGGTGCGGTCTACCACCACTTCGCCGACAAGGACGCCCTGCTCGGGGCGGTGCTCGGGGAGACATGGGACGTGGTGGCCGGGCCGGTCTGGGCCGCGCTCGACACCCCCGGCGTCCCGCTCGCCACCCGCCTCGAGGCGTTCGCGCTGGCATGGCTCACCGCGTTGCACTCCGACCGGCGCTTCGCCGCGCTCATGGCCGTGAGCATGCGCACGGCCGGCACGTCCGGGCGCTCGCGGAGAAGGCGGCCGGCTTCCACGCGTGGCGCGACCGGCTGCGGACGGCGCTGTCCGGGGCCGAGCTCGCCACCGGGCCGGGCCCCGCCGCCGCGCACCTGCTGGCCTGGCTGACCGGCACCGCGCTGCTCGCAGGCCACGACCCCGCGCTCGTTCCCCCGGCCGACGCCACGAGCGTGCGGCCCGTACTCGGAGGGATCCTCCCGTGATGTCGCGGCGCCCGACCCGACCCAGGGCCGCGGTCCTGGTCGTCACCCTCGCCCTCGTCGTCGACATGTTCCTGTACGGCGCGCTCGTCCCGCTGCTGCCCGTGCTGCCCGCGGTGGCCGGATCGGCGGGCGCCGCGGGCCTGCTCTTCGCGGCGTACGCGGCGGCGATGCTCGTGGCGACGCCGGTGGTGGGCCACTGGGTCGACCGCAGCGGCCCGCGCGCACCCTGCTCGCCGGCCTGGTCGCGCTCGCCGCCGCCACGCTCCTGTTCGCGGCCGCGATCGACGTCCCGGGTGGCGTCGGACTGGCGGTGCTCTCGCTCGCGCGGGCGGCACAGGGCGTCGCCGCGGCCGCGAGCTGGTCGGCGGGGCTCGCGCTCATCGCGAGCACGCACCCACCCGAGCGGCGCGGCACCGTGATGGGGTTCGCGCTCTCCGCGATCGGTTTCGGCGTGCTGCTCGGGCCCGCGGTCTCGGGGTTCCTCGCCGACGCGTTCGGCCCGCGCGCCCCGTTCGTGCTGGTCGCGGCGCTGTCCGTGGCCGACGCAGTGGCCCGGATCATCTGGGTGGGGCCCACGGCAGACCCGCCGGCGCCGACCCCGCTGCGCACCGTCGCGCGCGGGCCCGGGGCCGGGCTGCTGATCGGGCTCACCGCGCTCGGCGCGGCGGCGATCGCGTTCGCGGAGCCGGTGCTGCCACTGCACCTGTCGGCGCTGGGGCTCGGCGCCACCGGCATCGGGCTGGTCTTCGGAGCGGCCGCGCTGCTCGGCGGGCTGGCGGCGCCGCTCGCCGGGATGCTGACCGACCGGTTCGGGGCCGCCCGCGTCGCCGCGCTGGGCACGCTGGTCGCGGCAGCCGGGTTCGTGCTGTGCGGGCTGCCGGTTGCCGCCGCGTCGATCACCGGCGTGGTCGTGGTCGGCACCGGCGCGCAGCTCGTGCTCGCGCCCACGCTCGTGCTGATCGGCGCGCTCGCCGAGCACATCCAGCCGCCCGCGTACGGCGCGGCGTACGCGCTCTACAACCTCGCCTACACCGCCGGGCTCGCCGTGGCGCCCCTCGCGGCCGGCACGGCGGCCGTGCTCGCCGGCGTCGCCGCGACGACGATCGCCGCAGCGGCCATCGCTGCGCTCACCGGCGCCTGGCTGCTCCTGCGCCGCACCCCGGCCACGCTGCCCCGGCACTGACACACCCTCCCTGCGGTCACGGCGAAGCGGGTGGCGCGAGCGCCGGCTCGGCGACGCACCCTCACCGCGGTCACACACCTCGAGTCCGCCGACGCGCGCCGTCGACGGGCGGCGCGAGCGCAGGACGGGTGCGTGAGCGGAGGCCGGTCGCGCGAGCCCTGGCTACCCGCGGGGCAGGCCGTACCAGCGCTTCGCCGTGCCACCGCGCACCTCGGCCCAGACCCTACCTCGTGGCTACCCGCGGGGCAGGCCGTACCAGCGCTTCGCCGTGCCACCGCGCACCTCGGCCCAGACCCTACCTCGTCGACGCCCGCGGCGGCCACCGCGGCACCGAGGTCGCGCAGGGCCGTGCCGTAGTCGGCGCGCACCGTCACGACCGGCCAGTTGCTGGCCAGCATCAGCCGTTCGGGCCCGAAGGCCGCCACCGCGTGGGCGACGGCGGGGGCGATCGCGGCCGGGTCCCACCGCGGCCACGCCGTGAGCAGGTCGACGCCGATCGAGAGCTTCAGCGCGATGTTGGGGCAGGAGGCGAGGGCGGCGATCCGGGCGAGCCAGCCGTCCAGGTCGCCGGTCTCCAGGGGCGGACGGGCGAGGTGGTCGGCGACGATGCGCAGGTCGGGGACGTCCCGCGCGAGCGCGACGATCGCCTCCACCTGCGCATCGGTCACCGGCACGACGTCCCAGGCGAGGCCGGCCTCGGCCAGGGTGGCCATGAGGCCGGGGGCGAGCCAGTCGAGGGGCTCGCGGGCCACGAGGCAACGCACGCCGCACCAGCGGGAGCGGTCGGCGCGGGCGAGCTCGGCGCGGGCCGCGGCCGGGTCGGCGAGCGGCAGCCACCCGACCACCCCCACCGTCTGCGGGAAGGCCTCGGCGTACGCGGCGAGCCGGTCGTTCTCCTCGGGGGTGTCGACCGACTCGACGAGCACGGTGGCGTCTACCCCTGCCGCGGCCATCAGCGGGGCGAGGTCGGCGGGTTCGAAGTCGGCGGCCAGCTCGGTGTGCGCCGGGTCGCGCCACGGCTGTTCCTGCAGGGCGGTCCGCCAGAAGTGGTGGTGCGTGTCGATGACGCTCACGAGCCGCTCCAGCGCGGTGCCCGGCGGGCGACGAACGCGGCCACGCCTTCCCGGAAGTCCGCGCTGCCGTAGCAGTCGGCGAGGACGTCGTCGGCGTCCACGCCCGCTGACCCGTCGGCCGCGGCGAGCCGCCGGTCGATCTCCTTCAACCCGGCGAGGGTCCGGGGCGCACCGGAGGCGATCCGCTCGACGATCTTCGCGGCCGTGGCGTCCAGCTCCGCGGGCGCACGACGGCGTGCACGAACCCGGCGGCGGCGGCCTCGTGGGCGTCGATCGTGCGGGAGGTGATCAGCATGCCCATCGTCCGGGAGACGCCGAGGCGGCGTTGCAGCCGGGCCACGCCGGCCGGCGCGAGGATGTTGCCCAGCGTCCGCGCGATGGGCGCGCCGAACACGGCCCGGTCGGTGGCCACCAGCACGTCGCAGCACGCGGCGAGCCCCAGCCCGCCACCGACGGCCGGCCCGTCCACGACACCCAGCACGGGCACCGGCACGGCGAGCAGGTCGTCGATCACGGCGCCGACGCGGCGCTCGTAGTCGAGCCCGTCGGCGGCACCGTCGAACTCGGCGAACTGGGCGATGTCCGTGCCGGCCGCGAACGCCTCACCCGCGCCACGCAGCACGACGACGCGCAGGTCGGCGTCGGTGCGCGCGGCGACGCACAGCCGCTGCAGCTCGTCGTACATCTCCCAGGTCAGGGCGTTGCGCCGGGCCGGGTTGGCCAGCTCGACGTGGAGCACCGGCCCGTCGCGCCTGCTGTGCACCGCCCCGGACGGTCGTGAGTGGATACGAGTGCTGTGGCCCTCGTTCCCACTCACGGGTAGGAGCTCGGCGTTGTGTTCCCCGAGCAGTGGCGGCGGGCGGCGCACCCCGGTGGGGGTGCCGGACAGGTGCAGCGGCGAGGACAGCACCGGGACCGGGCCGTCGACCGGATCCTCCACGGTGGCCACCATCCCGCGTGCCTTCACGTGCGGGTCCTCCTCGAGGACCTGCTGGTAGTCCTGGATCGGCCCGGCGGGCACGCCTGCGGCGAGCAGCCGCTCCACCCAGGAGGCCGTGTCGTCGGCGGCGAGGCGGCGTTCCAGCTCGACCACCAGCTCCGGGCGGTGGGCCATCCGGTCGTCGTTGTCGGCGAACCGCGGGTCGCCTGCCAGTTCCGGCGCGTCGAGGGCCTGGCACAGCCGCTGCCAGAGCCGCTCGTTGTTGGCCCCGACCGTGACGAACCCGTCGCGCGTGGCCAGCGCCTGGTACGGCGCGGACATCCGGTGTGCGGAGCCGAGGGCCTGCGGCGCTTCCCGGTGGCCCAGAACTCCGTGGACTCCCACACCGACAGCGCCACCGCCGCCTCGAACAGCGACGTCTCCACGTACTGGCCCTGCCCGGTGCGCTGCCGCGACGCCCACGCCGCGAGGACACCGACCGCCGTGAACAGCCCCGCACCCAGGTCGGCGATCGGGATGCCCGACTTCACCGGCCGGTCCCCCTGCTCCCCGGTGACGCTCATGACCCCCGCCATCGCCTGCGCGATCAGGTCGTAGCCGGGCCGGTCGGCGTACGGCCCGGTCTGGCCGAACCCGGACACGCTGGCGTAGATCAGGCCCGGGTTGAGCGCCCGCAGGGTCTCGTAGTCGACGCCGAGCTTCGCCGCGACGCCGGGCCGCCAGTTCTCGACGACGGCGTCGGCGGAACGCGCGAGCTCGTGGAACGTGGCGCGGCCTTCGTCGGACTTCAGGTCGAGGGTGACGCTGCGCTTGTTGCGGTTGAGTGCGCGGAACGCGCCGGGATGGGTCATCGACGAGCGGGTCTGGTCACCCGACTCCGGGTTCTCCACCTTGACGACGTCGGCCCCGAGATCCGCGAGGATCATCGTGCAGAACGGGCCGGCCATCACCTGGGTCAGGTCGAGCACGGTCATGCCGGCGAGTGCGCCCTCATGGGTCGCCATACGTGATCCTTCCTCAGCTGCCATGACCCGCCGGAACGGCTCCGGCGGCGCGCTCCTCGACCCGCGCGGCCACCGTCCGGGCGAGCCAGCCCGCCAGCGGAACCGGCACGTCGGCGGCCCGGGCGGCCTCCACCACCTCGGCCAGGTCCTTGCTCCACGGTCGGTCCCGGACCGGGGTGCCGCTCGCGTCGTATGCCGCGGCGGTGCGATCCCAGAAGTCGAGGTTCCGCGCGACCCAGGAGTCACCGAGGCTCGTCTCGAACGCGGCGAGCAGCGCGTCGGTCTCGACGCCGTGCGCGGTCGCGAAGTCGATCGCCTCGAGCACGCCGGCGAGGTTCGCGAACATCGTGAGCTGGTTGGCGAGCTTGGCTGCGGAGCCCGCTCCGGCCGGGCCGAGGTGCAGCACCGGATCGCCGACGGTGTCCAGCAGCGGCCGCAGCCGCTCGACCGCCACCGCGGCCCCACCGGTCATGACGGTGAGCGTGCCGGTTGCGGCCCGCTCCGCACCGCCGCTCACCGGCGCGTCGAGCAGGTCGACGCCGTGCCCCGCCGCCAGCTCGGCCAGCCGGGTGGCGGTCCGCGGCAGCACGGTGCTGTGCACGATCACCCCGCGGCCCGGACGCTCGTGGGCGAGGTAGGCGGAGAGCACCTGCTCGACGGCGGCGTCGTCGGGGACGGCGAGCACGAGCACGTCGCGGTCCGCGAGGCCGGACGCCTCGGGCACCGCGGTGGCGCCGAGCGCGACGACCGGGTCTGCGCGCCCGGCGACCGGGTCGTGGACGGCCAGGTCCCATCCGGCGCCCACGAGCGAGGTGGCCAGCGGGAGGCCGAGGTTCCCGAGGCCGGCGAGGCCCACGGAGGTGAGCGGCGCTGCCATCGTCACTCCCGGCGTATGGTCCGACCTGATCGGCTATTGTCTACAACAGTCAAAAGACCCACGCAAGGCCGGGAGCCCGTCACCGGCGTCCACCGCGTGCGGGATGCTTGGGCCGGCAGGAGCACCGGAGGATGACATGACCAGCGCCGACGCGGCCGATCCGATCGGGGCGGGCGAGCGGATCGACCCGCCGAGCCTGGTGGCGCTGGCTGCCGAGTCGATCCGCAAGATGATCCTCTCCGGCGCCTTCGAGCCCGGCGACCGGCTGATCGAGGAGCGCCTCACCGAGCACCTCGGGATCAGCCGGCCTCCCCTCCGCGAGGCGCTGCGCCTGCTGCAGAACGACGGGCTGGTCGTCACGCGCCCACGCTACGGCTCCACCGTCGCCACCCTCACCGACCAGGACGTCTTCGAGATCCTCACGCTGCGCACCGGCCTGGAGAAGATGGCCGTGGAACTGGGCGTCCCGGTACGGGAGCGGGCCCGGCTGACCGCATGCCATGCGGCGCTCGAGCGGATGGAGCTCAACGCACGCGACGAGGACCGCGGCTCGCTGGTCGAGAACGCCTACGCGTTCCACGCCTCGATCGTCGCGCTCGCCGGGCACCGCAGGCTCTCCGAGATCTACCGCTCCGTGCAGCAGCAGATGCTGCTCTGCATGTCCCGCAACCTCGACACCCGCGAGCGCTACTACGAGAGCCTCGTCGAGCACGTCGCCCGGCACCGCCACCTGCTGGAGCTCATCGAGGCGGGCGACCCGCACGCCGTGCTGGAAGAGCTGGCGGTGCACGGCGAGCGCAGCTTCGCCGAGCGCCGGGCCCCCGAAGGGTCGTGAGTGGATACGAGTGCTGGAGCACTCGTATCCACTCACGGGGGGTCAGAGGGGCACCACCTCGGGTCCGGGGACGATCCGGCCGGTCAACGCCCCGAGCTGCTCCACCTCGACCGTCACCACGTCGCCCGGCTGCAGCCACGGGTAGCGCTCGGAGCCGTGCAGGCCCGACAGCTCCAGCAGGCAGCCGGTGCCGACCGTGCCGCTGCCGATCACGTCGCCCGGAACGAGCCGGGTGCCGCGGGAGGCGTAGGCCAGCATCTGCCCGAACGACCAGTGGATGTCGGCCCACGTCCCGCCGCCGGTGTCCCGGCCGTTGACCGCGGCCCGCATCGAGAGCCGGTAGCCCTTGCCGTCGCGGTGGGGCTCGAGCTCATCGGGCGTGACGAGTACCGGCCCGATGCTGGTGGCGCCGTCCTTGCCTTTGGCCGGGCCGAGCCCGATCGTCGACTCGTGGCGCTGGACGTCGCGGGCCGACCAGTCGCAGAAGACCGTGTAGCCCGCGATGTGCGCGTCGGCGTCGGCGGGCGCGAGGTCGCTGCCCGCGCGGCCGACCACGGCCGCCACCTCCACCTCGTAGTCGAACGCGTGGCAGCCCGGGGAGATGGGGACGTCGGCGTCCGGGCCGAGGATCGCCGCCGGGTTGGAGAAGTAGAAGACGGGCTGCTCGAACCACACCGGCGGCACGGTGTCGCGGCCCATCGCGCGGACCGCGTTGCGCAGGTGCTCCTCGAAGGACAGGAAGTCGCGCACCGATGGCGGGCGCGGGATCGGCGCGGCGAGCCGCACATCGGCGAGGTCGACCACCTCGACGGGCTCGGCGAGCGCCGCTCGGCCGCGGCCGCCAGCCCGGACTCGATCAGCCCCAGCAGGGTGCCGTCGAGCCCGTGCACGCGCCCGTCCTGCAGCAGCCCGGGGCGCTCGGCGCCGCCCGCTGCGCGATACGTGACCCAGCGCATCAGGCGAAACATCCGATCGGGCCGCCGTGGAACGCGACCATGTCGGGCCAGACCGCGTCCAACCGTATCCGGGTGCCCAGCGGGTGCCCGTCGAGCTCGTTGTAGGCCCGGTGGAGGTTGCCGACGAGCCGCTCGCTCTCCTGCCAGGACGCGAACCGGTTGTCCTTCTCCGCGGTGGCCGCCTCGATCGGCGTGTGCCCCGCCCGGTGGTGCTCGCGGGCCACGGCGTCGACGAACGCGGCGTACTCGCCGAGGTCGTCGAGCAGCGCGGGGATCTCCTCGCCCCGGCACACCGGCCCGTGCCCGGGCACGAGGATCTCCGGCTCCAGCTCCCGGATCCGCGCGAGCGCGGGACGGTAGCCCGCCACGCTCCCCTCGACGAGGAACGGCTGGCCGCCCGCGAACGCGAGGTCGCCCGCGAACAGCACCCGCTCCTCGGGCAGCCAGGCGATCACGTCACTGCGCGTGTGGGCCGGGCCGACGTGGATCAGCTCCACCCGGCGGTCGCCGAGATGCAGTGTCATGGCGTCGGTGAACGTGACGTCCGGCGGCCGGACCTCCACGTTGCCGTAGTCGGGCCCGGTGAGCACCTGTGCGGCGATCAGCCCGGCCGCCAGCACGTCCTCGCGGCAGGTGACGTGGCCGATGATCGGCGTCTGCGGCGGCATGAGCCAGTTGCCGAAGGTGTGGTCGCCGTGGTGGTGGGTGTTGACCAGCGCCCGCGCCTCCCCCGGGGAGACGGTGGCGACCGCGGCGAGCAGGGCCCGGTTGCGCGCCTCCGTGGAGGTCGTGTCCACGAGCAGGTGCCCGGTGCCCCCGGTCACCGCTCCGGTGTTGTTGATCATCCAGCTGCCGTCGGGCTGGATGTAGGCGAACACTCCTGGCACGAGCTCGACCAGCTCGGGCGGGGGCATGGTGGTCATGCTGTCCTCTCGGGGATGGCGGCGGGCACGTCGGTACTCGGCAGCAGGAACGTCAGCAACCCGGCGGCGGCGAAGAACGCGGCGCACACCAGCAGGCCGCCGGACAGCCCGATGACGGTGGCGAGCGCGGCGAGCGCGAACGGGGCGAACGCCGACACCCCGCGGCCCACGTTGAAGCAGAACCCGGCACCGGTCGTGCGGATCCGGGTGGGGAACAGCTCGCCGATGTACGAGCCGAACAGGCCGGTGAACGCCGCGGAAGAAACGCGAACAGCGGCCCGAACCACAAGAGCGCGGTCTGGTTGGCGGTGAGGGCGTACAGCGGCAGCGTGACGGCCACGCCGAGCAGCGAGATGATGATCGCCGAGCGGCGGCCGATGCGGTCGGCGATCAGGCCGAATACGTTGTAGCCGACGAACATGCCGAGGTTCAGCACGGTCATGAAGACTGCCACGGTCGCCGTCGGGATGCCCCGGTCCGTGGCCAGGTAGGTCGGCAGCCAGGTGGATCCGCCCCACCAGCCCGTGAGCGCGAGCCCGGCCACCGCCGTGGCGATGATCGTGCGGCGGCGCACGTCGGGCGCGAAGATCTCGGCGACGGAGACCCGGCCGCCGTCGTCGGCCGCCCTGGCCTCGGCCCACGCCGACGACTCGGGGAAGAACGGGATCACGACCAGCAGCGGCAGCACGACCCCGGCACCCGCGACGAGGAACATCAGCCGCCAGTCCGGCAGGAACACCCCCGACAACACGGCCGCCAGCACCCCACCGATCGGGAAGCTGCTCAGCACGAACGCCGCGGCGCGCCCCCGGGACTCGCTCGGCCAGGTCTCGACGACGTAGGCCGACACCACGCCCCACACCCCACCGAGGCCGAACCCGGCGATGAACCGCAGCACCATGAAGATCTCGAAGTTCGGCACGGCGGCGAGCGCGGCGGTGAAGACCCCGAACGTCGTGAGCGAGGCGATCAGCGCGGTCTTGCGGCCGAAGTTGTCGGACACGTAGCCGGCCAGCACGCTGGACAGCCCGATCCCGAGCAGCGTCGCCGTGGCGAGCAGGCCGCCCTGCGCCGGGCTGAGCTGCAGGTCCTCGCGGATCGCCGGAAGCGCCAGCGACAGCAGGATGATCTCCATCGCGTCGAACATGTAGGCGAGGAAGCTCCCGCCCAGCACTACCCATCTCGTCCGCATCGCGTCTCCCCTTCGAGGCCGATCCGGTGACTGTACGTACGTCCAGTCAGTCTCGTCCAGTACCGTACGGACATGGAGGCCACCGCCGTCACCGATCCACCGCTCGAGCGGCGGGAACGGATCCTCGACGCCGCCGAACGCGTGTTCGCCGAGTCCGGCTACCACGCCACCACGCTCCGGCAGGTCGCCGCGGCAGCCGACGTGAAGCTCTCGCTGGTCGGCTACCACTTCCCGTCGAAGCTGGCGCTCTACGTCGCCGTCTTCGCCCGCCGCCAGCACGTCAACGAGGAGCGGCTGCGGCTCCTGCACGAGATCGACCTGGAGGCGCCGGACGCGCTGGAGCGGATCGTCGCCGCCTTCATGGACCCGGTCGTCGCGCTCCCGGCCGACGGCGCCTGGTACCGGCGGCTCGTGCTGCGGGAGGCGGCCGACCCGTCGAGCATGCAGCGCCCGGTGATCGGCGAGCTGTTCGACCCGATGGCGCGCGAGTTCGTCGCCGCGCTGCGGGTCGCTGTGCCCGGCAAGCCGCCGGGGTTCTACGAGTGGAGCTACCTGTTCGCGGTGGGCGCGCTCACCCAGAGCGCCTTCGGCGACCGCATCGGCAACCTCACCGATGCTCCCCCGCCCGCGTCCAACGTCGAACTGCTCCGGAGTTTCATCACCGCAGGCTGGCGCCACGGCTGAGCCGAGGCGGTGGTTGCGAGGCGTCACACATGAACTTCGGCGCTCGCACACGAACTGCAGTTCGTGTGCGAGCGCACAAGTTGCTGTGCGAGCGACCGACGTAGGCTGGCAACCGCTTTCCTCGGGAGGATCGGTGGTCATCGACAGAACCCCGCGCGTCGCGTTGATCGGCGTGCACGGCTTCGGACGGGTGCATCTGGACGGCCTGCTGCGGCTCGCCGCCACGGGCGCTGTGCGGGTGGCGGGGCTCGCCGACCCGCAGCCGCCCACGCCCGAGGCCCTCGAACGGGTGCGGGCGCTCCCCGACGGCGCCGACGTGCCGGTGCTCGACGACGCCGCCACGCTCCTGGAGCGGGTCCGCCCGGACATCACGATCGTGTCCACCCCGATCCACACCCACGTGCCCCTCGCACGGCTCGCGCTGGCGGCGGGGTCGCACCTGCTGCTGGAGAAGCCGCCCACCGCGTCGATGGCGCAGTTCCGGGAGCTGTCGGCCGATGTCGAGGCGGCCGGTCGGGTGTGCCAGGTCGGCTTCCAGTCCTTCGGCTCGCACGCGCTCGCCCACGCGGCCCGGCTCGTCGCCGACGGCGCGATCGGACGGCTGCGCGGGGTCGGTGTGCACGGCGCCTGGGTACGCGAACGCGCCTACTTCACCCGGGCGGCCTGGGCCGGCCGGATGGCCCTCGACGGCGTCCCGGTCACCGACGGCGCGCTCACCAACGCCTTCGCCCACGCCACGGCGTCGGCGCTGCGGGTGGCCTGCGTGGCCCACGACGCCGACGTCGCCGTCGAGCTGGAGCGCTACCGCGTCGCGTCCCCCGAGGGCGACGACACCGCGACGGCCCGGCTCACCGCAAACGGGGTGCCGATCGTCGTGGCCGTCACGCTGTGCGCCGCGGAGCACCACCTCCCGGTGATCGTCGTGCACGGCGATCGGGGCAGGCTGGAACTGCAGTACACCACCGACACGCTGACCGGCCGCACCGCCGACGGCGCCGAGGTCAGCGGGCCACCCGGCCGCACCGCCCTGCTGGACGACCTGGTGGCACACCTCGCCCACCCGACCCGCCCGCTGCTCGCCCCGCTCGCCTCCTGCGCGCCGTTCATGCACCTGCTGGAGGCCGTGCGACGCGACGGCCCGGCCCGGCCGCTCCCCGATGCCGCGGTCGAAGAGGTCGACGGCCGGCCGGTGGTCGTCGACGCCGATGCCACGGTTCGCGGCTGCGCGGAGCGGCTCGCGCTCTTCTCCGAGCTGCCCGTGCCATGGGTGGCTGCGGCCCCGGGGCGGACGTGACCAGAATGGGTCGCCCGGCACCGGGGTCAGCGGCCCGAGGAAGGCGAAGATGCCCAAGTACCTGCTTCTCAAGCACTACCGCGGCGCCCCTGCCGCGGTCAACGACGTGCCGATGGACCGGTGGACCCCGGAGGAGATCTCGGCGCACCTGCAGTACATGCGCGACTTCGCGGCCCGGCTCGAGGAGACCGGCGAGTTCGTCGACCACCAGGCGCTCGCCGCCGAGGGGACGTTCGTCCGCTACGACGGCGAGGGCCGTCCGCCCGTCACCGACGGGCCGTTCGCCGAGACCAAGGACCTCATCGCCGGCTGGATGGTGATCGACGTCGACAGCTACGAGCGCGCCGTCGAGCTGGCCGGGGAGCTGTCGGCCGCCCCCGGAGCCGGTGGGAAGCCGATCCACGAGTGGCTGGAGCTGCGGCCGTTCTACGGCACCACGACCACCGTCACCGAGTGACCCGCCCGGTGGACGACGAGCTGCTCCGCAGCCTCACACCGGGCGTGCTCGGGGTCCTCGTCCGTCGCGGCGCCGACTTCGCGGCAGCTGAGGACGCCGTGCAGGACGCGCTCGTCGAGGCGCTGCGGGCCTGGCCCGCCGACCGGCCGCGAGACCCGAAGGCCTGGCTGGTCACCGTGGCATGGCGCAAGTTCCTGGACGCGACCAGATCGGAGACCGCCCGCCGCAGGCGGGAGGAGGTCGCGAGACGGAGCCGGAGCCCGGGTCGACGCCCGCGGTCGACGACACGCTCCAGCTCTACTTCCTGTGCGCCCACCCGTCGCTGACGCCGTCGTCGGCGGTCGCGCTCACGCTGCGCGCCGTCGGCGGCTGACCACCCGCCAGATCGCCCGGGCCTACCTGGTGCCCGAGGCGACGATGGCGCAGCGGATCAGCCGGGCCAAGCGCACCGTCGGAGGTGTGCGGTTCGACCAGCCCGGCGACGTCGGCACGGTTCTGCGCGTCCTCTACCTCGTCTTCAACGAGGGCTACTCGGGGGATGTCGACCTCGCTGCCGAGGCCATCCGGCTCACCCGGCAGCTCGCCGCCGCGATCGACCACCCGGAGGTGGCGGGGCTGCTCGCCCTCATGCTGCTCCACCACGCCCGGCGCGCCTCCCGCACCGCGCCCGACGGCAGCCTGGTGCCGCTGGCCGAGCAGGACCGCGCCCGGTGGGACACGGCGGCGATCACCGAGGGCGTCACGATCCTGCAGGCGGCGCTTCACCGCGACCGGCTCGGCGAGTTCCAGGCCCAGGCCGCCATCGCCGCGCTGCACGCCGACGCCCCCACCGCCGAGGAGACCGACTGGCCGCAGATCGTCGAGTGGTACGACGAGCTGGTGCGCCTGACCGACAGCCCGGTCGTGCGACTCAACCGTGCCGTCGCCGTCGGCGAGGCCGACGGGCCCCGTGCCGGGCTGGCCGCGCTCGCCGAGCTGGACGACTCGCTGCCGCGGTACCCGGCGGTGTCGGCGTACCTGCACGAACGCGACGGCGACCTCGCGACGGCGGCCCGGCTCTACGCCGAGGCGGCCGACAAGGCCGCCACCCTCGCCGAGCGCGACCACCTGACGCGCCAGGCGGCCCGCCTCAACGCCCGCCGCTGACACGCCCCACGGATGTCGATGCCGCGCGGCCCAGCCGGATGCGCACGGCGACGGCGGCGCACGCGATCACGGCGACCCCGCCGAGCACGGTCGGCCAGGTGATCTCCTCCCCGAGCAGCAGGGCCGCCCAGATGATCGTCAGCACCGGCTGTACCAGCTGCACCTGGCTGACCTGCGCCATCGGGCCGATGGCGAGACCGCGGTACCAGGCGAAGAAGCCCAGGTACATGCTCACCACTGCGAGGTAGCCGAACGCCGCCCACTGGGCGGGCGTCGCCGTGGGTGGCTGCTGGGCGATCGAAGCGCCTGCCAGCGCGATCATCAGCGGCGCCGACAGCACGAGCGCCCAGGACACCGTCTGCCACGAGCCGAGCTCGCGGGCGAGCAGCCCGCCCTCCGCGTAGCCGACGGCTGCCGCCACGACGGCGCCGAACAGCAGCAGGTCCGCCAGGTGCAGCTGCCCGAACCCGCCGCTCTGCAGCGACGCGAACAGCAGCGCGGCGAGCGCGCCGACCACGGCCATCACCCAGAACGCCGTGGGCAGCCGCTCCCGGGTGCGCAGCACGGCCACCACGGCGGTCGCCACCGGCAGGAGCGCGATCACCACGGCACCGTGGCTCGCCGGGACGGTCGTCAGCGCGTACGAGGTGAGCAGGGGGAAGCCCGCGACGATGCCGGCCGCCACCACGGCCAGTCGCGCCCACTGCGTTCCGGAGGGCAGCCGCTGCCGCGTCAGCGCGAGCGCGACACCGGCGAGCAGCGCGGCCACCACCGCCCGCCCCGCGCCGATGAGCAGCGGCGAGAGGCCACCGACGGCGACGCGGGTGAACGGCACGGTCAGCGAGAACGACGCCACGCCCAGCAGTCCCCACCAGAGACCCGGCGATAACACGTCGGCGCTCTGCCGAGTAACGCTACTGTCTACTGACATGTCCGACGATAGCAGTGCGCGGATCGTGTCAGGCCTGCGCGCCTGGCTCGCGACGGCCCCACCGGGTGCACGGGTGCCGTCCAACCGAGCGCTGATGGCGCGCTACGCGGCGAGCCCCGTGACCGTGCAGAAGGCGATGCGCACGCTCGGGGCGCTCGGACTGGTGGAGAGCCGGCCGGGCGTCGGCACGTTCGTCCGCGCCGTGCGCACCACCCGCGCCCCCGACTACGGCTGGCAGACCGGCGCGCTCGCCGCCCCTCGCGCGCACATCCCGACGCTGTCGACGCCCATGCGCAGCATCTCCCCGGACGCGATCGGCCTGCACGCCGGCTACCCCGACCGGACGCTCCTCCCGGAACGCCTGGTGCGCGCGGCGCTCGCCAGGGCCGCCCGCGGCAGCGCCGCACTGGTCCGCTCCCCCGCCGCGGGCCTGCCCGAGCTGCGCGCCTGGTTCGCCACCGAGCTCGCCGAGGCCACCCCGGTCGGAGTGACCCCGCCCGCGGCCCGCGACGTCGTGATCGTGCCCGGCAGCCAGAGCGGGTTGAGCTCGATCTTCCGCGCGCTCGTGGGCTTCGACCGGCCGGTGCTGCTGGAGTCCCCGACGTACTGGGGCGCCATCCTCGCCGCCGCCCAGGCCGGCGTGCAGGCCGTGCCCGTGCCCAGCGGGCCGCACGGACCCGACCCCGACGCGCTCGCACGCGCGTTCGCCGAGACCGGGGCCCGCGTGCTGTACGCCCAGCCCAACTACGCCAACCCGACGGGCGCGCAGTGGTCGCACGAGCTCGGGCAGCAGGTGCTCGACGTCGTCCGCGCCCACGGCGCGTTCCTCGTCGAGGACGACTGGGCCCACGACTTCGGCATCGACACCACCGCGACCCCGCTCGCCGTCCACGACGACGCCGGCCACGTCATCTACGTGCGTTCCCTGACCAAGAGCGTGTCGCCCGCCGTGCGCGTGGCCGCCGTGGTCGCCAGGGGCCCGGCGCGCGACCGCATCCTCGCCGACCGAGGCGCCGAGTCGATGTACGTCAGCGACCTGCTCCAGGCGGCGGCGCTCGACGTCGTCACCCAGCGCGGCTGGCTCACCCACCTGCGCGGCCTCGGCCAGCAGCTGCGGACCCGGCGCGACCTGCTGGTCGCCTGCCTCGCCGAGCACGTCCCGGACGCGCGGCCCGACCACGTGCCCCCCGGCGGCCTGCACCTGTGGGCCCGCCTGCCCGACGGCACCGACCTCGACCGCCTCGCCCGCGACTGCGAGGCCGGCGGCGTGCTGATCGCCCCCGGCACCGAGTGGTTCCCCGCCGAGGCCGCCGCCCCCTACGTCCGGCTCAACTTCTCCGGCCCCGACCCCGAACGCTTCCCCGACGCGCCCGCGTCATCGGCCGGGCGCTGGCGGACCGGCTCTGATCGCCCCTTCGTCCGCCTTGGACCAGCAGTGCCGAGCTCGGCCGGTGGCCGTAGTGATCAGGACCGGGATGACGGGCCGACCGATGGCTCGTGATCGCCGGAAATGGTGCCGCGACGACCGATCTGTCTCCCCACCACCACTGCCGACGATCGGTATACACATGATCGGCCAAAGTGGCGCCAGGCCGACAGATCTGTCGCTCTGGCACCACCCCTGACGATCATCTCGCCACCCGGGACCTACGACGTCAACCGCTCGTGCACGTCGTGACCGGCAGCAGGTCTGCCGGCGCGTTCGGGGCGGCTGATCTCGGCCCACACCGCGTCGAGGGAGAGGCCGAGGACGTCGGCGATCGCCGCGATGGTCGGGAAGGCAGGGGTGGCCACGCGGCCCGACTCGATCTTCCGAAGCGTCTCGGGTGAGACGCGGGCGCGGAGTGCGGTCTCGAGCATCGAGCGCTCCCCCCTGGCCCGGCGGAGGAGGGCGCCGAGGCGCTGTCCGCGTTCGACCTCTGCGGGAGTGAGCGGCAGCCTGACCATGACACCGATTCTAGTACCGGTATAACATGGCCGGGATAGTTATTGCTTTCCGAGAACGGTGTCGCATGATCGAGATCCTGAACCCCACCGAGCTGGCCCAGGCGAAGGAGACGGGCGCGGTGGTCGCCGACATCCTGCAGGCGCTCAAACGGCGCAGCACGGTCGGCACGAGCCTCCTGGACATCGACCGGTGGGCCAAGACCATGATCGGCGAGGCCGGGGCGCTGTCCTGCTACGTCGATTACGAGCCGTCGTTCGGGCGGGGCCCGTTCGGCCACTACATCTGCACGGCCGTGAACGACGCCGTGCTGCACGGGCGGCCGTACGACTACGCGCTCGCCGACGGCGACCTGCTGACCCTCGACCTCGCCGTCTCCAAGGGCGGGGTGGCCGCCGACGCCGCCATCAGCTTCATCGTGGGCGATGCGGAGCCACCGGAGAGCGTCGCGATGATCGACGCGACCGAGCGTGCGCTGGCCGCCGGGATCGCCGCCGCGGGCCCCGGGGCGCGCATCGGCGACATCTCGCACGCGATCGGCACGGTCCTCGGCGCGGCGGGCTACGAGATCAGCACCGAGTTCGGCGGTCACGGCATCGGCTCGACGATGCACCAGGACCCGCACATCGCGAACACGGGTCGGCCCGGCCGCGGGTACAAGCTGCGCCCCGGGCTGCTGCTCGCCCTGGAGCCGTGGATCATGGCCGACACCGCCGAGCTCGTCACCGACGCCGACGGCTGGACGCTGCGGAGCGCCACCGGCTGCCGCACGGCGCACAGCGAGCACACCATCGCCATCACCGACGACGGCGCCGACATCCTCACCCTGCCGACGCAGGAGTAGACAGGCTGCTCGATCATCCCCTCCGATACCGGGCATGATCAGCGGACGGGTGCCCGCACGGCCTTATGTGGCCGCCCGTGCACCGACGCGGCGATCATGGCGGGCACGCCACCTCCGGCGGGGTGCGAGCCGTCAGCGCATCGCCGCGTTCCCCGCGTCCTGGGCCTGCTGCAGCCCCTCCGCCACCGGGGTGCGGCCGGCGAAGACCTCGTTGAGGATCGGGTTGAACGCCGTGGACGCCGCCTCGAACTTCGGGCCCGCGGGCGCCGGGACCGTGTCGGTGCCGCCCTCGGTGCCGAAGAAGCGGGTGTCGACGCCCTGGCCCTCCCAGTAGTCGTAGTACTCCTGCTGGGCCGCGGTCACGGCGGGCAGCCCGGCGCCTTCCGCGCCGACGTAGGAGGCGCCCTCGGCCGAGCCGATCCAGCGCAGCACCTTCAGGATCGCGTCGCGGCGAGGGCTGTCGGCGTTGCCGGCGGCGATCACGCTGTTCACGACGCTGACCCGCCCTGCGGGCCCGGCGAGCAGTGGCGCGATGCCCCATTCGAAGGTGGCGCCGTCACCGATGTTCTTGAGGTTGTAGGTGCCGGACTGGAAGAGCGCCATCTTGCCCTGGAGGAACTGGTCGCGGCTGAAGTCGGGGTTGTCGCCCGTGTCGGCGGCCGACGGGGCCACGTGCTCGGTGTTGATCAGCTTCACGAGGTAGTCGAACGCCTCGACGGTCTTCGGGTCCGTGAAGGTCAGGCTCTCGTCGGGGGCCTGGATGCGGCCGCCGTTGGACCCGGCGAAGTTCCAGTAGATGGCGTTCAGATCACGGGCGGCGTTGAAGCCGTACTGGGTGATCGCGCTCGCGTCGAAGCCGGGCTGGTCGGCGGTGCGGCCCGCGCTGTCGACGGTGAGCTTGCGCGCGGCGGGCAGGAACGTGTCGGCGGCGGGATCGGCCGGGTTCCACGTCAGGCCGGTCGGGTCGACACCGGCGGCGTCGACCATCGCCTTGTTGTAGAACACGACGATGCGCCCGTCGGTGAGCGCGGGCACGCCCCACAGGGTGCCGCTGCGCGAGTACTGCTCCACCGCGGCCGGCACCCAGCCCGCCACGTCGCCCGCCAGCTCGGCCCCGACGTCGATCAGCTTGCCGCCGTCGGCGAGCGCCCCGAAGTTGGAGCTGTTGAGCCAGTAGACGTCCTCCGCGGTGCCGCTCGCGACGTCCAGGTTGAGTCCGGTGAAGTAGTCGCTCCACGGCACGACGTTCAGCTGCACCTGCACGTCCGGGTTCGCCCGGGTGAACTCGTCGAACGACTGCTCGTACGCGTCGGCGACCTGCTCGTCCCAGAGCCGCACCGTGACGGTGGTGGCGCCCGCACCGGCGGGGGCGTCGTCCGGGGCGGCGGGCGAGCAGGCGGCCAGCGCGAGTGCAGCGGCCAGCGCCGTGACGAGCGGACGCAATCTCATGGGATCTCCCCTACCGGAACCCGGTGATCGTGATCGAGCGGACGACGTGGCGCTGGAACGCCAGGAACAGGATCGTGAGCGGCAGGACGGCGATGGTGGTCGCTGCCATGACGATCGTCCAGTTGGAGTTGTACTGCGACTGGAGCGCCGACGTCGCGACCGTCAGCACCTGCCACTGCCGGCCGGTGGTGATCACCAGCGGCCACAGGAAGTTGTTCCAGTGCGTGACGACGGTGATGATCGCGAGCGTTGCGAGGATCGGCCTGCTCACCGGCACGACCACGTGCCACAGGGTGCGCAGCGTGCCTGCGCCGTCGAGCTTGGCGGCGTCGAGCAGGTCGCCGGGGATGGCCTTGAAGTACTCGCGGAGCAGGAAGATCCCGTACGGGTGCCCGAAGACGTACGGGAGCACGAGCGCCCAGAACGTGTTGCGGATGCCGAGGTCGGCGAACACCGCGTACAGCGGGATGATCGTGACGATCTGGGGCACCATCAGCGTGGCCACGTACAGCCAGAAGATCGCGTCGCGGCCGGGGAAGCTCAGGCGGGCGAAGGCGTACGCGGCGAACACCGAGAACACCAGCTGCCCCACCAGTATCACCGCGACGACCTGCGCGGTGACCGCGACCGGCGCCACGAAGTCGTAGCGGTCGCCGAACAGCTCGGCGAAGTTCACCAGCGTCGGCGGTGCGGGCGGGGTGAGCACGGGCTCGGACGCGAACTGCAGCGGGGACTTCAGGGCCGTCTGCAGACTCAGCAGGAACGGGGCGAGCGTCGCGACCGCCCCCAGCACCAGGAGCAGGTACGTCCCGGCGGTCCTCATGTCGACAGGTCGTAGGTCGTGCGGCGGGCGAACCACCGCTGCTGGACGAGCGTCACCGCGACGAGCAGCACGAACAGCACCAGCGCCATCACCGCGGCCTGCCCGACCGCGCGCTGCTCGAACGCCTCGTAGTAGATCCGGCCCGCGACGACGTCGGTGACGCCCTGCGGTCCACCGTTCGGCGTGAGCGCGTAGACCGAGTCGAACACCTGGAACGTCGCGATGATCTGCGTGACCAGCACGAAGAACGTGGTGGGCCGCAGCAGCGGCAGCGTGACCCGCCAGAAGCGCTGCCACGGGCCCGCGCCGTCGAGCATCGCGGCCTCGTGCACGGTGTCGGGGATGGCGCGCAGCCCCGCGGAGAAGAACAGGCGACGTAGCGACGTGCGTCCACACCGTCACCGCCGCCACCGACGGCAGCGCGAGGACGGGGTCGGCGAGCCACTCGACCCGGCGGCCGATCAGCGCGTTCAGGGCGCCGTCGGTGGGGGCGAGGATCCAGCGCCACACCACGCCGAGCACGAGCGGCGCGCAGATCCACGGCAGCACGTACAGCACCCGGAACGCGGACGAACCGCGCAGCTCCCGGTTCAGCAGCAACGCCGCGACCAGCCCGAGCACCGTCTGCGCCGGGATCACGATCGCCACGAACACCGCGGTGATCAGCAGCGAGCGGGCGAACCGGCCGTCGACGGCCACCGCCACGACGTTGTCGAGGCCGACGAACGTGCGCGGACCGATCAGGTCCCAGCGCTGCAGCGCGAGCGCCGCCACCACGAGGATCGGCAACACCAGGAACGCGCTGATCCCGAACAGGCTGGGGGCGAGCAGCAGGTAGGCCGTGCGCGTGTCGCGACGCGCAGCCTGCCGCCCGCCGGCCATCCGCCCCCCGGTAGAAGGATCATGTGTAGAACGTGAACGGCGGTAGGTGCCGTTGAGGTAATGATCGCCCACCTCGTGCCGCTCGTGGGCAACCGGGTCGTGCAGGGTGTGGGTGCCGACGGTTCGCATCGATGAGGTGGACGTGAGCGGGGTCGGGACGGCTGCGCCCGCACGCGGCCTACCGCTACGTCGAGGGCGCCGGGGTGCTCTCGGGCTCCTGGACCTGATGATCGGCATCGAGTACGAGGGCGCGGACCACACCCGGCCCGACCAGGTGCTGCGCGACGCAAGCCGCTACACCTCCGGCGTCGACAAGGGCCGGCGGATCTACCGCTACCCGAAACGGGAGATCCTCCGCCGCCACGACCTGATCGTCACCCAGCTCACCAACGCGCGGGCACGCCCGGCGTAGACATGAGCGGGGTCGCGGGCCGCTCGAACCCCGCTCACGTCTACCTCGGCCGTGTGGAGCCTCAGATCTGCGGCGTGATCGCCTGGAGCGCCGCCGATGCCCGGACCGCCGCCGCCAGGTCGGCCAGCGCCGCGCCGTGCGTCGCGGCGAGCTCGGCGCTCTGGTCGGTGAGGGTGGTGCGGTCGACGTAGCCGCCGTGGTCGAGGTACAGGCCCGGGGAGAGGACCTGCACCGCGAAGAACCCGGCGAGCACGTCGCGCAGGTCGCCGAGGGCGAGGTAGTGGTGCCCGCTGGCCCCGGTGAGCACGGTGGCGGCCACCTTGCCCTGCAGCGGTGCCGTGGACTCGCCCCACTTCCCGCGCTCGGTGCGTTCGAGGAGGTCCTTGAGCAGGGCGCTGTAGGTGGCCCGGTACACGGGGCTGCCGAACACCACCGCGCCGGCGCCGGCGAACGCGGCGATCACCGCGTCGGCGCCCGCCTCGGACAGCTCCAGCAGGGACGTGGTGGCCCCCGCCTTCTCGGCGCCGGTGAGCACCCCCGCCACGGCCGTGGCGGTACGGCCACCGGGCTCCGGCCCGGCAACCACCCCGAGCACGTGCGTCATCGGTCCTCCTCGATCGGCGTGGCGAGACCGTAGCGGCCCCGGTGGAACAGCAGCGGCGACCGGGTGGCGTCGGCACCCAGGTCGTGGACCCGGCCGGCGACGATCGTGTGGTCGCCCCCGTCGTACTCCCGCCAGAGGGTGCAGCCGATCCACGCGCACGCCCCGTCGAGCACGGGGGCACCGTACGGCCCCGGCCACCACGTCACGCCGGCGAACTTGTCGACGCCCGAGCGCGCGAACCCGCCGGACAGGTGCTGCTGGTCGCCGGCGAGCACGTTGACGCAGAACGCGCCCGTCTCGCGGATCCGCGGCCACGTCGAGGACGTGCGCGACGGCGAGAAGCTGATCAGCGCCGGGTCCAGGGACAGCGAGGCGAACGACTGGCAGGTGAACCCCAGCGGCCCGTCGGGTCCGGCCGCCGTGACCACGACGACGCCGGACGCGAAGTGCCCCAGGACCTCCCGCATCGTCGCGGGTTCGACGACGACCGTCACGGGTGCAGGTCGGGCCGCGGCGGGGTGCTCTCCCCCGCCTCCACCGCCACCGGCAACCGGTTCTCCGCCGGTGGCAGCGGGCAGGTCGCGTGGGCCGTGAAGGCGCAGGGCAGGTTGACGGTGCGGTTGAAGTCGATCGTGACGCGGCCGTCCGCGTCCGGGTCGGGCAGCGCGACCGAGCGACCGCCGCCGTAGGTGCTCGACCCCGAGGTGGCGTCGCGGAAGTGCAGGGACAGACCGCCCGCCTTCCCGGGGAACGCGACGAGCTCGTGCTCGGCCCCGCCGAGCGGGAAGCGGACGACGCCGACCGCGGTCGGGAAGTGCTGCACCCCGTCCACCACGGCGCCGACGGTGAGCTGCCGCGGCTCGGGGTAGGCCTCGAACCGGCCCTCGACCACCCAGCGCCCGTCCACGTCGAAGGCGGGCGCTCCGGTGAACGCCGTGCGCGTGATCGCCTGCGGGTCGCGGACGCGCAGCGCGTAGTCGTCGGTGCGGCGGATCACCTCGACCCGCCGTTCCCCGATCTCGACGAGCACGCCGGGCTGCCCGTCGAGGGGCTCCAGCCGGACGGTGCCGGTGACCGGGGTGCCGTCCAGGGCCGGACCGTTGTCCGGGTCGCCGTCGGCCGTGAGCTCCACGCCGCCGTCGCCGGTGGCCCGCCACCGGCCGGGGATCCCGTCGAACGCGCGGGCCGTGCCGTCGAGCCAGTGCAG
This sequence comes from Pseudonocardia sp. CNS-004, assembly GCA_001942185.1. GTDB lineage: Bacteria > Actinomycetota > Actinomycetes > Mycobacteriales > Pseudonocardiaceae > Pseudonocardia. The sequence continues at coordinate 82,120 of MKJV01000067.1, forward strand.
TGCGGTGAGGCTGAGCCAGCCGTGCGGGGTGCTCAGCTGCTCCTCGCGGTCGCGGTGCCAGGCCGTCCACTCCTGCTGGAGCGGGGATTCCAACGTGGTCATCAGGCGCTCTCCTTCCGGGTCAGCGGTGCGTGCGGGTGGCGCAGGCCGAGGTGGTCGCGCAGTGTCGGTCCGGGGTACTCGGTGCGGTAGCTGCCGCGGTCCTGGAGTTCGGGGACGACCTCGGCCACGAACCGGTCGAGGCCTCCGGGGGTCAGGTGCGGCACCAGGATGAAGCCGTCGCACGCGTCGCGCTGCACGAACTCGTCCATCCGGGCGGCCACGGTCCTCGCGGACCCGATGAACGACTGCCGTCCCGTCTTCTCGATCACGACCTCACGGATCGACAGGCCGCCGTGCGCTGCGGCGAAGTCGCGCCACTCCTGCGCGACGGCCCGCGGGTCCCGCGCGTGCCGCACCCGTCCGCGGGTGATCGAGACGTTGTCCACGTCCGGCTCGACGTCGGGCAGCGGGCCGTCCGGGTCGTACTCGGACAGCTCCCGACCCCACACCTGCTCGAGGAACGCGATCGCGGTCTGCGGGGAGACCTGCTGACGACGGATCCGCACGGCCTCGTCCTGCGCTTCCGCGTCGGTGTCGCCCAGCACGAACGTGACGCCCGGCAGCACCTTGAGGTCGTCGGCGCTGCGGCCGTGCTGCGGGAGCCTGCCCTTCACGTCGGCGTAGAACGCCTGCCCCGCTTCGAGGGTGCCGTGCAGGGTGAAGATCGCGTCGGCGGTGGCGGCGGCGAAGTCCCGGCCCTGTGCGGAGTCGCCCGCCTGGATGAGCACCGGGTGCCCCTGCGGGCTGGGCGAGAGCGGGAAGGTGCCACGCACGTCGAAGTGCGGTCCGTGGTGCTCGACCTCGGCGCCGTTGGAGTCCCAGAGTGCGCGCGTCACGGCGACGACCTCGGCCGCCCGCTCGTAGCGCTGCTCGCGGGGCAGGAACCCGCCCCGGCGGAAGTTCTCGCCGGTGAACGCGTCGGACGTGGTGACCATGTTCCACGCCGCCCGGCCCGCGGAGAGGTGGTCGAGCGAGGCGAACTGCGAGGCCAGCTCGTAGGGCTCGTTGTAGGTGGTGTTGATCGTGCCGGCCAGCCCGACCCGCGACGTGACGGCGGCGAGCGCGGCGAGCACCGTGAACGTGTCCGGCCTGCCCACCACGTCGAGGTCGTGGATGCGGCCGCGGTGCTCCCGCAGCCGTAGGCCCTCGGCGAGGAACACGAAGTCCATCAGGCCGCGCTCGGCGTTCTGCGCGAAGTGCACGAACGAGGCGAAGTCGGTCTGGCTGCCCGCTGCCGGGTCGCTCCAGACCGTGGTGTTGTTGACGCCCGGGAAGTGGGCGCCGAGGTGGATCTGCTTCGTGGCGCTCACGCCGTCACCCCTGCCGCGTAGTGGTTGACCGGACGGCGCAGCCCGAACCGGGAGCGCAGCGAACCGCCTGCCCGGCCGGTGCGCAGCAACCCGCGCCCGGCGAGCAGCGGGACGACCTGGTCGGCCACGACGTCGAGGTCGGCGGCAGCGCGAGTGGCACGAGCGTGACGCCGTCGGCGGCCCGGGTGCTCACGGCGGTGCCGATGAGGTCGGCCAGGTCGGTGGGCGGGCCGAGCACCCGCACCGACGACGCCGGGAGCGCGGCCCCGGAGAGCGCATCCAGCTCGGCGAGGTCGCGGCGGGCACGGGCGCGGTCGGCCGCCAGGTGCACCTCCACGTCGAGCAGCACGGTGATCTCGTCGGGGTCGCGGCCCGCGGCGGCCACGACCCCCCGGATCCGGTCGCGCGCGTGCGCCGCGTCCGCCAGGTCGGGTGCCGAGATCCGCACGACGTCGGCCCAGCGGGCCGCGACCGGGAGCGCCTCCTCCTCGTCGGCCCGCAGCACGACCAGCGGATGGCCCTGGGGTGGGCGGGGCGTGATCGACGGGCCCTTCACGGAGAAGAACTCGCCCTCGAAGTCGATGGGGTGCAGCTTGTCGCGGTCGACGTAGCGGCCGGTGGCGACGTCGCGGATCACCGCGTCGTCCTCCCAGGAGTCCCACAGCCGCACGACCACCTCGATGGCGTCGGCGGCCTCCCGCCACAGCTGCGCGGGGGCCGCCGCGGGCTTGCGGCCGAACAGGTCGGCCTCGGCCTGCGTGCGCGACACGGCGGGCTCCCAGCCCGCCCGGCCCGACGAGACGATGTCGAGCGTCGCGATCGACTTGGAGACGTGGAACGGCTCGGTGTGCGTGACGGTGGCGGTGGGCGCGATGCCGATCCCGGGCACCACCGGCGCGAGCCGCGCCGCCAGCGCCACGGCGTCGAGGAGCGGGCCGCCGTCGGGGTGGAACGTGTGCGGGAACAGCGCCAGGTCGAGGCCGCGGCGCGCGGCCGTGCGCACCAGACCCGCGTGGTGCGGTGCGCTGAGCAGCACGGCCGGGTCGAGCCGGGCCCAGCGGGCGGCCGCCGGGTGCCGGCCGGCGGCGGTGAGCTCGACGGCCAGGTGCATCCGTGCCTCGGTGAAAGGGCTCATCGTCCGGCCTCGCTGCGTTCGGTCTGCCCATCGGACACCACCGCAGCGCGCATGCGCTGTGACTTCGATTCGCTCGCAAGCTCGGTCATCGGACGACGCTCGCCTCCGGCTCGCTCGGTTCTTTCGAGGTGGAACCCACTCGGCCGCCCGCGTGTTCCGACCACGCGGCAGCCAGCAGCTCTGTGCTGCGCACGCGGTCGGCGTGCTCGGTGGTGATCGTCGTGACCAGCAGCTCGTCCGCGCCGGTGACCCGGGCGAGCGTGGCCAGCCGACCGACGACGGCCGCGGGCGTCCCGACGAACTGGCTGTCGGTGCGGTCCGCCACGATCGCCCGCTCCGCAGGGGTCCACCGCCTCGCCCTCGCCTCCTCCGGGGTGACGTAGGGCCGGGCGCCGACGCCGGTGCGGATGTCGAGCACCCACTGCGCGTAGGGCGCGGCCAGCTCCTCGGCGCGTTCCCGCGTCTCGGCGACGACCACATCGGCCGACACCACGACGTAGGGGGCCGTGAGCCGCGCCGACGGCCGGAACGCCCTGCGGTAGGCCTCGACCGTCTCCAGCACCGAGCTCGGGGACGTGTGGTAGCTCGCCGCGAACGGCAGGCCCCGCGCGCCGGCGACCTGTGCGCTCTCGCCGGGGCTCGAACCGAGGACCCACACGTCGAGATCGGCGCCTTCCGCGGCGGGCACCGCGAGGGGCTGCCCACCGGGGCGGCGGGCCGCGCCGCCCAGGTAGTCGAGGATCGCGCCGACCTGCTGGTCGTAGTCCGGCGTCGGGTCCTCCTCGCGGATCCCGAGCAGCTCCCCGAGGTGAACGAACGCCGACAGGTCACCGCGGAACCGGGCGGCCGGCGGGATCAGCAGCCCGTCCACCACCCGGGACGGCGGCGCGGGCGGCGGCGCGGCGTCCTGCCGCGGGGCGGTGCCGGCCAGCCGCAGGATCTTGTGGATGTCGAACCGGCCGAGGCCCATGTCCACCCGGCCCGGGTGCAGCGCCGCCACCGTGCCGAACTGCTCCGCGGCCTGCAGCGGAGAGGTCACCGGCAGCTGCACCGCGCCGGAGCCGACCCGGATCCGCGACGTGACCGCCGCGATCAGCGCGACCAGCACCGCCGTGGACGAGGCCGCCACCCCGGACGCGAGGTGGTGTTCGGCCACCCAGTACCGCCGGTAGCCCGCCCGCTCGGCGACCCGGGCGAGGTCCACCGAGTTGCGCAGCGCGTCGGCCGCGGTACCGCCCGCCGGCACCGGGGAGAGGTCGAGGACGGCGAGCGGCAGCGTCACGGCAGGCGGCGTCCCGGCCCGCGTCACGACGCCACTCCCACCGGCTCGTCGGCGGGCCGTGCGTCGTCGGGATCACGGGGCACGGCACCGGCGAGGGGGCGGCTCGGCACCGCGGCGCGCAGCGCGGGCGCCACCTCGGCCTGGAAGGTCTCCAGCTGCTCGCGCTGGTGGCGCGGGGACAGGCCGTCGCCGTCCAGGTGCACGTGCAGCACCTCGTGGCCGAACACCGCGTGGTAGCGCAGCACCTTGTCGATGATCTGTTGCGGGCTACCGACCAGCGCCGACGACCGCTCGACGAAGTCCTCGACGGTCGGGAACACGATCGGCAGCCCGAACCGCTGCGCGGCGGCGAGCCGTGCCGCGAACGCCGGTCGGAACTCCTCGATGGCCTGCTGGGAGGTCGTCGCGAGGTGGAAGGCGGCCGTGCCCGCGCCGACGAGCGCGTCGGCGGGGTCGTGGCCGTGCGCCGCCCACCGTTCGCGGTAGTACGCGATCAGCTCGGCGTAGGGCTCGATCGGGTTGGTGACGTTGGCCGAGAACAGCGGGTCGCCGTAGCGGGCTGCCACCTCCACCGACTCCTTGCTCGTGGCGCTGCCGTGCCAGACCCGGATCGGGTGCCGGCGCGGCGGCGGCCACGTCTCGGCGTCGACGAGCGGCGGTCGGAAGCGGCCGGTCCACGTCGTGCGTTCCTCCCGCCACAGCCGCCGGAACAGCTCGTAGCCCTCGGAGTTGCGGTCCCACTGGTTGTCGGTGGTGACGTGGAACAGCTGGGCCTGCGCGGCACCGTTGCCCTTGCCGATGATCAGCTCGAGCCGGCCGTCGGCGAGCTGGTCGAGGGTGGCGTAGTCCTCGTAGGCGCGCACCGGGTCGAGCAGCGCGAGCGTCGTGACGCCCGTGAAGAGCGTGATCCGCGACGTGCGAGCCGCGATGTGGGACAGCACCACGGGTGGCGCCGAGGACAGGAACGGCCGCTCGTGCCGCTCCCCCACCGCGTATCCGTCGAAGCCCAGCTCCTCGGCGAGCACGGCGTTCTCGACGACGCGGTGCAGGCGGGCGTTCGGCGTCGGCGTCCGGCCGGTGACCGGGTCGGGCCCGTTGGTGATCAGGGTGAGGACGAGGATCTTCATGCCGTCTCCTCCATGACGCGCTGCCCCGCGATGGCGGCGAGCAGCTCGCGCGTGTACTCGTGCTGCGGGTGGGCGAAGAGCTGCTCGGTGGGCGCCAGCTCCAACAGCTTCCCGGCGCGCAGCACGCCGACGCGGTGCGCGATCCGGCGCACCACGGCGAGGTCGTGGGAGATGAACAGGTACGTCAGGCCCGCATCGGCCTGCAGCCCCTCGAGCAGGTCCAGCACCTGCGCCGACACGCTGACGTCGAGCGCGGAGACCGGCTCGTCGCACACCACGAGGTCGGGCGACAGGGCGAGCGCGCGGGCGATCGCGACGCGCTGGCGCTGCCCGCCCGACAGCTCGGCGGGGCGGCGGTCGAGCACCGACTCCGGCAGCGCGACCCGGTCCAGCAGCTCGGCGGCGCGGGCGCGGCGCGACCGCGCGTCGCCCACCCGGAACGCCCGCAGCGGCTCGGCGATCACCTCGGCGACCGGGAAGCGGGGGTCCAGCGAAGCGTACGGGTTCTGGTAGACCAGCTGTGCGCGGCGCCGCAGCTCGCGCCACGCCCGCCCGCGCACGCGGGTGATGTCGGCGCCGTCGAACAGCACGGTGCCCGACGTGGGGTCGGCGAGGCGCAGCACCAGCCGGGCCGTGGTCGACTTGCCCGAGCCCGACTCACCGACCAGCGCGAGCGTCTCGCCCCGACCGATCGTGAAGCTCACCCCGTCGACGGCCCGGACGCGCCCCCGCCCCAGCGGGAACTCCTTCACGAGGTCCCGGACCTCCACCACCGGCGAGTCCGACGTCTCGACCCGGCGAGTCGGGCGTTCCGGCCCGGGGTGCCGGGCGGCCGGGCGCAGCCCGGGAGCACTCTCCCGGAGTTTCCCCGTGTACGGGTCCCGCGACGCGGCGAGCACCTCCCGCACCGGACCTTCCTCCACGACCCGTCCCGCCTGCATCACGACGAGCCGGTCGGCGCGGTCGGCCGCGACGCCCAGGTCGTGGGTGATCAGCAGGACGGCCGTGCCGGACGCGCGGACGAGCTCGTCGAGGCGGTCGAGGATGTGGCGCTGCACGGTGGCGTCGAGCGCGCTGGTCGGCTCGTCGGCGACGAGCAGCTGCGGGCGGGCCGCGATCCCGATGGCGATGAGCACGCGCTGGCGCATCCCGCCCGACAGCTCGTGCGGGTACTGCCGCGCCCGCGCCGCGGCGTCGGGCAGCCCGGCCTCGGCCAGCAGCTCGACGGCCCGGGTGGGGGCACTGCGGCGGTCGGCCAGGCCGTGCACGGTCAGCGCCTCGGCGACCTGCGCCCCGATCCGCTGCACCGGGTTGAGCGCGACGCCCGGATCCTGCGGCACGAGGCCGATCGACCGGCCGCGCACGGTGCGCCACGCCCGGTCGGACAGGCCCGTGAGCTCCCGCCCGCCCAGCGTGACACTCCCGGCGTCGACCCGCCCCGTGCCGGGGAGCAGCCCCGCGACGGCGTGGGCCACCGTCGACTTCCCCGACCCGGACTCACCGACGATCGCGACGACCTCCCCCGCGCGACGGCCAGCGAGACGCCCCGTGCGGCGGGAACGACGCCACCGGCGGTGGCGTAGGAGACCCGCAGGTCCTGCACCTGCAGCAGCGGCGCCGTCATCGGGCACCGTCCAGGCGCGCGAGATCCGGTTCACCGCGAGCACGGCGGCTGCGATCGCGGCACCGGGCACGGCGCACAGCCACCACGCCACGGCCATGTAGTTGCGGCCCTCGGACACCAGCGAGCCCCACTCCGGGGCGGGCGGCGGCGCGCCGTAGCCGAGGAACGACAGCGACGAGACCGCGAGGATCGCGAGCCCGAACTCCAGCACGGCGAGCACCAGCACCGGCCCGGCCGCGTTGGGCAGCACGTGCCGCAGCAGCGTCACGTGCCAACGGGTGCCGACGGCCCGCGCCGCCTCGACGTAGCCGGACTGCCGCACGCGCAGCGTCTCGGCGCGCATCACCCGGGCGAAGCTCGCGACGCTCGCCACCCCCACCGCGACCGCCACCTTCACCGTGCCGTAGCCCAGCGCCGTGATCAGCGCGAGCGACAGCAGCACCGCGGGCACCGCGAGCAGCACGTCGACGACGCGCATGAGCACCTCGTCGAGCCAGCCGCGGACGAAGCCGGCGAGCACGCCCATCAGCCCGCCGACGACCAGCGCGACCGTCACCGCGATCAACGTGGCCTGCAGCGACAGCGCGGCGCCGTGCACGACGCGGGTGTAGACGTCGCGGCCGAGGTAGTCGGTGCCGAGCAGGCCCGCCGCTCCCGGTGGCTGCAACCGCAGGGCGGGTACGCCCGCCGCCGGATCCCCTGGCGCCAGTACCTGCGGCGCGAACGCCGCGAGCACCACCAGCGCCACGTAGAGCAGGGAGACGACGAGCCCCGGCCTGCGCAGGAAGTACCGGACGCCGCCCTCCCGGCGCGGGGGCGCCTCGTCGGACTCGGGAGCCGCGACCGGCTCCCGTACCAGCAGCTCCGTCATGGCGTCGCCCCGATCCGCGGGTCCAGTAGCGGGTAGATCAGGTCGACCATGAGGTTGACCAGCACGAACACGGCCGCGGCGAACACCACGATCCCCTGCACCAGCGGGATGTCCTGCACCCCGACCGCGGCGACCGTGAGCCGGCCCAGCCCGGGCCGGGTGAACACCGTCTCCACCACGACCGAGCCGGCGAGGAGGTTGCCCACGATGTAGCCGAGCACCGTGAGCGCGGGCAGCGCGGCGTTGCGCAGCGCGTGCCGCAGGTGGATGCCGCCGCGGCGACGCCCTTGGCGCGTGCGGTGGTGACGTACGGCTCGCCGAGGGCCTGGGCGAGGCTCTTCGCGAGCACCTGCGCGATCAGCGCGCCGGTGGGCAGTCCGAGCGTGACCGCCGGGAGCACGAGAGCCGCCGGGCTGTTCGCGCCGACGGACGGCAGGAGTCCCAGGCCGAACGCGAAGACCTGCACGAGCATCAGCCCGACCCAGAACACCGGGGCGACACCGCGAGCGAGGGCAGCGCCATCAGCAACTGCCGCAGCCACAGCACCCGCGTGTATGTGGCGACCAGCGCGACCGTGCCGCCGAAGAGCACCGCGACCGCGAGCCCGGCGGCCGAGATCTGCAACGTCGGCGGCAGCGCATCGAGGATCGCCCCGCGCACGTCCTGGCCGTTCTGGATCGACGTACCGAGGTCACCGGTGAGCGCCGCGAGGAGACGCTGCCCGTACTGCACGATCACCGGCTGGTCGAGCCCGTAGCGGGCGCGCAGCGCCGCCAGCTGCTCGGGCGGCAGCGGCTCGCCGTCCAGGCCACCGCTCGCCATCGTCGCCACCGGGTCACCCGGAAGCAGGTAGAGCACCACGAAGGACACCGTGAACGCCGCCCAGAGCACCCCGACCGCAGCCAGCAGCCGCCGCGCGAGGTAGCGACCGGTCACGGCTGGACCTTCCACGCGTCGTGCAGCTGGATGCGCGAGCTCGCGTCGAACAGGACGCCGTGGACGTCGGCCGCGACACCCAGCACCGTCGTCAGCTCCACGACGGGGATCGTGTGGTGTCCCTGCACGAGCAACTCCTGCGCCTGCGCCACGGTGGCCGCGCGGGCCGCCGGGTCGGGCTGGGCGGCCTGCTCGGCGAGCAGTGCGTCGAGCGGCCCCGGCGCGAGCCGGTTGTAGTTGTTGCCCGCAGTCGAGTACTGGCTGCGCAGGATGTCCGGGTCGGCGCGGGTGAGGTTCGCCCAGTTCGCGACGAAGTCACCGGACTGCTGCGTCGGTGTGCTCTCCGAGATCGGCTTCTCCCGCAGCTGCAGGTCGATGCCCACCTTGCGCACCTGCTGCTGGATGAGCTCGACGGTGGCCCGGTTGGCGGGCGAGTTGGAGTACCAGGTCAGCTCGACCGACAGCGGAGCGCCGTTCTTCGCCCGGACGCCGTCCGGGCCGGGCAGCCAGCCCGCGGCGTCGAGCACCGAGCCCGCCCGCACCGGGTCGAACCCGAGCAGCGCGGACCGGTCGACGTAGCCGGGCGTCGTCGAGGCGAGCGCGCTGGTGGCCGGTTTCGTCTGCGAGCTGTAGACGGTGGCGACGACCTCGGCGCGGTCGATCGCGAGCGACAGCGCCTCCCGCACCGCCGGGTCCCCACCCAGCGGCGTGGCCTGGTTGAACGTGATCCCGAACGGGATCCCCGGGTTCGCGCGGCCGAGGAGCTGCACCCCGGACGCGGCGAGCAGGGCCTCGTCCTGCTGCGCGATGTTGCCGATGGCATCGACCTCGTCGGACTGGAGGCTGCCGACCCGCACCCCGGACTCGGGCACGACCCGGAACTCGACGCGGTCCAGCCGGGCCTCACCGGGCGACTGCCACAGCGACGAGCCCCAGGCGTACCCGGCCCGCTTGGCCAGCACGATCGACTCGTCACGGGTGTAGGACTCGATCACGAACGGACCGGAGCCCACCACCGAGGCGCAACGCTCGTCATCGCTCTTCGCCACCGTGGCCGGCGAGAGGATGCCCAGGCTGTGGGTCGAGGTGCCCTGCAGGAACTGCACGTTCGGCCGGTCGAACGCCACGGTGAACCGCGTCGGGTTCTCCACCGTGGTGCCCGTGTAGCCCGCCAGGTAGCCCTTCGGCAGCGCACCGCGGGCCCCGATGTTCTGCACGGCGTCGAAGTTCGCCTTCACCGCCGCGGCGTCCAACGGCGTGCCGTCGCTGAACGCCGCGCCGTCGCGCAGCGTGAACGTGTACGCGCTGGCATCGGCGTTGCTCTCCCAGCTCGTGGCGAGCCAGGGGCGCAGCTCACCGGTGGCCGGGTCCTGGTCGGTGAGCGAGTCGACCACCTGGCGCAGCGAGAAGATCGTGTCGTTGCTGGCGACCTGCTGGGGGTCGACGCACCCCTGGTCACTGCTCACCGCGAAGCGCAGCGTGCCGCCCGGCTGCGGGACGCCGGGGTCGGTGGTGCTCGCGGCGGGCGCCGAGCCGCAGGCGCCGAGCAACACGGCCGCGAGCACGAGCGACGGTACGAGACGACGGGACATGAATGGGTCCTTCATCCAGGAATGCGCACAGGAACGGACGCACCGCGCGAAATACGGCGGTGTGTGATGACTCGGGATCGGGGCGTCAGCCGCGACAGAGGGCCGCGCAGGTGCGGCACAGATCGACGTGGTGACGCCACGCGTGCCACGTCGTCCACAACTCGATCCGTTCCGGACCCGGCACGGCGACCTCCATCGCTCCCGGCGGTAGCACCCGCTCCCGCAGGTGCGGGGGTTGCTGCGGCGTCGTCGATCCGGGTCTCTCGGCCGCTCTGGATGGCGTCTGGACAAGCCATTCGAACTTACGTAGCCATCGCATCATTTTTCAAGCACTGTGGTGCGCGCCATCTCGGGTGGAAATGACCGGACAGAACGGCCGGGAAATGTCCGTTCGTTGACATCGCACGGACCCCCGCGCCTACCGTGATGATCCGCGTACCGGGAGAGCTGGAGGCCGCCGTGCCCTGTCCACCGAGCCTGCTGGACCCGACCCCCACCGATGCCCCGCCCCTCCTGGTCGACGTCGCCGTCGTCGGCGCGGGCGCCGCCGGCGCCGCAACCGCATGGCACCTCGCCCGGCGCGGCCTGACGGTCGCGCTGCTCGAGCGGCGGCGGCCGGGGCGGTGTGGCGGGCGGCCGGGCCCGCGCCGTGGACCGACGCGGGGCTCCCAGCAGGCTCGCCTCCGACGCGGCCCGGCTCTGGCGGCAGGTCGAACAGGCCACCGGTGCCGCGCTGCTGCAGGTCGTCGACGGCATCCGGCAGGTCAGGGCCGACCAGGCGACGGCCGCACTGACGGCCGCCGCCACCGCATGGGGAGCGCAGCTGCGCCACTGCGACGAGGTCGTCGCGATCGACGGCTCCGCGGGCGGCGCGCTCGTCCGCACGCGCACCGCCACCCTCTCGGCCGCCCGGGTGGTGCTGGCCGGAGCGGGACCGGCCGCCCTCGTCACCGACGTGGCCGCGCCGGTCGTCACCGTCGCGGCCGGCCGCTGCTTCGCCGTCCCCGCACTGACGGCCGCCGTCGCGCATCGAGCCCGCCTCGCCGAGGGCGCCGAGTACCGACCGTCTTGATCACGGGACGTCGGATGCTGCCTGGTCCCGAACGGCGTCGGTGTCGATGAGGGACCACACCTGCTCGATGCGCCCTTCGCGAAAGCGGTAGAAGACGTGCTCGGCGAACGTCACGCGTCGACCGGTGGGCGCTATGCCGGCGAAGTCGCGTTCGGGTGTGCAGTCGAACCACAGGCGACAGGCGACAACGTCGTCCCCGGTGACGAGGAGGTCGACGGTGAAGTACAGGTCCGGGATGTTCCGCACGTCCTCGCCGATCATCTGGGCGTATTGCTGCCGGCTGATCGGTCGATCGTTGTAGACGACCTGGTCGTGGACGAACTGGTCGAGCTCGTCCAGCCGCCTGCCGTTCAGTGCGTCGATGTAGGCGCGGTAGGCCTCTTCGAGGTGGCCGTTCAATGGCTGCTCCCGGCGGTCGTTCGGCGTGGCGTGACCAGCCTGCCCTGGTCGGCCATCCTTGCGGTGGCCGCGTTCCACCGGATGCACCGGCGCACGTGACCAACGGTGCGGCGCGGGATCGTACCGGGGGTCGCCGGCGGAAGATCCGGTTGACCGATCACGCCGTCCGCCCGTACCGTGCCCCTCAGGTCAAGAGCGCCAGCGTCAAGCCCCGGCTCGCTGGCCGGCAACCCTCCTCCGCGGTGGGGTGCTCCGGGTGACGACCAGGCCGCCGTGCAACCACGGCCGGCAAGCGCGGACCCGACTTCCGTCCGGGTCCACCGAGTGGGTCCGGAGGACCTCCATGACCGCTGTGCTGTCCGCTCGCCCCGGTTTCCGCACGCAGGTGGCCGTCACCGGCGCGACCTGCACGTCCCGCTCGTCACGGGCGAGCGCGTGCGCTACGCCAACCTCGACCTGGCCGCCAGCGCGCCCGCGCTCACGGCCGTGGCCGACCACGTCGCGGCGCTGCTGCCCTACTACGCGAGCGTGCACCGCGGCGCCGGCTACGCCTCGCAGGTCAGCACCGCCGTGCTGGAACGGGCCAGGGAGACCGTGGGCCGGTTCGTCGGCGCCCGCGAGGACGACGTCGTCGTGTTCACCCGCAACACCACCGACGCCTGAACCTCCTGGCCGGGTGCGTGCCCGGCCCGGTGCTGCGGTTGGACGTCGAGCACCACGCCAACCTCCTCGCATGGGGTCCGGGCCGGGTGCTGCGCGCCGCGCCGACGGTCGCGCAGACCCTCGCCGACCTGCGCTACGCCCTCGCCGCCGACCGGCCCGCCCTGCTCGCCGTCACCGGCGCCTCCAACGTCACCGGCGAGGTGCTGCCGCTGGAGGAGATCACCGCGCTGGCCCACGCCGCAGGCGCCCGCGTGGTCGTCGACGCCGCCCAGCTCGCCCCGCACCGCCACGTCGACATCGCCGCCGCCGGCATCGACTACCTCGCGCTGTCCGGGCACAAGCTCTACGCGCCCTACGGGGCCGGGGTGCTCGTCGGGCGCCGCGATTGGCTCGACGTCGCCGCGCCGTACCTCGCGGGCGGCGGCGCCGTGCACGCGGTCACCGCGCCCGACGAGGGCGGCGCCACCGAGGTGTCCTGGCGCCCGCCCCACACCGCCACGAGGCCGGCACCCCGAACGTCCTCGGCGCCGCCGCGCTCGCCGAGGCGTGCCGCGTGCTGACCGGCGCGCTCGACCCGGCCCACGAGGCCGCGCTCCTCGACCGGCTCGAGACCGGCCTGTGCGCGCTCCCGGGCGCCGGACGCTGCAGATCTGGCCGGACAGCTCCGACCGGGTCGCCGTCTGCACGTTCGTGGTCGACGGCCACCCGGCCGGGCGCGTGGCCGCCTACCTGTCGGCGGAGCACGGCATCGGCGTGCGGGACGGGAAGTTCTGCGCCCACCCGCTGCTGCAGCGTCTTGCCACCACCCCGGACGGCTGCGCGGTGCGCGCCAGCCTCGGTCTCGGCACCACCGTGGACGACGTCGACCGGCTCGTCGACGCCGTCGACCGGCTGGTCACCGACGGCCCCGGCTGGGACTACGCCGTGGTCGACGGCCGCTGGAGCCCGACGCCCGACCCCCGCGACGCCGACCCCCTGGGCATCGGCAGCCCGACCGGCCCCGCCCTGCCCGGTTGCGGCCACTGACCCGACCCCGTGAGTGGATACGAGTGCTCCCGCACTCGTATCCACTCACGACCCCTGGGGCGGGGACAATGGCGGACGATGACCGTTCCCACCAGCGCCGACCGCCTGACCGCCGACTGCTCCCGCTGCGCCGGCCTGTGCTGCGTCGCCCTCCCGTTCGCCGCGTCGGCCGACTTCGCCGTCGACAAGGCCGCCGGGACGCCGTGCCGGCACCTGCAGTCCGACTTCCGGTGCGGCATCCACACCGGGCTGCGCGAAGCCGGCTACCCCGGCTGCACGGTCTACGACTGCTTCGGCGCGGGCCAGCAGGTCGTCCAGGTGACGTTCGGGGGCCGGAACTGGCGCGACCACCCGGAGGTCGCCGGGTCGATGTTCGCGGTGTTCCCGGTGGTCCGGGTGCTGCACGAGCTGCTGTGGTACCTCACGCAGGCCCGGGGGCTCCCGGCGGCGGCGCCGCTGTCGACGCGCTCGACGGCGCGCTCGCGGAGACCGACCGGCTCGCCGCCGCCACCCCCGACGAGCTCGCCGCGCTCGGCTGCTCGACGCGCTCGACGGCGCGCTCGCGGAGACCGACCGGCTCGCCGCCGGCACCCCCGACGAGCTCGCCGCGCTCGACGTGGAGCCACACCGGCGGTCGGTCGCCGACCTGCTGGGACGGGTGAGCGAGCTGGCGCGGGCCGCCGCCCGGGCCCGACCACCGCGGCGCTCAGCTGCTGGGCGCCGGCTACGCGGGGCCGACCTGCGCGGGGCCTGCTTCCGCGGCGCCCTGCTCGTGGGCTCCGACCTGCGCCGGGCCGACCTGCGCGGCGCCGACCTGCTCGGTGCGACCTGCGGGGAGCCGACCTCTCCGGCGCCGACCTGCGCGACACCCTCTTCCTCACCGCGGCGCAGGTCGCGGCAGCCCGCGGCGACGCCGGCACGCGCCTGCCACCGGACCTCGCCCGGCCCGGGCATTGGTCGGTCACCCACGCACCCCGCCGACGCGCGCCCTCCCGTCGATGACCTCGCGCCGGCCGCTCACACACCACCATTCGCGCTCGCACATGAACTGACGTTGCTGTGTCAGCACCATTGTTGGTGTGTGGGCGTCCGGCGGCAGCTGCCGCGTCTGCCGACACACGAACTTCCGTGCTCGCACACGAACTGCAGTTGGTGTGCGAGCACCGAAGTTGGTGTGTGAGCGGGCCTGGGCGTCGCAGGTTGTCCATTCTCCTGCTTCCGCCGGCATCCGAGCTTCACTAGTTTCGGCGCCATGAAGGTGCTGATCGTCGGGGCCGGGATCGGCGGGCTGGCCACCGCCCTGTTCCTGCACGATGCCGGGATCGAGTGCGAGATCTACGAGCGCAGCACCGTGATCCGGGAGCTCGGGGTCGGGATCAACGCGCTCCCGCTGGCCGTCGCACCGCTGGCCGGGCTGGGCCTGCTCGACCGGCTGGACGAGGTGGCGGTCCGCACCGAGGAGCTGTTCTACAGCCACCGCCGCGGACAGGTGATCATGCACCGGCCGTGCGGGCTCGCGGCCGGCTTCGACGTACCGCAGCTGTCGGTGCACCGTGGCCGGTTGCAGGGCGTGCTGCTGCGGGCGGTCCAGGAGCGCCTCGGCCAGGACGCCGTGCGCACCGGGCACCGGCTCGCCGGGTTCGAGCAGGACGGCGACGGGGTCCGCGTCACGTTCACCGATCAGGCCGGCGCCCCGCTCGGCGAGCGGGAGGGAGACGTCCTGGTCGGCGCCGACGGCATCCACTCCACGGTGCGCGCCACCTTCTACCCCGACGAGGGCCCGCCGCGCTGGAACGGCGTGATGATGTGGCGCGGGGCCACCGACTGGCCACCGTTCCTGACCGGCCGCTCGATGATCGTCTCCGGGGGCAACGCGGCAAAGCTGGTGCTGTACCCGATCGGCCGGGGCGGCTCCCCCGGCACCGTCCTCACCAACTGGGCGATCTGCATCCGCACCGGCGAGCCCGGCGACCTGCCGCCGCGGCGCGAGGACTGGTCGCGCACGGGTGACCGGGCCGAGCTGGCGCCCCACATCGAGCGCTTCCACACCCCGCACCTCGACCTGCCCGGTCTGGTGGCCGCCACGCCGGAGTTCTACGAATACCCGATGTGCGACCGCGACCCGCTGCCGCGCTGGACCCACGGCCGCGTCACCCTGCTCGGCGACGCCGCCCACCCGATGTACCCGATGGGCTCCAACGGGGCCGGCCAGGCCGTGCTCGACGCCGTGGCGCTCACCCGCCACCTCACCTCCGGAGCCGACCCGGACGCCGCGCTGACGGACTACCAGGACGAACGGCTGCCCCCGACGCGGGAGATCGTGCTGCGCAACCGGGTCGGCGGGCCAGAGATGGTGATCGACGAGGTCGAACGCCGCGCGCCGGACGGATTCGACCGTCTGGACGACGTGATCGACCCCGCCGAGCTCGAGGCCATCGTGAAGAGCTACGCCGCGGCGTCGGTGGCGACGCCCGGCCGCCGCTGAGGATTTCGCCCGCTCGGGAACCTTTCTCGGCCGGCTGCGATGCCCCGTGGATGCTGTCGTCAGGCAGCGTCTTTTCGGGATCCTCAGCCAGTCGAGGAGATGCGGAACGTCATCGGCAGGTCAGCGGCCTCGGCGGCGAGCACCACTCGCGAACAGCTGACCCCAGTTCATGGGATCATCGTGATCGTGACCCCGGATGCCGCCCGCGAGTTGCTGATGTTCCACGGATACCGGCACGACGACGTCCACGATCCACGAATGGAGCAGGGCTTTCTCGGCATGCTCCGCCCCTACCGCGGCCTGCGGGAGGAGAACTTCCATTCCGTGATGACATGCCTTCGCGCGCTCGCCGGCAGCCTGCAAGGAGAGTCCGTCGACCAGGCGGTGATCGGGGCGCTCTGGGGGATCTGCCACCTGGGCCGCGCTTGGGGCGTGTGGCCCGACGGGATGTTGCGACGCAACAATCTCATCACACCGGACGACGCCACCCGATTGGAAGAGTGGATCGATCAGATATCGTATTCCACTTTCTACATTCTGGACCGCGGCGACGTCGACGATGCGTTCGAGCACTACGTGCCGCCCCAGCCGAGCGCCTGAATCCAGAGCGACCAACAGAATGCCGCACACCAACTCCCGTCGTTGCAAAGCTGCCGACCCTGCCGACCCATTGGCGAACGGTATGTCGAGCCGCGACGTCGGTGGCGACTCCGCGCCGCGGATCAGCCCTGCGCGGCCGACGGGTCCATCCACACGACCTCCCAGTGGTGGCCGTCCGGGTCGACGAACGAGCGGCCGTACATGAAGCCGTGGTCCTGCGGGTCCTGCGCCTTCCCGCCGCCGTTGGCCAGCGCGGCGTCGGCGACGCGGTCGACCTCCTCGCGCGACTCGACGCCGAGGGCGAGGATGACCTCGGTGCTGCTGCCGTCCGAGGTGGGCCGGGTGGCGAACTCCGCGAACCGGGTCCGCGACAGCAACATCGCGTTGATCCCGGGCCCGATCTCCAGCGCGAGGGCGTTGTCGTCGCTGAAGTCGGCGTTGAACGAGTAGCCGAGCGCGGTCCAGAACGCCTTGGTGGTCGCCTGGTCGTCGATCGGCAGGTTCACGAAGATCTGAGTCGTGGCCATCGTGGCTCCTCGGGTCTCGGGTGTCGCAACGGTGCCCGAGTATCGCGCAGGACCCGCGAGTGGCCGTCGACCCTCCGCGTCGTCGCGGGGGCCGTGGTGGTGCCGGCCCGGCCCTCGTGACCTCAGCTGGGCCGCAGCCGCGGGATGACCTCCTTGACCAGCAGGTCGAGCTGCCGCCGCCAGTCCCACGACGTGATCCGCAGCGTCACCTCGGTGGCACCGTCGGCGTAGAGCTGCTCGATGTCGGCGGCCACCTGCTCCGGGGTGCCGGTGGCGGTCCAGTGCCTCGTGGCCTCCCGGCTGAAGACGGGGCCGTAGTACTCGCCGAGGAACCGGTAGCTCTCCTCGTAGGCCGCCTCGCGGTCCGGGGCGAGGTTGAGGTTGTGGTAGGCCGAGACGGGGAACGTGTCCGGGTCTCGTCCCTCCTCCACCAGGAACTCCTTGATCGCCGGCAGGTTGACCGTCAGGTGCTCGGGGCTCTTGCGGGTGGTCATCCACCCGTCGGCGAGAGTGGCGACGCGCCGCAGCGCGCGGGTGGCGAGCGGCTCCGGCACCGGGTTCGACGCGATGTAGACCGGCGGCGGCGACTGCACCGGCCTGGGCAGCACGGTCACGTTCTCGAACGAGGTGTAGCGCCCGGCGTAGGTGACGTCCTCCTCCGTCCACAGCCGCCGCACGATGTCGGTGTTCTCCGCCATCCGGGCCGCCCGCGAGGCGTCGCTGACGCCGTACGGCGCGCCCTCCCTGGCGGAGGCGTCCTTGGGCTTGACGATCCCCGTGCACACCGCGAGCAGCATCCGGCCTGCGGAGAGCTGGTCGAGGGTGGCCCACTGTTCGGCGAACAGGATCGGGTCGCGCACCGGGAAGCTCGCCATGCAGCCGACGGCCAGCGTCACGTCGTTCGTGACGGCGGCGAGCGAGCCGAACAGGGCGATCGACTCCGGGCGAGGCTTGGCGAGCAGGCTGTCGCCGATCCAGAGCGAGTCGAACAGGCCCGTCTCGTCCGCCCAGTGGCCGGTCTCGACGAGCTCGGACAGGCTCAGCACGTCGAAGAACGTGCCGCGCTGCGGAAGGGTCAGCCCGATCTTCCGGGTCATCTTCTGTTCCTCCTGGTCAGCTGATCGTGATCTCGCCGAGCGGGGTGTCGAGCACCGCCTGAAGCGTCGCCGGTCCCTCGGTGACGTCGAGCGTGACGTCCAGCGCCGCGAGCGCGCGCCGGACGGCGGACGGGTCGGGGTGCCGGGCCGCGAGCGAGACGAGCCGCAGCTGCGGCAGGCCGCCTTCGGTGGGGTGCCGGGCGTCCAGCCAGTCGATGAGCGCGGGCGCGAGCCCGTCGAAGCGGTCGCCGCGGTTGGGGGTGAGCCGCCATTCGAGCAGGTGCCCGTCGGGGGTGCGGCGGGAGAGAGGGGCGACGTCCCCCGGGTCGTAGCCGCGTTCCCTGGCCTGCCGCACGGTCGCGTCGAGATCGGCGGGCCGGACCACCCACGCGGCCATCCGCGGGCCGGTCAGCCGGTCGATCCCGAAGAGGTCGGGCAGGGGCCGTTCCGCCGGGTCGTCGGGCCCGATCAGCTCCAGGTACGCGGCTCCGCCGAGGCCGACGAGGTGGTTGCGGGTACCGCGGCCGACGTGCCGGCCGCCCAGCACCGGCGCCACACCGGTGCGCTCGGTGAACTCGGCGACGAGCGCGTCGAGGTCGGGCGCCGCGTACACGAGGTGGTCCATGCGCGGCTCGATCACGACTCGCCCCAGCGGCGGACGACGCCGAGATCGAGGTCGAACAGGTCGAGCACGCGCCCGACGGTGTGGTCCACCATCTCCTCCAGTGTCTTCGGTCGGGCGTAGAACGCCGGCACCGGCGGGGCGATCACCGCGCCCAGCTCCGCCAGCTCCGCCATGGTCCGCAGGTGGTTGCGGTGCAGCGGGGTCTCCCGCACCATCAGCACCAGTCTGCGGCGTTCCTTCAGCACCACGTCGGCGGCGCGGGCGAGCAGGCTCGTCGTCACCCCCGACGCGATCTCGGACATCGACTTCACCGAGCACGGTGCCACGACCATCCCCAGCGTCCGGAACGACCCGCTGGAGATCGCGGCGCCGAGGTCGGTGTTGGGGTGGGTGACGTCGGCGAGCGCGGTGAGGTCGCCGACGGACATGTCCGTCTCGTGGGCGAGCGTCATGCGCGCCGACTTCGTGACGACGAGGTGCGTCTGCACGGGCGTGGGCCGCAGCAGCTCCAGCAGGCGCACGCCGTAGGTGATCCCGGACGCGCCGGAGATCCCGACGACCAGCCGCGGCCCGCTCACAGGTGCCGCCGCCAGTCCGCGGGCGCGGGCGCGGTGAGCGCGTCGATGTCGAGCTCCCGCTCGCCGGGCACCGCGATCCGCGTGAACTTCATGGGCGGCGCGTCGACCGGGACCGTGGCGTCGAGGCCCATCTTGGCGCTGACGCCGTCGGCCGCGGACGGGTCGAGCTTCGAACCCTGCCCGCCGCCCACCACGACGAGGTCGCGGTCGGCCTGGAACCGGGTGGCGACCGCCCACTCCACCTCGGTGGGGTCGTGCACGTCGACGTCGGTGTCGACGACGGTGACGTGCTTGATGTCGTAGTGCGTGCCGAGCGCGCCCAGTACGACGTTCTTCGCCTCCCCCGGCGCCGGCCGTTCGACCTGGACGTACAGGTGGTAGCGGCAGGTACCGCCGCGGGAGAGGTGCACGTCGCGCACGCAGGGGAAGCCGCGCCGCAGCGCGGCGAGGAAGGACGCCTCCCGCGGGATGCCGCCGAGCAGCAGGTGCTCCAGCCCGCCGCCGACGATCGTGTGGTAGATCGGCGACTCCCGGTGGGTGAGCGCGTCGATCTCGATGACGTGCCGCTCGGCGCGCTCGCCGTAGTACTGCGGGAACTCGCCGAAGGGGCCCTCCGGCTCCCGCACCGTCGCGAGCAGCCGGCCCTCCAGGACGATCTCGGCGTCGGCGGGCACCCGCACCTCGTTGGTGACGCAGCGGGCGACCGGGAGCGGCTCACCGCGCAGGGCGCCGGATATCTCCAGCTCGTCGTGGTCGATCGGGACGATGGCCTGCGACGCCATCAGCGTGAGCGGGTCCACCCCGATCACGATGGCGATCTCCAGATCGGCCCCCGCCGACTCCTGAGCCTGGAAGAACGCGAGCGTGTGCCTGGGCAGCAGCAGCGCGCCGAGCCGGTTCGGACCGCTCACCTGCAGCCGGTGGATCGAGACGTTCTGCACGCCGGTGCCGGGCCGGCGCGCGATCAGCAGGCCCGCGGTGATGTAGGCGCCGTGGTCGTGCTCGTTGTGGGTGGGGATCGGCAGCATCGTGGTGAGGTCGACGTCCTTGCGGACCACCTGCTGACAGGCCGGGTCCTCGACCTCGCGGCTGGGCACCGGCTGCAGGCACGCGGTCCGGTAGCGCTCGACCAGCCGGTCCTGCGGCACGCCCACCGCCTCGGCCATCCAGGCGCGGTCCGACAGCAGGCCGGACACGATCGGGACGGAGTGCCCGCCCGGCTGCGGGAACAGGGAGGCGCTGCGTCCGTCGAGGCGGTTCGCGATCCCCGCGACACCGAACCGCAGGTCGACGCCGGGCCGTGCGACCGCGAGCCGGTCGCGCGAGCGGAGGTGGTCGAGCCAGCCCCGCAGGCTCGCACCGGGCGGGGTCACGTCGCCTCCCGGCCTGCCGGCTCCGTGCCGGTCGACCCGGTGCCGGTCGCTCCGTCCCGGTCGGCCGGGACGGCGCCGCGCGGCGGTTCACGAGGTGCGCGACCGTCATGATCACGAGCGGCGTGGCGACCGCGATGTAGGCGTTGTCGATGCCGAACGGGTCACCCGCGAGGAACCACCCCGTCGTCGCGACGAGCGCCGCGACGATCGACCAGAACGCGGCCCGGCTGTTGCCGTACCCCGGCTTGTAGAACATCAGGACGATCAGCACGGCCAGCGCCGCGCGCAGCGACTTCGCCAGGAACGTCACCGCGAGCACGTCCTTCGCGAGCAGCGCGAGCACGATCGGCAGCACACCCGCGACGAACGTCGCCAGCCGGAGGAAGACGAGATCCTTGCGGTCGTCGCCGTCCTTGTTGAAGTACGGCCGGTAGAAGTCCTTGAGCAGCAACGTCGCCGAGCCGATGATCAGCGCCGCGATGCTGCCGAGGATCGCGCCGACCAGCCCGCACATCACGAGCCCGGTCAGCAGCGGGTCGATGTCGACGGCCAGTGCGGGCAGCGCGTCGATCGACTCGATGTCGGGGTAGAGCACCGCGCTCGCCATGCCCACGAACGCGGCGAGGATGCCGAACGGCACGAGCATCAGCGCCGCGTAGAAGCCGGCCCGCTGCGCCCGCTCGGGGTCGCGGACCGTGGTGACCGCCTGCACGACGTACTGCGTCGCGAAGATCGCGCCGATCCCGGCGATCAGCCAGGCGAAGATCTGCGCCCAGCCCACGCCGACCACGGAGAAGCTCGCCGGCGGCAGCGCGGCCCGCAGCTCGTCGATGCCGCCGACGCGCGACAGGCCGATGCCGGCCAGCACGGCCACCGCCGCCAGCTTCATGATCGCGTGCAGCAGGTTCGTGTAGACGACGGAGCGCATCCCGCCGATCATCACGTAGACCGTGGCCAGCACCCCGACGATGATCGTCGCCCAGGTGTGGTCGATGCCCAGCAGCGTCGCGAGGATCGCCCCGCCGCTGGCGTAGATCGCGACGGCGACGATCAGCAGCGCGCAGGTCATCGTCACCGACGTGGCGGTGCGCACGCCCTCGCCGTAGGTGCGGGCGAGCGCGCCGGAGATCGTGTTCTCCCCCAGCGCCTTGTACTTCTTCGCCGCGAACAGCGAGAACAGGACGAAGCCGATCGCCAGCGCGATCACGTTCCAGGCGGCGGAGATGCCGGTGGTGTACGCCTCCTGCGACGTGCCGAGCGTCGCCGACGTCCCGATGAACTCCGACATCAGCAGGAACCCGATCAGCGCAGCGGGGAACACCTTGCCGCCGCTGGCGTAACCCTCCGACGTCCGCGACGACCGGCGCACGACGACGCTGATCCCGGCCAGCACCGCCATGTAGGCGACGACGATGAGCAGGACGATCCACACCTGCTGCGTCATGTGAACACCACTCCCCCGTCGACCACGAGGGTCTGCCCCGTCAGGAATCCTCCGGAACCGGATGCGAGGAACATCACGGCCCCGATCAGGTCGTCGGGCACCATCTCGCGACCCAGCGCGCGCCCGCCCGCGGCGGCCGTGATGTAGGCGTCCGTGTTCAGCGCGCGGGTGGCCTCGTCGCTGACCAGACCGGGCGCCACGGCGTTGACCGTGATGCCGTCCGCGCCGAGCTCGCGTGCCGCGGAACGGGTGAGCCCCTCCACGGCGGCCTTGGACGCGACGTAGTGCACGAATCCGGGCACACCCATCCGAGCGGTCGAGGACGAGATGTTGACGATCCGCCCGCCGCCCGCGGCCCGCATCGCCGGCACCACCGCCTTGATCCCCTGCCACGTGCCCCGCACGTTGACCCGCAGCACGGTGTCCCAGTCCTCGCACGCCAGCTCGGTGAGCGGACGCTTGGCGCCCAGCCCCTGGTAGATCGCGGCGTTGTTCACCAGTACGTCGACCCGGCCGAACTCGTCGTGGGCCCGGTCCACCAGCGCCGTCCAGTCCTCGTCGGAGGTCACGTCCGCGGCCACGAAGGCGCAACCGGCCGCCTCGGCCAGCCCGGCACCCGCCTCGGCGACGGCCGGGACGTCCGCGGCCACCACGTTCGCGCCCGCCGAGGCGAAGGCGTGGACGTAGCGCTCGCCGATCCCGCCGGTCGCTCCGGTGACGATCACGGTCTTGCCCTCGAACTGCATGCTGGACTCCGTTCCGCTCAGACGGTGACGGGCTCGCGCTCCAACGCGCCCCTGGTCTCCCGGGAGAGTGCCGCGCCGACGATGAACAGGGCGACACACACCGTCAGGAAGATCGCGAGCCGGCTCGGGATGTCGGCCACCGTGGGGCTCGCGAGGCTCACGAACGTCGTCATGAGCCCGCCGATGGCGAACCCGCCGTTCCAGACGACGGCGGTCGCCGTGGCCCGCAACCGGGTCGGGAAGCCCTCCTTCAGGAAGATCGGCACGGCGGCGTACGAGGCGTTCGCGAACACGGTCAGCAGCAGGCCGTAACCCAGGAGCGGCCCGGTGCCCTCCGGGCCGTACCCGGCCATCGCCAGTACGAGCAGCGGCAACACCACCACGTTGACGGCCCCGGCGACCAGGAACACCGGCCTGCGGCCGAACCGCTCGGACAGGTGGCCCGCGATCAGCGCCGCCGGCAGGATCGCGAGGCTCGTCCACACCAGGATCAGGCCCCGCGGGCCCGGCGGCACCTCGTTGACGCTCCCGAGGAACGTGGGCAGGTAGCCGGCGGTCAGGTAGTACTGGGCGCCGCCGCCGATCACGACCGCCAGGCTGGTCAGGAGGGTCCTGCGGTGCTCGCGGCCGAGCAGCTCCCGCGCCCGCGCCGGCGCCGCACCGGTGCTCCGCCACAGCGGCGACTCCTCCGTGGCCCGGAAGAGCAGCAGGCTGAGCAGGGACGCGACCAGCCCGCTGAAGAACATCACCCGCCACCCCCACACCGCGAACGCGTCGCCGGGGAAGGCCGCCGACACGGCGAGGAACGTCAGCGAGGCGACCACGGAACCGATCGCCGCCCCTCCCCCGGCGACCAGACCGGACACCAGCCCGCGCCAGCGCTGCGCCACCGTCTCCGTGCCGAGCGTGTGCGTCGAGGCCACCACCCCGCCGACCAGCAACCCCTGCACGAGGCGCAGCGCGATGAACACGGCAGGGGCGAGCGCACCGATCGACGCGTAGGTGGGCAACGTCCCCATCAGCGCCGTGGCGATCCCGACCCCGACCACGGTGACGATCAGGGTCTGCCGCCGCCCGTGCCGGTCGGCGTAGCGGCCGAACACGGCGCCGCCGAGCGGGCGCATCACCAGGCTCACCCCGAAGGAGGCGAACGTCGCGGCGAGCGTCAGCGTCGGGCTCGAGGTCGGGAAGAACAGCGGCCCCACCGTCGATGCGACGTAGAGCAGCACGAACAGGTCGAACAGGTCGAACCCGAACCCGACCACGGACGACAACCCCGCGGTCACCATCTGCCTGCGGGTCGGTCCTGGTGCCGCGGTGTCGCCCACGTCGGCTCACCTCCACTGGAATCCGTCGACCGACAGTACGATCCGGACCGTCCGGAAGGTACGTCAGATCCGCAATGCGTGGCATAGCCGAGGCGCTTGACACTCGACCTATGCCTATTAAGCTTCGTGTCAGAACCGCGGAGGTGAGTGCGGTGCGCCGACCGGTCGCAGCAGTGGGGAGCGCGGTCTTCTTCCTGGTCGGCCCGGGCACCGTCGCGGGACTGGTCCTGTGGCTGCTGACGCGCTGGACGGTCAGCGACCCGCTCCCCGGCTGGGTCCTGCTCCGTGGGATCGGCCTGGTGCTGACGGTGGCGGGGCTGTGCGTACTGGTCGCCGCGTTCGTCCGGTTCGTGGCCGAGGGCGCCGGCACGCCGCTGCCCGCCGCACCGCCGGGACGGCTCGTGGTCGGCGGGCTGTACCGCTACGTCCGCAACCCGATGTACGTGGCCGTGATCTGGATCGTCACCGGTCAGCTGTTGATGTTCCCCACGGTCGGGCTGCTCGTCTACGCGGTCGCCATGGCGACCTTCACCGTCTGCTTCGTCCGGTTCCGGGAGGAGCCGGTCCTGCGCCGCCGGTTCGGTGCCGACTACGACGAGTACCGCGCCGCGGTGTCGGCGTGGTGGCCGCGGTTGCACCCGTGGCAGCAGGGAGGCCGGTGATGCCGGGCGTTCCCGAGCCGCTCGTCCACGCGGCGATCACCGCCGCCCGCACGGGCGGGCGCGAGGTGGCCGACGTGCCGCTGACCGAGATCGCCCGCGCCGCCGGCATGTCCCGCAGCACCCTCCTGCGCCGCATCGGCGGCACCCGGGCGGCCCTCGACGATGCGGTGCGCGCGGCGGGCGTCGACCCCGGCGGACGGCCGCCGGTGCGCGAGCGGGCGGTGGACGTCGCGGCGGAACTCATCGCCTCCGAGGGGCTCGCCGCGCTCACCCTCGACCGGCTGGCCTCGGCGGCGGGCTGCTCGGTGCCGAGTGTGCACGAGGCCATCGGCAACCGCGACGCCGTGCTGGCCGCGGTGTTCGCGCGCTACGTCCCGCTCCTCGACCTCGCGGCTGCGATCGACGCCGCCGCGGGCGACCCCGGCGCCGCGGTACGCGGCGTGTACCGCACCCTGATCCACGCGTCGAACGCGAACCGCGCGTGCTGCCCGCCCTCTTCGCCGACGCGTTCAGCAGGCCGGACGGTCCCGCGAGCCGCGCGATCCGGCAGAACGTGCCGAACGCGCTGGGCACCCTTGGCGCCTGGCTCGTCACGGAGATGGACGCCGGCCGGTTCCGCAGCATCCCGCTGCCGCTGGCGATGCAGCAGCTGCTCGGCCCACTCGCACTGCACATGCTGACGCGGCCGGTACTCGGCCCGGCGTTCGGCCCGACCTTCCCGTCGACGGACGAGGCGTGCGAGACCTTCGCGACCAACTTCCTCACCGCCATGACCGGGACGCAGCCTCGAGAGGAGACGCGCTGATGCCCGAACACCGCAGCGTCATGATCCGCCGCTACACGTTGACCGGCGACATGGACGACCTCATGCGGAAGGTCGACGCCCGCTTCGCAGGCCAACTCGACGCCGCACCCGGCACGGACGCCCCTGTCCGGCTCCCCCGGGCATCCTGGGCTACCAGGCCGTCCGGACCGGCGACCACACCCTCCTGACGATCACCGTCTTCGCCTCGGACGCCCACCGCGAACGGGCCCAACAAGGCGCACAGGACATCCGCCGGAGCCTCGCCGAGTTCGACGTCGCCGAGGTCGAGACGTTCGCCGGCGACGTGGTGATCAGCCGGATGGCGGAGGAGCTGCTCGAGCCCGTCCGGCCGTGAACGGGCTGGATCAGCCCGTCTGCCGGTCCTCACAGACGCGGCCCGGCGGAATCACGCCACGGTGTGAGATCGAGGCCCGGGTATCGAAGCGCCACCGCAGACAAGGTGGCGGGCGTCCAGAACGCGTGGCCAGGAGGCGGGAACCCGAGCACCGCGAGCTGACGCGGCGTTGCCTCATCCACGAAGTGGTACCAGGCTGCGTCGTGGCTGCGGTCGGGCCAGCCCTTCCGCTGCGCCCACTCGGCGGCGGCGGGACGGTAGCTCAGGTGCATGGAGTAGCGCGCCCACCGGGTCGGGTCAGCGCCGTGCCGCGGTGCACCGTGCCAGGCGTGAAGGCGACCACCGTGCCGGCGGGGCCCACAGCCGACTCCTCGACGTCGTAGAGGTCCGGGCGACCAGTGCTTGCCACGAACCGGTCGCCGTTCGGCTCCACATCCGACCGCGGGTACCAATTCGGCAGCACCGGCAGGTCTGCCGTGTGCCGCGTCGACACCAGATGCGGAGGCCCGAGGTCGTCCGGTACGTCGACGAGGTAGACGAACAGCTCCAGCTGTCGGTACGCCTCGGCCGCAGTGGGAACCACCATGGTGTGGATCAAATAGTCGCGATGGAGCCACTGGTCGTACTCGGTGGCGCCGGTGTACTTCGCCCATGCCTCTGCTGAGTAGAGACGCAGGTCCTCGCCGAGGAACGCCGTGGCGAGATCGAGGATCCTCGGGTGCACCGCGAGCAGGCTCAGCTTGACGCCGGCGAACGGGAAGGTGTCGATGCCGTCGAACTCATCGCGCACGAACCGGTCCCGCCGCGGGTCCGACCCACTGTGGAACCCGTCAGCGGACGGGAAGCACAGCTCCAGCTCATTCAACGCCGGTGCGAGATCTTCCGCCGACAGATAGCCGGGCAAGATCGCGAATCCGTCGTCGTGCCAATCCCGCGCCGCGTCATCGAACCGCACTCGGCGATGGTCTCGACATCGTCAGTGTGTGGCCACCGGGTTTCCCGGAATCCTGACGAACAGCCCCGACCATCCATGGGCCGTGCCCCCTGATGCCCGAACGCACGCCCCACTCACCCTCGGCGAACCGCTGCACGAACACCGCTGAGTGCCGTGCTCCACCGACGTGATGATCAGCCGGATGGCGGAGGAGCCGCTCGAGCCCGCCCTGCCGCGAGCGTCCGACGGTCCAGCACAGCGATCACGAGCGCCACTCCGACCCCGAGGGCCGCACCGCCGATCCCGACGGACACCGCAGCGGCGACGTCCGCGATGCCGAGCACCACGTAGAACGCCCCGGCAACCGCGGCGGCGCCGATCGCAGCCCCCAGTCGCTGCCCGGTCTGCAACACGCCACCCGCGGACCCGGCGCACCGCAGCGGAACGAGGCGCAGGGTCATCGCCGTGTTGGTCGGAACCACACATCCACCCCCGAGCCCCGCGACGAACAGCGGCGCAGCGATGGTCCACACGACCACCTCGGGCGGGGCCGCCAGCAGCGCGACGATCGTCGCCACCAACCCGACCAACGCCAGCGCCAGCCCCACGACCACGAGTAGCGAGCCCAGCCTCCCGGCGAACCGCCCACCCGCGATCGCCGACACGGCCACGCCGACGGCGAACGGCGTGACCGCCAGCCCGGACTGCAACGCGCTGTGCCCGAGCCCCAGCTGGAAGAACAACGAGAACACGAGCCAGACACCGCTGAAACCGAAGAAATAGGCCGCGCCGACCAGGACTCCGGACAGGTATCCGGGGATGCGCACGAGCAACCCGAGATCGACCAGTGGCTCACCCCGCAGGCGCACCACCCGGCGTTCCCATGCGACGAAGGCCGCTGCCACGACCGGGGCGGCGAGCAGGAGCCACTGCCCGCCCGCTTCGACCTCCGCGAGCGGGAACAGCACGCAGAGCACCACACCGCCGAGCAGAGCGGCGCCCGTGACGTCGACGCCTCCGGTCCGACTCACACCACGATCCCGGGGAACTAGCCATCCCGCCATGAGCAACACGCCGGCTCCGATCAGCGCGTTACCGAGGAAGATCCAACGCCAGCCGCCCACATCACCCGCGAGCGCCAGTACCAGCCCACCTGCCACAGGACCGAGCCCCATCGAGACGGCGGTGGCCGCACCGAACGCACCGAACGCCCGGCCCCGCTCACCGTCGGCGAACAACTGCACGATCAGCGCGGAGTTCTGCGGGGCCAGCACGCCGGCCGCGAGCCCCTGCCCGAGCCGCGCCGCGACCAACGTCGAAGGGTTCGGCGCCAACCCGGCCCCCGCACTGCACACGACGAACGCGACCAGCCCGACCACGAACATCCGGCGGCGACCGAGCACGTCACCCGCCCGACCCGCGGGGATCAGCGCCAAGCCGACCATCAGGCGTAGCCGGCAACCACCCACTGCACATCGGCGGCGGACGCTCCCAAGTCACTCTGGATCGACGGCACGGCCACCGACACGACGCCCGCGTCGAGCACGCTGACGAACCCCACCGCGAGCGGCACCGTCAGAGCGCGCCAACGCCCCGGGTATGGCGCCGCCGACCCGAAACGATCCACAGCACCACCTTTCATCGATTGCCGAGAGCCCACAATCCCGTTAGAATCAAACACATGTTCGACACCGTTCTCGGCTCCGATCCCACAGAGGGTCGGGTCTCCGAGGACGAATTCGACGTGCTCGACATGCTGGAACTCGACGCCCTACTCGGCCCGCCCGGGAACATCGACCCCGAACCGCAGCGGCCGCGGCAGGAATGGTCGCAGGAATGGCCGTGGGCTGCGCTGACCCCGGGCCCCGACACCGCGGCCGGTCTCGACACCCACGCCGCCGACCCCGCCGGCCTGACCGACACCGGGCTGGTCGAGGCGATCATCGGGTTCGAACAGCTCACCGGCTGGGCGCAGGCCCGACAGGCCCGGCTGCTGGCCGAGTTCGCCGCCCGCCGCCCCGGCGACGACCCCACCCTGGTGGCCACCGACAAACCCTGCACGATCGGCCGGTTCGCCCCCGACGAGATCGGGCTGGCCCTGCACCTGTCCCGGATCACCCCGGCAAACCACTGGTCCATGTACTGATGCCGTTCACCACCCTGCTCGGACTCGACGAGCAGGCCTGCGAACTCGCCGGACACGGCCCCATCCCCGCCGAACTCGCCCGGGAGATCGCCGCCGACGCCACCCTCAAACGCCTCATCTACGACCCCGCCTCCGGGGCCCTGCTCGACCACGGCCGCACCACCTACCGACCACCCGCCGCACTCGCCGACTTCGTCCGCGCCCGAGACGTGCACTGCCGCGGCCCCATCTGCGGCAGCCGCGCCATCGACTCCGAACTCGACCACGTCATCCCCTACCCCACAGGCCCCACCAGCGCCGAGAACCTGATGAGCGGCTGCGGGCACGACCACCACGCCAAACACGCACCCGGCTGGCACGTCCGCGCCCGACCCGACGGACGCATCGAATGGACCACACCCACCGGACACCGCTACTACAGCGACCCCTACGACTACCGCACCCACCACCAACCAGCACCAGAATCAGAACCAGCACCGGCGGCAGCGCCGCCGCCGCGACACACCCACCCCCACCCCGGACAGCGGAGAGAACGACCGCGCAACTGCTCGACGAACTCACCACCGTGACCCGGGACGGCCAGCAGGCGAGCCCGGCCGAGGACGACGAGGCACCACCGTTCTGATCCGCTCGGGCCGTCGAGGCCCGGGGAGCAGCAGCATGAGAGGGGCCTCCCGTGCCTGCACCGCCCTGCCTGCGTCGCCCTGGAGGGCGCCGCGCCGGCGAGGAACGGTCATGGAACCGACCACGTCCGGCCACTCGAAACGTCGGGGGTTCGACGTAGCGTGCCGGGCACCCGGGAGGAGAAACCGATGGCGCGACTCACCGACGAGGTACGCAGGCTGTTCGACGACAAGAACTTCGCCGTCCTGTCCACGGTCGAACCGGACGGGGCGCCGCACTCCACGGTGGTCTGGGTCAAGCGCGACGAAGATGATCTGTTGTTCGCGCTGCCCAGGAGCCGCCGCAAGACCGCCAACCTGTACCGCGACCCGCGGGTCAGCGTAGCGATCTTCGACCCGGCCGGCCCCTACGAGAGCGTCCAGGTGCAGGGCGTCGCGGCCCTGCAGGACGACCCGGACGGCACGCTGATCGACGAGCTGTCGCACGAGTACACGGGCGGGCCGTACCCCGGGTTCGCCGGGCCGAACCCGGAATGGGTCATCGCGCGAGTCACGGTGGAGAAGGTCTTCAGTCCCTGGCCGGCGTGAGGTGGTCTCAGGGACACCTGGCCGATCTCGGCATCGTCCCCGCGGCAATGGCCCGCGCGATCGCATTCGTGATCGACCAACCCGCCGACGTCGAGATCGGGGACCTGACGATTCGACCGACCCGCCAGGGCTGAGCGCCCGACCCCTCGGCGGGCGGCTGCCCTACCCGGGCGGTCGGGACGCGGCCGCGAGCAGGGCGAGGGCCGCCTCCCGCGCCTGCTCGGCCGTGCCGGCGGCGGCGCCGTGGTGGGTGGCCACCACCGTCGCCCCTTCGACCAGCATCAACAGCTGACGCCCCAGTGCACCCGGGTCGGCGGCGCCGGCGCGGGCGGCGATGCCGGAGAGGAGGTCCAGGTAGCGGTCCAGGTGCCGGGCGGTGATGGCGCGGACCGGGTCGTCGTGGTGCTGGGCGGCCGCGTTCACCATCGCGCAGCCGCGGAACGTCGGCTCCCGGTACCACTCCCCCAACGCGTCGAAGACGGCGGCGAGCTGGTCGGCCGGGTCGGCGCCCGCTGCCGTGACGGCCGCCGCCATCCAGCGGTGCACCCGGTCGCTCCGCGCCTGCAGCACGGCCTGCACCAGGCCGCCCTTCGTGCCGAAGTGCCGGTAGAGCGTCTCCCTCGACACGCCGAGGCGGGCGCACAGCTCGGCGACACCGACGCCGTCGAGCCCGCGTTCGTACAGCAGCGGGGTGGCCGCATCCACGATCGCGGCGCGAGTGCGGGCCGGGTCGATCGTCGAACCCTTGGGGACCGGCATACAGTGGATGGTACCGATCGGTTCGATCAGCGGGAGGTCTCGATGCCGGACCCGGTGATCCGGGCGCTGCGGCTGGCGCTCGGCACGGCGTCGGCGCTCGGGTTCGCCCGCTTCGCGTACGGGCTGCTGCTGCCGGCCATGCGCGAGGAGCTGGGCTGGACGCTGGGCCAGGCCGGTGCGCTGAACACCGCGAACGGGCTCGGCTACCTGCTCGGCGCGCTGCTGACCTCGCCCGTCGTGCGCAGGCTCGGCACGGCGGGCGCCTTCCGCTGGGGCATGGTCCTCACCGCTGTGGCGCTGGCCGCCACCGCGATCACGGACGACTTCTCGACGCTGCTGGTCATCAGGACGGTCGCGGGCCTGACGGGCGCGGTCGTCTTCATCGCGGGCGGGGTGATCGCGGCCCGGACCCCGTCCGCCGCCGCCATCCCGCTGTACTTCGCGGGCTCCGGGCTGGGCATCGTCGTGAGCGGCGCGGCCATCCCGGCCATGGGCAGCCACTGGCGCACCGGCTGGATCGTCCTGGGCGTGGCGGCCGGGCTGGCGGCCCTCGTGAGCTGGGGCGCGGCGCACACCGACGGGGACGCGCCCACCACCGCCACCGGGACGGCGCGGGTGCTCCCGCAGTGGCGGACGGCCGTCGCCTACGTGCTGTTCGGGGCCGGCTACATCACCTACATCACGTTCCTGTCGGCCTACCTCGCCGACCGGGACGCGTCGGTCGTGCAGGTGACGCTCACGTGGACCGCGCTGGGGGCGGCCGTCGGCGCGGTGCCCGTGGTGTGGGGGCGCCCCATCGCCCACTGGCCCGGCAGCAGCGCCCTCGCCACGCTGCTGGCCGTCCTCGCGGCGGGCGCGGCGCTGGCTCTGGTGTCCCCGTCGCCCGCGGTCGTCCTCGTCTCGGCGATCGTCTACGGGGCGACGTTCATCGGGGTCCCCGCTGCCGTCACGGCGCTGATCAAGAGGAACACCCCGGCCGCCGACTGGACGGCCACCCTCGCCGCCTTCACCACGCTGTTCGCGGCGGGGCAGACCGTGGGGCCCTGGATCGCGGGCGTCCTCGCCGACCACACGTCGACCGGCGCCACCGTCGCCTGGACGGCGGTGCTCTGCGGTGCCGGCGCCGCCCTGACGGTCAGCCGTCGACGGCCCGCGCCGCGGCGGTGACCTCTCCCCCGCCGTCGTCACCCACTGCCAGCAGACGTTCGAGGAACGCCGCCACCGGTGGCGAGTCGAGCGCGGTGTGCCGCCAGACCACGCCCAGCTCCCGGTGGGCCTGCGGATCGGACACCGGCACGACGTGCCCGGCGCCGGAGGCAGCCAGCCGCGGCAGCAGGGCCACCCCGAGCCCGCTGCGCACCATGCCGTGCACGATCGACAGCTGCCCGGTCTCGATCACGACGCGGGGCACGAACCCGGCGTCGACGCACAGCCCGTCGGCGAGCCTGCGCAGGCCGTAGCCCGTGCGCATGCAGACGAACCCCTCGTCGGCGAGCTCGCGCAGGGCGACGGCCGAGCGCTCGCGCAGCGGGTGGTCGGGCGGCACGAGCAGCACGAACGGCTCGCGGACGAGGGTGCGGGCGCCGAGCCCGGGGAGCGTCGCCGGCATGCGGATGACCGCCATGTCGAGCTCGCCCGCCTGCACGAGCTGCTCGAAGTCGCGTGGCATGTCGTGCTCGACCAGGTGCACCGTCACGCCCGGGTGCTCGGCGCGGAATCCGGCGAGCACCGCGGGGAGCAGGTGCGCCGCCACGCTCGGCAGCACGCCGACGGCAACCCGGCCGTGCCGGAGCCCGACGCGTCCGCCACGCGGTCCCGGCCCTGTTCCAGCTCGGCGAGCGCGCGTTCGGCGTGCTCGAGGAACGCGTGCCCGGCGGCGGTGAGCACCACCCGGCGGGCGAGCCGCTCGAACAGCTTCGTCCCGACCTCCTGTTCCAGCTTGCGGATCTGGATCGACAGCGTGGGCTGCGCCAGGAACAGCGATGCCGCAGCCTGCGTCATGCTGCCCTCCCTCGCCACGGCGACGAAGTAGCGCAGCTGGTGCAGCTCCATGGCGTGAGCTAACGCGATCCGCGGAACCGGCGCAGCACGGCACGCAGCCGCGCGCCGGCGGTGGCGGCGAGCAGCGCCAGCACGCTGGGCGCCGTACCGGCGTGGTGGGCGCCTTCCCGGTGCGTGCGTTCTCCTCGACGGCGGCGGCGAACTGCTCGAACATCCGCCTGCTGACGTCCCCGGCGAGCGCGCGGCCGAACTGCGCAATCCGGCCGGAGAGGAACAGCGCGGCGTCGGCCTGCAGGATCGTGCCGCCTTCGGGGGTGGGTTCGGCGCGCAACCGGATGTCGGCCTGCGTGGAGCTGCCGCCGGCGTCGGCGCCCTGCGCGAGCACCCGCATCCGGCGGCCCTCCCGCTCGACGACGTGGGCCAGCCCGTCGAACGCGAGCTTCACGGGGCCGAGTGCCACCGTGGCCCGGCCGCGGTACCGGTCGTCACCCAGCACCTCGACGAGCTCGGCACCCGGCAGGCAGGCGGCGAGCCGGTGGAAGTCGTCCAGCACCTCCCACACCGCGTCGACCCGAACGGCCAGCTCCGTGCGCACGTCGACCGTGGCCGACGGCGCCCCGGTGGGCAGCTCGATCGGTCGTGAGTGGAAACGGGTGCTGGGGGCCTCGTACCCCCTCACGGGGTGTTCCGCCCCGCGACCGATGATCGTGCGCGGCCGGCAGTTGCGCGGTGCCGGCAGCCCGTCCGGGTGCTCCGCGGCGACGTCGGCGACGGCGGCGAGGATCCCGCGGTAGCCGGTGCACCGGCACAGCACGCCGGACATCTCCACGGGCAGGTCCTCCGGAGCGACGTCGGTGCCGTCGGCGAGCAGGTCGTAGCTGCTCATGAGCATGCCGGGGGTGCAGAAGCCGCACTGCAGGCCGTGGTGCGCGGAGAACGCCTCCTGTAGCGGGTGCTGGTCCTCCTGGCTGCCCAGCCCTTCGACCGTGACGATCTGCGCGCCCTCGCACTGCACCGCGAACAGCAGGCACGCGCGCGCCGCGGAACCGTTCACGAGCACCGTGCACATACCGCAGACGCCGTGCTCGCAGCCCAGGTGGGTGCCGGTGAGGCCGAGCTGCTCGCGCAGCACGTCCGCCAGGTGGATGCGGGGCGGCACCCGCACCGTGACCTCGGAGCCGTTCACGGTCATGGCGATCTCGACCAGCTCGTGCGCCGCCACCCTGCCCGGCCGCGGCACGGGACGTCCTCCGCTCATGCCGGCCTCCGCCAGGCGCGCTGCAGTGCCGGCAAGGTGGCTCTACTGCCGTGCTGTGCCAGAAGGGCCACCTCGCTGTCATACGGCGGGGACGTTCGCATCCCGCGACTCCCTTCCTCGGGTCAGGGCCTTCGCCAGCTCGCGTGCGGCCAGCACCGCGAAGAGGCGCCTGCGGTAGCCGGTGGACCCGTGCCCGTCCCCCGCGGTGTCGACGATCTCCGCGGCCAGCTCCGCCATCGGCTCGCGGAGATCCTGGTCGCCGACGAGGTGCGTGACGTCCCTGGTGACGGGCCGGTCGGAGATCCCGAACCCGGTGAGCCGGGCCTGCGCGACGGTGCCGCCGTGGTCGACCCGGACCATCGTGGCGACGCCCGCGAGGGCGAAGTCGCCGTGCCGCCGCGCGATCTCGGCGAATCCGTAACCCTCTCCCGGCCGGGCGGCCGGGAACTCGACGGCGACGACGACGTCCTCGGGCCCGGCAGCGGTGGTCATCGCGCCGGCGAAGAACTCCCCCGCCGGGATCCGCCGCCGCCCCGCGGGACCGGTGACCTCGACCGCCGCGTCCAGGCACGACGCCACGGCGGGCAGCTCGGCGGCGGGGTCGGCGTGCGCGAGGCTGCCGACCACGGTGCCGCGGCTGCGCAGCTCCCGGTGCCCGACGAAGGGCAGCGCCATCCCGATCAGCGGCACCGCGCGGGTCTGCGCGGCCCGCTCGACGGTGCGCTGCGCCACGGCCGCACCGATCCGCAGCTCGCCCGCGACGGCGTCGAACCCGTGCAGCTCGGCGACGGAGTTGATGTCGACGAGCGTGGCGGGCCTGCCCAGCCGCATCGCCAGCACGGGCACGAGCGACTGGCCGCCCGCGAGCACCTTCGCGTCACCCCCCGCGAGCTCGGCGAGCACGTCGTCGAGCGTGGCGGGGCGGACGTAGGCGAACGGCGGGGCTTTCATCTCACCGTCCCCGGAACTCCGGCTTGCGCTTCTCGCCGAACGCCTTGACGCCCTCGGCGAAGTCCTCGGTGGCGCGCAGCATCGCGTAGGCCTTCCGCTCCAGCTCGATGCCCGTGTACAGCGGCCCGTCGAGGCCCTTGTCGAGCACCTCCTTCGCGGTGCGCTGGGCCGAGGGCGAGAAGTCGGCCATCTTCGCGGCGAGCTGGTCCACAGCGGTGTTCAGCGCGTCCCGGTCGTCGTGCAGGCCCGCGACCAGGCCCCAGTCGAGTGCCTGCTGCGCCTGGATCCGGGTGGCGGTCAGCACGTGGAACTTCGCCCGCGACAGTCCGATCAGCCGGCCGAGCCGCTGGGTGCCGCCGGACCCGGGGATCATCCCGAGGTTCATCTCGGGCAACGCGAACTGGCTGCGCGGGGTGGCGAGGCGGATGTCGCAGGACAGCACCAGTTCCAGGCCCACGCCGAAGGCGTAGCCGTCGACGGCCGCGATCACCGGCTTGGGGCTGCGCGCCGCCGCGGTGACGTTGTGGCCGAGGTCGGTGAAGTCGATCGGGTCGACCTCCATGAACCCCGCGATGTCCCCACCGGACGAGAAGTGCTCGCCGTCGGACCGGACCACCACGACGCGCACGTCGTCGTCGCGGTCGATCTCGGCGAACCGCTCCGCCACGAGCTTCCGCATCTCCCACGTGATCACGGTGTACGTGCCGTGGGACAGCGTCAGGTAGGCGATCCGGCCGTCGGGGGAACGGTCGAGGCGGACCTCACCGCCGGTCAGTGCCATGGGTCAACTCCTTCGGGTTAGAGGGCGCTAGCAGTCGGTGCAGCACCTCGCCGTGCAGCGGGAGCCGGGTGATGGGGACGCCTGCCGGGCGCAGCGCGTCGGCGACGGCATTGGCGAACGCCACCGGGAAGCTCATCGACGACCCCTCCCCGCACCCCTTCGCACCGAGCGGGGTGAGCGGCGACGGGGAGACGACGTGGTCGGTGCGCAGGTCGTAGCCGGTTTCGGCGGCCGTGGGGCACAGGTAGTCGAGGAACGTCGCCGACGTGGGCTGGCCGGAGTCGGCGTAGGTGAACTCCTCGTACATCGCGCCACCGAGACCGTGGGTGAGGGCGCCGAGCACCTGCCCGTCGAGCAGCTGCTGGTTGAGCACGGTGCCCGAGTCGTGCACCGAGGAGACGCGGTCGACGGTGATCTCGAGGGTGTCCGGGTCGATCCGCACCGCGACGACCTCGGCGACGAAGCCGTAGCAGAGCGACGAGTTGATCCGGTCGTCGCGCGTGGCCGCCTTCACCTCGGCGGGTGTGAACGCGGCCTCCTCGTAGAGCCGGGCCGGGGTGCCCGCGGGCAGGGCCCCCGGATCCCAGTGCACGAGCCCGGCCGCGTGCCGGAACTGCACGGCGCGTGCCGGGTCGCCCCGGTGCCGGACCAGCCCGCCGGTCAGCTCCAGCTCCTCGGGCGGCAGGTCGAGCAGGGCTCCGCCCGCAGCGCGCACCGTGGTGGCGATCCGGTCGGCGGCCTGCACGACGGCGCTGGTGACGAGCGGCGCGAACCGCGAGGAGTAGCTGCCGGAGGTGACCGTCCACGGGGTGGTGGCGGTGTCCATGTCGACGACGACCCGCACCTGCTCGACCGGCAGCCCGAGCCGCTGCGCGGCGACCGCGCGGGCGACCGTGGCGTGCCCCTGGCCCTGCGGCACGCTGCCCAGCAGGACCGTGACGAGGCCCTGCATGTCGACCGCGATCCGCACGTGCTCGGTGGAGCCCGACTTGTCCCGGCCCGGTTTGCGCTGCTCGCTCGGCGTGGCCAGGCCGACGTAGCCGATGTTGGTGCCGGACGGGTCCACCACCAGCCCGACGCCGACGCCGTAGAACGCGCCCTCGGCCCGCGCCTCGGCCTGCCGGGCCCGCAGTTCGGGCAGGTCGGCGTTCTTCATCGCGAGCTCGACCGCCGCGGTGTAGTCGCCCGAGTCGTACACGCCGCCGGTCGGTGTCTCGTACGGGAAGGAGTCGACGAGGTTGCGGCTGCGCACCTCGAACACGTCCAGCCCGGTGGCCTCGGCGACGTCGTCCATCAGGCGTTCGAGGCCGAAGTAGAGCTGCTGGCCGCCGAAGCCGCGGTTGAGCCCCACCGGCATCTGGTTGGTGACGACGGCGCGCGCCTGATCTCCACCGCGCCGATGCGGTACGGCCCGGTGATGTTGCCGAAGCAGCGGTAGAGCGTGGACGGCTCCGGTGGGCGCAGGTACGCACCGACGTTGTCGACGAGGTCGGCCTTGAGCGCCGTGACCGTGCCGTCCGCGGTGACGGCGGCGGCGAACCTCATGACGCGGTCGGCACCCGCCGAACTGGCGAGCAGGTGTTCGATGCGGTCCTCGCTCCAGCGCACCGGGGTGCCGGAGTGCTTGGACGCGAGCGCCATGAGCACGACGTACGGGTAGATGCCCGCCTTGATGCCGAAGCTGCCGCCGATGTCGGCGGGCACGTGCAGCCGGATCGCCGACGGTGGGAGGCCCAGCGCGCCCGCCATGACCGGGACCATCGTGAACGGGCCGTGGAAGTTGGCCCACGCCTCGACGGAGGGGCCGTCGCGCCAGTCGGCGATCACCGAGTAGCACTCCATCGGCACCGACGAGTAGCGCGGGAAGTCGTACTCACCCTCCACGACGTGGGCGGCGTTCGCGAACTCCGCGTCGACCGGGCCGAAGGAGAACGTCCGGTCGGTGGCGACGTTCGAGCCGGCGTCGTCGTGCAGCAGCGGAGCGGCGGGGTCCAGCGCGGCCCGTGGCGCGACGACCGCGGGCAGCGGCTCGTAGTCGACGGTGACCAGCTCGGCGGCGTCCTCGGCGGTGTAGCGGTCGGTGGCCACGACCACCGCGATGGGCTCTCCGACGAACCGCACCTTGTCGGTGCCGGTCGGGTAGTACGGCATCGCCGCGCCGGTGGACAGCGGGAACGGGCGCAGCGCGGCGAGCACCTCGTCCGGCCCGATCACGGCGGCGACGCCGGGGTGCGCCCGCGCCCGGGACAGGTCGACGGCGCGCAGCCGGGCGTGCGGCTGCGTGGAGCGCACGACGGCCCCGACGAGCGTGCCGGGCAGCGGGTCCAGGTCGTCGAGGAACCGGCCCTGGCCGGTCACCAGCGGCGCGTCCTCGGTGCGGGCAGGAATCCACTCAGCCACGAGTCGACTCCCCGAGCGGCTCGAACTCGCCGGCCACGAGCGTGCGGCGCAGCGTCTTGCCGACCCCGGAGCGCGGGATGGCGCCGATGGCGATCACGCGCTTCGGCTGCTTGAGCGACGGGAGGACGTCGCGGACGTACGCCATCGCCTTCTCCGCGGCGGCGAGCGGTTCGGTGTCGCGTGCCGGCACGACGAACGCCGTGACCGCGTGGCCCCAGCGGTCGTCGGGCAGCCCGACGACGCACACGTCGTCGACGGCCGGGCAGCGCACCATGGCCGCCTCGATCTCGTCGGGGTAGATGTTCTCCCCACCCGAGTTGATCATGTCGTCGACGCGGCCGGAGACCCACAGGTCGCCGTCCTCGTCGGCGACGGCGAGGTCGCCGGTGTAGTACCAGCCGTCGCGGATCGACTTCGCGTCGGCGTCGGGGCGCTGCCAGTAGCCGGCGAACGCCTCGGGGCTCTGCATCGACGCGATGACCTGCCCCTGTTCACCCGGACCGACCAGGCGTCCGGCGACGCCCCGAGCTCGGGTGCCACCAGCCGTACCCGCGAGAAGACCCCCGCCCGGCCCGCGGATCCCGGCTTCGCAGCGACGTCGGGGCCGATGGTGAACGTGTAGATCTCGGTGCTGCCGAAGTGGTTGACGAACGCGCTCGGCGCGACCTCCGCGACGAGCTGTTCGGCGAGCGCGGGGGTCATCGCAGCCCCCGCGTAGGCGAGGCGGTCCAGCGCGCGGGCCTCGTGCAGCCGGCCGGTGCGCAGCAGCGACCAGAAGATCGTGGGCACCAGGTACAGCGAGCTGACGTCCTCCGCGGTGACGAGCTCGATCGACTCCTCGGCGTCGAACGCGGGCTGCCCCACCCAGGTGCCGCCGACGACGATGCTGGCGAGCAGTGTGCGCAGCCCCATGGTGTGGAACATCGGCATCACGCCGAGCACCACCTCTCCGGCCCGCTGCTGGGTCTGCACGGCGTGGGCGACCGCGGCGCTGTGCTCGGCGCGGTGGGTGCGCGGCACGCCCTTGGGCCGGCCGGTCGTGCCGGAGGTGTAGAGCATCACGCTGACGTCGGTCTCGGCGGGACGCACCCCGGGTGCGTGGCCGGGCTCGCGCTCGGCGCGGGCGTCGATCTCGCCGACGTCGCGCACCGCCACCTCCCCCGCCGCCGCGGCGGCGCGCTCGGCGTTGGCCGCGTCGGCGACGAGCAGCCGGGCCGCGGAGTCGTCGACGCAGTACCGCAGCTCGTCGGCCGAGAAGCGGGTGGACAGCGGCACCGAGACCGCGCCCAGCTTCTGCGCCGCCAGGTGCAGGCTGGCCAGCGGCTCGCCGCCGGTGAGCGCGAACGCGACCCGGTCGCCCGGCCGCACCCCCTCCGCGGCGAGTGCCCGCGCGAGCCGATCGGTGCGCGCGTCCCACTCGCGGTAGCTCAGGTGCCGTCCACTGCCGCGCACCGCCGCCCGCTCGGGGAAGCGCTCGGCCGCCCAGCGCATGACCGTGCCCAGATCCATCCGACCTCCCTCCACGCTCTGTTTCAGACCGTACTGTCCGTATGTACGACAGGCAAGCGTGAACCGTACGACCCGGATGGTGGTGCCACTACGATCGACAGCGCAGTGGAAGGAGATGGCAGTGAGCGATGTGCGGCTGTCGGCGACGTCGTACGTCGTGCTCGGGATGATCGCGCTACGAGGGCCGTCCACGCCCTACGAGCTCAAACGCGCGGTCGGACACTCGGTGGGCTACTTCTGGCACTTCCCGCACGCCCAGCTCTACTCCGAGCCCGACCGCCTCGCCGGCCTGGGACTGCTCGGGCTCGCCGTCGAGGAGCGCGGGCGGCGGCGCAAGACCTACTCGCTCACCGACGCGGGCCGCACCGCCCTCCAGGACTGGCTCGCCTCCCCCACCCACGAGCATTTCCAGATGCGCGACATCGCCGAGCTCAAGCTGTTCTTCAACGAGGCAGGCGCCCCGGAGAACGTCACCGCGCTCGCCCGCGACCAGATCAAGCAGCACGAGGAGCGGATCGCGGTCTACGAGCAGATGGTCGAGCGGTTCGGCACCGACCCGCACGCCGAGCCTCGAATGATCACCTTGGAGCTCGGCCTGGAGATGGAACACGCGGCGCTGCGGTTCTGGTCGGCGCTGGCCGACGGCGACCTGGCCCGCCTCAGGGCGGCACGCCCGCGCAACGGGTGAGCCGCGTCCCCGTTCCCCACCCGACTCGACTGCCCGATCACGAGCCCGGGCTGTCGCGCGGGCGGGTCCAGTCCAGGCAGACGGCAGTGGCGTCGTCGGTGATGTCGCCGCAGTGGTCGACCACCGCGCGGCTGAGCCGGCGGACGAACTCCGTGGGATGCAGGTGCGCCAGCGACCGGAGCAGATCGCTGACGTTCTCGTCGCCGAACTCCGGTCCGCCGCGGCAATGCGCCTCGGTGATCCCGTCGGTGAGCAGCAACAACCGGTCACCGGAGCGCAGCTGGAAGTGCTGCTCGCGGTAGACGGCGCCGTCGGCCAGGCCCAACGGGAGGTCCGGGGTCAACGGCACCGGCGCGACGGCGCCGTCACGCAGGAGCAGCGGCGGTGGGTGGCCTGCGTTGAGAGCCCGCACCGATCCGCCCGGGAGGTCGATCTCCAGCAGGAGGCCGGTCACGAAGTGCGGGCCCGGGAACTGCTCCACCAGGTGGCTGTTCGCGTTCGCAGCCTGCGCACCGATGGCGCGGCCGCTGCGGCGGGTGTTGCGCATGGCGGTGACGGCCAGACTGGCCAGCAACGCCGCGCGCAGGCCACGACCGACCGCATCGGTGATGCTGACGGTCAGCCGGGTGGCGCTCACCGCGTAGTCGAAGGTGTCGCCGCCGATGTCGTAGGTCGGCTGCAGCTCGCCGGCGATGGAGAATTCGGGCAACTCGTAGGCCAACACCGGCAACAGTTCCCACTGGATCTCAGCGGCCAGTTCCAGGTCCTTGTTGCGGCGCAGCACCTCGAACCGGTCGGTATAGCGTCGGGCACCGACCAGCACGAGCGCGAGCAGGCGCGCGGCATCCGTCAACAATGCCGAATCGACCGGCTCGGATCCGTCGAACTCGACCAGCAGTATGCCCAACCGCTCGGTACGCATGGTGACCGGCAGGAACACCGTCACCGACCGCCGCGGACCGAGCTCCTGCACCACGCGCTGTTCCCGGTAGGCGGTTCCGGCAGCACCTTCCCCCACGAGGTGTCGGTGCCCGGTTCGCGATGCCGCCTCGTCGCCGTGCGCAGGCTCCAGGACGGTCTGGTCGTAATCGACCAGCAGCAGTTCGCTGCGCCGTGCCCCGGCACGGTCGCGCAGCCACTGCTGGCACACGACGACGATGTCGTACGGCGGGACGCGATCGAACTGCTCGACCAGCTCGCCGAGGACAGCCCGGCCCGACCGCCGCTCACCGGCCTCCGCCATATCGCCTTCTTCCGTAGGCCACCGCGGGCCCGCCACAGTAGAGGCTCCGGAGGATCGGTGGGCAAGCCTGCGCCCGATCGGACCACTGACTTACGATGAATCCCCCCTTTTGCGCACGAAATTCCGCCGCCGATCGCGCGGCGCAGCACGCCCGGTCAGCCCAACTCAGACAGCTGACCGGGCGCACCGTTCGTCAAGCGAAGATGCTGAC
Organism: Pseudonocardia sp. CNS-004; assembly: GCA_001942185.1. GTDB lineage: Bacteria > Actinomycetota > Actinomycetes > Mycobacteriales > Pseudonocardiaceae > Pseudonocardia. The sequence continues at coordinate 123,976 of MKJV01000067.1, forward strand.
CCCGCCGGGTCCGACGAGCAGACCGACGATGATCAAAACGATTCCCCACAGCAGCTGCTTACGCAGGATGGCGAGGACGCCGGCCACGACCAGGACGACCGCAAGAATCCACAACAAAGTTGACATAGGGGTGTTTACCCGAGGGCCTGCTCCCGCAATCGACCGAGTCTTGTGACTGCCCTCACCGTCCTTCTTCTACAGGATGCGTGTGGGCATCATCATCAGCGGAATCGCCATTCCTGCGCTCTGCCGGTGGCGAACCCGCCCGAGCCGGGCGCCGGCGGGCGGCCCGGCGCCGACGTTGGCCGAACGGGGGAAACAGCTGACCCGACCGGCCTACAGCAGGACAACCTCGTTCGAGCCGAACGATGAGTTCTTGCCACCTCGACGGTCGAACCTCACGTACCGACCACCGCACGCGCTAGAAAGCGGAGTGACCATGACGACCGTCGATTTTCCCGGCGCCAGGACGGCCCGGGACCTCGTGCTCCTGCTGGCCCGCATCGGCCTCGGCATCATCATGATCGGGCACGCCATGCTCATGTACAACTTCGCCGGGGGTCTCTCCGGCGTGGGGGCGCTCTTCGCGCCGATGGGCATCCCGATCCCCGGCATCCTCGGCCCGGCCAACGTCCTCTTCGAGTTCGTCGGCGGCATCGCGATGATCGCCGGCGCCGCGGTCCCGGTCGTCGGCGTCCTGATGGCGCTGAACATGGTGGGAGCGTGGGTCCTCGTGCACACGGCCCCGCTGTACTCCATGGACCACAACGGGCCCGAGCTGGTCATCATGACCGGGCTGCTCAGCCTGGTGCTCGCCGTCGTCGGCTCCGGGCGGTTCGGGGTCGACCACCTGATCACCACCCGGGCCGCGGGAAGGCGACGGCGGGCCGCTGACCCGCGCCCGGCGCGTCAGCCGGCGGCGACCACCTCGTCGAGGACGCCGCGGCGCACGTCGGCGACGAGGTCGGCGAGCTGCCCGACGCTCATCCGGATGTGCTGCCCGAAGTCGTCGGTGATCACGACGCGCCGGTCGGGCGGCGCACCGTCGTCCAGGTACAGCTCCGGGCAGCCGCAGTTGCACTGGCCGCAGAACGTGGCGATGTGGCGCATGGCGTCCTCACAGGAGGTCGGAGGGCGGGGCGGTCCACCACGTCGGTCGCCGTGGGGAGCCGCCCGGTTCCAGACCGTGCCCGGATGCACCCGTTCGCGGTACCGGCCGCCGAGGTGGGGTCAACCCCCATCCACACCGGCGGGCCTGCCCCATGCGCTCGTAGTGCCAGCGGGCTGTCCCGCGGGGGCGTCGTGGCAGACCCTGTTCCGGACGGACAGCTGCTCCGACGCGGAAGGTGATCGGTCATGAACACCACGACGCCCGCCGGCAACCGGGAACACCCGGTTCCCCTCCTGCACACCCGGGTCGAGCGCTGCGACCGCTGTGGCGTGTCAGCGCTGGTCGTGGTCACGCTGCCGGCCGGCGGCGAGCTCCACTTCTGCGGCCACCACGCCCGCGTGCACGCCACCCGCCTGCTCGAGATCGGCGCCGCCCTCCGGTCGACTCTCTGAGCCCGATCCGCCGCGGGCCCGGTCGTCTCCCGCGCGACCGGGCTCGCGTGCGCCGCGGCGCGATTTGCCAGGTGCCTCTCGCGCCCCGTATGAGCGTCACATGACGGTACGGGTGGAGCGGCGGGACGCCGTGCATCTCCTCACGATCGACCGGCCCGCGCGGCGCAACGCGTTCGACGGGGCCACGACCCGCGCGCTCGACACCGCGCTCAACGATTTCGAGGACGACGACGGTGCGCTCGTCGCCGTCCTCACCGGCGGCCAGGACTTCTTCTCGGCGGGCACCGACATCCGGGACTGGGCGGGGGAGCCGACCGAGCGCGGCGGGCCGTACGGGATCGCGGGACGGCGGATGCGCAAGCCCGTCGTCGCCGCGGTCGAGGGCGTCGCGGCAGGCGGCGGGTTCGAGATCGCGCTGTCCGCCACGGTGGTCGTGGCCTCGCACACCGCCACGTTCTCCTTCCCGGAGGTGGGGCTGGGTCTGATCGCCGAGTGCGGCGGGCTGTTCCGGGGCCCGCGCGCCTGCCGCTCAACATCGCCCGGGAGCTGCTGCTCACGGGCGACCCGCTGCCGGCCCGGCGCGCCTACGAGCTGGGGCTGGTCAACCGGTTGACCGAACCCGGCAAGGCGATCGAGGAGGCGCTGGTGCTGGCCCAGCGGATCGCCGCCCGCGCCCCGGTCGCGGTGAGCGAGACGCTGCGCGCGATCGAGGCGGCGTACGTCGCCGGCGACGAGCGCGGATGGGCCGAGACGGCCGTCGCCCGCGACCGGGCCCGCGCATCGGCGGACGCCGCCGAGGGCGTGGCGGCCTTCCTGCAGAAGCGGCCACCCCGCTGGAGCGGGCGCTGACCCCGTCCGCAACGTGAACCGGGACCACCGGTAACACCCGCGAGGATGGGGCCGAGAACCCCGTCGAGCGTCCCGCCTCCGCCCCCCTCAGGAGGCGGGACGCTCCGCCGTTCGGACCTCCCGGCGGGAAGCGGGCCGCACCCGAGCGCCCCCTCCGGCGGCCGTATCGTGCTGCGCGGCGCGGGTAGCCCGAGACGTCGACCCGCAATCCACGACCCGACATCCACACCCAGCACTTTCGGAGAGCACTGCATGGCGGAGCAGGACCGGTCGGAGTCGGCGGCGGCCCAGGAGCAGGCCCACGAACCCAGCGAGATCAGTTACGCCGAGTACCTGCACCCCGCCCGGCCGCGCAGCCTGCGCCACCGGGCCCGCGTCAGGTCCCCGTTCACGCGCCGGACCGTCGCCCAGGACGGTCCCGCCACCGGCGCGAACCCGGGCTACGTCGAGTGGCTGCGCAGCCAGTCGATGCTGGCCGACGCCAACGAGATCAGCCGGCAGTTCTCCGGCCAGGGCACCATGTGCAGAACCCGTTCGCCAGTCCGAGCCCGCGGCACGCGGTGGAGTCGGCGTCGGTGTGGTTCACCGCGTACCCGATCTCGTTCATCACCCGGCCCGGCGAGTCCTTCCTCTCCGCGCTCGCCGACGAGGAGCTGTGGAAGGCGTTCGCCACGATCGGCATCGACGGGGTGCACACCGGCCCGGTCAAGCGGGCGGGCGGGATCTCGGGCTGGCAGTACACCCCCAGCGTCGACGGCCACTTCGACCGGATCGGCACGCACATCGACCCGGCCTTCGGCACCGAGAACGAGTTCCGCGCCATGTGCGGGATGGCCACCTGGTACGGCGGCACGATCATCGATGACGTCGTGCCCGGGCACACCGGCAAGGGCGCGGACTTCCGGCTCGCCGAGATGAAGGTCGACGACTACCCGGGCATCTACCACATGGTCGAGATCGACCCCGAGGACTGGAGTCACCTGCCCGACGTCCCGCCGGGGCGCGACTCGGCCAACATCGACGCGGCCACCGAGGACTGGCTCGACAAGGCCGGCTACATCATCGGCCGCCTGCAGCGCGTGATCTTCTACACCGAGGGGATCAAGGAGACGAACTGGAGCGTCACGCGTCCGGTCGTCGGCCCCGACGGGGTCGAGCGGCGGTGGGTGTACCTGCACTACTTCAAGGACGGCCAGCCTTCCATCAACTGGCTGGACCCGTCCTTCGCCGGGATGCGTCTCGTCATCGGGGACACCCTGCACTCGCTGACCGACCTCGGCTCCGGCGGGCTGCGGCTGGACGCCAACGGCTTCCTCGGCGTCGAGAAGAGCGCGGAGGGGATGCCCGCGTGGTCGGAGGGGCATCCGCTGTCCGAGGCCGCGAACCAGGTGATCGGCAGCATGGTCCGCAAGGTCGGCGGGTTCACGTTCCAGGAGCTGAACCTCACCATCGACGACATCCGGATCACCTCCGAGGCCGGCGCCGACCTGTCCTACGACTTCATCAACCGCCCCGCCTACCACCACGCCCTCGCCACCGGCGACACCGAGTTCCTCCGGCTGACCCTGCGCAGCTCGCTCGAGCTCGGCGTCGACCCGGCCTCGCTCGTGCACGCGCTGCAGAACCACGACGAGCTCACCTACGAGCTGGTCCACTGGGCCACCGGCCACCAGGACGACGTGTACACCTACAAGGGCGAGGAGATCACCGGGGCGGCGCTGGCCGAGACGATCCGGGCGGATCTCGTCGAGCGCCTCACCGGCCCGGACCACCCGTACAACCTGATCTTCACCACCAACGGGATCGCGTGCACCACCGCCACCGTCATCGCCGCGGTACTGGGCTTCTCCGACCTGGACGGCATCGACGACGGCGCCGACCGCGACCGGATCCGCGCGCGCACCTGCTCCTGGCCATGTTCAACGCCCTCCAGCCCGGCGTGTTCGCCATGTCCGGGTGGGACCTGTGCGGCATGCTCACCCTCCCGCGGGAGGACGTGGCGGAGCTCGTCGAAGGCGGCGACACCCGCTGGATCCACCGTGCCGCCCACGACCTCATGGGCGTGGCCCCGCGGGCCAGGAGGTCCGAGTCCGGGATGCCCCGTGGCCGCAGCCTCTACGGCCCCATCCCCGAACAGCTCGCGGACGAGACCAGCTTCGCCAGGCAGCTGCAGGCGATCCTCGCCGTGCGCACCCACTACGGCATCGCGACCAGCCGGCAGGTCGACATCCCGGACGTCTCGCACAAGGCGATGCTCGTGCTCGTCCACGAGCTCGACGATCCCCAGCTGCTGCAGCTGACCATCCTCAACTTCGCGGGTGAGCTCATCTCCGGCACCATCCGGTCGGAGGCGCTGCCCCCGGGCGGCCAGATCATCGACATGTTCACCAACGAGCCCGTGGCCGTGGTCGACGACCTGCAGAGCTTCGGGCTCGACCTCGAGACCCACCAAGGGATGTCGCTGCTCGTCCGCCGCCCGGAGCCGGAGGACGAGCCGGCCTGACCCCGCACGGGCCGCATTACCCTTGGGCCGTCGGGAGAGCAGACAGGAGCGCCGGTGAAACGCGACCATCGAGCGTCCGACGACGAGCGGCAGGCCGTCGTCCGCCGACTCGAACGGGCGCTCCACGACGGGCGGCTGACGATCATCGAGTTCGACGAACGGACCCGTGCGGCCTACGCGGCCAAGACCGTCCGCGAGCTGGCCGACCTCACCGAGGACCTGCCTCCTGATCTGTGGTGACCGCGGCGGTCCCGGGTCCGTCACCATCGCCGTCCGCGCCGGCCGCGCCGTCCGCGCCGGCCGAGAGGCCCGCGGGAGCGGCGGGCGACGGCAGCGGGATCGACGCCTCGGCGGGCGCCGTGCCGGTCCGGTCCCCGCTCGAGCTCTCGAAGAAGCGGAGCAGCTCCACCGGCAGCGGCATCACCAGCGTGCTGTTCTGGTCCGATGCCACGTCGGCAACGGTCTGCAGCAGGCGCAGCTGCAGCGCGCCGGGGGTGTCGGCCATGACCCGGGCGGCGTCGGCGAGCCGGGTCGAGGCCTCGAACTCGCCGTCGGCGGAGATGACGCGGGCGCGGCGGTCCCGCTCGGCCTCGGCCTGGTGTGCCATGGCGCGGCGCATGGTCTCGGGGAGGGCGATGTCCTTGATCTCCACCCGGTCGATCGAGATGCCCCAGTCATCGGTCGGGGTGTCGATCACCGCGCGCAGCTCGGCGTTGACCTGCTCCCGATCCGACAGCATGGTGTCCAGGTCGGCCCGGCCGATCACCGACCGCAACGACGTGCGGGCGACCTGGGAGATCGCACCGAGGTAGTTCTCCACGTTGACCACGGCCTTCACCGGGTCGGTGACCCGGAAGTACACCACGGCGTCGACGTTGAGGGTCACGTTGTCCTTCGTGATCGCGCCCTGCGGTGGGACGTCGAGCACGATGGTCTGGACGGGCACCTTCACCATCCGGTCGGCCACCGGGATCATCAGGCGCAGGCCCGGCTGCCGCACCTCGGGCAGGAGCCGCCCGAACCGCAGGACCACACCGCGCTGGTACTGCTGCACCATCCGGACACCACTGCCGGCCAGCAGCACCACCAGCACGATTATCACGATCAGTACGGTCGTGAGCACGACTCACATCCTTCGGTTGGCGGCGAGCCCGGATCGGAGGGCCGATTCAGTCCCAGCCGTTCTTCTCGGTGGCGGCGAACAGCAGCCACGGGACGATGACGAGCGTGGTGACGAGTCCGAGAACCGCCCACCACGACGCCGGCAGCAGAGCGCCGGCGACCACGAGCACGAGCAACCCCACGAGCAGGACCCCGGTGGTGTGAACCGACAGCGGCCACCACCGCGGCGCCGGGCGGCACCGGCGCGGACGGGCCAGCTCCTCGACGAGACGAGGGTCGCTGGCGGCCAACTCGCGTTCGATGCCGGCGAGAACCCGGCGCTCCCACTCCGACAGGGCGTCGTGATCGTCGTGGCCGTGATCGTCGTGGCCTGGAGTGGACGATGTGGTCATCTCCGGGGCCTTTCGCGCAGTCGGCACTTGCCGCCGACCAGCCTTCCCGGCACGCCCTGTCCCGATTGTACGTTTCACGAGGTCGACCCACTACCCGTTCTCGTACACGTCGGGTATCCCGTCGGCGTCGGTGTCGCGTTCCTCTTCCGCGCAGATGCGCCGGTAGTGCCGGTTGCGCATACGCAGCACGACCGTCGCCAGCAGCGCGGAGAGCAGCGAACCGAGCAACACCCCGATCTTCACGTGCTCGTCGCCCACGCTCCCGCCGCCGAAGGCGAGCTCGCCGATGAGCAACGACACCGTGAACCCGATACCTGCCAGCAGGGCGAGCCCCAGGACGTCGGCCCAGCCCAGGCCGTCGGCGAGCCGGGCCCGGGTGAACCGCTGCACGAGCCAGGTGGCGCCCAGCACCCCGATCGGCTTGCCGAGCGTCAGCCCGACGATGATGCCGAGGGTGACGGAGTCACCGAGGCTCGCACCGAGCTCACCAGCACCTGCGATCGTCACCCCTGCCGCGAAGAACGCGAAGATCGGCACGGCCACGCCCGCCGACAACGGGCGGAACCGGTGCTCGAAGTGCTCGGCCAGCCCGGGTCCCGGTCCCGGGGCTCGGCGGATGACCGGCACGGCGAAGCCGAGCAGCACCCCCGCCACCGTGGCGTGCACGCCCGATGCGTGCACCAGCGCCCACGCCGCGAAGGCCAGCGGGAGCAGCAGCCACCACGACCGCACACGCCGTTGCACCAGCACGGCGAACAGCCCCAGCGGCACCGCGGCGAGCGCGAGCGGCCCCCATTCGAGGGTGGCGGTGTAGAAGATCGCGATGATCGTGATCGCGAGGAGGTCGTCGACCACGGCGAGGGTGAGCAGGAACGTCCGCAGGGCCGACGGCAGGTGGGTGCTGATCACCGCGAGGACGGCGAGGGCGAAGGCGATGTCGGTGGCGGTCGGGATCGCCCAACCGACCAGCGCGTCCGGTCCGGACGCGGCGTTGATCGAGACGTAGAGCAGCGCCGGCACCGCCATGCCACCCACGGCGGCGGCCACCGGCAGTGCCGCGCGGCGCGGATCGCGCAGGTCACCGGCGACGAACTCGCGCTTGAGTTCCAGCCCCGCCACGAAGAAGAAGATCGCGAGCAGGCCGTCGGCCGCCCACTGGTGCAGCGTCAGGTCGAGGTGGAGCGCCGCCGGACCGACGTGCAGGTGCGACAGCGCCTGGTAGGCGTCGGCCCACGGGGAGTTCGCCCACAGCAACCCGACCGCGGCGGCGGCGACCAGCAGCACCCCGCCCACGGTCTCGGTGCGCAGGATGTCGCCGATGCGCCGCACCTCGGGCCAGCTGCGCCGGGCGAACAGCGAGGGGGTGGGGCGAGCGGGCGGGCCCATTCGTGCTCCTTCAGGAAGGCGTGGCGGCTTCACTCGCCGACCAGACTTCCCGGCACACCGATGCCACCGTAACGCGATCCTGACGGTGCCGCCCGGACGACCCCTGTACCGGCGGGCCGGTTCAGGTGCGACGGTCGGCCCTGCGGGAGGTACGGCCGACGATCCGGACGATCGCCGCGGTCACCCGGTCAGGCGTGGGGCCGCCCTTGCGCGCCAGCGCCGGCTTCTCGACCAGGTACCAGGACAGTGCCGCGGGAACGACGACGACGGCGAGCCCGATCGGGACGAACAGCGCCGGCGGCAACGCAGCCGGCCCGGTGAGACCGAGGAGCTGGAACATCGGCCAGTGGTAGATGTAGACCCCGTACGACAGGTCGGCGGGCATCGACCACGGCCGGGGGAAGCAGGTTCCGGACCACGCGATGAGATACGCGAACGGCGCCGCCCCGAGCACCCGGTAGTCGTCGAACAGGACGACGCTGCCGAGGAAGACCGCCGCGCGCCCGCGGCGAGGCGCCGTGCATCGGGATGCGGTGGGCGTAGAGGTGGGCGAGCGCACCGAGCAGGAACACCAACAGCAGCCGCAGGACCCGGTCGTTGAGCCACACCGGCAGCCCCGCCTCCTGCAGGACGGTCAGCACCGCGAGGACGGCGGCGACACCGGCCACGACCCATGTCCGGCGGCGCAGGACGCCGAGGACGCCGAGTGCGGCGACGACCGTGTAGCAGAACGCCTCGAAGAACAGCGTCCACAGCGCACCGTTGAAGCTCAGCTCGCGGGGCCGGTCGACGAGGATGCCGGCGATGTCGTACTGCACGATCAAGAGGCCGGCGTTGCCGATCACGTAGCGGATCGCGGACGGATCTCCGGTGAACGGGGTGGTGGCGGGTAGACCGCGCAGCAGCGCCGCAGCAGGGGCCACCGCCAGCGCCACGACCACGAGGCACACCCAGAATCCGGGCATGATCCGCAGGAACCGGTGCCAGACGAAGCGCGGGAACGAGTCGAGCGTCAGGAAGCTGCGGGTCACCAGGAACCCGCTGAGGATGAAGAACCCGTCCAGCCCGAAGTCGCCCAGTGTGGACACGCCCCACTTCGGCTGCCAGCCGGTCTGGAGCACCAGGCCGTGGCTGACGGCCACGGTCGCGGCGAACAACAGGCGCAGGAGATCGAAGCTGTTGCGGCGCGGGTCGAACGTGCCGTGCAGCGTCCTCATCGCACTCCCGAGCCGGTCGTCGTCGTGCGTCCTCGCCCACGGCACCCTACCCTTACGTCACAGTAGAGTTGCCGCGTTCTCAGCGTGGGTTCAGCGGGGCCGCCCCCTGACCGCCGGGTAGATTGCCTCTCCGGAGGCACTCCGATGGCCGAGCAGTGGGTGTCGAGACGGCCTCGGGCTGCGGCGGGAAGCAGGTAGTGGGTGTTGCAGATCGGCGAGGCCGCCAACCGCGTGGGCCTGTCCCTGCGCACGATCCGGCACTGGGGCGACGTGGGCCTCGTGGTGCCGTCCGGACGGAGCGCAGGCGGGTTCCGGCTCTACACCGAGGCCGACGTCGAGCGGATGCTGTTCATCAAGAGCCTCAAGCCGCTCGACCTGTCCCTCGAACAGATCCGCGACCTGGTGGACCTGGTCTACGACGCTCGCGCACTCGCCGACCCGCCCGCCACCGATGACGGTGCCGCTGACACGCGGGCGACCGACGTGCGACACCGGCTCTCGATCTACCAGGCCCTCGCCGACTCCCGGGTCGAGCGCCTGCGGGCGCAGCTCCACGATCTCGAGGCGCTGTCCCGCGAGCTCAGGTCGCTCTCCCGCACACCGCACGACGACCGCGTCCCGCGCAGGCCGGCGCGAGAAGGATCATGAGCCACCGGCTTCCGGAGTTGATGTCCGCTCCGGGACACGAACGGCGAGCAGCACGGCGAAGATGACGGCGCCGAGCCCGGCGGCGACATGAACTGACCGGCGAAGATCGCTGTGCGCGGGAGATCCACGGGCCGGTTCTGGACGTGCTGCGTGAGGCGCTCGCCGATGCCGTGACCGGCCTCGGCCCGGACTGGGACGAGCGGTTCCTCGCGACCCGCGGGCTGCTCGCCCGCACTCCCGCGCTGTGGGATCGCAGCATCGTGCTGTCGATCGGGGCGCAGGAACGCGTCGTCGCCCAGCTCGAGGAGAAGCTCGGCATCGACAGCCGCGCGGATGTCCGCGTACGCCTGCTCGGCGAGCTCGTCGTCGCCGCGTGGCGGTGCGCAGCCAAGAACTGGATCCGCGCAGGGCGCAACGACCGCTCGCACCGCGCCGACACGCCGGATGCCGCGGTACGCGGCTCGCGGCTGGTGCCCGGACGCGGACCGCTGAACTCCCGGCCCGCTGCCGAACCAGGCGGGTCCGCGGAGCTGCTCCGCCACGTCGAGGAAGTCTTCGCCGCCATCCCGGGTGCGGTCGATCTCGCCGCGCCCTGAGGCCACACCCGACTGTCGGCGCGATCACAAACCTCACAACTCTCCCGTCGCGTCAGGGTAGGGTTCTCGGCGGTCGAGCCCCAACGCGTGTGCTCCCGCTCCCCTCGCCTGCCACCCGAAAGTTGCGATGTCCCGCCCTGCTCTGCGCGCGTTCCGTCCCGCACGTCCCGCCTGGCTCTCACCCCGGGTGCTGCGCACGGAGGTCCTCGCCGGCCTCGTCGTCGCGCTCGCCCTGATCCCCGAGGCGATCGCCTTCTCCCTCATCGCCGGGGTCGACCCGCGGGTCGGGCTGTTCGCCTCGTTCACCATGCCGTGACGATCTCGATCACCGGCGGCGCCGGCGATGATCAGCGCGGCCACCGGGGCGGTCGCGCTCGTCGTGGCCCCGCTGGCGCTGTCGCACGGCGTCGAGCACCTGGTCGCCGCCGTGGTCCTCGGTGGGGTGTTCCAGGTGGCACTGGCTGCAGCGGGTGTTGCCCGGCTGATGCGGTTCCTGCCCCGCAGCGTCATGGTCGGATTCGTCAACGCGCTCGCGATCCTGATCTTCCTCTCCCAGGTCCCGCACCTCGTCGACGTGCCGTGGGCCGTCTACGGGCTGTTGGCCGCGGGCCTCGTGGTGATCGTCGGACTCCCCCGGCTGACCCGGGTGGTGCCCGCACCGTTGGTGGCGATCACCGGTCTGACCGTGTTCACCGTGGCCGCCGGGGTGGCCGTTCCGACGGTGGGCGACCAGGGAGCTCTGCCGGACAGCCTTCCCATGCTCGCGCTGCCCGCGGTGCCGCCCACCTGGGAGACGCTGAACATCATCGCCCCGTACGCGCTGGCGCTGGCCATGGTCGGGCTGATCGAGTCGCTGATGACCGCGAAGCTGGTGGACGACATCACCGACACGCACTCGAACAAGACCCGCGAGTCGTGGGGGCAGGGCGTGGCCAACATCGTCACCGGGTTCTTCGGTGGCATGGGCGGGTGCGCGATGATCGGCCAGACGATGATCAACGTGAAGGCATCAGGAGCCCGGACCCGCCTGTCCACGTTCCTCGCAGGGGTCTTCCTGCTCGTACTGGTCGTCGCGCTGGGGGATCTCGTCGGGCGGATCCCGATGGCGGCGCTCGTCGCCGTGATGATCATGGTGTCGGTGGGGACGTTCGACTGGCACAGCCTGCGCACGCTGCGGCGCATGCCCAAGAGCGAGACCACCGTGATGCTCTCCACCGTCGCGGTCACGGTCGCCACGCACAACCTCGCGTACGGCGTCGGCATCGGCGTCCTCGTCGCGATGGTGCTCTTCGCCCGCCGGGTCGCACACGTCGTCGACGTCACCAGCGTGCTCGACCCCGACGGCACGACGAAGGTCTACCGAGTCAGCGGGCAGCTGTTCTTCGCCTCCAGCAACGACCTCGTCTTCGCCTTCGACTACGCCGGCGACCCGGACACGATCGTGATCGACCTGTCGGCGGCGCACATCTGGGACGCCTCGACCGTCGCGGCGCTCGACGCGATCACCGCCAAGTACGCGGCACGTGGCAAGACCGCCACGATCAGCGGGATGAACGAGCCGAGCCGGATCCGCCACACCGCCCTGGCCGGAAACCTGTCGGGCAGCCACTAGCAAGGGCTGCGCAAGAAACCCCCGGGGCCATCACTACCCTTACGTAAGAGTCTGGATGCCCGGCTCTCAGCGGCGGCACAGGCTTCATCCCGAATGATCACGTTCTCGTCGGCAACCGCCGGTACCCACCTCCTCGAGGAGACATGACCCAGCATGGCCAGATGCGGGAGGCGGGCCCGATGACGGGGCACGAGCCGCAGTCGAGCACGGCAGCGGACGCGCCGGCAGAGGCCGGCGCGGCCGATCACGACGCCCCGACCGTGCGGACGCGACGAGCCGGTGCCGGCGCGGACAGCTGGTGGGCGCCCCAGCACCGCGACGGGATGGCGCTGGTGCTCAGCTCCGGCGTGTCGTCCGCGATCGGGATGCTGTTCTGGGTGCTCGCCGCGCGGCTGTTCGACCAGGCCACGCTCGGGGTCAACTCGGCGGCGCTGTCCGCGGTGACGTTGCTGGCCTCGGCCTCCCACCTGAACATGGGCAACGCGCTGCTGCGGTTCGTGCCCGTCGCCGAGCGGCGCCGCGCTCTCGTGGCGGGCTGCTTCGCCGTCGGCCTGGGGTGGGGTGCGGCGGTAGGGCTCGGATTCGGGCTCGGTGCGAACATCTGGGCACCGGATCTCGTCGCGACGTTCGGGCACCCCGCAGTGATCGCGTTCTACCTGGTCGGCGTGCCGGTCTGGACGATCTTCGTCCTGCAGGACTCCGCCCTCACCGCGATCCGGCAGGCCCCGCTGGTCCTGGTGGAGAACATCGTCTTCGCCCTGCTCAAGATCGGCCTGCTCGTCGTGGCCGCCGGGCTGGGGCTCATCGGCGGGATCGCGCTCGGCACGATGGCCGCAACGCTGCTGGTCGTGGTCGTGGTCGTCGGCTACCTGGCACGCGTTCTGCGCACCTCGGCGGCCACCGCGCCCACCGCCGGCCGGCCCGTTGCCGCGCGCGACCTCGCCGGGTTCATCGGCATCGACTACGCGGGCAACGTGGCCTGGCAGGCGGCCGTCTTCGGGCTCCCGCTCATCGTGATCGCCCTCGCCGGGCCGAAGGCGCCGCCGTGTACGGGGTGGCGTGGCAGGTCACCTACGCGCTCTACCTGGTCGCCACCGGCATGGGCAAGTCGATGGTGGCGCACTCGGCCGCGGGCGACGACGACGCGATCGCCCGTGCCCGCCGGGGGATGGACCGCAAGGCGATGACCCTGGTCCTCCCCGGCGCCACCCTCGTGGCCATCGGCTCCTACTTCATCCTGTGGGTGTTCGGGAGCGACTACGCGGAGTCCGGGGCGGTCGTGCTCGCGGTGCTCGCGCTGTCCGCCATCCCGAACGTCGTGACGAACTCGGCGCTGTGGGAAGCCCGCGTGCGCCGCCAACGGGCGGTCCAGTTCGGGCTCCCCGCCGCGATCAGCGCCGTGGTCATCGTCGCCACCCTGCTCCTGGTGCCCGCGGTGGGCATCGTGGGTGTGGGATGGGCATGGCTCGGTGCGCAGAGCGTGGCCGCCGCCGCGGTACTCGGGTGGCGCCGCAGAACAGGAGGCAGGCAGCGATGACCCGACACCCCTTCGCCGCCGTCGCGGCCGCTCTCGCGGCGACGGCCCTGCTCGCTGCATGCGGCACGCAGGTGCCCGGCACACCGAGCGGCCCGACGGGCACGTTCGATGCGGAGGTGGGTCGTATCGCGATGTCCGCCGACGGGAACCAGCACGACAACGACGACTGGGCATCCGCACCCATGGCACTGGCCATCC
>MKJV01000068.1 GCA_001942185.1 Pseudonocardia sp. CNS-004
CACGTCGGCCCCGAAGCCGCACTCGGCGGCCCCATCGCCCTCATCCACGACGGCGACACCATCACCATCGACCTCGACCACGACACCCTCGACTGCGTCCAGCTCGGCGACCCCGCCACCCTCCACGCGCGCACGGCCGCATGGCGAGATGCCGCGGCCGCGAACGACGGACAACACCCACTGGTGCGACCGGTGACCTCACGACTGCTGCGCCGCATGCGCGCCGCCGCCTCCACCGCCATCGAAGGCGCCGGCATGGCCACCTGACGGCGCCCTCAACCGCCACCCGACCGCCCGGCGCACACCAGACGGGCCTGCTGATCGAGCACGATGGTCGTTCCGTCCACGTGGCAGAGGCCGGTGATCGCGGCGCTCAGCGCGACGCGACCGAAGACCGTGGCGGCGGGCTGGGCGTTGAGCTCGACGAGCAGCCGCGAGTACTCGCCGCTGACCAGCTCTCGTCCGCACGAGCCGGCCAGGTTCCGTCCGAGCTCGACCACGGGGATCTCGCGCATCATCGCGCTCGCGGTCGGACCGTCGAGGAAGCCGCCGCTGTCGACCCGCTGCACCATCGTCCGGATCGCTGTGACGATCGCGTCCCCCGCCGACCTGCACGCCCGCTCCTGGGCGACGCGGGCCACGCGACCGGGTCTGCCGTGGCCGTGCCGGCGACGGCCTGGGAGCACCCGGCGGGCAGCAGCGAGGCGAAGACGAGAACGATCGCGGTGACGACCCGCGGAACAGACACGCTCAACGCTCGGAGGCCGGGACGTCGTCGTTAACGGTGGATTCGGCCGTCTCCTTCGATACTGGGCGCATGGACGAGCGGGACAGAGCGATCATCCGCGAGCTGCAGCCGACGCCAGGCTGACCAACCGGCACCTGGCAGCGCGTGTCGAGCTGGCACCGGCCAGATGATCACAGTCAGCATCCACTCGACCCGACTCGGTCCGGCGTTGGGCGGATGCCGGATCACGAGCTACCGGTCCTGGCAGGACGGATGCAACGACGCGGTGCGGCTGTCCGCGGCCATGACCGAGAAGGCGGCGCTCGCGGGCCTGCACCACGGGGGCGGCAAGACCGTCGTGGCTCTCGACGAGCACTTCGTACGACGGAGGTCGGCCGCCGACCGGGGAAGATCTGCTCGCCGACATCGGCGACGTGGTCGAGAGCTTCGGCGGCAACTACGTCACCGGTCCCGACACGCAGGTGTTGCGCTGGGCGCCGATGCCGGAGATGGCTGCCTCGAGGACGTCACCGGGCCGCAGCCACCGTTGCCAGACCCCACCGTTGCCCGCCGGGCTCCCCGAGACGACGATCTCGGCGACGTGGTCCCGGCAGTTCGCGCCCGCCTGCAGGATCTGGCGGGGTTCCACCGGCGCGAGCACCGTCAACCCGGCCCGGCTTCCGTTGGCGCGCAGTCCCCGGCACCCGGGCTGCCTCCCGCCCCGGGCATCCGCGCGGCGAGGTCATGATCGCAGGTGTCGGTTGTCCATGGCTGCTGCGACGACCGTGAGCACCCGAAACTTCGGATCTTGCCCGCGGTGATCCCGAAACCTCGGATCATGCAGCCCTTCTCCGGCGGCGCGACCCGTCGACGGCGTGCCGGGACGAATCGGGGTGCGTGGCTCCTTCGAAACGGTCTTGATCGGCGAACGAGGGACCTGAGCTGCACCCCTGCAGCGCATGTCCCGATCCCGCCGATCACGAGGCTGAACACGCCTGCGACCGGCCCGATGATCACCGGCGAGGGGGTGGAGCGGGACCACCGCAAGGTGCGCGAGCACGCAGCAGGGGCGGTCTCGTCCGGAACAGGCCTGGGCCAGGTCGGGTACGGCCGCCCACCCAGCCAGAATTCGGTCGTTCTGCCAACTCGGCCATCCCGCCGACAGGGCAGGATCATTGGGAACCCGGCCGACTGCGCGGGAGGCCGGGGCCAGGATGAGGCAGCGAGACGTACGTGAGCGCCGTCGCGAGCGCCTGGCGTGCGGCTCACCCGAGCGGCACCTGCCAGGGCGGCTGCCTGGCCGAACTGTGGGGCCGCCACGGCCGCGACTTCCTCCCGCCGCTGCGGCCCGGCGACGTCGTCACGACCACCGTGGAGCTGCTCGGCGGAACCCGCAACCGGATCGTGCCCGGAGTGGCACCCCACGAGATCCGTCCCGGGCGGTAGCGGTCTCCGTCCGCTACCCCGACGCCGCGCCGGCGGTGCGCCAGCCGAACTCCGGCTCGTAGCCGAGGACCCGGCGAGCCTTGTCGATCGACAGCATCGTCTCGTGCTCGCCGAGCTCCCGCGTGACCGACACCCCGGGGTAGACCTCGGCGGCGAGGTCGGCGCTGTGCCGCGACATCACGGTGTCCGCGTTCGCGATCACGAACACGTCCACACCGGTCGCTGGTGCTCCAGGGCAAGCCGCACGGCCTGGGCACCGTCGCGGCCGTCGATGTAGGACCACAGGTTCCACCGCCGCAGCCCCGGTTCGGCGTCGAAGCCGGGGAACCGCGCGTAGTCCTGCGGGTCCATGACGTTGGAGAACCGCAACCCGATCATCTTCAGGTCCGTCACCCACCGGCAGAAGTGCCCGGCCATCTCCTCCTCCAGGCTCTTGACCAGCGAGTAGGTGCTCTCCGGGCGCACCGGGTACCGCTCGTCGACCGGGATGTAGGGCGGCGGCACGTCGAACGGAAGGCCCAGCACAGTCTCGCTGGAGGCCCACACGACGTTGCGGACGCCCGCGGCGCGCGCGGCGGCGAAGACGTTGTACGTGGCGGTGATGTTGTTCGCGAACGTCGCGGCGTTGGTGGTGAGTCCCGGCGCGGGGACGGCGGCGAGGTGCACGACCGCGTCCACGCCGTCGTGCCGGTCGTCCACCGCGGTGAACGCCTCGATGACCTGGCCGTAGTCGGTCAGGTCGACCCGCACCGACACCGCGGCCACCGAGCCGGGGTCCGGCACCCGGTCGAGGGCGACCACGCGGTAGCCGCGGTCCTGCAGATGGCGTACGACGTGACGGCCGAGCTTGCCGCTGCTGCCCGTGACGGCGACGGTGGTCATGGTTCCTCCGGTTCGTGCAACCTTGCTCGAGGGCATGACGGCCCTTCCGGACCAATGGTCGACGCCACGGATCGATCTGTCCAACAGATGGATTCGAAGATTGTCAGCAGTTGGACTTCTGAATGTGCAGGCTCGGAGTCAGCGCGTCGGCGCGTGCTGGCCCGTCATCAGCGCGGCGAGGTCGTCCGGCTGCAGGAAGGACGGCGGCGGGGGCGGCCCCCAGTTGAACAGCCCTCGAACACCTCGGGCTCCCAGATCTCGTCCTCGGGGATGCAGTCCATGTCGGAGTAGTACTCGCTGAAGTTGCCCGCCGGGTCCTTGAGGTACCAGAAGAAGTTCGAGCCCGCGTGGTGGCGGCCCAGCCCCCACACGTGCCGTTCGGGGTCGGCCGCGAGCATCGCCGCCGCGCCACGCCCGACGTCGTCGATGTCGTCGACCTGCCAGGAGGTGTGGTGCAGGAAGTTCACCGGCGCCGCCAGCGCGAGCACGTTGTGGTGGTCCACCGAGCACCGCATGAACGCGCCCTTGTCGCCGATGTAGTCGCTGACCTTGAAGCCCAGCCCTTCGGTGAAGAACCCCATCGTCGCCTCGAGGTTGGTCGTGCCCACCACGCAGTGGCCCAGCTTCCGCGGCCGGATGGGGGTGCCGCGAAGGACGCCGGGCGCCCGGCCGAACCGCTCGACCCGCCCGGGCCCGTTGTACGGCGTCGCGGCGACCGGCTCCTGCGCGATGCGGGGCGCGACCTCCACCCGGGCGGTGAACCCGGAGACGGGTTCGACCGCGGTCAGCACGCCGTCGGCGACGCTGCGCGGCACCCCGAGCCGGTCCAGCCGGGAGGCGACGCGGGCGACGTCGTCGTGGTCGTCGGCGCCCACCCCGATCTCGACCAGCCGTCGGTGCGGGGCGTGCACCACCCGCAGCTGCTCGCCACCGTCGACCGTGGCGAAGGAACCCCCTCCGACGTGGGTGAGGCCGAACTCTGCGTAGTAGGCGACGGTGTCCGCGACGTTCGGGACGCCCATCGTGACGCGGGTGAGCCGGTGCAGACCCATCTCAGGCCTCCTCCCCCGTGATGCCGGCCGAGTCGGCGACGAACCGCTGACGGATCTCGCCGATGCCCTCGATCCAGCTGACGAGCTCCTCGCCGGGCTGGAGGAACCGCTGCGGGGTGCGCCCGAGCCCCACCCCCGACGGGGTGCCGGTGAAGACGATGTCGCCGGGGTACAAGGTGATCGTCCGGGACAGCTCCGCCACCAGCCGGGCGACCGGGAAGATCAGGTCGCGGGTGCGGCCGTCCTGCACGGTCTCGCCGTCCACCGCGCACCCGAGGCCGACGTCGTCCCGGTCCGGGAGCGCGTCGGGGGTGACCAGCCACGGCCCGGTGGGCGCGAAGTTCGGGAAGGACTTGCCCAGGCTGAACTGGGGTGCCGGGCCCGCGAGCTGCGAGACCCGCTCGGAGATGTCCTGGCCGATCGTCACCCCGGCGACGTGGCCCCAGGCGTCGTCCGGGGACACCCCGGTGGCCGTCCGGCCGATCACGGCGACCAGCTCGACCTCCCAGTCCACGGTGCCCCCGGCCGGGATCACGACCTCGGCGTCGGGACCGGTCAGCGCGGACCGGAACTTGGTGAACGTGGGCGGCAGCCGGTCGGGCGACTCGAAACCCGACTCGGCGGCGTGGGCGTGGTAGTTCAACCCGATCGCCACGATCTGGCGGGGAGCGGGCGACGGCGGGCCCAGCCGGGAGCGGGTGAACGCGACCTCCGGCCCCGCCGGTGCCCGGTCCGCCCATGCCCGGAACGCGTCCCAGTTCTCGTAGATCGACGCCGGGTCGGGGCCGAACTTGCCCTCCGACGCCTGCTCGACGTCGATACCCGCGGCGTCGGTGGTCAGCAGGACCGCGCGCCCGTCGACGTTGGCCAGCCTCATCGTCGTGTTCCTCCTCGTGGTGCGCCGGCGTGCTCAGCCGGCGGCGGTCTCGGCATAGGCGGTGCCGCGGACGGGGGTGCCGCGGACGGGGGTGGTGGCGCCGAGGTCGGCGTGCAGCCGCTCGACCAGTACGCCCACCCGCCGTGGGTCCTCGACGGCGCCGTAGGCGTAGAAGTCGGGCCGCACGAGCACGACGCTCGCACCGGCGGCGGCGAACCAGTCGCGGGCCCGCCCGTCGTGGGCGACGAGCCGCCGCGTCCGCTGCGCAGGTCGCACCTGCGCGACCTGCTGCTCGTCCACCAGCACCAGCGACCGGACGCCGAGCACGTCGAGCACGTCGAGCTGCTCACCGGTGAGCTCGGCCGCCGGGTCGACACCGAGTCCGATGAGCGTGAAGCCCGGACCGGTGCCGGTGTCGACGAGGTCGTCGAGCAGACCGGACGCGTCGCCGTCGCTCACCCGGAACTGCGGGGTGAGCTGCCCCTGTACGGCCTCGGGGGTGAGCGTCGTGTCCCAGGCGCCGGGCCCGAGCCGCTCGGGGGGCATCGGTGGCAGCGCCAGGCGCGGGTCGCCGCCCGTGGCACGCATCCGCCTGTCGCGCTCGCGGGCCTCGTCCTCGTCGAGGACGCAGATGGTGCGCCCCAGCGCCACCGACATCGAGATGGCGTGCTGCAGGTGTTCACGGCGCTCGCTGGTGTAGCTGTCGAGCAGCTCGGGCGCGCAGGCGCCGCGGAGCACCCGGTCGAGCTTCCACGCCAGGTTGGCGGCGTCGCGCAGCCCCGAGCACATCCCCTGACCGGCGAACGGCGGCATCAGGTGGGCCGCGTCCCCGGCCAGCAGCAACCGGCCCCGGTTCCAGCTGTCCGCCCACCGGGCCTGGAACGTGTACACCGCGTGCCGCTCGAGGGTGGTGTTGTCCGGGTTGCGTCCCCAGGCCGCCAACATCCGCCAGGCCGTGTCGAGGGAGTCGAGCTCGGCGCGGTCCTCCCCGGGCAGGCGCATGAACTCCCACCGGCGACGGCCCGGGCCTCCGGAGACGATCGTGGTGGGGCGCACGGGGTCGCACAGCTGCCAGTTCATCGGCGACCAGTCGCGCTCGTCGTGGGGCAGCACGTCGACGATCAGCCAGTCGAAGTCGAAGCCGAGGTCGGTGAGGTCGGTGTCCAGGTGCCGGCGCACGAAGCTGTTGGCCCCGTCGCACCCCACCACGTACCGGGCACGCAGGCGCTCCGACGTGCCGCCTGCGACGCTCACCTCCACCTCCCCGTCGCGCTCGGCGAGCCCGACCACCTCCAGCCCACGGGAGAGGCGGACGTTCGGCAGTTCCTCGACCGACTCGGCGAGGACGGCCTCCAGGGCGGGCTGGGAGAAGAAGTTCGCCACCGGCCAACCACAGGCGCCGTCCTGCGACCAGTCGATCCGCAGGAGCGTGTCGCCGTCGCGGTTGCGCCACTCGTAGAAGTCCGGCACCCGCTCCGATACCGCCCGGACGCGGTCACCCAGCCCCGCGGACTGCAGCAGCCTGCCGATCTCGTGGTCGAAGTGCACCGCCCGCGGCAACGGGTACGGCTCGGGCCACCGCTCCACCACGTGCACGTCGTGGCCCGCGAGCCCGAGCAGCCGGGCGGTGAGCAGGCCGACGGGGCCGGCCCCGACCACGATCACGTCGTGGATGTCCATGCGCTGCTCCTCTTCGAGCCCAGCTATCGATCATTATTAATTCGATGCAATACTGGGGGCAGCATCGGACAACGTCAAGAGCAGGAGGCCCCATGACGGACCCGGCCGGTGTCCGGGTGGCCGTGCCCGGCAGCCACATCGGGAGCCGGGCGGAGTACGCCGCCCGCATCCTGGAACGGCTCGCCGAGGAGGCCGAGCCGGGCGAACGCCTCGGCACGAAGGTCGACCTCCGCGCGCGCTGCGACGTCTCGGTGGGCACGTTCAACGAGGCGGTGAAGCTGGCGCAGAGCCGCGGCTGCATCGTGTCGCGCTCCGGACCGGGCGGGGGCATCTTCGCCGCCGAACGCTCCCCGATCGTGCGGCTCGGCAACTCGGTGCTCGCCCTCGACGGCCACGCCACCTCGGTGGCCGACGCCGTGCGGATGCGCGACGCCCTCGACCCGCTGCTCGTCGAGGACGCGCTCTGGCACTCCTCCGCCGTCGACATCCGCGAGATGCGCAGCTGCCTCGACGACATGGCCGCCGCCCGCGACGCGCGACCCGGTCGCGTTCGTGCGGGCCAACTGGGCGCTGCACCGGCGGATCGCCGAGGTCAGCCCCAGTGCCATCCTGCGCTCGGTCTACATCAGCCTGCTCGAGCTGATCGACACCCACACCCGCGGCGTCGGCGGCACCGAGACCGCACCGCTGCCGGACTACGTCGCCGCGCGGTACCTCCTGCACGAGCACCTCGTCGACGCCATCGAACGGCGCGAGCACGTGGAGGCGCAGCGACTGATCCAGCAGCACAACAACACCGAGGCCGCCCGCTGACCACGGCGCACGGTCATGCGCGGCGAGGAGTGGCCTGCCGGCCGAGCTCCGCCGAGATCGCGCCGGTCGTGGCGTGCAGCTCGTCGGCGCGAGTGGCCGGCGGCGCCGATCAGCGAGGCCGATCGAGGCAAGATCGCCCACTGGAACGCGGAGCGCCTGCTCCACCTCTGACGCCCGCCGCGGATGGGCGCACGGTGCCACCACCGGCCCGCCGGTCGAGAAGTCGCGTCGGCGGCGGCGGGCCGGGACTCATCGGGACTCGACGCGTCCGAGCGGTTCGGGGTCGGCGGTCAGCGCCCTGACGGCGTCGGGCCACGCCCGGTCGTCGCGACCGACGGTCGTGCGCAGGTAGGCCCAGGTCAGCTGCTGCAGCATGCCGAGCCGGGCCGGGCTCTCGTCGGTGGTCTCGGCAGCCTCGTAGCCGGGGATCCCGCCGAGGGAGTGCTCGCCGCCGAAGACGGTCAGCAGGTGGTCGGCGCCGGGGCTGAGCCGGTACGGGTCCTCCGACCAGTCGGGGCCGCGCACGGTCAGCACGGACCGGTCCTGGTCCCCGGCCACGACCAGGGCCGGCCGGGACATGGCGCTGAAGTCCGCATTGAGGTACGGCAGGTTCTCGCGGGCGAAGTCCGTCAGGTCCTCGCCGCCGGTGCCGGCCGTGGCCAGGAGGACACCGCCCAGCACGCGCGGGTCGGACATGTCCTCGCCGGATCCGGCGGGTGGCCCGACCCGCAGGCCGAGCAGGATGCCGGTCGTCTGTCCGCCGAACGAGTGGCCGGCGGCGACGATGCTGTCGCGGTCCACCCGCACGGACATGACCCGGATCGCCGCAACGACGCCGGCGCGACGAGCCCAGCGGTCGGACGCGAGACGCAACAAGGAAGCCCTGCTCAACGCGGCGGCCGCGGTGTTCGTCCGCTCGGGCGTCGAGGCGCCGCTGCGCGAGATCGCCGCGGAGGCGGGCGTCGGGACCGCCACCATCTACCGGCACTACCCGACCAGGGCCGACCTGATCCTCGCCGTGTACCGCCACCAGGTCGAAGAGCTGGCCGAGTCCGGCCCCCGGCTCCTCGCTTCGGCCGACTCCCCGCACCGCGCACTCGCCCGGTGGACCGACCACCTGGTCGACTTCGTCGTGACGAAGCAGGGGCTGGACTCGGTGCTGCAGTCCGACGACCCGTGCTACGACCCGCTGCACGAGTACTTCCTCGAGCGCCTCGAGCCCGTCTGCCAGCAGCTGCTCGACGCCGCCACCCGAGCCGGGGAGATCATTGACGGGCAGGATGCCTACGAACTGATGCGAGCCGTCGGCAGCCTGTGCGCGGGAGCCAGCAGCACGCGCACCTACGACGCGCGCCGGCTCACCGGGCTGCTGGTCGCCGGCCTGCGACGCCCGTTCCCGTTCGGACGCTGAACCGTCCGCTCCTCCTCTGACGACAACGCTGCGGGTCAGAACGTGAGGCGGTTGACGGTCTCCGGGCGGATGACGAGGCGGACGTACTCGTCGGCCATGATGCCCGCGAGGTCGTCGGCGCGAGCGGGGTCGTCCAGGTCCCAGTAGCGGGCGGCGAGCCGGGCGGCCAGATCGTGGCCCCCGTCGGGTTCCACCGTGGCAGGGCCGGCGACCGACACCCAGCGCTCCTGCTCGCCCACCGGCGCGGCGACCACGAGCGAGGCCCGGGGATCACGGCGCAGACGGCGGATCTTCGCCGTGCCCGGGCCGGTGAACAGCTGGACGGTGCCCTCGTCGGTGACCTCGAACCACACCGGCCGCGGCTGCGGCGGGGTCGGCCCGGCGGCCATGGTCAGGAAGCCGTGCAGGGGGCGGCGGAGGAACTCGACGTCCTCGGCGGTCAACGTGTCGGTGCTGGGCATGGAACCGAGTCAACCCGGCACGCCCGGACGATTCCATGGGTAGGACGCCACGTGGCATGTCCGAGCGTCTACGAGCCGCGGCCGGCCTACACGAGCACGTCGCCCGCCGAGCCCTCGGTTGCCTCGTCGAGCTTCCACTTGAGCTGGAACTCGACCTCCTCCTCGCCGTCACCGCGCTCGTGCTCCACGGAGAACCGGGCGCCCGCCGGCACCCGGAACCGCTCCCCCGCGATCTGGATGCGGAACGAGGATCCGGACTCCAGCGCGTCCGCGAGCCGCCGCAGTGTGGCCACGACCTCCGCCGTCGAGTAGATCCGCTCGACGTCCCTCGGTGCACCTGCCACGTCAGCCCTTTCGTCCGTGTGCCGGCCACCATCACCACCGGACGTGTCGAGAGCGCGAACACCGACCACCCCGGAAGGTGGACTCGCGATGACGACCTGCGGTGCCTCCGGTCAGGCAGCGCAGGCAGCTCGGTCCGTCCCCGGCCGCCGTCGCAGCTCGGCACGGCCGAGCGCGGGTGGGACATGGGCGATGTCGATCGGGCCAAGGTCCGTCCCCGGCGCGACGATCTCGTGGCGCGGCGGGCGGAGGCCACCGTCCCGCCGCGCGTCCACTACTCGCTCACCGGACCGGGGCGTTCTCTGGACGGGCCGCTGGCCGCCCTGCGGGTATGGGCGGAACGGCACATGACGATCGTCGACGCGAACCGGAGGGTGCAGGACGACACGCCGCTCACGCGTTGATGGTGGCGTAGGCCTCGACGCCGTAGTTCCTGGCGTAGCCGTTCTCGACACCCACCAGGATCTCGACGACGTCGAAGTACCGATCCCAGAACGGCGTCTCGCGCAGCGCCTCCACGAGGAGCTGGTACGCCTCGTGGTCGCGGGCCTCCCACACCCACACGTCCGTCACGCGGGCCGAGTAGAACTCGGTGTCGAAGAACCGCGACCGGACGCCGGCCACCTTGCCGTCGATCGCCGGGAGGACCTCGGTCCGGAACGCCTCCACCCGCTGCTCGACCGAGAGGCCGAGCCATTCGGACGTGGTCTTCACGAGCATGAACGCCGTCACGCCCGCCTCGAACGGCTCCCCTGTCATGGCATTCCCTCCGTTCAGGCCGCGCCGTACGCGCCGGCCAGGATGTCCTCGATCAACGTCGGTCCGGTCGGGGTCCAGCCGACGAGCTCCCGGGTGCGTGCGCTCGACGCGGACATGTCCAACCCGAAGAAGCTGCCGACGATGCCGAAGTGCTCGGCTGCCCTCTCGGGTGCAATTGACTCCACGGGGAGCCCGAGGGCGTGCCCGATGGCCTCCGCGATCTCCCGCGTCGAGACCGCCTCCTCGGCCACGGCGTGCAGCCGGGAGCCGGCCGGAGCCGCCTCGAGCCCGAGCCGGACGAGACGGGCCGCGTCGTTGCGGTGCACCGCCGACCAGGTGGTCGAACCGTCCCCGATGTAGCCCGAGACCCCGTGCTCCCTGGCCGCGGCGGCGAGGAACGTGATGAACCCCCAGTCGCCCGCGCCGTGGACCGACGGGGCGAACCGGACGACCATCGACCGCACGCCACGCTCGGCGTACTCGAGGGTCAGGTTCTCGCTGCCGCCGCGGTCGGACCCGGGCCCGACCGCGGGCGAGGGATCGGCCTCGGTGGCCGACCTGCCCTCGACCAGCCCGGACAGGCCGTTCGCCACGGCGATCGGCCGGTCGGTGCCGGCCAGGGCGTCGAGCATGGTCTCGACCGCGCCCCGCTCGGCCGCGTCGCTGGCGGCGGGGTCGGCCCAGTCGTGCTTGTTGGCGAGGTGGACGACCGCCTCGGCGCCTGCGGCGCCTGCCCTGATGGCATCGAGGTCGTCGAGGTCGCCACGGTGTACCCCGGCGCCCTTCTTCTCCAGCGCTGCGGCGGAGTCGTCCGAGCGGGCGAGGCCGGTGACCTCGTGCCCCGCGTCGAGCAGATCGTCGACGACGGCCGAACCGATCCAGCCCGTCGCTCCGGTGACGAACACGTGCATGTCGTTGCTCCTTCAGTGGGATCAGATGTGGGTGAGCCGCCGCCGGGACAACAGCGACTCGAGCAGGACGAGCCCGCCGATGACGAGCACGGACCAGCCGACCACCCGCAGGCCGGCGTCCGCGGCCGTGACGAACGCGGCGACGACGTCGGCGGCGCGGTCCGGAGTGGTTGCGGCGAGGGCCTGGGCCACGGTGTGCGGGTCGTGGCCCGCGCGGATGTCCGCGGGAAGCTCGGCGACGAACCGCGAGGTGAGCACCGTGCCGATGACGGCGACCCCGAGCGCGCTGCCGAACTCACGGGTGGTGGCCTGCAGCCCGGTGCCGACGCGGCCTGAGCAGGCGGCAGTGAGCCCGCGATGACCCCGGAGAGCGTCGGCAGCGCCAGCGTCACCCCGACCCCGGTCACCACGAGCCATGCCGCGTATCCCGGGTAGGGGGTCTGCGCGCCGCTCGTGGACAGCCCCAGCAGGCCACCACCGACGCACAGGAACGCGAGGGCGATCGTGGCGTCGAGGCCGACCCGGTGCGACAGCGCCCGACGTGCCGCCCGCCCAGGATGATCGGGATGGTCAGCGGGAGGATCCCGAGACCGGTCTGCACGACGTCGAACCCCATGCCGTACTGCAGGAACGACGCGTTGACGTAGAACAGCGCGAACATGCCGAGGAAGACCGCGGTCATGCCGAGGCAGGCGTTGCGCAGGGCCGGGATGCGCAACAACCTGGGGTCGAGCAGCGGGTGTTCGACCTTCAGCTCGACGGCCGTCCACGCCGTGAGCAGCAGGGCGGAGCAGGCGAAACCGCCGATGACGACCGCGCTGCCCCAGCCGGCCTCCGGGCCCTGGACGACGCCGACCAGCAGCGCGACGGAGGCACCGACGAGCAACGCCGCGCCGAGCGGGTCGAGGCGGTGGTCGTGGCGCGACGACACGCGCGCGACCCGTGCCACGACGCAGGCGAGCACCAGCGCGACCGCGCAGGCGGCGACGAACAGCCACCGCCACGACCCGGACGACAGCACGGCACCGCCGCCGACGTTGCCGACGACGCCGCCGATGCCGGTCATCGACGCCCAGGTCGCGATCGTCGCGCCCCGGCGTTCGGCGGGGACGGCGTGCAGCAGCACCGCGAGCGTGTTGGGCAGCACGGCCGCCGCACCGACCCCGGTGACCGCCCGGCCGGCGAGGAGTACAGCCACGTTCGGGGCGATCGCGGACAGCAGCGCGCCCACCGCGAACAGCACCAGGCCTGCCAGCAGCACACCCTTGCGCCCGAAGCGGTCGCCGGCGGCTCCACCGGGGATCACGAGGCACGCGAAGACGATCACGTAGGTGTCGACGATCCAGACCAGCGCCGACGCGGTCGGCCGCAGCGCGCTCGCGGCGAGCATCGGTACCGCGAGGTTGATCGCCGCGACCATCCCGACCACGAGCACGACGCAGGCGCACACGACCGCCTGCAGACCACGCGCAGGAACCGGAACGTGATCGCGGACAGGAGCGTTCGATGGCATGGCGACAACGCTATGGACGTCGATGTTCTGCACGCCACGCAACTTTCACAAGGAACGATTGCGTACGCTGCAAGTCATGTCGGAGCAGCTCGACCTGAACCTGCTGCGGGTGTTCGACGCGCTGCTGCAGGAGGGCAGCGTCACCGCGGCGTCCGAACGCCTCCACCTGTCCGTCCCGGCCACCAGCCGGGCGCTGGCCCGGCTGCGACGGGTGATGCGTGACCCGGTACTGGTGCGCGCGGGCCGGGGAATGGCCCCCACACCGTTCGCGCTGCGCACTGCCCCCCGGGTGCGGTCATTGCTCGACGAGGCGGCGGCGCTGATCAACGCCGACCGCGAGCTCGAGGTCGCCGCGCTCGAACGCACCTTCACGATCCGCATCAACGACGGTGTCGCCGCGACACTGGCGACGGCGGCGGTCGAGGCCACGGCCGCGGTCGCGCCCGGCGTGCGGCTGCGCTTCGTCGCGGAGGGCACCGAGAGCATCGAGGCGCTGCGCGACGGCTCGGTCGACCTCGACATCGGCGCGGGCGACGTCGCGGCACCCGACATCCGCGCGGCCTCGTTGTACCGCGAACGAATGGTCGGCGTCGTCCGGGCCGACAGCCCGCTGGGCCGCCACCGCCGCCCGACGTTGGCGCAACTGTGCCGCTGTCCCCACGTCTCGGCGTCCCGCCGGGGACGCGCGCGGGGGCCACTCGACGACGCGCTGGAGTCCGCGGGGCTGGAACGCCACGTCGCCGCGGTCGTTCCGACGTTCGCCGTCGCGGTGCTGCTGGTCGCATCGAGCGGTTACGTCGGGCTCGTCCCGCAGCGCCTCGCACTGCAGTACGGCGGAGCGCTCGACATCCGGTCGTTCCCCATCCCCGCCGCCCTGCCCGAGATCGACGTGCGAATGCTCTGGCACGCCCGGCTCGACGCCGACCCGGCTCAGCGCTGGCTTCGCCAGACGATCCAGCACGCGCTCGACACGTAGCCCGGTCGTGGTCACCCGGCCGGTGGTCACGCGGGCCAGTTCCGCAGGAGCGCGTCGAGCGCGTCGAGGATCCGCGGCCAGGTCTCCTGGCTGTCGGGGGTGCTGTGGGCGAAGCCGCCACCGAGCTCGAGGCTGACGTAGCCGTGGACGACGCTGCCGAGCAGGCGGACCGCCGCGGTGTGGTCCTGCTCCGCGAGGTCGTAGCCGCGCAGGACGGCCCGCGCCATCTGCGTGTGCCGACGACCCGCACTGGCGGCGGCCGTCTCCTGGTCGAGCCCGAGCCCCGCCGCGGCGAAGCGGCCGGGGTGCTCCCGTGCGTAGTCGCGGTAGGTGTTCGCGAAGGCGACCAGCGCGTCCTTCCCCGCCCGCCCCGCCAGGGCGGCGGCGAGCAGATCGGCCAATTCCTCCAGTGCGAGCAGGGCGATCCTGGTCTTCAGGTCGTGCGAGCTCTTCACGTGCGCGTACAGGCTCGCGACCTTGACGTCGAAGCGCCGGGCGAGCGCGAGACGCCGACCTGGTCGAAGCCTGCCTCGTCGGCGAGGTCGGCCCCGGCCCGGACCAGTCGTTGCGTGGTGAGCCCGACGCGCGGCACGGCAGCTCCTCGCTCGATGTATCCTGCCTAAAGTGTTTAGGCAACCTACCACCATATCTAGGTTCTCATGAAGCCGATCGATGAACGTGACATCCGCCCGTCCTTCGTCAACTGCTCGAAGGGCGAGGCCAAGCGGCTCAAGATCCCCGCAGGCCTCGACGACCTCCCCTGGCCGGACCTGGACTTCCTCGGCTGGCGCGATCCGGGCGCACCCGAACGCGCCTACCTCGTGGCCGAGCACGACGACCGTCTCGTCGGCATCGCCCTGCGCGCAGCGTCGGCCGGTGCACGGGGCTTCACCGCGCGCAGCATCTGCTCGCTGTGCCTGACCACGCGCACCGGCGGCGGGGTGGTGCTCATGAGCGCCCGCCGAACCGGTGCGGCCGGACGCGGGGGCAACTCCGTCGGCCAGTACCTGTGCTCCGACCTGGCCTGCTCCCTCTACATCCGCGGCCGGAAGCAGTCGGCGGGCGGAGCGGTCGACGAGAGCCTGTCCTGCGAGCAGAAGATCGCCCGCGCACGGTCCAACCTCGACGCGTTCCTCGCCAGGGTCACCGGGTAACCGACGCGGGCGACGCCTCGACCGCCCACCGCGTAGCGGACCACGGCGCGCGACCGGCCGAGGGCGGCACGAGCACGTCCGGCCCCGGCTGACGGCCCGACCGGGTACCCGACGACGAGGAGGAGGGACATGGGGATCACGCCCGTCCACCCGCACCGGTGTCGCCTGCCGCGGCGCGCGAAGCGCGGCGCCGTCTACGAGTGCTGGTGCCGTCGGCACTGGGTGGCGTACGACAGCATCACCATCCGCGACGGCCGGATCTGGGCGTTGCGGCCCGACTGGCGAACCCGCGACGCGGTCGCATGAGCCCGTCATGCCGGAACCCGCCCCGCCGGTTACTCCCCGAGCGGGTGGGTAAGGCAGGAGAGGCACCACATCGGGGAGGAGCCGGGATGGCACTGCGTACCTGGATCGAGGGATGGCCCGCGTACCGGCAGATGACCTCCGGCGACCCGTTGGGACGGGGCGCGGCGGCGAAGTCGGGCCCGAGCGGGCGCCTGACGCCCCGTACCGCGAGCGCCGATCGGGCGGTCAGGTCGGTGTGCCCGTACTGCGCCGTGGGCTGCGGGCAGCAGGTCTACGTCCGCGACGGGCGGGTCACGCAGATCGAAGGTGATCCCGACTCGCCGGTGTCGCGCGGTCGGCTGTGTCCGAAGGGCGCGGCGTCGAAGCAGCTGGTGACCGCGTCGTCCCGGCAGACGAAGGTCCGGTACCGGCGGCCGCACGGCACGGAATGGGAGGACCTCGACCTCGACACGGCGATGGACATGATCGCCGATCGCGTGCTCGAGACCCGGCGGCGGACGTGGGAGGACACCGACGACGAAGGCCGGGTGCTGCGCCGCACGCTCGGATTCGCGAGCCTCGGCGGGGCCACGCTCGACAACGAAGAGAACTACCTGATGAAGAAGCTCTACACCGCCCTCGGCGCTGTGGAGATCGAGAACCAGGCCCGTATTTGACACTCCTCCACCGTCCCCGGTCTGGGGACCAGCTTCGGGCGTGGCGGCGCCACGACGTTCCAGCAGGACCTGCAGAACTCCGACTGCATCGTCATCCAGGGCTCGGACATGGCCGAGTGCCATCCGGTCGGGTTCCAGTGGGTGATGGCCGCGAAGGCGCGCGGGGCGACGATCATCCACGTCGACCCGCGGTTCACCCGGACCAGCGCGCTCGCCGACATCCACGTGCCGCTGCGGGCGGGCAGCGACATCGCGTTCCTCGGCGGCCTGATCAACTACGTGCTGACCCACGACGAGTGGTTCCGCGAGTACGTGGTCGCCTACACCAACGCCCCGATGATCCTGCGGGAGGACTTCCGGGACACCGAGGACCTCGACGGGCTGTTCTCCGGCTTCGACGCCGACGGCCGGCACTACGACCCCGAGACCTGGCAGTACGAGGGCGCCGACGTGGCCGCCGCAGCGGGCCAGCGCGACCAGTGGGCGGTGCGGGAGCGCGACCGCAAGCAGCACGGGGGCAGCGACGAGGGCGAGCGCAACCGCGAGGCTCGCAGATGGAGACGTCGGGCGGGGGCGGCGGCACGTTCCACGGCACCCCGGAGCGCGACGACACCCTGCAGCACCCGCGGTGCGTGTTCCGGGTGCTCGAGCGGCACTTCTCCCGGTACACCCCGGACGTCGTCGCCGACATCTGCGGCATCAGCGAGCGGGAGTTCCTGCGCGTCGCCGAGGCGCTCACCCGCAACTCGGGGCGCGACCGCACCAGCGCGTTCGCGTACGCCGTCGGGTGGACCCACCACACGGTGGGGGTCCAGTACATCCGTACGGCGTCGATCCTGCAGCTGCTGCTGGGCAACATCGGCCGCCCGGGCGGCGGGATACTGGCGCTGCGCGGGCACGCGTCGATCCAAGGGTCCACGGACATCCCGACGCTGTTCAACATCCTGCCCGGGTACCTGCCGATGCCCCACGCGCACGAGCACCTGGACCTGGGCGAATACGTCGGCACAGCGGCCGGCAGCACGGGCTACTGGGGCAACATGGACGCCTACGCCGTCAGCCTGCTCAAGGCGTGGTGGGGCGACGCGGCCACCGCGGACAACGACTACTGCTTCGACTACATCCCGCGCCTGACCAGCGGCCACTCCAACTACGACACGGTCACCAAGCAGGTCGAGGGCCGGTGCGAGGGCTACTTCGTCGTCGGGGAGAACCCGGCCGTCGGCACGGCCAACTCGCGGATGAACCGCCACGGGCTCGCGAACCTGGAGTGGCTCGTGGTGCGCGACTTCAATCTGATCGAGAGCGCAACGTTCTGGAAGGACGCCCCGGAGATCGAGGACGGGGAGCTGCGCACCGAGGACATCGCCACCGAGGTGTTCTTCCTGCCCGCCGCCTCGCACGTCGAGAAGGACGGCAGCTTCACCAACACCCAGCGAATGCTGCAGTGGCACCACAAGGCGGTCGAACCGACCGGCGACCAGCGCAGCGAGCTGTGGTTCTACTACCACCTCGGCCGGATCATCCGGGAGAAGCTCGCCGGCTCGGATGCCGAGCGCGACCGCCCGGTGCTCGACCTCACGTGGGACTACCCCACGGAAGGCCCGCTCGCCGAGCCTCGGCGGAGGCCGTGCTGGCCGAGATCAACGGCTGGGACGCGAGGGGAACCCGCTCTCGGGCTACACACAGCTCAAGGCCGACGGTTCCACCCGCTGCGGCTGCTGGATCTACTGCGGGGCGTACGAGAACGGCGAGAACCAGCCCGCCCGCCGCAAGCCCGGCAGCGAGCAGAGCTGGGTGGCTCCGGAGTGGGGCTGGGCGTGGCCGATGAACCGGCGGCTGCTCTACAACCGCGCCTCGGCCGATCCGGCCGGGACACCGTGGAGCGCACGCAAGGCATACGTCTGGTGGGACGCCGAGCAGGAGAAGTGGACCGGCCACGACGTGCCCGACTTCCAGGCCGAGAAGCCGCCGGACTACGTGCCGCCGGAGGGCGCGCAGCGCGAGGACGCGCTGCACGGCACCGACCCGTTCATCATGCAGGCCGACGGCCGCGGGTGGCTGTACGTGCCGGCGGGACTCGCGGACGGCCCGATGCCCGCCCACTACGAGCCCGCCGAGTCGCCGGTGGACAACCCGCTCTACGGCCAGCAGGCCAACCCGGCGCGGCGGGTGTTCCCGCACCGGCTCAACCGGTACGCCCCGAGCGGGCGCGCGGCGGGCGCGGAGGTCTTCCCGTACGTGTTCACCACCTACCGGCTCACCGAGCACCACACCGCGGGCGGGATGAGCCGGTGGCTGCCCTACCTGTCGGAGCTGCAGCCCGAGTTCTTCTGCGAGGTCTCCCCCGCGCTGGCCGCCGAGCGCGGGCTCGAACACCGGGGCTGGGCCACGATCGTCAGCGCGCGGGCGGCCATCGAGGCCCGCGTGCTGGTGACCGAACGGATGCGGCCCATCCGCGTGGCGGGGCGGACGATCCACCAGATCGGGCTGCCCTACCACTGGGGGCCCAACGGCCTCTCCACCGGCGACGCCGCCAACGAGCTGCTGCCGATCGTGCTCGACCCGAACGTGCACATCCAGCCGACGAAGGCCGACACGTGCGACATCCGCCCGGGCCGCGCCCGCGCGGCAGTGCCCGGCAGGCGCTGGTGGCCGAGTACCAGCGGCGCGCGGGCATCACCGCCGAGACCGGCACCGACGCGATCACCGACGGAAGGCCGAAATCGTGAGTTTCACCCTCGACCAGCGGCTCGCGGGCCCGCTCGCCGACCCGGCCGCCGAGGCCGGCTACGACGAGCACCCGCCGCGCATGGGCTTCTTCACCGACACCTCGGTCTGCATCGGGTGCAAGGCCTGCGAGGTGGCGTGCAAGGAGTGGAACCTCGTCCCCGAGGACGGGCTCGACCTGACCGGGATGTCCTACGACAACACGGGCGAGCTGGGCGCCTCCACGTGGCGGCACGTGGCGTTCGTCGAGCAGACCACGCCGCGCCGGGACGCGGTCGACCTGGGCATGCCCTCGGTGCCCCAAGGCGCGGTCGAGGACGACCGCGAGGTGCGCTGGCTGATGTCCTCCGACGTCTGCAAGCACTGCACCCACGCCGCGTGCCTCGACGTCTGCCCCACCGGGTCGCTCTTCCGCACCGAGTTCGGCACCGTGGTCGTCCAGGAGGACATCTGCAACGGCTGCGGCTACTGTGTGCCGGCCTGTCCGTACGGCGTGATCGACATCCGGCCCGGGGACGGGCGCGCCTGGAAGTGCACGCTCTGCTACGACCGGACGAGCGCGGGCCAGGAGCCGGCGTGTGCCAAGGCGTGCCCGACCGACTCCATCCAGTACGGCGAGCTCGACGAGCTCCGCGAGCGCGCGGCACAGCGGGTGGACGCGCTGCACGAGGCCGGCACGAGCCAGGCGCGGCTGTACGGGCACGACCCGGCCGACGGGGTCGGCGGCGACGGCGCGTTCTTCCTGCTCCTCGACGACCCGGAGGTCTACGGCCTGCCACCGGACCCGGTCGTCACGACGCGGGACCTCCCGGCGATGTGGACCCGTGCCGCCGCGGTGGCGGCCGGGGTGGTCGCCACCGTGGCCGCCGCGTTCCTGGGCGGCAGGCCGTGACCGGGGGTGCACGGTGACCCACCAGGACCACATCGACACGCCGGCCGGCCGTGACGTCCGGGCACCCCGGGAGCGGGCCGCGGCGCAGCCGGAGACCGTCCCGCCCGCCGAGTTCCGCTCCTACTACGGCAGGCCGGTGCTCAAACAGCCGGTGTGGAAGGTCCCGGACGTCCCCGTCTACCTCTTCTCGGGGGGCATGGCGGGTGCCTCCGCGGTGCTCGCCGAGCTCGCGGCCGCCACCGGCCGCCCGGCACTGGCGCGTGTCGCGCGGCTGGGCGCGGCAGGGGGTGCGCTGGCGGGCGTCGGGCTGCTGATCCACGATCTCGGCCGTCCGGCGCGCTTCCTGAACATGCTGCGGATGGTCAAGTTCACCTCGCCGCTGTCGGTGGGGACGTGGATCCTGTCGCCGTTCTCGGCGCTCACCACCGCCGCGGCAGCCTCCGAGATCACCGGGGTCGCCCCGGTGCTCGGGCGGGCGGCCGGTCTCGGCGCCGCCGCGCTCGGCGGCCCGATGACCACCTACACCGCCGTGCTGATCACCGACACCGCGGTGCCCGCCTGGCACGAGGCCTACCGCGAGATGCCGGTGGTCTTCGGCGCGAGCGCCGTGTCCGCCGCGGGCGGGCTGGGTCTGCTCGGCCTGGGTGTGCTGGGGGCGGATGTGGCCGAGAACGCGCCCGCTGCCCGGCTGGGCGCTGCCGGCGCGGCGGTGGAGCTGGCCGCCGGGACGGCGATGGAGCGCCGGCTCGGGGACATCGGCGAGAAGTACCGCACCGGCCCGGCGGGCAGGTGGCTGCGAGCGGCCCGTGTCCTCTCCGCCACCGGGGCGGTCGGCGCCATCGCAGGCCGGCGGCACCGGGGCGTCGCCGCCGCTTCCGGGGTGGCGCTGCTGGCCGGGTCGCTCGCCACCCGGTTCGGGATCTTCTTCGCCGGACGGGCGTCGGCCGCCGACCCCCGCGACACCGTCGTCCCGCAGCGGGCCCGAGTCAGCCGGTCCGGGCCGGGTAGCCCGTAACAGGCAGGCACCTCCCGCACGGACGGGACTCCACGACGATGCAGGAGCCGACGATGCACGGACACACCGGCAACACCCACGGCGACAAGCAACGGCAGCTCGACGAGGCCCGGGTCGACCCCACCGGTACGGCGCTGACCACCCAG
Organism: Pseudonocardia sp. CNS-004; assembly: GCA_001942185.1. Classification (GTDB taxonomy): domain Bacteria; phylum Actinomycetota; class Actinomycetes; order Mycobacteriales; family Pseudonocardiaceae; genus Pseudonocardia. Next base: position 20,750 of record MKJV01000068.1, read on the forward strand.
CAGGGCGTACGGGTCGACCACACCGACGACTCGCTCGCGGTGGGCGAGCGCGGGCCGACCCTGCTCGAGGACTTCCACGCCCGGGAGAAGATCACCCACTTCGACCACGAGCGCATCCCGGAGCGGGTGGTGCACGCCCGCGGGGCCGGTGCCTACGGGCACTTCCAGCCCTACGACGACTCGCTCGCCGACCACACGGTGGCGCGGTTCCTCTGCGACCCGTCGCGGCCCACCCCGGTGTTCGTGCGGTTCTCGACCGTTGCCGGCTCGCGCGGTTCGGCCGACACCGTGCGGGACGTGCGGGGGTTCGCGACGAAGTTCTACACATCGGAGGGCAACTACGACCTCGTCGGCAACAACATGCCGGTCTTCTTCATCCACGACGGGATCAAGTTCCCCGACTTCGTGCACGCGGTGAAGCCGGAGCCGCACAACGAGATCCCGCAGGCCCAGTCGGCGCACGACACCCTGTGGGACTTCGTGTCGCTGCAGCCGGAGTCGATGCACATGATGATGTGGCTGATGTCGGACCGGGCGATCCCCCGTTCCTACCGGATGATGCAGGGCTTCGGCGTGCACACCTTCCGGCTCGTGAACGCCGACGGGCGGGGCACGTTCGTCAAGTTCCACTGGAAGCCGCTGCTGGGCGTGCACTCGCTGGAATGGGACGAATGCCAGAAGATCGCCGGGAAGGACCCCGACTACAACCGCCGCGACCTCTGGGAGTCGATCGAGAACGGGATGTTCCCCGAGTACGAGCTCGGCGTGCAGCTGGTCCCGGAGGCCGACGAGCACAGCTTCGACTTCGATCTGCTCGACCCCACGAAGATCATTCCCGAGGAGCAGGTTCCGGTCCGGCCGGTCGGGAAGATGGTGCTCGACCGCAACCCGGACAACTTCTTCGCCGAGACCGAGCAGGTCGCGTTCCACACCGCGAACGTGGTGCCGGGCATCGACTTCACCAACGACCCGCTGCTACAGATGCGCAACTTCTCCTACCTGGACACCCAGCTGATCCGGCTCGGCGGGCCGAACTTCGCCCACCTCCCGGTCAACCGCCCGCTGGCGGCTGCGAGTACCAACCAGCGCGACGGTTTCTCCCAGCACCGCATCCACACCGGTCGCACGGCCTACCACAAGAACACCCTCGGTGGCGGCTGCCCCGCCATCGCCGACGAGGGCGTGTTCCGCCATTACCAGGAGAAGGTCGAGGGCCACAAGATCCGCAAACGGGCTGCCAGCTTCCAGGAGTACTACAGCCAGGCCACCCTGTTCTGGAACTCGATGTCCGACTGGGAGCGGGAGCACATCGTCGCGGCCTTCCGCTTCGAGCTCGGCAAGTGCGACCACATGCACGTCCGCGAGGCCGTCGTCGAGCAGCTCAACCACATCGACCACGGCCTGGCCTGCCACGTCGCCGACGGCGTCGGCGTGAAGCCGCCCACCGGCGAGGTCGTCCCGAACCACGGGCGCAGCTCGCCTGCGCTGTCCCAGGCGAACACGGCGAAGGACACGATCGCCTCGCGCAAGGTGGCCGTGCTCGCTGCCGACGGCGTCGACGGCGGTCCGATCGTCGCGCTCACCGACACGCTGCGCGCCATGGGCGCGGTCCCCGAGGTGCTCGGACCCACCGACGGTGCGGTCCGCACGGCAGCCGGGGCCGACCTCCCGGTCGACCGCCCGCTGCCCACGATGTCCTCGGTGCTCTACGACGCGGTCGTCGTGCCGGGCGGGATCGAGGGCGTCGGCGCGCTCGACGCCGACGGGTACGCGGTGCACTTCGTCGCGGAGGCCGTCAAGCACGCGAAGGCGGTCGCCGCGATCGGCGACGGCACCCGGCTCGTCCACCGGATCGCCGTCGGTGCGGTCCGCGTCGCGTCCGACGCCGGTGACGGCGTGGTGGTCGACCACGGCGTCGTGAGCGCGGCGAGCGGCGGCGAACAGCTGCCTGCCGGGTTCATCGACGCCTTCACCGCCGCCCTCGCCGAGCACCGCACCTGGCAACGCCCGCGAGCGGGATCCCGGCGTGACGAAGGTCGGGTTCCGAGCGTCGGGGTTCGACGTCGGGCCGGCGGGTAGCCGAACTCAGCGGAGGTGAGTCGAGTGGATCCTCTGGCGATGGGCCATCACGAGAAGATGCGGCTGCGCGCCGCGGCGTTGCGCGCCGCCCGCCTCTACCCGGGCCCGGTCGGCGAGCTGGTCGCCCGCGAGCTGATCACGCGGGACGAGTTCGGGTACCGGATCGGTGGCGGGCAGCTCGTGATGAGGCTGGTCGACCACGTGCTCACGACACCGATCTCGCAGCAGGGCGCGGAGGCAGACGCCGCGTAGCGCGCCGCCAGGCGTGCGTCGCCGTCACGGGTCACGACCCGCGCCCCCGCGGGAGGAGCCGGTCCAGCCTGATCGGGAGGTCGCGGACCCGGACGCCGGTGGCGTGCCACACGGCGTTGGCGACGGCCGCGGCCGTGCCGACGATCCCGATCTCGCCGATGCCCTTCGCCCCCATCGCGTTGACGTGCGGGTCGTCCTCGTCGACCCAGTGCGCCTGCAGGTCGGCGACGTCGGCGGCACACATGATGTGGTACTCGGCGAGGTCGTGGTTGACGACGTGGCCGAAACGCGGGTCGAGCACGCTCTCCTCGAGGAGTGCCATGCCCAGACCCATGGTCATGCCGCCGAGGAACTGGGACCGGGCCAGCCGGGGGTTGATGATCCGGCCCGCGGCGAACGTGGCGTGCAGCCGCGGGACGCGGACCTCCCCGGTCCCGGCGTGCACGCGCACCTCGGCGAACTGCGCCCCGAACGCCGACATGGCGAACCGGTCCGCGGCCTCGGCGGGCGGGACGACGGCCTCCGCCTCGTCGCCGTCCTGCGGGTCGGGACCGAACTTCTGCCGGAACTGCTGGGCCGCAGCGACCAGGGTCGAGCCCCACGTGTTGGTCCCCGAGGAGCCCCCCGCCACGGAGGCCTCGGGATGGTCGGTGTCGCCGATCAGCACGTCGACGTCCCCGACGGGCACGTCGAGCGCGTCCGCGGTGATCTGAGGCAGGACGGTCCACGCGCCCGTCCCGAGGTCGGCGGCGCCGATGCGGGCGATGTAGCGGCCACCGTCGTAGCGCACCGTGGCGGTCGAGGTCGGCATCCGGAACGTCGGGAACACCGACGCGGCGACGAGGTCGCGTTCCGCGGACAGATCATCGGGGGCGGGGGTGTGTGCAGCATCGGCGTCGGTCCGCCGGTTCGGCGCCGCGTACACGCCCAACTCTCGGCGCAGGGCGTCGAGCTGCGACGTGCGGGTGTCGACGGTGAGCTCGTGGTGGATGCCGTCAACTCGGAGCGTCAGCGTGGAATCCATCCCCGAGGCGTTCCCGGCTGCCGCGCTCCGAACCGCCGCCGACCGAGTAGCGCGCTGCTGGGGCCTACGCGCTGCGTCGCGAGTGGCCCGCCGGATCCCGATCCTGACCTGATCCAGGTCTTCCGGGAGGTGTACGTCGCGCAGATGGGCACGGACGTGGCGGGCTTCTTCAACGGCATGGGAGAAGGACGTCCTGCCGGCCTTGCGCTGAGGTACCGGCCCGCTCGATGCGCCGAGTGCCGGCGCGTGGGCTGGGTATCCCCTGCGAGGAACGGCCGTCACGACTGGAGGACTCACACGATGCTCCGATGGATCCAGGTGCTGCTGGAGCGGCGTCGCGCCCGACGGATGCCCGGCACGAACGGCGAATCGGACGTCCCCGCGGACCTGCACGTCACACGGAGTCGTGCCACGGGCGGCCGGGCCACCGACCAGGCCGACAGCGCGGCGTCCACCGGAACGGGCCGGAGCGGCACCTTCGTCGGCCGGGTGGCCGGTGAGGACCCCGGGGACGCCCCTGACACCGGGGACACCGGGGCCGAGCGGCGGGACCAGCGGTAGGGGACGTCCGGGCCGACTCGGGCGCCGAGCACGGCTGAAGGTCGACGCTCCGGCGTTCGGGCTCCGAACCGGGCGGGTAGGCCCACAGTCGAGAGGACGGTCCGAGAGGAACAGTCGAGGAGAGGATCGACAATGGCGGACACCTTGAACGGCGCGCGCGTCGCGATCATCGCGACCGACGGGGTGGAGCAGGTGGAGCTGACCCAGCCGCGCGAGGCCGTGGAACACGCGGGCGCGCGGGCGGACATCGTCTCGGTGTCCGAAGGCCCGTTCCAGGCGATGAACCACGACCTCGAGCCCGCCGATTCCTTCCCCGTGGACCGGACGATCGACCAGGTCTCCGTCGACGACTACGACGCCTGATCCTGCCGGGCGGCACCGTGAACGCCGATCGGCAGCGGCTCCACCCGGGCGTTGTGGGCTTCGTGCGCGACTTCGTGCGCAGCGGCAAGCCCGTCGGGGCGATCTGCCACGGGCCATGGGCCCTCGTCGAGGCGGACGTCGCGCGTGGCCGCACCGTCACGTCGTACCCGAGCCTGCACACCGACATCCGCAACGCGGGCGGAACGTGGGTCGACCAGGAGGTCGTGACGGACAACGGGCTGGTCACCAGCCGCAATCCCCACGATCTCCCCGCCTTCTGCACGAAGATCGTGGAGGAGTTCGCGGAGGGCCGCCACCGCGTGGGGACCTCTGCCTGACCCCAGGCCGCCCGGTCTCGGGCAGGCGGGCTTCGAAGCGGAACGAGCGAGGAACGGGGGCTGACATGCCGACACCGCTCGAGGAGTTGACCGAGCACGGGCAGAGCGCCTGGATCGACTACCTGTCGCGCCGGTTCGTCGCAGGCGGCGAGCTCGCCGGCTGGTAGGGCGGGGACTGGTCGGGGTGACCTCGAACCCGACCATCTTCCACGGCGCGATCGCCGAGGGCGCCGAGTACGGCGAGCAGCTGCGCGAGGTCCTACGCACCGAGCCCGACCCGAAGGAGGCCTTCCTCGCGCTCGCCCGTCGGGACATCCAGGCCGCCTGTGACCTGCTCGAACCGGTGTACTACCGCGAGCGGGCCATCGCAGACGGGTGGGTGTCGCTCGAGGTCGACCCGCGGCTGGCCCATGACACCGATGCCACCATCGAGGAGGCGACGCGGCTGCACGACCTGATCGACCGGCCCAACCTGTTCGTGAAGATCCCGGGCACCGAGGCGGGCCTGCCCGCGATCGAGGAGTGCACCGCGCGCGGGATCCCGATCAACGTCACGCTGCTGTTCTCCCTGCAACGCCACCGCGCCGCCGCCGAGGCCTACATCCGTGGGCTGCGCCGCCGCCACGAGGCCGGGCACGAGCTGAGGGGCGTGGCCTCCGTGGCGTCGTACTTCGTGTCGCGGGTCGACACCGAGGCCGACCGGCGGCTCGACGCGCTCGACGGTCACGACGACGTGAAGGGCGAGCTGAAGGGCACGCTGGCGATCGCCAACGCGAAGCTGGCCTACCAGTCCTACAAGGAGCTGTTCAGCGGGCCGGGATGGGACGAGCTCGCCGCAGCGGGCGGCACCGCGCAACGCTGCCTGTGGGCGTCGACCTCGGTGAAGGACCCCGCCTACCGCGACGTCCGCTACGTGGAGCAGCTGATCGGTCCGCAGACCGTGTCCACGATGCCGCCCGACACCGTCGACGCGTTCCTGGACCACGGACACGTCGCGAACACCCTGGAGAACGAGCTCGACGCCGCCCACCGCACCTTCGACCGGTTCGCCGGCGTGGGCATCGACTACGACGATCTCACCGCCACCCTGGAGCGCGAAGGGGTGGACAAGTTCGCTGCGTCCTTCGAGAAGCTCCTCGACGAGGTGCGCCACCAGTCCGAACAACTGGCAGGTGCCTGACCCTCGTCGGGCACGTCGGATGCGGCGTCGGCCCACTCCGGGACCGGGCTCCTCCGCTACGGCCGCCGGCCGCCCTCGTGCGGGCCGTTGCCGGCTCCGGCGGGCGCGGTGAAGGCCCGGCGGTACGAGCCCGGCGACAGCCCGATCGTGGCGTGGAGGTGCTTGCGGAGCAGCGTCGCGCTGCCGAACCCGGCGACGGTGGCGATCTGGTCGACGCTCAGATCGGACGTCTCGAGCAGGCGGCGCGCCGCGTCGACCCGCCGCTGGATCAGCCACTGGGCCGGGGTCTCGCCGACCTCGGCGCGGAAGCGGCGGGAGAAGGTCCGCACGCTCATGTTCGCGTGCCGCGCGAGGTCGAGCAGGCCGATGGGCTCGTCGAGGTGGGCCAGTGCCCAGCTCCGGGCCGCCGCGGTCGACGACTCGGGGTCGACCGGCAGCGGGTGGTCGATGAACTGGGCCTGGCCGCCGTCCCGCCAGGGGGCGACCACGCACCGTCGTGCCGCGCCGTTGGCCACCTCGGCGCCGTGGTCGCGCCGGACCAGGTGCAGGCACAGGTCGATCCCCGCGGCACCACCCGCCGAGGTGAGCACCCGGCCGTTGTCGACGAACAACACGTCCGGGTCGACCGACACCTGCGGGAAGAGGTCCGCGAGGGCCCGGCTCAGGGCCCAGTGGGTCGTGGCGGACCGGCCGTCGAGCAGGCCGGCCGCCGCGAGCACGAACGCCGAGGTGCAGAGGCTCACGATGCGGCTGGACGGCGGGACGAGCGCGAGCGCCGCGGTGAGCTCGTCCGGCAGGGCACCGGTGGCCAGCAACTCGGGCGTCGGTTCCTGCGTGGCGATCACGACCGTGTCCGCCCGTGCGAGCAGGCGCTCGTCGTGCTCCACCGCGACGACGAAGTCCTGGCTGGTGCGCACGGGCCGGCCGCCGAGCGAGCACGTGGACACGCCGTAGAGGTTCCCGCCGTGCCGGTCGAGGGCCTCCCGGAAGACCCGGGCCGGGATCCCCAGGTCGAACGGGATCACGCCGTCGAGAGCGAGGACGGCGACGCGATGGGGCATGGCCAGAATTTTACGCACGATGTCCTTCTAGCCACTCCCCGGCGTTGCCGAACCGGACGAGGCTCAACACATGCCCGAACAGGCCAACACCATGCGCGCAGTCGTCCAGCACCGCCTCGGTGGCGGCGAGGTGCTCTCCGTGGAGACGCTCCCGCGGCCCGTGCCGCTGCCCACCGAGGTCCTCGTCCGCGTCCACGCCGCCGGGGTGAACCCCGTCGACTGGAAGACCCGCGAAGGGCACGGGATGGCCGCAGTCCTCGGCGACCCGCCCTTCGTCCTCGGCTGGGACGTGGCCGGCGTCGTCGAAGAGGTCGGATTCGGAGTCACCACCCTCGCCGTCGGAGACCGGGTCCACGGCATGCCGTGGTTCCCGCGCGCAGCGGGCGGTTACGCCGAGTACGTCACCGCGCCGGCGCGACAGTTCACCCGCTCACCGGCCTCGCTGAGCGACGCGCAGGCCGCGGCGGTGCCGCTGGCCGCGCTCACGGCATGGCAGATCCTCGTCGACACCCTGCACGTGCAGCCGCGACAACGAGTCCTGATCACGGCCGGCGCCGGCGGCGTGGGCCACTTCGCGGTCCAGTTCGCCCGCCACCTCGGCGCGCACGTGGTGGCGACCGCGAGCTCGGCGAACCACGAGTGGCTGCGCGAGCTCGGCGCGAACGAGGTCGTCGACTACCACGACGCCGGGTACGAATCCCTGATCGAGGACGTCGACTGCGTCGTCGACCTGGTCGGCGGCGGCGAGGACCTGCGGCTGGTCCCCACCCTGCGCGAGGGCGGGTCGATCGTCGCCGTGCCCGGCGGGGTGTCCGAGGCGCTCGCCGCCGCGGTCGAGGCCATCGGCGGCCGCGCGGCCGCGTTCCTCGTCGAGCCCGACGGTGCCGCGCTCGCGCGCATCGCCGAACTGATCGACGCAGGCGACGTCCGGGTCGAGGTCGCCCGCACCTTCCCCCTCGAGCAGGCCGCCGCGGCGCACTCCCTCGGCGAGACGAACCGCACCCGCGGCAAGATCGTCCTGACCCTCGAGGGCTGAGGACCACCATGTTCCACGAGACCCACCCCGGACGCCGGGACGACCGGATCAGCTGCCGGGAAGGCGTCGTCATCCCGTGGTCGCGCGATTCGCAGCTGCCGACGGCGGCGGTGGTGGTGGTCCCGGGTGCACCGATGTCATCCGATGTGCGGTGGCGCGTCGGGTTCCGCCGTCTCGTGGCGCAGTCCTTCGAGCTGCCGTCGCAGGCCGCCGAGAACCACGTCGAGGCCCTCCTCGAGCTCCTGGAGCCCGTCGTACGCCGCCAGCTCGGCGGCGAGGGAACGCAGGCGCGGGAACTCCTTGGCCGGCAACCGGTGCAGGCCGAGCCGGAGGAGGTCGTCCGTCTCCTCCGGGTCGTACACCCGCTCCTGCAGCTCGTTGAGCACGTGCCCCTGGAGGAAGCCAATGTAGAACCGGTAGGCGTGCAGCGCGCCACGTTCGTCGAACCCCGCTGCGACGAGCAACTCGAGCAGGGCTTCCAGCGGGCGCAGGGTGCCGAGCGGGCGCAGCGCCAGCGGCGTGGCCAGGGGCCTGGTCACCAACAAGGGCACCACGTGCGGGTGAGCGAGGGCGATCTTCCGGTACTCGTGCGCCGTGCGACGCAGCACCTGCTCCCAGTTCCCCGACTCCCCCGCCGGGACCCGCAGCTCGCCGAGCACGAGCTCCACGACGCCGTCGAGCAGCTCCTCCTTGCTGGCGGCGAACCGGTAGAGGCGCATCGGGTCGCGCCCCACCGCCTTGCCCATCCGGCGCATCGACAGCGCCTCGATACCGTCCGCGTCGATGAGCCGCAACGCAGCGGCGAGCACATCCTCGCGGCGCAGGACCGATCGGCGGCGGACCGCCGCGTCGGCGTCGCTCGTCATCCGACCCTCTCTCACATTGAAGACTCCGGCGCTACAGCGTAGCGTCTACACCGTAGCGCAACGGTGACGGAGGAACGTGCATGCACCGGAGGCCGGCCGATGACCGGTGAGGAGCTCGTCGAGGTGTTCGCGTCGCTCGACCGCGCACGACTCAGCAGGACGAGCGAATCCGAGCGGGAACGACAGCTCGTGGCCCGCCAGGCCCTCCTCGAGTACGTCGAAACGCTCTGGGAGGACGTGCAGCGGTCCGGCGAACGCCCTGACGTCGGCGAGAAGTACGAGTCGCTCGCCACCGTCCGCGCACTCACCCGGTCGCTGTCCTCGGTTGCCTTCGACGCCGTCTACGACCGCTGGTCGCCGTGAGCCGGACCACGAGGCGCCGCAGACCGACTACGGCCCGCTCGGTGCCGACGAGCACCCCGTGGCCGTCGACCCGGTCCGCGCCTACCTGCAGGTCATCGGCAGGACGGCTCTCCTGTCGGCCGCCGAGGAGATCGAGCTGGCCCAACGCATCGAGGTCGGCGTCTTCGCCGCAGAACGGCTCCGGCGGCCCGTCGAGGACTTCCCGGCCACCACCGCGACCACGCGGGACCTGCGCCGACTCGCCCGCGACGGCGTGCGGGCCAAGACCCACCTGATCGAGGCCAACCTGCGGCTCGTCACGTCGGTGGCGAAACGCTACTCCGGCCGCGGCATGCCCTTCCTCGACCTCGTCCAGGAAGGCAACATCGGTCTCATCCGTGCGGTCGAGAAGTTCGACTACACCAAGGGCTTCAAGTTCTCCACCTACGCCACCTGGTGGATCCGCCAGGCGATCAGCCGCTGCCTCGCCGACCAGGCCCGCACCATCCGGATCCCCGTGCACGTGGGCGAACTGCTGAGCAAGCTGTACCTCCGGCGGCGCGACCTGCTCGTCCAGCTCGGCCGCGATCCCACGGTCGACGAGCTGGCCGCCGACATGTCGATCAAAGCGGCGCGGATCCGGGAGATCGAGTACCACGCCCGCGAACCGATCTCCCTGGACGGCGCACTGGGCCACGAGAACGACACCAGCCTCGGCGACCTCATCCAGGACACCGGCGCGGTGGTCGCCGACGAGGCCGCCGCATCGGCCATCCTGCGGAACGAGATCCGAGCGGTACTGGCCACGTTGACCGTGCGCGAGGCCGACATCCTGCGTCTGCGGTTCGGGTTCGCCGACGGCCGGCCACACACCCTCGACGAGGTCAGCCGCGTCCACGGGGTCACCCGCGAACGAATCCGGCAGATCGAAGCCAGGACGATGACCAAGCTCCGCCACCCCTCGCGAGCGGCCGGCCTCCGCGACTACCTCACCTGATGCGGGGACGGAGCGGGGCCTCCTGCGACCGTCAGGAGCCGTGGGTCCGTCGCCGCCGCGCGGACCTCGACGGACCGCGTGCGTGCACCGGTGACTCGTACTTCTGGAGGAGGCCCAGGCCCTGGTTGCGGTCGTGTGCCCCGATCGCGATGACCGTCGCGAAGATGAACGCTCCCAGAAGCGTGATCATCGCCGACGTCCTTCCTCTCGGGTCGGCCCGGGATCGAGCGAGGCGTCACGTCGGACGGGACGAGGCGATCGAGAGTCGACGATTGTCGGCGCTCAGGAAACAGAACGACGACGACCCGGAGGCCGCGTCCGGAATCCTTCTGCAAATGCCAGGCTACTCCTGTTCGCCGAATACCAGTGGCTGCGTCCGCCCCATGCTCTGCCTACGTCCGCACGCAGAGCGTTGCCGTACCCTGAACCACAGGGGGTGGCTCCGATGAGCGATCGCCGCCCCGTGCCCGGGCCGCTGCACCGCGTCCGCCGTCCGGAGCCGTAGCGAAGCCTTCGTTCCACCAGTCCTGCACGCCCCCCGGAACCTCGGGGGCCGCCTCCACACGAGTCAGGAACACCGCATTCCTCCGACCGATGCTCCACAGGCACCGTCCGCGTCATCCACCCCCTCCACGGCCGAGGTCCGGCGAGAGCCCGGCTGCGCTGCGTGCGCCCACGATCCGGCTGCGCACGACCCGATCGGCACGAGATTCTGCGCAGCGACGGTCGCCGGCGGCCTGAGCAGGGGATGCGTCTGCGTCGGCGATGCTCTGGCGTCCGCGCACGGGGCGCCCTGAGCCCGGTCGCCGGCACCGATCCGCATCCGACGACGTTCGACCCGCCGGTGCCACCCCGTCCTCGACGGCGTGGCACGTCGCGGCGCCCTGCACTTCCCCGTCGACGTCAGGAACACCCGTGCCCGCCACCCTCCACCTCTCCCCCGTACCGACTCCCCGCCCGCCCACCGACGCGCCGCGACCGGCGACGATCGGGATCCTCAGCACCTATCCACCGACGCAGTGCGGGCTGGCGACGTTCAGCGCCGCCCTCACCGAGCAGCTGAACCGCCCGCCGGGGGCCGCGGGTGTCGTCCGGATCGTGGACCGCCCCGAGTCGCACCCGGGGGCCGAGGTCGCGGCGCACGTGCTGAACGGCTCCCCGGGCAGCACGGCCGAGGCGGTGCGCCACCTGAACGGGTTCGACGCTGTCGTGGTCCAGCACGAGTACGGGATCTACGGCGGCGCCGACGGCTGCGACGTGGTCGACATCGTGGCGGGCCTGACGGTGCGACGATCATCGTCCTGCACACCGTGCTCCAGGAGCCCACCACGCGCCAGCGACGCATCCTGCGCTGGCTCGTCGAATCGGCCGACGTCGTGGTGACCATGACCGAGACCGCAAGGCAGCGGCTGGTGGCGAGCTACGGCGCGGATCCCGCCATGGTCGTCGTGATCCCGCACGGAGCCATCGACCACGGCCCGGTCGACACCGAGGCGGCAAGAGCGGAACGACTCTCGACCGATCGACCGCTCGTCCTCACCTGGGGGCTGCTGGGGCCGGGGAAGGGCATCGAGTGGGCGATCGACTCGATGCCGGGCCTGAAGGATCTCCGACCGCGCTACCTCGTCATCGGCAAGACGCATCCCAAGGTGCTCGAACGCGACGGCGAGGAGTACCGCCAGAGCCTGGTGTCGCGTGCGCGCACCCGGGGTGTGGCCGACGTCGTCGAGCTCGACGACCGGTACCTCGACGTGGACGAGCTCGCCGATCTCGTGCAGCGAGCCGACGTGGTCCTCCTGCCCTACGACTCGCACGAGCAGGTGACCTCCGGGGTGCTCATCGAGGCGGTGGCGGCGGGCCGGCCCGTCGTCTCCACCGGGTTCCCGCACGCCGTCGAACTGCTGGGAGACGGGACCGGGCTCGTGGTTCCGCAACGCGACCCGGTCGCCCTGGAGGCGGCGTTGCGGCGGGCCCTCCACGAGCCGGGCCTCGCCGACGGGATGGCCGAACGCGCCGCCCGGAAGGCGCCGGACCTGCTGTGGGGCGCGGTCGCCTCCCGCTACCGGAAGATCGCGGAGTCGCTCGTCGCGGCACCGGTGCGACCTCATGAGCGCACCCACCGGTACGCCCACCCGGTACGGCCACATCCCGGCCCCGCCCTTCACGCACCTGAGGCGGCTCACCGACGCCGGCGGCGTCTACGAGCACGCCCGCGGCACCACCCCGCGTCCGGAGCACGGCTACTGCCTCGACGACGTGGCACGGGCGCTGGTCGTCGTGTCCCGCGAGGACGGGCCCGAGCACGACGACCTCCGCGAGCACTACCTGTCGTTCGTGCTCGCCGCGCAGGACGACGACGGCCGGTTCCGCAACCGTCGGGGCACCGACATGCGTTTCCGGGGCGAACCCTGCGTCGAGGACTGCTGGGGTCGGGCGCTCTGGGCACTCGGCGCGGCGGCCGACGATCCGCGTGCGCTGGCGGCGTTCGACCGAGGTGCGCGGTGGCGTTCGCCGTCTCCGCGAACCATGGCCTTCGCCGCGCTCGGATCCGCGGGGGTGCTCGCGGTGCAGCCGGCGCACGTCGGCGCGCTGGACCTGCTCGCCGCTGCCGCCATCGCGATCGGCAGGCCCGTTCGACGAGCGAAGTGGCCCTGGCCCGAACCGCGCCTGGCCTACGCCAACGCCGCGCTGCCCGAGGCGCTGCTGGTGGCGGGCGCTGCCCTGGACAAGTCCACGATGATCGCCGACGGGCTGTGGCTGCTCGCCTGGCTGATCGATGTGCAGACCCGCCACGGGCACCTCTCGCTGGTCCCCGCGGCCGGTCGGGGGCCGTTCGACCGCGGGCCGGGATACGACCAGCAGCCGATCGAGGCGGCGGCCCTCGCCGATGCCTGCGCGCGGGCGTACCGCATCACCGGACAGAACCGGTGGCTCGACGGGCTCTCCCGGGCCGCCGACTGGTTCCTCGGTGCCAACGACTCCGCCAGGCCCTTGTACGATCCGGCGAGCGGGGGTGGCTGCGACGGCCTCGAGCGGTACGGGCGCAATGAGAACCAGGGCGCGGAGTCCACTCTGGCACTCGTGTCGACCCTTCAGCAGGCTCGTGCGCTCCTGACGCCGGAGCTGGTGTGAGCAGGACGGGGATGGTCACGCGCCTCGGCACCGTCCTGACCGCCGACCCGGCCCGCGTCCTGGCGCGGCTGTTCGTCCCCGGCCACGAGCTCGTGGGGGCGACGGAGTCGCGCGCCACCGGCGTGCTGGCCCGGATCGCCGCACTCGAGGAGCGCGAGGTCCGATCGACCCTGCACGACGTCCTCGCCCGCTACCGGGGACGACACCGGGACCTGCGCAGCACCCTCACCGCCCACTACGAAGCGATCGCCCACCGCGTGCCCGACGGCGACGGGTTGACCGAGGAACGCCGCACGCTGATCGGTGCGTGGTTCACCCACGAGTACTCGGTCGAGGCCGCGGCGCTGTTCAACCCGTCGATCGTGCCGCACCCCGACCAGTCCGGCCTCCAGGACGGTGATGTGCGGTTCGTCATGAGCCTGCGCGCGGTCGGCGAGGGCCACCTGTCATCGGTGGAGTTCCGCACCGGGGTGCTCGGGACCAGCGACGAGTTGTCCCTCGACGATCCGGGCCCGCACGTCGAGTCCGGACGCTCCAGCGAGGCCGTCCTCGACAGGGCGTTGTTCGCGGCGGTGCTCACCGAGGACGGATCCGACGCGGAAAGCACATCGTTCCTGCTCGGCAGCCTCCCCGCCCGGTTCGGTGGGGCGGAGTTGGAGGGCGCGATCGGGGCGCTGGCGAGGCAGCGGGTGACACGACACGGCGGCGGCCGCATCGCGGAACGGGCCCGACGCATCGCCCGGTGCAACTACTCGGTCGAGTTCTCGCCGCAGTCGACGATCGGCGAGCGGGTGCTGTGGCCGCGCGGACCGTCGGAGGCGCGCGGCATGGAGGACGCGCGCTTCGTCCGTGTCGTCTCCGACGACGGCAGTGCGATCTACCGGGCCACCTACACGGCGTTCGACGGCGACCACGTCGCGCCCCAACTCATCGAGACCTCCGACTTCCGGCTCTTCCGGATGTCTCAGCTCGCCGGGCCGGCCGCGAAGAACAAGGGCATGGCCCTGTTCCCCCGCACGGTCGGCGGGCGCCACATCGCTCTCTCCCGCTGGGACCGGGAGAACAACGCGATCGCGACCTCGGCCGACGGGCTCTCGTGGGGGGATCCTCGAACGCTGCAGGCACCGACCCGCACGTGGGAACTCACGCAGACCGGCAACTGCGGCTCGCCGGTCGAGACCGACCGGGGATGGCTGGTCCTGACCCACGGCGTCGGGCCGATGCGCGAGTACGCCATCGGCGCCCTGCTCCTCGACCTGGAGGAGCCGAGCCGGGTGATCGGCGCACTGCGCGAGCCGCTCATGAGGCCGCGGGACGACGAACGCGACGGGTACGTGCCCAACGTCGTGTACTCCTGCGGTGCCCTCCGCCACGGCGACCGGCTCCTGCTGCCGTACGGGGCCAGCGACGCCTCCGTGCGCTTCGCCGTCGTCGACCTGCCACTCCTGCTCGATCAGCTGGCCGCCGACGGGCCGCCGATCACGCCGCGACACGGCCGGTGAGCACGGCGCACGCTCGTCCGAGACGAGTCGTACACCGGCCACCGGCAGCTGTGTCGGAACGGGCAGGGCCGCTCGATGCCGTCGACGCGGCGATCATTCAGCTCCCGAAAGTGGGTGCAACGACGAGTTCACCCGCCCGCCAGCTGCGAGCCTACCCCTGAACAGCACTCACGACACGACCGTCGACCGAATTCATCGCACCTTCTCCGGGATGTGGTCAATGGCGTACAGCACGTGCGTCGCGAGATCCATCGCGTCCTTCTCGCTGATCTTGGAGTGTTGCGTCAAAGCGTGGGCGACGAGGCGGACCCGCTGTTCGTAGAGCGAGACGTAGGTCTTGGTACCGGCTTCCATGATTGCTCTTTTCGTGGGAGGAGGACGGTCGACACGTGCGAGTCGACCGCGCGCGGTGTACGCCGCCGGCGCTTCCGCCGAGGACGACGTGGGCTCGCGCAAGCCGTGTGCTGCCCCACCTCGGGTTGAGGATTCGACCGCTACACCGTAGCGTCTACATTGTAGCGCTATGACACCGCGGTGCATGTAGAGCTACTGCTGCCGATCCCGGGTATCCCCGCATCGAGCCCTCGCGATGGCGACGAGGGCCACGGGCACGAAGGGTTCGCCGGACACCCGCGGTCATCGTCCCCGGGCAGGGCCTTCCGAACCCGTCCACGCCGCCGGCTCGCCCGGCTGCAGCACGACTGCCGCACGTCCGCTACGAAGAGGAGAAACCCGAGCATGACGACGTTCACCACTCCGCCCACCGCACGTGGTGGGCCGCCACCGACCCGTGATCCCCAACGCGGCGGCGCCAAGCCCGTCCTCGACGGCCGGAGCCCGCGCGGCGAGCGCGCGCTGGTCTACATCTTCACCCTCGTCCCGATGCTCGCCCTGGTCGTGGCCGTCCCGTTCGCGTGGGATGGGGCCTCAGCTGGCTCGACGTGGGGCTGGCCGTCGGCTTCTACCTGCTCTCCGGCTTCGGCGTGACCGTCGGGTTCCACCGCCACTTCACCCACCGGGCGTTCAAGGCCAACCGCGGGCTGCGCAACTGCCTCGCGATCGCCGGCAGCACCGCCCTGCAGGGCGATGTCATCACGTGGGTCGCCGACCACCGCCGCCACCACGCCTTCTCCGACAAGGAGGGCGACCCGCACTCCCCATGGCTGTTCGGCACCACGCCCACCGCGCTGGCCAAGGGCTTCTTCCACGCCCACCTCGGCTGGCTGTTCGCCAAGGACCGCACCAACGCCGCCCGCTTCACGCCCGACCTGCTCGCCGACCCCGCCATCGCCCGGATCAGCCGCCTGTTCCCGCTGTGGACCGTGCTGAGCCTGCTCATGCCCGCCCTGCTCGGCGGCCTGATCACGATGTCGTTCTGGGGCGCCCTCACCGCGTTCTTCTGGGCCGGGCTGGTGCGCGTCGCCGTGCTGCACCACGTGACCTGGTCGATCAACTCGATCTGCCACATGATCGGTGACCGCCCGTTCACGGCACAGGGCAAGGCGACCAACTTCTGGCCGCTGGCGATCCTGTCCATGGGCGAGTCGTGGCACAACCTGCACCACGCCGACCCCACCTGCGCCCGCCACGGTGTGCAACCCGGACAGGTCGACATGTCCGCGCGCGTCATCCGGATCTTCGAGAAGCTCGGCTGGGCGTACAACGTCCGCTGGCCCACCCCCACCCGCCTGGCCAGGCTCAACGCCAACCCGGCGGCTCCGACGGCCTGACCCGGCCACGAAGTGCGGCGAGCTCGCCGAGTCGCACCTCGGCCATCTCGATGACCGCCCGCGCCGCGGGTGAGGGCTGACGACCCGCGCGGGTCACTGCGACGAGCTGACGTTCCAGCGCGGGTGCGAACGCCACCGCGCCGAGGACGCCCGCGTCCAGGTCGTCCCGAACGAACGTGTAGGGCAGGACGGAGCAGTACTCCCCGCGCGCGACGAGATCCCGGACCATGTGGATGGAGTCGGTGCGGGAACCGATGTCCTCCGAGACCTCCCCCAGCGCGACGCTCGCGCGCAGGAGATCGTGGAATCCCGGGGTCAGCACGAGCCGCAGGGACCGGAGCACGCCGGGGGTGACGTGGTCGCCGAGGGCAGCGAGCGTGCCATTCCTCCCGACGAGCAGCATCTCGTCCGAACCGACCGCGGTGACCGACAGGTGCGGGTTCACGTGACCGGGCCGGTGGGTGAAGACGGCGAGGTCCAAACGCCCCGCCTCGACCCACTCCCCGAGGAACATCGGCAGCGCCTCGACGATCTCGATGCGGGCCTGCTGGTGCTCCTCGGCGAACCTCTCCTCCAGGTAGCCGGCCAGCCCGGGGACGAGCGACGGCGACAGCCCGAGCCGCACGGTGCCCACCAGCGACGCAGCCGCCTCCCGGACCGCCGACGTGATGTCGTCCACGTAGCCGAGAAGGGTCTGCGCCATCCCGTCGAGGCGGGCACCCGCCAACGTCGGGCGCACGCCGTCGGGCAGTCGTACCAGCAGTTCGACGCCCAGCTCACGCTCGAGCGCCTGGACCTGCTTGGGTGAGGGCGGGCTGGCCGACGTACAGCTTGCGGGCGGCGCGGCTGAAGCTCCCCTCGCGCACGATCGTCGTGAAGTACCGGATCTGCCGGATGTCCACAAGGCCCCCGTCCCGACCGGTCGGCCGCGCCCTGGGTGACGGCGAGGTCAGTGCGTGAGGTTCAGGTCGAGGTCGGGGTCGGGCTTCGGTTCCCGGCCGTCGCGGGAACGTGCCGGGACGGGAGCGGTCGGGGTCCAGGCGGCCGGGGCCAGCGCGATGACGACACCGCAGACCAGCGCCGCGAGGATCACGTAGACCGCGATCGCGGACGAGGACCCGAACTCGGCCAGCAGCAGGGTGGCCACGATCGGGACCGGAGCCGCGGTGACCGCTCCGCCCAGGTGGTAGGCCACCGACGAACCGGTGTAGCGCGCCGCCGGCGGGAACAGCTCGGCGGTGAAGCTCGAGATCGACCCGTAGACCACGGCGTGCAGAACGGGCAGGGCGAGCAGGTACGCCGCGACGACTCCGGCGACGGTGCCCGTGTCGAAGAGGAAGAAGAGGGGGAACGCGCCGGCCGCGACGAGGAGACAGCCGGCGATCAGGAACCTCTTGGCGCCCGTCCGGTCCGCGACGATCGCGAACAGCGGCAGCGTCACCACCTGGATGGCGGCGGCGACCAGCAGCGCGGTGAGGACGAGCCCCCGGCTCAGCCCGAGGTGGACCGGCCCGTAGCTCAGGAAGAACGTGCTGGCCAGGTAGAAGACCGCGTTCGCGGCGAGCATGCACAGCATGCCGACGACCAGGGCCCTCTTGTGCGAACGGAAGATCTCGGCCGCCGGGAGCTCGGCGACCTCGCCGCGGTCCTGCATCGCGAGGAACTCGGGCGACTCCGTGACGCGCAGGCGGATGTAGAGGCCCACCGCGATCAGCAGCGCCGAGCACAGGAACGGGATCCGCCACCCCCACGCGAGGAGCTGCTCCTCGGGCATGAGGGTCACGAGGAAGAACGCGCCGCTCGACAGGAACGTGCCTGCGGGCACCCCGGCCTGGGGGAAGCTGGCGTAGAACGCGCGGCGGTTCGGCGGGGCGTGCTCCAGCGACATGACCACGGCGCCACCCCACTCGCCGCCGACGGCGAACCCCTGCACGAACCGCAGCGCGACCAGCAGGATCGGCGCCCAGATCCCGACCGTCGCGTAGGTCGGGAGCAGCCCAACGGCGAACGTGCCCGCCCCCATCATGACGACGGACAGCACGAGCATCTTCTTGCGCCCGATCCGGTCGCCGAAGTGCCCGAACACGAGCCCACCGAGGGGGCGTGCGAGGAAGGCCACCGCGAGCGTGGCGAACCCGGCGAGGGTGCCCGCCAGCGGGTCGAGCGTGGGGAAGAACAGCGGGTTGAACACCAGCACGGTGGCCGCGCCGAAGACGAGGTAGTCGTACCACTCGATCGTGGTGCCGATGAAGCTGGCCACGGCGACTTTCGCGGCCGATGGCGGCGGGTGTTCCGGTGTATCGGAACGCGTCGTTGACATTCCTGGCTCCCTGATCTCGAACTACTGGATGCTGCGGCCGCCGTCGATGTCCAGGCAGACCCCGGTGAGGAATCCGGCCTGGTCGGAGGCGAGGTAGAGAACGCTGTGGGCGACGTCGTCCGCGGTGGCGGTGCGCCCCATCGGAATGCCGGCGACCCAGTTCCTGCGGAGGTCCTCCGGGAGGTCGTCGCGCCGGTGAGGCTCTTGACGAAGCCGGTTTCGGAAATCACCGGGTTGACCGCGTTGACCCGCACGTCGGGCGCGACCTCGACGGCGAGGCCCCGGGTCATCGTGATGACGGCGCCTTCGTGGCGTTGTAGACGGTCAGCCCCGGGCGCGGTCGCTTCGCCGCGATCGAGGCGACGTTCACCACCACTCCCCCGCCGCGGCGGCGCAGGGCGGGCACCGCGTACTTGCAGCCGAGGAACACGCTGCGCACGTTGACGGCGAGCTGCCGGTCGACGGTCTCGACGTCGAGGTCGACGAGGTTCCCGGCTCGGTGCGGCACTCCGGCGTTGTTCACCATGACGTCGATCCCGCCGAACGCCGACTCGCTCGCGTCGACGAGCTCCCGCATCGCGTCCGCGTCGGTGACGTCGGTGGTGACCGCGATCGCCGACGGCAGGTCCGCCGCGAGCCGCTCGGCCCCCGCCGTGTCGATGTCCGAGACCACGACGTGGGCACCGGCGGCGGCGAAGGCCCGCGCGGTGGCGGAGCCGAACCCGCCCGCGGCACCCGTCACGACGACGACCTTGTTCTTGAACGACAGTTCCATGACAGCTCCTGTGCTGGCTCTGATTTCTCGGGTGCCGGGCCGGGCCCGGCGTCAGCTCGGTCCGGTCATCCGGCGGGGGTCGAGCAGCTCGGAGAGCTCGTCCGCACCCAGCTCCGCGCGGTCGAGGGCGACGTCGCGGATCGTGCGCCCGTCGGCGCGTGCCTCCGCGGCGATCGCGGCCGCCCGGTCGTACCCGATGCGGGGCGCGAGCGCGGTGACCGTCATCAGGCTGCGTTCGACCGCTGCCGGCCCCGCCGACGTGGCACGGATCCCGCTGATGCACCGGTCGGCGAACACGGTGGCCGCGCCCGCCAGCAGCTCGATCGACTCCAGCAGGCTGTAGGCGACGACCGGGCTCATCACGGTGAGCTCGAAGTTCCCCCGGCCGCCCGCCAGCGCGATCGTCGCGTCGTTGCCCGTCACCTTCGCGGCGACCTGGCACACCGCCTCCGCGACGATCGGGTTGGTCTTGCCCGGCATGATCGAGGAGCCCATCGAGAGACCGGGCACCTCGATCTCACCGAGCCCGGCGCGCGGGCCGCTGCTCATCCACCGCACGTCGTCAGCGATCTTGAGGAGGCTCACCGCGGCCGTCCGCAGGGCGCCGGAGGTGAACACGACCGCATCCAGGTTGTTCTGCGCCTGGAAGTGGTTCTCGGTCTCGCGCAGCTCCACCTCGAATTCGGCGGCCAACGCGGCGACGACCCGGCCGGCGAACTCGGGATGCGCGTTGAGCCCCGTCCCGATGGCCGTACCGCCCAGCGCGACCTCCGCGAGCCCGCTCTGCGCGGCGCGGAACCGCGCGATGCCGCGTTCGATCTGGCCGGCGTGGCCCAGGAACTCCTGCCCCAGCCGGATCGGGACCGCGTCCTGCAGGTGGGTGCGCCCCGGCTTGACCACCTCGTCCGTGGCCTCGGCGACCGTGCGCAGCGACCTCGCCAAGTGCGTGAACGCGGGCACCAACCGATGCGCGATCGCCGCCTGCGCCGTCAGGTGGACGACGGTGGGGGTGACGTCGTTCGAGGACTGCCCGAGGTTCACGTGATCGTTCGGGTGGACCGGGTGCTTCGTCCCCAGCGGCATGCCCAGCAGCTGGTTGGCGCGGTTGGCGATCACCTCGTTGGCGTTCATGTTCGTGTTGGTGCCGCTGCCGGTCTGGAACACGTCCACCCTGAAGTGCTCGTCCAGGAGACCGTCGGCCACTTCGCCTGCCGCGGCGACGATCGCCCCGGAGATCTTCGGGTCGAGCAGGCCGAGATCGGCGTTGGCCCGTGCCGCGGCGCGTTTCAGCGATCCGAGGGCACCGAGGTAGCGACGCGGGAGACGCAGGTCGCTGATGGTGAACGTCTCGATCGCACGCTGGGTCTGGGCTCCCCACAGTGCGCTGTCGGGAACGACGACCGTCCCGCCGAAGTCGACCTCGGTCCGATACCCCGGACGGTCGAGTGCGATCGGCTCGGCACTCACCGGTCGACGTCCAGGGCCACGTACTTGACCTCGAGGAACTCCTCGATCCCGGCCCTGCCGCCTTCCCGTCCCAGTCCGGACCGCTTCATGCCGCCGAACGGGGCGGCCGGGTTCGAGACGAAACCGCGGTTCAGACCGACCATCCCGGTCTCGAGAGCCTCCGCGAGGCGCACGGCCCGACCGATGTCGCGGCTGTAGACGTAGCTCACGAGGCCGGACTCCGTGTCGTTGGCCGAGCGGAGCATCTCCTCCTCGTCGGTGAACGGCGAGATCGGCGCGACGGGGCCGAAGATCTCTTCCCGCGCCATGCGCGCGAAGGCCGGCACGTCGGTGAGCACGGTCGGTGGGTAGAAGTAGCCCGGGCCGGCGGCCGCGTGCCGCCGGTGCGGACCCGTGCGCCATGGCGCACGGCGTCGTCGACGAGCTCGGCGACCTTGTCGCGCTGGACGGCGTCGATCAGCGGGCCGACCTCGACCCCCTCGTCGACGCCCCGGCCGACCGCCATCTTGCTCATTCGGGCCGTCAGCTCGTCGGTGAACTCCGCGGCCACGTCGGCGTGGACGTAGAACCGGTTGGCCGCAATGCACGCCTCACCGATGTTGCGCATTTTCGCGACCATTGCGCCGTCGACCGCGGCAGCGACGTCGGCGTCGGCACACACGATGAACGGGGCGTTGCCGCCGAGTTCCATCGATGTGCGGAGCACCTTGTCCGCCGAACTCACGATCAGTTTCCGCCCGACCTCCGTGGAGCCGGTGAACGACACCTTCCGCAGCCTGTCGTCGTGGATCAGCGGGTCCGCGACCGCCCCGGGATCCGAGGTCGTCACGACGTTGAGGACGCCGTCGGGAAGACCGGCCTCGGTCAGTACCGACGCGAGCAACAGTGCCGTGAGCGGGGTCTGCTCGGCGGGCTTGAGGATCACCGTGCAGCCCGCCGCGATCGCCGGCCCGATCTTGCGGGTGGGCATGGCCAGCGGGACGTTCCACGGTGTGATCAGCAGGCTCGGCCCCACCGGCTGGCGCATGAGGACGATCCGGCCGGAACCGCCGGGCTCGACGGTGAAGTCGCCCTGGATGCGCACGGCCTCCTCGGAGAACCAGCGGAAGAACTCCGCCCCGTACGCGACCTCGGCCCGCGACTCCGCCAGCGACTTGCCCATCTCCAGCGTGATCAGCAGGGCGATCTCCTCGGTGCGCGCGACGAGGGTCTCGTAGGCGCGTCGCAGGATCTCGGCCCGCTCCCGGGGTGCCGTCGCAGCCCAGGAACGCTGCGCGGCCGATGCCGCGGCGAGGGCGTCGAGCGCGTCATCGGCCGAGCCGTCGGCCACCTCGCACAGCGTCGCGCCGGTCGCCGGGTTCTCCACCGCGAAGGTCCGCCCGCCTGCAGCAGCGCGAAAGCGTCCCCCGATCAGCAATCCCTTCTCGACAGCCCCGAGTACCCCAGCTTCGGAAACGGTGTCGCTCATCGTGCCGACGTCCTCGCTTTCTGCTCCATCAACTTCGATGCGCTGAAAGTGCCAGACCCGAATCGCGTTGTCATGACATCCGGGAAGGGCGGCGGGCCGGCCCGGCGAGAATCGGCTCGGCGCGTCCACCACGGCCTGGTCCTATTCAGAATCGATGATCACCTATCCACTTCCGGTCACGGGGCGCGCGCAGCGGGCGGGCGAGCGGTGCCGGCAGCGCAGCGCGACGGACCGGGCAGCGCCCTGCGCCTGGCCGGCGACGCCGACATACGCCACCGACCGGCCACGCCGGGTAGGGGTTGACGTCACGTGGAATGGATTCCATAGTGGAATCCATTCCACACACGCGAACGGCGCACCGCCATGGAGCGCCATGGAGGTTCGACGATGCCCCGACCGCTGGTCGGTCCCCCTTCTCGCTGCTCATGCACCTCGCGGCCGACGAGGAGCAGCTGGCGATCTTCTCCGAGCAGAGCTCGGTCGAGAGCTGGCTCGCCGCGGAACGGGCACTGGCGCTCGCCCAGGCCGAGCACGGCGTGATCACCCGCGACGACGCCGTGGCGATCGTCGAGGCAGCCCGGCTGCACAACGTCGACGACGAGACCCTCTGGAGGACCGCCCGCACCGTCGGCTACCCGATCCTCGGCCTCGTCCGCGCGGTCTGCGCCAGGCTCCCGCCCGGTCCCGACGGCCGCGTCCACTACGGCGCGACCACCCAGGACATCATGGACACCGGGCTCGCGCTGCAGATGGCGCGCTCGCTGTCCGCCCTCGACCGGGCCCTGGGCCGGCTGGGTGACGCCCTCGCCGCACGGGTCACCGAGCACGCGGAAACCGTGATGGCGCCCGCACCCACGCCCAGCAGGCCGTCCCCACCACGTTCGGTGCCACGCTGGGCACCCTGCTGGCGCAGTTCACCCGGCAGCGCGAGCGCCTCGCACAGGCCGCACCGAGGATCGCGCTCGTGTCGCTGTTCGGCGCCGGCGGTACCGCGGCCGCGCTGGGCCCGCGTTCCTCGCAAGTGCGCGCGGCGATGGCCGAACTGCTCGGCCTGCACCACACCGACGTCCCGTGGCACGTCGACCGCGACGGAATCGCCGAGTTCGGCTGGCTCTGCACGACGGTCACCGCCACCTGCGCGAAGCTCGCCCGCAACGTCGTCGACCTGTCCCGCACCGAGGTCGGCGAGGTCTTCGAGCCGTTCGCGAGCCATCGCGGCGCGTCCTCCACGATGCCGCAGAAGGTCAACCCGATCTCCTCCGAGGTCGTCATCGGGCTCACCGGCACCGCGGGAGCACTGGCGTCGTCGCTCGCCCGGCTGCAGGAAGCAGGCCACGAGCGGGCCGCAGGCGAGTGGCAGATCGAGTGGCAGGTCGTCCCGCAGCTCGCCGTGCTGGCCGGGACCACGTTGTCCGAGACGCTCGTCATCGTGGAGGGCATGCGGGTCGACGCCGGACGGATGCGCGCCAACCTGGAGCAGGACGGCGGGTTGGTCATGGCGGAGGCGCAGATGATCTCCCTTGCCGCGGCGATGGGGCGCGAGCACGCGCACGACCTCGTCTACGAGGCCGCCGCGCGGGCCCGGACGTCCGGCCGCACCCTGACCGAGGTGCTGCCCGAGGTGGCCGACGAGACGGGCAAGCGGGACCTGCTGCCCGAACCGCTGGTCGCCGCCGCCGACTACGTCGGCGAAGCCGCCCGGATCGCCGACGCCGCGGTGCGCGGCTGGTCCACCGTCCCGGCGCTCCCGCTGGTCGACACCGCGCTGCCGGAGCCGGCCGCATGAGTGCCCCGACCGAATCCGCCGTCCTCGTCGAGGGACCGGAGAACCGGTTCGACCGGATCCGTGCACTTCCGCGACGCCCACCGCGCGCTCGGGCCGATGAGCGGTGGCGAGCGCAACGTGCTGCGGATCTTCGTGGTGACCGTGACCCTCCGGGTGGTGCCCTCGCTGCTGGAGACCCTCGGCCTGGTCACCCCGGACACGCTGCCGGCGACGGCCGTCGACCGCCTCAACGAGGGCGCGGTCGTGGTCGCCACCGCCGGCCTGCTGTTCTTCCTGCCGTGCCGCGAGGGCGGCCGCACCCTCACGTGGCCGGACGCAGCGAAGATCGACTGGGGCACGGTGGTGCTGGTCGGCGTCGGTCTGACCATCGGCCGGATGATGAGCGAGACCGGCCTCGCCGACAGCTTGGGGGCGTCGGTCGCCGACCTGACCGGCGTGCGGTCCACGCTGCTGCTCTGCCTGGTCGCAGTCGTCCTCGGCATGGTCGTCTCGGAGACGACCAGCAACACCGCCTCGGTCGGGATCGCGGTACCGATCGTCGTCCCGATCGCGATCGCCATCGGGGTGGATCCGCTGATCCCGGCGATGGCCGCGATCTTCGGCGGAAATGCGGGCGCGATGCTGCCGGTCTCGACCCCGCCGAACGCGATCGTCTACGGCTCCGGCTACGTCCCGATGATCCGCATGATCCGTACCGGCGTCGTCGCCGACCTGGCGACGATCCCGCTGATCCTGCTCGCGACGGTCGGGATCGGTTCGATGATCGGACTCGCGCTCCCGTGACGCGGTGAGCACGGCCCCGGCCAGTAGGTTCGACCCGTGAGCACCCTCGCCGACGTCGCCCGCCTGGCCGGGGTCGGTGTGGGCACGGCCTCCCGCGCGATCAGCGGGAAGGGTTACGTCGACGTCGAGACGAAGCGACGGGTGCTCGAGGCCGCGACCGCACTCGGCTACCGCCGCAACGCCGCCGCCCGTGCCCTGCGCGAGCGGCGCAGCCACGTGGTCGGGCTGATGCTGCCGGACATCCACAACGAGTTCTACACCGCCAGCGCCGCCGTCCTGCAGTCCGAGCTGGACGCCGCGGGCTACCAGCTGCTCGTCGCCACCACCGGCAACAGCGTCGACGGCGAGCGGCACGCGTGGGAGACCATGCTCGACCGGCAGGTCGACGGCGTGGTGCACGTCCCGGTCGACCCCGACGGCGCCCCTCCCCCCGGGCTCCCGGTCGTCCAGCTCAACCGGCACACCCGCACGGCGACGGCCACCGCCGTGGTCAGCGACGACGTCGCCGGGGTGGCAGAGCTGACCCGCCACCTGATCGACGCCGGGCACAGCGACCTCGTTGCGCTGGTCGGCGCCCCGCAGCTCTCCACCAGCACCGAGCGGGCGTCGGGGTTCCGCCAGGCCGCGGCCGCGGCGGGCCTGGTCGAGAACGCACCGGAGGGACCTCGCTGCCGGGTGGTCGCCACCGAGTTCAGCGCTGACGGTGGCGCAGAGGCGATGGAACGGATCGGGCACGACCTCCCCGGTGCCGTCGTCGCCTTGAGCAGCCGGTTGGTGATGGGCGTCCTGCGGTGGGCGGGAGCCCGTGGCGTGCGGATCCCCGACGACCTCTCATTGGCCGGGCTCGGCGATCCCGAGTGGTACGCGCTCTGGCAACCCGGCATCACCACCTTCGCGCCACCGCTGGCCGAAATGGGCAGGCGAGCCGCCCTCGAACTGATCGCGAGGATCGGCCGGACGACAGCGCCGCCCGCGACGACGATCCGCCTCGCCGGCGAAGTGAAGGTGCGGGGCTCGATCCGGGCCACGGCGCGGGGTGGTGTGACGGGCGGCAGGAGCTGAATCCCGCCTGTCGACGTGCAACCCCGATCACCGGTCGGAGGCGCCCCGGCTCCGGTGCTGCACCTCGGCACCCGCACCGGCGGCGGTCCAGCTGGCGAGGATGTCCATGGCCCGCCGCGACGGTGAGCCGGCCTCGGTGGTGTAGACGAACAGCGTGGTGTCGGGGTCGCCGGGCGGGGTGAGGGTCTCGTACTCGACGGTCAGGTCACCGACGATCGGGTGGCGTAGGCGCTTCGAGCCGTGGGTGCGCTGGTGGACACGGTGCTGCTCCCACCACTGGTCGAACTCGCGGCTGTGGTCGCGCAGCTCGGCGACGAGTGCGGTGGTGGCGCGGTCGTCGGGATCGCGGCCGACCTCGAAGCGCAGGCTCTCGACCGCGGCGCGGGCCTGGTCGGCCCAGTCCACGAACAGCGAGCGGGCATCCTCGTCGAGGAACATCCAGCGCGCGTAGTTGCGGTGG
This sequence comes from Pseudonocardia sp. CNS-004, assembly GCA_001942185.1. Lineage (GTDB taxonomy): Bacteria > Actinomycetota > Actinomycetes > Mycobacteriales > Pseudonocardiaceae > Pseudonocardia. The sequence continues at coordinate 47,334 of MKJV01000068.1, forward strand.
GCCGGCGGCATCCGTTCGAAGTCGGCGAACAGCGCCGCGCCCATCCTGTTGACCGCCAGCACGTCGGTGCGGCGCCCGAGGACGAGCGCGGGCTCGCCGTCGAGAGCGTCGAGGAGCTGGTAGAGCCCGGGACGCACGCGTTGGACGGCGGCGGGCCGTCGACGGCCCCCCGGCGTCGACGTCGTCCCGATGAGGTCTTCCAGGTGTGCTCGTCCTGCGGCGTCGAGTCCCAGCGCGCGCCCGATCGCCTCGATCACGGCCGGGGAGGGGGTGATCCGGCGGCCTTGCTCCAGACGCGCGTAGTAGTCCGTGGACACCCCGGCGAGCAGCGCGACCTCCTCGCGCCGCAGCCCCGGTACGCGGCGCACCCGGCCGTCCGGGGGCAGGCCCGCCCGGGACGGGTCGCACTGGCTCCGGGCCCGCCTCAGGAAGTCGGCGAGCTCGCGATTCGTCGGTGCCACACAACCATCCTTCCGGATCTCGACGGATCGCAACTGGACCTCTGAGTCCTAGGTCGCCGCGTGCGAGGTTCCAGAGGGCTCGGGATGAGCCCCCGCAGCCACTTCCCGTGGACCAATCTGGGATCACGCCGGCGCGGGCACCTCCCGACGGCGCTTCTCCGAACCCTCCGAAATGAGGACTGCTATGAGTTTCCCGTCGGACCGACCGTCGACCTGGTTCGTCACCGGCACCTCTCGCGGCCTGGGCCTCGAGCTGGTCACCCAGCTGCTCCGGCGCGGCGACAACGTGGCGGCGACGACCCGGTCCACCGACCGGCTGCTGGCCGCGATCGGCGACCGCGTCGACACCTCGCGGCTCCTCCCCCTGGCCGTCGACCTGCGCGACGACGCCGCGGTCCGGCAGGCCGTCGACCAGACCGTCGCGCGCTTCGGCGCACTCGACGTCGTGGTCAACAACGCCGGTTACGGCTACCTGGCCGCGGTCGAGGAGACCGGCCCCGCCGACGTCCGCGACATGCTGGACGTCCAGGTCGTCGGCGTGTGGAACGTCCTGCGTGCCACGCTGCCTCTGCTGCGCCGGCAGAAGGGCGGGCACGTCGTGAACGTCTCGTCGGTGCTCGGGCTGGTCGCCCTTCCGGGCTGGGCGCTCTACTGCGCCGGCAAGTTCGCGCTGGAGGGTCTCACCGAGGCCCTCGCGGGCGAGGTCGCCGACTTCGGCGTCAAGGTCACGATCGTCGAGCCCGGCTACTTCCGCACCGAGTTCCTCACCAGGGAGTCCCTCGCGCTGCCCGCCGAGACCACCGACGCTACCCCGGAATCCGCGAGATGGTCGAGAACCACCTGAACCTGCAGGGCAGCCAGCTCGGCGACCCGGTCAAGGGTGCTGCGGCCATCATCGACCGGGTCGTGAGCGGCGCCGAGGGTCCGCTGCGCCAGGTGCTCGGCTCGGACTCCCACGGCTACGCCAGCGCGAAGGTCGACTCCCTGCGCGCGAACCTCGACGCCACCGCGCAGAGCGCTCCTGCCACCGACCACCCCGCCGCCTGACCCGCCGCGCCGGCACGAGCAGTTCGTGAGGGGCGCGCGGGACTACGCTGCGCGGGTGTTGTCGCCGTCCGCAACCATCGCGTCCGACCTCGTGCCGCGGCTGGCACTGCTGCTCGCGATGACGGAGCACGGTCACATGAGTGCGGCAGCGGCGGCGGTCGGCGTGCCTCAACCCACCGCCACACGGTGGCTCACGGCGCTCAACCGGACCGTCGGGGTGCCCCTCACGCACCGGGTCGGCAGGCGGGTCGAACTCACGCGGGCCGGGACCGCGCTGGCCGAATCGGTGGGTGCGGCACACACCTCGCTGGCCGTCGGTGTTGCGCGCGCCCACGAGGCAGCCGACCCGGGGCGGGGCCAGGTCGTGTTCGGGTTCCTCCGGACCATGGGGGCGAGCCGCGCCCCCGAGCTCCTGCGCGGCTACCGCAAGGTGCATCCCCGCGTCCGGCTCGCGCTCGTGCAGGCCTCCCACGAGGAGCTGATCGACAAACTGCACAACGGGACGATCGATCTCGCACTGGCGTCGATACGCGACAGCGACACCGGCGTCGGGGCTTCCGAGCTCTTCCGGGAACCCTTCGTCCTCGTCACGCCGGCCGATCACCGGCTGGCGCGGCGCGAGGCGGTGCGCCTGCGCGACTGCCGCGACGAGACCTTCGTCGGCCTGTCGGCAGGTATCGCTCTGCGCCGACGGGTCGACGACCTCTTCCGCACGGCCGGGGTGCGGCCGCGCTACGGGTTCGAGACCGACGAGGTCGAGACCGTGCGCGGGCTGGCCACCGCCGGCGTCGGGGTCGCCGTCCTGCCGGCACGCCAGGGCGGGCCCCTCTCCGGTTCCGCCGAGGTGCCGATCGTGCCTCGCCACTACCGGCAGATCGGACTGCTCGTCTCGCTGGACCGCCCGCTGGAACCGGCCGCTGCGGCTTCCGGGAGTGGGCCTCCCGGTACGCCTGGACGCACTCCTCGGACCACCGGCCCTGACCGTCGCCGTCTCCCGGCACCGGCGTTCGACCTCGGTCGAGGGGGTCGCGGACGATCGGGCAGGTCATGCAGTGCCCGCCACCGCGGCCGCTGCGGAGCTCGGCGCCGACGATGGTGATCACTTCGATGCCGTCGACGATGTGCATGGCCGCGCGCAGCTCGGGCATCCCGGCGACGATCACGCGCTCGGCCGCACCGGCCCCGAACAGCGCTGCCGCCATCTGCGCGATCGCCTGCCGGGAGGAGCGCTCGCCCATCCCGACCAGCAGACCCCGCTCGCCACATCAACTCACGGGAGTGGGCGACGCAACCTTGACGATCGTTTTCCCCCGAGTGTCGCCGGACAATGCCTGGTTGAGAGTATCGCGAGCGTTTTCCAAGCCTTCGACGACGGTCTCCTCGTACGACAACGAGCCCTCCCGCATCGCCGTGGCCAGCTTTCCGATGATTTCACCATAACGCCCGACGTGGTCGGTGACGATGAACCCCCGCAGGGTGGCTCGCTGCATCAGCAACTGGTTCACATTTCGCAGACCCAGCTGGTCGCTCTGGTCGTTGTAGTTGTCGTACTCGGATATCAAACCGCACAGTGTCACTCGCGCGCCGACGTTCAGCCGGCTCAGGACGTGATCCATTATCGGGCCGCCCACGTTCTCGAAGTCGACGTCGATGCCATGGGGAGTCACGTCGTCGAGCGCCTCGCGCCAGTCGGGCGAATGTCGATCCACGCCGGCGTCGAAGCCGAGCTCCGCCACGAGGCGGCGGCACTTCTCAGCACCGCCTGCGATGCCGACCACCCGAGCGCCACGCTGCTTCGCCAGCTGGCCGGCGATAGAACCCACAGCCCCGGCAGCGGCAGAAACCACGAACGTCTCCCCCGGTTGGGGATCGCCCAGTTCCACACCGATGAACGCTGAGATGCCAGTGTGTCCGAGCACTCCGAGGAACGCGGAGAGCGGCGCCGGCAGCGGGTCGGGAAGGACCGTAAACGGAATCTCGAGAACGGAATCGTCGGCGACGCAGTATTCTTGCCAGCCGGTGAAGCCCAGCACGAACGCTCCGACCGGCAGATCCGGCCGCCGACTTTCGACGACCTGCCCCACGCCGAGACCCCGCATGACCGCACCGAGCTCGACCGGCGGGATGTAGGACCGAATCCGGCTCATCCAGACGCGGTTCGTGGGATCGAGCGAGAGGTAGAGTGTACGGACCAACGCCTGCCCGTCGCCGATTTCCGCAACGGGCTCCTCGCCCCACTCGAGATCCCCCTCGCCGACTCGGCCCCGAGGCCTGTTGCGCAAACGAAAGAGCCGATTGATGGGCGAGTTCATAATCGATCCCCGTTGGTCGCGAGCAGTGACATGGGTGGTCGAACACGCGGCGCGATCGCCGCAGCAAGGGGTGTCCGCAAGTCTGCCGGCAGACTAGACCGGGCGTCGATGGTCGTCAACACTGTGTCGAGACCGGCGGCGACCTCGCCTCCCGGGCGCCGGCCGGCGTGGCCGACACGGCGAAGTCGACAGTGTGTTGACTAATACCGACACCTCGTGCAATGTGGGGTTGGACACCGGCTGAGGCATCAGTCGACGAGAAGAGGGAGGCGGCGTATGAGCGCGCAGGCGGACAACCGCGCGACGGTTGAGCGCTTCTGGAAGGCTCTCGAGGAGGGCCCACCTCGCGGCGCGGCCCTCGAGGCCTGGAAGGACACCTTCGCCGAGGATGGCGTCTGGGAGATGCCCTTCGCGCCCGAGCCGCTGGCCAAGAGCGTGCCGGGCCGACACCTCATCGGACATTTCATCGACTGGTTCTTCGACTCGGTGCCGGACCTGTGCATCGACTCGCTGACGGTGCACGACACCACCGACCCGGAGCTCTTCGTCCTCGAGCTCAACGGCACGGCGACGGTGTCGCAGAACGGCAAGATCTACGCGAACACCTATTGCACGCACATGCGGATCCGAGACGGCAGGATCGTCCTGTTCCGCGAGTACTTCAATCCTGACGTCGTCCTCGAGGCGTTCGGGCACGACGAGATCGCCAAGGGCATGTCGTCCGTTCTTGCCGCTGCTGGGGTGGAGGTCGGTCAGTGAAGTTGGAACCGGAGTTCAGCTACACCGCAGAGCTCGCCGAACCTCAGGTCGTCGGCCCAGGCCCTTACGGACTACGTCAGGTCCTCGCCGTCACGGGAGGCAAGGTCACCGGCACGCGGCTCAGCGGGACAGCGGCCCCCGGTGGCGGCGACTGGCTGCTGGCCGGGGAAGACGGCTTCGGCCGGCTCGACGTACGCGCGCAGTTCTACACCGACGACGGCGCGGTCATCTACATGAGCTACCAGGGCCTGGTCGAGGTGACCGAAGCAGCCGCAGGCGCACTCGGTGGCAATGCGACGGGCACCGACTTCGGCGACCACTACTTCGTCACGACACCACGCCTGGAATGTGGAGACCCCAGGTACTCCTGGGTCAACCAGAGCATCTTCGTAGGACAAGGGCGCATCCAGCCCGGGCCGATCGTCGAGTTCCAGGTCTTCCGGGTCGACGCATGACACCCACCGGCCGTTCCGGCAGATCCCTCCCGCTCCGGGGGTGACGGGTCGCATGAGTGTGCTGCATACGCAGGTGCAGCAGCTGTTGCACTCTGCATCCGCACGCCCGGCTCCACAGCCGTGGGAGATGTCGATCGCCGCTTACAGGCAGGCCGCGGAGAACACGAGGGCGTTGTCGGGTCCCGTTGACGAGCGCTGCACGGTCGAGGACTTCACGATCCCCACTCGTGAGGGGTCGGTCGCGGCACGGCGCTACCACCCTCCCGCAGCTGGATCGCCCCCGCTCCCCGGCGTTGTCTACCTGCACGGCGGGGGCTTCGTACGCGGAAGCCTGGACACCCACGATCGACTCTGCCGGGAAGTCTGCGTGCAGGGCGGGCTCGTCGTGGTTTCCGTCGCGTACCGACTCGCACCAGAACACCCATATCCGGCTGCTCGGAACGACGCCGCCGATGCATTTTCGTGGGTGAGCGAGCACGCCGATGGGTTGGGCATCGACATCGATTCGCTCGCCGTCGCAGGTGACTCCTCAGGGGGTGCGCTGGCGGCAGGCATCGCTCTCGCCTCGCGAGCAGGCGGCCCGCCGGTCAAGGCACAGGGTCTGCTGTGTCCCGCTCTCGATGCCACCATGAGCAGCGACTCGGTAGAACGGTACACGGATGGTCCGTTCCTCACCCGGGCCGCGCTCGAATGGTCATACGGCCTGTACATCCCTGACGCCGGTGACCGTCGTTCGAGCCTCGCCTCACCGTTGCTGACGCAGGATCTCACAGGTGCTCCACCTGCCGTCATCCTCAGCGCCGAGGTCGATCCCGTTGCCGACGACGCCCGCCGGTACGGCGAAAGGCTCGCGGCGGCGGGAATCGAAGTCCGGAGCCATGAGTACAAGGGCATGCCGCACAGCTTCCCGCTGCTGGCGGGGGTACTGGACGACGGCGGTCACGCCATCACGGTATTCGCGCGTGGACTCTCCGACTTGCTCCGATAGGTCCCGCTCCAGCACTCCCGGTCCGTGATCCCGAACACGCACAGGACGCCACAACACAAAGACGAACGAGGACTGACATGACCACATCAGAAGTCGACCAGATCCAGCCTGCACCCTCTCGCGACGGCGAGAGCTATGTCTCGCACCGTGACGAGATCCACTTCAAGATGACCGGCGATTTCATGACGGGCGTGGACTTCTGGATCCACGCGACCGGCGAGACCACCAACGGCCAGCTGATCGTCATCGAGACGAACTGGGTCCGAGGCACCGAACCGGTCTGGCACATCCACCACCGCGAAGAGGAGGGCTTCTTCGTGATAGACGGCGAGATCGCGATCCACACCGAGGCCGGTTCGTATCGCGCCAAGCGAGGCCAGTTCGTGTGGGGACGCAAAGACCAGCGGCACACGTATGAGGTGGTCGGCGAGGAAGCTCGGATCCTCGTGGTGTTCGTTCCCGGACCCGACAGTTTGGGTTTCGAGCCCAACGGCGGAATCGACAAGTACTTCTACGAGGCCCGCGACCGGGAGCTTCGGACGCCCGAGCAGCTCCAGGCAGAGGTCGAGAACCTGAAGGTCAACTACGGGTTGGAGATGTTCCCGGACCTGCCGCACCCGCGTGACCAGAAGGGCGAGTAGCGGTGACCATCGACGTATCCCTCGACACCACCGTGCCGCACTGGATCGCCGGCGCCGCCGTCCCCCCGACGAACGGGCCGCGAGCCGACATCCATGATCCGGCTACCGGGCGCGTGGTCAGGACCGTCGTGCTGGGCGGTGCTGATGCCGTCGAGGAAGCTGTGGCCGACGCGCGGACCGCCGCGGAGGCCTGGGCCGCCACCCCCGCCCCGGCACGCGCATCGGTGCTCCACCGGTTCCGCGCTCTGATGATCGAGCACACGGACGAGCTGGCTGCACTCATCACATCCGAACAGGGCAAGACGATCGCAGATGCCCGGGGAGAAATAGCCCGATCCATCGAGGCCGTCGACGTGTCGCTCTCGGTTGTGCAGCAGCTCAAGGGGGAGTACGCCGACCAGGTCGCCAACGGCGTCGACACGTACTCCTTCCGTCAGCCTCTCGGGGTGTGTGCGGGCATCACACCGTTCAACTTCCCGGTCATGGTGCCGGTGTCGATGTTCACGGCCGCGATTGCCTGTGGGAACGCGTTCGTGCTCAAACCGAGTGAGCGGGTGCCGTCGCGTCGGTTCGGCTGGCACAGATGATGAGCGATGCCGGTCTGCCCGGCGGCGTGCTCAACGTCGTCCACGGTGGCTCGGAAGCGGTCGACGCACTTCTCGATCACCGCGATGTCGCGGCGGTGTCGTTCGTCGGGTCCACCCGCGTCGCGCGCATCATCTACCGGCGCTCGGCCGAGGCCGGCAAGAAGGTCCAGGCCCTCGGGGCGCGAAGAACCACATGGTGGTGATGCCCGACGCAGACCTCGACGCCGCTGCCGATGCACTGGTGTCAGCGGCCTACGGCGCCGCGGGTCAGCGGTGCATGGCCGTGACCGTCGCGGTCGCCGTCGGCGCGGCGGGAGAGGTTCTGGTCGCCAAGACCGCCGAGCGCGCGAACACGTTCACGGTGGGCCCAGGGGCCGCGCCGGGCACCGACATGGGGCCGTTGATCTCAGAGGTCGCGCTCGATCGGGTCCGTGGGGCGCTGGAGCTCTCCGTTGCGCAAGGGGGCCGATTGATCGTCGACGGCCGCGAACGCCCTGCACCCGGAGCCGGCTACTTCATCGGCCCCAGTCTCGTCGACCACGTCAGCGTCGAGAGCGACCTCTACCGCGAAGAGGTGTTCGGACCCGTGCTGAGCGTGCTGCGCGCCAGAGATCTCGAGCACGCCCTGCAGATCGTGAACGACAACCCCTACGGAAACGGCGCCGCCATCTTCACCAGCAGCGGTGCGGCGGCACGTCGGTTCACCCGGGGCGTACGGGCCGGAAGCGTAGGGGTCAATATCCCCATCCCCGTGCCGATCTCCTGGTTCGGCTTCGGCGGCTGGGGCGACTCGCGGTTCGGTGACGACGGGCTCAACTACGACGCCTACCGCTTCTACACGAGGTCCAAAGTCATCACCCAGCGCTGGACGGAGCCCACTCCAGGTCTTGCTCCGCACTTCGTCGCGGCGGCAGGTCAGTAACGAGGCCATCGAGGAGCTGCCATGTCCGAGAACAGTTCCACCTCGCCGCCCGCTTCCCACCCTCCTCGGCTTGATCACGTCGGAATACTCGTGCGCGATCTGGATTCTGCCGTCGCACACTGGTCCGGCCGGTTCCAGGTCGAGGTTGCTCGAACGGTTGAGGCGCCGGCCATGAGCATCAGCGCGGCCTTCCTCAACGTTTCAGGGGCAGCGGTCGAGCTGTACACCGTCCACGACACGGATGCGCTCGATGCGGCTCTCGAAGGCGCGTCGGCAAAACTCGACCACGTAGCACTACGGCTGCACCACGCCGATGGCCCTGAACTCGCCGGATGCACCATCCGAGGGCCCGGTCGACCAGATCCCATCGTCGCACCCATTCTGATGGGAGACACGACACATGTCTGGACCGAGCCTCCCGGGATCGATGTTCTTCTCCAACTGATCAGGCCCGGCGGGTGATCCCAGACTTGCGGTAGAGCTGTTCGGCAGAACCGTTCGGTCTCATCATGCGGCTCGGTACACGAGACGCCAACGAAATAACACACAAGGAGGAGCGCAATGGGGCGCATGGAAGGAAAGGTCGCACTGGTCACCGGCGCGGCCCGGGGTCAGGGACGGGCACACGCGATCCGACTCGCCCAAGAAGGTGCAGACGTCCTCGCGTTCGACTGCCCGGCCGATGGAAGGGTGCCGTACCCCGTCGGCACGGCAGATGATCTCGCGATCACCGTCAAAGAGGTAGAGGCACTCGGCCGGCGAATCATCGCACACGAAGGGGACGTCCGGGAGCAGGCCGCGCTGGACGAGTTGGTGGCCTCGGGAGTGCAGGCTTTTGGCGGGCTCGATGTCGCGGTGGCCAACGCCGGCATCTGGACCGTGCACCCCTTCGCAGATATTCCCGAGCACGAGTTCTTGGACGTTCTCAACGTCAACATCATGGGGGTCTGGCGCACGCTGAAGGCGGTGACTCCTGCCATGAAGTCGCGCGGCGGTGGGTCGGTGATCGTCACCTCGTCCGGCAACGGCGTCGAGGGATCTCCCCACTACGTCCACTACGTCGCATCGAAGCACGGCGTACTCGGCCTGGCGAAGAGTGCAGCGCTCGAGTTCGGCCAGTTCGGCATACGGGTCAACTCGTTGCTACCCGGACCTACCGATACCCCCGCCCTGGACTGGCAAGGCGGCTACGATCTCTGCGCAGGAAAGGGACCGGGCCAGGGCGTCAAGGAGGACTTGCAGGGCGCGAAGTACTGGTCGGTTCTCCGGGATGTGGGCCTCCTGCCGACGCGAGCCATGAGCGAGGCGGTCCTGTGGCTCGCATCCGACGAATCGCGGTGGACGACCGGCCTCGAAATGCTGGTCGACGGCGGCCACATGCTCATGCCGGGGCTGAACATGGCGAAGATCGCGTTGGACAACCAGTAGCGTCCGAGCAAGTGTTCAGCGGGGCTTCCACTCGCGACCGTAGACCGTCCGCAGCCAGATGGTGGTCATGGTCTCGACCATATCGTCCAACGGGATGGCATTTTCACTGCGCAAGCTCATCAACGAGAGGTTGCGTTCTCCCATCCACATCAGCGCGGCAGCCAACGACCTGGCGGGCGGTCCATCGATCGCCACGCCAGTGGTTCTGTCCCGCTCGATGCCGGCGGCCGCAGCGTCGATGAACCGACCGAGGATCGAGTCCCATTGCGTCTGCAAGGCCGGCTCGGCCGCAGCGGCGTCGGCTACTTCACGCAGAACATGACCGTGCTGTTCCCATACCTGGATGACCTCGTTGACCGCCTGCTCGATTGCCGCCTCCGGCGGCATCCCGGTCGGACGCTCAAATATCAGTTGCGACGCTCGGAACACGTCGGCTGTGACCCGCGAGAGCAGCGCGGACAGTACCTGCCACTTGGATTCGAAGTAGAAGTAGAACGACGACCGGGACAGCCCCGCACGCTCGGTGATGTCGTGGATCGAAATGTTGCGCAGAGGCATCGTGCGCAACAGGTCGTAAGCACCTTCGAGGAGCGCTTGCTCGCGCCTGTCACCCTTGATGTTGCGTCGGCCCACCCGCGCTTCCGCTGCGCTCAGGCTGAACGAGGAGTTGGTCGCCACAAGCGACATGATAGATCAGGTCAACCACCGGGCGCGCACACAAGGTGGAGTGGGGCACCCGGCGGGACCCCGTGGGAGGCGCACGCGGCGATCCACCCCAACTCCCGCCAGGCGCCGGTGCCGCGGATTGCGCTTACCGGGTCCGGCCCGGCAACCGCACCGCGGGTTCTCCCGGTGCATGTCCTATCTGGATCATGCGCCGTGAGCAGCGAAGGTTCGCGCGTCGGGAACGAAATGAGACTCGGAAGTCAATTCAGAACAGGAGCCAAGCGTGTCGAACCTCGCTGAGAATCTCGTGGCGGCCGCGCGCGAATACGGAAGCCGCCCGGCCGTGAAGCTTGACGAGTACGTCCTGTCCTACCGGCAGCTGCATCACCGCGCCTCGGCCGTGGCCGGCGACCTGCGCGCCCGCGGCGTGCAGCCGGGCGATCGGGTGGGCCTCATGGTGCCGAACGTCCCTGCCTACGCAGTCCTGTTCTACGGCATTCTGCTGGCCGGCGCGGTTGCGGTGCCGATGAACCCGTTGCTCAAGTCGCGTGAGGTCGAGTACTACCTCGACGACTCGGGCATGACACTGGTGTACGGGTTGGACGGTAGCGATGCTGTCGTGCCGGCCGTGGCGGCGAAGCTCGGGATCCGGTCGGTCCTGGTACCTCCCACGGGTCTGACCGGCTTCTCCGGCGACCCTGTCCTCGAAGCCACCGAACGTGCCGACGACGACACCGCCGTGATCCTCTACACCTCCGGGACCACAGGGCGGCCCAAGGGGGCCGAACTCACCCACCGGAACATGTCGACCAACGTTGCGACGACAGTGGACACGTTGATCGAAGTGGGTCCGGACGATGTGATCCTGGGCTGCCTGCCGTTGTTCCACGTCTTCGGCCTCACGTGCGGGCTCAACGCAGCGGTCAAGGCGGCTGCGCTGCTCACCCTCGTCCCCCGCTTCGAGGCGACCAGGGCGTTGCAGGTCCTGGCCCGCGATCGAGTGACGGTTCTCGAGGGTGTGCCCACCATGTACGCCGCAATGTTGCACTCCCCTGATGCCGACGACACGGACACGTCCTCGCTCCGCACGTGTATCGCCGGTGGTGCCGCCATGCCCGTCGAAATTCTCAGGGCGTTCGAGAAGAAGTTCACCTGCGAGATCTACGAAGGTTACGGGCTCTCGGAGACGGCGCCCATTGCCTGCTTCAACCAGCCCGGGCACGAACGCCGACCTGGCACGATCGGGATGCCGGTACGCGGCTGCCGGTTGCGGCTCGTCGACGACGACGGCGCGGACACCCCCTACGGCGAGCCTGGCGAGATCGCCATCCAGGGCGAAAATCTCATGAAGGGATACTGGAAGCGACCTGAGGCCACTGCCGAAGCCATCCCCGATGGATGGTTCCGTACCGGGGACATCGCCACTCGCGATCGCGACGGGTACTACACCATCGTGGACCGGAAGAAGGACCTGATCATCCGCGGCGGCTACAACGTCTACCCCCGCGAGGTCGAGGAGGTTCTCTACGAGCACCCCGCTGTCGCCGAGGCGGCTGTGGTCGGCATGAAGCACGTGGAACTCGGGGAGGAGATCGGCGCGGCCGTGGCACTCAAGAACGGAGAACGTGCGGAGCCCGACGAGTTGAAGGAGTTCGTTCGAGGTCGCTCGCCGCCTACAAGTACCCCCGCGCAGTGTGGATCGTCGACTCCTTGCCGAAGGGCCCGACGGGCAAGATCCTCCGGCGAGAGGTCGAGCCGCCGGATCCGTCCGAGATGGGCTGAGTCGCTGCGCGCCTGTGGGGGTCGGGTCCGCCAGGTCGATCAGCAGTCGGCTCACGCGAGCAGGGCCGCTCCGCTCGGCCGCGACACCGGCGCCGCTGCCGCGCCCGTGGCACGGTCGACCGGCCGTGGAGCCCGACGGTCTGTTCCTTCGATCCCGATGCCCCTCACCGGGTCGACGCCATACGTCGCCGGCGGACGTGGCGTCGACCTCACGGGCCGGCGTTCGCCATCCGGTCCGCCACCCAGCCCACCGGTCATGATCGCCGTCAGGCCTGCCGTGGAACGCGCGGGCACCGGGTTACCAAGCGTGCACAGGGCGCCGTGAGTGGAGCCTCGGCGTACACCGAACCGGGTGTCCGGTGAACGCAGACCAACGGCGTCATGCCACCTGGCGGCGTGCTCCGCGGGGGTGCCGGTGTCCGCGCCGGGAGCGTCGCAAGGGGGAACGAGCCTTCTCCTCCGGCCCGATCGTGGCCGTACGGCGGTCCCGTGAGAGCGATTTGTACTCCGTTCCCACCGCAGCGGCAACGGCTGGGAGCGCCCACCACGTGCGATCGATCCGGGCACTGGTGCTCCGGCCGCACATCGTGACCGTTCGTCAGATCGCAGGGCTGACCTCGGCCGCCGGCCACATCGTGGTCGACGACCACGACGGGATCACCGGCTTCCGGTGAGCACGCGAGTTCCCACTCGTACAAGCCGGCCGGCCGTCGCCTACCTACAGTGAGGCTCCGCCGGCGAAGGGGCGGGGACCATGGACGAGCTCATCGCGATCGCCGACGACTGGGCGCGGGCGATCGTGTCCGACGACGCGGCTCGGATCGCGCGGTTCATGTCGGACGACTGGGTGATCGTGTCCGAGTCCGGGATCGCCACGCGGGAGCAGTTCCTCGCGCTGGTGGGCTCGGGACGGCTGAGCCACTCGGCGATGGATCGCGTCGGCGCGGCCAGGATCCGCGAGTTCGGCGACACCGCGCTCCTCACCATGCGGCAGACGAACACCGCGCACTTCGAGGGACGGCGGTTCGACGCCGACGAGTGGGTGACGGACGTCTTCGTCCGCAGCGAGGGTCGCTGGGTGTGCGTCCTGAGCCAGATCACGGCGGTTGCGGTGCCGTGACCGGCGGGGAGGGCCGACGCCGCCCCGTACGGGAATAACATGCGAGGCGCCGGCCGGCCCGGCGCGTCCCGAAAGGAACCATGTCCACTCTGCGATTCGACGCCAACCTCAAATGGCTGTTCACCGAAGTCCCTTTCGAGGAGCGCTTCGACGCGGCCGCGGCCGCCGGTTTCACGGCCGTGGAGTACGCCTCTCCCTACGAGTACGACGCGGCGGCGCTGAGGAAGCGTCTCGACGACGCCGGGCTGGCCCAGGTGCTGATCAACACGCCGATGGGCGCGCCCGGTACGCCCACCCGCTCCGGGCTGGCGTGCATCCCGGGCCTCGTGGGCGAGTACCGGGACGGGGTCGAGCGGGGCCTGGAGTACGCGGCCGCCCTCGGCAGCAGGTTCCTGCACGTCGTCGGCGGCATCGTGCCCGACGACGTCAGCCGCGACCGGGCCTTCGCCCGGTACGTCGCCAACATCGCCTGGGCCGCGGAGCGCGCGAAGGGGACGGGTGTCCGGCTCCTGCTCGAGGCGCAGAACAAGAGGGACGCCCCGAACTTCGTCCTCGAGTCCCAGGCGCAGGCGGCCGCCGTGGTCGACGCGGTGGGCGAGGACCACGTCGGGCTCCTGCTGGACTTCTACCACGTGCAGATCGACGAAGGCGATCTCATCCGCACCTTCGAGCGGTTCCAGGATCAGGTCTTCCACATCCAGGTCGCCGACCCGCCGTCGCGCCACGAGCCCGGCACCGGGGAGATCGGCTGGCCGGCCGTGTTCCGTGCCGTCGCCGGGTCCGGCTACGACGGCTGGATCGGCTGCGAGTACCGGCCCGCCACCGAGACGGTCGCCGGTCTGGGCTGGATCCGGGAGGTGACCGAGCAATGAGCGGCGCGCCCCGGATCGCGCTCATCAGCGCCGTCCCCGCCGCGATCGCACCGGCGGTGGCCGCTCTGCAGGCGGACTTCCCGCAGGCGCAGGTCTGGAACATCCTCGACGATCGCCTCCTGACGGACGCGGACGAGCGGGGCGGGCTGACCGACGAGCTCCGCGCGCGGATGGTCCGCCTCATCGACCACGCGCTGCAGGCAGACGCCGACGGCGTACTGCTGACCTGCTCGCTCTACGGGGGCGTCGCGCAGCACACGACGGCCGCCGTCCCCGTGCTCGCACCCGACCGGGCCGCGTTCGACGACCTCGCCGCAGCCGGGTTCACGCGCGTGCTCGTCGTGGCCTCGTTCGAGGGGGCGCGGGACGACTCGGTCGCGCGCCTGCGCGAGGCGCTGCAGGCCGGCGGAGTGGGCACCGAGGTCGTCGGGCTCGCGGTTCCGGCGGCGATGGCGGCGACGAAGTCCGGCGACCAGGCAGCGCTGGTGGCCGCCCTGACCGACGGGCTGGCCGGCCACACCGACGGCGCCGATGCGGTCTTCCTCGCGCAGTACTCACTGGCACCCGCGGGAGCGCAGCTGGAGGACGCCATCGGGATCCCTGTCGTCTCCGGCCCGAAGAGCTCGGCCATGGCCCTGCGCCGCGCGCTCGAGCGCTGAGAACTGGGCACCGCGAGCTTCGAGAAGGGACGACATCCATGGCCGCCACCACCCTGTTCAGCACGCTCGCCGTGCGCAAAGCGCTCGACGACGTGATCTTCGACGCGTACACCGCCGAGACCGGCGACATCGTCGACACCGTGTTCGACCCGACCCTCCAGCTGATCCGGCGGATCGACGCCGGCGAGACGTTCGACGTCATGATCGGAATCACCGACTCGTTCTCCCCGCTCGCCGAGCGCGGGATCGTCGACCTCACCACCCGCACCCCGATCGCACGGACCGGTGTCGGTCTCGCGGTTCCCCCGGGCGCCCCGCATCCGGACATCAGCACCCGTGACGCGCTCGTCGCGAGCCTGCTCGCCGCGCGGAGCGTCGCCTACTCCCGAACCGGGGCGAGCGGCATCTACTTCGCCGGCCTGATCGATGAGCTGGGGATCGCCGACGAGATCGGCGCACGGGCGACCGTCATCGAGAAGGGGTTCATCGCCGAGGCGGTGGTCGACGGCCGCGCAGACATCGCGATCCAGCAGATGAGCGAGCTCCTCTTCGTCCCCGAGGCGGAGATCGTCGGGCCCTTCCCCGAGGAGGTACAGCACTACACCGAGTTCTCGGCCACGCTCAGCACCGCATCCGCCGGGAACGCCGACGCCGCGGCCTTCGTCGAGTACCTGACCGGACCGGTCGCGGCGAACGCGTACGAGCTGACGAACCTCGAGGCCGTCGCGCCGGACGGATGACCCCGCTAGGGTGGCCGGGCCCTCGTGCCGACGGTTCGGGGAGGGGCGGTGAGCGATAGCGATCCTGGCGCAGTCGCAGGCCTTCTGGACACGCCCGTGGCCGAGCTGTGCCACCTCTACGCCCGGCACACCCCCGCGGTCGCCGTGGGCTCGGACGACCCGTCCGCGGCCGCGGCGATCCTCGACGCCACCGCGGCCGCCCACCGGCACCTGGCCGCGCAGCGCACGCCCGGAGACCCGATCGTCGACCTGCACGGTCCGGCGCCGGGAGCCCCCTCCGTCCTGGACGTGGTCTGCGACGCCTGGCCGTACCTGGTCGAGTCCGTGCTGGCCGGCGTCGGGCGGGCGGGCCCGCGGGTCCGGCGGGTCGTCCACGCGATGGTCGTCGTGCGCCGCGCGAGCGGGGGCGGGCTCGTCGAGGTGCTGCCCGGCGTCGCGCCGGACGACGCTCCCCCGGGCTCGCTGGTCGAGGAGTGGATGCGGCTGGAGCTGGACCCGATCTCCTCGGAGGAGAGCGAGGACCTCGACGCCGCGCTGTCCGCTGTCCTGCGCGCCGTCCGGGACGTCGCCGAGGACCGTGCGCGGATCGCCGCGACCGTGCGGCGGGTGGCGGCCGAGCTGGTCGAGGGGGCACCGGCGGACGAGCATCGCGACGTCGCGGGGCTCCTGGAATGGCTGCAGGACGGCCGGTTCCTGTTCCTGGGGTACCGCCGCACCGAGCTCGACCGGCACGGTCGGCTGCGCAGCACGCCGGACTCGGGTCTGGGCGTGCTCCGCTCGGCCGACGTGCCCGACGGCGTCCCCCGCGAGCTCGCCGGGGACGGCGGGGCGACGCCGGCGGTCGTGGTCACGCGATCCGCGGCGCCGAGCCCGGTGCTGCGCGCGGAGCATCCCCACCATCTCGGCATCCCGGTCCTCGCCGGCGACGAGGTCGTCGGGGAGCACCGGTTCGTCGGGCTGTTCACCGCGACCGCGCTCCACGAGAACCTCCTGGACACCCCGGTCGTCGAGCGCCGGGTGCGCACGGCGGTCCGGCAGGCGGGCGTCCCGCTGGAGTCGTGGTCGGGGCAACGGATGCTCGAGGTGATCTCCCGGCACCCGCGCGACGAGCTGTTCTGGGCCACCCCGGACGACCTGCACGAGATGGCGGTCGGGGTGATGGGGCTCACCCAGCGGCGCCGGTTGCGCCTGTTCCTGCGGCGCGAGCTACGGGCGGTTCTTCTCCTGCCTGGTCTACCTCCGCCAGGACCGCTACTCCCCGCGTGCGCTCGCCGCGATGCAGAAGGTCCTGCTCCGCGAGGTCGGGGGATGGCGGATCGACCGCAGCGCCGAGCTCGGGGAGCCGGGCCTGGCGCTGGTGCACTTCACCGTCCAGGTCGATCCGGCGTCCCGTGCGCCCGATCCGCAGCGGCTGCAGGCGCAGCTCGCGGCCGCGACGCTGACCTGGGACGACTGGGTCCTCGACGCCGCGGCGCCGGCGACGACGAGATCGTCGACCATCTCGCCGGGCTCCCGCAGGGCTACAAGGACGACGTCGACCCCGTCCGGGCGCTCGCCGACATCCGGCGGGTCCGCGAGCTCGGCGACGAGCCGCACCTGGAGCTGTGGAGCGAGCCCGGCGGCGCGGACGTGCGCTTCCGGTTGTTCCTGCTCGGTGCGGGCGTGTCGCTGTCGGCGGTGCTCCCGGCGCTGCAGAGCCTCGGCGTCGAGGTGCTGGACGAGCGGCCGTACGAGATCGTCCGGCCGGACGGCAGCCGCTGCCGGCTCTACGACTTCGGGCTCGGCGTCGATCCCGCCACGGCGCGCAGCCTGGCCGGCGCCGGCCGGCGCGACACGCAGGACCGGTTCTGCTCCGCCTTCCGGGCCATGTGGAACCGGGAGGCCGAGGCCGACCGGTTCAACGCGCTGGTCCTCGGCGCCGGCCTCGGCTGGCGCGACGTCGCGGTGCTGCGGGCCTACGCCCGCTACGCCGCCCAGCTCGGCGGCCCGTTCGGGATCGACTACGTGGCGGACGTCCTGCTCGCCCACCCCGCCGCGGCGCGCGCGCTGGTGGACCTGTTCCACGCCCGGTTCGACCCCGGACCCGCCCCGGACGTCCGGGCGGCGGCGTCGAGGTCGGCGCAGGCCGCCGCCGCGGCCCTGATCGACGAGGTCACCGGGCTCGACGCGGACCGCATCCTGCGCGGTCTCCTCGCCCTGGTCGGGGCGACGCTGCGAACGAACTGGTTCACGGGGCGACCCCACTTCTCCTTCAAGATCGATCCGACGGCGGTCCCGGACCTGCCCGCCCCGCGCCCGCGCTTCGAGATCTTCGTGTACTCGCCCCGGGTCGAGGGCGTGCACATGCGCTTCGGCCCGGTCGCCCGCGGCGGGTTGCGCTGGTCCGACCGGCCGCACGACTTCCGGACCGAGGTGCTCGGCCTGGTCAAGGCGCAGGCGGTGAAGAACGCCGTGATCGTGCCGGTCGGGGCCAAGGGCGGGTTCGTCGTGCGGGCCCCTGCACCCGATGCCGACGAGGTGCAGGCCTGCTACCGCACGTTCGTCTCGGGCCTGCTCGACGTCACCGACAACCTCGTCGATGCGGGGACCGTGCCGCCGCCGGGCGTGGTGCGCCACGACGGCGACGACGCCTACCTGGTGGTCGCCGCCGACAAGGGCACCGCCCGGTTCTCCGACGTCGCCAACTCCGTCGCCGCCGAGCACGGCTTCTGGCTGGGCGACGCCTTCGCCTCCGGCGGGTCCGTCGGCTACGACCACAAGGCGATGGGGATCACCGCCCGCGGCGCCTGGGAGAGCGTCCGGCGCCACCTCGCCGAGCTGGGCGTGGACCCGCAGGAACAGGACATCACGGTCGTCGGGGTCGGGGACATGTCGGGTGACGTGTTCGGCAACGGGATGCTGCTGTCGCCGCACATCCGGCTGGTCGCGGCGTTCGACCACCGGCACGTGTTCGTCGACCCCGATCCGGACCCCGCGCGCAGCCACGCCGAGCGCAGGCGGCTATTCGCGCTGCCCCGCTCGTCCTGGGACGACTACGACCGCACGCTGATCAGCCCCGGTGGCGGGGTATGGCTCCGGACGGCGAAGGCGGTGCCCGTCGGCCCGGAGCTGCGGGCCGCGCTGGGGCTCCCGGACGGGGTGACCGCGCTGAACCCGCCGGAGCTGATCCGGGCGATCCTGCTGGCGTCCGTGGACCTGCTGTGGAACGGCGGGATCGGCACGTACGTGAAGGCGGCCGGGGAGCCCCACGCGGACGCAGGCGACAAGGCCAACGACCCGATCCGGGTGGACGGCGATCGGTTGCGGGTCAAGGTCGTCGGCGAGGGCGGCAACCTGGGGGCGACCCAGCGCGGGCGGATCGAGTTCGCCCGCCGCGGCGGGAAGATCAACACAGATGCGATCGACAACTCCGCGGGCGTCGACTGCTCCGACCACGAGGTCAACATCAAGATCATGCTGGACCGGCTGGTGGCGGTGGGCGAGCTCGACCGGCCCGGCCGGGACGCGCTGCTCGCCGGGATGACCGGCGACGTCGCCCGGCTGGTGCTCGCGGACAACCGAGCCCAGAACACCGAGCTGGGCCTCGCCCGCGCGTCCGCCCCCGCGATGTTGGCCGTGCATGCCCGGATGATCGACGACCTCGAGCGCCGCACCGGGCTGAACCGCGCGCTGGAGGTGTTGCCCGCAGCGGAGGAGATCGCCGAACGGGACCGGGCGGGCGAGGGGCTCAGCTCGCCGGAGCTCGCCGTCCTGCTCGCCCACGCCAAGCTCGACCTCAAGGCGGAGATCCTGCGCAGCGACCTGCCCGACCTTCCCGAGTTCGCGGAGCGGGTCGCGGCCCTGTTCCCCGCGACGCTCGTCGAGCGCTTCCCCGCGGCCCTCGCCGCGCATCCGCTGCGCCGCGAGATCGTGGCCACCGCCCTGACCAACGAGGTCGTCGACGGAGGCGGGACCACCTACGCGTTCCGCCTGGCCGAGGACACCTCGGCGACGTACGCCGACGCGGTGCGCGCCTTCCGCACGGCTGCCGCGGTCTTCGACCTGGCCGGCTTCTGGAGCGAGATCGCCGCGCTCCCCGTCTCGGTGCCGACCGCGCTCACCGACGGGATCGTGCTCGACTCGCGCCGCATGCTCGACGCCGCGTCCCGCTGGTTGCTCACGAACCGCCCGCAGCCACTGGCCGTGCGGGCGGAGATCGACCGCCTCGGCCCGCTGGTCGGCCGGCTGCTGCCGGCGCTGCCCGCGCTGCTGCGCGGGCGGGAAGCCGAAGCGGCCCGGCTGCGCACCGCGGAGCTGGGCGCACGGGGGATCCCGGACGGCCTGGCGGCCCGCGCCTCGGTGCTCGACCACGCCCCCGGGCTGCTCGACGTGATCGATGTGGCCACCCTCGACGAGGGCAAGCGGGAGCGGCTCCCGGTCGAGGACGTCGCCGGCCTCTACTACGCGCTGTCCAGCCGGCGCTGATCCTCAGGCGCGCAGCCGGCGGGCGACGGCGGGGATCACGATCGCGGCGGCGACCAGGTGCGTCACCATCAGCAGCAGCTTGGTGGCGATGGCGGCGTCGATGAGCACGTCCGGCACCAGGGAGAGCACGGTGAGCGCCACGGTGGTGCGGATCCACGTGGTGCGCGGGCGCCGGGCGAACCGGCGCAGGCCCACCGCGATGAGCAGACCGATGACCGAGAAGATGACGGTCAACGTCGCGAACCCTGGCACCGGGATCGGCGCGCCGGCGATGTCGACGCTGATCCCGGCCGCCCGCCCGACGACGGCGACGGCCATGGTGGCGGCCCCAGCGAGAACCGTGGCGACGGCCCCGCCCCGCAGGAGCGATCCGGCCGTCGGGACGAACGACGTGGTGGCGGTGGGGGCGGTGACGGTGGCGGACACGGTGACCTCCGGTGGTGGGCCGACCGGCCCCGTGCCGGTCTCTCATCGGATGAGACCCGTGAGCCGGCCGGAACTCATCTGTGAGGGTCGAGATTGGCTTCCGGCCTCGGGAGCCGTCAGGCTCGGTGTCGGTGTTCTCGACGTGGCCCAGAACTCATCCGGCCACCGTTGGTGTGCCTTCGGCAGCGACGTGCCCGTCGAAACGCCGGCACCGGCCTGGCCCACCGGCTGGCCTGATCAGAAGCCTGTCCGTCCTGCTCCCAGGACGTGACTCATCACAGATGTGCCGCGGTGACTCCTCCCAGGCCGGTGCCGAACTCAGACGGCCCACTCTGGAGGCGGACCACCAGTCATGCTGGCAGAACAAGTCGACGCCGTCGTGGGTGTCGATACCCACCGCGACGTCCACCATGCCGAGATCGCTCTTCCCAGCGGCGTCCCGATCACGACTTGCGCGATCGCCAACGACGAGGCCGGGTTCGCCGAGCTCCAGGCCTGGATCACCCGCCACCGGCGGGTGACCGGGTCGTTGTCGGTATCGAGGGAACCCGCAGCTACGGCGTCGGAGTAGCCCGAGCCCTGACCGCAGCCGGGTTCACGGTGATCGAATGCGAACGTCCGCATCGCCGAGACCGCCGCGGCCGAGGCAAGTCCGACCCCATAGACGCTCACCTGGCAGTGCTCACCACACTGCGCCTGGATCCCGACCGGCTACCGGACCCCCCGTCGTGACGCGACCGCGAGGCCCTGCGCATCCTGCTCGGCGCCCGCCGAGACCTGACCCCCCAGACCACCGCCCAGACCACCGCCCAGACCAATCGCCTACGGGCGCTACTGCTGACCGGCGACAACGACTCCGATCGAGATCAGGCCCGCCGGAACCTCAACCGGGCAATCCTGACCGGCCTGGCGGCACAAGCCGACGAGCCGACGCCGGTCAACCACCAGCGGCGGGTCCGCTCCGCCGAGATCACCCGACTGGCCCGCGCTCTGCTCGACACCACACACGCCCTGCGGACCAATCTCGCCCAGCTACGCGCCATCGTCAGCGATCTCGCCCCACGGCTTCTCGACCAGCCCGGTATCGGGCCGGTCAGCGCTGCCCAGGCGATCGTGTCGTTCTCCCACCCCGGACGGTGCCGCAACGACGCCGCGTTCGCCGCGCTGGCCGGAACGAGCCCGATCCCGGCCAGCAGCGGACGTACCACCCGCTACCGGCTCAACCGCGGCGGCGACCGAGCCCTCAACCGCGCCATACACACCATCGCCGCCGCCCGCATGCGCTGCTGCCCACGTACCCGCGACTACGTCGACCGCCGCCGCACCGAAGGCAAGACCACCACCGAGATCCGACGCTGCCTCAAGCGCTACATCACCCGCCAGATCTACCGCACCCTCGCCACCGAACTCGCATGATCACCCTTGACATCCATAGAAGCGTCGCAGCGTGCGACGTCGTAGGTCCTACGAAGTTCTCGTCCCTTCTCCTCGCTCTCGCGCATATCGGGCGGCCTCGTTCCGCTCCTAGCGTCGTGGGAACGGCGACGTGGGTCGCGATCTCTCCGCCAGACCGAGCCGACTCATCGTGGAGGCCGATGTTGACCTCGACCACCGGGACGGGACGTTCACCGTGATCGAGGACGCGTACGACGTGCACGTCGGGCAGCGCGTCCGCTTCGTGGCCGACGCGGCAGGCGATCCCGCGGGTCCGCTGCCCCACGTGGTGCCGGCGAGCCCATGAGCCCTCGGCTGCAGCGCGCTGCCGTCGCCGTCGTCCAGGTCCTCGGTCTCGCGGTGTGGTTCTCGGTGTCCGCCGTGGTGCCCGGCCTGCGTGCCGAGTGGGGGATCGGCGCGGCCGCGGCGGTGTGGTTGACCGGCGCGGTCCAGCTCGGGTTCGTCGCAGGCGCCGTCGGGTCCACCGCGCTGAACCTGGCCGACCGCGTCCGCCCGCACCTCCTGCTCGCCGCGAGCGCCGCGGCCGCCGCGGTGTGCACCCTGCTGCTCGCCCTGTTCGTCGACGGGATGGCGGCCGCGATCCCGCTTCGGTTCCTCACCGGGATGTTCCTCGCAGGCGTCTACCCGGTCGGGATGAAGCTCATGGCCTCCTGGTCCGACCGCACCGGCAGGGGGCGCGCGCTCGGCGTTCTCGTCGGGGCGCTGACGCTCGGCTCCGCGCTCCCCCACCTGATCGGGGGCCTCGGCCCGCTGCCGTGGCGGTCCGTCCTGCTCGCGGCGGCCGGCATCGGGGCGCTGGGTGCGGTCGTCGCCCTGGGCGTGGTCCGCCCCGGCCCGCACCTGGCGGGCGCCCCGCCCACGCCGAACCCCCGCTACGCGATCGCGATGTTCGCCGAGCGCGGTCCCCTCCTGGCGAACCTCGGCTACTTCGGGCACATGTGGGAGCTCTACGCGCTGTGGACCTGGATCCCCGGGTTCCTCCTCGCGGCCCCCGCAGCCGCGGCCCTGCCCGCGTCGACCGGGATCGTCGTGTTCCTCGCGATCGGTGTCGCCGGGGCGGCCGGCTGCCTGCTCGGCGGCTGGGGCGCCGACCGGTACGGCCGCTCCCCCGCCGCCGTCGCCGCGCTCGCGGTCAGCGGGGCGTGCTGCCTGCTGTCCCCGCTGGCCTTCGCCGCCGGGCCCGCCCTGATCGTGGCGTTCTGCGTGCTCTGGGGCGCCGCCGTGATCGCCGACTCCGGGGTCTTCTCCACCGCGCTCAGCGAGGCCGCCGACCCCCGCTACGTGGGCACCGCCCTCACCGCGCAGACCGCGATCGGGTTCGCCCTCACCGTGGTCAGCATCCAGCTCGTCCCGTTGCTGGCCGAGGCCGCCGGATGGCGCTTCGCCTTCCTGCTGCTCGCCCCCGGTCCCCTGCTCGGCGCGCTCGCCATGCGCGCGCTCGGATCCCGCGTCCCCGCCCGCACCACCCCGTCGACGAAGGAGTCATCATGAACGAGCGCATGACCGCGACCACCCCGCCCGCCTGGCCCCTCGGCATGCCGGAGGTCGGCGCCACCGCCGAGCTGTCCCGCACGGTCGGCCCGAACGACATCGCCTTGTTCACCGAGCTCTCCGGCGACCGCAACCCGCTGCACCACGACGAGGCGGCCGCCGCCTCCTCCCGCTTCGGCGAGATCGTCGTGCAGGGCGGGATCACGAGCGCGATACTCAACGCCGTCGTCGCCGAGAAGCTGCCCGGCCCGGGCTCGGTGTTCCTCTCCGTCTCCTGGAACTTCACCGCGCCCACCCGGCCGGGAGACACGATCACCGGGAGAGTGGAGGTCACCAGCGTGCGGGAGGACAAGCCGATCACCCACCTCACCTGCACCGTCACGCGCGACGACGGCGTCGTCGCCCTCGAGGGCACGGCCGTCTGCTGGACCATGGCGATGCCCGGCTGGACCGGACCGGCCGATGCGTGACGACACACCGGTTCTGCTCGGCGCCGCGCGCACGCCGGTCGGCCGGTTCTCGGGCGCGCTCCGCGACACGGACGCGGTCGATCTCGGAGCGCACGCGGTCCGCGCCGCGCTCGCGCGGGCCGGGGACGCGGTCCCCGACCAGATCCTGCTCGGCAACGTCGTGCAGGCCGGCAACGGGCAGAACCCGGCTCGGGTCGCCGCCGTCCGGGGTGGCGTGCCCACGACGGTCCCCGGCACCACCCTCAACAACGTCTGCCTCGCCGGGATGACCGCCGCCGGCCTGGCCGCGACGCTGGTCCGGGCCGGGGAGATCGACGTCGGCCTGGTGGGCGGCTTCGAGTCCATGAGCAGGGCGTTGCACGGGGTGCAGGTGCGCGGCGCCGCGAAGGTGGGCGACGCCGCCATGGTCGACCTGCTCGTCCGCGACGGCCTGTGGTGCGCGCTCAGCGAGCAGGGCATGGGCGAGATGTCCGACGCCGCCACCGCACAGCTCGGGATCTCCCGCGCCGACCAGGACGCGTTCGCCCTGGCCAGCCACCAGCGCGCCGCGGCGGCCGCCGACCGGCTCGCCGAGGAGATCGTCGCGCTGCCCGGGCTCGACCACGACGAGGGTGTGCGACCCGACTCGACGATCGACCGGCTCGCGAACCTGCGCCCGGCCTTCACCCCGGACGGGACCCTGACCGCGGGGAACTCGTCGCAGATGTCCGACGCCGGATCGGCCGGGGTGGTGACGAGTGCCGGGCGCGCCGCGGCGCTGGGGGTCGAGCCGCTCGCCGAGATCGCCGGTTACGCCGCCGTGGCGGGACCGGACCCCACGTTGCACCTCAAACCCGCGGTCGCCGCCCGGGACCTGCTGAAACGCCACGGTCTCTCACCGGGCGACGTGGACCTGTGGGAGATCAACGAGGCGTTCGGCGCGGTCGTGCTCGCCACCATGCGCGAGCTGGAGATCGACCACGACCGCGTCAACGTCAACGGCGGCGCGATCGCCGTCGGGCACCCGCTGGGCGGTTCCGGGTTCCGGCTCGTCATGACGCTGGCCTACGAGATGCGCAGGCGCGGGGCGGAGCTCGGCGTCGCCGCGATCTGCGGTGGCGGCGGGCAGGGCGGGGCGCTGCTACTGCGTCGGCGGTGACGCGCCCAGCCTGCGCGCCAGCAGCGCGAGCGACAACACCAGCAGGTCCCGCGGCCTGCGGGGGTCGTGGCCCGAGATCCGGGCGATGCGTCGCAGCCGGTAGACGACCGTGTTGGGGTGCACCTGCACCTCGCGGGCGGTGTCGGTGACGCTGCCGCTCGCCTCGACGAAGGCCTGCAGCGTCCGGAGCAGCTCGGCGCCGCGCCGCTCGTCGTAGGCGGTCAGCGCAGCGAGAGCGTCGGCCACCAGCTCGCCTGCCAGCGGGTGGTCGAGGACGATCCGCTCGAGCAGCACGTCGTCGTGGCGGACCGGATCGGTGGTGTCGAGCAACAGGGCGATCCGCGCCGCCTCTGCCGCGTCGGTGTAGGACGCGGGCACCCCGTCGAGGCCGGTGCGCGCGGCGCGACGCCCACTACCACCCCGAGCTCGCGGCAGAGCGCCTCGGCGAGGGCACCGGCGTCGGCGCTCCCGCGACCGCCGGTTCGGCGGGCCAGAGGACTACCAGGGCCGATTCGCGGACCCCGACCAGCGGATGGGCGCCCGCGGCGAGCCGCTCGCCGAGCTCGATCGCGGGCCGGACGAGCGTCTCGACGCGGACCGGGTCCGCGTCCCGGCGCGGCACCGCGACCACCGCCGCGTACGCCGGCGCCGCGGAGAACCCGCTGCGCGCCAGCTCCGCCGCGTCGGCGCGCCCGGTGAGCAAGGCCACCAGCAACGCGTTCCGGGTGACCTCGCGGTCGCTCCAGACCAGCATCGCCTCGCGCATGAACCCGGCGGCCGTGCTGGCGCCGGCCCGTTCCACGTGAGCGAAGATCCGCTCGCCGATCGCGAGCGACGCCGCGGACTCCACCGGCTGCGCCGCGTCGATGCACTCCCGGAACGCGGCCCACACCTGCCGGCCCCAGACGGTGAACGAGCGCATCACCGCGTCCACCGGGATGCCCATCCGCATCCGGTCGCGTCCGAACCGCTCGAACGGCCGGGGATCGAACGGCCCCGCGTCGCCGGCAAGGTCGGCGAGGAGCGCATCGAGGTTGGCCCGCGCCGACCGCACGAACTCCGTGCGCTCCGCCGCGGCCACCCGCGCGTAGTCGCCGATGTCGTCGGCGTACGCCGCCGCGATCCGGACCGCCAGCTCGTCGGCCCGCGCGGCCACCCGGGCGGCGATCTCGGCGACCACGCGCCGGTCGGGCCCGGCGTCCGCAGGCTCGCGGGTTCCGCTCATCCCGGCCGCCGGTCAGGCGTGGTGCAGCGCCGCGAAGCTCTCCGGCGGGAACACGGTGTCCTTGTCCCCGACCACGAGGGCGCGGTAGGTGGCGGTCGCGGCCTCCTCGAGGTTCATGATCCGCCGGAAGGCCATGCCGACGTCCTCGGCGTGCGCCGAGCAACCGTGGAAGGACTGGATGACGCAGTCGTGCACCTTCGCCTGCTCGGCCGTGGTGTCGGCGAGGGCGTCGGAGCCGTTGGGGTTGTAGGGCACGGTGCCCACGGACCGCACGTAGTAGGCGTGGTCCAGCGTGATGAGCCGGACCTGGTGGCCCATCGCGTCGAGCAGCACGGTGTGCTGCGGGTGCAGGTGGATCACGCAGTTGACGTCGGGACGTTCCTGGTACGTGCGCTGGTGCAGCTTCCACTCGCTCGACGGGCGCGGAGCGCCACCGACCACCTCGCCGCCCAGGTCCATCACGGAGAAGTCGTCGGGACCGAGCCCGTCCAGCCACGTGCCCGCCCCCGTGACGACGAACCGTTCCTCGCCGGGTAGCCGCGCGGAGAGGTTGCCGCCGCTGGCCAGGACGAGTCCGCGCTCCACCGCGAGGCGTCCGACCTCGGCGAGCTGCTGGACGAGATCCTCACGGGTGACCGCAGGGTTCATGTCGACTCCTTCTTGTGCGGTGGGCGGGTTCGCCGGTGTCAGGCCGAGCGGGTGTCGAGCCCCAGTACGGCCGCGGCGCTCCCGCTGTCGGTGACGAGGACGTTGATCAGCCCGGTGGAGAGCGCGGTGTGCAGCGCTGCGTGCTTGTCCGGGCCGCCCGCGATGCCCACCCGCGTCGGGATGGCGCGCATCGCGGGCAGGTCGAGCCCGATGACGCGGTCGTCGACGCCGCTCGGGACCGGCTCGCCCGCCGGGTCGAAGAACCGGGCGGAGACGTCCCCCACGGCCCCGGCCCGGCGCAGCGCCGCGAACTCCGCGTGCGTCACCGACTTGAGCAGCGCCTCGGAGGCCCGGTGCACGCTGCCGACGCCGACGACGAGCAGGTCGGCCGCGGCGGCGCGCTCCAGCATCGCGCGCACGCCGTCGTCGCGGCGCATGATCTCGGCGGATTCCGCGGTGGACGCCAGCAGCGGCGCGGGCAGGGAGTAGGCCGTGCCGTCGAACGCTGTGCCAGCCCCAGCGCGAGCTGCCCGGGGTTCGACACCGACGACCGTCCCGCCCGGCTCCCGGCGACGGGCACGACCTCGACGTCGGCGGCGGGCGTGTCGCGCAGGTGCGCGACCGACGACGCGACCGACGTGGAGAGGCCCACCGCCACGCGCTGCGCGGGCGGCACCAGCTCGGTGAGACAGGCGGCGCCGACGAGCCCGAGCGAGTTCGTGGAGCGCTCGAGGTCGGACCCGAAGTCGGGCGCGACCCAGGCGCGCTGGAGGTCGTAGCGCTGCACGAGGGCCGCTTCGAGCTCGGCGAAGGGCGGGTCGTCGCTGTGGACCCGGATCTCGACGATGCCGAGCCGGCGCGCGTCGGCGAGCAGCCGGGTCACCTTGACCCGGGACAGGCCCTGGAGCTCGGCGATCTCGGCGTGCGTGAGGCCGTGCTCGTAGTACAGGCGGGCGACCTTGCCCACCTGCGCGCGGTGCTGCTCATTTGTTCTCACCAATGAACCTCCGTTCACTACGGTGCCGGACGCGCCGACCGAGGTCAAGGCTCCTCCTCGGTTGACACTCGCCGGAACGCGCCGCACAGTGACCGAGCACGTGTTCGTAGCGTGAACAAATGTTCAGTTGCTCGAGGAGGAGCGGATGAACTCCGATGTCAGCACGGCGACCCGGACCGGCCGAATAGGGCGGTTCCTCGACAACCAGGGCATCGCCCGGCCCTGGCCTGGGGCTACGTCGGCCTGACCCTGTTCATGGTCGGCGACGGCATCGAGCAGGGCTTCCTCGCTCCCTACCTCGACGAGCTCGGCTTCTCCGCGGCGAGCATCGCCGCGTTGTTCACGGCCTACGGCATCGTCGTCGCGGTCTCGGCGTGGCTGGCCGGAGCGCTCGCGGAGGCTGGGGGCCGCGGCGGGTGATGCTCATCGGCGCGGCGCTGTGGGTGGTGCTGGAGGTCGCCTTCCTGGTCGGGGTGATGCAGCACAGCTACCCGCTGATGATCACGACCTTCGCGGTGCGCGCCATCGGCTACCCGTTCTTCGCCTACGGGTTCCTGGTGTGGGTCACGATGGACACCCCCGACGAGGTCATGGGCAAGGCCGTCGGCTGGTACTGGTTCGCCAACGCCATGGGCCTCGGCGTGATCAGCGCCTACTTCGCCGGGATCGTCATCCCCCTCGTGGGCGAGCTGGTCACGCTGTGGCTGACGATCGCGTTCGTCGCCGCGGGCGCGCTGATCATCGCCACCCTGGTCACCTCGCGCGGCGGGCGCAGCGGCATCACCGTCAAGGACACCGTGTCCGGCCTGGTGCAGGGCGTCACGATCATCAAGGACACCCCACGCGTGGCATCGGCGGCATCGTGCGCCTGATCAACACGATCTCGTTCTACGCCTTCGCGGTCTTCCTCAGCGTCCACATGGTCAACGTCATCGGCTTCTCCCTCCCGCAGTGCAGGCCATCTGGGGCACGATGCTGGCGGCGAACGTCGCCGCGAACCTGCTCGCCGGGTACGCCTCCGACCGCGTCGGCCGCATCAACGTCATCGCGTGGGGCGGCGGCATCGGGACGGCCGTGTCCGTGCTCGCCCTGTACTACGTGCCCGAGGCCATCGGCCCGAACTTCGCCGTCGTGATGGCCATCGGCATCGTCTACGGCCTGGCGCTGGGCATGTACGTGCCGCTCTCGGCGGTGGTCCCGTTGCTGGCGCCCCGGCACAAGGCCTCCGCGGTCGCCGTCCTCAACCTCGGCGCAGGCCTGAGCAACTTCGGCGGCCCGCTGCTGGCCGGGCTGGTCGGTCCCCTCGGCATCGCCCCGGTCGTGTGGATCCTCGCAGGCCTCTACGTCGTCGGCTTCTTCCTCACCTACCTGCTGAAGCAGCCGGGCGTCGAGGTGACCACCCCGTGACGGGACCGGTCGTGCTCGGCATCGACGCCGGCACCACCGCCGTCAAGGCGCTGGTGCTGACGACCGGGGGCCGGACGCTCGGCCGGGCCCGGGCCACCGTGCGCGTGCGCCGCCCCATGGCGCGCACGGCCGAGCAGGACATGGAGGAGATCTGGCGCGCCGTCACCGAGACGGTCCGCGCGGCGCTGCTCGAAGCCGGACCGGTGCGGGTCGCCGGCGTCTCCGTCACGGGCCAGGGGGACGGCGCCTGGCTGGTCGGCGCGGACGGCAGGCCCGTCGGCCCGGCCGCGATCTGGCTCGACGGCCGCGCCGCGCAGCGGGTGGCGGACTGGGAGTCCGACGGGCGGGGCGCGCTCGTGCGGGCCACGACCGGCTCGG
The DNA here is from genome assembly GCA_001942185.1 of Pseudonocardia sp. CNS-004. Lineage (GTDB taxonomy): Bacteria > Actinomycetota > Actinomycetes > Mycobacteriales > Pseudonocardiaceae > Pseudonocardia. The sequence goes on from MKJV01000068.1 coordinate 76,872, forward strand.
CGCTGTTCGCCGGGGCCCTGCCCGTGCTGCTCGAGGAGCTCGAGGCCCGCGATCCGGACCTCCTCTCACGCGCGGTGACCCACCTCAACTGCAAGGACTGGATCCGCTACCGGCTCACCGGCACCGTCGCGACCGACGCCTCCGAGGCCTCCCGCACCTACCTCGACGTCCGCACGGGCCGCTACTCCGACGAGCTGATCAGTCGGCTCGGGCACGACCGGTTCCGCAGGCTGCTGCCACCGGTGCTGCCACCGACCGCCGTTGCGGGGCGGGTGAGCGCCCACGCGGCCCGCGAGCTGGGACTGGAGCAGGGCACGCCGGTCGCCACCGGCCTGGTCGACACCCCCGCGGGCGGGGTCGGGTTGGGCGCGGTCCGGCCCGGCGACGCCTACGCGATCATCGGGACGACGGCCTTCGCGGGCGTCGTGCAGGAGCGGGCGACCCTGGACGTCTCGGTCCCGGCGATCACGCTCGCCCTCGGCGAGGGAACGACGGTCATCGAGTGCCTGGCGCCGATGAACGGCACCCCCAACCTGGACTGGGCGCGGGAGGTCACCGGCTGCGCGGACACCGACTGGGCGGCGGTGGAGGAGCTGGTCGGGCAGGCGGGTCCCGGCGCGGGCGGTGTGCTCTACCTCCCCTACGCCGCGGTCAGCGGCGAGCGCGCCCCGTTCGTCGACGACACCGCGTCCGCGGGGTGGCTCGGCCTGAACGTGCAGACCACCCGTGCGGAACTGCTGCGCGCGGTCTACGAGGGCGTCGCGCTCTCCCTGCGGGAGTGCATGGACGTCCTCGGGATCGGCGGCGTCGTGCGGCTGTGCGGCGGCGCAGCCGTCTCGCCCGTCGTGTGCCGCATCGTCGCCGACGTCACCGGGCGGCGGGTCGTGCGCTCCACGGCGGAGGAGCCGGGCGCCCGGGGCGCCTGCGCCGTCGCGGTGGTCGCCGCCGGCCGCGCCCCCGACCTGGAGTCGGCGCTGCGGATGTTCGACGACCCGACCGAAACCATCGAGCCCGACCCCGCCGTGCGCGCGCTGCACGACCGGCAGGCAGCGACGTTCACCGCGCTGCGCGACGCCGTGCGCGGCCGGTGGCCCGACCTCCGGGCGCTGCAGACGGCGTCCCGCGACCACCTCCCGATCCTGGAGACCACGTGACAGAACGGCCGACACTGCTCATCACCGCCCCTTTCGACGCCGCGCAGGCAGAAGGCCTCGGCGACCTGTTCGACGTCCAGCTCGTCGCCCCGTCACTGGCAGGCGGGTCGCTGGCCGAGCGGGGCCTCGACGCGCAGCTCGCCCGGGCCACGGCGCTGGTGTGCGAGATCGACGTGGTGGACGCGGCGACGCTGGACAAGGCGCCGGACCTGCGCGTCGTCGTCTCGTGCCGCGCCAACCCGGTCAACGTCGACGTCGCCGCGTGCACGGCCCGCGGCATCGCGGTGCTCACGACACCCGCGCGCAACGCCGACGTGACCGCCGACCTCGCCTTCACCCTCCTGCTGATGACCGTGCGCCACACGGGACGCGCCGAGCGCTGGCTGCGCAGCGGCGCGTGGTCGGCCGACGACGTCTTCGAGCCGTACCAGCGCTTCCGCGGGCTCGGCCTGGCCGGGCGGACGCTGGGCATCCTCGGCGGCGGCGCGATCGGGCGGCGGGTGCTGCGCCGCGCCCGCGCCTTCGGCATGACGGTGCTCGTGTACGACCCCTTCCTGCCCGCCGACGAGTTCGGCGACGAGGCCGAGATCACCGAGCTCGACGAGGTGCTCGCGCGCTCCGACGTCGTGAGCGTGCACGTCCCCCTCGCCGAGAGCACGATCGGGCTCATCGGCGACCGGGAGCTGCGCCTCATGCGCGAGGACGCCTACCTCGTCAACGCCGGGCGCGCCGCCGTCGTCGAAGAGGACGCCCTCGTCCACGCGCTCGCCGAGGGGCGCATCGCGGGCGCGGGCCTCGACGTGTTCTGGACCGAGCCGATCGACCCGGGCCACCCGCTGCTCGCCCTGGACAACGTCACCGTGACCCCGCACATCGGAGGGGCCTCCGACGACGTCGTCACCGAACACTCCCGCATCGCCGAACGCGGCCTGCGCGCCTGGGCCGCCGGGCAGCGGCCCGCCGCCGTCGCGAACCCCGCCGTGCTCGACGAGACCGCCGCCCCGTGACCGCAGGAATGAGCGCGGACGTGGACGACGCACCCGCGGACGTCGTGACCCTCGGCCTGCACATCCTCGACGTGCTGGGCCGGCCGGTCACCCGGATCCCCCCTGGTCAGGAGGTGGAGCTGCTGGAGGAGATCACGATGACGGTGGCCGGCACCGCCGCGGCGACCGCGGTCGACCTCGCCCGGCTCGGCATGCGCACGGCCACCGTCGGAGCGCTCGGCCGCGACCCGATGGGCGAGTTCCTCCGGTCCCGGATGACCGCCGAGGGCATCGACTGCTCCGGGCTGACCGACGTCGACGGGCTGCAGACCTCGGCGACGATCCTGCCGATCCGGCCCGACGGCGGCCGCCCGCCGCTGCACGTGATCGGTGCGAGCGCCGCGTTGACCCCCGCGCTGATCCCGTGGCCCACCCTGGAACGGGCGAGGATCCTGCACATCGGCGGGACCGGCCTGCTCCCCGGCCTCGACGGCCGGCCCACCGTCGACGTGCTGCGCCGGGCCGAGGCCGCGGGGCTCACCGTCGTCATGGACTTCATCCCGACGAAGGACCCGGCCTTCCCGGCCCAGCTCGCCGCCTGCCTCCCGCATGTGGACTTCCTGCTGCCCAACCTCGAGGACGCCTGCTTCGTGGCGGGCACCGACGACCGCCGGGAGGCGATCGACTGGTACCACGGGCACGGCGTGGGGTGCACGGTGCTCACCATGGGAGCCGACGGCGTCAGCGTCACCCCGCGCGGCGAGCACGAGCGGCTGCTGCCCGCCTACGCCGTCGACGTCGTCGACACCACCGGATGCGGCGACGCGTTCAGCGCCGGGTTCATCACCGGCCTGCTCGAGGGCCGGGACCCCGTCGCCGCCGCCGAGCTCGGCCTGGCCGCGGGCAGCGTCGTCGCCACCGGCCTCGGCTCCGACGCCGGCATCACCGATCGGCCCGCCCTCGACGGGTTCGCCGCGAGCACGCCCCGGCTCACCGTCCCCGCCTGACCCCCTCCGGAAAGGACACCACCGTGCCCGACTCGTTCTCCCTCGACGGCAAGGTCGCCTTCGTCACCGGTGCCGGCCGCGGCATCGGACACGCCGTCGCGGCGGGCTGGGCACGAGCGGGCGCCGCCGTCGCCTGCTTCGACCTGGACGGCGACTCCGCCGAGCGCACCGCGGCCGAGCTCCGCGCGCTCGGCGGCAGTGCCATCGGCATGGGCGGCGACGTCACCGACGCCGACTCCGTCCGCACCGCGGTCGACCGCACCACCGCGGAGCTGGGCGGGCTGCACATCGCCCTGAACAACGCAGGGATCGCGCACCAGGCCCCGGCCGAGGACCTCGACCCCGCCGACTGGCGCCGCATGATCGAGGTCAACCTGACGGGCGTCTTCCTCTGCGCGCAGGCCGAGGCCCGGGTCATGCTGTCGAACGGAGGCGGCTCGATCGTCAACCTCGCCTCGATGTCCGGCTCGATCGCCAACCGCGGGCTCACCCAGGCGCACTACAACTCGGCGAAGGCCGGCGTCGCGCACCTCACCAAGTCGCTCGCCGCGGAGTGGGCGCAGCGCGGGATCCGGGTCAACGCGATCAGCCCCGGCTACACGCTCACCCCGATGACACAGCGACCCGAGGTCGCCGGGGCCCGCGCCGAGTGGGAGGACCAGACGCCCATGGGCCGGATGGTGCAGATGGAGGAGCTGGTGGGGCCCGCGGTCTTCCTCGCCTCCGGCGCGTCGTCTGCGTGCACCGGCCTCGACCTGATCGCCGACTGCGGCTTCGTCTGCTGGTGAGCCGGGACGCCCCTGCTCGCCGCCGACGTCAGCGCGGGCGGTTGCGCGGCGACACCGCGGTCGCCGCCGGCTCCGCTGCCAGTGAGCCGAGCAACCGGAGGCGCTCGGCGGAGGCCGATCCCGGTTCGGCCGTGTAGACCATGAGGATCGAGCCGGGTTCCGCGGTGATCGCGAGTTCCTCGTAGGCGAGCACCAGCTCGCCGACCTCCGGGTGGACGAACCGTGTGGTCCCCGTCCCGTGGGTGCGGACGTCGTGGGCGCCCCACAGCCTGCGGAACGTGTGTCGCTCTGCGTGGAAAGCTCGCCGACGAGGTCCTGCAGGCCACGGTCGTGCGGGTCCCGGCCTGCTTCCGCCCGCATGATCGCCACACACATCTGGGCGAAGAGGTCCCATTCGGGATAGAAGTCACGCGATGCCGGATCGAGGAACTGGAACCGGGCCAGGTTCGGGGTGCGGCCACCGTCGCCGATCACGGGAGCGTGGAGACACGGCCGAGCGCGTTCGTGGCGAGCAGTTCACCTGCACGGCGGCCCCGCCCCGGTGCGCCGTTTCCTCCCCGAGCTGATCGACCTGATCATGAACGGCGAGATCGACCCCGGCGAGGTCTTCGACCTCACCCTGCCCCTCGACCAGGCAGCGCAGGGCTACCGGGCCATGGACGAACGCACCGCGACCAAGGTGCTGCTCACCCCCCTGACCCGCCCCTCACCTCGGCCACCGGCGTGACTCTTCTCGCCGAAGGCCCCGCAACCCGAGCACTTGTCAGATAGGATGGATTTACTTGCTTGCTGTCCACTAACTGAAACGTCGCTGGTAGATCGAGGTGCGATGACCGGTCCGGCACACCATCAGCACGACGCACCACCCTCCGCCACACCGGTTCTGCCGCCCCCACTCCTCCGCCGCATCCTCCCGATCGCCGTCACACTCACCTGGCTCGGACCGTTCGCGATCGACGCCTACACCCCCGCCTTCCCGACGATCCAGCAGGGCTTCGCCACGACGGCCGGCGCCGTGCAGGCCACCCTGAGCACCACCCTGGCCGGGATGGCGCTCGGCCAGCTGCTGATCGGCCCCGTCACCGACCGGTTCGGGCGTCGCATGCCGCTCGTCTTCGGGCTCTCCGGCTACGTGGTCGCGTCGGCGTTCTGTTGCGTCGCCTGGACGATCGACGTGCTGATCGCCGCCCGCTTCCTGCAGGGGTTGTCGGCCGCCACCGGGATCGCGATCGCGCGGGCGATCGCTCGCGACGTCCACTCCGGCAGCAGCCTCGCCCGCTTCTACTCGCTGCTGACGGCGGCGACCGCGGTCGCGCCGCTGGTCGCGCCCATCGCGGGCGCGGGCATCCTGGAGGTCGGGCTGTCGTGGCGGTGGATCTTCGGGCTGACGCTCGCAATCGGCGTCCTCGGGCTCGGGCTCGTCGTCCTCGCGCTACCGGAGACACACCCCCGCCTCGTCGGCCGGTACCGACCCCGACGAGTCGGTCCCGCCCGGGTTCCGGGCCCTGCTGCGCAGGCCGAACGTCCTCACCAGCGCACTGATCGCCGGGCTGTGCGGCGGCGCGATGATCGCCCACGTCGCGGGCCTGCCGTTCTTCCTGCAGGACGAACGCGGTCTCGGCCCGGCCGGGTACAGCGCCGTCTTCGCGATGGACGCCACCGGGATGGTGCTCGCGAGCAACACCAACCGGCTGCTCCTGCGCCGCTGGACGGCCCACCGCATCCTGAACGTGTCGGTTCCGGCGATGCTCGCCTCCGGTGTGGTCTTCGCACTGCTGCTCCGTGCAGAGGCCCCGCTCGTCGCGGTGCTCCCCTCGCTGTTCCTGATGGTGAGCACATGGGGTTTCGTGATGCCCAACGCCGTCGCGGCGGGCATGTCCGTCGAGCGCACCGCGGCCGGTCGGGCCTCGGCCATCCTCGGCGCGACGCAGTTCGGCATCTCGGCGTTCAGCGCCCCGCTCGTGGGCACGTTGCCCGTGCTCGCCGGTGTGCCGCCGATGGCAACGGTGATCGTCGTGTGCCTGGCGGGGGCGGCGGTGGTCCAGCTGGTCGCGCGGTTCGTGCCGGCCGGGCAGGGCGAGGCGTCGGGACGGGCACCGGCGCGGCCGTCGTGACGGAGCGGCGTCGGCAGGGCTGCCGGGTCCCGCAGCCGGTTCTGGACCTCGATCCGGGGTCAGAGCAGGTCCAGTGCCGCGGCGACGACGCTGTCGGCGTCGATGCCGTGGTAGCGGTACACGCTGTCGAGGTCGCCGGACTGCCCGAACCGGGTCACGCCGAGGTGCGTGGACCGCACCTGGTTGATCCCGGCGAGGAAGGCCAGCGTGTGCGGGTGCCCGTCGAGCAGGGTCACGAGCGGGGCGGCCCGGCGGGCGGGGAATGCGGCGTCGAGGACCCAGGTGTCGGCCGTGCCGAACCGGGCGGCGTGCCCGGCCCGGGCCTGGACCGCGTCGAACACCAGCCCGGGGCTGGTGACCACGACGACGTCGACGGCCGAGCCCAGCGACTCCAGCCGCTCGGCCGCGGCGAGCGCCTCGGGCACCATCGCGCCCATCGCCGCGATCGTGACCGCGGGGTTCTCGCAGGTCCGCAGGGGGTAGGCACCCGCCACGACCTGCCGGCGCCGCCGCTCCCGGGCCGCCGGGTCGGCCGGCACCGCGGCCAGCGACTGGTCGACGGGCCGGGTGGACAGCCGCAGGTAGGCGCTCGCGCCGTCCGGCCTGCCGAGGCGGGCCAGCGAGGCCAGCAGGGTCCACTCGACGTCGATCGCGAAAGCCGGCTCGAAGGTGACGCAGCCCGGCTGCTCCAGCCCCACCGACGGCGTGGTGATCGACTGGTGTGCCCCGCCCTCCGGCGCGAGCGACACCCCGGACGGCGTGCCGACCAGGATCGACTGCCCGCCCGCGTAGATCCCGAAGGACCACGGCTCCAGCGCCCGCTCGACGAACGGGTCGTACAGCACACCGATCGGCAGGAGCGGCTGCCCCCACCGGGACCAGGTGCACCCAGCTCGCCCAGCGCGCCGACCAGGTTGCCCTCCGCGATGCCCAGCTCGACGTGCTGCCCGGTGGGCCGCTCGCGCCAGTGCAGGATCGTCTCCGGGTCGTCGTCGAACCAGTCGCGGCGCTCGGCAGGCGACCACACCCCGACCTTGTTCACCCAGCCGCCGAGGTTGGTCGACGAGCTGACGTCCGGGCTGAGCGTGACGACCCGCCGCGCCGCCTCGGGCGCCTCCCGGGTGAGGTCCAGCAGCGCGCGGCCCAGCGCGGCCTGCGTGGTCGCGCGGCCCGACGGCGCCCGGCCGATGTCCGTGGGCAGCGGCGGCACGTCGACGGCCTCGACCGGGCCGCGGCGCAGCCGCTGCGCGGTCTCGGCGCAGAGCCTGCCCGCGGGCGTCTCCGGCCCGAAGCGCTGCCACGGGGCGTCGAGCGACATCCCGGAGCGCTCCGCCAGCTCGCCCATCTGGTCGGCGGGCAGCAGCGACGAGTGGTTCTGCGGGTGCCCCTCGACAGCCAGCCCGAAGCCCTTGATCGTGTAGGCGAACACGACGGTCGGGCGGGTGTCGTCGATCTGGGCGAAGGCGTCGCCGACGGCTCGCAGGTCGTGCCCGCCCAGGTTGCGGATCGCGGCGTGCAGCGTGGCGTCGTCGAGCGTGCCGACGAGCCGCGCCAGCTCCGGTGAGTCCGGCAGCCGTTCCCGCAGCTGGGTCGGCTGCAGCGCAGCAGCCGCTGGTACTCGGGGTTGGTCATCTCGTCGATCCGGCGCTGCAGCGCGGCGCCGCCCGGCCGCGTGAACAGCTCGTGCAGCAGCCGCCCGTACTTGACCGTGACGACCTGCCACCCGGCCGCGGCGAACATGCCCTGCAACCGCGGCGCGCCGATGTTCGGCACGACCCGATCCAGGCTCTGCCTGTTGAGGTCGACGATCCACACGACCTCGCCGAGGTCTGCGACCATCGGGTCGAGGATCGCCTCCCAGACCGCGCCCTCGTCGAGTTCCGCGTCGCCGACCAGCGAGTACTGCCGCCCGGCCCCGGCCGGCTCACCCAGCGTGGTGAGGTAGCGGCGGGCCAGCGCGCCCCAGATCGGGGCCGTGGCGCCGATGCCGACCGAGCCCGTGGAGTAGTCGACCGGGTCCGGGTCCTTCGACCGGGACGGGTAGCTCTGCAGCCCGCCGAACGCACGCAGCGTGGTCAGGTAGGACTCGTCGAGCTCGCCGAGCAGGTAGTTGATCGCGTGCAGCACCGGCGAGGCGTGCGGCTTGACCGACACCCGGTCGCCGCGGCGCAGGTGCTCGAACCACAGCGCGGTCATCAGCGTGGTCATCGAGGCGGACGACGCCTGGTGCCCGCCCACCTTCAGCCCCGTCGGGTTGGGCCGGACGCGGTTGGCGTGATCGATGATCGCGGTGGAGAGCCAGCGCACCCGCTGCTCGATCTCCCCCAGTACCGCGAGCCGGTCGGTGTCGGCGGGGCGGGAGTCGGAGACGGCGGTCATCGGTGAGCTCCTCTCGTGCGCCGGGCCTATGCACGGTGCACCACTAGCGCATCATCGATACGCTAGCTGCACAAGCAGAGGCGCGAGAGGCGTGCATCCTGCACACCATTACGCCTCGGCGCCCGAAGCAGACGGACAGGATGCACATGGTCGACCGGCCCGACCGCCCCTCCCCGATCGACGCCATCGATGCCCGCCTGCTGCTCGCACTGGCCGAGAATCCACGCGGCACCGCGGTGGCGCTCGCCGAGCGCACCGGGCTGTCGCGCAACACCGTGCAGGCCCGGCTCGTCCGGCTCGAGGAGAGCGGGGTGCTGCGCAGCGTCGAGCGCCGGGTCGACCCGGCGGCGCTCGGCTACCCGCTCAACGCGTACGTGACCGTCACGGTCGTGCAACGCAAGCTCGGCCCGGTCGCCGACGCACTCGCCGCCGTGCCGGAGGTCCTCGAGGTCCTCGGCATGACCGGCGAGGGCGACCTACTGGTGCAGACCGTCGCACGCGACGCGGACGACCTCTACCGCATCGCAGGCCTGCTGCTCGCGATCGACGGCGTGGAACGGACCACCACCGCGCTCGTCATCCGGCGGCTCGTGGACCACCGGATCACCGCGCTGGTGGAGCGGCTGGCCGCCGGAGCCAGATGAGCGAGCGACGGTCTCCTCGTCGCGAACGGGCTGAGCACGAGTGAGAACTTCCTCGCATTCGTCGTGCCCGCAGTGCTCGCCCTGATCATCATGAACCTTCGGGCCCGCGAGTGGGCGCGGCGAGCAGGCAGTGACCGCACAGTGCACGAGGGAGAACGAGATGGCCGATCCGGACAAGCCGACGCTCCACGTGATCGCGGGGAGCACCCGGCCGGGCCGCGCCGGGATCGCCGTGGCCCGATGGATCGCCGAGCACGCCGAGAAGCACGACGCGTTCACCGTCGAGCTCGTCGACCTCGCCGAGGTCGCACTCCCCCTGTTCGACGAACCCCACCACCCACGCCTGCGCCGCTACACCCACGAGCACACCGAGCGCTGGAGCGCCACCGTCGAGCGTGCCGACGCCTTCGTGTTCGTCGTGCCCGAGTACAACCACGGCGTCAACGCCGCGACCAAGAACGCGATCGACTACCTGGTCCACGAGTGGGCGCACAAGCCGGCCGGGTTGGTCAGCTACGGCGGCGTCGCGGGCGGCACCCGGGCCGTGCAGTCGCTGAAACCCACCCTCTCGGCACTCAAGATGCTGCCGCTGACCGAGTCGGTGATCATCCCGTTCGTCACGGCGTTCCTCGACGGCGAAGGCGAGAGCCGACGGTTCACCCCCAACTCGGAGATCGAAACCGGGGCCACCACCATGCTCGACGCGCTCGCCAGGACCAGCCCGGTGCTCCGCGGCCTCCGCGACGGCTGAGCGACGATCGAGACCACGCGTCGGCTCCCCGCCCGCCGTCACCGATCTCGCCCCCGCCGTCGCGGAGCAGAAGCTGCACCACAGCACGCACGTCGTCGACGGGGGCCTCGAGATGATCCCCGTCGTGTTCCCGGAGATGTTCACCGGCCGCGGCGCCGGAAAGATGATCGCGAAGGCCGGCTGAGAGGTCACGCCACCTCGACGACCACCTTGCCGAGCGAACGGCCCTCGCCGACGTGGGCGAGGGCATGCGGCACCTCTTCCAGCGGAAACGTCCGATCGACGTGGATCCGGACCTCGCCCGCCACGCACCGCTCAGTGAGCGGCTCGAAGTGCTCAGGCCCTGCCTTCACCGCGAGCACACCGAGCCGGCGTCCGGTCAACAGCCCCAGCGCGGCGCCCACGGTCAGCACGCGGAGCAGGGAGCGCGTGGTACCACCGACGCAGAGGTAGCGTCCCCCGCCGGCCAGGGCCCGGCGGTAGGCGAAGACCGAGCGGTGGGCGACCAGGTCGAGCACCAGGTCCTGCGGCTCGCCCCGGGTGAAGTCCTGCGTGCGGTAGTCGAGCACCGCGTCGGCGCCGACCGATCGCATGAAGTCCAGCTTGTCGCCGTTGTCCACGGCGGTCACGTGGGCACCGGCCCGCTTGGCGAGCTGGATCGCGAACGCGCCCGACCCGCCGCCTCCCCCGTTGACCAGCACCCGTCTGCCCGGCCCCGCGGTCGCCGTGCCCTGCCACGCGATCGCCCCGGCCTGGGGGATCGTCGAGGCCTCGGCGAAGGACAGCGCCTCGGGCTTGTGCGCCAGCGCAGAGGCGGGCGCGGCGGCGTACTCCGCGAAGCCGCCCTTGAGCCACAGGTTGTCGCCGTACACCTCGTCGCCGACGGCGAAGCCGTAACCTCCGGTCCGACCGCCTCGACCCACCCCGCGATGTCGGAGCCCAGTACCGGCCGCGCCGGCCTCCGCAGGCCACCGATCCGGGAGTAGAGCGGGCTCCCCCGCAGGTCTCCCAGTCCGACAGGTTCACCGATGTCGCGGCGACCCGGACCAGCAACTGCCCCCGCCCCGGCGATGGCACCGGCACCTCCTCGACGCGCAGCACCGAGGGCGGGCCGTAGCGGTCGTGGACGACCGCTCTCACGACACCCCGCCCCGCGCCGCACCGGTGCCACCACGCACGCCCGGAGCCTAGCGGGACCCGGCCGGGCGACACCACGATCATGTCGCAGGAACCTGTGACCCGGCGCGCGGAGTCACGCGCGGCCGGCGTCAGCGTCCGCTGTCGGCTCCATCGCGCCGTCGTCGGTCAGGACACGGCCGTAGTCGTCAGCGGCCACCCAGGGCCGGACCGCGCCGTGGCGGGAGCCGACGGCGAGGTCGCGCCAGAACCGGCCCAGCGGGTTCCCGGCGGCGAACATGCTGGAGCCGTGCAGGTCGAGGAGCTTCTCCACCGCGTGGCGGCAGTCCTGCACCGCGGCCATGAGTTGCATCCGCACGTGGGCGAACCGGACGGGCGCGACGGGACGGCCGCGCTCGGCGGCGTCCAGTACGTCGGCCACGCCCAGGGTGCGTTGCTCGGCGGTGTGGACGAGGTGGGTGGCCTCGGCGAACAGGTGCCGTGCCGATGGCGACTCGACCCGGCGCCGGTAGGTGGTGCCGAACACCGGGCGGTCGGCCGTCATCAGCGGGCCGGCCACGTCGAGCGCCCCCTTCGCCGCGCCGAGCAGTGGGGAGACGGTGTGCAGTGCGACCTGCATCCGGCGCGCGGCCGACGGAGGGCCCTGCCGCGGGGTCATGAGGAAGCGTCCGGCACGAACACGTCCTCGGCCACCAGCGTGTGGCTGCCCGTGCCCCGCAGCCCGGCCACCCCGTCCCAGGTGTGCTCGATCGTCAGCTCGCGGGTGGGCAGTAGCACCAGGTGCGGTTGGCCGGGGGGCTCGTCGTCGAGCACGCTCGCTCCCACCATCGCCCATGGCGAGTCGAGGCAACCCGAGGCGTAGGACCAGCGGCCGGTGATCCGGGTCCCGCCGGCCGCCGTCCGGGCGCGTCCGGTCGGCATGGCGGTGCCGCAGATCGACACGTGCGGATCGGTGTAGAAGGCCGCCTGCGCCTCGGCGGTCATCCAGTCGGTGAACATCGACTTGGCCGTCGCCGACACGGCCGCGAGCCACGACGTCGACGGGCAGCCGGCGCCCAGCTCGGCGAAGACCCGCACCATGGTGCGGTTGTCGGCGTCGAGACCGCCGAAGTGGGCCGGTGTCGTCACGGCGAACGCATCCGCGTCACGAGCCGCGGCGAGGCTCGCGGCCGTCGGCCTCCCCCGTTGCTCGGTCGCCTCGGCGTTCGCGGCGAGCACCGCGCGAGCCGCCCGCGCCCGCTCCCAGGGCTCGGCGATTTCGGCGGCAGGGGCGGCATCGAGGTCGGTGGGCACAGTTCTCCTTCAGAAGTACGCGGGAAACCGGCTGTCGGCTCCGCCCGCTGGGCTCGGTCCGCTGCGCAGCGGTCGATCACGACCTCGACCCAAGCACCGACGGCGAGCTCGGGACCATGCGTGAGCTGCGCCGGTTCATACGATGATGTGCGCCGATAGCATCGGCGGCGTGGACCTGATGAGCGAGGTCATCCGCACCATCCGGGTCGGCAGCGCCTACGGTCGCCTGATCAGGCAGCCGGACGGCCACGGGTTGCGGTTGCCCGCCATCGTCGGCAGCGGCGTCCACGTCGTCGTGAACGGCACCTGCTGGTTGATCAGGAAGGACGAGGAGCCGGTCGCCCTGGAACCCGGTGACGTCGTGCTCGCGTCGTCCGCGGGCGAGCACGGCCTCAGCCACGTCCCCGGTACGTGGGAAAGCCTGCCACCCGTGAGGACGGGGCCGACGTCGCCGGCACCGGAGCCCGTCGGCTTCGAGTTCCTGACCTGCTGCTACCGGCTCCGGCACGGTCGCGCACCGCAGTACCTGTGCGCCCTGCCCGACCTCGTCGTGGTGCCACTGGACTACGACCGCCATCCCGAGATGCGGGCCGTGGTCGGCCTCCTCGGCGCGACCGTGTCGGACACGCAGCTGGGTGCCGGGGCGACGCTGCCGGCGCTGCTGGACCTGGTCCTGGTCCACGCGCTGCGCCAGTGGCACGACCAGCAGGGCGGGGCCGGGTGGCCTGCTACCGACGACCCGGCGGTCGCCGTCGCCCTGCAGAAGGTCCACGAAGACCCGCGGCGGCAGTGGACGGTCGCCGGGCTGAGCGAGGCCGCCGGAATTCCCCGCACGGCGTTCACCAAGCGCTTCACGGCGGCGGTCGGCCGACCGCCGATCAGTTACCTGATCAGCTGGCGGCTGGCGCGCGGCGCGCGGCTGCTCCGGGAGACCGACGCCCCGCTGGCCACGGTCGCGCGCGAGGTCGGGTACTCGACCGAGTTCGCCTTCTCGGGCGCGTTCCGCCGCGAGTACGGGGTGTCACCGGGCCGCTTCCGCCGCACCTCCTCCGAACCTCGGGTGCCGGGTGATCCCGGCGTTGCCACGACGTCGGCGCAGACCCACACCGGTTGACCCCATCTGCCGTTGGCGTACCGCGTCAGCGGAGCGCGGACCCGGGGGTCGGCTCCATCCGGACCACGGACTCGGCCCTGCCCACGAGCGCGGAAACGGTGTCGATCATGGCCGCACACCGGGGATGCCGGTGGACGGCATCCAGGATGCGTTCGCGGTCGGCGGCGTCGTCGAAGCGTCGGATCCAGACGAAGGTGTCCTCGTCCCCGATCACCGTGAACGCCCCCACCACGTGCATCCCCATCTCCTGGTGCAAGGGGATGATGGTCTCGTCCATGTAGCGGGCCAGCTCGCCGCCGCACCCGGCGCGGGCGTGCTCCGTGCGGATCTCGTAGAACATCGATGTCTCCTCAGCAGCGGTCATGACCGGGCCGTGCCGCGCGCGGCAGCGAGCGCGTAGACGTCCGGAGATCCTTCCCACGGCCCGGTGCGCAGCACTGCCCAACGGGTGATCAGCCAGCGTCCGCCGAGCTTGCGGAGCTCGAGCTGCCAGTAGCCGCGCATCGTGCAGTGGTCGACGACGCCGGGCTCCGCGGGGACGTGGTGGTAGGCGACCACGTGCGTGCGGCACCGCGCCTCGTCGCCCGACAGGTGCACCACGAGGTTCGAGGCGGCGTGGTGGGTGCAGTCGAAGCCCGCCAGCACCCCGCGGGCGAGCTCGACCAGGTCGGCGGCCGCCGTGGTCGTCGGCGGCCTGCCGAAGTGGTGGGTCGACAGGTCGAGGACCACCTCGTCGGCGAACAACCCGCGCAGCGCCGCCCAGTCGCGGTCGTCCTGGGCGTGGGCGAGACCGGCGACGACGTCTGCGACGGCCGCCCGGTCCACCAGGTCCGCCGGCGCGCTCACGCGGGCACCTCCGCTCCCGCGGGTCGTTCGATCAGCGGCAGGACCAGTCGGCTGAGCCGCGCCGGTCCGTGGTGGACCCGGTTGACCGCGACGACCAGGTCGTCCTCGCCGTCGGTGGCGGTCGTCGCACCGGTGTTGGTGTTGCGGTCGTAGCGGGGGAAGTTGCTGCTGGAGACCTCGAGCCGGATGCGGTGCCCGGGCAGGAAGACGTTCGACGTGACGCACAGGTCGAGGGTCAGCTCGTAGACCGTGCCCGGCTCCAATTCCTCCGGTTCGGTGAGCGACCTGCGGTAGCGGGCGCGCTGCACGCCCTCGCACACGAGGATCGCCTTGCCGTCCGGGTGCACGTCGACGAGCTTCCCGGTGAAGTCGGTGTCCGGCGCCGATGAGGAGACGTGCAGCACCAGGGTGACGTGGCCGGTGACCTCGACGCGTCGCTGGAGCACGGCGGTGGTGAAGCACAGCACGTCCTCGCGCGTCTCGACCGCCGCCTGGTCGGCGGGGCCGGGGTACGCGCCGGGCACGGCCGCGAGCACGGTGCCACCCACGGTCGGAACCGGGCGGCGCGGGTCGTAGAGGAAGGTGTCGACCGCGTCCACCGGTGGGGCGTCGCGCGTCAGGACGCCGTCGCCGGCGGCGGTGTTGGCGCGGCCGCCCCCGGCGAGGAAGAAGTCGGTGTACCGGGTGTCGGGGAGCGGCCAGTCCGCCTCGTCGCGCCACTGGTCGATGCCCATGACGAAGATCCGGACCGGGTGCGGGTCGTCGGGGTTGTCCGGCTTGCCGCGGACCCACCGATCGAAGAACCGGAGGTGCGCGGCGGTGACGTCGGCGGCCTTGATGCTGCCCTCGAGCCCGAACGACCGGTCGGGGAACGTGCCGAGGTCGGTGCCGTCGGCGTGGCTCCAGGGGCCGATGACCAGGCGCTGTCCGTCGCGGGCATCAGCGCTGCCCCCGTGGCGGCGCATCATCGCGTAGGACCGCGCGGTCTCGCCGACGAACACGTCGTACCAACCGCCCACGTGCAACGCCGGGACGGTGATGCTGTCGCAGTGGTCGATCGCGGCGACCCGCTGCCAGAACGCGTCCCGTTCCGGGTGGGCGAGCACCTCACCCACCCAGGGCAGGTGGCGCGTCATCGCACCGCGGCCGGCGACCGGCAGCGGGTCGTGCAGCAGCCGCGGATCGGCCAGACCCGCCAGGAGCACTCCGGCGTCGGACGGGTCACCGTTGCCGTCGTCGAGGTCGCGGCGCAGGTTGCGCAGGGCCGAGAGCGTGCCCCAGGTCAGGACGGCGTCCTGCGACAACGCGCCGCCCGGGGAGTACCACGGTGCCCCGTACGGGTCGGCGGAGCTCATCACGGGCGCGATCGCCCGCAGCGCCGGTGCGCCGCGCACGGCCGCCTGCCACTGGGTGAACCCCATGTAGGACCCGCCCCACATGCGACCGCCCCGTCGCACCACGCTGCCCGACCAGCCACTCGAGGGTGTCGACACCGTCAGCGCCCTCGTGGGCGTGGGGCACGAAGGTCCCGGGTGAGCGGGACGTCCCGCGGACGTCCTGCGCCACCACCGCGTAACCGGCCTCCACGAGCGCGAACACGTCCGGCAGTTTCGGGTTGCCGAACGTGCCGGCGTCGTCCTTGCCGTACGGGGTGCGGACCAGCAGCACGGGGAACGGTCCCGGCCCCTCGGGGCGCCACACGTTGGTGGCGAGCGCGACCCCGTCGCGCATCGGCACCGGGACGTCCACCTCCACGACGAACGTCATGCCCGTGCCACGTGCTTCTCGGGCTGCTCCTCGGAACGCTGCGGCTGCCGGCTGATCATCCAGTGGCTGAACGCGGCGTAGTGCCGGGCGAACTCCTGCGGTGTGGGCGCGTGCTCGACCGCCGCGGACAGCTGCGCGACGTGGGCGTACCGCGGGATCTGGGTGGCCTGGTAGCCGGCGAGTGCGGCGGGGACGTCGGCGGTGGGCGCGAGCAGGCGGCCCAGCAGGGCGGCGTCCTCGATGCCCAGCGTCGCGCCGGCCGTGATGTGCGGCGACATCGCGTGGGCCGCGTCCCCGGCCAGTACGACGCGCGCGGAGGCCCAGTGCGGCAGCGGTGGCACGAGCATGATCTGGTTCTGCAGGATCTGTTCCTCGGGCGTCGCGGCGATCAGGTCGGCCAGGAGCGAGTCCTGGCCGTCCTCCTGGAGGTGGACGACCCGTTCCAGGGCCTGCTGCTTGCGGGTGCCGGTCAGCGGGGGCGAGTCGAACTGGTTCAGCAGCCAGTAGACGTGCCCGTCGTAGGTGCGGACGTACCCGCCCCGGCAACGGTTGTGGCCCAGGATCAGGCGGTTCTCGGACACGGTGAAGCCCGTGGCCGGGATGACGGCGCGCCAGACCTGGTGGCCGGCGTGCTCCTGCGCCGGGAATCCCGGAAGCAGTTGCGCGCGCACCGCCGAGTACGCGCCGTCCGCCCCGACGAGCACGTCGGCGTCCTCGCTGCTGCCGTCGGTCGACCGGACCGTGACGTGGTCGTCGTGCTCGTCGTAGGCGCCGAACCCGGTGGCCAGGCGGATGTTGTCCCGCCCCACGCGTCGGCGAGCAGATCCGTCAGCTTCGCCCGGTGCACCAGCAGGTACTGGTGGTCCTCTGCACCGAATTCGGGAGTGTCGAGCAGCCGACCGGCGGGGTCGTGGAAGTACATCTCACTGGGCTTGCCGATGACCCGCACCTGGTCACCGATACCGAGCTCGTCGAACACCCTCAGCGCGTTGGCCCAGAGCCCCAGCCCGGCCCCGGCGGCGCGGATCTCCGGCGCGTGCTCGTACACGACGACGTCGATCCCGGCGCGGCGCAGCGCGATTCCACTGGTCAGGCCGACGATTCCGGCACCGATCACCACAGCTCGCATGACAGTTCCCTTTCGGTCCTGGACCGGAACGTCCTCGATCCAGATTTGACGATTGGATTTCGAAGCGCGTCGGAGACGTCAGTCGACGGCCGGGTGCCGCCTGGCGACGCTCCTGCGACGGCGGATGTGGCGCACGGCTTCGATGACGGCGGTCACCACGAACGCGAGCCCGACACCGACGCCGATCCCGAGCAGCGTGTTGTCCTGGAACACGACGCCGCCGAGGTAACCGGTGAGCGCGGTGTAGGCGCTCCAGCTGGAGGTGGCCACCGCGACGAACATCATGTACTTGTGCAGGGGGTACCCGACGAGCCCGGTGGACAGGGTGGCCAGGTAGCGCCCGACCGGGATGAATCGCGTGGTCACGAGGATGAATCCGCCGCGGGCGTCGAGCTCGCGGGTGAACCAGTCGTGCGCCTTCCGGCGCTTGGAGCCGGGTGGCATCCGCTCGAGCACTCGTGCACCCAGCAGCCGTCCGACGGCGTACGGGAGGAGATCGCCCAGGAAGGCGCCGAGCGTCGTGGCGGCGATGACGAGCCCGATGTTCGTCTGCCCGGTGCCGGCGTAGACGCCCGCGACGATCACCACGGGTTCGCTCGGGATCAGCGGCAGGAACGAGTCGAGGAACGACACCGCGATGAGCACCGCGTACAGCCATGGTGAGGTGATGAGGGATTCGGCGAGTCCGAGCCAGTCGATCACGATTTATCGCCCGTCGTCGGGACGCGCGGGGAGATCTTCACAGGAATCCCTTTCGAAGCATGACGATCCAGGACGGCGTTGATCAGGGGACGCCACAGGATGTGTCGCCGGACGGGACGCCGATGTCGTCGCGATGCTCGTGTTCCCCGAAAGGGATTCACAACTGCCGCTGATCCGTTCGCGGTTCTACCGCGCCCTCCTCGTGCTACCGCCGAAGGTAGGACCCGCAGCCGATGAGCACCAGTGCACGCTCGGTACAGGGTCGTTCCACATACGACAATCGGGATCTCGGGTCACAGCCCCGTGCGCCAGCACGGCGTGTACACCCCAGGTCTCGTTCGCCACCTGCGTGACGCGCAGGTCCACGACCGAGCTGGCGAGTGCCGCGGCGGTGCCCCGGTCGACGTCGTAGAGGCACTGCATCCAGGTGACCATCGCGGTGAGGGCGTCCACCATCGCCGCGTTCAGGTCCGGGTCGAACCCGAACGTGATCCGCCCGCGAGGAGTGACGGCGTGCACGCCGGGGACCGGAGCGCCGGTGACGATGTCGAGCGTGACCTCCGTCGTCATCGGACATTCGATGGCGGTGCCGCACACCTCGCCGTCGCCTTGCGCGGCGTGGCCGTCGCCGAGGTGCACCAGCGCCCCGGGCACGGTGACCGGCAGGAACAACGTCGCGCCCGCGGTCAGGTCACGGCAGTCGATGTTCCCACCACCCGCGGCTCGCGGCGTGATCGTCGAGTGCTGACCCGGCTCGTCCGGCGGCATCCCGATCACGCCGAGGAACGGCGAGGTCCGCACCGTGTGGCCACGGTCGTCGGTGGCGGTCCCGGCGTCGGCATCGATCTCCCAGAGCAGCCAGGTGGGCGCACCGGTGAGCCCGAGCGCGCGGTTGAGCGCGTTGTCCTTGCGCCCGCGGTGGTCCATCCCCACTCCCCCGGGTCGGCCGACACGATGTGGACCGCGAGCACGTCCCCCGGCTCCGCGCCGCGAACCGCGATCGGACCGGTGAGGCAGTGGCCACGCCGCCCGTCGAACATCCTCGGCCGCTCCTCCCCCGGCGTGCGTTGCCGCTCCAGGAACCCGGCCGCATCGAGTGATCGTGCGACGACGGTGTCGCCCGGGTCCACGGTCAGCACGGGCACCGCGCTGCGGTCGAACACGTCCGTCGTGAAGCCGGGCTCCGGGTGCAGCTCGTGGATGGTCACACCAGTCCCTCCTCGTCCCAGGGCCCGACGACGATCTCGGCGAACCTGGCGCGCGACACACAGGCCACCACACTCGACAGGCGCTCGGTATCGGTCAACACGGAGTCACGGTGCTCGACCTCGCCGTCGAGGACCGCGAGACGGCACGTGCCGCACACACCGGCCTCGCAGGACGACGCGATGGGAACGCCGTCGCGGCGCAGGGCGGCGAGCAGCGACAGGTGCGCGGGAACCTCCACCCGGCGCCCGTCGGGGGCCCAGACCGCGGTGAACGGCGAGGACATCCCGCCGAGCGGGGCGGCGAATTCCTCCATGTGGAGGCGGCTCATCCGCCAGTGAGCCGTCAGCGCCTGCACGGCCCGCATGAGCGGAGCGGGCCCGCAGCAGTAGATGCGCACGTCGTCGTCCGGAACGGCGAGGTAGGGCCACAGGTCGAGCGGACCGCGGTCGGCACTGTGGTGCACGGTGTCCTCCGGGCCGTCGAACTCGTCCAGGAACGGGGTCTCGTCGGCGGACCGCGTCAGGTACAGCAGCTGCACACCGGTCCGGCCTCCGGCGCGCAGCCGGCGCAGCATCGCCCGGATCGGCGTGATCCCGATGCCCCCGGCGATGAACAGGTACCGGGGCGACTGCCGGAGCGGGAACCTGTTGGCCGGCGCGGACACCACGAGCTCGGTGCCCACCGCCACGTCGTCGTGCATGCTTCCCGAACCGCCTCGGCCGCCGGTGTCGCGGCGCACGCACACGACGTACTCCCGCGGCCGGGCACCGCCCGGGTCGACGAGGCTGTAGCTGCGCTTGTGGCCCGCCGGGGTGGTCACCACGACGTGGGCGCCGGGGTCGTACGCCGGCAGCGCGCGCCCCCCGGCGTCCTGGAGGACGAAGCGGCGGACGGTGGGCGTGAGGTCGGTCGTCCGGCTGACTCGCAGCCGCAGCTCAGACAACGACCTCGCTGCCCTTCTCCAGGACGCCTGCAGCGAGGACCTCCAGGTAGATCCCCATGAACTGGTGGCCGCAGGTCCTGTCGATCATGGACACCACCGGGAGGTCGCGGCGGCCGGTTGCGGGATCGACCTCGGTCGCGGCACAGCGCCTGGTCCGGCGCACGGCGCGCACCCGCACCCCACCCAGATCGAACTCCTGACCGATCACGTCCACCTCCGACCACGCCGGCAGGCGTCGACGAGGACGTTGGCCCGGAACCGCATCGGATCGACCGCGGTGCCGGTGCGCGACCCCAGGTCGCGGACCGAGGCCAGGTTGACCGTGGAGAGCCAGTTCATCGGTCCGTCCCCGGCCGCGGCAGCGTCGGTGAAGCGCCTGCCCGCTTCCCGTGCGAGCACCGGCGCGACGCCCGCCGGCAGGTCGAGGACGCGCGTGAAGAACCGCACCGCGTCGTCGCGGCCTTCCTCGCTGCTCAGGTCGGCCTCCAGCACGTCGTGGCCCGCGACCCGCGCGGTGAGGACATCGGTCTCCGTGTCGAGGTGTGTGTCGAGTCCGGCGAGGCGGTGGTCCGAGACCAGGGCGAAGAACTCCTGCTTGGGCAGTCCGGTACGCATTCCGGGTTGATACCTGCCGTCCGGACGGGCGAACGCGAACCTCCGGTCGTTCGGAACTCCCGTTCGCGGCCGGAGCTCGACACGGTGCAGCGGCTGAGCGCTGAGCCCTTTCACCGGGTGGATGAAGAGCCCCTCCACCGAGCCCCGTCCCTTCACAATCCAGTCTCCTGTCGCCGATGCTGCTGACCATCGCCTCTAGGGCCGCGAAGCCTAAGCGCATTCCGAGAGGACGACGAGTGCGTTCTCGGCAACGTACGATTTCCTCCTCCGAAATCCTCTCGCGGTCCAGGATCCGACTCGTTTACAGTCGCCGCAACGTCGGAGCTCAGCCCTTCCACGTGTGACAATCGGCAGGTGGACCACGTCGACCTGAACCTGATCGATGCGCTGGACGCGCTGCTCGCCGAGAGCAGCGTCACGAAGGCCGCCGCGCGCCTGCACACGTCGGCACCTGCGATGAGCCGCGCCCTGGGCCGGTTGCGGCGCGCCTTCGACGACCCGCTACTGGTGCGTGCCGGACGCGATCTCGTGCCGACACCCCGGGCCCTGGAACTGCGCGGTGAGGTGCACGCGATCGCCACGCGAGCCCGGGCGCTGTTCGCGCCGTCGAACTCCGCCGATCCACAGACCATCGTGCGCACGTTCGACCTGCAGGTCACCGACATGCTGTCCACGACGTTCATCCCGACCCTGATCGACGACCTGCGGGTCCAGGCCCCCGGCATCTCGCTGCGGCTGCGGCCGGAGAACCTCGAGGACACCCCCGCCCTGCGTGAAGGGCTGGTGGACCTGGAGATCGGGATCATCCGCCCCGGTGATCCGGAGATCCGCTCGGAGTCGCTCGCCGCCGAGACGCTGATCGCCGCGGTGCGGCCGGACCACCCGCTCGCCCGGGCGGACACCGTCACGCCGGAGCAGTTCGCCGCGGCCGACCACGTCGTCGTGTCCCGGCGCGGGCGGGCCCACGGCCCGATCGACGAGCAGCTCGCCGGCGGGGGCCTGCACCGGCGCGTGATCGCCGTCGTACCCGGCTTCGCCACCGCGCTGTTCCTGGCGCGCGAGACCGACGTCGTCTGCGTCGCCCCGGCCGCGCTGGGGCGGTCGATGCTGGACACGCTCGGGCTGCGCACCTTCCCGATCCCCCTGGAACTGCCGCCCCTGACGGTCAGCATGGCCTGGCATCCACGCAACCACCACGACCGCACGCACCAGCTGCTCCGCGAGCGCACCCGCCACATCATGGCCACCGCCGCCGACGGCGGCGGGCTGCCGGTCCCGGGCCGGACGAGTGAATTGCGCATTCCGCAACAACTCCTTACCGATCTTGCACTTGATGGCCCCCGACGGTCCCCCTAGCGTTTCCGCATGAACCTGACGGTCCTCGCCGCATCCGGCCGCACCGGACTCGCCATCACCCGACAGGCACTGCAGCGCGGGCACACCGTCACAGCCATTGCACGCGATCCCGGACGCATCGCCCTCACCGACTCCCCGGGATTGCACAAGCGGGCGGGTGACGTGAACGATCCGGCGAGCATCGGCGCGGTCGTCGATGGCGATTCCATCGTCCTTTCCGCGCTCGGCACGGACCGGGCGGGGGTTCTGCTCGCCGGCGCCAAGGCGCTCGTCGCCGCCGGGCCGCAGCGCATCATCTGGTTGGGCGCTTACGGAACGGGCATGTCCGCCGCCGCGGCGGGAGAGGCAGCGGCGATCCTCGGGAAACTGCTCGGCGACCGACTCGCCGACAAGGTGGAGGCCGACAACGCCGTCCTCGCCGCCGGGGGCACGGTCTTCCACGCCGGAGTGCTCGACGACGGACCGGAGAGCACCCATCGGCGCACGGTCGGTCTGGAGGCGGCGCCCCCGTTCGACCTCGGTGCGACGGTCAGCCGCGAGACCGTCGCCGCCGCCATGCTCGATGAGGCCGAGACACCGCGGTTCGCCGGCGCTGTGGCCCTACCGCTCGCCGGTTAGCCGTCAGATGATCGTCGTCACGGTGAGCACGATGACGGCGCTACCGAGCAACAGGTCGAGCACCGCGCACCATTCGGCGAGCGAGCGAACCACGACCCTGTCGCGTCGATAGTGGAGCACGTCCCACGCGGCGTGGCCGAGGAGGCCGAAGCCGACGACGAGGGCGCCGAGTGTCGGGATCGTGTACAGGGCCAGTACCGCGGCCGCCCCGAAGCCCAGTGCGCCGATGATCTGCCCGGTGGCGGGCTCGTCACCGCCGCGCCACAGCCGCCGGACCAGGCCGAGGACCAGGACGACCGCGCTGGCCGCGGCCAGCGCGAGAACCGGCTCGACGTCGGACGCCCGCATCCCGAAGACCAAGATCGTGGCGAGGATGGCCACCGGCCAAGCGCTTCTCGGCCGGTCGATCACGGCGGCGGTGAGATAGACCAGTACCGGCACCGCGATGAACACGGCCTGCTCGATGCCCTCGGCAGCAGTTCCGCCCACGAGCTCGTACCCGCCGGCCGCGGCAGCCGCGAGGCCGAGCACGGACGGCCAGCGTCGCCCGATCGTCGCACCCCAGGCGCGGGCGGAGCGGGGCACCTCGTTCACCACGGTCTCGGTCATGGCAGCCACGATCGAGCGGCGCGTTCCCGCCGTCGAGCCTCGCTCGGCGAGATGTCCGGAAACTTGGGCTGTCTGTCGTTCCGGCCGTGCCCGCTACCGTGATGGGGTGGGCGAACACCTGGTCGTGGTGGTTGCGTGCGACGACGCCGAGCTCATCGAGATCGGCGCCATCTCCTCTGCGTTCGGGCTGGCGAACGACGACGACCCCGCTGCCGTGCCCTACCGGGTTGTCCTCGCCAGCCCCGGCGGGCTCCCGATCCGCTCCCGCTCCGGGCTGGTCGTCCAGGGCCAGCGCGCACTGGAACGGCTTCGTGAGGCGCCCGACACGCTGGTAGTCGTCGGCGGTGGACCCGGCATCGAGAAGGCGGCCGACGACCCCATCGTGGTCGCCCACGTGCGACGCATCGCCCGCCACACCGGCCGGGTCGCGTCGGTCTGCACCGGCGCGGCGATCCTCGCCGCCGCAGGCCTGCTGGACGGCAGGCGCTCGACAACGCACTGGCACTACGCCGGCAGACTCGCGCAGCGGCATCCGAGGGTCATCGTCGACCCGGCCCCGATCTACATCCGCACCGGCAACGTCACGACTGCAGCCGGCATCACCAGCGCCATCGATCTGGCCCTGGCGTTCATCGAGGAGGACCGGGGCGCGGATGTGGCGCGGCAGGTCGCCCGGATGCTCGTCACCTACCTGCAACGGCCCGGGAACCAGGCGCAGATGAGCATGTTCACCTCCCCCGAACCCACCGCGGATGCGCTCGTTCGGCGCGTGACCGACCACATCGCCGCCCACCTCGCCGACGATCTGTCCACGACAACCCTCGGCGCAGTGGCGGGGTTGAGCGCCCGCCACCTCACCCGTCTGTTCCGGGCCGAGGTGGGCACGACACCCGGGCGCTACGTGCGCCGTGCCCGTTCCGAAGCGGCCGCCACGATGCTGACGACAACCACACAGCCGGGAGCGACCATCGCACGCCGGTGCGGCTTCAGATCGTCCGAAGCGCTCCGGCACGCGTTCCTGGCCGCGTACGGCACCACACCGGGGCGCTACCGCGACTCGCTGTCCGCAACCCGAGCCCTCACTGCACGACCCTGATCGACCACGGTCCCTCCCTGCGCCTGCACGAGGGGCGGGTCCGGCCGACGCGACCGGGTACCCCGGTCCAGGCCGCTCCGCATCCGAGCGGCACGCGGCCGGAGCCGGATCGTCGGGAGGAGGGGTTCTCGATGGAGGTCGTCGAGGCGCCGGGCGAGGTCATCGACCTCCTCGACACGCAGGGCGCCGTCCCGGTGGACACCGCCGTCGCGCCCGGACCGGACGGGCCTCGGATGCGGCTGCACCTGACCTCCGTGGCCGACGTCGTGGCCATCGGCGCGGCGCCGAAAGCGGTGACCCTGCACGACCTGCGGTTCGACCGCGTCGACGGCGGCCGGTTCTGCGCGGTCACGAGCGACGTCTGACGGTGGGCACCATGCGTGCGGGCCTGGTGACGCTGTTCGTCTGCGGGGACGTGATGCCGGGGCGCGGGATCGACCAGATCCTGCCGGATCCCGGCAACCCGGTGCTGCGGGAGGCACGCATCCGGCACGCGGGCGGATACGTCGCGTTGGCGGAACGGGGTGGCCGCATCCCGCGCCCGGTGCCCTGCTCCTGGCCGTGGGGCGACAGCCTCGCCGTGCTCGACGACGTCGCCCCCGACGTCCGGGTCGTGAACCTGGAGACGAGCATCACCCGCAGCGACGACTACGCCCCTGGCAAGGCGGTCCACTACCGGATGAGCCCCGGCAACATCGCCTGTGTGGCCGCGGTGCGGCCCGACGCCTGCGCACTGGCCAACAACCACGTGCTCGACTTCGGCCGGCGGGGCCTCATCGAGACCCTCGACGTGCTGGCCGGAGCCGGGCTGCGCGCGGTCGGCGCGGGACGCGACGTCGAAGCGGCGCGCCGGCCCGCCGTCATCCCGCTCGGCACCGGCGGCCGCGCGCTGGTCTTCGCGCTCGGGACCGCGTCCAGTGGGATCCCCGCGAGCTGGGCCGCGACGCCGACCGATCCGGGCGTCGACTTCGTACCCGCGCTGTCGGACGCCGCCGCGGACGCGGTCGTCCAACGCGTCCAGCGCGCGAAGCGACCCGGCGACGTCGTGGTCACGTCCATCCACTGGGGATCCAACTGGGGCTACGACGTCACCGGCGATCAGGTCCGCTTCGCCCACCGGCTCGTCGACGGCGGGGTCGACGTCGTGCACGGGCACTCCTCGCACCACCCCCGCCCGGTCGAGGTCTACCGCGGCAAGCTCGTGCTCTACGGCTGCGGCGACCTCATCAACGACTACGAGGGCATCCCCGGCCACGAGGAGTCCCGCCCCGACCTGCGGCTGCTCTACTTCGCGGCGCTCGAACCGCCGACCGGGGCGCTCGCCCACCTGCGGATCGTGCCCATGCGAACGCGCCGGATGCGGCTGCGCGCCGCCTCGAACGCGGACGGCGAGTGGCTGCGCGACGTCCTCGACCGGGAGAGCGGACACCTCGGTACCCACCTGGAACTCGAACCCGGCGCCGGGCTCGTCCTGCGTCGCTGAACGGCGGCGGCCACGGCGGGCCGAGCCGATCTTCCTCACAGTCCCGGAACCGACCGTGACAACCACAGCGCTGGCTCCCAGACTGGATGATGATCACGGGGCGGGCGCCGCGCACAGACCTCGGCGGGCGCGCCCGAGCGGAGCGCCGTCGTCCGGTCGAAGGGAAGCACGGATGGGGAGCAGCCGGAGCGACTCCGAGCAGTGGGCTCCGCCGGGTGCCCTCGCGGTCGCGACCATCGCCGACGCGCCCGAGCTGCTGGTACTGCAACGCTCCTGCTGGGTCAGCGAGGCGATCCTGAACGACACCCTCGCGATCCCCGCCCTGCACGAGGACCTCGCCACCGTGCAGGAGTGGGTCGAACGCACGGACGTCCGCACACTCCGGCGTGGCCCACGCCTGATCGGGGCGGTGCGACTCGAACGCAACGGCGAGCGCTGCGAGATCGGTCGCCTCATGGTCGCTCCCGACCTCCAGGGCCGGGGTATCGGGCGTTGGCTCCTCCAGCACGCCGAAGCACAGGTGCCCGCCGATGTCCGCCATCTCGACCTCTACACGGGGGTGCGCAGCGAAGGCAACATCCGCATGTACGCCGCGGCTGGTTATGCGATCGCCGAACCACCGCCGGACTTCGGGCACGACCTCACCGGTGTGGTCTTCATGACCAAGCCACGCGTCTGACCCGAGCCCGACACCCGACGGCCCGCCGGCACCGACCGTCGTCCTCCGACACCCCCGTCGAACGAACCTCGAACATCGAGCGATCCGGAAAGGCGTCAGGTGACCTCCCACCCCTTGCGTTTCGGTCTGGTCGTAGCCGGCTCCATCTCACAGCTGGAGGAGAGTGCCCGCCGCGCCGAACAGATCGGCTTCGACGTGGTCCTGCTGCCCGACCACCTGGGCATGCCCGCGCCGCTGCTGTCGTTGCTCCCGATGGCCGAGGCCGCCCCGTCGCTGCGGGTCGGCAACATGGTGCTCGACGCGCCGTTCTACCGTCCCGCCCTGCTCGCCCGCGATCTCGCCGCTGTCGACGCCGCCACCGGCGGCCGGCTCGAGATCGGTCTCGGCGCCGGCCACGCCGAGGAAGAGTTCCGCGCCGCCGGGCTGCCGTTCCCGAGCGCCGGGGCACGCGTCGACCTCGTCGTCGAGCACGCGGTGGAGATCCGGCGTCTGCTGTCCGACCCCGGCCACTCCCCTGCGCCCGTCCAGACCCCGCCCCCGATCATGATCGCCGGCATGGGCGACCGCATGCTGACCGCGGCGGCCCGGCACGCCGACATCGTCGCTTTCCTCAGCTTCGGCACCCGCGAGCACCTCGTCGAGCGGGTCGGGTTCTTCACGGACGCGGCCGGCGACCGTGCGGCCGAGGTCGAACGGGCGTTCACCTTCATGCAGGTCGCATCGACGATCCCGACGACCTGTCCTTCCTGCGCGGCACCGCCCCCGGCGTGCCCGACGACGAGCTGCGCGGGAAGGTGACCTACCTGCCCGGCCCGGTCGAGGAGGCGGCCGACCGGATCCGGTCGCTCCACGAGACGCTCGGCATCACCTACTTCACGTTCATCATGAGCCCGAGCGTCACGTTCGAGACCCTGGAACGGCTCCTGGCCGCGCTCAGGTAGGGACCTCGACCAGCACAGCCGGGCGCACGAGGTCTCGGACCGTACGCGACGGTGCCGTCGGCGCCACCGCGAGCCGAGCGCGTGGTCGGGAACGGCGGGTGGCGGCGATCAGCCGCTCTCCCCGTCCGGGAGTCCCGCCGATGCCGGGAGGCGGCGGAAGCGGCTCGGCGGCACCCCGTACTCCCGGCGGAACGCGCTGGAGAAGGCGAACTCCGTGGAATAGCCGACCCGGCGGGCGATCGTGGCCAGCGGGGCGTCGGTCTGCCGGAGCAGTTCGGCCCCGCGCTGCAGCCGGGAGCTGAGCAGGTAGCTCATCGGCGGCCGGCCGACCGCCCGGGTGAAGCGCCGCGTGAACACCGCGCGGGGCATCCCGGCGATCTCGCTCAGCCGGCCCACCGTCCACTGCTCCTGCGGGTACCGGTGGATCTCGCGGAGCACGGTGGCGATCGCGGGATCGTCGGTCTCCGGCAACCCCGCGGCCTCGTGCCACTGGCGCAGCGCGTGGACCAGGACCAGGTCCAGCAGCGCCGGCAGGGCCGCCCCGCTGCCCATCCGGGTGCCGGACACGTCCGCCCGCAGGAGGTCGATCACGCCCGCATCCCGGGGTGGCGCTCGGGGTCGGGCGTCACCGTGATCAGGTCGGGCAGCGCGCGGAGGTACGTCGGCACGCGGCCGTGTGCGAGCCGGTAGGCGGCGCACACGAACTCCACGTCGAACGGTCCCGGCTCCGGCGGGAACGGACCCATCACCACGGGCGGCAGGTCGTCCAGCGCGGCGGGGACGGCGGTGAGCCCGTGGGCGGCACCGGACAGGGTGAGCACGACATCGCCAGGGGAGAGCGCGACCGGCGCCTCGTGCTCGGTGACCAACCAGCAGGTGCCGCGGGTGACGACGTGGAAACCGGTCCCGGCGAAGGCGGGGAACCGGAGGCCCCACGAGCCCGACTGCCGGATCACGCGACCGGCCGCGCTGCCGACCCCCACGGAGCGAACCACCTCGGTCAGCAGGTCCACCCGTCCGATGCTAGCGAGTTGGCCTCCGCCTCCGGACGGCGCTCGATCACGTATGGATCCGTGCCGCTCGCGTATGGCCGCGCGGCGCGCGGCCCTGATTGGCTTCGAACCGTGACCGATCACCCCACCGGTGCCGACGACAGCGCCACCCGCCGCGCCGACATCGACCCCGAGACCGCCGCCGTCCTGCGCGCCCACGCCGAACGGGCGGAGCAGGACGACCGGCCCGCCGCCGAGAGCCTGGGCGCACTGCGCAAGGACGGGTTCTTCGCTCTGCACACCCCGCGGGCGACCGGGGCGCCGGGCGGGCGCGGGGACCGTCGCCCGGGCTGACCGGGGTGGGGCGGGTGTGGTCCGTCCCACGTCCTGGATCGCCGGGGCGTGCGTGGTGTCGAAGAGCCTCGTCGTCGCCAGCTTCCCGGAACCCGTGGTGCGCGAGGTCCTCGCCGACCCGGACGTGCTCTGCTGCGGCTCGGGCGTGCCCGCGGGCCGTGGCGCGAACGGGCCCGACGGGGTGCGCCTCAGCGGCCGCTGGCCGAACGTCTCCGGCTGCGAGGACGCGGAGTGGGCCGTGCTCGCGCTCATGCTGGACGGCACGTTCTCCCTGGCCGTCGTCCCGGTGAGCGACCTCGCTGTCGACCGGACCTGGAAGATCGCCGGCATGCGGGCCACCGGCAGCCACACCCTGGTCGCCGAGGACGTGCTGGTGCCGGCGGAGCGGGTCGCCGCCGCGAACGGGTTCGGCGCCGCAGACCGGCTGCTGTACGCGATGACGGTGCTCGGCCCGGTCGTCGGCGCGCCCGGGGCGCGCTGGACGCGACCGATGCGATGTTCGCCTCCGAGCGGGCGCCGTTCATGTCCGGCTACACCCGGATGGGCGAGTCGCCCGGAGCCCGGCACTGGCTCGCGGAGGCGAGCCACCTCGTGGACCGGGCCGAGAACACGATGCTCACGGTCGCCGGAGCGGTGGACTCGGGAGACATCGCCGACACCGACGTCCGCCGCCTGCAGATGTGCGTCGCCGACTCCGCCCGGGACTGCCGGGCCGCGGTGGAGCGGATGCTCGACCTGCACGGTGCGAGCGGCTTCGCCACGACGAACGTCCTCCAGCGGTTCTGGCGCGACGTCTCCGTCGGCAGCCGCCACCCCCACCTGAACCCGTACCTCGCGGTCGAGGCCCTCGGATCGGCGCTCACGCCCGCATGACAGGCGGGTGAGAGGGTTGATCACCCCACCGTCCTGCTCCTCGCCACGACGGCAGCGCTCGTAGATGCCTAGGACCGGTCGCTCTTGCGACGATCCTTGTTCGCGCTGGGGTAGGCGCGGAGGTGTGCGCGCTCCCCCTGATGCCCGAAGAGGGTCAGGACTTCCACGGGGTGTTCGTCGGCGTTGCCGAACCAGTGGGGGGTGCGGGTGTCGAACTCCGCTGCCTCGCCCGGTCCCATGATGAGGTCGTTGTCACCCAGCACCAGGCGCAGGCGCCCGTCGAGTACGTAGAGCCATTCGTAGCCCTCGTGGCTGGACGGTTCGGGCAGGCTGGGTCGCTGCCGCGGCGAGATGATCAATTTGTAGGCCTGCAGGTTCCCGGCGCGGCGGGTCAGCGGCAGCAGGGTCATGCCGTTGCGCGTGACGGGCTTCAGGTGCAGGCGCGGGTCTCCGGTCTGGGGCGCTCCGATCAGCTCGTCGACGGCTACGCGCAGCTCACGCGCGAGCGGCAGCAGCAGCTCCAGGGTGGGGCGGCGCTGTCCGGACTCCAGGCGCGAGAGCGTGCTGATGGAGATGCCGGTCGCCGCGGCGAGATCGGTCAACGTGATGTTGCGGTGAGTGCGCAGACCCCGCAGCCGGGGACCGACAGCCGCCATCGTCGCCGCGGTGTCGTCGTCCACACGTCCATTTTGCCACCGCAGCAAAGAACTTTGCAGCAACGGCGAGCCGTCCCGACCCTGGTCACAGGCGCTCCGCCGCGGAGCCGGAGTCGCCGTGGACAGGAGGACATGATGACCAGGGGCAACACGCACGCAGCCCCCATGAGCGGGCCCGGTGATCACGCAGCGGAGCTGCCGGCCCAGCCGGTGGTGGCCGTGCCGCGCGGCTCGGTGATGACGGCGGTGACGTTCCTGGTGCTGACGCAGCTGATGCTGGTCGTCGACACCTCGATCGTCAACGTGGCGCTGCCCGAGATCGGCCGGGCGCTGGGTTTCTCCAGCGCGAGCCTGTCGTGGGTGGTCACCGCGTACGCGCTGGCTTTCGGCGGCCTGATCCTGCTCAGCGGGAAGGTCGGGTCGCTGATCGGCCCACGGCGCGCACTGCTGCTCGGCGTGTCCGTCTTCGTCGTGGCCTCCGTCGCCGGAGGGCTCGCACCGACCGCTGCGGTGCTGGTGGCCGCACGCGGCCTGCAGGGCGTAGGAGCCGCCCTCGCCGCGCCGAGCGTGATGGTCCTGCTGATGGGCGTCACCACGCCCGGTCCGCAGCGCTCCCGCGCCATGTCGCTGTTCGTGCTGGCCACCGGCAGCGGTGCGGCGCTCGGTCTGCTGGCCGGCGGGCTGTTGACCCAGACGCTGGGCTGGGAGTGGGTGATGTTCGTCAACGCGCCGATCGGCGCCCTGGTCATCGCCGGAGCCGCGCACCTGCCCGAACTCCCGCGCCGGCGCGTGCCGCTCGACATCGCCGGGGCGGTCGCCTCGACCCTGGTGATGGTGGCCCTGGTCGTCGCCTTCACCAACGCCGCGGAGAACGGCTGGTCCGGCCCCGTCGTGCTCGCCGCGTTCGCCGTGGCGGTGCTCGCCGGGTGCGCGCTCGTGCTGGTCGAGCGCCGGCATCCGCACCCGGTGCTGCCGCCGGCGTTCTTCACCTCGATGCGCAGCGCGGGCCCGCTGTTGGCCATGCTGGCCATCCCGGCCGGTCAGGTCGGCTTCCTGTTCTTCACCACACTGCTGACCCAGCACGTGCTCGGCTTCTCACCGCTGCAGACCGGCCTGGCTCTCGTCCCCTTCACCGCCGGGCTGATCGCCACCAACCAGCTCACGCCCCGACTGCTGCCGCGGTTCGGGGAGCGGGTGATCGGCGTTGCCGGGCTGACCGGACTCGTCCTGGGCATCGCGTGGATGTCGCTGGTGGCCGCGGACATGAGCCGGCACCCGTCGCTGGTCGCGGTGCTGTTGCCCTCCGTGCTGCTGGGTGCGGGCGCCGGCGCCACGTTCGCCCCGGTGACCGCGGTCATCATGCACCAGGCCCCCGCAGAGCACGTCGGCACCGTCGCCGGCCTCACCCAGGGTCTGCAACAGCTCGGCGGCGGCATGGGTCTGGCCATCCTGACCAGCGTTCTCGCCGGGACCGGCGGCCTGGCGGGCGGACTGTCCACCACCTTCCTCACCGCGGCCGCCTTCCCCCTGACCGCCCTGGTCCTGTTCGGCACCTGCGCGCCGCATCCCCACCACCGCCTGAATCGCGGACCCCGTCTCGCACGTTCCTCCGAGCGCGAAGGAGCACCTCATGAACAAGGATCTCGCCCACCAGACCGCCCTGGTCACCGGGGCCACCGCCGGCATCGGCCGCGCCACCGCCCTGGCTCTGGCCGAACGCGGCGCCGACGTCATCGTCCACGGCCGCGACCGCGAGCGGGCTGCAGACACCCTCGACCGCATCCACCGCCTGGGCGGCACTGCTCGCTTCGAGCCGGCCGACCTGAGCAACCCCTCCGAGGTGACACGACTGGCCGAACGAGCCGGAGACGTCGACATCCTCGTCAACAACGCGGGCATCTTCCGCTTCGCCCGTACCGCCGACACCGACCAGGCGACGTTCGATGCGCACATCGACATCAACCTGCGCGCCCCCTACCTGCTGGTGCAGGCCTTGGCTCCCGGCATGGCGCAGCGGGGCCGAGGCGCGATCGTCAGCATCAGCAGCGGCGCCGCCACCACACCCGGCCTGGGCACCGGCATCTACGGCGCCACCAAGGCCGCCCTGGAATCGTTCACCCGGGTGTGGGCCGCGGAGTTCGGCCCGGCAGGCGTCCGCGTGAACGCCGTCGCTGCCGGCCCGACCCGCACCGACGGCACCGCCGCCTACGGCGACGCGTTCGAAACCGCCGGAAAGGCGTCGCACTGCAGCGCCTCGCGGACGCCGAAGAGATCGCCGGGGCCGTCGTCTTCCTCGCCTCCAGCGCAGCCGGCTACGTCAACGGCCACACCCTCAGTGCCACGGGTGGGATGCCCGCCCTCGGCTAGACCACCGGTCCCGCACGGAGGCGGGCGTGCTCCCCCAGCACGCTCGCTACTGCGACGATCCCCCTCGCTCCGGCCCTGCCTCCGCCTCCGCGCCCCGCCCCGCGCGGTAGGCATCGAGGATCTCATCGCTCGTGGCCAGCCAGACGCCCTCGTGTCCGGCGATGTACTCGAGCGCCTGGTCGAAGTACCGGTGACGGAACGGCTGGCTCACGCTGAACGGGTGCACGCACAGGGCCATCACCCGCCCCGACTCGGCGGAGTCCTCGTAGATCTGGTCGAGCTGATCGCGGACCGCCTGCAGGAACTGCGGCCCGGTGTAGCTCCTGCTGACGAAGAGCGAGACGTCGTTCAGCTCGATCGAGTACGGCACGCTGTACATGCCGGGTACGGCGAGCTCATAGGGCTGCTCGTCGTTGCACCAGTCCAGGGTGTACTGCAGGCCCAGCTCGGCCAGCAGGGACGGCGTCTCGAACGTCTCGGTGAGGGCGGGGCCGAGCCATCCCCGCGGCGCCGGCCCGTCGCCGCCTCGATCGTGTCGACGACCTCCACGAGGTACGCCCGCTCCTCCTCGCGCGTCATGCCGGCCTGGAACGTGGAGTTGTCCCGCCCGTGGGCGACCCACGCCCAGTCGCGGTCCAGGCCGGCCTGCACGATCTGCGGGTAACGGCTGCAGACATCAGAGTTGAGGAGGGCCGTCGCCCGCACGCCGTGACGGTCCAGGCTCTGCAGCATCCGCCAGATGCCGACGCGAGGGCCGTAGTCGCGCCAGCCGTAGTTCAGCGGGTCCGGCGCCAGGGCGGCCGTGCCCCCGAAGATGCTCGTGGACGGCTTGTCGACCTGGTAGTGCTCGATGTTCAGGCCGAGGTAGAAGGCCACCCGGGCCCCGTTGGGCCACCTGATCGGAGGACGATCGACGATCGGGCTGTAGGTAAAGAGCTGGTTGTCCATCCGCCGGAGGACTCCTCTCCATAGGGCGCGGAACGGAGCACGACCCCCGCTTCCGCTCCATTCCGCACGATGATTGCTGGGCTCAAGATCCAGCCTCTTCCGTCGCCACGGGGATTCATTCCCGGGCAGGTGGCCGGCCGTGCTCCGATCACGCGAGTGGCCACGCCGGGAGACCGGCTGGACCGCTCGAGGCGTCAGGGCTTCCTGGCCACGCCTCCGTAGGCGTCGACCTGCGGCGAGGTCCTGCTGGCGATGTCGTCCGTGGCCCGCCGCCACTCGGACAACTGCACCACGCCCGGTTCGACGAGGTCGAGGCCGGTGAAGACCTGCTCGATCTCCTCGATGGTGCGCAGCGTGTACGGGTGCCCCATCTCCGCTTGCAGCTTGTGCGATTCGCGGATCGCGTCGCTGGTGTCGGTGCCGTCCCAGAAGGTCAGGTAGCTGCCCGAGGGCACGGCCGCCACCGTCCGGTCGACGATGGACCTCAGTTCGTCGTAGGGCGGCAGGTAGCCGAAAACGCCCATGAACATGACCGAGACCGGCCGGCTGAAGTCCAGCGTCCGGCTCGCTCGGGCGATGACCGCGTCGGTGTCCCGGTAGTCCTTGTCCACGAATGCGGACGCACCCTGCGGGCTGCTGATCATCAGCGCCCTCTGGTGGGCCAGCACCACCGGGTCGTTGTCGACGTAGACGATCTTCGCGTCCGGGACCACGGACTGGGCGACGGTGTGGGTGTTGTTGCCACGCGGATCGGGCAGGCCGCCACCGAGGTCGAGGAACTGGCGGATGCCGACCTCCTCGGCCAGGTAGCGGACGCTGCGGATGAGGAACTGCCGGGACTGCGTCGCCATCGTGCGGATCCCGGGATAGATTTCCGCGACGGCGTCGCCGACCGTCTGGTCCGGCTCGTAGTTGTCCTTCCCGCCCAACCAGTAGTTCCAGACCCGTGCCGGCGACGGCCGGCGGAAGTAGTCGTCGGGAAGTTGCGGCTCGGCTTGGGACCAGTCGGGCGCGGAACCGTCGGGCACGAAGCCTCCTTGGTGACACCGAGTGAGTTCGCGCGCACTATACCGAGCCGATCAGGTGAAGACGTGCGGCTCCGGGAGCCCGCAACCGCACAGCTCCGGCTGCCCCGAAGCACGTGGATCTGATCGGTGGCCGTTCACCCTGCCCGATCCCCCGCCCTGCCGATCGTGGACCCGAATCTCTGCCGGTACGTGCGTGGTGCCACGCCCAGGCGGAGGACGAACGCCCTGCGCATCGACTCCGAGGTGCCGAACCCGGCCGTCCGGGCGGCGTCCGCGACACCGAGCCCCTGCTCCAGAGCGCGCTTCCCGGCGTCGATGCGGACCTCCTCCACGTACCGGGCAGGCGTGGTGCCCAGCTCGGCCCGGAACAACCGGGTCAGGTGCCGCGGGCTGACCGCCACCGACGCCGCCATCCGGGCGATCGAGTGATCGCCGCCGGGGTCGGCGGCCACCGCGTCGGTGACCGCCCGCAGCACATCAGACCTGGGCCGGGCGTACGAGGTGGACGGCGAGAACTGCGACTGGCCGCCCGGCCGCTGCAGGAACACCACGAGTGACCGGGCGACGGCACGGGCCACCTCCCCGCCGGCGTCCTTCTCGACGAGTGCGAGCGCCAGGTCGATCCCCGCCGAGACCCCCGCAGACGTGAACACGGGGCCGTCCTGCACCCAGATCGCATCCGGCTCGACCGTGATCCCCGGGTAGCTCGCCGCCAGCAGGCGCGCGTGCTGCCAGTGGGTCGTCGCGCGCCGGCCGTCCAGCGCTCCGGCGGCGGCGAGGACGAAAGCACCCGTGCAGATCGAGCAGACCCGTGGGGTGCGCCCGGCCAGGTCGCGCACGGACTCGACCAGTTCCGGCTCGATCGCACGCCCGACGAGGCGGTCGCCGCCCGCCACCAGGACCGTGTCCAGGTCGACGGTGGAACCGGCGTCGACGTTGATCGCCAACCCGGTCGAGGACGTGACCTCGCCCTCGCCGACCGCCATCAGCTCGTAGCTCGTGCCGCCGATGCGGTTGGCCTCGGCGAAGACCTCCATCGGGCCGGCCACGTCCAGCAGCTTGACCCCGTCGAAGACCACCACGCCGACCCGATGGCCCATTCGTCCCTCCCGCGTCCGGTTCCCTGCGAAGTATGTCCGTCAGGCGATGGGTCGCACGGGCCCGCGCGACCAGCATCTCGGTTGTGACCGATGTGATCGCCGGGGTCGAGATCCCCGACTCCCCCGTTGCCCGGGCCGCCACCGAACTGGTCCGCGAGGCCGCCGACGACCTGCTGTTCCACCACTCCCGACGGGTGCACCTCTGGGGCACGCTCAAGGCCGGTACCGGGGACTGGCGGCCGACCCCGAGCTCTTGTACGTGGGCGCGATGTTCCACGACCTCGGCCTGACCGAGAAGCACCGCACGACCGGCCGGCGCTTCGAGATCGACGGTGCCGAGACCGCGCGCACGTTCCTGCTCGACCACGGCTACTCCGAGGCCGACGCCCGCCAGGTCTGGTACGCCATCGCCCTGCACACCACCCCCGGCGTGCCAGAGCACCTCGCCCCGGAGATCGGCCTGGTCACCCTCGGCGTGGAGACCGACGTGCTCGGGCTCGACCTGGACCAGATCACGCCGGAGCAGATCGCCGAGGTCACCGCCGCACACCCGCGCCCCGACTTCAAGAACCGCATACTCGACGCGTTCTACCGGGGCGTGAAAGACCGCCCGGACACCACGTTCGGAACCATGAACGACGACGTCATCGCCCACTTCGACCCGGCGTTCCGGCGGACGGACTTCGCCCGGGTCATCCTGGGCTCGGCATGGCCCGAATGATCCACGGTCCTTCGCCGCATGCAGCAGGCGCGACGCCTAGGTACCTGATGCGGTCGTGGCGATGCCGCCGTCGACCGGGATGACGGCGCCCGTGAGGTAGGACCCGGCCCGGCTGGCGAGGAACACGGCGACACCTGCCATGTCGTCGTCGCGGCCGAGCCGGCGCAGAGGGGCCTTCGCCGCGATCGTGTCGCCGATGGCATCGAGCGTGGATGCCATCATCTGCGACGGGAACGGTCCTGGCGCTACGGCGTTCACCGCGACGTGCTCCGGGCCCAGCTCTCTGGCCAGCACTCTGGTGAGTTGATGGAGTGCCGCTTTGCTGCTGGCGTACGAGTAGTTGGCGCCTCGGCGACGTGGATGGCGGCGATACTGCCGATGTTGACGATCCGCGCGGGATCATCGGCGGTGCCCGCCCTGCGAAGTGCCGGGAGCAGCGCCTGCACCAGCCAGAACGGCGACTTGAGGTTGAGGTCGATCACTGCGTCCCAGGCCTCGTCCGGGAACGTCACCAGCGGCTCGCGCCACATCGCTCCCGCGTTGTTGACGAGGATGTCCAGGCGTTCCGAGTCGACCCTGACAAGATCAGCGAGGCGCTGGCACTCGTCGTGCCTGGACAGGTCGGCGGGGATCGCGTGAACGTCTCCGAACTCGGACAGTCGACGCTGTGCCTCCGCGCACGTGTCTGCATTGCGTGAGCTGATCACGACGCGGGCGCCCGCCTGCAGAAGGCCGCGCGCTATCATCATCCCAATGCCCCTGGTGCCGCCAGTGACAAGTGCGCGCTTCCTACTCAGATCGAAAAGGTCTGCGTGAGCGGTGAACTGGTTGTCCGCCATTGGTCTCCGTCTCTTCTGCCGCGAAAGCATGTGCTGACACGGACGCGCGTCCGGTACAGCTGAATTGAACTGATGGGGTAGATCTACAGGTTGACAGGCGCCCTGGACGTCTGGGAGACCCTGGCGATACAGGCACTGTGAATGCCACCTTGTCCGGTGGCCTGGGCGCATGCCGCGTGTGGGGGTGCGTAGCCGTCGGGGGTACCGGCAGAACCTCCCTTCGCCTGCGGACAGGGCCTACGGTGACGAGGTGGCCACGATCGATCTGCGCACCGAGATCAAGGAATTCCTGAGCTCGCGTCGCGCGCGGATCACGCCCGAGCAGGCCGGACTGCCCGCCTTCGGCAGCAATCGCCGGGTGAAAGGTCTACGTCGCGCAGAGGTAGCTCTGCTGGCAGGGGTGTCGGTCGACTACTACGTGCGTATCGAGCGCGGCAGCCTCACCGGCGCCTCCGACGGGGTGCTCGACGCGTTGGCCTCCGCCTTGCAACTCGACGAGGCCGAGCGCGATCACCTGTTCCACCTTGCACGGCAGTCCAGGGCGCCAGTGGCACACGCCGCCGGCGACCCGCCGTGACGGTGCGTCCGGCGCTTCAGCAGGTGCTCGATGCCATCACCGATGCGCCGGCTTGGATTTGCAACGGCCGTTATGACGTGCTGGCCATGAACCAACTTGCGCGCGCGCTGTATTCACCGGTGCTGGCCGACCCGCGGCGGCGGGGAACACGCGCGGTCGTGTATCTAGATTCCGAAGCGGCAAGAACGTTCTTCGTCGACTATGATCGAATCGCCTGCGATGTGGCCGCGAAGCTACGCATGGAAGCCGGCCGCGATCCGCACGACAACGAGCTGATCGCCCTGGTCGGTGAATTATCGACAAGCAGTGAACTATTTCGGCAGCGGTGGGCATCTCAGGACGTTCGGCTCCACCGGTCCGGACGCAAGCGTGTGCACCATCCGGTAGTGGGCCGGCTCGACCTGGACGTCGAGTCGATGGAGGTGCCTGCCGAACCCGGCGTGCACCTGAACGTCTACACCGCGCCCGCCGGCACGGCGACCGCGGACGGCATAGCCCTGTTGGCGTCGTGGGCAGCCGGCCAGGAGAAACTGGCGACCGAGGTTCAAGCACTCAGCTGAGACCCATCCTTTTCGGTCCGGCTGAGTCAGCACTGAACGACTGCGAGAGCGCCGGGGCCTTTCGAGTGATCATGAGTTGACCTGGGCACCCAGTACCAACCACAGATCGCACTGGGTGATCTCGCCGGGCCGATAGCCGGTGCGATCAGCCGGGACGACCCCGACGTACTCCTGCCGCTGCCGAACGGGAGGTCACCCGATCGTGGCGTGGGTCAGCGGGACGTCGAGGTTGGTGAGCCGGCCGGCGTCGACCTGCGCCCCGGAGCTGATCAGCTCCTGGATCGGCTCCGTCGACTCCCGGACGTTGACGTTCATCGCGGCGGTGAGGCGACCGCCGTCCAGCCAGAACGCGATGAACTCGCGGCGCTCGACGTCACCTCGGATCACGACCTGGTCGTGCCCGTCGGGATCGGCGTAGCGGTGTACTCCATGCCGAGGTCGTACTGGTCGGTGAAGAAGTACGGCAGCCGGACGTGGCTGGCCGGCTGCCCGAGCATGGTCTGGGCGGCGACGACCGGCTGGTGCAGCGCATTCGCCCAGTGCTCGACGCGGAGTTGGCGACGCAGCAGCGGATGGTAGGCGTTGGCGACGTCACCTGCGGCGAGGATGTCGTCGTCGGAGGTGACCAGGTCCCGGCCGACCAGGATGCCGTCGTCCACGTTCAGGCCGCAGGACCGGGCCAGCTCGACGTTCGGGGTGACCCCGATCCCGACGACGATCACGTCGGCCTCCAGCTCGGTGCCGTCGGAGAGGAGCACGGCGCCGGCGGACGAGGGATCGCCGGCAGCCGGCTGGACGGCCGTGACGGCGGTGTCGCAGCGCAGGTCGACTCCGTGGTCGCGGTGCAGGTCGGCGAACACCTGCGCCACGCGCGGCCGAGGACGCGCAGCAGCGGTAGTTCTGCGCGTTCGATCACGGTGACCTCGGCGCGGCGGTGCGGGCAGCGGCGGCGGTTTCCAGGCCGATCCACCCTCCACCGATGATCACGACTTTCGCGGCGGGGCGGAACGCGGACCTGAGGTGGTCGCTGTCGTCGAGGCTGCGCAGGTAGCGCACCCCGGCCCGGTCGGCGCCGGGTACCGGGAGCCGTCGTGGCGTGGCGCCGGTGGACAGGAGCAGCTTGTCGTAGCGCAGGCGGCTACCGTCGCCGGTCACGAGCTCGTGGGCGCGGCGGTCGATCGCGTGGACCGGGGTGTCGAGGCGGAGCTCGATCTGGTGCTCGGGGTACCACTCCGGCGGGTGGACGTAGACGGTGTCGCGCTCGGAGCTGCCCTGGAGGTATCCCTTGGACAGCGGTGGCCGCTCGTAGGGCCGGTGCGGCTCGGCGCCGAGGAGGACGATGCGTCCGTCGAACCCTTCGGTGCGCAGCGCCTCGGCGGCCTTCGCGCCGGCCAGTCCCGCACCGACGACGGCGAACGTGCGTGGATCGCTCATGTGGGATCTTCCCCTTCCCCGCTGCCGCGTGCCGCGGTTGCGAGCTTCTGCTGGAGGGTCTCCGCGAGGCCGCCCGAGACCAGCCGGGCGCGGCTGACATCGTCCAGCCGGACGGCCGCGGTCGGCTCATCGAGGGGATCAGCCATGACGTCCCCCGGTTGCAGGTGATCCCGCGTAGGTGGTCAGGGCCAGGAACTCGGCGCGGGAGCGGGGATCGTCACGAAGGCCGCCCAGCAGGGTCGAGGTGACGGTGCTCGCGCCGCCCGCGCGTACACCGCGCAGGGTCATGCACATGTGCTCGGCCTCGATCACCACGCCGACGCCGCGTGGCTCCAGGTGGGCCTGCAACCAGTCGGCGACCTGCTTGGTCAACCGCTCCTGGACCTGGGGGCGCCGGGCGAACAGCTCGACGACCCGCGCGAGCTTGGACAGACCCAGGATCCGCTGCCCCGGCAGGTACCCGACATGCGCTGTGCCCAGGAACGGGAGCATGTGGTGCTCGCAGACCGAGTGCACCGGGATGCCGCGGGCCAGCACCAGCTCGTCGTAGCCCTCGTCGTTGGCGAACGTGGTGAGGTCGAAGGAACGCGGGCTGAGCATCTCGGCGTAGGCGCGCGCCATCCGGCGCGGCGTGCCGGCCGTCGCGCCGGCGTCCGTCGCCACGCCGAGCGCGGCCAGGAAGGCCGCTGCGGCCTGCTCGGCTCGGGCCAGGTCCGTCCCCTCGGCGGGAGCAACGACCCGCAGCGGAGCGGGCGGCGGGAACTCGCGAGCCGCCGACGTCATGACGTCCGCGCCCAGGGACGCGTCCAGGAACCGCGGTGTCCGAACGCGGTTGCGAGGCGCGCGAGGGCCAACGCTGCGATGAGCAGCCCGAAGTCGCGCAAGGCGATGTCGTAGAAGCCGCCGATGAGCAACAGGTTGACGATGATGCCGGCCAGCCAGGCGGCGACGACATACCCGCCGAGGCCCGGCAGGACCGCGACGAGCACACCGGCGAGGATCTCCACCACGCCGACAGCGAGCATCGCCTGGTGTGCGGAACCCGGCACGAGTCCGTCGATCTGCGGCGCCAGGTAGCCCTCCCAGTCCGTGAGCAGCCCGAAGAACTTGTCCAGCCCGAACAGCACCGGCGCCACCGTGAACACGGTGCGGAGCAGCAGGAACGCCTCCCGCGCCCGGGACGGGGTCGAGGCCCGCAGGCGATGCCGCGGGGTCGCGGTGGGTGGTCATGATTTCCTCCAGGTCTCTAAAAGACGCTATGGTGGACGTTAGAACGTCGAGACTGTTAAGTCAACGTCAGTGTCTTTTAGAAAGTGGGGATCATTGGACGACTTCGTCTCGCAGGTCAGCGGGGTCAGCGCGCTCGCCGAGCCGGCGCGCCGCGCGCTCTACCTCTACGTCGCCGCACAGCCGGAGGCGGTGAGCCGGGACCAGGCCGCGGAGGGCGTCGACCTGCCGCGGCACACCGCGAAGTTCCACCTGGACAAGCTGGTGGAGGAAGGGCTCCTGGACACGGAGTTCCGACGGCTGTCGGGTCGGCGCGGCCCCGGCGCCGGGCGGCCGACGAAGCTGTACCGGCGTTCGACCCGCCAGGTCGCGGTCACCCTGCCACCGCGGCACTACGACCTCGCCGGGCAGATCCTGGCCCGCGCCGTGGAGACGGCGGCCCGCGACGACATCCCCGTCGTCGAGGCGGTACACCGTGCGGCGGCCGACTGCGGGCGCCGGTTCGGCGCCGAGGAGCGGCCGCGCGAGGGAGGCGCGTCACGGCTCGACGACATCGCCGCGGCGCTGGCGGCGCAGGGATACGAACCGCGCGTCCAGGACGACGTCCTGGTGCTCGCGAACTGCCCGTTCCACGCGTTGGCCCGGGAGCACACCAGCCTCGTGTGCGGGATGAACCTGCACCTCATTACGGCCATGCTCGACGAGCTCGACCACACCGACGTGCGGGCCGTTCTGGATCCGGCACCGGACCGGTGCTGCGTGACCCTGACCTGAACGACACCGAGGCAGGTCATCGGGCCTCTCCGTTCCCGTCTCCGGGGGAGGCGGCGGGGTCGTCGAGCTCTCCGGGCGCCGTAGCTGTCCGCCTTCGTTCTCCCAGACACGCTCGGCGAACGTCATGTCACCGCGCACGCGGATCCTCCTCGATGTCGTGTTGCACGGCATGGGCCGCGATCTCCGAGGGAGCCGCCCGGGAGCGGCGCGACCGTCCGCCGATGTGGGCCTCCTCCCGGAGCCGCTTCACCATGTGCGGGTAGTGCAGCTCGTACGCCGGACGCTCGGAACGGATCCGCGGCAGCTCGGTGAAGTTGTGTCGCGGCGGCGGGCAGGAGGTGGCCCACTCGAGCGAGTTGCCGAAACCCCACGGGTCGTCCACGGTGACCACCCGGCCGTACCGGTAGCTCCTGAACACGTTCCAGATGAACGGCAGCGTCGAGGCGCCGAGTACGAACGCGAAGATCGAGGAGATCGCGTTCAGCGCGGTGAAACCGTCGATCGGCAGGTAGTCGGCGTACCGGCGGGGCATGCCCTGGTTGCCGAGCCAGTGCTGCACCAGGAACGTGCCGTGGAAGCCGACGAACGTGAGCCAGAAATGAACCTTGCCGATGGTCTCGTCCATCATGCGGCCGGTCATCTTGGGGAACCAGAAGTAGATGCCCGAGTACGTGGCGAAGACGATCGTCCCGAACAGGACGTAGTGGAAGTGCGCGACCACGAAATAGGTGTCGGTGACGTGCCAGTTCAGCGGTGGGGAGGCCAGCAGCACCCCGGTCATCCCGCCGAACAGGAACGTGGCCGCGAAGCCCACGGCGAACAGCATCGGCGTCTCGAAGGTGAGCTTCCCGTGCCACATGGTGCCGATCCAGTTGACGAACTTGATCCCCGTCGGCACCGCGATCAGGAAGCTGGTGAGGGAGAAGAAGGCCAGCAGGACCGCGCCGGTGGCGAACATGTGGTGCGCCCACACCGCCGCGGACAGCATCGCGATCGCCATCGTCGCGAAGATCATGCCCTTGTAGCCGAACAGCGGCTTGCGGGAGAACACCGGGAAGACCTCGGTGACGATCCCGAAGAACGGCAGCGCCACGATGTACACCTCGGGATGGCCGAAGAACCAGAACAGGTGCTGCCACAGGATCACGCCACCGCTGGCCGGGTCGAACACGTGGGCCCCGAGGTGCCGGTCGGCGAGCAGCCCGAACAGGGCCGCGGTGAGCACCGGGAACGCGAGCAGGATGAGGAACGCGGTCACGAAGATGTTCCAGGTGAAGATCGGCATCCGGAACATCGTCATGCCCGGCGCGCGCATGCAGACGATCGTGGTGATGAAGTTGACGGCACCCAGGATCGTGCCGAGACCGGCGACGATGAGGCCGGTGATCCACACGTCGGCCCCGGCGCCGGGCGAGTGGAGCGCGCCGGACAGCGGGGCGTAACCGGTCCAGCCGAAATCCGGTGCGCCGCCCGGCGTGAGGAACCCCGACAGCACTATCAGGCCACCGAACAGGAACAGCCAGAACGAGAAGGCGTTCAGCCGAGGGAACGCGACGTCCGGGGCCCCGATCTGCAGCGGCACGATGTAGTTGGCGAAGCCGAACAGGATCGGTGTCGCGTACAGCAGCAGCATGACCGTGCCGTGCATGGTGAACAGCTGGTTGTACTGCTCGGTGGACAGGAACTGCTGCCCCGGCACCGC
Organism: Pseudonocardia sp. CNS-004; assembly: GCA_001942185.1. GTDB lineage: Bacteria > Actinomycetota > Actinomycetes > Mycobacteriales > Pseudonocardiaceae > Pseudonocardia. Next base: position 120,384 of record MKJV01000068.1, read on the forward strand.
CAGCTCGCCGCGCATCAGCAACGCCATCGCGCCACCGATCAGGAAGAAGCCGATGCAGGTGACCAGATACAGGATCCCGATGTCCTTGGGATCGGTCGTCCGCAGCATCCGCAGGAAGCTCGACCCCTTCGGCACGCGGCGGGCCTGGTAGGGGTGAACGGTGATCGGCTCCGGGCGCGGAGTGGTGGCGGTCATGCTGGCCTCTGATCCGAGGGCTGCGATCGGACGGTGACGAGTTCCGTGGCCGGCCATCGCGGGGGCGTACTGCCGACCGCGCGAGGCTTGCGCTCACACCTCGAGCGACGACCGCTTCCGACCGATCGGTCTCACACCCCGACCCTCCTCGCCCCGCGCCCGGCGGCACCGTCTGCGGTCGGCCAACTCGACCCCACAGGTTTGCCGGCTGCCGGCAGCCACGCGCCCGCGCACATCGGCCGGCGCCAGCACCGGCGCCTCGCTAGGGATTTATATCGTGCTGCGATACACTTGCTGAAGCGTGGCACACGGGAAGCGGCGTCGTAGCCCGACGGCCCCGGAGCAGTTCGCGAACCGACATCCACCCTCACCGTGGACGCGGCCGACACCAGGAGCGCCCTTCACCCAACCCGCACGCGAGTACCGGAGGACGAGATGATCGCCATGTACGTCCTGATCGAGTGCGGCGTCGTCCTGCGCTCCGGTCGGCTGCGCTCGGCGCCCCGCGCGCGGCCCGGGGTGCGCCACCCGCAGGCGTGTACCACGGACGCGCGTCGTGAGCGCCTCTCATGCGGCTGAGCTGCCTGAACCGGGCCGCCGCCTGCACCACGACCTACTCGGCACCGGGTCCGCCGTCCTGCAGGACGGAACGAAGGAAGTGAACGACCACCGCCACGCACGCATACGGGCCGACGTGCACGACGTTCACCCCTCGTGGCTGAACGAGGTGGCCGAGTCCGCCAGCCGGGACACCGGAGGTGCCCCGGTCGAGCTGCTCGGCGACTACCTGTCGATGTTGGCCGAAGCTGCCACCTCAGGCCGCGAACCACGCCCCTGCGAGCTCGAGGCCGTGGGCCTTCTCGGCAGACGGGCCGCCGAGCTCGGCGTGTCGGCGGGCACCGCGGTCCAGCTCTACCTCGCGGCCGCCCGACGGCTGTGGCAACAGCTGCCCATGGTGATCCGCTCGCGCGACAACCAGGCGGTGCGCAACGCCGCCACCGCGGTCCTGCACGTCGTCGACGGCGCGGTCGCCAGGCTGGCCGAGGGATACACCGACGCCCGCCGCCAGGCGGCTCGGTGGGAGGAGACACTGCGCCGCGAGTTCATCGAGGACCTGCTCCGCGGCGACGCCGACGTCGGCCGGCTCGTGGAACGAGCCGAACCCTTCGGCCTGGACATGGCCCGCCCGCACCAGGTCGCGTTGGCCACGCCTGCCGGCCGCCTCGACGAGGCCACGACCGCGATCAGCACGCTGGAACACATGATCGTGCAGGAGAAGGGCGACCGCGAAGTCCTCGTGGCGACCAAGGACGGCCGCATCGTCGTCGTGGCACCCCCCGACCTGGACGCGACCACTTCCCGACCCGAGCCGAACACGCTCGGCGATCTCATGCTCGCCGAGCTCGACCGCTCGCCCCGCGGACGACCTTGGCGCATCACTGTCGGACGGCCCTACCCCGGCTCCTACGGAATCGCCCGCTCCTACGAGGAAGCTCGCGAAGGACTGACGATGGCGCAGCGGTTGCACCTGCGGGCCCCGGTGATCCACGGCGAACAGCTGCTGATCTACCGCGTACTCCTACGCGACCAACCGGCGATCTCCGATCTCGTCCACTCGGTCCTGGGCGAGCTGGCCCACGCCCGCGGCGGAGCCGAACCGCTCCTGAACACCCTCAACGCCTACTTCGCCGCCGGATGCGTCGCCACCGAAACCGCACGCCGGCTCCACCTGTCCGTCCGCGCGGTCACCTACCGCCTCGACCGGATCGCCGCACTCACCGGGCACGACCCCACCGACCCCGCCCGACGATTCACGATCAACGCCGCCGCACTCGGTGCAAAACTCCTCGGCTGGCCGAATGACGACCCGGGCTGACGACACCAGGAGTCGACCGGGGTGTCCCACGACGTCCGCCACCGGACCGCCAGGAACACCCCACAAGGGTGTGCGCAGTGATTCCGTCCGCTACATTGGGTGGCGGTCGCGGTTCCCGCGACGTGGCTCGGCCCGAGACCCCGGTGCGCCATGAGGCAACGAGGGGATCTTGAATGGAGCCGTCCAGCCGTCCGGCCACAGACGACGTGCACGGAGGATCGGCGAGCGATTTCGCCGAGCTGTCCCGGGCGATCCGGCGAGCCGGCCTGCTGGACCGCCGACCGGGTCACTACGCAGTGCGGGTCGCACTCACCCTTGCCGTCCTCGCCGGGGCGTGGGTCGTGTTCGTCTGCCTGGGCGACACGTGGTGGCAACTGGTCACGGCCGTTCTCCTGGCCGGGATCTGGGCGCAGGTGTCGTTCATCGGGCACGACGCCGGGCACAAGCAGATCTTTCGCGGGCGACGGGCCAACGACGCGGTCGGGCTGGCGCATGCGGCCTGGTCGGCCTCAGCTACGGCTGGTGGGTCGCCAAGCACAGCCGCCACCACGCCAACCCCAACCACGAGCACGATCCCGATCTCCACATCGGCGTGCTCGCTTTCACCACCGGCCAGGTCGGCGCCAAGCGGGGCCTCACGCGTTGGACGACGAAGTACCAGGCCTTCTTGTTCTTCCCGCTCCTGCTGCTGGAGGGGGCGAGCCTGCACTGGTCGAGCGTCGAGGCCGTGTGGCGCAGGCGGACGAGGCGGCGGAGGTTGGAGAAGACGCTGCTGGTCACGCATACCGTGGCGTACCTCGCCGCGGTGTTCCTGGTGCTCTCGCCGTGGAAGGCGCTGGTGTTCATCGCGGTGCACCAGGGTCTGTGGGGCCTCTACATGGGCTGTTCGTTCGCCCCGAATCACAAGGGCATGCCCGCGTCCACGGACGAGGAGGGGTGGGACTTCCTGCGCAAGCAGGTGCTCACCTCCCGCAACGTGTCTGGCGGCCGGTGGGTCGACGCCGTGTTGGGAGGGCTGAACTACCAGATCGAGCACCATCTGTTCCCCAGCATGCCCCGGCCGAACCTGCGTCGTGCACGGCCGATGGTGCAGGCATTCTGCGTCGCGCGCGGCATCCCCTACCACGAGAGCGGGCTGCTGCGTTCCTACCGGGACGTGCTCGAGCACCTGCACGCGGTCGTGCACCGTTGCGCGCTTCGGGATGGTGAGGCCGCCTCGCTCGACGAGGCCGCGACTACGGCCGTCGGCCTCTCCTGTCGCCCTCTAGGGCTGCGGTGGTTCTCCTTCGCGGGCCGGCCACGGCGTCCGCCGGCCGGTGCCGGCCGGATGGTGCGACACCACCCAGATCAGCCCGGCCACGACGGCGACGACCAGTGCACTCCCCAGCGACCCGGCGACCACCAGGAACGTGGTGAGCAGAGCCGCCGTCACGAGCGCGATGCGCGCTCCCCACCGGTGCGGACGCCGCGACATGCGGGTCTGGCGGGCCTCGAAGGCGTGGGCGAAGCCGGGGTCCTCGGCGAGGAACTGTCGCTCGACCTCACGCAGAGTCTCCCGCTCATGATCACTGAGCATGATCCACCTCCTCGAGATGATCTCCCGGCCCGAGAGCGCTTCGAGCCCCGTGCGGGCCGTGCCCAGGTCAAGGTTTGATGACGACGACCGGGCAGGCCGCATGTGCTGCCACGTACTGGCTGACGGACCCGAGCAGCGCTCCGAATACCTTCCCGTACCCGCGGGAGCCGACCACCAGCAGTTCGGCGCCGGCAGCCCGCTGCATCAGCACCTCTGCCGGGAACCCCTCGACGGGTGTGGTGGTCACCCTGTGGTCGTCGGCCGCGATGCCGGCAGCGGCGAGCGCGGCCGCCAGGATCTCCTCGGCCGCGACCACGGGATGAAAGTCGCCGACCGTCACCATGGCGCCGAAGGTCGATTCGAGCGGGAACTCCCAGGCGGTCACCGCATGGACCTGGAGGCCGCGTGAGGACGCCTCGTGGAGTGCCCACCGGAACGCGGCCAGCGATCCGGGTGATCCGTCGACGCCGACCACGATCCCGCCCAGCGGGGCTTCCGGAGGTGCACCGGTCGGGGTCGCCATCAGCCGGCCCTGCTCCCTACGAACTCGGCGAACCACCGCAGGTTGTGGCCGTACCAGTTGCGCAGCGCCGATGACGGGGCGATCTGCGTGCACCGTTCGTCGAGGTCGGCCCGATCCCCGGTCAGGCCGCGCGGCCGGAGACGGTCGACCAGCACCCGGATTCGGTCCTCCGCCGTGCGCTCGTCGCAGACCCGGCCGAGCCGGACACGCGGTTGCTGTCGTTGCATCGTCTGACTCCTCTCGTTCTGTGAACGTCTCGGATCGCGGGGGGTGGGCGCCAGGGCGCGTGGTGCACGTCGGGCCCTCCGACCGACCACGCCCGGCCGGCTCCCAATATGCCTCCGACGCCGGTCATACGGGAGCAGTGCGGCCGGCCAACTTCACGGCGGCCAGGTTGCCGATGATCGGCAGCCTCACAATCCTCGAGGTGATCGACGGGCACCTCGACAATGCCCGCGCGCAGCCTGCCTGCCGGTCTTCGGCAAGGTAGGGCGATGTTCTCGACCGAGGACCCGCACTGCATCGCGACCGTGGGTTCAGCACACTGAGATTGCCAGGCCGGGTGAATCGTGTGTGGTGATGACGGAGCGGGACACCGCGTTCACCGGAACCACGTGATCGTCCGAGACGGGGGGCCGCCCGGACCGGTGTCATGCCCCGGGCGAGGCCGCACTCCCTGAACGTCGAATGACGTGCTCGCGACCCGCACGGGGATTCACGCCACCCGAGGGAGCTGCATCGTGCTCAGTGATCACGAACGGGAGAGACTGCGCGAGGTCGAACGCCGACTCCTGAGCGAGGACCCCACTTTTGCGCGGTCCTTCGATGCACGGGCACGGCGCCTGTCCCCCGCCTTTCCGGATCGGGTGGGTTTCGCGATGGTCCTCGTTGCGGGGTTGTTGCTCAGCGCACTCATGCTGGTGATCGGGTCGCTGGTCGGCGCGGCAGCGTTCGGCGCCGGGACCGGGCTCGTCTGGCTGGCGTGGCGGTTCGGGGGAGGCACGCACCACCAGTCCCGGTGAAGGCCGAGCAGGGGCGGCCGGCGTCAACCCGCTGCCGTCACGGCCGCTCGTCCTCCGCCGTGCGGCCGACCTCGGGCGTCGGCTCCCGCTCCGCCGACAGCGGCCGTGTGCCGCGGGCGTCGGGTCCGAGACGGAGCTCCCGTTCGGCCGGGCTCCACCAAGATCCCAGGGCACTCAGGACGCGCGTGGTGTCCGCCGGTCCGCAACAACGGTGCCGAGGAACGTGGCCACGACGTCGTGGACGGCGTCGCGATCGTGCTCGTTCAGCACGTCGTGCAGGTCCCCGGGGAAGACGCGGAGGGCCGCCTGGGGCAGGGCCTGTGCCACGGCGTACGCGTCGGTCACAGGCACGACCGGGTCGGCCTCGCCGTGGACGAGGAGGACCGGCAGGGCAGGGCGGGCCTCGGCGAGTCCGGCGGCGACCTCCGGCCATACGGCCCTGACCGCGAGCAGCGTCTCCCGCCGGAACCCGCCCTTCCAGGTGAGCGGGTCGTGCAGGAGGGCGTGCACGTACCGCGGGTGGGTGCTCATCCACTCGGTCGGATCGCCCGCCTCGGTTTCGGCGGCACCGGTCGCGAGCTCCGCGTCGATCCATTCCTGGGCGAGCAGCGGCGCGCCCGAGAGCACGAGCCCGTCGAGGATCTGCGGTGAGCGCAGCGCGAGCAGCATCGCCGCGAGCGCTCCGCCGGAGTGCCCGATCACGACCAGTGGCACGTGGCGGTGCTGCGCTCGGACGAGGTGCACGAGCCTGCGGGCGTCGTCGGCGAACTCGCCCCACGAGGCGATCACGGCTCGCTCGCCGTCGCTGCGCCCGTGGCCGACGGCGTCCATCCCGTGCACGGCCAGGCCGTCGGCGACGAGCCTGCGGGCGAGCGCGTCGTAGAGCCCGAGGTGCTCGCCGTAGCCGTGCAGCAGGACGACCGCGCCGCGGACGGCGCCGTCGGGCTGCCGGCTGTCGTGGAAGATCCGGCCCCGGGATCCGATGAACGTGGGCATGACGATGGCCTCTCTCGTGACGGGTGTGGCGGTGGGTGTTCGCGATCAGAAGTACTGGCAGTGATCCGCGGCGATCGCCTTCTCCTCGAGGAACCAGGCGGCATCGACGATTCCGGCCGCCTCCGGGATGAGGTCGGACTCGTCGACGCCGAAGGTGGCGGCGGCGAGGCGGCAGCCGTAGAGGTTCACCTTGCCGGTGCCCGCGAGGTGGGTGAGCCAGTCGAGGATGTCGGTCGGTTCGCCGTCCTCGACGAGCTTTTGGCGGAGCGCGGCCGCGGCCGCGGCGTGCCGGCCGTCGATCTCCAGCGCGGCGGCGCCCGCTTTGGTGAGGGCGCGTACCGCCCAGAGCACGAACAGCATGTCGACCTGCACGCCTTTTCTGGCGCAGAGGAAGGCGAAGGTGAGCGGCGTGAGCATCTTGTCGTAGCCGTCGTCCCGGACGACGATGGCGAGCTTTTCCATCACGGGTCTCCTCGACCTCGAACGGATCGGTTCTGGATCTCGGACCTGGGTGGCCGTCCGGCTACCGCCGGATCTCGTACACCACGTTGAACGGGCTCTCCGCGACCCGCCGGAACCGGGTGAACCCGGCCTTCGACGCGACATCCCGGATCGCGGCCTCGCCGGCCTGCGCGCCCAGCGCGTAGCCGCCGGGCTGGGACAGCCCGTTGGGTACGCACAGGAAGGTCGAGCCCGCGTAGTAGAGGCGGCCGACCGGGTTGAAGTTCTCCTCGACGGTGTCCGAGCGTTCGGCTCGACCAGCAGCCAGGTGCCGTCGGGCGCCAGGGCGTCGTGCACGCGGCGGGCGGCGTTCACGGGGTCGCCCATGTCGTGCAGGGCGTCGAACGTGGTGACGAGGTCGTAGCCGGTGCCGCTGAAGGTCTGCGCGGTGGCCACCTCGAATTCGACCTGGTTGGCAACCCCGGCGTCGGCGGCCTTCTTGCGCGCCCGCTCGATCGACTCGGCGTGGTAGTCCGACCCGATGACCTTGGTGTTCGGGTACGCCTGCGCGATCAGCACCGACGAGGAACCCAGGCCGCAGCCGAGGTCGGCCACCCGGGCGCGGCCGCGAGCTTCTCCGCCACGCCGTCCAGTGCCGGAATCCAGCTCGGTACCAGTTCAGCGACGTAACCCGGCCGGTAGAAGGCATCGCACCCGACGAAGACGTCCTCGTGGTGCTCGTGCCACGCGAGGCCGTCGCCGGTGCGGAACGCCTCGGTGATGCGCGGCTCGGCGCGCAGGTAGCCGAGCGCGATGAGGAAGGCCGCCGAGATGTTCGGCCCGCTCGGGTCGGCGAGGCAGAACGCCTGCTCGTCCGACAGGAAGAACTCACCGGTCGCGAGGTCGTAACTGACGTACCCACCGGCGGCCTGGTTGTTCAGCCACTCGGTGAGGTAGCGCTCGTGGCAGCCGGTGCGCTCGGCGAGCACACCCGGCGTCGCCGGGCCCTGCGCGAGTGCCCGGTACAGCCCGAGCCGGTTGCCGATGACCGCGAGGCCGGCGGAGCCGGTCGCGCCCAGGTCAGCGGTGAAGCGGCCGAGGAACTCCATCAACTTGTCGTGATCCACGATCGATCCTTCCGTTGTGCCGGCTCACGGCCGGTCCCGCACGAGGCTCGGCGGGCCCGCTGTCGCGTCACCCGTCGTGACGCCGGGTGCGCCGAGTGATGCGCCGCACCCGTGAGTGCGGCTGCGGGCGGCTACTGGATGTTCTGGTGGGTGCGGAAGACGCCGTGCGGATCCCATTCGGCCTTCACGGCGGCCAGCCGCTCGGTGCTGGTGCCGTAGGCGGCACGCATCCGCTGGTTGCCTTCATCGCCGAGGAAGTTCGGGTAGGTCGCGCCGGTCGACCAGGGACGCAGATCGGTGCGGAACGCGCGGGCGAGGGCCCGGTTGCGCTCGTCGTCGGCCCGGTTCTCCCACAGCAGCAGCGGGTGGACGATGAGCCTCGCGTCGCGACCGGCCAGCGGCGAGTGCTCCGGGCCGATCCGATCGACCGCCCCGCCCCAGGCCACGATGAACAGCTGAGAGGGGCCGGCCGGCAGTTCGACGGCGCGCCGCGTCAACGTCTCGATGGCCTCGTCGGGCAGGTCGACGACGTTCTCGGCGGTCCAGTAGTTGCGGTAGCCCGGCGGGTCGTCCACCGAGCACTGGAAGTCGGCGTAGCTGGTGGGGCCGAAGAAGTCCGCGGCCGGACCCAGCGCCCGGATGGGCACCAGCGCCTGTTCGCCGTCTGCGACGGTCCCCGCCCACATGCCGAGGATCGCGATGGCCGGGCGTCCGCGTAGTTCGGCCGGGACGTCGTCCTCCTCGGGCGCGGTGATGAACGCGCAGGCCAGCGAGAGCTCGTCCGGGGCGTGGTGCATGACGTCGCGGAAGGTGCGCAGCACCTGGTGGGCGCGATGGGCGGCGAACAGGGCGACGCCGCCGAACACCTCGGGCCCGAGTGGGTACAGCGCCAGCTCGAGCGCTGTGACCACGCCGAAGCTCCCGCCTCCGCCGCGCAGCGCCCACAGCAGCTCGGGGTTCTCCTCGCCGGATGCCCGCACGATCCGGCCGTCCCAGCAGACCAGCTCGGCGGCGATCAGGTTGTCGCAGGCCAAGCCGTGCTTGCGCTCCAGCCACCCGGAGCCACCGCCGAGCGTCAGCCCGGCCACACCGGTCGTGGAGACGCGTCCGCCGGTGGTCGCCAGCCCGTGGGCCTGCGTCGCACGGTCGAGGTCCGCCCAGCGGGCACCGCCGCCCACACGGGCGATGCGCAGGCCCGGATCGACGTCGATGTCGGCCATGCCGCGCACGTCGAGGACGAGGCCGTCGTCACACAGCGACAGCCCGGCCACCGAGTGCCCACCGCGCGCACGGCTACCGGCAGGTCATGGTCGCGGGCGAACGCGAGTGCCGCCACCACGTCGTCCACCGCCAGGCACTCCGCCACGTACCGCGGACGCCGATCGATCATGGTGTTGAACAGCGTTCGGCTGTCCTCGTAGTACGAGTCGCCTGGCTCGTGCAACCCGCCGTGCAGACGGAAACGCAGCTCGTCGGCGCCGGCGGTGAGGGTGCTTGTCATGGGGTAAGGCTCGCGCCGGCACCTGGCGTGCCGCGTCGCCCCGATCGGCCATCACGCGGGATGGCCGGAAACGGCCATCAGGCTCAGAGCAAGCCGTGATGGGTCGCGTGTCCCACTGCCGCGGCACGGGAGGGCACATCGAGCTTGATGCGGATGTTGGCCACGTGCCGGTGCACGGTGTGCACGCTCAGGAACAGTCGCTCGGCGATCTGGGCATCGCCCAGCCCGCCCGCCACCAGGCGCAGGATGTCGACCTCCCGAACGCTGAGCTCCGCGGATGCGGCCGGCCGCCGCGGCCTGCGCGTACCGAGCAGCGCGAACGCCTCCCGCGCGCCGCGTGCTTCCGCTTCGGCGCGTTCGCGGGCCCGAGTGCCGCCAGCGCCTCCGACAGCAGCATCCGCGCCTGGGCCGCCTCGTAGGCGCCGAGCAGGCGCCGAACAGGTCGGCGGCATCCTCGGCGGCCTGCCGGGCGCCGTCGTGGTCGCCCCCCGCCAACAGCACCTCCGCGCGCACCAGACGGCCGCGACCGCGCATGTAGGGCGTTGCGAGCCGCGCCGTCCGACATTCCAGTTGCTCGGCAGCCGCAGCCGCGCCGGCCCTGTCCCCGCCGGCCGCGCGCGCCCGCGCGAGCAGTTCCAGCGCCGGCAGCCGATCCACCACGCTCGCGTCTCCCATCCGCCGCAACGCACGCTCCGCAGCGTCCGCCGCCGCCGCGGCGTCGCCGCCGGCCAGGTCCAGCTCGCCGAGCGCGGCGATCGCCGCAGGCAGCGGCAGGGCCGTCTCGAACAACCGGCGGGCCTCCGCGAGCTTGCCCTGCCGCGCCCGCAGCAGGCCCAGCCGCAGTGCGGTCGGCGCGACCAGGCCTGGGCGTGTCGCGCACATGTCGGCCAGCGCGCTCCGCAGCTCCAGCTCAGCGTTCGGCCAATCTCCCCCGGCGGCGAGCACCTGACCGTACGCGGTGCGGCAGACCCCGAAGAAGAGGCGCGCGTGCCAGGTCGCCGACCAGCTGTGCAGGGCGCGACACCACTGCGCAGCCCGCCCGAAGTCGCCGACCTCGGCGAAGGTCGTGACCGTGTGGCACAACGCCCAACCCGGTGCGATCGTCTCGGCGAACTCCTCACCGACCGCCAACGCCGCCGCCTCGTCCAGCCGGCTCAGGCCCTCCTCGGCCGAGCCCGAGGCGACCAGGGCACTGCCGAGGACCGCTAGCGCGACGACTTCGACTCCCGCGTCCGCAATTCCCCGCGCCAGGTCGAGCGCCTCCCGCGCCAGGCGCTCGGCGGATGCCGGATCACCCTTGGCCAGCAACGCCATATCCGCTTCGAACACGCGGACGAATCCTGTCTCGGTGCACGGCGCGTGGCCGCTCACCAGCGCCCGGGCGCACGCCACCCAGGCCAACGCGAGCGCGTCGTCGCCACGGAATTTCAGGTGGTCAGAGCCGAGCCACATCGCCATCCGCGCCGCGCCGCGCACATCGCCGGCCCCTCGGTACGCACGGTAGGCACGTTCGCGCGCGGACAACGTCATGTCTTGATCGCCCTGCCACCACGCCGCCCAGCTCAGACCCTCCCACCCCTCGGCGGCATCACCCGTCGTGGCCGCGGCCTCGTAATGGACGCGGGCCTGCGGCCAGGCCGCCTGCGCGAGCGCCGCTCGCCCCATCGCCAGCGGGTCTGACTCACTGACCATCCGACCAGCTTCATGGGTTCGAGCCCACCCGACAAGACACCAAATGAGGAGACCAGCCGACGGTCCATCAACGGACACGCCGAGAACTGCGATCAATGATGTTCGCCCCGCCATGATCGCGATTTGGCCTGCGCCGCATGGTGGCAATTGCTGTAGTCCTGGTGGCCGGCCCGGCTGCGCCGTTCCCTGATTCGCACGGTGACGATCTCCGGGCACCGCGACTGCGTCCTGGATCAGCCTCCGGTACCGCCGCTCGCCCGCCACTCCTGCGCCTCGGGCTCTGCCTGAAACTCGAGAAGATGTTGTCCAGCGAACCGTGTCAGGGCGTCTCGAACCTCAGCGGGCGTGACCCGGAAGAACTCCCGCCGCAGGTTGATCCGGTTGACGCGACGGTCCGCGAACTCCTGGTGCAATCGGGTCTCCAGCGTGACCGCATCCTCGCTGAACACGATCGCGTGCGTGTCGAACTTGAACGGGACCGAGGCGTCTCCCAGCTCCCGGATGCGGTCCGCGGGGTCGAGCCGCCGCGTGAGGCCGATCTTCACCACCTCCGCGCCGAACGCACCTACGTTGCTGATCACATAGACGAATCCGGCCCGAACGTTGGCCTCGCGCGCCTCGACACCGGCGATCGCCTCGTCGACCGAAGCGAGTCGATGCTCCAACTCCGCGACGTCGCCCCCGCGCTCCCGAACCTTGGCGAGCGCGTTCTCGAAGTGGGCGCGCTCCTTCAGCAGGCGTGCCTTCTCCCGCTCGAACTCGCGGCGCGCCTTCTCCTCCTCACGCTGCGCCTCGCGCCGCCCGGACTCGTGCTCCTTCTCCTCCTCGACCTTCGCGGCATGGTCAGCGGTCAGCTCGATCTCCACCACACGCACCCGGTGGTACGACTCGACGATTCTGATGTTCATCGTCCGGCCGAGACGAGCGATCGTCTCCCGGGTCTTCTCCAGTCGAGCAATCACCGCGGGTCGGTTGTGCGGCTTGACCGTGCGCACGCAGTTGTCGGCCTCGGCGTTGTAGGCGCGCAGCAGCAGCTTGGAGAAATCCCGAACCATCTTGCGGCCCTCGCTCGTGGACCCGTTCACCGACCACTCCGTCGTGGACAGGACCGCGCTGCCGTCGCGCACCATCGCTCGGACCGTCTGCTTGATGTCGTCCAGATCGGCCTTGTACGCCACCGCGTCGGCGAGCCGGTGGCGGTACTCGTAGACGCCACTCTCCTGGAGCAACACGACCTCGTTGGTCTCGACGACCTGCCTGCTCGCCTGATCGAGCGCGGCGCGCCGCTGGTTCAGCGCCTGCTCCGCCTCCGAGATCTGAGCGGCAACTGCGGCGAGTTGCTGTCGGTACTGCTCGACCCGGGCCGCGATCTGCGCACCGGTCAGCACCCGCAGCCGGTCCAGTTCCGTGCGCAGCTGCGCATTCTCCGCCTCCAGAGCCTGCCGCTTGCGGCCCCCGAACAACCCGCGCCGTCCTGGGCTCGGACGCGGAGATGACGAGAGGACGCTGGGCGGTGGTGTGACCACGTGTCCATGAGCCAGATCCGCTCGGGTCGGCGGTGCGGGCACCGGTCGGGACGCCGGGGCGACATGCGGGGGCGCGGCGTGACGACCAGAAGCACGCGGCCATCCGTCGACCGTCGAACCCGGCCCGGCCGTACGGGGCGCAGGCACACGCGAACGTGGGCCCGGATTCGAGACCGCGGCCAAGGGCTGCGTCGGGGAGTCGAGGTACTGATCAGGCCGCGTCACGCTCACACGCTCGGTTCTGCGCATCGCTCAGTTACACGAGGCGCACGCGCTACGCCGTGCGCGTCGACGGCCTCAGTGCCGGGCACCTGTTCGATATCAGGAAGGCTTCACCCCCAGGTCCGCACCGGGACGCCAGCCGCTGTCGCGTGCGGGCGAGACCGCTACGGGGCCGCGGCCAGCTGTTCGACCACGCCACTCGCGAGCACCGCGAGGCGGAACGCGACGACGGCGTCGCGGCGATCGCGGGCCCGCGACGCGACCGCCACGACGGCGCGGGGTCCGTCGAGAGGCAGGTAGCGGACCCGGGATGGGGGAAGAACCGCGTCGCCGGCTCTGCGTGGAAGCCGATCCTCGCGGTGAACGCCACCGCCGCCGCGACGCCGGCCGGCGAGCGCACCTCGACGCCGCCCCTCGTGGGTTCGCCGCCGCCCACGCCTCCAGCCCTGGCTGGCCGACCGGCGTGATCCGCGGACGGTCGATGACGTCGAGTTCGGTGAGACGGTGTCGCGATCGCGTTCGGCACGTCGGCGAACCTCGCGATGATCCTCGTCCTCGGCGGGTTCCTGCAGCTCATGTTCATCCTGCTCAACACCACGACCTGGGTCTGGGCGCCCGAGCTGTACCCGACCCGGGTGCGGGCGTTCGGCACCGGCGCGTCGGTGGCGGTCGCGCTCGTGGCCGCGTCGCTCATCCCGCTGCTCGCCGGCGTGATCGTGGACGCGACGGGCGCCGTCGGCATGTTCGTCATGGTCGGCGTCATGTAAGCGGTGATGGCCGTGGCGGTGCGGCTCGGTCCGGAGACACAGGGCGTCGCGCTGGAGGACGCCGGCTGAGCATCCGCCCGCTACCTCTCAGTAAGGATCAAGATACACAACGTGACCGTCGGGCGAGCTGGTCGTTATGGCGGGTGAACGAGGACGCCGGGAACCGCGGACCACCGCCGCGTGGTCGATCACCCGACGAGTTCGGATCCGATGAGGAGCGACACGATGATGTGGTCATGGCCGGGGATGCCCAACACCTGGGGCTACGCACTCACGACGGTCGGCATGATGCTGTTCTGGATCCTGGTGATCTTCGGTGCGATCGTCGTCGCTCGGCATCTCGGCCGGGTGCACCCGCCCGCAGTCGAACGCGCCCCGCTGATCCGTTGCTCGCCGGGCCGCTCACCCGCGGCGAAGCCGACGGGGCGGGACGTCAGCAGCATCTCCGCGCTCCGCCACGATCGCGCGGAATCAGCCCCTTCCCACCGCCCTGGCAGCCGTGGCGTTCAGCACGATGCGCCAGCGACGATCTGCGGCAGGACCATGACGCATCCGCCGTCGGACGCACCCCTCCCCCGGCACAACCTCCAGCTGCTGACGGGGCCATGAGAAGCCTGTCGCCGCCGGTGGTCGTGGCGTACCGGCCCGGGCGGGACAGCACGTAGTCACGGAGTGCGGGCAGCCCCGAAGCAAAGGCGGGCGCCCGCTGTCAGAGCCGCGATGCGACGAGGCCGGTGATGTCGACGAGGCGGTTCGCGTAGCCCCACTCGTTGTCGTACCAGCCGACGACCTTGACCTGGTTGCCGATCACCCTGGTCAGGCCGGGGTCGACGGTGCAGGACGCGGGATCGGTGACGATGTCGGAGGACACGATCGGCGCGTCGGCGTAGGACAGCACACCCTTCAGCTCGCCCTCCGCCGCGGTCCGGTAGGCCGCGTTGACCTCCTCGGCCGTGGCGTCCGCGCGCACCTCGGCCGTGAGGTCGGTGACCGAGCCCGTGGGGATCGGCACCCGGAGCGCGTAGCCGTCGAGCCTGCCGTTCAGGTGCGGCAGCACCAGCCCGATCGCCTTCGCGGCACCGGTGGAGGTCGGCACGATGTTCAGCGCCGCGGCCCGCGCGCGGCGCAGGTCCTTGTGCGGGCCGTCCTGCAGGTTCTGGTCCTGCGTGTAGGCGTGGATCGTGGTCATCAGGCCCTTCTCGATCCCGAGCAGGTCGTCGAGCACCTTGGCGAGCGGCGCGAGGCAGTTCGTGGTGCACGAGGCGTTCGAGACGATCGCCTGCGAGCCGTCGTACTCGTGGTCGTTCACGCCCATGACGACGGTGAGGTCCGCATTGGCGGCGGGCGCGGAGATGACGACCTTCCGCGCGCCCGCGTCGAGGTGCGCCGACGCGGCCTCGCGCGTCGTGAAGATGCCGGTCGACTCGACGACGACGTCGACGCCCAGCTCCTCCCACGGCAGCTCGGCGGGGTCGCGGACCGCGAGGCCCCGGACACCGGTGCCGTCGACGACGATCGCGTCGTCGGTCGCGGACACCGTGTACGGCAACCTGCCCAGGATCGAGTCGTACTTGAGCAGGTGGGCGAGGGTCGCGTTGTCGGTGACGTCGTTCACCGCGACGATCTCGATCCCGGTGTCGCCCGTGCGCCGCCGGGCGTCGACCGCACGCCAGAAGTTGCGCCCGATCCGCCCGAACCCGTTCACTCCGATGCGCACCGTCACGCCGTGCCTCCTCGGCTCCGTGTCGTCTGGGGTCCGGCGGTCCACCACCGCCGGTGCAGGGCGCGGCACCGCTGCGCGTGCAGCGGCTCCGGCCCGTGGTACCCGGGCAGCACGGCTGCCGCGCCGGGGAAGTCCTGGTCGGCGGTGTAGCCGTTCGTCACCACGACGGTGGCGAGGCCCGCCGCGGTCGCCGCGCGCAGCCCGACCGCCGAGTCCTCCACGGCCAGCGCATCGGACGCCGGTAGGCCGAGCGCGGCGAGGGCGCGCAGGTACACCTCGGGATCGGGTTTCAGCTCGGCGACGTCGTCGCCGGTGACGACGACCTCGACCGGGTACGCGCCCAACAGCCGGTCGAGCAGCGGCTCGACCCACGACCGGCGGCCGGTGGTGGCCACGGCCAGCCGGACGCCCTCGGCCACGAGGTCGGCGACCAGTTCGGGCAGGCCGGGACGGGCGACGATCGCGCCGCTCGTCACGAGCTCGGTGAACAGCGCCGTCTTCGTGCGGTGCACGCGGGTCGCGAGCTCGTCGGCCTCGGCGCCGAGGCCGCGGTCCCGCAGGTCCGCGGCGATCCGGCGGCGTCCACCGGTGATCGCGAGCAGGCGCCCGTACTCGGCGACCCCCCACTCGACGTCCAGGCCGTGCTCGGCGAACGCGGCGTTGAACGCCGGGCGGTGGCCGTCCCGTTCGGTGTCGGCGAGGGTGCCGTCGACGTCGAAGACCACGGCGCGCAGCTGCGGCTCCACGCCTACGCCCCCAGCACCTGGACGGCCACCCGGGCGACTGCCTCGGCCGACAGCCCGAGGTGCGCGGCGACGTCGGGCCCCCTGCCGCTCTCCCCGAACCGGTCGATCCCGACGACCGCGTCGTGGGGACCCGCGATCGCCCGCCACCCCGTCGGCACGCCGGCCTCGATCCACACCGCCGGCACGTCGGGCAGGTGGTACGTCCCCGCGCGCAGCGCTTCCTCGAACCGCTCGCGCCACATCACCGACACCACCCGGGCGCCGACGCCACGGCCCGCGAGCAGCGCGGCCGCGTCCAGCGCCAACCCCACCTCCGACCCGCCGGCCGCGAGGACGACGTCGACCGCGCGCTGCGGTTCCGCGACGGTCCGGGCCCCGTTCCGCCGGGCGTCGTCCAGGCCGGCGTCGCCGAGCACCGGCAGGTCCTGCCTGCTCAGCACGAGCGCGGTCGGGCCGTGCAGGTCGGCGGCTGCGAGCTCCCACGCCAGCGCGGCCTCCGCGGCGTCGGCGGGGCGCAGCACGGTGAGGCCCGGGATCAGGCGCAGGGACTCGACGTGCTCGACGGGCTGGTGCGTCGGCCCGTCCTCGCCGACGTGCACCGAGTCGTGGGTGAAGACGTACACGACGGGGAGCCGCATCAGCGCCGACAACCGCAGCGCGGGACGCAGGTAGTCGGAGAAGACGAGGAACGTGCTGCCGAAGGGCCGCAGGCCACCGTGCAGCGCGATGCCGTTCAGCGCCGCCGCCATGCCGTGCTCCCGGATCCCGAAGTGCACGGTGCGCCCACCGAACTCCCCCGCCGCGACGTCCCCGCCGGGGATGGCGGTGCCGGTCGAGGAGGCGAGGTCGGCGGAGCCGCCCACCAGCGCCGGGTAGGCCGCCGCGAGCGCCTGCAACGCCGCGGCCGAGGCCTTGCGGGTGGAGATCGCCCCGCCCGCCACGGGGCGGTCGGCGGGCGGGGCGACGTGCGGGGGTGCCGGGATGCGGTCCAGGGGGAACTCCGCGGCCGGGCCGGGGTGTTCGGCGCGCCATCGCGCGTGGGCTCGCTCCCAGGCCGCCCGCTCGGCGGCCCAGCGACGACGGCGCTCGGCGACCGCCGCGTGCACGTCCGCGGGCACGTGGAACGGCTCGGACGGCCAGGAGAACCGGCGCCGCATCGCCGCGAGCGCCGCATCGCCCAGCGGGCTGCCGTGCGCCTTCGGCGTCCCCGCCACCTCGGGGGCGCCGTGCCCGATCGTCGTGCGGACGGCGATGAACGTGGGGTGCTCGTCGTCGCAGGCGGCCTCGGCGTAGGCCTGGTCGAGGGCATCGAGGTCGGTGCCCTCGTCCACGCGCAGCGTGCGCCAGCCGTAGGCCCGGAACCGGGCCTCGACGTCATCGGTGCAGCTGCGGTGGGCCGGGCCGTCGATCGTCACGTCGTTGTCGTCGAAGACGACTGTCAGCTTGCCGAGGCGCAGCCGGCCGGCCAGTGACGCCGCCTCGTGGCTGATCCCCTCCATGAGGCAGCCGTCGCCGACCAGCGCCCACGTCCGGTGGTCGACGATCCGGTGCCCGCCGGTGTTGCAGCGAGCAGCGAGCATCCGCTCGGCGAGCGCCATCCCCACCGCGTTGGCCAGCCCCTGGCCGAGCGGCCCGGTGGTCGTCTCGACCCCGGGCGTGACGCCGTGCTCGGGATGCCCCGGCGTGCGCGAGCCGAGAGTGCGGAACCGGCGAAGCTCATCGATCGGCAGGTCGTAGCCGGTGATGTGCAGCAGCGCGTAGAGCAGCGCGGAACCGTGTCCCGCGGACAGGACGAACCGGTCGCGGTCGGGCCAGCCGGGGTCCGTCGGGTCGTGGCGCAGGTGGCGCGACCACAGCACCCACGCGGCGGGGGCCGCCCCGAGCGGCAGTCCGGGGTGGCCGCTGTTCGCGGCCTCGACGGCGTCGGCGGCGAGGAACCGCAGCGTGTGGACGGCCAGGTCGTCGACGCTGCCGGCCGGTGCCGCGAGCGCCTGTTCGGTCACGCCCGTCATGGCGATCCCTCCGCGGCGGCCGCGCGCAGCGCGAGGCGCTGTCGGCCATGGTCCCGGCGAACAGGGCGGAGCCGGCGCAGAACACCCGGGCGCCGCCCGCGCGGCCGTCCCGATCGTGGCGGTGCCGATGCCGCCGTCGACCTCCAGCTCGATGTCCAGCCCGCGCCGGTCGATCTCGGCCCGCGCCGCGGCGATCTTCGGCTCCATCCCGGACAGGTAGGCCTGGCCGCCGAACCCCGGGTTCACGGTCATCACCAGCAGCAGGTCCACCAGGTCCAGCACGTGCTGGACGGCGGCCAGCGGCGTGGCGGGGTTGAGTGCGACCCCCGCCCGGGCGCCGAGCTCGCGGATCCGCCCCAGGGTGCGGTGCAGGTGCGGGGTCGCCTCGGCGTGGACGATGATGATCCCGCATCCGGCCTCCACCCATCGGGTGAGCATCCGATCGGGTTCGACGACCATGAGGTGCGCCTCGAACCCGATGTCCACCCGGTCCCGGCACGCCGCGATCACGTCCGGGCCGAAGGTGATGTTCGGGACGAAGCTGCCGTCCATCACGTCCCACTGGATCCGGTCGACGCCGGCCTTCTCGATCTCCTGGACCTGACGTCCCAGCTCGGTGAAATCCGCGGGCAGGACCGATGCGACCAGCACGGGCGAGACCTTCTCCGCCATCACGCCACCTCCTTCGCCGAGGACGACGCTAGGAAGGCACGGCCGACTCCTCGTCCCCCGACGTGGGGGTTCGCCGGGGGATCAGGCGGGCTCCGCCCGGGCGACGCCACCGCACACACCCAGCACGGACGCACACACCGCCCGCCGTGTGTGCCGCCTACCGAAGGTGTGTGCGGTCGCGGGGACCGTCGCGGGCGCCGCAGCGACCTACGCTTCCCGCATGGTGACGCCGGAACGCGGACCCATCCGGGTCGTGCTCGTCGACGACCACGAGATGGTGATCGAGGGACTCAAGGCGATGCTCTCGGCATTCCGCAGCCGGGTGCGGGTGGTCGGCCAGGCGGTCGGCGCGGAGACCGCGATGGCGGTGATCGACGGCCTCACGCCCGACATCGTGCTGTGCGACGTCCGGATGCAGGGCTCCAGCGGGCTGGACCTGTGCCGGGCGTGCGCGAACGCACCCCGGAGCGCAAGGTCGTGCTGCTGTCGGTCTACGAGGACGAGCAGTACCTGTTCCAGGCGATGCGGGCCGGCGCATCCGGCTACCTGCTGAAGCGGATCGGCGGCGAGGAACTCGTGGCGCAGATCGAGCGCGCCCACGCCGGGGAGACCGTGATCGACCCGGGGATGGCGGCACGGGCCGTCGACACCGCGGCGCGGCTGCAGCGCGACGAGTACTGGCCCGGCGCGCGCCACGGCCTCACGCAGCGCGAGAGCGAGATCCTCTCGTTCATGGTCTCGGGCCTGTCCAACCGGGCGATCGCCACCCGGCTCGTCATCGGTGACGAGACCGTCAAGAGCCACCTGCGGTCCATCTACCGCAAGCTCGAGGTCGCAGACCGGACCAACGCGGTCGCCACCGCGCTGCGGGAAGGGATCTTCCCGTGACCCGCCCGCCGACGCCGCGCCTTCCCATGGCCCAGCACCGGCACGGCCCCGGGCTGGTCCGAGGCTGGTCGACCGCGACGGCGAGGTCGCCCTGCTGCTCGACGTCATCCACCTCACCGCCACCGGGCCGGAGGTGGAGCCCCTCGCCGCCGGGGTCGCACGGTTGATCACCGACGCGACCGCCACCGACGTGTGCTTCGTGCACGTCCTCGACGACACCGAGAACTCGCTGACCCTCGCAGGCGCCACGCCACCGTTCGACCAGCAGGTGGGCCGGGTGCGCCTGCCGCTCGGGGTGGGGGTCTCCGGGTGGGTGGCGCAGCACCGCACGCCGGTGGTGCTCCCCGACGGGAAGGCGTCCGACCCGCGCTACGTCCCGATCGCGGAGCTGCGCGGCACGGACTTCGTCTCGATGGCGTCGATCCCGATGGAGATCGACCCCGGCGGCCTGGTCGGCGTGCTCAACGTGCACACCGTGCAGCGGCGCGAGTTCCTCCCGCGCGACGTCGAGCTGCTGCGCGTCATCGGGCGGCTGGTCGCCGGCGCGCTGAACCAGGCCCGCCTGCACCGGCGGCTGGCGGCGCGCGAGCGCATGCACGAACGGTTCGTCGAGCAGGTGATCGCCACGCAGGAGGCCGAGCGCAGGCGCATGGCGGGCGACATCCACGACGGGATCTCCCAGCGCCTCATCAGCCTCTCCTACCACCTCGACGCCGCCTCGCGCGCCGGGAGCGGCGGCGACCCGGGCGAGGTGGCACCCAGCTCGCCCAGGCCCGCGACCTGCTCGGGCTCGCGCTGGACGAGGCCCGCGCGGCCATCGGCGGGCTGCGTCCGCCGGTGCTGGACGACCTCGGGCTCGCCGGGGGCCTCGCGAGCCTCGCCCGCTCGACCCCCCAGGTCGAGACGGAGGTCGACCTGGCCGACCACCGGCTGCCCGAGCACGTCGAGATCGCGCTGTACCGGATCGCCCAGGAGTGCCTGCAGAACATCGTCAAGCACGCCCGCGCCTCGTCGGCCACTCTGCGCTTCGACGTACGCGACGGCGCCGCACGGCTGGAGGCCACCGACGACGGGGTCGGGTTCGACACGGCGGCCACGGTCGAGTCGGGCCACGACGGGGTGCGCGGCTACGGCCTGCAGTCGATGGTGGAGCGGGCCGAGCTGGTCGGCGGGCACCTGGAGGTCCGGTCGCGGCCGGGGGCGGGCACGACCCTCACGGTCACCGTGCCGCTGCGCGCCCCCGACCCGGAGTAGCGGCCGATCAGACCGGCTGCAGCCGCGCCCGCCTGCGCACCGCGGCAGCGTTCGCGGCGACGCGCTCGCCGAGCGCGGCCTGCCCGGCCTCGACCAGGGCGGGGTCGCCGTGCCACGCCGTCAGCGCCGGATCCACGAGGGCTCGACCGAACGAGAACGTCAGCGGCCAGGGGGTGGCGTGGTGCTGCATCGCCTCGAGGTTGGCGGTGGCGCGCTCGGGCGGCTGCCCGCCGGAGAGGAACGCGACACCCGCCAGCTCGGCGGGCCAGGCGCGCAGCACCTCGACGGTGGCCTCGGCGACCCGTTCCGGTGAGACGGGCTCGGGGTGGTCCCGGCCCTCGACGACCATGTTGGGCTTGAGCACGATCCCGGCCAGGTCGACGCCGAGCAGCGCCAGCTCCTCGCGGACCGCCGCGTGCACGGTGGCGGTGACCGCGCCGCAGCGCTCGACCGCGTGGGCCCCGTCCATCAGGACCTCGGGCTCGACGATCGGGACGATCCCGGCCTCCTGGCAGGCCGCCGCGTAGCGGGCGAGGGCGTTCGCGTTGCCGCGGATCGCACCCGCGCTGGGCCGCCCGTCGGCGATGACGAAGACGGCGCGCCACTTGGCGAACGCCGCCCCGATCCCGGCGTGGTGCGCGAGCCGGGCGGGCAGGCCGTCGAGACCCTCCGTGACCGTCTCGCCGGGCAGCCCGGGGCAGGGCTTGGCCCCGGTGTCGACCTTGATGCCGGGCAGGACGCCCAACGCGCGCACCGCCTGGGCGAACGGGGTCCCGTCGGCGAATTCCTGCCCCAGGGTCTCGTCGCAGAAGATGATCCCCGAGGCGCCGTCGGACAGTCCCGGCGTCGAGGCGAGCAGCTCCCGGTAGCGCCGCCGGTTCTCCGCGGTGGCCTCGACCCCGGCCTTCTCCAGCCGACCGGACATCGTGGCGATGCTCTCGTCCGCAGCGAGGACCCCCTTCCCGGGTGCCACCAGCTGCGCCGCGATCTGCCTGCACGAACCCATGTCGGGCGGTCCTTTCCGTCGGCGAACGTCGTCGGCGAACCTACGGACGCCGGGCCCGGGCGGGCCTCACCCATGTCGGGGAGTCGCCCGGGGGAAGTCCGCGGCCACCCGGCTCCTGCTCCCCCCGCACGCCCCCGACGAGGGGGATGGCCGTGTGCTCGGCGGCGGGCAACCTGGGACGCGACGACCGCAGCGCCCGTGGGAGGAAAGTCATGCTCGCCAACCGCACGACGCTCGCGCAGTTCCTCGCCGAGGACCGGCGCCGCCACCCCGCGGAAGGCGGGGACCCGAGCTCCCTGATCCTCGACGTCGCGCGGGCGTGCACGGAGATCGCCGGCCGCGTCGCGCTCGGCGGGCTCCGCGACCCGCTCGGCGGGACGGAGCAGGCGAACGTCCACGGCGAGGTGCAGCACGCGCTCGACGTGATCGCCAACGACGAGTTCCTCCGGGCGAGCGAGCGCACCGGCTGCCTCGCGGGGATGGTCTCGGAGGAGCTCGACGAGCCCGCAGCGCTCTCGCGGGGCGAGTTCCTGCTGGTCTTCGACCCGCTCGACGGGTCGTCCAACATCGACGTGAACGTGTCCGTCGGCAGCATCTTCTCGATCCTGGGTGCGCCCGAGCCTCGGGTGGACGCGACGACGCGGGACTTCCTGCAGCCGGGCACGGCGCAGGTCTGCGCGGGGTACGCGCTGTACGGGCCGGCGACGGTGCTGGTGCTGACGGTGGGCCGAGGCGTGCACGCGTTCACCCTCGACCCGGCGCTCGGTGAGTTCGTCCTCACCCGGGAGGCCATCGGGATCCCCCGGCACGCGAGCGAGTTCGCGATCAACGCGTCGAACCGGCGGTTCTGGGAGCCCGCCGTGCGCCGCTACTTCGACGAGTGCCTGACCGGCCGGGCCGGCCGCGGCACAAGGACTTCAACATGCGGTGGGTGGCCTCGCTGGTCGCCGAGGCGCACCGCATCCTCACCCGGGGTGGGGTATTCCTGTACCCCCGTGACACGAAGGACCCGACCCGGCCGGGACGGCTGCGGCTGCTCTACGAGGCCAACCCCGTCGCGTTCCTCGTCGAGCAGGCCGGGGGCGCGGCGAGCACGGGCCGCGAACGGGTCCTCGACGTCGTTCCCATCGGCCTGCACCAACGCGTGCCGTTGATCTTCGGGGCGGCGGAGGAGGTCGCCCTGATCGACCGGTACCACCACCAGTTCAACGATCACCCGTACGACTCACCCCTGTACGGCACGCGCGGCCTGTTCCGGGTCGGGACCGGCTGAGCGGAGCTTGCGGAGCGCACAGATGACGCTGAGCGGAGCTTGCGGAGCGCACAGACGACGCTGAGCGCGGCGGAGGCAGTCACCGGCTCGTCCGAGGCCGGCACCACCTCGGTGATGCGCACCTCACCCCATGGCTCGACGATCGCCACCGCTCGTCAACTCGTTTCCAGGATTGTTCCGAGCTCGCGTCCGTCGCCGCCCACGGGTCGACCGGGACGACTCGCACGCTGCGGCCTTGCTCGTCGACGATCCGCCCGTGCACCTTCACCTGCTGCAGCACCACCCGCCGGTCGACCACGGTCGCCGTCGGGTGGGCTCGCACGATCCGGCCCAGCACCTCGTCGAGGTGCTCGAGCGAGCGCAGGCTGACCACGAGGGCCAGGTTGGCTGGCCCGGGGACCCCCGAACAGTGCCGTGTCTCCGGCAGCGCGCCCAGCGACCGGCCGGCCACCGCGAGATCGTCATCGGGTACCGACAGCCAGAGGAAGGCCATCGAGCCCCAGCCCGTGAGCGGGCGGGCCACATCGCACCGGAAGGTGACGTCGCCGTGGCGCCTCAGCCGGTCGAGGCGCCGGCGGACGGCCTGCGGCGAGGTGCCGAGTTCCTCGGCCAGGTCGTTGTAGGACCGACGCCCGTCGTGTCCGAGGGCGAGGAACAGGCGCCGGTCCCCCTCGCCGAAGGGCCGCATCGACGCCGGGGCCGGGCCGGGCGCCTCCCGGACCTGCTCCGCCTGCACCGGGTTCATCACCCCCAGCCGCCACACCACGCCGCCGAACAGGCCGCTGTAGAGGTAGGAGTGCAGCGCCGTCACGTCCTGCGGGACCGGCAGCCTGCGCACCAGCACGTCGGCGATGGCCGGCAACGTGGGTGCCAGGACCAGCGCGAAGACCTGGTAGCGACCGGTCGTGATGCCGACGGTGCTCACGTGCGGCAGCTCGGCGAGCGCCAGCGCGACCGCGCGCGCCGTGCCCGGTCGGCAGGACATCTCCAGCACCGCGCCACGCATCCGCCGGTTGCTCAACGCCACCGTGACCCATGCGGATCCGGAGTCGACCAACCGCTGCCACCGGCGCGCCAGCGTGATCGGCGCCAGCTCGAGGACGCTCCCCAGGCTGGCCCAGCTGGCTCGGGGGTTGAGCTGCATGGCGTCGACCAGCGCGAGATCGACCTCGTCGAGCACGTCAGGCCGCGGAGGGTGACGAGCACAACGATCTGTCGCGATCGAACATCTGCTGCATGATCAACGAAGATTTCCTGCCCTTCTGCTCCCGGAACGACGATCTCCCGCACGGTACCGGCAAGCGACCGCCAGCTGAACAACGTCCGTCGGACCCGGCCCGCAGGAGCAGCAGATGGCCATCGGCCACGAGAGCACCGATCCGCCCACCACCGTGCCACCCGAGCTGTACCGCAAGATCGGTGGCGGATCCTGCCGCTGCTCGTGGTCTGCTACCTCTTCGCCTACATCGACCGCGTCAACATCGGCTTCGCAAAACTGCAGATGGCGCAGGACGTCGGCATCAGCGAGGCCGTCTACGGACTGGCCGCCGGCATCTTCTTCGTCGGATATGTGATCTTCGAGGTCCCCAGCAACCTGCTGCTGCGCCGGATCGGCACCCGCAAGACGGTATTCCGGATCATGCTGCTCTGGGGGATCACCTCGGCGGCCATGCTGTTCGTGCACGACGCCACGAGCTTCTACGTCCTGCGCTTCCTCCTCGGGGTGTTCGAGGCGGGGTTCGCGCCCGGCATCATCTTCTACCTGACCCTCTGGTACCCCCGGGCCCGGATGGGTGCGGCCATGGCCGTGCTGATGATCCCCGGCCCGCTCGGCTCGATGATCGGTGGTCCGGTGTCCGCGCTCCTCATGACCGGGATGGACGGTTCTGCGGGGCTCGCCGGCTGGCAGTGGATGTTCCTCCTCGAGGGGCTGCCCTGCGTGCTGCTCGCCTTCGTCGTCCTGCGGTTCCTCCCGAACGGCCCGGGCGACGCCCGCTGGCTCACCGCGCACGAGCGCGTCCTGGTCGAGGGCGCGCTCGGCACCGGCCAGGAGAACGGGGAGCACCGATTCCGGAAGGTGCTCACCGACCCTCGCGTGTACGGGCTCGCGGTCGGCTACTTCTGCCTGATCAGCGGCCTCTACGGGGTCGGCTTCTGGCTGCCGACGATCCTGTCGGAGAACGGCATCGAGTCCGTCGTCGCGATCGGCCTGTGGTCCGCGGTGCCCTACGCCGTCGCGCTCGTGCTGATGCGCGTCCTCGCCCGGCACTCCGACGCCACCGGCGAGCGGCGCCTGCACATCGTCGTCCCGACGTTCGTCGGTGCCGCCGGCATGGCGGTCGCCGCCTTCACCGGGTCGACCTTCGTGCTGTCGATGGCCGCGCTCATCGTGTCCACGGCCTGCATGTGGGGCGCCTACACCGTGTTCTGGTCGGTGCCTTCCGCCTTCCTCACCGGTGATGCCGCGGCCGGCGGGATCGCGTTCATCAACAGCATCGGGCTGCTCGGCGGCTTCTTCAGCCCCACCCTGATCGGCTACGTGAAGGAGACGACCGGCAGCACGGAGATCGGACTCCTCACGCTCGTCGGGCTGCTGGTGGTCGGCGGGATCTCGCTGACCGTGACGCGCGTCCGGACCGATGTCGCGCCCGCCCCGCTCGCCGCCGGAGCGGAGGGCACCCGATGACGGCTCACGCGCCGCGGGTGCTGGTCGCGGGGTTCCAGCACGAGACGAACACGTTCGCAGCGGCGCCGGCCGACTACGCGAACTTCGAGAACGGGGAGGGCTTCCCGGCTCTGCGCCGCGGCGAGCGGGTGCGCGAGCTGGAACCGGTGAACCTGCCGGTGGGCGGTTTCCTGCAGCAGGCCCGCGCACGCGGCTGGGACGTGCTACCGGTGATCTGGGCGGCAGCGAGCCCGTCGGGCCCGGTGACCGCGGCGACCTACGAGCGCATCGCCGGCGACATCGTCGACGCCGCGCGGGCGTCCCGGCCGGACGCCGTGTACCTCGACCTGCACGGCGCCATGGTCGTCGAGCACCACGACGACGGGGAGGGCGAGCTGCTCAGCAGGGTCCGCGCCGTCGTCGGGCCGGACGTTCCCGTCGTCGCCAGCCTGGACCTGCACGCCAACATGTCCGCTCGGATGTTCGACGCCGCGGACGCGCTGGTCTGCTACCGCACCTACCCGCACGTCGACATGGCCGGGACCGGCGCTCGGGCCGCCGGGCTGCTCGCCAGGCGGCTGGCGGGCGAGCGGCTGCGGCTCGCCTGGCGCCGGGTCCCCTTCCTGATCCCGATCAACTCGGGCTGCACCGACCTGGAGCCCGCCCGGTCCGTCTACGGCGGGTTGGAGGCCCTCGACGGACGCGATGCGTGCGCCTCGTTCGCCGCCGGCTTCCCCGCAGCCGACATCCCCGACTGCGGGCCGGTCGTGTGGGCCTACGGCACCGGCGCCGTGCGGGAGATCGTGGACCGGCTCTACGACGAGATCACCCGCGACGAGGAGAAGTGGGCCGTCGAGCTGCTCGAGCCGGCCGACGCCGTCGCCCGTGCGCTCGGCACCGACGTGACCGGGCCGGACGGCCCGACCGGCCCGGTCGTCATCGCAGACACCCAGGACAACCCGGGTGCCGGCGGTTCGGCCCGCACGACGGGCATGCTGCGCGCCCTGCTCGCCGCCGGCAGCGCCGAGCCCACCGCGATCGGGCTGATCACGGACCCGGACGCGCCGCAGCCGCCGCGGATGCAGGGGTGGGCGCGACCGTGGACCTGGCCATCGGGGGTGAACCACTGGTGTGGGGCGACGAGCCCGTGACGGGCCGGTTCGTCGTCGAGGCGCTGTCCGACGGGCGCTGCCGCTTCGACGGGCCGATGCTGCACGGAACCGAGGTCGACCTGGGCGCCTCCGCCTGCCTGCGGTCGGGATCGGTCCGCGTCGCGGTGACCACCGGACGCTCGCAGGTGTTCGACCGCAACCAGTTCCGGATGGTCGGCATCACCCCGGAGGAGCAGCGGGTGCTCGTGGTCAAGAGCTCCGTCCACTTCCGCGGGGACTTCGGCCCGATCGCGCGCGATGTCCTCGTGGCGCGGTCGCGGGGCTGATGGCGGCCGATCCCGCCGACCTGGAGTGGCACCGGCTTCCCCCCTCCCTCCGCATCGCGCCCGGCGGGCCCACGTACCCGGTCAGTCCGCCTCGACCGGCGCCTCCCCGAACACGGCGAAGCTGACGACCCAGTAGGCGACGTAGAGCGCCAGCAACACGAACCCGTGCCAGCGCCGCAACCGGCCGGTGTAGAGGAAGTACGCCGAGAGGGAGGTCATGACCACCAGGACCGGGAGGTGCCAGGAGAGCACACTGTCGTCCACGACGACGCTGCCGGCCAGCAGGATGATGCCGAGCTTCCCGGTCACGCCGAAGACGACGCTGCCGATGACGTTCCCGACCCCGATCTCGGCCGCACCCTTGCGGGTCGGGCCGACGGTCAGGAGCAGGTCCTCGAGGGTGAGCACGAGGGTGGCGATGGTGGCGCCGAACAGGGCGCCCTCGATCCCGTAGTCCTCGAGAATCCCTTCGGTCCCGATGCTGGTCGCGGTGGCGCCGGCGATGAGGCCGACGAGCGCGACGACGGCGAGGCCGATGGCGCCCCAGCCCGGGATCTGCCGCTCCTTGTTGAACGGCATCATCACCGCGAACGGGGGCTTGTTCGTGGGCTTGTCGGCGGTGGGCTCGTCGGTCACGACGCTCGTCGTTCCGCCGCCACCCACCTCGATCTTCTCGAGAATCTCCGCATTCCGGAAGACCGGCGTGCTTCTCCTGAGCTCCCGGGAAGCGACGTAGGTGATGAAGAGTACGAACAGCGTCAGGAGCACCACGCCGTGAACGGGCGTGAGGGGCCCGGTCACGATGAAGGGGGTCAATCACCAACGGTGCGGCGGCAAACAGCGCGATGTACTCGCGCTGGATGTTCACCCTGGTCGGGCAGATGATCGCGGCGAGGGCGAGCACCACACCGGTCATCGATATCGCCGTTCCGAACACGGTTCCGAGGGCGACCCCGCTGAGGTCCTCGAGGTTCAGCGCGACCCCGAGGGCGACGTCGTCGAACTCGATCCCGGTGAAGATGATGGCGAGCAGGAACACGGAGATGCGCAGGCCGGCCGCCGCGCCGACGACGTAGACGATCAGCTTCTCCGCGCTGTATATCAGCAGTGCCGCTCCGACGATGAAGACGACTATCGACGTCATACCGGACGCTCCTCCTCGAGACGGCCGAAACGGTCAGTGCCGAACGGAAACCAAGCTGACGATCGTGCGCAGGGACACCCTCACTGCGGAGTCTCGGCGCCGATGCTGGTCGAATCACCGTGCCCGGTGCGCACCTCGGTCTCGGGCGGCAGGGGCCTCGGCCGGGTTGAGCAGGATCGGGGCGCCGAAGCGGTCGGCCAGCACCGGCGCCTGGTTGACGTGGTCGTCGTGGGCATGCGTACACATCACTGCCACGATCGGGCGGTCGCCCACGGCGGCGGCGATGGCGTCCGCGTCGTGCGAGGCGTCGATCACCAGCACCTCGGACCGATCGCCGACGATCCAGACGTTGTTCTCCACCTCCCACGTGCCGCCGTCGAGCGAGAACGTTCCCGAGGTGACGACCCGTTCGATGCTCACAGCACCACGACCGAGCGCAGCACCTCACCGCGCTCCATGCGGTGGAAGGCCTCCTCGACGTCCTCGATTCCGATGGTCTCGGAGACGAACTTGTCCAGTGGCAGCCTGCCCTGCAGGTGCAGGTCGATGAGCATCGGGAAGTCCCGGCTGGGCAGGCAGTCGCCGTACCAGGACGACTTGGTCGCGCCACCCCGGCCGAACACGTCGATCAGCGGCAGCTGGATCGTCATGCCCGGGGTGGGTACGCCGA
This sequence comes from Pseudonocardia sp. CNS-004, assembly GCA_001942185.1. Lineage (GTDB taxonomy): Bacteria > Actinomycetota > Actinomycetes > Mycobacteriales > Pseudonocardiaceae > Pseudonocardia. The sequence goes on from MKJV01000068.1 coordinate 149,339, forward strand.
CCAGCACCACGGTGCCGGCCAGGTCGCGGGCGTAGAACGCCAGCTTGAAGGTCTCCGGCCGGCCGACCGCGTCCACCACGACGTTCGCCCCGTTGCCGTCGGTCAGCTCCTGGATCGCCTTCACGGGGTCGGTCTGCCAGGAGTTGATGGTGTGCGTGGCACCGAACTCCTTGGCCCACTCCAGCTTCTTGTCGTCCACGTCGACCGCGACGATGGTGGTCGCACCGGCGAGTTTCGCGCCCGCGATCGCGGCGTCGCCCACGCCGCCGCAGCCGATGACCGCGATCGAGTCGCCGCGCCCGACACCGCCGGTGTTGATCGCCGCGCCGATCCCGGCCATCACGCCGCAGCCGAGCAGCCCGGCCACCTCGGGCTTCGCGGCCGGGTTGACCTTGGTGCACTGCCCGGCGTGGACCAGCGTCTTCTCGGCGAACGCCCCGATGCCCAGGGCCGGGGTCAGTGGCCGGCCGGAGGCCAGCGTCATCGCCTGCGTGGCGTTGTCGGTGCTGAAGCAGTACTTCGGCTCGCCGCGCCTGCAGGCCCGGCACACCCCGCACACCGCGCGCCAGTTCAGGATGACGAAGTCACCGGGCGCGACATCCGAGACGCCCTCACCGACCGACTCGACCACCCCGGCCGCCTCGTGGCCGAGCAGGAAGGGGAACTCGTCGTTGATCCCGCCCTCCCGGTAGTGCAGGTCGGTGTGGCAGACCCCGCATGCCTGGACCGCGACCACCGCCTCACCCGGCCCCGGGTCCGGCACGGTGATCGTCTCCACCGACACCGGCTTGCCCTTCGAATGGGCGACAACCCCACGTACCTGCTGCACCACGTCTCACTCCCTCTTCCTGTCGTCCTGGCTGTCTGCGTCAGCGCGCGCCCGTGGCCCCGGCCGCGGCGACCGCGCGTCGGATTCCGACGCCGTCTGCGCGCCGGGCCCGTGCCACCACGGGCCCGATCACCCGCGCCACCGCGGGAGTGCAACGACGAGGCATTGCCGGTGCGCGTCAGCGCCGCACTCGTCGCGGCCACCGCTTCGGGCAGCATCGGAGTGGTCGCGGCGTGGTCCAGGTACGTCATGGCGCCCGCTGTCCGGACACCTCGCGAGAACACCGATCCACGTCGTGGGCCACCACCCCGTGCCTCTGACATCGATCGCCTCCTCGGCTGGCTTCCGGCCGCGCTCCCCGGGCCACGTCCACCCGCGGGTGGGGCCACCGCGTCTTACACCGAACGGCCGGTGCCACAGTCGTGCGGCGGGGCAACCGGCGCAACCGATCAACCGCCAGCGGAGCGGAAACTCCTACGAGCGGTACCTCTTCGCCAACGAACGGATGGGGGTCAGGCACCTGGGTGTCGACCTCTTGCCGAGCTAATCCTCCAGACTGTACGGTTCATTTCGCGGAATCGCACTGAGACAAAGGAGTTGCAGTGGGAGTACCTCTCCGGCGCCGTCACCAATCCAATTCTGGACAATGCGGACAACGCGAACTGTGACAGTGACGCGTAGCTCGATCCACATCCCACCTGGTCAGGCGACGTAGGACCCTCTTGCCCGCATCGGCCACGGTGGATCGAGCAGGCTCGGTCGAACCGCTGAGCGGTTCGACCGAGCGAGCAGCACAGTATCAACGACAGGTCATCGACGCGTTCTGCGAGATCGCTCGTATCGGCGTTTCCGGGCCGACGGAGAAGGGTACTCAATGACGACCATTTCGAATGACAGATCGGCCGAGTTGGCCGCGGCCGGCCTCGACGGGCAGAACAAGCTCACCCTGGGCAGACTGCTCGGCACCGGGACCATCGGGCACGCCGAGGAGCTGCCCGACGGCACGATGCGCGCCACGGTCCGCATCCCCGAGGACGAGATGTGCTGGGAGCCCGGGATCCTCATCCTGCCCCACGGCGGCACGCTCGAGCTCACGCTCATCAACGACGACAAGAACACGCACTGCTCGGTGCTGCCCAACATCGGGGACAACCTGGTGATCTGGATGGTGAACCACTCCAAGGGCACGGCCACCCTCAACCTGCAGGGCCCGGGCATCTACTGGTACGGCTCCGCGACCGGCAACGACGAGGGCCGCGGCCTGACCGGGGCGATCGTCATCGGTGGCGAAGTCCCGCCGGAGGCCAAGCTCGACCGTCCCGCCCAGCCGCGCCCGTAGCAGAAAGGAGCAGGTGATGACCGAATACGTCGACGCAGGTCAGGCCATCCCCCTGTCACAACTCAGCGCCGTGAAGGGGAGCGCGCCCGCGGTCGCCGAGAACGTCGACTACGAGCGCATCCTCGAGTCCCGCTCGGAGCCGCACAACTGGCTCACCTACTACGGCACCTACGACGCTCAGCGGTACAGCACGCTCGACCAGATCAACAAGGACACCGTCAAGCGCCTGGCTCCTGCGTGGGTGTTCCAGGCGGCCATGGTCGGCATGCACTCCGGCGCGTCGACCTTCTCCTTCGAGGCCTCCCCGATCGTCGTGGACGGGGTCATGTACGTCTCCGGCCCGGACGGCAAGGTCTGGGCCCTGGACGCCAAGACCGGCGAGGAGCTCTGGCGGTACAAGCACGCCTCCCCGTACGACGTCTCCCTGTGCTGCGGGAACGTCAACCGTGGCGTGGCGGTGGGCCACGGGAAGGTGTACCTCTACACCCTCAACGCCCACCTCGTGGCGCTCGACGCGACGAACGGCCAGGTCGTCTTCGACAGCGTCAACGGCGACGTGCGCGCCGGGGAGAGCGGCTCCGTCGCGCCGCTGATCGTGAAGGACATGGTCATCGTCGGGAGCGCGGGCGGTGAGTTCGGGGTCCGCGGGCACCTGGACGCGTTCGACGCCCACACCGGGGAGCGCCGCTGGCGCTGCTACACGGTCCCGAAGCCCGGTGAGCCCGGCTCGGAGACCTGGGCGGACAACGGCGAGGCGTGGCAGCGCGGCGGCGCGAACTGCTGGGTCACCCCCAGCTACGACCCGGAGCTGGAACTGCTGTTCCAGGGCACGGGCAACCCGGCGCCCGACTTCGACGGCGATGTGCGCCCAGGCGACAACCTCTACACCGACAGCACCATCGCGGTGGACGTGAACACCGGCGAGATCCGCTGGCACTACCAGTTCACCCCGCACGACCTGTGGGACTACGACTCCACGATGGAGAACGTCCTGTTCGACGCCCCCGACGGGCGCAAGCTGCTCGCACACGCGGACAAGAACGGGTACTTCTTCGTCCTGGACCGGACCAACGGCGAACTGGTCCGGGTGTTCCCCTTCGTCGACCGGATCACCTGGGGGGAGATCACCCCCGACGGGAAGGTCACCCCGAAGGTGTACCCGGACAAGGAGGGCGAGCCGGTCCACTTCTGGCCGGGTCCCGCCGGGGGCAAGGAATGGACGCACATGTCCTACAACCCCCAGACCGGGCTGATGTACGTGCCGGTGCAGGAGGTCGGGGCGACGGCCACCCGCCGGCGCCGCGAGTTCAAGGAGAGCATGCCGTACTGGGGCGCGGCCGTCGCCGTGGACCTGGAGGACTTCTACGGCTACGTGGCCGCGATCGACCCGCTCACCGGCGAGGAGAAGTGGCGCTGGCGCAACGAGTACCCGATGTGCGCCTCGACGCTGACCACGGCGGGCGGGCTGGTGTTCCAGGGCACCCCGACGGGTGAGTTCGTCGCCCTCGACGCCGAGACCGGCGAGAAGCTGTGGTCGTTCCAGTGCGGCAGCGGGCACCACAGCAGCCCCACCCCGTACAGCATCGACGGCCGCCAGTACATCGCGGTGCCGACCGGGTGGGGTGGCTGGATCGAGGGCTTCCTCCCCGGGTTGCTCGGCAACAACAAGGGCGACGCGCTGTTCGTGTTCGCCCTGCCCGAGGCCTGACACCACTCACCGACACGCCGCCGAAACCGTGGAAGGGAGGTGACGGCGTGGAGTCCACGACCGAGTGGGAGGCCCCCGAGTTCGAGGAGATCGGGTGCGCCCCTGAGGTGACGATGTACATCGCCCGCTCGGAGGCCTGAGCCGACGGGTAGGAGGAGGGAGGGGCACCGGACGAGGGTCCGGCGCCCCTCCTTCCGTTCGCATCGCACGACACGCGCCACGGCGCGGGAGGAGGACCCAGGTATGTGGGTGCGGGTGCTGGGCTCGGCGGCCGGAGGCGGGTTCCCGCAGTGGAACTGCAGCTGCCCGACGTGCGGCGCGGTCCGTGACGGGTCCCGGCCCGCCCGGGCGCGCACCCAGTCGTCGATCGCGGTGAGCCCGGACCGCCGGCGCTGGTTCCTCTTCAACGCCTCCCCCGACATTCGCGCCCAGTTCGAGGCGTTCCCCGGGCTGCATCCCGGCGACGGCCGGGCCACGCCGCTCCAGGCGGTGCTGCTCACCGACGCCGAGATCGACCACACGCTGGGCCTGCTGCTGCTGCGCGAAGGGCGCGGCATCCAGCTGCACGCCACGGCGGCGACGCACGCCACGCTCCGCGACGGCACGCGGTTCCTGGAGACGCTGGAGCGCTACTGCCCGGTCGACTGGCACCCTGTCCTCCCGGGGCAGGACGTGTCGCTGGGCGGGATCTCCTACCGGGCGTTCGACGTGCCCACGGCCAAGCACGACCGGTTCGGCACCGGGACCGACCGCGGACGGGTGGTGGGCTACCGCCTCACCGACGAGAGCACCGGCCGTGTGACGGTGTACCTGCCGGGTGTGCAGGAGCTGACGCCGGCCGTGCGCGACGAGCTCGACGGGATCGACTGCCTGTTCGTCGACGGCACCACCTGGCACGATGACGAGCTGATCCGGCTCGGTTGGCCGAGAAGACCGCCCGCGACATGGGGCACCTCGCGATCGGCGGGTCCGGGGGGAGCCTCGAGCTGCTGTCCCCGCTGCCGATCCCACGCAAGATCTACATCCACATCAACAACACCAACCCGATCCTGTTGGAGGACGCTCCGGAGCGCCGCCTCGTCACGGAGGGCGGCATGCACGTGGCCCACGACGGGCTCGAGGTGGAGGTCTGAGCGCGATGACGACGACGGCTGCGACGACGGCAGCGAGCGGACGCAACGGGACGACGGCCCCGGGGACCGCGGCGTTCCTGGAGCGCCTGCGGGCCCACTCGAAGAGCTACCACAGCACCCACCCGTTCCACGTGCGGATGAACGAGGGGACCCTCTCCCCCGCTCAGATCCGCGGCTGGGTGGCCAACCGCTTCTACTACCAGGAGAACATCCCCCGCAAGGACGGTGCGATCCTGTCGAACTGCCCGGACGCGAGGTCCGCAGGCGCTGGATCCGGCGGGTCGTCGACCACGACGGGAGCGTCGCCGGGGAGGGTGGCATCGAGGCCTGGCTGCGCTTGGGCGAGGCGTGCGGGCTGACCCGCGAGGAGATCCTCGACCACCGCCACCTGGTGCCCGGCGTGCGGTTCGCCGTCGACGCCTACGTGACGTTCGCCCGCACGAAGCCGTGGGTGGACGCGGTCGCGTCGTCGCTCACCGAGCTGTTCGCGCCGGATCTGATGGCCGAGCGGCTGGCCGCGTTCGAGCGCTGCTACACCTGGATCGACCCGGGCGGGCTGGCGTACTTCCGGGCCCGGCTCGAGCAGGCGCCACGCGACTCCGAACACGCTCTGGAGGTCGTCACCGCGCACTGCCTGACCCCCGACCAGCAGGACCGCGCGGTGGAGGCGTTGTCGTTCAAGTGCGACGTGCTCTGGTCCATGATGGACGCGATCGACCAGGCCTATGCCGAATGAGGCCCCGCCCGCGCTGCCGGACACGGCGCGGCCCCGCATCGGGCAGCACCTGCGACTGCGCTTCGACGCGCGCGCGGCAAGCACGTCCTGCTCGGCCCGGAGTCGGTGATCGTCCTCAACGGCACCGCCGCGGACGTCGTCGGCCTGTGCGACGGGTCCCGCACCGTGGCCGGGATCGTGGACGAGCTGCGGTCCCGCTACGAGCGCCCCGTGGACGACGAGGTGCGGGACTTCCTGGCCCGCATGGCCGCCCGCCGCCACGTCACCGTCGAGGAGGCGAGATGACGGAGAGGCCCTTCGGGCTCCTGGCCGAGCTCACCTACCGCTGCCCGCTGGCCTGCGCCTACTGCTCCAACCCGCTCGAGCTCGCCGCCTACGACGACGAGCTGTCCACGGCGGACTGGCAGCGGGTGTTCACCGAGGCGGCCGAGCTGGGCGTGCTGCAGTGCCACCTCTCCGGTGGCGAGCCGCTGCTGCGCCGCGACCTGGTCGACCTCGTGCGCACGGCCGCCGAGCTGGGCATGTACACCAACCTGGTGACCAGCGCGATCGGGCTGTCCCGGCCGCGCGCCGAGGCGCTCAAGGCCGCCGGGCTCGACCACGTGCAGATCAGCGTGCAGGCCGACGAGCCCGCGACGTCGGACCGGATCGCGGGCATCCCGTCGTTCGAGCGCAAGCTCAAGGCCGCCGCCGTGGTGAAGGACCTCGGCTGGCCGTTGACCGTCAACGTCGTGCTGCACCGGCAGAACATCGACCGGATCGCCGAGATCGTGGCGCTGGTCGAGGAACTGGACGCCGACCGCGTCGAGCTGGCCAACACCCAGTACTACGGGTGGGCGTGGCGGAACCGGGCCGCGCTGCTGCCGAGCCGCGACCAGCTCGCCCGCGCCGAGGATGTCGTGCGCGACGCCCGGGCGCGCCTCGGCGGCCGGATGGAGATCCTGCACGTCCTGCCGGACTACTACAGCGAGTACCCGAAGCCGTGCATGGGCGGGTGGGCGGCGCGTCAGATCATCGTGACGCCGAACGGCGACGCGCTGCCCTGCCTGGCCGCGCACACGCTCCCGCTCCCCCCGGCCAGCGTTCGCGTGGCCTCCCTGGAGACGATCTGGGACGCGTCGCCGATGTTCACCGCGTTCCGCGGCACCGGCTGGATGCAGGACCCGTGCCGCACCTGCGAGCGCCGGGAGCTCGACTTCGGCGGGTGCCGCTGCCAGGCGTTCCAGCTGACCGGCGACGCCGCTCGGGCCGACCCGGTATGCCACCTCTCCCCCGACCACGGGCTGGTGACCGACGCGGTGGAGCAGGCCAACGTGGGGTCCCGCCCGGTGGAGGAGCTGCTGATCTCCCGCCCGCACCGGGGCTGAGCAGAGGAGAGGAGGGAGAGCTCGGCATGAGCGTCGGCGGACAGATACTGGACAAATCGGAGACCACGCGGTGGTACTGCGAGCCCTGCGGGTTCGTCTACGACCCGGAGGAGGGCGACCCGGACGGCGGCGTCCCGCCGGGGACGCCCTTCGAGGACATCCCGGACGACTGGATGTGCCCCATCTGCGGTGCGACGAAGGCGGACTTCCGCGAGCTGGAACCGGGTGAGTTCCCGGAGGAGTGGGGACGCTGAGCCATGATCAGGGGATACAGCCACTTCGTGACGCTCGCCGAGTCGCTGCAGTGGGACGAGACAGAGATCGACTTCTCGGCGGACCGCGCGGCGTGGCCGCTGCTCACCGACGCCGAGAGCACCAAGGTCCTCGGGCTGATCGCGGGCTTCGTCATCGCCGAGACCGCCGTGTCCTCGGAACTCGGCCACTACCAGTCGGCCGCGCCGGACGACTCGATGGAGGCGGTCTTCCGTGCGCAGGCCAGGGACGAGGCGCGCCACGCCCGGTTCTTCGACCTCGTCGCGACCGAGATCGCCGGCATCCCGGGCGCCGACGCGGCGGCACGACGGGACGCCCTGCGCGCACACGTCGGCACCGAGCTCGTCGACCTGTTCGAGGAGCGCCTGCCGGCCACCGCCCAGCGGCTCGCCGAAGACCACGGGGACCTGACCGCCGCAGTCGGGCTCTACCACATGGTGATCGAAGGGGTGGTCCTCCTCGCGGGACAGCACGCGATGCTCGACACGCTCGAGGGCTTGTCCGTCGCCCTGCCGGGTCTACGCAAGGGCGTCGAGCTGGTCCTGCGTGACGAGCGCTGGCACATCGGCTTCGGATCACGCATCGTCCAGAACGCCGACATCGGCCCGGACGAGGCCGACGCGCTGCTCAAGCAGGGCGAGACGGCGGCGAAGGTGTGGGGCGGCCTCATCACGGCCGATGCGATCGAGACCGCCGTGCGCCAGCACCGGCGCCGGCTCAAGGCCGCCGGCATCAAGTTCTGGTGACGAGCGACGGCGTCAGAGCCCGAGCGCGTCCCGGACGGCCGGGGTGTTCCTCCGGGACACGGGCACCACGTCGCCCGGCCGACTGTCCATCACCAGGAACAGCTCACCCTTGAACCCACGCTCGACCTCCCGGACGCGGCTGAGGTTGACCACGTAGCGGCGGTGCACGCGCAGGAACCCCGCATCGGCCAGCTCACCCGCGAGCTTGTCCAGGCCGGCGGATGCGGCGCGCAGCCGCCCCTGGTCGGTGGACAGCCACACGTCGTTGCCGTCCGACTCGGCGAAGCACACCTCGGGCAGCCGCAGCAGCACCATCCGGTCCCCCCGCGCCGCCACGACCCGGCGCATCGGCATCCCCGACGGGATGACGGGCGCGCTGCGGGGAGCGGGTGACCGTCGTCGGAGACGCCGAAGAGGATCAGGTGCCCGGCCAGCTGTCCCGAGAAGAACACGGGCCGGATGGTGACGTGGGACGGCTCGTCGACGAGGTGGGTGAAGATCTGCGTCGAGCCGACCCAGTCGGGATCCTTCGTGGCGCGCGCCGTGGCGTACTCCGCCACCCGGATCAGGTCCGGCAGGCAGGTGTGCCACCTGATGGCGGGCTCGACCGCGGGTGCCTCGGCCGGCACACCCATGAGCAGACCGGCTCGCTCGTCGGCGATCACCACTTTCCCCGCGGTGTCCACCGCGGCCACGGCAACCGGCCCGCGCCCTTTGACCCGGGCGAAGGAGGCGATCAACTCGGCGGCGCTGTCCCGGGCCCGCCCCTTCAACGCGCCCTGCGTCTTGCCCACCGCGTGGGAGAGCCACCTGCCGGTGATCTCGGGCAGCGGGGTGCGCCAGCAGGAGATGTTGAGCACCGCGATCGGCTCGCGGGTCACCACGTCCCGGACGGCGACGCCCGCGCACGCCCAGCCGTGGAACGCCTGGCACCAGTGCTCCGCACCCCTGATCAGGACCGGGCCGTGCGTCTCCAGCGCGGTACCCATGCCGTTCGTGCCGGCCGTGGACTCCGACCAGCAGGACCAGGTCGCGAGGTTGGCGTCGGCGGCTCGGGCCACCGTGGCCTGGTCGCCCCAGGTGGCGAGGATCCGGCCGGTGGCGTCGGCGACGGTCACGATGCCGTTGCGGCCCTCCACCTCCCGTGCCACGCCCGCCGCGAGCCCGCCCAGCTCCGTGAGCACCACGTCCTGTTCGAGCGTGTGGTCGCTGTGGGCCGCCGCCAGCGGCGCCTCGGTCAGGTGCGGGTCGACGCGGTACCGCTCGCGGCAGCGGTGCCAGGAGAGCAATACCTCCGGCCGGACGCCCCGGACGTGGTCCTCGCCCTGCACGAACTGCTCCCACGCCGAGAACACGGAGCCCTTCCCGGTGCTCACCGGCGGGGTGTCCAGTCGCTGCCCATCGCTCATGCAGAAGAACCGCCTTTGGTCCGCCCTCGGCGTCGCACAGCACCCATCAGCTCGGGCCGCCGACCGCTCGTTGCCGCCCGGCCGACCCACAGCCGGGCACCGCGCGGCGCAGGTCCCGCTTGGTCGCTCACGTCCCCGTGCAGCGCACAGGTCGAGCACTGACCACCATGTGTACCTCCCCCACAACGGTGTGTAAAGCGAGCCCACCGGGGCGCGGTGCGGACATGCTCGAGTGGGACATCGGGCTCTGCACGACCCCGGTGCGCGGCGCGGCCGGACCGCCGCCCGAGCGCAGGTCGGGGGCGGTCCCGGCGGCGGGAGCGGCCGCCCCGGCCGCGGGCGGAGCGGCCCGCCGGACAGGCGTTCTCGCTGCTAGCCAAGTGGGGAGGCTGATCGACGCAGGCACATCCGCCGGGCGCGGGAGCGGCTGGTCCTCGTCCGGCCGAGTGTCAGCGGGGATCTCCCGCAGGGCGTCGGCGGAACGCTCGAAGTCGACATCGCCCCGGCCGGGGAGGGACGACCGCATGCGGTGGACGCCGTGCCGCCCCTGGGGCGGACTCGATCACCACGTTCGGCCCCCGCAGGCGGACGGAGTCGGTCGATCCCGGACAGCAACTCGTAGGTTGATCGCATGGCGCTCTCCCGGCGGGGCCGTGCAGCTCCGGGTCTGCTGCACACCGTGCGCATCGTCCCGGCCCCGGTCCGGCTGATCCTGGTGTCGATGGTGGTGTTCAACATCGGCTTCTACCTGGTGGTGCCGTTCCTCGCGGTGCACCTGTCCGAGAACCTCGCGCTGGCCGGCTGGGCCGTCGGCTTGGTGCTCGGCCTGCGGACGTTCAGCCAGCAGGGCTTGTTCTTCATCGGCGGCGGGATCGCCGACCGGTTCGGGGTGCGGCCGGTGGTCCTCGTCGGGGTCGCGGTGCGGATCGTCGGGTTCGTGCTGCTCGGCCTGGCCGAGCAGCTGTGGTCGGTGGTGGTCGCGGTCCTGCTGGTCGGGGTGGCGGCGGCGCTGTTCGCACCCGCCGTGGAGTCGGCGAACGCCGCCTACGGCCACCGGTTGGAGGCGCAGGGCGTGCTGCGGCGCACCGAACTGTTCGCGGTGGAGCAGATGTGCAGCCGGCTGGGGTCGGTGGTGGGGCCGGCACTGGGCGCGCTGCTTCTCGTCGTGCCGTTCAGCGTGACGGCGGTGGGCTCGGCCGCCTTGTTCTGCCTGCTGTGGGTGGCGTTCTTCCGCTGGTTGCCGGCCGATGCGAATACCGGCACGGGGGTGGGAGGGACGGACGGTGGGCCTGCGACCGGCGAGGTGCCGACCCTGCGTCTGGTCTGGACGACGGTGCTGCGCAACCACGCGTTCCTGGTGTTCACCGTGCTCTGCGGGGGACAGCTGGTCGCCTACAACCAGCTCTACCTGATGCTGCCCGAGCACCTGGATCGCGTCGTCGGTGGTCAGGACGCGCTGGGGTGGTTCTTCACCGGCGCCGCGCTGCTGGTGATCGGGGGCCAGCGCTCGGTGGCGGTCGCCGCCACGAGGCTCGGGCACCGCGCGGCGATCGTCGGCGGGTTGGGGTTGATCGCGGTGTCGTTCCTGGTGCCGCCGGTGCTGACCGGGTCAGCAGCGCTCGGGCTGACCGGGCTGGCCTGCTGGGTCGTGCTGCTGCACCTCGGCAGATGCTGATGGTGCCGCCGATGCGCGATGTGATCGGCCGCCTCGCCGGCGAGCGCCTGCTGGGCGCACACTTCGGCATGCTCAACACGCTCGGGGGGATCCTCACCCTCGGTGGGGCGCTGGCCGTCGGAGCGATCTACGACGGCGTCGACGCAGACGCACTGCCCGCCGGCACCCCGTGGTGGGCCCTGGCCGGGACCGTCGCGGCCGTGGCCGGCACCTTGTGGCTGTGGAGCCGCGGCCGGCTATTCAGCCCTGCACCGGTGTCCGGCTGATCCGCTCGAGCAGATCGTCCACGATGTAGGGGATGGTCAGCGGGTTCGGCATCGACACCGCGTCGCTGACGACCGGGTCGAGGCCGATCATGCGGGACTCCCGGACCGCGGGCAGCGCCTGGAACGTCGGCATCGAGTCCAGCTGAGCACGCGCCTTCTCGTAGTTGTCGATCACGAGGAGGTCCGCGTCGATCGTCGGGAGGTTCTCGGCCGCCACGTCGGCGTAGAACGAGCCGCCGAACCGGTCCGCCACGCCGGGCGCCGGGCGGAAACCGAGCTCCGTCAACAGCTGGCCACGTCCGGAATCCGGGCTGAACACCCGCAGCGTCCCGCCCTCCAGGACCCGCGCCAATGCTGCGGTGCGCTACTGAGTTGCGCGTAGCGCGTCTCGCCGATCGCGTTGTTGACCGCCAGGATCAGGTCCGGACGAGCCGCCGCGATCGGCTCGACGTCGAACTCGGTCGTCGCGTCCTCCAGCGAGACCGGATCGGCCCCGCCGAGCAAGGGGCGCGCCCACTCCCCGACGCCGTCGTCGGTCGATCCACTCCAGACCGGGACCAGCACGGGGACGACACCGAGCGCGAGCAGGACATCGGCGTCACCGAGCCCGACCGCGGCCACCCGCCGCGGGACCGCCGGAATCGTCGTCGCGCCGTACACGTGCTCGATCGTCACCGGCATGGCGCCCGGTTCGGCCTCCGTCGCCCCGGTACCGGCCGGCGGTGCACCCGGCGCCCGCCGATCTTCGGAACAGGCGACGGCACCTCCGGCCAACGACGCGAACACCAGGGACAGCACCGCACGACGACCGAGGACCGCTCCCACCACAACCTCCAGAAGTCAGGATGGGCTTACCTTAGTTCGGCCGGCCGAGGACGGCATCGCCGCGGTGCCCGCCCGGCGGCGCCGCGGGCGGGCCGACCGACGGGCCCCGGGCGGTCAGGCCGCGCGGAAACCATCGGGACGCGCGGGCGGCGCCGCCGCCAACGCGGCGCGCACACCAGCGGCGTCGTAGTCCTTGCCGTACACGGGTGTGCCGGGCTGCTGGCGCCACGACTCCTCGATCGTGCCGCCGTCGACCGGGTCGAACCCCAAGGCGTCGACCAGCTCGAACACCAGCTGCTTGCCCGGACCGTCGGCGCCGGCGATCGGCAGCGCGATCCGCGTTGCGGTGCCGGCCGGAACGCCGCGCTCGAGCAGGTGCTTCCAGTAGATGTTGTTGAACGCCTTCACCACGTCGGCGCCGAGCTGCTGGGCCACCCACGCGCTCTCCGGGGTGCCGTCCTCGATCCCGGCGATGCGCCCGTCGCGCTCGCGGGGGTAGTAGTTGTTGGTCTCGACAACGGGGGCACCATCCTTGGCCCCTGCGACGAGGCCCGCCGCCAGGTCGAGCACGTTCTTCTGCGGGATGCTGACGATCACGACGTCCGCGTCGGTAGCGGCGTCGGCCGCCCACACGGCGGTCGCACCGGTCTCGGCCGCCAGGGCGGCGAGCGTCTCCGGGGCCCGCGAGTTGGCCACGCGCACCTCGTGCCCGAGTGCGGTGAGCCGCCGTGTGAGGGTGCCGCCGATGTGTCCTGCTCCGATGATGCCGATCCTCATACCCGCACAAACCGATTCCGGGCGGCGCGCATTCCGAGAGTTCAGCTGCCGGCCGCTCCACTACGGGGAAGGGCCGCAACCGAAATCTCGGGCCACCCCCGCGGAGGCAAAATGTCCGGACGCCACCGGCACGGACGTGCAGATCGGCCGGACCCGGAGGAATACCCTGCGACAGCTGACCGTGACGGACACACAAATGTCCGGCCACCTGAACCCGATCAACCAGATAGTGGGAAGCGGTTCGTCGCGGTGAGGCACTTCGCCAGTTTGTTGGCCGATTCGGTGGGAGATGCACACGCCACCGTGGCCCCTCCACGCCTGCCTCACCCAGCTCCGGGTGGGGCAGCCGGACATGGTGACCGAGGTGGGCGAGCCGGCCAGGCAGGTCGCGCGACCGCGGGCCGGCCAGGTCAGCGCGGTCCATGACGCGGGTCGGCGCAGCCATTCGGGACCAGCGGCCGAACGGTCGCCGCGGGCGGGTCACGTGTCTCGATCAGAAGCGGTGTCGAGTGCGCTGAGCTGGAGCTGGAGCGCGAGTCGGACCTGTGGCGATGTGAGGTCGAGCCGCGCCACCTCGCCGATGCGCTGCATCCGGTAGCGCAGTGTGTTGGGGTGGATGTGCAGCGCCGCGGCGTCGGCCTTGGGCTCGCCTGCGTGCGTCAGCCAGGCCGCCAGCGTGGCGGCGTAGGCGGTGCCGTGCTCGCGGTCGTGCGCGATCAGGGCCGGTAGGGGCCCGCCGAGCAGGCTCGTGTCCGCCCGCACGGCGCTGCGGGCGCGGGCGACGACGACGGCGTCCCAGGCATGCTCGAGCTGTGCGACGGGTCCGGGCAGTCGCCCGGATGTGACGAGCCGGTGTAGCTCCGCGGCCTCGCTGCGCGATCGGGGCAGCTCGCTGCGGTCGCCTGCGAGACCACCCGCCGCGGCGGTCAGCGTGTCGTCGTGTCGATCGACCGCGGTGACGAGCGCCCGCAGCCACTCCCACGAGCCTGCGGCGTTCAGACCGTGGTGTGCCGCCACGAGGGCGAAGACGCCGCCGTCGAGATCGGCGAGCAGCGGGTAGTGCCAGCCGAAACGGCGCGCGATCGACTCCCAGAGGTCGAGCTTCTCGCGCGGCTCGCCTGTCGTCCCGGGGGGCCCAGCGCGATGACCCGCCAGGGCCGTCCGGGAGCCAGAGGTCGGCATCGGGCTGCGGCGACGCGCTGCGCAGGGCCGTTCGCAGCCGGTCGGTCGCCACGCGGCGGGCCATTCCGGCCTGCGCGCGCAGGCGCAACAGGTGCAGCGCGAGGACGGAGGCGGCCCGGGTGAGCTCCTCGACGCGTTCCGGTGCGACCGGCTCGCCGACCACCGCCCAGATCGACCCCAGCCACTCCCCGCCGGCGCGGACCGGGATGACGAGCCGCGGCAGCGTGCCTGCGGGACGTCGGTCAGGTGGATCGGCTCGCTCGAGCGCGCGAGCCTGCGGAACACGCCGCGGGCGCGGAAATGGCTGATGACCTCGTCGGGCACGCGGCGCCCGACGATCGTCGATACGCGCGCGGGGTCGGTGAGCTCTTGGCGCGCCGAGTAGGCGAGCACGCGGGACTGCGCGTCCTCGATGGTCACCGGGGCGTCGACGATCGCCGCCGCCGCGTCGGCGAGGGCGAACAGCTCGCCGTGGACACCGGCGTCGCCCAGTGCCGGCGAGCCGGGTGCGGCGGCGCGATCGATCACGCCACGCAGGAGCCAGACGACGTGGGCCCAGGACGCGTGGGTCGCCAGCTCCACCAGCGCGAGACCGGCTTCCTCGGCGGCAGCGACGACCTGGGGGTCGCGCGCCAGCGGCGACTTGAGGACGACACCGGCGGCCCCACCGTCCGCGGCGCGTTCGAGTACGCGCACCGCCTCCTCCGGGTGGGACACCGCCACGCCGAGCACGAGGTCGGCGGTAACGGCGACGACGTCCTCGTTGGGCTCGGCGAGCGTCACGTCGCCGACTGCGGCGCCGCTCCCTTCGGTCACGAGCCGCAGGAGGGCGGCGCCGACCGCCTCGACCAGGGCCGGAACCGTGATCATCAGCGGCGACGGGCGGCGGGGGCTGACTGCACGAGCCCATTGTGCCTGCTGCACCGTGCGCACTTGCTGGATTGTCCCGGTCGCACGAAGACAGCGTCGCAGTCCGGAGCCAGGATCGGATGTGTCCCCGCTGGCGAGGAGGAGCCTCTGATGGGTGCTTTCGACACCGCGCGCCGTCCCGGCCGGGTCGCCGTCGTCGGCGCCGGCATGGTGGGCCTGGCCACCGCCTGGTTCCTCCAGGAACGCGGGGTGTCGGTGACGATCCTGGATCGCGAGGGGGTCGCCGCGGGGTCGTCCTGGGGCAACGCCGGATGGTTGACCCCCGCTATCGCCACCCCGCTGCCGGAGCCCGCGGTGCTGCGCTACGGGGTGCGCGCCGTGCTCAGCCCGTCGTCCCCGGTGTACGTGCCACCGAGCGCCGACCCCCGGCTGATCAGGTTCCTGGCGCGCTTCGCTCGCAACAGCACGGCCGCCCGGTGGCGGGCCGCCATGGAGGCGTTGGTCCCCCTCAACCGGCGCGCGCTCGCCGGCTTCGACGCGCTGGCCGAAGGGGGCGTCACCGGCCAGACCAACGAGGCCAAGTCATTCCTTGCCGCCTACCGCTCGGAGGCCGAGCGGACGGTGCTGCTCGAGGAGATCGAGCACATCCACGCGGCGGGGCAAGGCGTCGAGTTCGACGTGCTCACCGGCGCGGAGGCGCGCGAGATCGAGCCGTCGCTGGCCGACGAGGTCGGCGCCGCGATCCGACTCCACGGCCAGCGCTTCATCGACCCCAGCAGCTACGTGCATCAGCTCGCGGAATCGGTGCGCGAGCGTGGCGGTGAGATCCGCGCCGGCGCGGTGGTGACCGGGATCGGCGACCGCGCCGGCGCCGTCGACATCCAACTGGCCGACGGTGGGGCCGAGCCCTTCGACGCGGTGGTGATCGCCGCTGGGGCGTGGCTCAGCGATCTGGCCCGGCCGCTCGGGGTCCGCACCCTCGTCCAGGCCGGCCGCGGCTACAGCTTCAGCATCCCGATCGAGCACGTCCCCGCCGGGCCGGTCTACTTCCCGGCGCAGCGGGTGGCCTGCACGCCGATCGGTGACCGCCTGCGCGTGGCCGGGATGATGGAGTTCCGCGCCCCGGATGCGCCCGTCGACCCTCGGCGCGTCCGCGCGATCGTCGACGCGGCCCGCCCGCTCCTGCGGGGGGCGGACCTCGACGCCCGCACCGACGAGTGGGTGGGCGCCCGCCCCTGCACACCCGACGGGTTGCCGCTGATCGGATCGACCCGCTCGCCGCAGGTGTTCGTGGCCGGTGGTCACGGGATGTGGGGCATCACCCTGGGCCCGGTCACCGGGCAGCTCCTCGCCGAGGCCGTCGTCACCGGCCGACGCCCGGCCGAGCTGGCGCCGTTCGACCCGCTGCGCTGATGGAACCCGACTCGGAGTGGCCGTGCTCGACGAGGCGTTCGCCCTCCGCGCCGCCGGTCCTGTGACGGGACGGCGCGGGCGGCAGCCGGGCCAGGACGCTGACGGCGACCGACCGCGAGCAAGTTCAGGGTGACGCCCCCGCCCGGGCAGCTGTGTCCGGTCACGACGTCACCCCCACCCTGTGGCGACGGTCGGTCGGACCACGTTCGGCCCGGCTGCGGTCAGCCGGGCACCTGTCGCGGAGCGTCGGGCAGCGGGTGCAGGAGCGACGGGCGGCCTCGGGTCCACCGGGCCAGGAGGCGGTCGCCGAACCGGTCGGCGAGGAACCCGCTGGCCCGGATCCCGAACACGACGTCGCGGGCGAGCGCGGGTTCGGCGGCGAGCAGTGGGGCGATGACGCCTCGGCGGACCAACTGCTCGTGCACGGCGTCGGCCTCGACGTGTTCGGCGTAGAACTCCACGGCCGCCTCCGGCAGCCGTAGTCGGCGCATGGCGCGGACCAGGCGGTCCGAGCCGGGCGAGGAGGTGAGCTCCACGGCGGCGAACTGCCCGACCAGCGCCCCGCGCAGGGCACGGTGCAGCCCGCACAGCGACATGAGGTTCACCTCGGCCAGCGTCTCGGCGGGGGCGGCGTCGAGGTAGGCGCCGTAGCGGTCGTCCAGGTCGAGAACGCGCATCATGTCGGCGAACAGCCGCGCGTGCATCCGGTCCGGGTCGCCCGCGCCGTACTCGTCGTGCTCCACGGTGACCAGCGCGGCCTTGGCCGGCCCGTCCAATCGGGGGATCACCCAGGCCTGCGGGTCGGCCTCCTTGAGGTGGTAGAGCGAGCGGTGCGCCACGTACTCGCGCACCTGCCAGCGCTCACCGTCCGTGGACAGGTGCCAGGACGGGCCCCGGCCTTCGACCGGTTCGAGCAGCAGCGCCCCGATCTCGGCGTCCACATCACCGAGCGGCTCGCCGGACGCGGCGACGTCGGCGCGCAGCGCGTACAGGAACCGGCGCTCGGCCGCGACCCGCCCCGTCAGCAATGCCGGATCCCACTCCCGCTCGTCGGTACGCCGGCGAACCCGCGGTAGTGCATCTCGTACAGGCAGTACAGCGCGAGCTGCAGATCGTCACCGTAGGGGTCGGCACCCTCCACGGGCGGCAGGATCTGCGAGCCGCGGCGCAGGCCGTGATCACGGCGGCCGACAGCGGGCCGCGCGGCTCGGGCAACGCCGGCGGCTCGACGGGACGGGCTGCGCTACGGCTGAGCACGGTCCTCCTCCCTCGGTGCGCGGACCTTGCGGCGGTGGCTGGTGTCGCAGAACGGTGGGCGGCGGCTGCGCCGGCAGGTGCACAGCGCGGTCACCGGCCGTTCGGAACGCACCCGACGCCGTCCGGGAGCACGACGTCCACCGGGCCGGGCACCAGCAGCGGGCCCTCGTCGGTGAGCACGACCTGCGGCACCGCTGCGACCGCCCGTTCACCCATGGTGCGCTCCCACGACCACCAGCTCCTCCTCCCGCTGTTCGGGACCGATCAGGCCCCGGGACTCCAGCAGCGCGGCCCGCGCACGCATCACCGGCCCGAACGGCACACTCGCCTTCGCCAGCACCTGCGGCACCAGCCCGGCCCGGTCGAGCGCGTCCAGGGTGAGATCGGTGTCGCATATCCCGGAGTGCACCAACAACACCTCCCCGCCGGGGGCCAGCACGTCGGCCACGCCGGCGCAGACCCGGTCCACAAGGGCGCGGCCGTCCGGGCCGGCATCCCAACAGCGGGCCAGGCGGTGACGCGGCAGCCGGTCGGTCTCGGCCGGCACATAGGGCGGGTTGGCCACCACCAACCCGAATCGGCGCCCGGCGACCGGGGCGAACAGGTCTCCCCGCCGCACCGCCACCGCGGCCCGGTGCAGCCGGGCGTTCACCCACGTCGCCGCGATCGAACGCCACGACACATCGACCGCGGTGACCGTCGTGGCACCGGCCCGGGACGCGGCGATCGCCAACGCCCCGCTGCCGGTGCCCAGATCCAGCACGTCCCGGCCGCGGGCGAACCCGCCCCGACGCATCACCTCGGTCACCAACGCGGTGTCACCCTCGGCCCGGTACACCCCGGGCGGGCAGAACATCGTCACGACCGATTGATGCCCTGCTCCGACCGAGTCAAACCCGGTCACCCGCCGGTCTGATCCTCGGAACCCCCGCGCAGTGCGCCTGGACCGCTTGCGGATGACGATCGCGCACGTCGGCCAGGCGATCGTGGCTGAGGCGTGCCCGACGACCACATCCCCGCCTGGTTACGCGAGCCGGAAGGCAACACCGGGCAGGTGATCGGACGGACACGCGCCACACCCGCCTGCCGGCCGGCGGGGCTCGACGGGCAGACAGCCCGGCTCGCGACAGGTGAGCTGCGAGACCGTGACGGCGGCCTCGGGAGGAAGGCCGAGCGCGGTGCGGACGAGGTCGGTGAGGATGCCGAAGGCCGGACCACTCACGGCCGACGGGAGCAGACGGTGACGGTCACCCGTACAGTCACACCTTGATGAACATGATTTTCAAATAGACCTCGGCGCATGGATCGCGGCCACCGCAGCGACCAGACCGACCGACGGCGACTCAGTTGACGGCGCCGCCCCGACCCCGCGATGAGTCACCGCGAGGCGGGCGGGGAGGTCGTCGACGTCGAACCGGGCTCTGCCCAGCCAGCGGACGAGCTCGGTGACGTCGGCGCGGGAGCGCAGCGGCCCCACCCGGACGACCGGCCGATCGGCCGGCGCTGCACATCACACGGCTGCACGACCACGAGCGGCGCAGACGGACGCAGGCGGCACACCACCGCACCGAGCGTGCAGCCCGCCACCACCAGTACGCCGGACCCACTACTCCGGACGGCAACCCGGAGATCGGCCAACAGCTCGTCGGAGAGCGGGGTGCGGCAACCGGGCGCGGTGCACACCACTGCCGTGTAGCCGGTGGCGGTCACGGCGCCCACGTCGACGCCTCCTGGGGCCGACTTCTGCAATCGACAATCATTGTCGATTACTATAGGGCAGCGGTCCTGCCTCCACCAGGATCAGACGTGCGCGTGACAACCGTGCAGCCTTCCTCGCAGTGCGGTCAGCACCACCGCCCTGCACCACATGGACCGCGAACCGCTGCGCACGCTGATCGCGCGCTGCGGCGCGACGCTTCTCCCAGGTCGCGTCTTCGTCGACGGCGACCTCACCTACGAGGGGGCCTGCGCGTGGCTCGACGGCCTCACCCGCGCCCTCACCACCCGACGTGCCCGGCGTGCCGGCATCGAACGCACCGAGGACTGGGCGGCATCCGCTGACCTCCTACGGCCTGAGCCCGTACCGGATCAGCCTCGAACTGTTCGCGACGACGGCGACGGACGAGGCGTTGTGGAGGATCGCCGCGACCACGGGGCTCATGCCACCCGCTGCCGAGACGAGCAGGCCCGCGGCGTTGACCGCGATCGACATGCCGTAGTTCTGCCGGATGAGCCCGACGCCGCGCCTGCCGAGATCCCGCAGGTCCATCAGCGTACGCAGGTCGTCCCCGGCGAGCGCGACATCGGCCGTCTCGACCGCGACGTCGGTGCCGCCGACACCCATCGCGATCCCGATGTCGGACAGCGCGAGCGCCGGGGCATCGTTCGTGCCGTCCCCGACCACCGCGACGGTGTAGCCCTCGGCCTGCAGCGCCCGCACGACGTCCTGCTTCTGCTCCGGGAGCACTTGCGCCCGGAACTCGTCGATGCCCAGCTCGGCCGCGACCGCGGCGGCGACGTCGGGGTGGTCACCGGTCAGGAGCACGATCCGCTCCACCCCGTCGGCACGCAGCGCGTCGAGCACCTCGCGCGACTCGGGCCGGATCGAGTCGCGCAACGACACCAGCCCGACCAGGTCACCATCGACCGCCAGCAGCAGCGGGATCTCCGTGGCACGCTGCAGCCTGCGGACCCAGTCGTGGGCCTTGCGGCTCACGCGCACCTTCTGCCTGCGCAGCAGCTCCCGGCTGCCGATGAGCAGCTCCCGGCCGTCGGACTCCACCCGCATGCCCTGGCCGAGCAGCACCTCGCACTCCTCGTGCGGGGGGATCTCGATGCGCCGCTCCTCCGTCGAGCGGATCACCGCCTGCGCGAGCGGGTGCCGGGAGTGGATCTCGGAGCTGGCGGCGTAGGCGAGCACCTGCTCGGGCGTCCAGTCGTCGTGGAACGACACGACGTTGGTCACGACCGGGCGGCCAAGGGTGAGCGTGCCGGTCTTGTCGAACACGATGGCGTTCACGCGGCCCGCCGCTTCGAGGTGCGCACCGCCCTTGATCAGGATGCCGCGGCGGGCACCGTTGCCGATCGCGGCGCTGATCGCGGTCGGCGTCGACAGGCCCACCGCGCACGGGCACGCCACCAACAGCATCGTCATCGCGCGGCGCACGTCGCGGGTGACCAGCAGCGTCAGCGCCGACAGCGCGAACGACGTGGGCACGAACCGCCGCGAGAACGTCTCCCCCACGGTCTGGATCGGCGCCCGGTCGTGCTGCGCCTCCTCGACGCGCGCGATGATCCGGCCGATCGCGGTGTCCCGCCCGACCGCGGTGGCGCGCACGACGAGCCGCCCGCGCTTGAGCACCGAACCCGCCGGCAGCGGCGTACCCACACCGACCGACACCGGGAGCTGCTCGCCCGTGATCGCGGCCTGGTCGACGACACCATCGCCCTCGACGACCACGCCGTCCACCGGCAGCACGACCTGCTCGTGGACGACGACCTCGTCACCGACGCCGAGCTGGTCGATGTCGACCTCCAGCTCGGTGCCGTCGGCCAGGCGCATCCAGGTGCGGGTGCGGGCGCCGGTGAGGAGCTCGGAGATCGCCCGACGGCTGCGGCGCAGCGTGAGGTCCTGCAGGTACTCGCCGATGTTGAGCAGCCACAGCACCGTCAGTGCCACGACGTTCTCACGCAGCACCAGGCTGGCAACGGTCGCGGCGGACACCAGCGCGTCGGTACCGGCGCCACGGCCACCCGCCATGGAGCGCAGGGCGCCGCGCAGGAACGGGTAGCCGGTGAAGATCGTGACCCCGGTGGCGACGGCGCGGCTGCTCGGGCCGAGGACCGGCGGGCGGCGCAGCCCGTAGCGGCGGATCCCCAGCACGGCCAGCGCGGCACCGCCGACAGCGAGCCGCACCAGGTCGCCGTTGCGGACCTCCGCCGAGCGCGGGGTGCGTTCCGCCGTGGCCTCCGGGTCGGCACCGAGCCCCTTGTCCACCGCCTCGAGCAGTTCGGTTCGGTCGCAGCGCTCGGGGTCGTACCAGACCACGATGCTCCCGGTTCGGGGGTAGGCGTGCACCTGCCGGACGTGCACCACCGTGTCGACGGCGTCCTCCACGGCCACCGCGAGCGCCGGGCTGCCGACGAGCCCGGGCGCGGCGAACCGCACCCGGCCCGCAGCGTCGGACAGAACCGTGACCGCCACGCGGATCAGTGCTCGTGGTCGGGTGCCGGGGCTCCCGGGGGCGGGTTCTGCTCACCGATCCGCTCCCGGGCCTCGCTGACGATGTCGGCCGTCGTCAGCCGGACGCGCTCGGCGCCGGCCTCGGCGGCACGGGCGCCGCGCAGGCCCCAGGAGGTGACCGTGACCGCAGCGCCACGGACGGTGTCGCTGCGCACGACGCGCTTCACCCCGTCGTAGGTGGCCGCCCCGACGACGCCGGTGGCCAGCAGCCCCGCGGCCTTGCCAACAAACGCGCCAAGCATCTCGGTCATCCCTCCGGTCGAGCAGAACGAGCGAGGATACTGGACGGCGAGCCCGGTTGCCCTCGGCGAGTCGCAGATCGCAGCAGGTCAACACGAGTGTGTGAGCGGAGTCCGACCGGGTGTGATCAGGAATGCGACTCCCTGTGGAGTCCTCGCCCCGAATCCGCCTGCCCTCACCCGACTTCCTCCGCTCCGCGGCCGGGTCCGCACGGCCTCCCTCCGATACCCCAGCGCTTCGGGTCGACGGGGTTCAGCACGATCCAGGTCTGCTCGCGGATCGACTCGTCGAAGACCTCGACGACGGCGTCGGTGAGCGCCGCGATCAGCCGCTCCTGGGTCTGCGGGGTGAGCCGCCCCTCGAAGATGCTCACGTCGATGTAGGGCACGGGGTCTCCTTCTCGGTCTTCTCGGTCTTCTCGGCACGGCCTGCGACCTCGTGCGCGGATTCGTCGAGGGCGTGGACGAGGTGGTCGACCTGGGCGTCGGTCAGCGACGGGTGGCAGGGCAGGTTCATGTGGGCGCCGAACCACGACGCCTCGGCCACCGGGCACTCGCCGGGGCCGTGCGGGCCGCGGGCCCGCCATTCGGGCATCAGGTGCTGGGGGAAGTAGCGCAGCTGGACCTCCACCGATCGGCGGTCCAGGGCCCGGACCAGGGCGTCGCGTGCGCCCGGGCGGTCGACGAAGAACGTGTGGAGGTGCCGTGCGTCCGTGACCCCCGGCTCCGGGGTGGTCGGTCGCAGCCAGTCGTGCCGGGTGAGCACCTCGTCGATCCGCGCGCCGATGTGCCTGCGCCGCGCCACGAGTCCGGGGAGCCTGTCGAGCTGGACCAGGCCGACCGCGGCGGCGGCCTCGGACATGGTGGCGTTCGTGCCGGCGCGACGGACCCCGGCACAGGCGTGGCCGTGCGCGCGGTCCGCCCACTTCATCCAGGCCAGCGACGGCGGCGGTGCCGCCGGCACCAGGCCGCTGACGAAGTCGCCGTCGACCTCGTTGGAGCGGCGGCGGTCGAGCCGCTCCGCCCAGTCGTCGCGGTCCACGGTGATCATCCCGCCCTCGCCGAGGGTGGTGATGTTCTTGCTGGCGTGGAAGCTGAAGCAGCCGATGTCCCCCAGCGAGCCCGGGCTCCGGCCGTGCCGCTGCGCGCCGAGCGCGTGCGCGCAGTCCTCGATCACGACGATCCCCCGCGGCCGCGCGTGCGCCATGATCCGGTCCATGTCGGCGGGCCGCCCGCCGTAGTGCACGAGCACGACCGCGCGGGTCCGGTCGGTCGTCAGCGCCTCCAGCCGGCTCGGGTCGATGTTGAGCGTGCCCGGGTCGACGTCGCAGAAGCGGACCCGGGCCGGGGTGTCGAGCAACGGCTGGACCGTGGCCTGGAAGGTCTGCGGAGTCGTGATCACCTCGTCGCCCGGACCCAGGTCGAGCAGCCCGATCGCGAGCTCGAGGGCCACCGTCCCACTCGTCACGGTGAGCGCGTGCCGGACGCCGACCAGCTCGGCGAAGCGCCGTTCGAACTCGACGCGCCGCTCACCGGACGTCAGCCGGCCACCGGACCGGACGAGCTGGGCGATCGCGTCGGCCTCCCGATCCCCGAGGTGGCTGCCCCGGTGCGCGAACGGGACGCGGTAGCCGGGCGCACGCGGACACCAGCCGTTCTCGCAGCGCGTTCTTGTCGATCTTGCCGACCGGCGTGAGCGGCAGCGCGTCGATCAGCTCGACCTGGTCGGGATGCTTGTACTGGGCGACGCCGAGTGCGCGCAGGTGCCGCGCGACGGCGAGCTTGCCGACGGGCTCGTCCCGGCACACGAGGAACGCCACCGACCGCTCCCCGAAGCGTTCGTCCGGCGTCCCGACGACCGCGGCCGCGGCGATCCCGGGGTGGGCGAGGAGGTGCCCCTCCACCTCCGTCGCGGCGATCTTCTCGCCGCCCCGGTTGATCTGGTCCTTCACCCGCCCGACGACGTTCAGGTGCCCGGTCGGGAGCTGCCGGACGACGTCGCCGGTGCGGTAGAAGCCGTCGGCGGTGAACGAGCGGGCGTTGTGCTCGGGTGCCCGGTAGTACCCGCGCAGGGTGTACGGGCCCCGGGTCAGGAGCTCACCGGGCTCGCCGGCGGGGACGTCGTTGCCGTCGGTGTCGACGACCCGGATCTCGTCCGCCGGGGAGATCGGCCTGCCCTGGGTCGTGTGCTTCAGCTCCTCCGGGTCGTCGAGCAGGGTGAGGTTGAGCAGCCCCTCGGCCATGCCGAAGACCTGTTGCAGGGTCGCACCGAGGGCGGGCTCGACGAGTGGGGCGATCTCGTCCGCCAGCCGCGCGCTCCCGATCTGGACGACCTGCAGGCTCGACAGGTCGTGCGAGGTCCGGCCCGCCTCCTCGATCCACACCGGGGTCAGCGGCGGGTTGAGCGCGGTGATCGTCACGCGCTCGCGCTCGATCAGCGGGAAGGTGGTCGAGGGGTCCGGGCTCCCGGAGAGGACGGCGGTGCCGCCCACGGCGAGCACCCCGAGCAGGCCGGGGCAGCTCATCGTGAAGTTGAACGCGACCGGCAGCACCGCGAGGTAGACCGAGTCGGCGTCCATGCCGCAGATCCGGGCGGCGGCGAGGGCGTTGTAGGCGTAGTCGTCGTGCGTGCGCGGGATCAGCTTCGGCACGCCGGTGGTGCCCCCCGAGAGCAGCAGCAGCGCGATGTCCGACGGGGAGGGGGCGTCGTCGATCGGGCCGGCTCCCGGCACGGGCAGGTCACCGAGCGCGACCGCGCCGTCGCGCCCACCCGGCTCCCCCGCGACGACGACGTGCCGCACCCCGGGTACCTGCGCCCGCACCGTGGCGGCCAGCTCGCGGTAGTCGAACCGGGCGTGCACGTCCGGGACGATGTGGGCGACGGCGCCGCTCAGCGCAGCCAGGTGGGTGATCTCGGCGGCGCGGTGCCCGGGCAGCGCGTGCACCGGCACCACCCCGAGACGCGCCAATGCGAACCAGGTGACGACGAACTCCACACCGTTGGGCAGCTGGAGCACCACCTTGTCCCCGCGCCGCAGGCCAAGTTCGCGCAGGCCCGCGGCGAGCTCGTCGACGGCCCGGTCGAGCTCGGCGTAGGTCACCCTGCGCTCGGCGTCGACGACGGCCGTCCGGTCCGCGTGCGCGGCGGCCAGATCGCGTAGCTGCGCACCGAACGTACGCCCGGCCCAGTAGCCCGCGCGGCGGTAGCTCTCGGCCGCCTCCGCGGGCCAGGTCGGCGCGTCCGCCTCGTCCGGCTGCCCGTTCCCCGTCATGCGTGCTCACTCCTCGTGGTCGTGGACCGCCCGTGGCCGCCGCGCGGCCTCCGTCACCACTCGATGGGGTAGCGATCCGACTCCGCAGCGTGCTTCGATGCAGTCAATCCGAGACGACATTCATTTTCAAGACGGGGCGAGAGTGGCACAGGACATCACCGAACCCGGAAGCGAATCCGCCCGACTCCTGCCGGACCCGCGCGGCGAGGTCGCCGCACTGCTCGAGATCGACGCCGGCGAGCTGGGCGAGGACGACGACCTGTTCGAGCTGGGGTTGGACTCCCTCACCGTGATCCGGCTGGCGTCGGGATGGCGCCACCGCGGCTACCCGGTCTCCTTCGAGGACCTGGCGGTGGAACCGACGATCCGGAGCTGGCGGGGCGTGGTCGACGCGATCGCCGCGACCGGCGCCGCACCCCGGCCCGACGACGTGGACGTCGCCGCCCCCGGCGCCGGGACACCCTTCCCGCTGGCCCCGATGCAGCACGCCTACTGGGTCGGCCGCCAGGACGGCCAGCCCTTCGGCGGCGTCGGGTCCCACTTCTCCTTGGAGTTCGACGGCCGCGACGTCGACCCGCGGCGGCTACAGCGGGCGTTCGACGCGCTGGTGGCCCGGCACCCGATGCTGCGCGTCCGCTTCACCGCCGACGGAATGCAGCGGATCGAGGACGCGACCGGCCTGCCCACGGTCGCCGTGCGCGACCTGCGCGAGGGCAGTGACATCGGCGGGGACGTCCCCGCGAGGCTGGCCGAGCTGCGCGAGCACATCACCCACCGGCGGTTCGACGTCTCGCGCGGTGAGGTCGTCGAGCTCGGCCTGACGCTGCTGCCCGGCGGCGCGACCCGGCTGCACGTCGACCTGGACATGATGGCCGCGGACGCGCTCAGCATGTCCGTCCTGCTCGGGGACCTCGCCCGGTTCTACCTCGGGGCCCCGCCGGAGCCCCTCGACCACGAGTTCCGCACCTTCCTCGCCGAGCGGGACGCGGGGACGGCGGGCGCCGATCGGGCCGAGCGCCGCGAGCGCGACGCGCAGTGGTGGGGCGAGCGGCTGGCGGACCTGCCCGGTCCGCCGGAGCTGCCGGTGCTGCCCGGTGCCGGGCGGCCCGGCGTGCCCGCCCGGATGGGCCGCCACCACCACCTGGTGTCGCCCGAGCACTCGGCGGCGCTGACGGCCGCCGCCCGGCGGCGCGGCCTGACCCCGGCCGCCGCGCTGGCCACGGCGTTCGCCGAGGTGGTCGCGGCGTGGAGCGGGTCACCGCGGTTCCTGCTGAACCTCCCGCTGTTCGAGCGCGAGCCGCTGCACCCGGACGTCGAGAAGCTCGTCGGGGACTTCACCGGCTCGGTCCTGCTCGACGTCGACATGGGCGGGGAGCAGGCGCTGGTCGTCCGGACCCGGGAGGTCCAGAGCCGGCTGCACGCCGTCGTCGGGCACGCGCGTACGGCGGGGTGGACGTGCTGCGCGACCTCGCCCGGCGCTCCGGGGAGCCCGTGCTGGCCCCGGTCGTCTACACCAGCGCGATCGGGCTCGGCGAGATGTATGACGACGACGTGCGCTCGTCCTTCGGTGACGCGGTCTGGGTCGGCTCGCAGAACCCGCAGGTGTGGCTCGACGCGCAGGTCCGCGAGCAGGACGGCGGGCTGCTGCTGAACTGGGACGTCCGCGAGGACGTGCTCGGCGACATCGTCCCGGCGCAGATGTTCGCCGCCTACCGCGACCTCGTGCTCCGCCTCGCAGGCGGCGAGGAACGGGTGTGGGACACCTCGGTCGGCGCGTTGCTGCCGGACCGCGCGGTGGCCGTGCGGGAGCGGGTCAACGCGACCGCGGCCGCCGTGCCCCGGCAGGCGCTGCACGCCGCCTTCTTCGCCGCGGCACGGACCGATCCCGGACGGCCCGCCGTGCTCGGCGAGCCGGGCCGGACCGGCGATGCGCTGACCTACGGCGAGCTCGCCGACCGCGCCCTGCGGCTCGCCGCGCGGCTGGCCGGGCACGGGGTACGCCCCGGGGACGCGGTCGCGATCAGCCTGCCGCGGGGCACCGACCAGGTCGTCGCGGTGCTCGGCACGCTGGCCACGGGCGCGACGTACGTCCCGATCGGCCGTGATCAGCCTCCGCTGCGGCGGACCCGGATCCTCGAGCGGGCCGAGGCGAAGGCGATGCTCGCGGAGCCGGGCGCCGAGGCCGAGGTGCCGGTGCTGTCCCCGCGCGACCTCGGCGAGCAGCCCCTGCCCGGGCCGCTGCCCGTCTCCCCCGACGACGCCGCCTACGTCCTGTTCACCTCGGGCTCGACCGGCGAGCCGAAGGGCGTGGAGGTCTCGCACGCGGCCGCCGCCAACACGATCGCCGCCATCGGCGCCCGGTTCGACGTCGGCGCGGACGACCGCACCCTGCTGGTGTCCGCGCTGGAGTTCGACCTGTCGGTCTACGACCTGTTCGCCCCGCTGTCGGTGGGCGGCGCCGTCGTCCCCCTCGCCGACGACGAGCGGCGCGATCCCGTCCGGTGGTGGGAGCTGCTCCGCCGGCACCGGGTCAGCGTGTGGAACACCGTGCCCGTGCTGCTCGACATGCTCCTCGCCGCCGCCCCCGCCGACCCGGGCGACTCGCTGCGGCTCGTGCTGCTCGGGGGTGACTGGGTGTCCCCCGAGCTCCCCGGCCGGCTGCGTGCCGTCGTCCCGGGGGCCCGGTTCGTCGCACTGGGCGGGATGACCGAGGCCGCGATCCACTCGACCGTCCAGGAGGTGCCCGGCGCGCCGGACCCGGACTGGCGGGCGGTGCCGTGGGGCGTCCCACTCGCCGGCGTCCGATGTCGGGTCGTCGACGGCCGCGGCCGGGACCGGCCCGACCTCGTGACCGGTGAGCTCTGGGTCGGCGGCGCGAGCGTCGCCCGCGGCTACCGCGGCGACCCCGAGCGGACGGCCGACCGCTTCGTGACCCGCGACGGCGTGCGCTGGTACCGCACCGGTGACCTCGCCCGCTACCTGCCCGACGGCACCCTCGACTTCCTCGGCCGCGCCGACCACCAGGTCAAGGTGCGCGGCCACCGCATCGAGCTCGGCGAGATCGAGTCAGCGCTGGAGACCCACCCTGCGGTGCGCCGCGCGGTCGCGGTCGTGATCGGGACGGGCTCGGGCGCCCGGCTCGCCGCCCTCGTCGAGGCCACCACGCCGGTGTCCGCGCAGGAGCTGCGCGACCGGCAGGCCGAGCTGCTCCCGCCCCCGATGGTCTGCGAGACCGTCGAGGTGCGCGACGCGCTGCCCCTGACCCCCAACGGCAAGCCGGACCGGGCCGCCGTCGTCCGGCTGCTCGCGGCGGCCGGCCCGGTGACCACCGGGGGCGAGCCGCGCGCGGGCCGGTCGAGCAGCGCCTCGCCGCCGTCTGGGCGGAGCTGCTCGACGTGCCTGCCGTGCACCGCAGCGACAGCTTCTTCACCCTCGGCGGGGACTCGCTGCTCGCCACCCGGCTGGTCGCGCGCCTGGCCGCCGACGGGATTGCGGGGCCCGGCTCGGTGCGCTGTTCGGCTCCCCGCGGCTCGCCGACTTCGCCGCCGACCTGCAGCTCGCGGAGCCGACCACGGTCGCCCCGCAGGCACGCCGATCGTGGCGGATCCCGGGAACCGGCACGAGCCGTTCCCCGGCACGGACGTCCAGGCGGCGTACTGGCTCGGCCGCGATCCCGCGTTCACCCTCGGGGGCGTGGGGACCTGGCAGTACGCCGAGTTCGACGGGGTGGATGTCGACGTCCCCCGGCTGGAGCGGGCCTGGGACCGGCTCGTCGCGCGCCACGAGATGCTGCGCGCGTCCTCGACCCGGACGGCCGGCACCGCATCCTGCGCGACGTGCCGCCCACCCGGATCGCCGTACGTGACGTGTCCGGGGACGGGGTGGACGCCGGCGAGCGGGCCTGTGCCGAGCTGCGCGCGGAGTGCTCGCACCGGCTGCTCGACCTCACCGCCTGGCCGCTGCACGAGCTGCGCGCGGTCCGGTACACCGGCGCCGACGGCGAGGTCCGGACCCGGCTCGCGATCGGGCTCGACTACATCCTCTTCGACGCACTGTCGATCATGACCCTGTTCACCGAGCTCGACCTCCTCTACGCCGACCCGGTGGCGCACCTCGAGCCGATCACGCTGTCGTTCCGGGACTACGTCCTGCAGGTCGCACCGGAACCCCCGGCCGTCGAGCGGGCCCAGGAGCACTGGCGGGCCCGGCTCGCCGAGCTCCCCGAACCCCCGCAGCTCCCGCTGCGGATCGACCCCGCGGACCTGCAGCGCCCGCGCTTCACCCGCCGCCGCCGCGACCTGCCGGCCGAGCGCTGGTCGGAGCTGGTCCGCCGCGCCAGGCAGAAGGGCTGACCCCCTCGACGGTGCTGCTCGCGGCCTACGCCGAGGTGCTCGGCGCCTGGAGCGGGTCGTCCGCGCTGACCGTCACGCTCACCCTGTTCGACCGCAGGCCCGTCCACGACGACGTCTTCCGGGTGCTCGGCGACTTCACCTCGCTGACGCTCGCCGGGTACCGGCCCGACCCCGCGGCCGGGTGGCTCGCGGCGGCCCACGCGCTGCAACGGCGCCTCGGCGAGGACCTCGACCACCGCGACGTCTCCCCCTCGTGGCTGCTGCGTGAGCTCGCCACCCGGACCGGGACCCTCGACGCGGCGGTGCCGGTGGTCTTCACCAGCGCCCTCGGCGTCGGCGACCAGGCGACGCCGGTGTCGATGGACATGTCGCCCGGCTTCCCGGAACGGGTCTTCGGCATCTCGCAGTCGCCGCAGGTGAGCCTGGACAACCAGGTGCTGGAGTCCGCGGACGGGCTGCAGGTGACCTGGGACGCCGTCGAGGAGCTGTTCCACGCGGGCGTGCTCGACGCCATGTTCGACGCTACCACCTGCTGCTGGAACACCTCGCGACCGCGGACTGGCACGCGCCGCTGCCCGACCTGCTGCCGCCGGCGCAGCGGGCCGTCCGCGAGCGGGTCAACGCGACCGACGCCGACATCCCGGCCGGGCTGCTGCACGCCCCTTCTTCGACGGCGCCACCGCCCGCCCCGACGCGCCGGCCCTGATCGCCGAGAACGTCTCGGTGACCCACGGCGAGCTCGCCGACCGCGCCCTGCGCGTGGCGGCCGGGCTGGTCGAGCGGGGCGTGCGGCCCGGCGACGCGGTGACCGTCACCCTGCCCAAGGGGCCCGAGCAGGCCGTCGCGGTGCTGGGGGTGCTCGCCGCGGGCGCGCGTACGTGCCAGTCGGGGTCGACCAGCCGCCGCGCCGGCGCGCACAGGTGCACCAGGCCGCGCGGGCCCGCGCGGCGATCACCGATCTGGGCCCGTTGCTCGCCGCGGAGCCGCTCGCCCGGCCTGTCGCCGTCTCGCCCGACGCACCGGCCTACGTGATCTTCACGTCCGGGTCCACCGGCACCCCCAAGGGCGTCCAGGTCCGGCACAGCGCGGCAGGCAACACCGTCGCGGACGTGACCACGCGCTTCGGGATCGGCCCGGCGGACCGGGTGCTCGGGGTGTCCGCCCTCGACTTCGACCTCTCGGTCTACGACCTGTTCGGCTTGCTCGGCGCGGGCGGGGCGGTGGTGTTCCCGGCCGAGGACGAGCGCCGCGACGCGGCCCGCTGGCGCGATCTCGCGCAGACGCACGGGGTGACCGTGTGGAACTCGGTGCCCGTGCTGCTGGAGATGCTGCTGGTCGCGGGCCTGCCCTCGACGCTGCGGCTGGCCCTGGTGTCCGGGGACTGGGTGCCCGTCGACCTGCCGGACCGAGCCGCGGCGGCCGGCATCCGGCTCATCGCGATGGGCGGCGCCACCGAGGGCGCGATCTGGTCCAACGCGGTCGACGCCACCGCGCTGCCCACCGGCTGGGCCGCCGGGCGCGACAGCGGTGCCTGGGGTTCGGTGCCCTACGGCTTCCCGCTGGCCAACCAGCGCTACCGCGTCGTCGGCGAGGACGGGCGGGACCGGCCGGACTGGGTACCCGGTGAGCTGTGGATCGGCGGCCGCGGTGTCGCCGACGGCTACCGGGGCGACCCGGAGCGGACCGCGGAGCGCTTCGTCACCCGCGACGGGCTGCGCTGGTACCGCACCGGCGACGTCGGCCGCTACCGCCCGGACGGGATGCTCGAGTTCCTCGGCCGGGCGGACCAGCAGGTCAAGATCGGCGGACATCGGCTGGAGCTCGGCGAGGTCGAGACCGCGCTGGCCGAGCACCCGCGGATCGACCGCGCCGCCGTCGTCGCCGTCGGGCCGCGGCAGGCGCGCAGGTTGCACGCCTTCCTCGTCGGTGATCCCGGGCCGGACCTGGACGCGTTCCTGACGGAGCGGCTGCCGACGCACGCCGTCCCGCCGCGCCGCACCGTGCTCGACGCGCTCCCGCTCACCGCGAACGGCAAGATCGACCGCGCCGAGCTCGCGGCGCGGGCCGAGGCGGACGGCGTCGCGACCGGCGCGGCCCCGGACGGCGAGCTCGAGATCGGCATCGCCCGGCTGTGGGCCGAGCTGCTGGAGCTGCCCGCCGCGCCGCTCCCCGCCCGCGACGTCGCCTTCTTCGCCCTCGGCGGATCGAGCCTCACGACGTTGCGGCTGCTCGCCGCGGTGTCGATGAGGTTCGGCGCCGAGATCCCCGCACGCCGATTCCTCGCGGCCCCCACCGTGGCGGCACTCGCCGCGGACGTGCGGACCGCCATCGCAGACGCAGACGCAGACGCAGACGAGGAGACCGGAAGCGTATGAACGTCGCCGAGCTGATCGACGACCTCGAGTCCTCGGGTATCCGGCTGTGGGCCGAGGCCGACCAGATCCGGTTCCGCGCCCCTCGCGGGACCATGACCGACGAGCGCCGGGCCCGCGTGCGCGCGCACCGCGACGAGCTCCTCGCGCACCTGTCCGGCGCTGCCACCGTCCGGGCCGAGCCCGACCCGGCCGCGCGCCACGAGCCTTCCCGCTCACCGACATCCAGGCCGCGTACCTGGTCGGACGGGGAGAGGGCTACCCGTGGGGCGGCACCGCCTGCCACGCCTACGTGGAGCTGGAGCACGCGGGCACCGACCTCGACCCGGACCGGCTGGCCGCCGCCTGGGCGACCCTGGCCGACCGGCACGACATGCTCCGCGCGGTCGTGCACCCCGACGGCGTGGCCCAGGTCCGGGAGACCGGGGAGGCCACGGTCGTCGTGCGTGACCTCCGGGAGGCCGCACCCACCGACGTCGAGGCAGCGCTGGAGGCCACTCGCACCGAGCTCGACCACCGCGTCGGCGACCCGGCGACCCTGCCGCTGTGCCTGCTCCGGCTGACCCGGTGTCCCGACCGGACGGTCCTGCACCTGTCGGTCGACCTGCTCGTCGTGGACTTCACGAGCCTGCAACTGCTACTCGCCGAGCTGGCCGCGGGGTACGCCGGGACCGCAGATCTCGAGCCGCTCGGCCTGACGTTCCGGGACTACGTCCTCGCCTGCCGCGGGCTCGCCGAGAGCCCGCAGGCCGATCGCGACCGCGCCTACTGGCGCGGCCGCGACCTGCCGCCCGCCCCCGAGCTTCCCGTGACCGGCGACGGGACCGAGCGGCCGGTCCGGTTCACCCGCCGCGAGCTCGTCCTCGACGCCGCCGACTGGGCCCGACTGCGCGAGCGCGCCACCCGGCACGGGGTCACCCCGTCCGGCGCGCTGCTCACCGCCTACGCCGAGGTCGTCGGCCGGTGGAGCCGCCATCCCCGCTTCACCGTCACGGTCCCGACGTTCACCCGGCACCCGGTCCACCCGGACGTCGACCGGCTGGTCGGCGACTTCACCGCCGTCGAGCTGCTGGAGGTGGACCTCACCGAGGCGATGCCCTTCGCCGGGCGGGCCCGCGAGCTCGGCGCCCGGCTGCTGGAGGACCTGGCGCACCCACTGCACACCGGAAGCGAGGTCCTCGCCGAGATGACCCGCGCCGCGGGCGCGAGCGCAGGCGGGCTGCTCATGCCGGTCGTGTTCACCAGCGCCCTCGACTCGGCCGCGGGAACCGCAGGCCCCGCGTCCGGAGGGTTCCGGGTGACGCGAGCGATCACCCAGACCCCGCAGGTGTGGATCGACTGCCAGGTGCTGGAGCGGGACGGCGGCGTCGTCGTCAGCTGGGACTGCCGCGAGGGGGTGTTCCCCGACGGCCTGCTCGACGACGCGTTCGAGGCCTTCGCCGACGTCGTCACCCGGCTGGTCGATCCGGGGTCCGATGCCCTCTGGGGCGACGACGACCCGGTCCGGCTCCCCGCGGGCCAAGCGGCCATCCGGGAGAGCATCGACGCGACCGGGGCCCCGGTGCCACCCGGCCTGCTGCACGAGCCCGTGCTCGCCCGCGCCGCCGCCCACCCCGACGACGTCGCCGTCGTCGACGTCACGGGTCCGACGACCTACGGGGAGCTCGCCGCGCGGGCGTCCGCGGTCGCCGCGCTGCTGCGCGCCCGCGGCGTCGAGCGAGGTGAGCTCGTGGCCGTCCTGATGGACAAGGGGGTCGAGCAGGTGGTGGGCGTCCTCGGCGTCCTGCTGGCCGGCGGGGCCTACCTCCCCATCGAGCCGAACCAGCCCGCGGCGCGGCGCAACGCGATCGTCGACGACGGCGGGGTCCGGGTTGCGCTGACCCAGTCCTGGCTGGTCGACGCCGTGCGCGACGGCTCGCCGGAGCTGGGCCTCGTCGCCGTCGACGCCCTGCCTGCCGGCGGTGCGCGCATCCCGGAACCGGTGGCCACGGCGCCGGGCGACCTCGCCTACGTCATCTACACCTCCGGGTCCACGGGCAGCCCGAAGGGCGTGATGATCAGCCACGAGGCGGCGCTGAACACCGTCGTCGACGTGACCTCGCGCTTCGCGGTCGGGCCCGCGGACCGCGTGCTCGGGCTCGCCGCGCTCGGCTTCGACCTGTCGGTGTACGACGTGTTCGGCACCCTCGCCGCGGGCGGCACCCTGGTGCTGCCCGACCCGGCCCGTCGCGGCGACCGTCGCACTGGGCGGAGCTGGTCGCCGAGCACGGCGTCACGGTCTGGAACTCCGTGCCGGGGCAGCTGCAGATGCTGCACGACCACCTGCCGCCCGGCGCGGGCGCGGGGCTCGCCTCGCTGCGGGTGGCGATGCTGTCCGGCGACTGGATCCCCGTCACGCTGCCGGACCAGGTCCGCGCGCTGGTGCCCGGCCTGGCCGTGCACAGCCTGGGCGGCGCCACCGAGGGCGCGATCTGGTCGATCCACCACCCGGTGGGGAAGGTCGACCCGGCCTGGCCGAGCATCCCGTACGGCACGCCGATGGCCAACCAGACGCTGCGCGCCCTCGACCACCGGCTCCGCCCCTGCCCGGACTGGGTGGTCGGCGAGCTGTACATCGGCGGCACCGGCGTGGCGCTCGGCTACCGGGGCGACCCGGAGCGGACGGCCGCGCGGTTCGGGGTGCACCCGCGCACCGGCGAGCGGATCTACCGCACCGGCGACCTGGGCCGCCACATCGGCGCCGGGACGCCCGCGGCCAGGCGCGCTGGAGTTCCTGGGCCGGGAGGACACCCAGGTCAAGATCCGGGGCTACCGGATCGAGCTGGCCGAGGTCGAGGCCGCACTCCACACCCACGACGACGTCGCGACCGCCGCCGTGCTCGTCGACAGCGACACCTTCTCCGGCCACCGCCTCGCCGCGTTCGTGGCTCCCGCACGGATCACCCCGCCCGCCCCGGACACCCGCCCCGCCGACGCCGCCCGGGCCGCCGGTGAGCCGTTGCCGGAGGAACGTGCGCAGCGGCTCCGCGCGTTCACCGCGGACCTCGACGAGGCCGCGCTCGACGCGATGGCCGCCACCCTGCGGGCGGCGCTCGCCGACGGCCCGCGCACCGCGGAGCAGGTCTGCGCGGCGGTGAACGCCGTGCCGCGCCACCACCGGATCGTCCGACGCTGGCTCCGGGCGCTCGTGGCGGCCGGCCGGCTCACGCGCACGGCGGACGGCGCCTACGCCGGCCTCGCCGGGTCCGACGCCCCACGCTTCGACGACCTGGCCGCGGCCGAGCGCGAGCTCGGCTGGAGCGCCGACCTGCTCGACCACGTGCGCGCCTGCGCCGCGGCGCTGCCCGGGCTGCTCGACGGCTCGGTCCCGATCGCCGGCCTGCTCTTCCCGGCGCCCCCGCCGACGCGGTGCGCGCGGCCTACCGCGACAACCTCGCCGTCCGCGGGCTCAACACCGCCGCCGCGGCCGCCGTGGCAGAGCTTGCGCGCACCCGGGCCGGGGGTCCGCTGCGCGTCCTGGAAATCGGCGCGGGCGTCGGCGGCGCGACGGCCGAGCTGGTGCCCGCGTTGGCCGGGCTCGACGTCGAGTACCTGGTCACCGACCCGTCTCCGTTCTTCGTCGCCGAGGCGAGGGAGCGGTTCGCCGACCACCCGTGGGTGCGGCACGCCCGCCTCGACCACGACGGCGACCTGCGCGCGCAGGGGATGGCGCCGCACGGCGTCGACGTGATCGTCGCCGGGAACGCGCTGCACCGCTGCACCGACCTGCCCGCGGTGCTCGGCCGGCTCACCGAGCTGCTCACGCCCGGCGGCCGGCTCGTGCTCGTCGAGCAGACCCGGGACGACTCGCCCGCGCTGATGACCTCGATGGAGTTCCTGGAGGCGCTCGCGGGCGAGCCGGTGGACGGGCGCCGCGCGTCCGACGGTGTGTTCGTCGACGCCGACGGCTGGACGGCGCTCCTCGACGCCGCGGGGGCCCGCACCGAGCTCGTCCTCCCCGAGCCCGGCAGCGCGCTGGCGGGCCTCGGCCAGCGCCTGGTGAGCGCGGTCGTCAAGGAGGACCGCGCCCGCGCCGACGTCGGCGTGCTGACCCGGCACCTCGCCGACCGGCTGCCCGAGTACATGATCCCGGCGCACTGGCAGGTGCTCGATGCGCTGCCGCACACCGCCAACGGCAAGGTCGACCGCGCCGCACTGCACGCGCTGCTGCCCTCGGGAGAGACCGGCGAGCCGGTCACGGGCTCCGGCGAACCCCGCGACGACCGGGAGCGGGAACTCGCCGCGCTGTGGGCCGAGCTGCTCGACCGCGACCGGGTCGGCCGCGACGAGGACTTCTTCTCCCTCGGTGGCGACTCGCTGCTGGTCGCCCGGCTCGTCGGCAGGCTCCGCGAGAGCGAGCCCGCGCTCGTCGAGATCGAGTGGGACGTGGTGCTGCGCCACCTGCTGCACCGCCCGACCGTCGCCGGGCTCGCCGAGTACCTGGCCGGGCTCGACGGCGCCGGCTCCGCTGCCACGGAGCCTGCCGGGCCGTCAGTCCGGTGGTCCCGCTCAACGGGCCGGACGCCGCGGACGTCACGACCGTGCTCGTGCACGCGGGCGTCGGGACGATCATGCCGTACCGGGCGCTGGTCACCGAGATCCGCAGGCGTGCCGCGGGGACGGGCAGGCTGGTCGGGATCGAGGTGCCGGACCTGGACGCCTTCCTCGACGCCGAGCCTGCCGGGCTCATCGAGCGGATGGCCGCCGAGTACGCCCGCGCGCTGCTCGCCACCGGCGAACAGCGCTTCCACGTCGTCGGGTACTGCCTCGGCGGGCTCGTCGCCACCGAGGTCGCCCGCACGCTGACCGAGGCGGGCGCGGACGTCGCGTCGTTCACCGCCATCAGCAGCCACGCGCCCGCGTTCCGGCTCGAGGACGAGCTGCTGTCGGAGTACTCCTTCGCGGTGATGATGGGCATCGACGCGGTGACGCTCGGCTTCCCCGCCGACGCCGAGCTGTTCACCGCCGCGGCCCAGGAGGTGCTCGCACACTCCCCCGGTGTGATGCCGGACGGCGCGATCGCCGCCCTGGGCGGGGAGTACGAGGAGGTCTCGGCCTGCTTCCGACGCCTCGCCGGGGTGCCGCGGGCGCAGCGGGTGAGCCGGATGTGCGACGCGGTGCCGCCGTCGGTCGGCACCTTCACCCCGGCCCAGCTCCTGCGCATGTTCCGCACGTTCCGCCAGAGCGTCTTCGCGATCACGCGGTACCGGGCCGATCCTTACGCGGGCGATGTCGCCTTCCTCCGGCACGCGGGCCCGTACCCGTTCCCGGGCAGCCGCAGCAGCGTCACCCGGTACTGGGAGGAGCTGACGCTGGGCGACCTCACCGTCACCGACATCGGCGGCGACCACTTCACCTGCCTCGGCGACGACCACGTGCCCTCGATCCTCGGGCACCTGGTCGACCTGACCGGCGGCGAGGTGCTCGCGTGACGGCGCCCCGGGTGGCCGTGCTGGGCGCGAGCGGTGCCGTGGGCTCCGCGGCGGCCCGGGCGCTGGCCACCGGCCACCGGCTGCGGCTGGGTGGGCGGCGGGAGGCGCCGCTGGGCGCGCTGGCGGAGTCGCTGGGATCCGACGCCGAGGTCCACCCACTGGACCTCGATGACGACCGCGCCCTCGACGCGTTCTGCGCCGGAGCGGACGTCGTCCTGCACTGCGCCGCGCCGGCGTTCGCGATCGGCGACCGGGTGGCGCGCGCCGCGGGCCGGGAGCGTGCCGCCTACGTCGACGTCTCCGGGGACGCCCTGCTGCACGACCGGCTGGGTGCCGTCGCCGGGGTGGCCGTGCTCGGGGCGGGCGTCGTCCCGGGGCTGTCCGCGCTGCTGCCCCGGCACGTCCTGGACACGGCCCGGCCGCCGGGATCGAGGCCGACCGGCTCACCGTCCACGCCGGAGGAGTGGAGCCCTGCTCCCCCGGCGTGGCCCGGGACATGCTGCTCTCCCTCGCCACCGGCGGCCCGGACGGCGCCGCCTACGGCGAACCGCTCGCCGCCTGGCGGACCGACCGGGTGGTCCCGCGGGCGCTGCGCAGCCAGGAGGACGCCGAGGCGCCCTTCTTCCCCGGCCGGTGGCGCTGCAGCCGTTCCTCGCGGCCGAGGCGCAGCGCCTCGCCCGTGGCACCGGGCTCGCGGCGTTCGACTGGTACAACGTCCACCCCGGACCGCACGTGCGCGCGGCGATGCGCCGGCTGCGCGGGCTCGACGAGGAACGGGCGGGCGCCGAACTGATCCGCGCCGCCGACCTGGACCTGGCCGGCCGCACGCCCTACCACCTGATGGTCGTCATGGCGCTCGACGAGACGGGCGCCGGGCGCACGGCGGTCCTGCGCAGCCGGGACAGCTACGCGCTCACCGGATTCGTGGCGGCGCTGGCCGCCGAGGCCGTGGCCCGGGGCCGGGTCCGGCCCGGCACGCACTACGCGTGCGACGTGCTGGAGCCTGCGGAGACGCTGCGCCGCATCCGGGCCTCCGAGGTGTCCCGGCTGACCGAAGTCGTGCACGACGGGTCGCCCGCCGACTCGCTCGTGGAGGAGGGGGCACTGTGAGCTCCGCGGTTCCGGCCGGGCCGTGGCGGGTCGTGGTGGCCGGCACGAACTTCGGCCGGGTGCACGCCCGTGGCGTGCGCTGCGCACCGGCGGAGTTCACCCTCGCCGGCATCCTCTCCCGCGGCAGCGACCGCTCCGCGCGCGAGGCGGCGGCGCTGCGCGTCCCGCACCTCACGTCGGCCGACGACGTACC
Source organism: Pseudonocardia sp. CNS-004 (assembly GCA_001942185.1). Classification (GTDB taxonomy): domain Bacteria; phylum Actinomycetota; class Actinomycetes; order Mycobacteriales; family Pseudonocardiaceae; genus Pseudonocardia. Next base: position 188,396 of record MKJV01000068.1, read on the forward strand.
CGACGACGTCGACGCCGTCTGCGTCGCGGTGGGCTCTGCGGTCTCGGGCGGGCGGGGCACCGAGCTGGCCTGCGCGCTCCTGGAACGCGGGATCGCGGTCCTCGCCGAGCACCCGATGCACCCCGACGAGCTGACGCGGTGCCTGCGAACCGCCCGCAGGCACCGCACCGGTTTCCGGATCACCACCCACTACCCGCACGTGCGGCCGGTCCGGACGTTCCTCGACGCCGCCGCCCGGTTGCGGGAGCGCCGGCAACCGCTGTTCGTCGACGCCGCGACCCCGGTCCACGTCTTGGCGCCCTTCCTCGACATCCTCGGGCGCGCGCTGGGCGGGGTACGGCCGTGGGCGTTCGGCGACCCGGCCCCGGAGGATCCCGAGCTGACGGCGCTGACGGGCCGCGACGCGCCGCTGCGAACACTGCAGGCCGTCGTCGCGGGCGTACCGGTCACCCTCCGGGTGCACAACGAGCTGCACCCGGGCGACCGCGACAACCACGCCCTGCTCTGGCACCGGATCGCCATCGGCACCGAGGGCGGCGTCCTGACCCTCGCGGACACCCACGGCCCGGTGCTGTGGAGCCCCCGCTTCCACAGCACCCGCGACGCCGACCACCGGCTCGTCCTCGACGGGCCCGGGCTGGCGCACCCGAGCACGTCCGTCGCGGCCCCCGCCGGGACGCTCGCCGAGGCGGTCGGGACCCTGTGGCCGGACGCGGTCGTGCACGCGCTACGAGGCCTGCGCGCGGCCGTCGAGCAGGGCGTCGACCCGTTGCGGGACGGGCAGCGCGACCTCACCGTCGCCCGGATGTGGACGGACCTGGTGAACCGGCTCGGCCCGCCGCGCAGCATCCGGCCGCGCCGCCGGAGGTGCTGGGTGCCTCTGACGTACTGGGTGCCCCCGAGGTGCCGGACGCCGTCGCGGTGCCGGGCACCTCCGAGGCGCGCTCCCCGAGCCCCGCGCCGGCAACGGGTGGCCACGGCGCCTACGGCGCCACCGCCGAGTTCTACGAGCTCGCCGCCGCAGGCTCGCCGGAGATCGCGGAGGCCTGGCGGGCGTCGACCCGCACGCGGGCACGGTCGTGGAGATCGGGGCGGGCAGCGGGCTGGTGACCGCGGCGATCGCGGCGGCCCTGCCCGGCGCCCGGATCCTCGCCGCGGAGCCGTCGACCGTGCTGCGCTCGGTGCTGACCAGCCGCGTCGTCCGGGATCCCGACCTGCGCGGGCGCGTCACGGTCCGCCCGGACACCGCGCAGGAGCTGGCGCTGCCGGACCGGATCTCGGCGGCGGTGCTCTGCGGGGTCGCGGGGCACCTCGACCAGGCCGAGCGGGCGGACCTGTGGCGGCGGCTCACCGAGCGGATGCTGCCCGGAGCGCCGCTGGTGGTCGAGCTGATGGCGGTGGACCGGCCGGTCGCGATGCCGCGGACCCGGCTCGCGACCCGTCGCGTCGGCGGGCAGGACTACGAGTGGTGGTTCGCGGCCCGCCCCGGGGCGGGCGAGGGCGATCCGCTGGTGTTGCACAGCACCTGGCGGGTGCTCGACGCCGCGGGCTCCGCCGTGCGCGAGGAGACCGAGACCCACCGCTGGCACGCGTTCGGGCTCGAGCGGGTGGCCGCGGAGACCGGGTGGGAGCTCCGCGACCTGCGCGGCGGGCCCGGAGCCAACTCGGCTCCGTTGGGGGTGTTCACCCGGGCCAGCTGACCCGCATCTCCTCCACCCCGAAGGTGGCGGACTCGTGCTTGAAGTCGACGCCGGCGATCCCGCCGACGAGCGACAATTGCGGAATGCGCCGGAAAAGCGATTCCAGGGCGACCCCGATCTCCATCCTGGCGAGCGTCGCACCGAAACAGGAATGGCCACCGTGACCGAAGGAGAGGTGTCCCGGCCCCGCCCTGTCGAGATCGACCTCGCGGGGCCGGGAGAACGCCTCGGGATCGTGGTTGGCCGCACCGAGCAGCCCGATCACGCCCTCGTCGGCACCGATCGTGGTGCCCGAGAACGCCCGTTCCTCGGTGAGCACCCGCAGCGCGAGCGAGTCGCCCACCGACAGCACCCGCAGCAGCTCGTCGACCGCGGCAGGCCACCGGTCGGGCCGCCGCTCCAGCTCCGCGCGCAGCTGCGGGTGCTCCAGCAGGTACAGCGCGCCGAGGGTGATCATGCTCGTGGTCGTCTCCCGGCCGGCGATGATCGTCATCGCGAGCGCGGACACCAGCTCCTGCTCGGTGACGGTCCCCGCGGACAGGTGCTCGCCGGCCAGCCGGCTCACCAGGTCGTCGCCCGGGGTGCGGCGCTTGGCCTCCACGAGGTCCCCCAGGAGCGAGAACAGCTGCCCCAGAGCGGCTCCCACCTGCTCGGACGTGCTCAGGCGCGAGCCCGACACCCGGGTGACGTCCCGGAAGAACTCGACGTCGTCGGCGGGCACACCCAGCAGCGCGCAGACGACGGTGGTGGTCACCGCGTTGGCGTAGTGCGGCACCAGGTCGACCGGCCGCCCGAGGGAGTGCAGGTCGTCCACCAGCCCGTCGACGAGCTTCTCGACTCCTGGTCGCAGGGCCTGGACGCGGCGCGGGGTGAACTCGCCTGCGAACAGCTTCCGGAAGCGGGTGTGCCGCGGCGGGTCGGTCCGGATGAACGGCCGGGTCCGGATCCCGGCCTCCTGCTCGCCCGCCCCCATCGCGGGGAAGTTCGGCCTGCGGATGTCCGACGACGCGGCGGGGTCGGCCAGCAGGGCCCGCACGTCGGCGTAGCGGGTCAGGACCCAGGCAGGACGGCCGGTCGGCAGGCGAACGCGCAGCACCGGCGTCTGCGCACGGATCCGGTCGTAGGCGGCGGGCGGGAAGAACGGCTCGTCACGCCGGATCGGAAAATCCGGGAGCACCTCGGAAGTCACACCCCACCGTAGAACGGTCGGACCCCGCATTTCCACACCGTTGCCGCATTGCCATGAGTGCATGCTTTGGCAATTCTCCGCGCCATTGTTGTACGGTTCTTCGCGTGAGTTCCCGAACGGCACCCGATCCCTGGCTGCGACGCTTCACCGCGCGCCCCGCGGCGCGCCTGCAGCTCGTCTGCCTCCCGCACGCGGGCGGTGGGGCGAGCAGCTTTCGGGGCTGGTCGGGCCTGCTCCCGCCGGACGTCGAGCTCCTCGCCGTGCAGTACCCCGGGCGGGAGGACCGCTTCGGCGAGCCGATGATCGACGAGATGGGCGCGCTGGTCGTCGCGGTGTGCGACGCGCTGGCCGGGGTGCTGGACCGGCCGTACGTCCTGTTCGGGCACAGCATGGGTTCCGCGGTCGCCTACGAGGTCGCCCGGGAGCTGCGCCGCCGCGGGCGGCCGGGGCCCAGGAGACTCGTGGCGTCGGGGCGGGAAGCGCCGGTGCGCGCCCGCGGTGGCGAGGTCCACCTCGGCGACGACGACGCGCTGTGCGCGGAGCTGGTGCGGCTCGGCGGCACCGACTCGGAGGTCCTCGCCGACCGCGACCTGCGCCGGGCCGTGCTCGGCTACGTGCGCAACGACTACCGCCTCATCGAGACCTACCGTCCCGCGCCCGCGACCCCGCTCGGCTGCCCGGTGACCGTCTTCACGGGCGACGCCGATCCCGAGCTGACGCCTGCGCAGGCAGCGGGCTGGCGCCGCTGGGCGACGGCCGGGAGGACGTCCAGACCTTCCCCGGCGGGCACTTCTACCTCGGCCTGCACCGCGCGCAGGTCGTGGACGCGCTGCTGCGCCGGTTGGACCCGGCGCTGTCCCGTGGTCGTGTCGAGCACCCGAGCACGCCGTGAGCAGCGTCCACAGCGCCTACTCCGCCGCGGGCGAGTTCTACGAGCTGGTCGCCGAGCGCCAGGCCGCCAGCAGCGGCCCCGCTCTGACCGTCGCGCTGGCCGGGGTGGACCCGGCGGCCGGGCCGGTGCTCGAGATCGGCGCCGGCACCGGGCGCATCACCGAGCTGATCGCCCGGGAGGTGCCGGGCGCTCGATCGTGGCGACCGAACCGGCCACGACCATGCGCGCCGTGCTGACCAGCAGGGTCGCCGCGGACCCCGGGCTGCGCGAGCGGGTCACCGTCACGGCCGAGAGCGCCCAGGACCTCGCGGCTCGGCTGCCCCGTACCGGCGAGCGGTTCTGCGCCGCGGTGGTCTTTGGCGTGGTCGGCCACCTCGACGCGGGTGAGCGGCGAGCCCTGTGGGGTGCCCTGGGCGGCGCGCTGCCGCCCGGCGCCCCGATCGCGGTGGAGCTGATGGGCGTCGCGGCACCGCGCACCATCCCCCCGGTCCGGATGCTGCGCGAGCGCGTCGGCGACCAGGTCTACGAGTGGTGGAGCGCGGGCGCGCCGTCGGGCGCGGGCCGGATGCGCTTCGACACGACGTGGAAGGTGTTCGGTCCGGCGGGCGGCGCCCCGGTGCGCGAGGTCTCCGAGTCCTACCAGTGGCACACGCTCGGCACGGCCGACCTCGCTGCCGAATCCGGTCTGGCGGCAGAGCAGGTCACCGATGTCGATGGCCGCACCACGGCCGAGATCGCGATCCTCCGCAGGCGGCCGGCATGAGCACCGTGACCCGGGTGCTGGCGCCGGTGCGTGGCACCCTCGCCGCCGCCGTCGCGCTGCAGGCCCTCGGTTCGGTGGCGGGGGTGGTCCCGTTCGTCGCCGTCGCCGAGATCGGCAGGGCGCTGCTCGCTCCCGAACCGACTGCCCCGGGCCGCATCTGGCTGCTGGTGGGTCTCGGTGCCGGCGCCGCGGTCCTCGCGCTGATCGCGACCACGCTGGCGACCACGCTGACCCACCTCGCCGACAACCGGCTGCAGCTGCTCCTGCGCCGGCGCATCGCCGGGCACCTCGGCCGCGTCTCCCCCGGTTGGTTCTCGGCCCGCAGCTCAGGGCACGTGTCCAAGGCCCTGCAGGACGACGTGCACTCACTGCACTACCTGGTCGGGCACACCCTGCTCGACGTCACCGCGGTCCTCGTGACCCCGCTCGCCGCGCTGGTGTACCTGGCCACCGTCGACCGGCGACTGGCGCTGCTCGCCCTGGTCCCCCTCGTCGCCGGGGCGCTGCTGTTCCGGAAGGCCATGTCCGGCGCGGGCCCGCTGATGGCCGAGTACGGCAGGGCCCAGACCGAGATCAACGCCGGCATCGTCGAGTTCGTCGACGGCATCGCCGTGGTGAAGACGTTCGGCCGCGGCCGGTCGGCGCACCGCCGGTTCGTCGCGGCGTGCGACGCCTTCCACGACTTCTTCGGGAACTGGCAGCGGCGCACCACGTCGGTCACGACGGCCTCCCAGCTGGTGGTCACGCCGTCGCTGGTCCTGCTGCTGCTCCTCGGCGCCGGCACCGTGCTCGTCGTGGCCGGCGCGGCGCCCGCCACCGCGCTGATCCCGTTCGCGCTGCTGGGCCCCGCGATCGTCGCCCCGATGGGCGCGGTCGGGCCCCGGATCCAGGCGCTGCGTGGCGGCACCGCCGCGGCGGCATCGATCGAGGCGCTGCTCGCGGAGCCGGTCCAGCCGCAGCCGGAGGTCGGGGGCGAGCCCGATGGCACCACGATCACCCTGCACGACGTGGCATTCCGCTACCCCGGCACGGAGACCGACGCCCTCGCCGGGGTCGACCTGGAACTGCGGCCCGGCACCGTCACCGCGCTGGTCGGACCGTCCGGTGCGGGCAAGACCACCCTCGCCACGCTCGTCCCCCGGTTCCACGACGTCACCGGCGGCGCGGTCCGGCTCGGCGGCGTCGACGTCCGCGAGCTCGACGCCCGCACCCTCTACCGCAGCGTCGGTTTCGTCTTCCAGGACACCACGCTGCTGCGCACGTCGGTCGCCGACAACATCGCCCTCGGCCGGCCCGGCGCGTCGCAGGAGGAGGTCGAGGGGGCGGCCCGCGCGGCCGGCATCCACGACCGGATCCTCGCCCTCCCCAGGGGATACGACGCCGTCGTCGGGGAGGACGCCGAGTTCTCCGGCGGCGAGCGGCAGCGGCTCTCGATCGCCCGCGCCCTCCTCGCGGACACCCCGGTCCTCGTGCTCGACGAGGCCACCGCGTTCGCCGACCCCGAGTCGGAGGCCGCCATCTGCGACGCGCTCTCCGAGCTGGCGGTCGGCCGGACCCTGCTGGTGGTGGCGCACCGGCTGCACACCGTCGCCGGCGCGGACGAGATCGTGGTGCTCGAGGGCGGCCGGGTCACCGAACGGGGCCGGCACGACGAGCTGCTCGCGCTCGGCGGCCGGTACGCGCGGATGTGGGCGGCCCAGGACGGGACGGTCCTCGCGGGGCAGGGGGTGCCGCGATGATCCGGCAGCTGCTGGCCGCACTCGGCCCCGAGCACGCCCGGCCCGTGCGGAGGCTGCTCGCGCTGCTGGCCGCGGCGGCGGTGCTGCAGGGGCTCGCGTTCGCCCTGCTCGTCCCGCTGCTGCGGGCGCTGCTCGGGCCCGACCCGCGCGACGCGTGGACGCCGCTGGGCTGGTTCGCCCTCACCACCGCGGCGTTCCTGGCGCTCACCTTCCACGCCCAGAACGAGGGCTTCCGCACCGGCGCCCGGGTCGCCCGGCGGCTGCACCACGTCCTCGGCGAGGCGATCGTGTCGCTCCCGCTGGGCTGGTTCGCAGGCTTCCGCTCCGGCGAGCTCACCCGGGTCGCCGGGCAGAGCGTGCTGCAGGTGATGTCGCTGCCCGCACACCAGCTGCGCCCGCTCGTCACCGCGGTGGTCACCCCGGCAACGGTGCTGGTCGCCCTCCTCCTGATCGACTGGCGGATCGGGGCCGCCATCGCCGTGGCCGTGCCGGTCCTGCTCGTGGTGCTCCGCGTCGGCAACGACCTGCTCGCGCGCAGCGACCGGGGCCGGGACGCGGTCATCCACGAGGCCGCCGCGCGGGTGATCGAGTTCGCGCGGGCCCAGCCCGTGCTGCGGGCGTTCGGCGCCACCACCGACGGCCACCGGGTCCTCGACGACGCCCTGGTCGCCCAGCGCGACGCCGACCGCCGGATGATCGGGCTGGCCGTGCCCGGCCTGGTGTCGTTCGCGTTCGGGGTCCGCGTCGTGTTCACCGCTGCGCTGGCACTCGCCGTCCAGCTCGCGCTCACCGGATCGCTCGACCCCGCCACCGCGATCGCCGTCGTCGTCCTCGTCGCGCGGTTCACCGAGACGATCGGGACCGGCGCCGAGATCGGCGCGAGCCTGCGGATGTCGGGCAACGCGCTCACCCGGATCACCGACGTGCTCGACACCCCGCCCCTGCCCGAACCGGCGCGGCCGCGCCGACCGCAGTCCTACGAGGTCGAGTTCGCGGGCGTCGGGTTCGGCTACCGGGCGGACGCCCCCGTCCTGCGGAACGTCTCGTTCGCCCTGCCCGAACGCGGGCTCACCGCGCTCGTCGGGCCGTCCGGGGCGGGCAAGACCACCGTCGCCCGGCTGCTGGCCCGCTTCGCCGACGTCGACACCGGCGCGGTCCGGATCGGCGGCGTCGACGTCCGGGACATCGCGGCCGACGACCTGATGGGCCTGGTCGCGAGCGTCTTCCAGGACGTCTACCTGTTCGAGGGCACGCTGGCCGACAACGTCCGGCTCGGCCGCCCCGACGCGAGCACCGACGACCTCGACAGGGTCGGCGGGCTCGCCGGGCTGAGCCACGTCGTCGAGGAACTGCCCGCCGGCTGGGACACCCGGGTCGCGAGGGCGGCGCGACGCTGTCGGGTGGGCAGCGCCAGCGCGTCTCGATCGCCCGCGCCCTGCTCAAGGACGCCCCGATCGTCGTCCTCGACGAGGCGACCGCCGCGCTCGACCCGGAGAACGACGCGGCGATCGGCGCGGCCATCACCGAGCTCGCCACCCGCGCCACGGTGCTGGTGATCGCCCACCGGCTGCAGACGGTCCGGGCGGCCGACCGGATCCTGGTGCTGCGCGACGGGGTCGTCGCCGAGCAGGGCAGGCACACCGAGCTGCTCGCGGCCGGCGGCACCTACGCCGAGTTCTGGGAGCGGCGCACGCACGCGGCGGGCTGGCGGCTCGTCCCCACAGAGGAGAAATCGTGACCCACTACGCCGAGTACGACGCCTCCGCCCCCTACCTGCACCTGCTCAGCGAACCGATGTGGGCCGACCTCGGGCCCCGGCTCGCGGCCGCCCTCGCCGGCGCGACCCGGCAGCGGGAGCCGTGCTCGAGCTCGGCGCGGGAACGGGGCTGGGCACCGAACGCATCCTCGCCGCCGTACCGAGCTGCCCCGTGCTGGCCGCCGAGCGTCGGGATCGCTGCGCGCGGTGCTGCTCGCCCGGCTGCGCGGGATGGCCGGAGGTGAGCGGGTGACCGTGCTGCCCGTGGGCGCCGCCGAGGTCGACCTGCCGGAGCGGCTCGCGGCCGTCGTGGGGATGCACATGGTCGGGCACCTCGCCCCGGACACCCGCCGCGCGCTCTGGCGCGGCATCGCCGCCCGGCTCGCGCCGGGGGCTCCGGTGGTGCTCAACGTCCAACCGCCCGAGACCGCGACCGCCGTTCCCGCGTGGCCACCGTTCGGCGTCCGGCAGGGCGAGCTGACCTACCAGGGCACGGGCAGCGCCGAGCCCACCGGCTCGGAGTCGGTGCGCTGGCGGATGCAGTACGCCACCCTGCGCGACGGCGTCGTGGTGGAGGAGGCGGTCGCGGAGTACGAGTGGTGGGTCCTCTCGGCCGCCGGCCTCGCCGCGGAGCTGGGCGGCGCGGGCCTGCGCACCGAGATCGACGGGGACCTGGTCGTCGCCCGCAACTGAACACTCCCGCGGCGGGCGGGGTGCCAGCCGGTCACACCTGGCACTGCGGCTGGAATTCCGGTCGATCGAGGGCGAATACGTGCTGCACCGCCAGATCGGCGAGCCGTCCGCCGTCGGCGAGGCAGCGCCAACGCCGTGATCGCCGCGGGAAGCACGTCACGCCGCTGGGATGGATCACTGCCGCGGCGCAGCCGGTACCCGGGTCAGCGGGCCCTCCTCCGCCACCCGCCCGTCGTCGAGGACCAGCACGCGGTCCGCGCTGCGGGCGACCACGCCGAGGTCGTGGGTCACCAGCAGCACCCCGAGCCCGGCGTCGCGGCGCAACTCGTCGACCAGGTCGACGACCGCGGCACCGATCTCGGGGTCCAGCGCCGAGGTGACCTCGTCGCACACCAGCACCTCCGGGCCGGCGGCGAGCACCCGCGCGAGGTTCACCCGCTGACGTTCCCCACCGGACAGCTCCCCCGGCCTGCGTTCGCGCATCGCGGCGGGGAGGTGCACCCGGTCCAGCAAGGTCGAGGTCTGCGCCGACGCCTCGGGACCCCGCACGCCGCGCAGCCGCAGCGCGCGCCCGAGCGCGGCGCCGACCGTCTCCCTCGGGTTGAGCGCGCCGACGCTGTCCTGGGCCACGAGCTGCACCGCGCGGCGCTGTGCCGGGGTGCGGCGGCCCACCCGGGGTGCGAGCGGGGAGCCGGCAAGGGTGAGGGTTCCGGCCGCGGACGGGTGCAGCCCGGTGACGACGCGAGCGAGGGTGCTCTTGCCCGAGCCCGAGGGGCCGACGAGCGCCAGGCACTCCCCCGCACCGAGCTCGAACGACACGTCGTGCAGCACCGGGGAGCGGCCGTGCGCGGCGCTCACCCCTTCGGCCGTGAGCAGCGGTGCGGCGCGGACCGGTGCCGGAACCGCGGGCGGGCGCGGGGGCGACGCTGCGAGCACGGCGGCGGGAGCGCCGTCGGCGACGACCTTCCCGCCCCGCATCACCAGCGTGCGGTCGGCCAGCGCGCCGACGAGCCGGGTGTCGTGGCTGACGAGGACGACCGCGCACCGCTGCACGACCTCGGCGAGCAGCTCCCGCACCGAGTCGGCGACGACGGAGTCCAGCCCGGCCGTGGGTTCGTCGAGCACGAGCAGCCCCGGCCCACCCGCCAACGCGACCGCCAGTGCGACGCGACGGGCCTGCCCACCGGAGACCTGCGCCGGCAGCCGGCGCAGGAAGTCCCGGTCCGCGGGCAGCGAGACCGACGCCAGGAGCCGGGCGGTCTCGGCCGCGGCGCCCGCCCGGCCGATGCCGGGGCAGCGCAGCCGCACCGACTCCGCGATCTGGGCACCGAGCCGGTGCCGCGGGTTCAGCGCCGCCGCCGGGTCCTGTCCGAGGAAGCTCACCACCCGGCCGCGGAGCTCGCGGGCACCGGTACGGGTGAAGGGGTCCGTGCCCTCGACGCGAACCTCGCCGCCCCGCCGGACGAGCCCGGGACGGACGTGGCCGAGCAGGGTCAGCGCGGTCGTCGTCTTCCCCGAGCCGGAGCGCCCGGCGATGCCGAGGACCTCGCCGCGGCCGACGGTCAGGGAGGCGCCGTCCACGACGGGCGCCCCACCGCGCAGCGGGGCGACGACCAGCTCGCGCACCGACCCCAGCGCCGGCGCGGGACCGGGGTCAGCCACGACGTCGTCCCCCGGTCAGCTCGTCGGCCAGCAGGTTCACCCCGACCGCCAGCGCGACGAGTAGCAGCGCCGGGGCGAGGAAGGGCCACGGCGACAGGGCGGCCCCGGGCAGGTTCTCCGCGACCATGCGGCCCCAGTTCGCGGCCGGTGCCCCGGCCCCGAGCCCGAGGAAGCCTGCCGTCGCGGTGAGGTAGACGGCGGCGACGAACCGCAGCCCGGTCTCGGTGATCGCGGTCCCGGCCACGTTCGGCGCCACGTCGTGGCGCAGCACGCGCCACCAGTCGTCGCCCCGGGCCCGGGCGAGCTCGACGTACCCCGACGAGGCCACCCTCTCGACAGCCGCACGGTTCACGCGGACCGAGAACGGCACGCTGACCAGCGCCACGGCGACGAGGACGGCGAGGTCGCTGCCCGGGAAGCCCGCCGCGAGGACCAGGACGACCAGCAGCGCGGGCACCACGCCCAGCACGTCGACGACCCGGACGACCAGCTCGCCGACCCGCCGCGGTGCCGTCCCTGCGAGGACGCCCAGCAGCAGCCCGGCCGCACCCGCGAGCAGGGTCGCGCCCGCCGCCAGCCCGACCACGACCGCGCCGCCCGCGAGCACCCGGGAGAGCGCGTCCCGGCCGAGGAAGTCGGTGCCCAGCGGGTGCGCCGGCTCGGGAGGTCGAAGGGGATGCCGACCTGCTCGGTCGGCGAGGTGCCGGTGAGCGCGCCGCCGACGAAGACGCCGCCGAGTGCGACCACCAGGACCGCGAGGGTGAGGACCCCCGCCACCAGCGCCACGGGCCTGCGCAGGAGCGTCACCGGGACCCCTGCCCCAGCGGGTCGAGCAACCGCCGGACGACGTCGCCCGCGAGCAGCGCGACGAGCGCGACGGCGGCGAGCACGAGGGCCAGCCCCTGGACCACCGGGACGTCGCGCCGGGCCACGGCCTGCGCGAGCTCCTGGCCGACTCCGGGGTAGCCGAACACCGTCTCGACCACGACCGAACCGCCGACGAGCCCGCCGACGACGACGGCGACGACCTGGACGGCCGGGCCCACGGCGTTGGGCAGGACGTGTACCAGTGCGAGTCGGATCCCGCGCACCCCGCCGAGCCGCGCCGCCTCGATGTACGGCGACGCGGCGACGTCGGCGGCGGAGCTGCGGATCATCCGCGTCGCCGTCGCCAGCCCGACGACGCTCAGCGTGAGCACCGGCAGCACGAGGACCTCCGGGGTGTCGAGTCCGGACCCGCCCAGCGGCACGAGCGACACTCGCGGGAACAGCTGCAGCCAGGTCCCGAACACCGCGACGAGCAGCGCCGCGGTGAGGAACTCCGGCACGCCGACCGCGAGCAGCGCGCCCGTGGAGACCGCGCGATCCGCGGTGCGGCCGGCCCGCAGCCCGGCGAGCAGGCCGAGCACCACCCCGAGGGCGCGATCACCAGCAGCGCGAGGCCCGCGAGCAGGGCGCTGTCGGGCAGCCGGTCCGCGAGGAGCTCCCCGACCGGCCGACCGCCGACCCATGCCGTGCCGAGGTCGCCGCGCAGCAGCCCGCCCGCCCAGATCAGGTAGCGCTCGACCGCGGGCCGGTCCAGGCCGAGGTCGGCCCTGATCCGGTCCCGCTCGGCCTCGGTGGCGTCGGGCCCGGCGAGGCCCCCGGCGACGTCGCCCGGCAGCACCGCCGTGGCGGCGAAGACGAGCACCGACAGCACCGCCAGTACGAGCGCGGCGCCCGCGATCCGCCCGAGCAGGAACCGCGCCCAGCCCGGGCGGCCGTCAGCGGACCGAGGCACCGGTGAAGTCGGCGAACGGCGAGTACGTGATCCCCTGCACGGCGGCGGTCTGGGCGTTCGCCGCGGCCTTGAACACGGGGATGATCGTGTTGCCCTCGGCCCAGGTGCGGCGCTGGGCCTCCGCGATCGCGGCGTCCCGCTCGGCCGAGTCGGTCGACGTGCGCGCGGTCGTCACCAGCTCGTCGATGTCCGGCCGGTCGAACCCGAAGGTCGTCGGCGATCCGGCGGTGCGGGTGGACAGGTACGCGGTGAGCACCGGTTGCGGTGGGTTGTAGCCACCCGCGAGCTGCAGCTGCGTGTAGACGGGGAAGTCCGCGTAGAGCTGCCCGGCCGGCAGCTGGTCCAGCGTCGCGTTCACCCCGACCGCCTGCAGGTTCTCGACGACGACGGTGGCCGTCTCGGCCATGCCGGGGATCTCCGGGCCGGTGGTCAGGGTGACCGCGACGCCCGCGACGCCGGCCTCGGCCAGCAACGCGCGGGCGCGGTCCGGGTCGAAGGCGCGCTGCTCGATGGCGCCCGCGTAGGACGGGAACCCGACCGACGGCAGGTCGTTGCCGACCTCCGCCCGGCCGAAGAACACCGTGTCGACGATCCGCTGCCGGTCGACGGCCAGCTTGAACGCCTCGCGCACGCGCGGGTCGCCGAACGGCGCCCTGGCGACGTTCATGGTGAAGGTCAGCTGGTTGACGAACGGCGCCTCGGTGGCCGTGATCCGGACCGCGGGGTCCGCCTCCAGGGTGCGGGCGGTCGTGGGCGCCAGGTCGTCGGCGTAGTCGATCTGGCCGCCGGTCAGCGCAGCGGCGCGGGCCGTGCTGTCGGCGATCGAGCGCAGCTCCAGGCCGTCGAGGAAGGGGCCCTGCGCGCCTGCGGGCGCGGTGTAGCCTCGTGCCGGACGAAGGTCGACCCCTGGCCCGGGTCGAACGCGGTCATCCGGAACGGCCCGCAGGTCGGCATGTCCACGGTGAACCCGGTGGTGCCCTCGCGGAAGACGAGGTTGCTCTGGCACAGCAGCAGCCGTCCGTCGACCAGCGGGCGGCGGGCGGGCAGCACGGCCGTGAGGTCGCCCTCGACCCGGGCCGCGTCGAGGTCGAACGCGCCGACGGCGTTCTTCAGGAAGGGCAGCGAGCCCAGCGTGGCCGGGGCCGCCAGCGAGTAGACGACGTCGCGGACGGTCACCGCGGGGCCGTCGCTGAAGGTGAGTCCAGGGCGCAGGCGGAGCGTGTATTCGGTGAGGTCGTCGGAGATGTCGATGCCCTCGAGCAGGTCGTACCGGACGCCGTCGGGGGCGGACGGGTCGACGGCTCCGAGGGCGCCGTGCCGCGCCCTGGCCCGCACGTAGTCCAACGCGGTCGGGCCCATGAGGTGGTTGAGCGTCTCGGTCGCCCCGCCACCGACGAAGGCGGCGCGCAGTGTTCCGCCCGCCGCGGGGGCGGTCGCCGGAGCCGGGCCGGGGTCGGCTCCACCCGACCCGCACGCCGTGAGCAGGGATGAGACCCCCACGGCACCCACGGCCGCCGCTCCCGCCCGCAGGAACGCGCGCCGACCCATCCGACCTGCCCTCACCGGTGACTCCTCGCTCGTCGTGTGCGGCCATCGGCTCGCGTCCCCGTGCACGGGCCTGTCGCGCAGGATCATTCGTGGAATCGAGAACGATTGTCAATATCGTCTCGGTCTGGGAGCGTGGACGTCCAGCCCGCGAGGAGGAACAGCGTGACCCGATCCCCTGCCGACCGGACATCACCGAGCCTCGTCCGGCGGCACGGACCCGTCGTGGCGGTCTGCGTCGGCGGCGCGCTGACCGCCCTCGACCTGACCATCGTCAACGTGGCGTTGCCGCAGCTCGCAGGCAATCTGGGGACGGGACTGAGCGGCCTGCAGTGGGTGGTGAACGCCTACACGCTCGCGTTCGCGTCGTTGATCCTCACGGCGGGCGCGCTGTCCGACCGGCTCGGCGACCGGCCGGTCTTCGGCAGCGGTGTGGCGCTGTTCACGATCGCCTCCGCGGGCTGTGGCCTGGCTCCCTCCGCCGAGGTGCTCATCGCCGCCCGAGCGGTCCAGGGGATCGCGCCGCGGCGATCCTCGCCACCTCGATCTCGCTGCTCGCCCGTTCCTACGAGGGCCCGCGCCGCGCCGCCACGATCGGTGCCTGGGTGACGGTCGGCACGCTGGCCGCGAACCTCGGTCCGCTCGTCGGCGGTGTCCTCGTCGACGGCCTCGGCTGGCGCGGGGTCTTCCTCGTGAACGTCCCGATCGGCCTCGTCCTGCTGCTCGCGCTGCCCGTGCTCGTCCCCGCCGGCACCGGCCACCCCGCACCCGGTCGCGACCGGCGACCGGACGTCGGTGGCGTCGTCCTCGCCGTCGCCGGGCTGTTCGCGCTGAACTTCGCGGTGCTCGGCGGCTCCGAACACGGCTGGCGGGACCCGGCCGTGCTCGGCGCGTCCGTGGTCGCCGTGCTCGCGCTCGTGGGCTTCGTCCTGCTGCAGCGCGCGCGGGGCGAGCGGGCGATGTTCGACCTCCGGCTGTTCCGGATCCCGTCGTTCAGCGCCGCGATCCTGCTGAGCCTGCTGACCCGGATGGCCTCCTTCGGCGCCCTTCCCTTCTTCGTGCTGTGGATGCAGGGCCCGCTCGGGCTCTCCGCGACAGCGACGGGGCTGTGCCTGCTCGCGCTCTCGCTGCCGGTCCTCGTGCTGGCGTCGCTGAGCGGGCGACTGCAGCGCGTGCTGTCCGCCCGCGCCCTCATCGCCTCCGGGAACCTGGCCGCTGCGGCCGGTGCGCTGGCGTTGCTGTTCGGGATCGGCCCGGACAGCAACTGGACCGCAGCACTGCCCGGGTTCGCGCTGATCGGCGCGGCGCCGGGCTGGTGTTCCCCTCGCTGATGGGGATCGCGGTGGGGGTCGTGACGCCGGACCGGGCCGGGATGGCCTCCGGGATGGCCAACACGTTCTTCCCACTCGGCACGGCCGTCGGCGTGGCGGTCTTCGGGGTCGCCTCCACCGCGGCCGTCGGAGCTCACGACCTCGACGGACCCACCCGCGCAGCGGCCCTGGCCGGCGACCTGGCCGGGCTGGTACCCGACCAGGCCACCGCCGCCAGGGAAGCCGTCACCGCGGGCCTGGACGTCATCGCCACGTCGATGGCCGCGCTCTGCGCGCTCGGGATGCTCGTCGCCCTCACCATGGTCCGGGACTCCGACCGGATCGGCCCGAGCTGACGGGACCCGTGGCGCGCCCCCTCCGAGGGCGGACCTCGGCGGTCAGCCGAAGCGGTTCGGGTCGGCGAAACCCAGGTCGAACCGCGGTTCCCGGCCCAGGACCACGTCCGCCAACACCTCGCCGATCCCCGTGGCGTGCTTGAACCCGTGGCCGCTGCACCCGCCGCCCACCACCAGGCGCGGGCCGCGCGCGGCGCCCCAGCAGGAACTGCCGGTCCGGCGTCCGGGTGATCATGCACACCGCCGCCCGGGTCGGGGCCGCGCCGAGCCCGGGGACGCGTCGGGTAGCAGCCGGGTGAGCACCGCCCAGTCCGCCTCGGAGACCGACCGATCCACCGCGTCGGCGTCGACCACGGAGAACGCGGAGCCTCCGTCCTCGAGGCCGAGCTTGACCTCGCCGGTGGGCCCCAGGTCGGCGCCGAGCCCGTGACCCCAGATGGCGCCGCCCTCGTCGAGCTCACGGATGAAGACCGGGAAACGGCCGAGCGCGAACGGCGCCGGGTCGCCGGTGGGCGCGAACCACGTCATCGGCATGCGCACCGCCTCGACGGGGAGGTCCGGGACGAGCGACGAGAGCCACGGACCCGCCGTGACGACGACCTGCGCCGCGCGCAGGTTCCGGGCGGCGGTGCGGACGACCACGCCGTCGCCGACGAGCTCGATGCCCTCGACCGCGGTTCCGGTGAGGGTCCGCGCGCCGCGGCCATCGCCGCCTCCACCGCGGCGAGGATCGTCTGCTCGGGCCGGACCAGTGCCGCCGTCTTCTCCAGGACCGCGGCGTGGGAGTCGGGCAGGCTCGCGTGCAGGGGGTACTCCTCCCGCACCCGTCCGGCGTCGAGCAGCTCCACCGGCAGGTCGAACCGCCGGGCCGCCGCCAGCGTGCCCTCGACGACGTGCCCGGCACGCGGCCCGATGAGCAACCCGCCGGTCGGCTCCACGAGCCGCCGCCCGCTCACCTGCGAGAGCTCGGCCCACAGCTCGCCGGAGCGCTGGGCGAGCGGCACCAGACCGGGGTGCTCCAGGCAGGCCGTCCGGAACATCCGGCTGCCCCCGTGCGATGAGCCGAGCGGGTGTCCCGGGGTGAAGCGCTCGACGCCCACGACGTCGACGCCCGCCGCGGCCAGCCGCCAGAGCGTGGACGCGCCCCAGGCACCGAGCCCGACGACCACGACGTCCGCGTGCAGGTCGCCGCCGCTCGAGTCGACACGGCTCGTATCTGCGCCGCTCACGCCACGCCCGCCGGCGCGGGGTCGAGGGCCGGGACGACCTGCTCGGCGTACATCCGGACGGCCGCCTCGGCCCGGTCGGCGGGCAGGTAGCCGGGTGAGAAGACGCAGCTCACGTCGACGTCCCCGAACCATCCGCGGACCGCGGCGAGCTGCTCGACCACGTCCTGCGGTCGGCCGGCGAGCACCTTGTTGTCCCGGTGCGATGCCGCGAAGTCGTACTGCCGCACCTTCCCCGCGAGCTGCTCGTACCCGGCGTACGCGCGGCTGCGCACGTCCGCCCAGCCCGCGACGACCGCCGTCATCTTCGCGATGTAGTTGCGTTCGAGCTCCTCGGCGGTGCGCAGCGCGACGTCGCGGTCCTCGTCGAGGTAGCAGGTGAACTTCAGCTGGATCTCGGCGTCGCCGGGTTCCCTGCCCGCGGCCGCCCACGCCTCCCGGTAGGCCGCGAGCATCTCCTGCAGCTGCGACCGGGCGGTGATCGTCGGGACGACCTGGAGGTGGAAGCCCGACCGGCCCGCCCACTCGCAGGTCTGCGGGCTCATCGCCGAGGCGAGGTAGATCGGCGGATGCGGGCGCTGCACCGTGCGCGGCAGGGAGGTGATCGGGCCGAACCGGTGGAACCCGTCGTCGACCGTCACGTCCGTGCCCGCCCAGAGGGCCCGGCAGGCCTCGACGCCTGCCGCGAACCGCTCGCGACTGGTGTCGATGTCCACCCCGAACGCCTCGAACTCCGTGGGCAGGAACGCCCGGCCGAAGCCCACGCCGAGCCTGCCGTGCGAGAGGTTGTCCAGCATCGCGAGCTTGCCGGCGAGCTGGAGCGGGTGGGTGAAGGCCGGGATCGACGCCCCGGTGATCAGGCGCAACGTCGTCGTCCGCATCGCCGCGGCGGCGAGGAACGTCACCGGGTCCGGGCTGTAGCCGCCATAGGGCCGAGGTAGTGCTCGACGATCTGGACGTGGTCGTAGCCGAGCGACTCCGCGAGCTCGACGAGCCGCAGGCTCTCGTCGAAGTAGTCCGCGGCGCTCTTCTCCTCGGGGGCCAGGACGGGAAACAGGCTGATCCCGTGACGCATCGACGCTCCGTTCCTAGGGTGACCTCCAAGTCCTACATGAAAACGGGTGTCGTTTCTAGAAGTTGGGTCCGAGCTCGCTCAGATGCCCGTCCGCCGGCTTCAGCGAGAGTTGGCCGGCCTCGGTCCCCAGCGCCGGCCAGGGATCGTCAGGCGTCCGTCAGGCCGAGGGACCCACTGATGGCCTCGCGTAGGTGGACCCTGAGGTGTCCCGAACAGGTGGCGACCGGGAGTGGGTGCTGTGCGGAATCGCAAGGTCGAGATCACCTAGGGCGCACAGCCGCCACCGCGGCACGCGCTCGTGGTCCTGCGCGGCGAGATCGCATTCGACACAGCGCCGCTCGTACGGGGGCAGCTGCTCGAGACGGCTCGGCATTCGTCGCTCGACCTCGTCGTCGATCTGTCCAGGACATCATTCCTCGACTGCTCCGGCATGGCCACGATCGCCGCTGCCCGTGATGCCCTTGGCGCACGCGGCCGTTCACTGGTCCTGCGCGGCGCACACGGAGTCGCGCACCGGGCACTCGCCATGACCGACCTCGCCGAGTTGCTCGAGGACGACTGCGGGGCAGGTCCAGACCCCAGCGGTCATCAGCGCACAGGGCCGCTCACCTCGCCGTGTGGATCTCCCACTGGTCCTCGCCGATCGCCCGGAGGAGGAGAGAGCGCGTGCTCACGACAATCCTGATCGTGATCGTCGCGCTGGTGGCGCTGCTGATCGCCACCGGCGTGCGCCCGGTGCAGCAGTACCAGCGCGGCGTCGTGCTGCGCTTCGGCCAACTGCTGCCCCAGGTCCGTCAGCCTGGCCTGCGCACGATCGTGCCGATCGCCGACCAGATGGTGAAGGTGCCCGTGCAGACGGTCGTCCTCGACGTCCCGCCCCAGGGCGCCATCACGAAGGACAACGTCACGGTCAGCGTGGACGCCGTCGTGTACTTCCGGGTCACCGACCCGGTGAAGGCGGTGGTGAACGTCGAGGACTACGTCGGCGCCATCTCGCAGGTCGCCCGCACGTCTCTGCGATCGGTCATCGGCCGGGCCGACCTGGACACCATGCTGTCCGATCGCGAGCAGGTGAACGCCGAGCTGCGCGCGGTACGGCCGGCGCACCGATCAGGGGACGCGCGATCGCGGTGAGCAGCTGCCTGACCGTTGTTGCGAGGATGCTCCCCCGCTCATGGCGCGCCGGTCCCGCCGATCGCGGCGAGCTCCTGTCTTCTCCTGGGTTTCTGACGAACACCTGACAACCTCGGTCGGTACCGGATTCCGATGTGGGAGCACCCGCAGCGCGGGGACACCAGCAGTGTCGCCGCGGGGACGCTCTCCCGTGGCCCCTCCCACGTCATGGAGGTTCCGATGTTCCTGACCGCGCGCATCCTGGGCCTGACCCTCGTCTCGCTGTTCGTGGCCGTGGGTCTCGTCGTCGCCGGCACGGCCCTCCCCCTGACCATCGCCCTCGGAGTACTGGCGGCCTTGGGGGCGCTGTGCATCCGGCAGGAAGCGCCCCGGGCGGCGACCCTCCGTTCCAGGTTTAGCCACGTCGGGCTCGCGGTCGGGACCGCCCTCGGGTTCGTGGGCGTCGTGTACACCGTGATCGGGATGATCGCCGTACTCGGTGGTGCGGCCACTGCGGTGGCCGCGGTCGCGGCGTTGGCGCTGCTCGGCTACCGACACAGGCGGCGCGCCACGGTGCGGGATGCCGACCCCGTCGCCGGGTGCGGGGCGGACTCCGGCGATGTGGCACAGGTGGCCTCCGAGAACGCCCGCACCGACGTCCGTGTCCGCCGACCGATGCCCCCTGATCCGGCCGCCCTGTCCACGGCTGAGCTCTGTCGCGCTTGGCGGGTGAGCTACCTCCTGCTCCAGGGAACACGGTCCCTGGAGCAGCTCGAGGACACCGCCGAGCTCCGACAGCGCTACCTGGACGAGCTGGCCAACCGCGATCCGGAGGGGTTCTGCCGGTGGCTCGACGACGGCGCCCGGGCCGCAGGCGACCCGTCCCCCTACGTCAACCCGTCCGGCCGACTCGACCGGGACGAGGACCAGGCTGCCTGGCGCCCGCCGCGGCCCGGTCCGTCCCCCGGCCCCGCGGAGGGCAGCTCGTGATGCGCGCAGCGCGCGGCGTGGTGCTGCGGGTCCTCACCGGGAGCGACCTGTCGGACCTCCTCCAGCCCGCTCCTGACGATGAGTGCCCGCGGCCGTCGGACCGGCGAGCGCGAGCCGTCCCGCCGGCGCCACCGGCCGCCCCACGCGTCGGATCGCAAGCCGGTACCTGACGATGCACTGACGAAGTGCCGCCGGCAGGCTTCGTGATCCCCATTCCGGCCTGGGGGCAGGCTAGAACTGCGGTGGTGGCCGGCGCCCCCGCACTGCAGGAGTCGGGGTCCGCGGACGACCGGCGCGTGAGCCGACTGGGGAGCCCGCTCACTCGGCGAGGCGCCCGGATCCCGAGCAGACCCTGCACCCGGGGCCGCCAGCCACCACCCCACAACCGCCAGTGCCGTCACCGCCAGGCCGGGTAGCTACTCGGCGTGGACCATCCGAGCGACCTGGTGGGAGGGTGCCCGTGACGGGAGTCGAGCCGCACGTGCTGCCCCGCGTCCGGTCCTTCCGGCCGGCGATCCAGCTGCACCACCCCCACCTCCGGTCGCGTGTCCGGGACGCGAAGTGCGACCCGTCGAGCGACTGACGGGAACGACAGGACACCGTCAGGTCCCGGGCCTCCGACCTGCGCGAACAGCGGGTAGCCGACCGGTGGAACGGGGACCGGCCCCGTCGCACGTCCGAGGAGCACCACATGTCCGCACGGAATCCCGCCCGGCGTGGTCGCAGCCGCATCGTCGCCGCGCTCGTCGCGTCCGCCGCACTCGCGTTCGCGGGCTGCGCGGGTGACGACGTCCCGGCAGCGCCCGCCCCGGCCCCCGCTCCGGCGCCCCCTGCCGCACCACCGGCACCCGACGCCACCGACCCGCCTGCGGACGAGGCGACGGTGGCCTGGACCGGGACGGTCTGCAGCTCCGTCGCGCCGGTCGTCGAGACGCTGCGTACCCCACCGCCGGTCGACTTCACGAACGCGGAGGCCACGCGCGACGCCTACCAGGCCTACGTCGACGCCACGCTCCAGGCGCCCAGGAAGCCCTGCGGCAGGTGGAGGCCGCCGGGCCGCCGCCGGTCGAGGGCGGCGAGGAGCTCGCCCAGGAGGTGCGCAGCCAGATCGAGGACCTCACCGAGGACCTCGACGAGGCCCGGGCGCAGCTCGAGCGGACCGACCCGAACGACATCGGCGCGATCGGGCAGCTGTCGCCGCCGTCGGGAACATGATGGGGTCGGTGGGCAACAGCGCCCAGGCCATCGGGCAGCTCCGCGTGGACCCGCGCCTGGACTCCGCGTTCGAGCGCGCCCCGGAGTGCCAGCAGCTGACCGCGACCGGGGAGCCGTCCTGACCAGCGTGCGGCCCGCGGCCGTGGGCCGAGGGCCGGATCGGTGAGCGATGCCCTTCTCGGAGCTGGCGCTGGTACCGAGCCGCAGCACCATCCGCTGGTGCGACGCGGCCGCGCTCGTCGCGATCGCGGTGTTCGCCGCGCTCGGCACGGCCGCGGGTCTGCACCTCACGGCGCTCGCCGACCTGCACCGCACCCTGGGGCAGGCTGCGGAGACCCTTGACGTCACCGCCGCCACGGTCGCCGGTATGGCGGACGTGCCGTTCGTGGGGGACGACGCAGGGCGGCTGGCCGGGAGCATCGGCGCCGCCGCCACGGAGCTCCGCGCCGGCGCCGCGGCCCTCGACGATCGCCTGCAGGCGCTCGGGCTGATCGCGGGCGCAGCGGTGACCGCCGTCCCGGTGGTGCCGCTGGTGGTACTGGTGTACGCGCCGCTGCGGCTCGCGCGGAGCCGTGAGTTGCGGGCACTGCGCCGCATGCTCGCCGGCCCTCCGGATCCGGCGCTCGTCGAGCACCTCGCGCGGTCGGCGGTGCACCGGCTCCCGATCCGGCTGCTGCACCGGACGAGCCGCTGCGCGTGGGTCGACCTGGCCCGCGGACACCACGCGCCGCTGGCGACGGCCGAGCTCCGCCGGCTGGGCGTCCGCACACCGGCCCGGCTCGCACCGCCTCCGGGGAGGTGAGAACGCGGTGGGCGACGCCCCGGGCCGCGACCACCCGGGCAATGCCGCCGGCCGGTGGTTCGCCGACGTCGTCGTCGGGCGGCCGTGGGCGGTCCTCGCCGCCGTCGCCGCCGCTGCCGTGGCGGCGGTGCTGCTGCTCCCGGGCTTCGGGGCCGCAGGCGCCGGGCTGTCCGGTCTCGTCGGGCAGGGCAACCCGGCGATCGAGGCCCAGCGCGCCGCCATCGAGCGGTTCGGCCTGCCGCTGCTCAGCCGCACGGTCGTCGTCCAGCGCCACCCGGACGGGCTCGACCCCGCCACCCAGACCGAGACCGTCGTGCGCGCGCTCGAGCTCGACTGGCGGAGCCTGGCCACCGGCGGCGCCCCGGGTGGCGAGCTGCTGCTGGCGTACCCGCTGATCAACAACCCGCTGCTGTTCCCGAACGCGCCGGAGCAGGGCACCACCATCGTCACGTACCTGTTCATCGCACCGACGGCCAATCTGGGCGAACAGGACGTCATCGCCCGGGACTACGCGCAGAGCCTCGGGCAGCCGGAGGGCGGGTTCGTCGGGGCAACCGGGACGATCCCGCTGCAGGCCGCCCAGGGGCGCATCGTCGTCGACGTGCTCCCCGTGGTCGAGGTGGCCACGCTCGCCGCCATCTCGCTGATCGTCGGACTGCACTTCCGTTCGGTCGCGGCGCCGGGGATCACGCTCGTCACCGCCGCGGCCGGGTACCTGCTGGCGGACCGGGCGATCGGACTCTTCGGGGCGGCCACCGGGGCCGCCGCACCCAGCCAGCTGCAGCCGGTGGTCGTCGCGCTCATGCTCGGGATCAGCACCGACTACTCGATCTTCTTCCTGTCCGGGATGCAGCGCAGGCTGCGTGCGGGCACCGCACCTCGGGCCGCCGCCCGCGAGGCGGTGGCGGAGTACCTCCCGATCGTCGTGGTCGCCGGTCTCACCGTGGCCGCAGGGGTCGCGACGCTCGCCGTCGCCGAGTCGGCGCTGTTCCGCGCCTTCGGTCCCGGGCTCGCACTCACGGTCCTCGTCGGGCTCGCCGTGTCGACGACCGTCGTCCCGGCACTGATGGCGCTGCTCGGCCGCTTCGCCTTCTGGCCGCGGCCCGGCGCGGTCCCCGGCCCGGCGGCGGGTCCGCGCCACGGCCCGGTCACGGCCCGCGTGCTGCGGATGGTCCGCAGCAGGCGCCGGGCCGCCGTCATCACCGCGTCCGGCGTCGCGCTACTGGCGCTCGCCTCGGTTCCGCTGGCCGGGCTGCGGGCCTCGGTCTCGCCGATCGCGGCGCTGCCTCCCGACGACCTGGTGCGCGTGGCCGCCGAGGGCGCCGCCGAGGGCTTCGCTCCCGGCATCATCGCCCCCACCGCCCTCGTCGTGGCCGACCCGGGCATCACGGGCCGCACCGCGCAGGTAGCCGAGCTCGAGCGGCTACTCGCGGCGCTGCCACCCGTCGCGGGCGTCCTCGGGCCATCCGACCAGCCGATCCCCGAGGAGCTCGGCCTGTTCTCCGCCCCCGGCGGGAACGCGGTGCGCTTCCTGGTGGTGCTCGACGAGGACCCGCTCAGCGCAGCAGGCATCGACGCGCTGCGCGACGTCCGCAACCGCATGCCCGGCCTGCTCACCGCCGTCGGCATGGCCGGTGCCGAGACCTCCTACGCCGGGGACACCGCACTCGGGCTCTCCCTCGTCGACACCGCCGCATCCGACCTCGGACGGGTGGCGATCGCGGTCCTGCTCGTGGACCTGCTGCTGCTCGCCTGGTTCCTGCGCGCCCTCGTCGCCCCGCTCTACCTGCTCGCCACGAGCGTGCTGGCCGTCGGCGCGAGCCTCGGCCTGACCACCTGGTTCTTCCAGGACGTCCTCGGCCGCGACGGACTGGTGTTCTACGTCCCGTTCGCCGCCGCGATCCTGCTCGTCTCGCTCGGCTCGGACTACAACATCTTCATCGCCGGCTACATCTGGGAGGAGGCGCGCCGCCGCCCGCTCCGCCAGGCCGTCGCCGTGGCGGTGCCGCGGTCCGCGCGCGCCATCAACGCCGCCGGCGTCACCCTCGCTGCGAGCTTCGGCCTCGTCGCCCTCGTGCCGGTCGCACCGTTCGAGGAGCTCGCGTTCGCCGTGGCCGTCGGTGTCCTCGTCGACGCGTTCCTCGTGCGGTCCGTGCTCGTCCCCGCGCTCGTCACCCTCGTCGGGCCGGTCAGTGCGTGGCCCGCGGGAGCCCGGAGTGTCGGGGCCTGACGAGAACGGCAGCTACTCGCAACGGATTGCATTTCTGCAACCAAGAGGCCGTGATCCGGACTGCCGGCCCTCTCGGCGGGTATCCGGGCGCGGCCAGCGGACTGCGACAGGACGGAGCCGGCCATGACCCACGCTGCAGCGATGCTCGAGACGTACCCCGCGGACCTCGGCGGCGCCGACCTGCAGAAGCTCGCGACCTGCATCCAGGAGTGCTTCTCCTGTGCACAGAGTTGCACCGCGTGCGCCGATGCGTGCCTGAGCGAGGAACAGGTCGCGGAGCTGACCAAGTGCGTTCGGTCGAACCTGGACTGCGCGGACATCTGCGACACGACCGGCCGTGTGCTGTCGCGGCACACCGGCTACGACGCGAACCTCACCCGCGCCGTGCTCGAGGCGTGCGTGCAGGCGTGCAAGTCCTGCGGCGACGTCTGCGCCCAGCACGGCGAGATGGGCATGCAGCACTGCCAGGTCTGCGCCGATGAGTGCCGACGG
The DNA here is from genome assembly GCA_001942185.1 of Pseudonocardia sp. CNS-004. Lineage (GTDB taxonomy): Bacteria > Actinomycetota > Actinomycetes > Mycobacteriales > Pseudonocardiaceae > Pseudonocardia. Next base: position 212,924 of record MKJV01000068.1, read on the forward strand.
TGCGAGACGGCCTGCCGAGAGCTGATCGCCACCCTGTGATCGCCTGGCAGTTCACGGAGCCTGCCTCCGGCAGCGGCCACTTCCTCGGCCGCCCCGGCGAGCCCCTTCTCCCCACGGGCCGACAGCGCGACCGCCGCGCCCCGCTCGGCGACGCGGCGCGATACCCGGAGCGTGCAGGAATGCCCGGTCCCGCACCGCCACCGACAGACGATCGTCAGGCACCGCTTCGTCGCCGGCGTCCGGATCGGGGTACGCGCACCGTATGACCGTTCACCGCCGCTGCCGGCCGCTGCTCGCCGCGATACTGCTGCTCGTCGCCACGGCGACGGCTGCCTGCGGCAGCGGCCAGATCTCCCAGACCGCCGAACAGGTCTCGCCATGGGCCGGCGGTGAGGTCGGCGAGATCGCGGTTCTCGACGTGGCGTTCCCGTTCCGACCACCGGTCGCGGGCAACGAGGTGTACGGGGTCGGCGAGATCGCGCCGCTCTCGGTCACGATCGTCAACCACGGCGATGCGGCCGACCGGCTCGTCCGGGTGAGCAGCCCGATCGCGAGCTCCGGGGTGGTCGCCGAGGGCCTCGTGATCCCCGGCGGGCAGACCCTGACGGCCGGGCAGCAGGGGCCGGTGGCCGGCCTCGACGTCTCCTACGAGAACGATGCCGGCCTCATCGCGCTGGCCGGGCTGTCGGAGCCGATCCGGTCCGGCCTGACCTACCCGGTGGTCTTCGGGTTCGAGCGGGCCGGGGACGTGCGCATCGACGTCCCGGTCGATCTCCCCGACTTCCCCCGCCGGGAACCGCACGCCTTCTACCGGGCGAGCCGTTAGTCCGCGTCACCGGGTTCCAGGCCTCCCGCCCGCGGCAGCTCGACGATCGAGGCCTTCAACCGATCCCCCGCCGCGCCACCAGAGCAGCGACCGCCAGAAAGCGGTGCCGCCGGGATCCTGACGCGAAACCATCACCGGTCCGCCGTCCGGTCAGTCGACGACGACCGCGCGCCGCCGCCAGGTCGGTCCTCGATCCACACGCGGCCCCGGAGATGGCGAATGTGCTGCGCAACCAGCGCGAGTCCGAGCCCGCTCCCCCCGCCCTGCCCTCGTTGGCCCGCCTGGACGCCGCGAGCGAAGCGCTCGAACACCCGCTCCCGCAGCTCCTCGGGAACGCCTGGACCCGTGTCGTCGACCTCGAGGCGGGCGCATCCACCCGCTCGCAACACGGCCACCCGCACCGCGCCTCCCGCGTACCGGTCGGCGTTGTCGAGCAGGTTGGCGACGATGCGGTCGAGCCGGCGCCGGTCGCCCTGCACCAACGGCGCCGGCTCCTCGACCTCTACCGACTCCGACGCGCGCGACCGCGCGGCGAGAACGTTGTGCACCAGATCGCCCAGGTCCACGATCTCGCCGGCCGGTCCGTCGGTCTGCTGATCATCACGGGAGATCTCGAGCAGATCGACCACCATCCGCTCGAACCGTGCCACTTCCGAGAGGAGGAGGTCGAGGGCCTGGCCGGCAGTTCCGGTGAGCTCACGGCGACGACGCCGGAGCACCGCCGCGGCGTTCGCCATCGTCGTGAGCGGCGACCGCAGCTCGTGGCTCACGTTCCCCGCGAACCGCACGTCACGCCGGACGCGCGCCTCCAGGGCCTCGGCCGTGTCGTTGAAGGCCGACGCGAGCGCGGCGAGATCGCGGTCGCCGTGGTGCGGAAGGCGGGTCTGCATCTCCCCGCTCGCGAAGCGCGACGCGGCGGCCGTCAGCTCGGTCAGCGGGCGCAGGGCACGCCGGCTCGCCCAGGCGCCGAGCGCGAAGCCCAGCAGACCGCTCGACGCGGCGCCGGCCACGAGGACGGTGCCGAGGAACCTCAGCGTTCGATCCAGCTCCAGGAGCGGGAAGAGCTCGACGAAGATGTCGGACCCGGTCCCGGTCTCGACGGCGACGGCCATCACCGGGACCCGCTCCACCACGAGCCGCTGGCTGGCCGGAACGCCGCCGGCGGCCTGCTCCAGCAACGAGTCGGGCAGCAAGGCCGGGTCGATCCGACGTCCGCTGGTGATCCATCCCCCGGACCGCAGGAGCAGCACCGAGGACGGGGACTCGGAGCTCAGCCCGGCGAGCAACTCGTCGAGACCCTCCGACCCGGTCCGCAGAGAGTTCGCGACGAGCAGGGCGTTGACCTCGGCCTGGCGCACGGTGCTCAGCTCGCGCTGGCGCAGCATGTAGTCGCTGGCGAGATTCCAGGTCGCGGCGGCGAGGATGCCTGTGAGCAGCAGCGCGCCCAGCCCGAAGGCGGTGGCCACCCGCCAGCGCAATGCGAGCCGCACGATGTGCACACGGGCCTCGTCTCATCCGGTGGTGCCCGCCTTGTACCCGCTCCCGCGCACGGTGAGCACGCAATCAGGGCGTCCGGGTCGCGCTCGATCTTGCGCCGGAGCCGCCGGATGTGGACGTCCAGCAGCCGGGTGTCCCCGAAGTAGTCGTACCCCCACACCCGCTTCAGCAAGTCCTCGCGTGTCACGACGCGGCCGTCGGCCGCGGCGAGCTCGACCAGCAGGCGGAACTCGGTGCGGGTCAGGTGGACCTCCGTCCCCGCCCGGCGAACGACCTCCTCCTCGGGGACGATCTCGACCTCCCCGATGCGCAGCGAGGCCGAGCCTCGTCGCCGTGGTGCCGGCGTCGCAGCAGCGCCCGGATGCGGGCGGCGAGCTCGCTCGCGATCAGTGGCTTCGTGACGTAGTCGTCCGCGCCCGCCTCCAGGCCCTCGATCACATCCGCCGAGTCCGTCCTCGCGGAGACGATGATGATCGGCAGGTCGCCGCGGGCGCGGAGCGTACGGCACACGTCCAAGCCGTCCACGCCCGGCAGCATCAGGTCGAGCAGGACGACATCGACGCTGGTCGTCCTCAGGACCTCGAGCGCCTCCTCGCCCGAGGCGGCCTGGACGACCTCACACCCCTCGTCCGCGAGCGCCAGCCCGAGAGCCTGTCGGATCCGCTCGTCGTCCTCGACCAACAGGAGCCGCGCCTGCATGCCGGTACCTCCCCTGCCTCGTGGCCGAGCCCACGCTGGGGGATGGTGTGCCCGCGATTCGTCGGCCCGCCTCAGCGGTCTCGCGAAGCCGGTACCCGGCCAAGCGGTGCACCAACTCGTCCAAGGATCCAGCAGGGACCTGGCCACGCAGCTCCGCCGCCGCCTCCTCGACCTCGGCTTCCACAGCCGCAGTCGACAGCCCGTCGAACTCCTGGGCGAGCCGGCGGGCGATCGCGGCCCGTGTCGGTCCTTGCATGATCCTCCGATCGCCGACCTGGGCCCTGAATTCTCCCGCATCCGCCAGGGCGGGCGAGGTCCGTCGGACCACTCCCCGTCCATTTGCAAGTCGAGTGTCAGGTGCCGTTCCACAGACCCATGGACTGCCGCGCCGTTCGCGCTCCGGCCCCTGACGATCTCCTGACGAGTGGCTCGGGAACGAAGTCCTCGACGCTTGGACTGGGTAGGCCCTCGGTGGGAGGCGATCGAGTTGACGACCTGGCCGGTCCGCGTGCTCCCCGGGGAAGTCCCGGTGGAGAGTGGGCCGCCGGGCGCGTGGGCGGCGCCCGCACACCCCTCCCGCGGGCGTCGCCCCTCCGGCCCCGCGATCGTCCCGCCGGCGCCGGCGCCGGCGCCGGCGCCGTCGTCCTCGCCATGGCCGCGCTCGTCGTCGGGCCGTTCCTCGGTACCGGTCCTCGCGGACATCGTCGGACTCGGTTCCATGTTCTCGGCCGACCTGGACCGTCCTGCGCGTTCCGGTGGTCGTCGTCGGCCTGGTCGCCTGGGCCGCCGCGCTGGACCACTTCGCGCCGAACAGGCGCAGCAGCTGGCGTGCCGCCCTTCCCTGACGACGGTGCTGTGGGTGGTCACGAGGCGCGCGCCCGAGGGCAGTTCGACATGTGCCGCAACGGCCGCTGCACCGAGCGCGGCATCAAGGAGCGCGACGGCTGTGCCAGCGGGACCTGGGTCGTCGAACCCGGCTACGCCGTGAAGCTGGATCCCGGCCTCGCGGACGTCGGGATGCTGCTGGAACCGGCCGGCGTGGTCGCCAAGGCGTGGGACTCGGTCGACCTGGTCGGCTCCCGGGCGAACCGCGGACGGCGCTGGTCACCGGCGCAGGCCCATCGGGCTGCTCGCCGCCCTGATCGGCACCCAACGGGGGCTGGACGTGCACGTCCTGGACCGGGTCACCGACGGGCCGAAGCCGGCCCTCGTACGTGACCTCGGCGCGAGCTACCACAGCGAGAGCATCGACGACGTCGCCCGCGCCGTGCGCCCGGACGTCGTCATCGACGCCACCGGCGCCGGCCCGGTGATCGGTGCCGCTGGAGGCGTTCGCCGAGGCCTTCACCGCCCGGCCGGACGACGTCAAGGTCGTCATCACGCCAAACGGCGCCCGCCCCTGAGCAGCGAACCGTCCCCGCGACTCGTCAGCGCATCGTCAGGTTCCTCGCGGTGGAACGACTCCCGCGGCGGGAAGTCCGGATCGCGAAGGTCGATCACACGGACGACACCCCCGCGGAGAAGCGGCATGCGGCATCTCATGGTCCTGTTGCTTCTCGTGGTCGCGGCGTTGCTCACGCCGTCTGCCGCCGCGGCCGCCCAGGACGGTGAGGCCGTCGGGGGGACGCTGCGGGGTCCGGACGGCGAGCCGGTGGCCGGCGTGACGATCAGGGTCGAGCGGGCCGGTCAGGAGATCGCGACCGCGACCAGCGGCCCGGACGGCCGCTGGCGGGCCGCGGTACCCGCGCCCGGCGACTACGACGTCACCCTCGACACCGGCACGCTCCCCGACGCGCTGACCCTCCGCGAGCCGGACGCGGCGACGCTGCGCGCCGTCACGATCCGTCCCGGACAGCAGCGCACCGTGCTGTTCCCGATCGTCTCCGCGGCCGACCCGGCACCCGGTGGGGCACCCGGGCTCCCGCCCGCACCGTCCGGGCCGGGAAGCGCCGCCGTCCTCGCGCAGCTCACCCTCGCCGGCATCAAGTTCGGCGCCATCATCGCGATCACCGCCATCGGGCTCTCATTGATCTTCGGGACGACCCACCTGATCAACTTCGCGCACGGCGAGCTGGTGACGATCGGCGCGATGGCCGCCTTCTTCCTCAACGCGGCGACCATCGGACCGGGCTGGGACCTCATCCCCTCCGCGCTCGTGGCCATCGCGATCGGAGCGCTCGTCGGCGCCGTCCTCGAGCGGGCGTTGTGGCGGCCGCTGCGCATCCGCGGCACCGGGCGCATCCAGCTGTTCATCATCTCGATCGGGCTGTCCCTGCTGCTGCGCCACCTCCTGCTGGTGATCTTCGGTTCGCGGCCGCGCCCGTACACCGACTACGTCATCCAGCGGGCCGTGGTCATCGGACCGATCGCCATCACCCCGCGCGATCTCGTCATCACCGTGCTCTCGATCGTCGTGCTGGTGGCCGTGGGGCTGATGCTGCTGCGCACCCGGATCGGCAAGGCGATGCGGGCGGTCTCGGACGACCGCGAGCTGGCCGAGGCGTCGGGAGTGGACGCCGCGAGGGTCGACCTCTACGTGTGGGCCCTCGGCGGCGGCCTGGCGGCGCTCGGCGGCGTGCTCTTCGGCCTCTCCGAGGTCGTGAGCTGGGACATGGGCTTCCGCCTGCTGCTGTTGATGTTCGCCGCCGTGATCCTCGGCGGGCTCGGCAGCGCGTTCGGCGCGATGGTCGGTGGGCTGGTCGTCGGCCTCATCGCACAGCTGTCCACCGCATGGTTCCCCGTCGAGCTGCAGAACGCCTGGGCGCTCGGCCTGCTGATCCTCGTGCTGCTCGTGCGCCCGCAAGGCGTCTTCGGCCGCGCGGAACGAATCGGTTAGGGGGCGGCATGGATGTGATCGCCATCCTCGCCGACGCCACGCGGAGCGCCCTCGGTCCGGTCGCGGCGCTCTACGCGCTCGCCGCCATCGGGCTCAACATCCACTTCGGGTACACGGGACTGCTGAACTTCGGGCAGGTCGCGTTCATGCTCGTGGGCGCGTACGGCGTGGCCGTGCCGGTCGCGGTGTACGGCGGGCCGCTGTGGCTCGGGGTGCTCGTCGGCCTGGCGCTCGCCGTCGTCCTCGCGCTGCTGCTCGGCGTCCCCACCCTGCGGCTGCGCGCCGACTACCTCGCGATCGCGACGATCGCCGCGGGCGAGGTGCTGCGCATCGTCTTCAACGCGGGCTTCGCCCAGCCCGTCACCGGCGGGGTGTTCGGCCTGTCGCAGTTCGCCGGGCCGTTCTACGCCGCCAACCCGGTGCCGCCCGGCGCGTACGGCCTCGGGCCGCTGGTCTTCGGCAACCGGGACGTGTGGGTGATGATCGTCGGCTGGGGCGCCGTCGCGCTGGCCACCGTGGGCGTGTTCCTGCTCGTGCGCAGCCCGTGGGGACGCGTGCTGCGCGGCGTCCGCGAGGACGAGGACGCCGTGCGCAGCATCGGCAAGAACGTGTTCGGCTACAAGATGCAGAGCCTGGTGCTCGGCGGGGTGCTCGGTGGCGCCGGAGGAATCCTGCTGGCCGTCGACGCGCAGGCGGTGACGCCCAACACCTTCAACCCGGTGGTGACGTTCTACCTCTACACGCTGGTCATCCTCGGCGGCGCCGGCACCGTGCTCGGGCCGGTCCTCGGCTCGGTGGTCTTCTGGTTCCTGCTCTCGTTCGCCGACAGCGCGCTGCGCCAGGCCATCGGGGCCGGCTACATCCCACCTCAGGTGATCGACCCGGCGGACGTCGGCGCCCTGCGGTTCGCGCTCGTCGGGCTCGGGCTGATGCTGCTGCTGGTCTTCCGGCCGGCAGGCATTCTCGGCAACCGCGCCGAGATGCGCCTCGGTGCCGGTGGCTCGGGCGTCCGGCGCCGCCGCCTGCCACGCGCGACGCGGAAGCCGGTCGAGGGAGCGAGCCGATGACGCCGCACGACGCCCTCTCCGGGGTCCCCGCCGAGCCCGGCGTCCCGAAGCCCGACCCAGTGCTCGTCGTGGACGGCGTGTGCAAGGACTTCGGCGGTGTCCGCGCCGTCGACGTCGAGCACCTCGAGGTGCAACGCGGGGTGATCACCGCCCTCATCGGCCCGAACGGGGCGGGCAAGTCCAGCCTGTTCAACGTCCTGACCGGGTTCGCCCGGGCGGACGCCGGTCACTGGACGTTCGACGGACGCGGTGCCGCCGGCCTTCCCGCGCACCGGCTCGCGCTTCGCGGCATGGTCCGCACCTTCCAGCTCACCCGTGTCCTGCCGCGGCTCACCGTTCTGGAGAACATGACGATCGCGGCCACCGGGCAGCGCGGGGAGCGGTTCCTGCCGGCGTTCCTGCGGCCGGCCTGGCGCCGGCAGGAGCGCGACATCGAGCGGCGTGCCGACGAGCTGCTGGAGCGGTTCCGCCTCGCCGACACGCGCGACGACTACGCGGGCTACCTGTCCGGCGGGCAGCGCAAGCTCCTCGAGGTGGCGCGCGCGCTCATGGTCGACCCCGCCCTCGTGCTGCTCGACGAACCGATGGCCGGGGTGAACCCCGCGCTGCGGCAGAACCTCCTCGCCCACATCGCGCGCTGCGCGATTCCGGCCACACGGTGCTGTTCGTCGAGCACGACATGGACGTGGTGATGGCGATCAGCGACTGGGTGGTGTGCATGGCAGAGGGGCGCGTCATCGCCGAGGGGCCGTCCGCCGCGGTGGCGGGCGACCGCGCCGTGATCGACGCATACCTGGGTTCGCACCACGACGAGCCCGAGTTCCGGGAGGGCCGATGAACGACGCGCCACTGCTCGCCGCGGAGGCGGTGGTCGCCGGCTACCTCCCCGAGGTGAACATCCTGAACGGCTGCGACCTGCACCTGGCGCGGGGCGAGATCATCGGGATCATCGGGCCGAACGGGGCGGGGAAGTCGACGCTCGTGAAGGCGGTGTTCGGGCTGCTGCCGATCCGATCGGGCACGATCGAGCTGGAAGGTGAGGACATCGTCGACCTGCGGGCCCACGAGATGGTGTCGCGCGGCGTGGGCTACGTGCCGCAGACCCGCAACGTCTTCCCCACGCTCACCGTGGAGGAGAACCTGCAGATGGGGCTGTACCAGCAGCCCAGGCGCTTCGCGGAGCGGTTGCGGGCCGTCGCCGACCTCTTCCCGCTGCTGGCCCAGCGGCGCGGCCAGCGCGCCGGTTCGCTGTCCGGGGGCGAGCGGCAGGTCGTCGCCATGGGCAGGGCCCTGATGCCGGAGCCCAAGGTCCTGCTCCTCGACGAGCCGTCGGCCGGGCTCTCCCCCGTCGCGCAGGACGACGCGTTCGCCCGGATCAGGGCGGCCAACGAGGCGGGCGTCTCCATCGTCATGGTCGAGCAGAACGCCCGCCGCTGCCTCGAGATCGCCCACCGCGGCTACGTGCTCGACCAGGGCCGCAACGTGCACACCGGCACGGGCCGGGAACTGCTGCGCGACGAGGCCGTGGTCGAGCTGTACCTGGGGACGCTGGCGCGGGCCCGTTAGGGTCACCGCCCGCGCGCCCGCCTCACTGCTGCTGCAGCGTCGACTGCACGGTGTCGAGGACGACGAGGGAACCCTGGTCGTCGAACGAGTACACCTCGATCGACGCCGTGCCCGGCTCACCGGCGGGGATGAACTCGAGCGGCCCGCTCGCGCCGTCGTAGTCGATGTTCTGGCCGTCGGCGACGAGCCGCTGGCAGTCGGCGAAGCTCGTGCACTTCGTGCCGTCCTCCGTCACGCCCACGATCTCGTTCGAGAACACGCTCGGGTCGTCGGTCCCGGCGACGGCGGCGGCCAGCGCGATGATGTTGACGCAGTCGTACACCTGCGGGGCGAACTGCACCTCGGTGAGGCCGGGCGCGAACCGGCGCAGGTCGGTGAGGAACTGCTCGTTGGCCGCGGATGCGGGCGCCGTGCCCTTCATCCCCTCCAACACCCCGGGGTTGCCCGGGGCGACGAGCTCGGGCAGGTCCTCGCTGCGCATCCCGTCGGCGCCGAAGAGGCCGGCCGCGCCGGGGCCCATCCCGGCCTCGATCAGGCCCTGCAGGATCCGCGTGCCCTCCTCGAAGGCGATCACGACCACGGCGTCCGGCTGGGCGGCGTCGACCTGCTGCACGAGCGCGTCGAAGTTCTGGGCGTTCGGGTCGTAGGTCTCGTTCATCAGCACGGTCGCGCCCGCCTCCTGCAGCGACCGGGCGGTGGCATCGGCCAGCCCGACACCGTAGTCGTCCGCGCGGGCGGCGATCGCCACCCGGGCGTGCCCGTCGGCGATGATCGTCTCGGCCAGGATCGGGCCCTGCAGGGCATCGCTCGGCGCCGTGCGGAAGTAGTAGCCGTGGTCGTCGTAGTCGGTGAAGGTCGGCGCGGTGTTCGACCCGGAGCACTGGACGACCTGGGCGCCGGTGATCCGGTCGATGACGGCCAGCGACATGCCGGACGCGGCGGCTCCGACGATCGCGTCGACTCCGGTCGCGAGCACCCGGTCGGCGGACTGCTGTGCCACGGCGGCCTGGTCGGACTCGTCGCCGCCCACCAGGTCCGGGATCGGCTGCCCGAGCACCCCGCCCGCCTCGTTGATCTGCGAGACGGCGTACCGGGCGGCCTCGATCTGCGGCGGGCCGAGGAACGCGAGCTGACCGGTCTGCGGCAGCACGTACCCCAGGTTCAGCTCCCCGTCGCCACCTGCTCCCACGGCCGGAGGTGCGCCGGCGACTGCACCTGCCCTCCACCGTCCACCCCGCACCCGGCCACGACCAACGTCACCGCCGACAGCCCTGCCACCATCCGCCACTTGCTGCTCATCGCTTCCATCCCAGATCCGGAGTCGTAGCGGTCCTCCCAGCGGGTTGCCGCAGCGGGCGCAGGCGGAATCGGCGGCTCGCGGGTCGTCAGCGAATCGTCAGCAGCCGCATCGGTCGGTGTCGGTCTTGTCGAGCTCGCCCTCGTCGGTCGCCGCGTCGGCGGTGTGCCCGATCCCCGGCGGCCGCAACGCTCCTCCGCCTAACGCGGCCGGCCCTCGCGCACTTCGCGTCCGTCGACCACCTCGGACTGTTCCGTGCCGTTGCGCGCGGGCTCCTCCCCGGCGGTCGGCTGCTGCCCGGGTTCGGGTTCGCCTGCGACGCGGACGGGGCGACGCATCCTGCCACCGAGGATGCCGCCGACGGCCGCCAGCACGAGCCCCACCAGCAACGACCAGAAAGCGGTCCACATGCCGGACGCGGGGGTCAGCGGGCCGGCCTGCGGCATGCCACCGCCGGCGAGGCTCGCGGCCCCGGGCAGCACAGCGGCCACCGACAGGATGAACAGCAGACCCCACGCCGCGATCCCGTTCACCAACCCGGCCAGCGTGCCTCGCACGCCGGCGAGTGCGCCCGCGACCCATCCCGCGATCAGCAAGGAGACCGCTGCCGTGACGCCGGCGAACCAGCCCAGGTGGACACCGACCAATCCGGCGCCCGCGCTGAACGCGACGGCGAACCACAGCGAGTTCAGCAGCGCGAAAAAGCCCAACCCGATGATCACACCGGCGAACACCGGGCCCCACCGGACGAGATCGGGGGTCCGGGTGACCGTCGTGTCATCGTGCCGCAGCCGGCTCTCGACGAATGCCATGTCCTCTTCTCCTTTCCGCACATCGCCACATCGCCGGGTGCCCGGCCTGCCGTCGCTGGACTCGCCGGCCAGGTGACGGTCTCCTGACACCTGGCAGCTTCGGTCGCGGCTAGAAGCGGCACGCGCCGACCGCCACCTCCTGGTTGCGGCGGATGGCCCCATCGACGACCGGGCGGACCTCGTCGACGGCGAGCGCAGGCCGTGCCGCCGCTCGGATCGCCGGCGAAGACGACGCCGCCGACGAGCCCGTCACCGGTGACGAACGGCCCTCCGGAGTCGCCCCGCTCGACCGACGTGGAGAGCGCGATGATCTCGCGACGCACCCGGCGGTCGCCGTAGATGTCCCGCCCGATCGCATCGAGATCCGCCACCACCGTCGCCGGCCGCACCACCATCTCGGAACGCCCGCCCGGGAACCCGAGCGTCACCCCCTCGACACCGCGCACGGCGGGGACACTCGCCCATCCGATCGCGGGCGCCCCGACGCCCGGCGCGGCCAGCACGGCGAGGTCGAGCGCCGGGTCGACGTGGATTGCGACCGCGTCGTGCTCGCCCGCCGAGTCGTGCACCGTCAGCCGGCTGAAACCCGCCACCACGTGCGCGTTCGTGACGACGAATCCCGCGTGCGGCACGAATCCGGAGCCGGATCCGACGATTCCGCCACAGCCGGACGCCCGGATCCGCACCGTGCTGGGCTGCCCGGCAGCGGCCGCCGACCGCACTGCCTCGGTCGCCGTCGAAGGCACGGGTGGCGCCGCGATCCCCCCGCCTCCCGGTTGCACGAACACCTGCGGGAAACCCTGGTCGTCGAGGAACGCCGAGATGCGGCCGAGGACGTCGGGTGGCGGTGGCAACGCGGCGTCGAGCGCCCGCACCACCTCGGAGCCGCGGACCTGCCGGGCGAGCGCCGGGATCGGCCCCTGCGCCAGCACGGTCGACAGCAGCCACACGACGAACAGGAGCCCCGCGGCACCAGCCGCGACACCCACGCTCCGATCGATCCGGCCGATCCCGGCCGACCTCGCGGCCCTGCGCAGCCGAAGCCCGATGCCCAGGCCGAGTCCCTGACCGACCAGAGCAACGACGAGGACCAGACCGACCGTCAGCAGCGCGGTGGTCGGCCCGGGTTCGGAGACGAAGAGCCCGACGATCCGCGGTGCCGCCCACGCGCCGGCAAGCAGACCGAGCGCGAGACCCCCGAACGCGGCGATCTGCGACACCGCCCCCTGCCGCCAGCCGCGCAGCGCCACGTACACGAGCAGGAGCACCAGCACTGCGTCGAGCAGGTTCGGGGCCATGCGACCACCTCACCTCCCATCGGGGCAGCACCTCACCATGCTGCTCCGGCCGGCGGCCGGCAGCAGCTCGGCAATCGTCGGGAAGGCGCAAGGTTGGCGGGCCCGCGGTGACCCCGGCCCCGGGTAGGCCCCCGGAAGCGGAGGTCGAATGACGGGAGAAGGTCATGGACGACAAGCCGCGGACCATCGGTGAGACGAGTGACGCGACCAGCACCCGGAGCGCCACGCGGAGCCGGATCAGCGGCCTGTGGGTGGGGCTGATCCTCTCGGCCGTCGTGCTGGTGTTCCTCCTGGTGTTCATCCTGCAGAACGGCACCCCGGTGCAGATCGCCTTCCTCGGCTGGACGGGAGCACTGCCCACGGGCGTCGCGCTCCTCTTCGCCGCGATCGCGGGACTGCTCCTGGTCGCGCTCCCCGGCAGCGTCCGCATCCTCCAGTTGCGCCGAGCGGCGGCGAGGGACCGTGCCCGCCCCGCCGAGCCTCGCGATCGGGGTTGACGAGGCGCGGGGGCCTGCAGACGGACGCAGGCCGCTCTCTGCCAAGGACCTGACGATGGCGCGCCGGCGGCGCGGGACCGGGGCCTGCGGGGTACGCCGGGCGAGGAGGTGGTGAGGATGACGCCGCAGCCGGACGATCCCCGGCCACGACGGAGGGCCGATCGCGACCGGGACGACCACGAACGGCTCGCAGGGGCGGCGGACGTCACCGCAGATGGCGATCTCCACGAGAGCATCGGGTACGCGGAACCGGTGTGGGTCCTGCCTTCGATCGTGCTGGGGTTCGTCGCGCTCACCGGGTCGGTGATGCTGTTCGTCGCCATCACGATCGTCGGGATCACCCTCCTGCTGATGAACACACCCCCAACCGAGCACGACCGGGACACCTTCGGTCGAGCATGGCCCGGTCCCTTCGGGGGACCAGGCTTCCCGCTGTGACCGCTCCGGCGCCGCGGAGCCTCGGCTGCCGGTCAGCTCTCACGATGACCCGAGCAGCGCTTCGCGGTCGACTCCGAGATCCACCGACCCGACCGCCTCCCACGTTGCCTGACCCGGCGCTGGTGGTTCCCGCCGGCGGGCGCGGTGCGTACTACTGGGCGAACGTTCGTTCGCACTCCGGTAGAAGGTGATCACGGCGGGATGCGGCGGCTTGCGGCCGTTGTCAGGCTTTCGTCAGGTTCAGGCCGATGCGCGGGCTCGGCGGGTGGGAACACACGTGTTGCAAGCGTGGGCCGAGCTGGGGTTGGTCAAGAGATGTCGACAGATGAGGTTCGGAACCGATGCGAGTGCGGGCAGCGGGTTCCGCCGCGGGCCGCAGCGGCACGAGAAGGCCCCGCCTGGGCACAGGTGGTGACGATGTCGGCCCGAACACCGCTCTCCACCGCATCCGGTGGAGCAGACCCCGGTCGTGGCACTCGCTTCTCCGGCGAGGCGGGCCGGTGACCGGCTGTGTCCCTCAACCAGGAGGAGCAGCGTGTGTTGCGCGCCATCGAACTGGCCCTCATCGAGGAGGATCCGGCACTCGCCGGCCGGCCGGGTGGTCCACCGGCTGTTCCCGCTGCTGGTCCTCCTCATGGCCGCGGCGACCGATGAGACCGAGCTCCATGGAGCCAGGTGGCGGCGATGGTTCCCCGGTGACCGCACAGCGCCGCCGCCGTGATTCGGACGGATGCCGGCCCTGCTCCACGGTCGGGGACCGGGGTTGCCGAAGCGAGTGTCCGGGAAAGCCTGCCCCATGACGCGGGCCGGCTGCGCAAGGAGGCGTGGTGATGACGACAAGGCGTGGTGAAGAAAAGTTCCGCGCAGGCCTCGGTGGGGAGATGTTGTCGGAGTTCCTCGGCACGTTCGTCCTCATCCTGCTCGGTTGCGGTTCGGTGGCGGTGGCGGTGGCGGGGCTCTCCGGATCCGGCCGGCAGGAGACGCCCTTCGACGCCGGCAACTGGTTGATCATCGCGTTCGGCTGGGGGCTGGGGGTCGTCTTCGGCGTCTACGTCGCGGGCGGGGTGAGCGGCGCTCACATCAACCGGCGGTCACCTTGGCCCTCGCAGTGCGACGCGGCTTTCCCTGGCGCAAGGTGGGGCCCTACTGGATCGCCCAGGTGCTCGGGGCGTTCGCCGCTGCAGCGCTGGTCTACGCCCTGTACGCACCCGCGATCGAAGCCTTCAACACCGCGAACAACATCGCATCCCGCGACCAGTCCGTGCCCACGTTCGCGATCTTCGCCACCTTCCCCGCGGAATACTTCGACGGAGGCTGGTGGGGTCCGCTGCTCGACCAGATCGTCGGCACGGCGATGCTCGTCGGCCTCGTCGCGGCGCTGATCGACAACCGCAACCAGGCCCCCCTGTCGAACCTCGCCCCCTTCCTGATCGGCCTGGTCGTCGCGGCGATCGGGCTCAGCATCGGCACCAACGCCGCTACGCCATCAACCCGGCCCGCGACCTCGGGCCCCGCGTGTTCACCTGGCTCGCCGGGTGGGGAGACCTGGCGTTCCCCGGCGCCGGGCCGTGGTTCGACAACTACTGGTGGATCCCGATCGCCGGTCCGCTGATCGGCGGGGTGGTCGGGATCTGCATCTACGACCTCTTCGTCGGCGGTGTCCTCACCGCCCGGCTCGCCCGACGACCGGAGGAGCGGGAGCCGACGCCGGAGGTCGGCCGCGTGCCGCCGGAGAATGGGCGCTGACCGGCGGCAGGGATGAGCGAACGGCGCGCAGCAGCGAAGCCACCCGCTCCCACGATGATTCCGGGACGAGCTCACTCCCGGACAGCGGACTGCGTGACCGAGCTTGGCGTCATCAGCAAGGAGTCGAAGTAATGGCTACGGGGTAGGAGGAGAAGCGAAGGTGACGTCTTCGGGGGGGGTGGCGCAGGCCATCCCTGCTCTGCGCACAGCGAGATCGAGTTCACCGTCGAGTCCCGATTGGCGTGCCCATCGCGGGTCGGATCGGACGTGGCGATCTGTCACTGATGAGTGGAAGGCGAGCAGCGGTCAGTCCGACACGAGCAGGGGGGTCTCGATAACGGGGAACGTGTGGAAGTACAGATGCTGCACCCGACGGTAGGAGATCCTCCAGCCCGCGGGCGTACGGACCCAGTCGTCATGCCAGTAGCCGACGGCGAACGTGCTGCTGGACCCGTCTCGGTTACCGTGAGTGTGCACGTGCGGAGTGATCGAGTGGGCCGTGTCGCCGTCGATCGTCACTGTCGCATGCCCTTCGATGTGCTGCCACACATCGAAGGAGTAGCCCAGACCCTTGGCGCCACCGACCAGGTCCTTGCCACGCATCAGCTCGGCGTACTCACGGAGTCCGAAGACCTTGGCCCCAGCGTCGGTGGCATCGATCTCGGCATCGAGGGTGAACAGCTCGCCCCACTGCGCAAGCACGTTGCCGTCTCCGCTGTCCGCCTGGTGCAGGTCCTGGCCCAGTCCATAGAGGGCGACCTTGTCCTGGATCTCGATCCGATCGAGGAGGTACTGGATGCGATCACTGTCAGTCATGCGGATCCTTAGTTCAAAGCTTCCACGGTCCCGGGCGCGCACCGCTCGAGCTGTACCACCCCGGCACCAGTGCGGCGCCGCCCCACTCCCCGCCGACTTTGGTCATGAGTGCGGCGATGACAGATTCGGGTCACCCGGCTCCACCGTCGCCGTGGCCTGCGAGCTCGGCGGCGAAGGCCATGCTGTCGGCGCGTCGGCCCGCGTAGTGCAGTTCCCACGGCACGGCAGCGAGCTGCCGACGGCCGATCCCGCGCTGTCGGCCGGTGCCTGAGGCGCACCCGGACACTGGGCCGGCAGCAGACCCACCGAACCCGAGCTGTCGCATCATCGCCGCCGTCGCCGCTCAGTACGGACGGGAACTCGTCACGACGGTCGAGCAGGTGATGTCCGGCCACGCCGGCTCCGTCGACAGCCTGATCGACGCGACCGTGACGACCTACCGGGGCTTCTTCGCGGCGCGCCCCGGCCTCCGCGAGTTGTGGTTCGACTGGCGGGCCTCCGACCAGGTCGTGGACATCCACCGGGAGTACCGCAGGACGCTGGCGGAGGGGTTTCGCACCCGGATCGAAGGAACGCCGGCCACGGCCGACGACACCCTCGCCTACGCGGCGCTCTTCGAAATGAACGGGCGCCTGTGGGAGATGGCCTTCGAGCTCGACCCGGCCGGCCACCCCCGCGTCCTCGCCGAGATCCGCGAGATCACCCAGCGCTTCTTCCGTCGACTCCTGAGAATTTCACCCCCACCGTCGGGTATCCGAGCCCGCGCAGGGCTCGGCCCGGACATCGGTCGAGCCGGAGCACACGGTCTGCTCCCACCGGACCACCGCTCGACGTGCGACTGGGAACCTCGCCTGCCGCCACAGGAGCGCGGGAGGAAACGCCGCGCCCAGATCCTGGCAGCTGCGTCCGGGATCATCGACAGCCACGGTCCACACGGCACGGACGTGACGATCCGCGCCATAGCCGACGCCGCCGGAACCTCTCCTGCCTCGATCTACCATTACTTCGAGGATCTCGACTCGCTGGTGGCGGCGGTGGCCGCCGACTACATGGACGATCTCATCGCCATCTCAGCAGAGGTGGACGCCATTGCCGACGGAACGAGTTTCGACCCGTTCTACGAGCACCGGATTTTCCTTTACCGACGATTTTTCGAGCGGCGGCCGGGGCTGCGGGAGCTGTGGTTCGACCGCAGGGCGTCGGCGAAGGTGCAGATGATGCACGCGCACTATCGCCACCTTCTCGCGCGCCACAACCGTGAGATTGCCTCCCGTTATCTGCAGGACCCGGGCGAGTTGTTCGATCATGCCATGCACGTCGAGGGGCTGAGCTCACTCTGGGAACTCGCATTCAGACTGCACCGACAAGGCCATCCGGCGGTGATCAACGAGATCCGGGAACTCGGCCGCGATCTGATCCGTCGACTCGGCGAGACCATCAGCTGACCGGTAGCCGGCGCGAGACCCCAGCGCGAGAGAGTCCGACCGCAATGGGCCGGCGCCTCGAAATCGGCGCGGGCGCCGCCCCGCCCTGCGTCACAGCGACCGCATCCCCTGATGCTCTCGGAGCCGAGGACGTTCAGCAATGCGAGCGCCTCGCGTCGGCGAAGCCCTGGGGGCGGTGTAGAGCACGAGATGAACCCGCTTGACCACGCGCCAGACGGTCGAGAGCTCAGCACGCGCCCGCCTCGGGCAACCTCCCCGGTGCGGTCGGCGCGGAGGCGCGGAAGTGCTTGGGTCGCCCGCTCGGACAGCGTGACGTCGGGATCTGCGCCGAGGAGGACCTCGCGCTGCCCCTCTCACAGCTCATAGGAGTAGGCGATGGCATCCGATGGCCATCTCACGTCGCCCTTGGTGGGCACCTCCTCGACCCACACGGTGAACCGCTCCCAGTCGACGTGCTGGATGAACCAGCCGCGGGTCCAGTCGTCGACCTGGCGCACGTCGAGGGGACGGCGTCGGACCCCGTCGGCGCCAGTCCGTCTGAACCGTTCGTCGCACCGCCCCACTCCGCGGTGGACCGGGCGGACCAGCGTTCCTCGTCCGTGATCGCAGGCTCCGTCGACTGCTACACGGTCACGGGAGCCGAGATCAGTTGCCTTTCGCTTCTCCCTGCTCGTACTCGGCGAGCATCCCCACGGCCGCCCGCAGCCGCTCCAGGTACTCCGCGCGTTGTCGCCGGTAGCGCTCCACCGGTGCCGAGATGGTGTAGGAGCCCATCAGGACGCCCCCACTCCAGATGGGCACGGCGATGCAGGCCACCCCGTCGGAGAACTCCTCGACGTCTGTCGCGTAACCCTGCTTGGCCACGCGGGCGAGCTCCTTGGCGAAGACGTCGCGTCGGTGATCGTCCGGTCGGTCATCCGTTCGAGCCCGTGCACGGCCAGGTAGCGATCGCGGTCGCCGGGCGCGGCGAACGCGAGGAGCACCTTCCCGGAGGCGCGGGCGTTCGCGGCGCCGCGGTAACCCGGGCGCAGATTGGTCACCTGCACCGCGTGGGTGCCCTCTAGGCGGGCGAGCACCACCGGGTTCCCGCTGCGCCACGCCGACAGGTACGCGCTCTCACCGGTGACCTCGGTGATCCACTTCAGCGGCGTGAGCAGCTCCGGCGGCGGAACGCTCTGCTGGGCGTAGGCGACGGAGAGCACCTCCATCGCGAACCCGAACCGGTACTGCTTGCGCTCGTCCCGGGTGAGCAGCTTGGCGTCGACCAGCGTGTTCAGCAGGTGGTAGACCGTGGGCACCGAGGTACCCAGCTCGGCGGCGAGGCGGGGGGCCGAACGCTCGTGCTCCGGCAGCGACGCGATCAGCATGAGCAGGTTGGCGGCGCGGGTCACCGACTGGATCCTCGTCCCCGTCCTCGCGCTCTCGCTCATCTCAGTCCCCCAGGTGCGTGCCGTCCGCGTACGCGGTGATTCTCGCCGCGACCGTCACCGGTCGGGACTCCGGATCGAGACACCGCCGTCGACCGGCAGCACGGCCCCGGTGATGTACCGGGCCTCGTCGGACACGAGGAACACGGCGGCGTGCCCGACGTCCCAGCCGGAGCCCTCGATCGCGAGCGGCGAGGCGGTGCGCCGGCGCTCGCGCAGCTCGTCGGACATCCCGTCGGCCGAGACCATCGGCGTGTAGATCGGACCTGGCGCGATGCAGTTGACCCGGATCCCCTGCGCGGCGTGGTCGATGGCCATCGCCCGGGTCAACGCGATCACGGCGCCCTTCGCCGCCGTGTACGGGGTGAGCCCGCGCGGGCGGATCGCCGAGATCGACGACAGGTTGACGATCGACCCACCGCAACCCTCCGCCATCACCGGGACCACCGCCCGGCTCGCGTTCACGATCGTCGAGACGTTGACCCGCATGATCCTGTCCCACGTGGCCCCGTCGACGTCCAGGATGGTGCCGGGCCCCTCGGTCCCGACGTTGTTGTCCAGCACGTCGATCCGGCCCCACCGCGCGACCGCCGCGGCGGCCATCGCCGCGCAGTCGCCGTCCGAGGTCAGGTCGGCCACGTGGGCCACGGCCTCCCCGCCCTCGTCGGCGATCATGTCGACGGTCTCCTGCGCCGCCTTCTCCTCGCGGTCGACCACGAGGACCCGTGCCCCGTGCCGGGCGAACAGGACCGCCGCGGCGCGCCCGGTGCCGATCCCGGCCGCCCGGGAGCCGCCGCCCGTCACGATCGCGACCTTGCCGGTGAGCCGCCGTGCCTGCGGCGCGGTCACCGCGACAGCCCCATCAGCGTTGCCGCGGTGCCGCCCAGCATCTGCCCGACCTCGTCGTCGGTGATCTCGACGCCGTGCCGGCGGGCGGTGTCGGGGAGAGCGCGGAAGGCGTCGACCCAGGTGTGCAGCGGCATCACGTTCGAGATGCCGGGGCAGTCGCTGCCGAACACGACGCGGCCCAGCCCGATGCCGTGCTTGATCTCCGAGATCCGGCCGACGAACCGTGCCTCATCCTCGATCAGCAGGCCCTGCCAGAGCGAGAGCTCGAGGTAGACGTTCGGCTTCCAGCGCGCGATGTCCAGCGCCAACGGGAACCACGCGCGTTGCCCCGCATGCAGGACCACGAAGTTCGTGTCCGGGAAGTCGGCGGCGGGCTCGTCGATGTGCAGCGGGCTCGCATAGGTACTGACCAGCGGCGCGGCCATCGCTCCGGTGTGCACGGCCACCGGGACACCGCGCTCACCCGCGAGCGCGTAGAGCGGGCGGCAGACGGGGTCCGCGGGCGAGTACCCGGAGCACGGGTGCAGCTTGAGGCCGCGCGCCCCGGCGTCGAGCGCGTCCCGGACGATCTCGACCGCGTCGGGCCGGCGCGGGTCGACGCCGACGAACGCGATGAAGTGGTCCGGGTCCTCGCGGGCGAGGACGGTGGCGAGGCGGTTCTCCTCCACGATCGACTTGTCGCCCTCGCCGAGCCGCAGCCCGTAGTCCGCGAGCAGGAGGCACGAGCGGTCGACGCCGGCCTTCTCCATCTCGGCGCGGATCTCCGCCGCCCGCGCCTCGACGTCCTGCACGGGTGCCTCGGAGTGGGCGTGGATCCCCACGACCCCGCCCCGGGCGGCGATCTCGCGCGCGGCCGAGTACCGCTCGAAGATCGACCACAGGTGGCGGTGCAGATCGATGATCACGTCTGAGCTCCCTCCGTAGTGCCTCGCACCCGTGCGAGGTGCTCCCGGACCGCGGCCGCGAACTCCCGCGGCCGCTCCAGGAACGCCATGTGCGGTGCGTCCATCTCCACCAGCCGCGCGTCGGGCAGCCGCGCGGCGAGGTCCCGCATGACCGGGAGCGGCGTGGACCGGTCCTGGCGGCCCGCGACGCAGGTGACCGGGACGCGGATCTCGCCCAGCCGGTCGAGCACGTCGTGGCGGGCGATCGCGCGCCACGTGTCGGCGAGCGCGCCCGGGTCCATCGCGAGCAACCGGTCGCGCGCGTACGCGAGCGGTGGTGCGTCCGGGTCCCGTTCCAGCGCCCCGGGGGTGAACCAGCGCGTCATGGTGTCCTCGAGCATGCCCGCAGCGCCGCGGGCCTCGGTGTCGTCGGCGCGCGCCTCCATCACCTGCGCGTCTCCGCGCGGGGTGGTGCAGGCCAGCACCAGCGAGCGGACCAGCCCCGGGTGCGCGAGCGCCAGGTGCATCGCCACCATCCCACCCAGCGACGCCCCGACGACGTCCAACGGGCCGGTGTGGTGGCCCGCGATCTCGTCGGCCATGTCGGCGAGCGTGAGACCGGGGCGGGCCCGGCGCCGCTCGCCGTGGCCGGGGAACGTCACCGCGCGGACGGGTGGCAGGTCCAGCCACGCGACGCAGTCGCGGTCGAGCCCGACCGGGTGCAGGAACAGCAGCGTGCTGGCATCGGATCGCTCGGCCATGTCAGGCCTCGTCCCGCAGCTCCGGGCGCAGCTCGAAACCGTCCGGGACCTCCTGGGTGATCTCCCGGTAGACGTTGCGGACCAACGTCGGGATGTGCGGCGAGATCTTCTTCATCCAGCGCTGGGTGGCTGCATCCGCTTGTAGGCCTCGGTCTCGAGCACCTCCGGATCGTCCAGCTCGTAGATGGCCAGGTACTTCGGCTCACCCTCCACGCTGACGAAGCGCCGCCCGGAGCGGAACCCGGGGCAGTGCAGGCGCTCCGGGACGTGCTCCTCGTCGTACCAGCGGTTGAACTCCTCCTCGTAGGCCCGATCGATGTCCATCATCACCAGCAGCAGCCCCGTGCCACGCTCACCCACGGTTGATCCCTCCCATGCGGTACGCCTCCTGGACCAGGTCCATCGCCGCGGACATGTCGGTGAGCGACGCGACCGGCGGTGCCCCCTCGCGCACCCGGCGCAGCACGTCCCGCACGAACACCGGGTAGTGCGGCACGTTCGTCGTGTGCGCCCGGACCCGCTCGACGGCCCCGTCGGGGTCGATGACCTCGACGTCCCCGGGACCCGTCGCGATCAGGTAGTGGTCGCGCGCCTTGACGCTGAAGCGCATGTCGAACGTCGAGTGCGGGGCGGGCACCAGGTAGCCGGTCTCGACGTGCATCAGGCGCCCACCGCTGCGCAGCGTCACCAGCGAGTGGTCCTCGACCGGCAGCCCGTACGCCGCGTTCCCCATGACCGCACCGGCCACCTCGACGGGGTCGCCGAACAGCACGCGGGCCAGGTCGATCATGTGGACGGAGAGGTTGACCGTGCAGCCCCCGCCCGAACGGGCCGGGTCGAGCATCCAGCCGCAGCCCGAGTCGGTGTAGCGCGCCGGTGTGCCGGCGATCCAGCGGAACGACAGGTAGTCGATGTCGGCGTCGGCGAACCGCTCGCGCATCACGGTGAGCAGCTCGCTCTGCCGCCACACGAACGGAACCGCGGCGAACGCACCCTCCGCGGCGGCGCGCTCCGCGAGCGCGCGCACCTGCCCGGCGCCGGTGCCGCAGGGCTTCTCCATGGCGAAGGGGATCCGCCGGTCGAGCAGCAGCCCGGCCTCCCCCGGCATCTCCGCGTGCTCGCCCAGCGCCAGCACGAAGTCCGGCGACGTGGTGTCGAGCAGCCGCTCGTGGGAGTCCGACCAGGCGCACCCCAGCCGCTCACCGAGCTGCCTCGCGACGCGGGCGTCGACGTCGCTGACGCCGACCACCGCGACGTCGGGCAGCTCCAGCAGCGTCGGCAGGTACAGGTCGAGGTGCCAGTGCGACGCCCCGATCACCGCAACCCGCATGGTTCCCATCAGATCGACCGCCATCAGATCGACCGGTTGATCCCGCCGTCGACCACGATCGTCTGCCCGGTGACGAAGCCGGCGCGCGGCGAGCAGAGGAAGGCGCAGAGGTCGCCGACCTCCTCGGGCCGCCCGACCCGGCGGACCGGGATGCGCTCGGCGAAGCGGCGCAGCTGCTCGTCGAGGTCGATGCCCGCCTGCGCGGCGGCCTTGCCCTGCAGCTCGCGCAGGCGCCCGGTGAGGATCGGGCCGGGCGCGATGTTGTTCACCGTGACGCCGTCCGCGGCGACGTCGTCGGCCAGCACCTTGGCCAGCACGGTCACCGAGGCCCGGGTGGCCTCGGAGACGACGAGCCCCGCGGTGGGTTCCTTCGTGCCGTAGCCGGTGAGGTTGACGATCCGGCCCCGCCCGGACGCCCGCAGGTGCGGCAGGGCGGCGCGGGTGAGCCGGATGGCGCTCATCAGCACGCCCTCGTGCGCCGCGTCCCACGCCGCGTCGTCGGACTGCGCGAACGTGACCGCGGGCGGTGGCCCGCAGTTCACGACGAGCACGTCGAGCCCGCCCAGCAGCTCGACGGCCCGGTCGACGAGGCCCGCGACGTCCGCCGCCACTCCGAGGTCGGCGGCGACGCTGCCGGCCGCCCCGATCTCGGCGGCGGCCGCATCGAGCCGCTCCCCGTCGCGCGAGGAGATCACCACCCGGGCGCCCTCGACCGCGAGCGCCGCCGCGCAGGCGCGGCCGAGGCCCTGGCTCGCGGCGGTGACCAGGGCTCTGGTGCCGGTGAGATGCAGGTCCACGAGCTCAGGCCGCCGGCCCGCCGAGCGGCAGCGCGTCGGCGGCGGACACGTCGGCCGGGTAGACGGTGCGCAGGTCGCCGCCCTGCCACTGGACGAGGATCGGCACGATGTACTGGTTGGCGCCCGTGTCGTCGTAGCCGACCTTGCCGGGCGGCACCGCCGATCCCGGGCCCTCGGTGAAGTCCGCGGTGGCGAGGGCCTCGCGGATCCGCTCCGGGTCGCACGTGGCGCCGGTCTCCATGATCTGCGCGAGCTGGTGGACCGCGGCCCAGGACTCGCCCGCCTCCTGCGGCATGAAGACCCCGTGCGCCTCGCGGTAGGCGGCGGCGACCTCGGGCACCCCGGGCAGCTGCAGGTCGGAG
Organism: Pseudonocardia sp. CNS-004; assembly: GCA_001942185.1. Taxonomy (GTDB): domain Bacteria; phylum Actinomycetota; class Actinomycetes; order Mycobacteriales; family Pseudonocardiaceae; genus Pseudonocardia. Next base: position 236,174 of record MKJV01000068.1, read on the forward strand.
TTCCAGGCCGCCGCGGCCATGATCCCCTCGGCGTCCGGGCCGAGCGCCGCGGCGAACTGCGGGGTGAGCGCCCCGCCGCCGCCGGACGACGCGATCGGCGTGGTCACCCCGCGCGCCCGCAGCCCCTTGATGATGAGCGAGAGGTCGGAGACGTTGCCGCCGAGCACGATCACGTCCGTCTGCGCGTCGGCGAGCCTGCTCACGATGGGCGTGGCGTCGGAGATCGCGTTCGGGAAGATCACCTGGTCGCGGACCTCGACCCCCTGCTGCTGCGACCCCGCGACGATGCCCGCCGTCTGCGCCTTCGTGGAGGCGTCGTCGCTGCCGGCGACGGCGACCGTGCGCAGGGGCCGGTTCTGCTCGCCGAACACGCCGACGAGCGCCTTCATCGTCTCCGTGCCGAACGCGGACGCCTTCGGGGCGATCTGGAACAGGTACCGGTACCCCTTCTGCGTCAGCTCGTCGACGAACGACTGCGTGACCAGCGGCACCTTCTGCGTCTCTGTGGCGATCACGGTGGTCAGGGTCATGCTGCTCAGGTACGAGCCGACGACGGCGGACATGGTGCCGTCCTGCAGCATCTGCTCGGTGACGGTCTTGGCCTGCCCCGGGTTGTCCGAGCTGGTGTCCGCGCTGACGATCTCGATCTGCGCCCCGCCCAGCGCCTTGATGCCGCCGGCCCGGTTGATCTCGTCGGCCGCGAACTGCATGCCGGACAGGGAGTTCTGGCCGTTCTCGGCCCAGACCCCGGAGAGCGGGTAGGGCGCCCCGATCTTCACCGTCTCGCCGCAGTCGACCGCGGCGTCGGAGCGGTCCTGCGTGGCGATCCCGCCGCACGCCGAGCTCAGCACGATCAGGCCGGCCGCGGCCGCCGCGCCCAGCACACGCGCGGTCACCGGACCGCCCCTGCCGGGAGGAACGAGCCGAGGAAGGCCAGGGACGCGGTGAGGCGTTCCCGCTGGTCGGCCACGCCGGGGTGGTTGTCCAGCCCTTCGACCGACAGCCGGTAGGGCTCGTCCCGCCCAGGGTCCGAATGGGTCGAGGTGAGCACGCCCATCAGCGAGGCCAGGTCGGCGACGCCCTCCCCGGGGTAGCACCACTGGACGTCGAACCCGCGGCGGTGGAACCGGTCCTCGACGTAGCGCGACTCGATCCGGAAGTCCTTGGCGTGGCCCGCCGGGGCGAGCGGCGCCAGCGTGCGGATCACCGTCAACGGGTCCTGCAGCGCCGAGATCGGGTTGATCAGGTCGAGGAACACCCCGACCCGGTCGCCGCCCACCCCCTCGATGATCTCGACGTACTCCTCCGCGGTGAAGTCGGAGTGGTTCTCCAGCAGGACCCGGACGCCGCCGGGCACCTCGTCGACGGCCCGGCACAGGGTCTCGGTGACGTAGCGCTGCTCGGCCACGATCCGGTCCGGGAACGCCATCAGCTCGTTGCGGTAGAAGCCCGAGGAGACCCGCGCGAACGGGCTGCCGATCGTCTCGGCCAGCTCGACCCACTCCCGGATGCGGGCCACGCCCGACTCGACGGTGTCGCCGTCGCCCGCCCGGCCGACCACGTCCCCGGAGAGCGTGATCTCCAGGTCCAGCTCACCGGCGAGGGCGCGCAGCGCCTCCAGCCCCGCCCGCGGCCTTCCCCGGACGTGCACCGCGTTGAACTGCACGAACGCCGCACCGAGGTCGGCGACCTCGCGCATCACGTCCTCCAGCGAGATCTCGCCCTCGGCGAGGCGGCAGTGGTAGGAGAGCGTGTCCACGCCCAGCACGACGGTCACGGCCGGTGTCCCTTCGTCAACGTTGTCGAACGGGCTCGTCAGTTCTCGTGCGTCCAGTTCTCGATCTCTTCGGCGATCCGGCCCACGTCCGGCAGCAGGCCGGCGGCCAGGCTCGGCGCGGCCGGGATCCGGGTGTCGGGCAGCCCGACCCGCAACGCCCGGCTGCGCAGCGCCACCCCCGCGCCGGCGACCCGGGCCACGACCTCGGCCCCGAAACCACCGGTCACGTTCGCCTCGTGCACCACCGCGAGCCGCCCGGTCCGCCGCACGCTCGCGAGGATCTCGTCGGTGGGCAGCGGGTTGAGCCAGGGCAGTTCGAGGACCTCGACCGATACGCCCCGCCCGGCGAGCGCCTCCGCCGCCTCCAGGGCGCGGGCGGTGATCGCCCCCCACGTGACGACGGTGGCGTCGGTGCCTTCCCGCCGCACCCGCACCCCGCCCAGCGGCTGCACCGGACCGTCGAGCACGACGTCCTGCCTGCCCGCGCTGTAGAGCGTGCGGTTCTCGATCACGACCACCGGGTCGTCGCTGTGCACCGCGGCGACCAGGACGTCGTAGGCGTCCTGCGCGGTCCACGGCATCGCCACCCGCACACCGGGGACGTGCAGGAACAACGCCTCCAGACTCTGGCTGTGCTGCGCGCAGGCGCCCGGCGCCGAGCCCTGCTGCGTGCGGATCACGACCGGCGCCGCCACCTCGCCGCGGCTCACGTACCGCACGTTGGACAGCTGGTTGACGATCTGGTCGAACGCGACGAGCGAGAAGTCCACCCACATGATCTCGACGATCGGGCGCCTGCCCAGCATCGCCGCACCCACGGCGGACCCGAGGATCGCCGACTCGCTGATCGGGGTGTCGAACACCCGCTCCCCGAAGTCGCGCCGCAGCCCGCGGGTGACCCCGAAGATGCCGCCGGCCTTCGCGATGTCCTCGCCGTACAGCAGCGTCTCCGGCAGTTCGGACAGGCATCGCCGCAGCGCGGCGTTGACCGCCTCCGCGTACGTCAGCTGCCGGACCGACCGGCCGGTCTCCACCTCGCGGACCGCCGTCTCAGACATACAGGTACTCCTTCGCGCTCGCCGGGTCGGCGAGCGGCGCGGCCAGCGCCTCGGCCGCCGCGCGCTCCACCTCCTCCCGGGCCGCCCGCTCGCAGCCGTCGATCACGTCCTCGCCGACGCCCGCCGCGCGCAGCCGGTCGCCGAGCACGACCACCGGCTCCCGCCTGCGCGCCTCGTCCAGCTCGCCGGGGCGGCGGTACTGCTCGGCGTCGCCGATGTAGTGCCCGACGAGGCGCGCCGTCTCGCCTCGACCAGCGTCGGCCCGCCGCCCTCGCGGGCCACCTCGAACGCGTCGCCGAGCCGTTCGCGCACCACCGCCGGATCGTTGCCGTCGATCCGCTCGCCCGGCATCCCGTACGCGTCCGCGCGCCGGTGCAGCCGCGGGTCCCGCACCATCTCCTCGATGGGCGTCAGCTCCGACCACGAGTTGTTCTCGCACAGGAACACCACCGGCAGGTTCAGCGCGGCCGCGAAGTTCATCGCCTCGTGCACCGCGCCCTGGTTCATCGCCCCGTCGCCGAACACCGTGAGCGCCACCCGGCCGGAGCCGTCGTACCGGCCCGCCAGCGCGGCACCGGCGGCGATCGGCGCGCCGGCCCCGACGATGCTGTTCTCGCCGAAGAAGCGGTGCGCGGGCGCCGTCAGGTGCGCCGAGCCGCCCCGGCCGCCGTTGATCCCGGTGGCCCGGCCCAGCAGCTCGCCGAACAGCGCGGCGGGCGGCACCCCGCACGCCAACGCCCAGTTGTGGCCGCGGTAGGTCGCGAAGACGGCGTCCTCGTCCCGGATCAGCCCCGCCGCCCCGACCGGGATGGCCTCCTGCCCGATGCCCAGGTGGATCGAGCCCACCGCGTCGCCCGCCAGCCGCAGCTCTCGGACCTTCTCCTCGACGCCCGCATCCGCCAGACCTCGCGCAGGTCGGCCAGCACCTGGTCGTCCATCTCAGCCCGCCGCCAGCCGCTGGCCGCCGTCGACCGCGAGCGCGACGCCGGTGATGAACGCCGCCTCGTCCGAGGCGAGGAAGAGCGCGGCGTGGGCGACGTCCCACGCGGTGCCCATCCGGTTGCGCAGCGGGACGTGCGAGTTGCGTTCGGCGATCACCTGCTCGCGGGTGGCGCCGCCCCGCCCGACGCGGTTCTCGATCGCCATCGGCGTGTCCATGAGGCCGGGGAGGATCACGTTGGCGCGGATGCCGTAGGCGGCGTTCGTGATCGCGATGTGCTCGGTCATCGTGACGACCCCCGCCTTCGACGTGCGGTACGCGACGTACGGGTAGTTGATCTCCACCGCGATCGACGAGATGTTGGTGATCACGCCGCCGTCCTGTGCCCGCATCACGGGGATCACGTGCTTGCAGGTGAGGACCGTGCCCTGCAGGTTGATCGCGGTGATGCGGGCGAACGCGTCGGCCTCGATCTCGGTGATCGGGGCGTCGCCGCCCGCGATGCTCACCCCCACGTTGTTGTGCAAGATGTCGATCCGGCCCCACTGCTGCAGGCAGGCGGCGGTCATCGCGGCGATGTCGTCCTCGCTCGTGACGTCCGCGCGCGCGGCGACGGCCTCGCCGCCCTCGTCCAGGATCTGCTTGACGGTCTCCTCGGCCGCGGTCGGGTCGCGGTCGGCGGCGAGGACCTTGGCGCCCTCCCGCGCGAGCAGCACCGCGGTGGCGCGCCCGTTGCCGGCCGTCTGCCCCGGCGTCTGGCCGGCCCCGACCACCACGGCCACCTTCCCGGCCACGCGCTGCCCCATGTCGCAGACCCCTTCGTCGCGATGATTTCAAATAGTGAATACTTGCGGCAATTCCTGAACAACGGTAGGCAGGAGCCCACGGAACGTCAAGGACGCCGCTCGCCGATCAGATGGAGTGCCTCCGCCATGGCCCTCGTGCCCTACCTGTCCGAGTCCGACCTCGCCGAGAACGACCGGTCCCTCCTGGCCCGCCCGATCAACCTGTTCCGCGCGCTGGCCAACTCGCCCGAGGCCCTGCGCCACCACTCGGAGCTCGGGCACTGGATCCGCCACGAGTGCGAGCTCGACCCGCGCCTGCGCGAGCTCGCGATCCTGCAAGTCGGCTACCTCACCGCGAGCCCGTACGAGTGGAGCCACCACATCAAGATCGGGCACGACTCCGGGGTGTCCGACGACGACGTCACCGCTCTCATCGCGGCCACCGCCGGTCAGGAGCACGGGCTCGGCGAGCTGGAGTCGGCCGTGCTGGCCGCGGCGCGCCAGATCACCACGGACATGCGCATGACCGACGAGACCGGGGCGCTCCTGCACGAGCGCCTCGGGAAGGCACGTCTCGTGGACCTCGTCATGGTCGTCTCCTTCTACAACGCGGTGGTGCGCATCCTCGGGACGCTGCAGATCGACGTGGAGCCCGACTACGCCCACTACCTGGAGGTGTTCCCGCTGCCTGACGGCCGCCACCCCGCTCAGAGCCCGAGGTAGGCGCGCTCGAGGTAGTCGCTGCCCATCAGCTCCGCGCGGGTGCCGCGGAACGTGACCTCCCCGGTGGTGAGCACGATCGCGCGCTCGATCACCTCGAGGGCCTGCGTCGCGTTCTGCTCGATGAGCAGGATCGACACGTCGAGCTCCCGGTGGATCTGCGCCAGGCGCTCGAACATCTCCTCGACGATCACCGGTGCGAGCCCGAGGGACGGCTCGTCGAGCATCAGGAGCCGTGGCCGCAGCATCAGGGCACGCCCCACCGCGAGCATCTGCTGCTCGCCGCCGCTCAGTGAACCGGCGAGCTGACCGGTTCGCTCGCGCAGCTTCGGGAACAGCGAGTACACCTCGTCGAGCAGTTCGGAGCGCGGGACGCCCGCCGGTGTGACGTAGGCGCCGAGCGCGAGGTTGTCGGCCACCGTCAGGGACGGGAACACCCGGCGCCGCTCCGGGACGTGGGCGATCCCCGCGCCGGGAACCTCGTGCGGGGCGAGGCGCAGCAGGTCGACCTCGCCCAGGGTGATCGTGCCGGCGCTCGGCGGGACGAGGCCCGAGATCGCCTTCAGCAGCGTCGACTTGCCCGCGCCGTTGGCGCCGAGCACGCCCGCGAACTCACCGGAACGCAGCTCGAACGACACGTCGACGAGGGCCCGGATGCTCCCGTAGGCGGCGCAGAGCCCCTCCACCCGCAGGGCCGCGGGCTCGACGGGACGGGACACCCGCGCCTTCACCGCTGGTCCCGCAGCGTCTGGGCGGCCCGCCGCCCGATGTAGGCCTCGACGACGTGGGGATCGGTCATGACCTCCCGCGGCGGGCCCTGCGCGATCAGCACACCGTGGTCGAGCACCAGGATCCGGTGGGAGAGCTCCATGATGACCCTCAGCACGTGTTCGATGACGATGATCGTGAGGCCGCCGTCGTTGAGCTTCCTGATCACGCCGATGATGGCCCGGGTCTCCTGCTCGGTGAGCCCGCTCATCATCTCGTCGAGCAGGAGCAGCCGGGGTGCGAGCGCGAGCGCGCGGGCGATCTCGACCCGCTTCTGGTCGGCCAGCGGCAGCGCGTCGACCTGGGCGGCCTGCACCGCCTCCATCCCCAGCAGCTCGGCCACCTCCGCCGCCCGGCGGGACGCCGCCGCCATCGTCGGGCAGACGGTGCTCGCTGCCAGCGTCACGTTCTCGGCCACGGTCATGGCCCGGAACAGCCGCACGGACTGGAACGTGCGCGCGACGCCCATGCGGGCCACCCGCTCCGGCGGCGGCCGCTGATCAGCTGGTCGCCGATCCGGATCGTGCCCGACGTCGGCCGGACCGCACCGGCCACCGCGTTGAAGCTCGTGGTCTTCCCGGCGCCGTTGGGGCCGATGATGCCGAGCAGCTCGCCCTCGTCCACCGTGAAGCTCACGTCGTTCACCGCGACGAGGCCGCCGAAGCGCACGGTCATGTTGTCGACCCGCAGCAGGGGGGTGGTCATCGATTGCTCCCTCCGACCGGCTGGGGTGGCGGGTCGGGTGCGGCGGCCGGTTGCGGGGCCGCCGGGGTGCCGGGCCTGCGGCGCAACCACCGCATCGACATGATGCCGCGCGGCTCGATCCAGAGGATCACGAGCACGACCAGCGCGTACACCACCAGGTTGAACCCGGCCGGGTAGGCCGAGAGCCCGGAGTTCAGCAGCTGCTGCAGTGGCACGAGCAGCACGGCGCCGATCACCGGCCCCCACAGCTTCCCCGCACCGCCGACGAACGCGATCACCGCGATCTGGGTGGCGACGGCGGCGCCGAACGCGCTGTCGGGGTCGATGAATCCCAGGTACTGGATGTAGACCGAACCCGCCAGCGCACAGGGGACGGCGCTGATGGCGAGCCCGGTCAGCTTCACCCGGAACACGAGCACGCCGGACGCCCGTGCCGCGTCCTGGTCGGCCTGCACGGCGCGCAGCTGCAGTCCGAGGCGCGAGCGCAGCACCATCCACGTCACGACGAACCCGGCGGCCGCGAGCACCAGCGCCACGTAGTAGAAGGCGAGCTTGTCCTCGAACGCGAACCGCGCCGGGTCGTTGCCGAGCAGTGGCAGCGTGAGACCCACCTCGCCGCCGGTGAAGCCCTCGAAGTGGCCGGTGAGGATCGCGAAGACGAGCGTCAGCGCGAACGTGGAGAGCGCGAGGTAGATGCCTCGCAACCGCAGGGTCACCACACCCAGCAGCACCGCGACGACGACGGCCAGCACGACCCCGCACCCGAGCGCCAGGTAGGCGTTGATCCCGTAGTGCGTCTGGAGGATCGCCGAGGTGTACGCGCCGAGGCCGAAGAAGATGCTGTGGCCGAACGAGATCTGCCCGCCGAACCCGCTGATCACGTTCCAGCCGAGCGACGCCGCCATGAAGATCAGGGTGAGCGTCACGACGCTCAGGACGAACTGGGTCCGGATGAGCCAGAAGGGCAGGCTCGCGACGAGGAGCAGCACCACCGGCCCGAGCACGCCGGTGGAGCGCAGTGACCCTCCCAGGGCCGAACGGATCGTGGTCACGCGTGGGCCCCCCGCCCGGCCAGGATGCCCTGCGGTCTCAGCACCAGCACGAGCACGAACGCCAGGAACAGGCCCACGTCCTGCAGGTCGACCGCCACGTAGATGGCGGTGAGCTGCTGGATCACGCCCACGAGCAGGCCGGCGACGAACGCGCCGACGACGTTGCCCAGCCCGCCCATCACGACCGTGACGAACGCGATGATGAGGAAGCCCGCGCCGGTGGTGGGGGTCACGGGGTAGTAGGTGGCGAGCACGCACCCGGCCACGCCGGTGAGCATGATGCCCACGCTGAAGCTGACGGCGTAGACCTTGTTCGGGTCGATCCCGACCATCGCCGCCATGTCCCGGTCGTCGACCGTGGCGCGGATCGCCTTGCCGTAGAGGGTGCGCTGCAGGAAGTGGTACAGCACCAGGAACACGGCCAACGCGATCACGAAAGACACCAGCCGCGCCTGGGCGATGTACACCCCGAACACGTCGTAGACGTCGGGGAGCACGCCCTGCACGGCGCGCGGCGACGGCCCGAACGCCATCAGCAGCAGGTTCGAGACGAGGATCGACACCGCCAGGGTCAGCACCAGCTGCCCGTGCTGGGCGTCGACGGCGCTGATGCCGCGGATCGCGAGCGTCCGCCGGACGACGACCTTGTAGACGATCGCCCCGAGCAGGAACGACATCACCGCGACCGGCAGGATGCCCAGCAACGGGCTGAGTCCGAGCGAGGTGAACAGCATGACCGCGCCGAACATCCCGAGGGTGACGAAGTCCCCGTGCGCGAAATTGATCACGCGGGTGATCCCGAAGATCAGTGTGAGGCCGCTGCTGAACAGACCGTACAGCCCACCGACGAGTATTCCGCTGGCCAGCGTCTGCAGGAAGCTCGTCACAGTCGATCACCCTCCCGGCTGGGCAGGTCGTTCCGGCTCGACGACCCGCGCATCTTCGGCACGACGGCGCCTCCCACCACGACGAGCACGACGAGCACCACAGCGCCGGCGAGCGGGGTGGAGACGAAGTACCGGGGATCGCCCGCTCCGAGGTACAGGCCCTGGAGCAGGTACTTCTCGATCAACGGGCCGAGCACCAGCCCCACGAGCAACGACGCGAGGCTGAAGCCGAGCTTGCGCAGCACGTACCCCAGCACCCCGGCAGCCAGGACGACGTATATGTCGATCATGTTGTTCTGGTAGCCGTACGAGCCGATCATCGCGATCACGACGATGAGCGGGACGAGTAGGTGTCGCGGCGTCCGCAGCACGCGCACCCACATCCCGACCATCGGCAGGTTCAGGACGAGCAGCATCACGTTCGCGACGTACATGGCCGCGACCACCGACCAGAAGATGTCCGGGTGCTGCGTGATGAGCAACGGGCCCGGTTGGATGCCCTGCACGACCATCGCCGAGATCATCAGCGCCAGCGTCGCCGAGAACGGCAGACCGAGCACCAGCACCGGGACGAGGCTTCCGATCGCCGCGGAGTTGTTGGACGCCTCCGGCCCCGCGATGCCCTCCACCGCGCCCTTCCCGATCTCCCGGCGGTGCCTGGACACCGCCTTCTCGACCCGGTAGGAGGTGAAGGTCGACAACGTCGCCGACGGCACCGGCAGCAGCCCGAAGACGAAGCCGATGAACGAGCCGCGGCCCCACGGAGCACACGCGCGGCGCCATTCCTCGCGCGTCGGCAGGAGCTCGCGCAGCGCGACGTGCCTCGGCTTCCGGTGCCGGTTGCCGTCCTCGAGCATGAACACGAGCTCCGACAGGCCGTACAGTCCGACCGCCACCGAGACGAGCGACAGGCCGAGTGACAGGTCCAGCATCCCGAACGTGAAGCGGTTGTAGCTGGTGGCGGCCTCGCGGCCGACCGTACCGAGCACGACACCGATGATCATCGGGAAGAGTCCGGCGGCCAGGCTGCCACCGGCGATGCGAGCGAGCGCGATCAGGCCGCCCGCGGTGAGCGCGAAGAACTCCGCCGGACCGAAGGTGAGCGCGATGTCCGAGAGCAGCGGTGCCATGGTCACGAGCAGCACCAGGCCGACCGTGCCGGCGACGAAGGAGCCGACGGCCATGATGGCGAGGGCGGCCCCGGCGCGGCCCCTCTTGGTCATCTCGTGCCCGTCGAACGTGGCCACGATCGCCGACTCGTCGCCCGGGATGTTCAGCAGGACCGAGGTGGTGGAGCCGCCGTACTGGGCGCCGAGGTAGATGCCCGCGATCATGATGAGTCCGACGGCGGGCTCGTAGGCGAACGTGACCGGCAGGACCAGCGCCGCTCCGGCCACCGGCCCGAGACCCGGCAGGACGCCGATCAGCGTGCCCGCCAGCGCGCCGGCGAACGCCGCCAGCAGCAGTTCGGGGGTGAGCGCCAGGCCGAGGCCGTAGAGCAGTCCGTCGAGGGCACTCACCAGATGCCCTCCGGCAGGCGGATCACGAGCACTTCGATGAAGAAGGCCGAGACGCCGACGCCGATCGCGACCCCGTAGGCCAGCACCCGCCACCAGGTGAGGTCGCTCAACACGCGCAGCATCACGACCAGGTACAGCGTGGCCGCGAGGTACTGCCCGGCGATCGGCAGCACGAGCGCGAATCCGGCGGTGCAGCCCGCGAAGAGCGCGACGAGGCGCAGCGGTTCCCCGCGGGGCAGCTCGACCGGTCCACCCGCGTTCGCGCCGAACGCGCTCTCGACCACCAGGCGACGGAGATGACGGCGAACGCGATGCCGACCACCCGCGGGAACAGGCCGGGCCCGGGCTGCGCGAGCGTGCCCATCGGGATGAGGAACGACTCGACCGTGTATCCGATGGCCACGAGGACACCGATCGCCCCGAGGACGAGGCGGCCACGCCGCTGGGTGTCGGTGGGAACGGCCGATCGCAGGCGGCGGCCGGTGGCGGTCGCGTCGCGCCCGGACGTGGAAGCCGGTTGGAGCCCGGTCATCTGCGGATCACCCCTCCGAGAGCTGGATGGCCTCACGGCTGGCGTCGATCGACTTCTGGATCCATGCGTCGAGCTCCGGTCCCGACATCGGGTCGGCGAGGTAGCCGTTCTCCGTGCACCACTGCGCCCAGTCAGGGCTCTGCGCGACCGTGATCGCGGCCGCCGTCAGCCGCTCGGCAACGGCCGGAGGGACACCGTTCGGCGCGATGGTGAGGTAGTCGGAGCTGAACGGGATGTCGAACCTGCGTCGCCGAAGGCGACGGCACCGGGGAGGAACTCGTTGTACGCGGGGCGCCGGTGTGGGCGAGCCCGCGCAGCTCACCGCTCTCGACGAGCCCGAGCTGTGCCGACGCGGTCGGGATTGCCGCCTCGACCTGCCCGCCGAGCACGGCGCGCACCGCCTCGCCGGCGCCGCCGCTGAACGGCACGATGTTCAGGTCGATACCGGCCTGCTTCTCGAGGGCGAGAAGCGCGAACGTGTTGTTGGTCAGCCTGCCGGTCGTGCCGACCCGCAGCTGTCCGGGGTTCCTCCGCGCCGCCTCGACGAAGTCGACGAGCGACCGGAACGGCGAGCCGGCCGCCACCAGGAGCGCGTTCGGCGCCTCGACCATCTTGACAACGCTGGTGAAGTCGCTCGGCTCCCGGTAGGACAGCTGGTCGTTGACGAGCGGCTGGACGATGATCCCGGTGGCCGACGTCAGGCCCAGCGTGTAGCCGTCCGGTGCGGCCTCGACGACCGAGGAGACACCGATGGTCTCGTCGCCACCGGGGCGGTTGGTGACCGTGGCACCGGTTCCCAGCTCACCGGCCAGCAGCCGGGAGAACTCGCGCCCCACCGGGTCGGTGGAACCACCGGGGCTGTAGGGCACCACGTAGTCGAGATCCTGCGACGGGTAGTCGGCGGCCGCTTCTCCGGCGCCCCCGGCGTCCTCCCCGCCCCGTCGGCCGCCGGGCCGCTGGAGTGGCCGCAGGCCGAGAGGACCAGCACCAGTGCCGCGGTGAGGACGGCGGCGACGAGGCTCCTGACCACGATGACCTCCACGACGATGTGTAGGGGATGTGGGCACTCGGCCGAGATTTCATATTATGAAGCTATCTGCAATTTCGTGAAACACTAGCGAGGCGTGAACACGCGAGTCAAGGAGCCGATCGGCTCACCCCGGCGCGGCGTCCTTCTCGAGTTCGACCCCGCCCGTCTCCCGCAGCGTGCACGTCGCGACGAGGGTGATCACCGCCGTCGCCGCCAGGTACCAGCCGAACCAGCCACCGGCACCGGCCTCCTCCAGGGCGGTGCCGATGACCGACACCGTGCCGCCGAAGATCGCCACCGAGAGCGAGTACGGGAAACCGAAATCAGCGGCGCGGGTCCGCGGGTGGATGAACTCGAGGATCTCGCCCCCGTGGTTCGAGGCGAACGGGACGACGTCCACGCCCAGCCCGTCCGCCGCCCGGCGGACGAGGGCCTGCAGGTCCTCCAGTGACCTGATCGGGCCGTAGATCTTCTCGCTGCGGTGGCCGAGGTTGGGCATGTTCGGCCCGTCGATGACGACGATGCGGCATCGGCGGGCTCCGGCCGGGCGGAACTGGTCGAGCACGGGTGGCCTCCCCGGTCTACCGCCACCACCTCCAGGCGATCCTGGACGAGGGCACAACCGCTATGGACGACCTGTTCCCGCTGGACCCGACGGGATAGTCACTCAGATAGTCACTCAACGCGAGACCTTGATCGAACGAAGAGGCGGCCGGCCAGCAGAACCAGAGGCGCGTACACCAGCGTGCCCGTCGTTTCCGCAGGTAGAAACGCCGACGGGCGGCTCCCCCGCCGAAGGGAACCGCCCGTCTGTGCCGTCGGGACGACAGGATTTGAACCTGCGACCCCTTGACCCCCAGTACGGTCAACGGATCCCGCTGACCTGCGAAACAGATAATCCGCTTCATGTGGCGGCGCAGTACCACGCAGCCCAGCGCCCTCCAGGCAAGCTTGACCCGTCGCCGTGCTCCACATTCGCTCCACCCCCACCGGTCAATACGCCATCAGTGCCCGGCGTCACCGCACCCCGCGAGCTACTCGTTTGAGGTCACAATCCGTGCCGGGGGCGGCGCAAGCTGACCGGCAGCATTGACCACGGCCCCGTCCACCCGGACCACCGCACCGGTACCCGACGCTCAGGGCCGCCGCCCCCTGCCGGAGACCTCGCCCGGACCTAGACGTTCGTCGTCGCGGTCAGCGGCCCGTGCCATCTGCTCCGAGCGCGGGCTCCGGGTCGGACGCGGTGCGGCTGCGTGGGCCGAAATGCGCGAACATCTGGCTGGACCGCGGCTTCGTGAGCAACGACACCACGATCAGCGCCACGTAGGACGCTGCGACACCGATCGCGGCGATGTTCCACGGGGCGAGCAGCGGGGCGTCGGCGAAGACTGTTCGGTTGAGCAGCGCGAGCACACCACCGATTGCGATGCCGGCGACGAGGGCGGCGATGGCGCCCTGCGTCGTGGCGCGCTTCCAGCGCACACCCAGGTAGAGCACCGGACCCAGCATCGCGGCGAGCGCGCCCCATGCGACGGCCATGAGCGAGAGCACAAACTCCGGCGGGTTGAGCGCGATGAACCCGGCGACCACCATGACCAGCACGGACGCGATGCGGCTCCACGTCATCTCCTGGCGGTCGGACAGGCGCAGCCCCAACCCCATCTTCGCGATGTCGCGCACGATCGCGGCCCCGCTCAGCACCATGAACGAGTCGGTGGTCGACATGACGGCGGCGAGCACCGCGGCGATCATGATGCCGACGACGACCGGGCCGAACGAGTCGATCATGAGCGCGGGCAGCACCGCGTCGGGCCCGCGACGGGCTGGGCGAGCCCCTGCTCGGCCCGCACCCGGTAGGCCATGCCGATCCAGGTGGCCGCCACGGCGAACAAGTACAGGAAGCAGGAGATCAGCGGGATCCAGCGGATCACCTCAAGGTTGCGGATCGTGAGGAACTTCGTGCTGATGTGCGGCACCCCCGCGTAGGCGAGCAGCCCGACGAAGAACGCGTAGACCAGCACGTTCTGCCAGGCGAAGGCGCCGCTCGCGTGCCAGGGCGCCACGAGCTCCGGGTCGATCTCGGCCATCTGCCGGTGCAGCGCGGTGAGCCCGCCGACCTGGCTCACCGTGTACACCGCGAAGTAGACGACGAACACGCTCAGCACGATCAGCTGGAAGAAGTTGGTCCACATCGCCGCGACGATCCCGCCGCCGACGCAGTAGGCCACCACGACCGCCCCGCCGACGAACAGCGACAGCCCGAGACTCCACCCGAAGATCGTCGTGCCGATGTAGCCGATGGCGACGAACTGCACGACCAGGTAGATCAGCGACCCGAGCGCGGTGGCCAGCCCGGAGAGGATGCGTACCGCCCTGCTGTCGCCGTACCGCACTGCGAGGACGTCCGGCAGCGTGTAGACCTCGTGCTTCTTGGCGATCACGGTCATCGGCTTGGCCAGCAGGAAGTACGCCAGCGTCAGTCCGAGGAAGCTCAACCCCATCGTCTGGACGTAGAGCGCGTACCCGGTTCCGTAGCCGGAGCCGGCGTTGCCGAGCACGCCTGCACCGCTGACGATGGCGCCGACGATGCCGAAGGACACGACCCAGCGGCCGAAGCCGTCGCCAGCCACCATGTAGTCGCGCATCGAGCTGACGCGCTTGGTCGACCAGACGCCGATCGCGATGACGACCAGCATGTACAGGACGATCACGGCGATCGTCTGCCAGGACACGATCACGGGCACACCTCGATCCAGAGCGGGGGATGGGGGACGGGGATCACGACCGGCGGAACAGGTCGTCGAGCGTCACCCACTCCTCGTCGTCAGCGGAGAAGCGCAGTGCGAACAGGATCGACAGCGCGACGGCGGCGACGAAGCCACCGATCACGAAGAGCGCCGTCACGGCAGGCAGACCGAACATCGTTGTCCTCGCGGTCGACCGGGCCGGCCGCGCGCCGGGGGGCGGCGGGGCGGGGCGGTGCGCCCGACGCTACGGAAGCGGCACCCGGCGGCAACAGGGACGAGTGCCCGTCCTCGTACCCATCGGAATGGGCAGCTGCACACCGAGGGACCCGGTCACCGCGGGGCGACGGCGAGCCCGGCCGCGGCGAGCGGCGCGACGGCCGTACCCACCGTCTCGAAGCCCTCGCCGACCGTTCGGCCCGCCACGTGGCGGGCGTGGATGCCTTCGGCGATGACTGCGGCCTTGAAGTATCCCAGCGCCAGGTGGAACGCGATACCGGAGACGTCGCGACCGGACGCCGTGGCATAGCGGGCCACCACCTCGTCCGCCGCCGGCAGTCGCGGGCTGGTCGAGGCGGCGGACCCGCCGAGGACCGGGTCGAAGGCCGGGTCGGCGTAGGCCAGGTGCAGGCCCAGGTCTGCGAGCGGGTCGCCGAGGGTGGCCATCTCCCAGTCGACGAGCGCGCGCACGACCCCCGCATCCGCCGCGTCGAGGATCGCGTTGTCGATCCGGAAGTCCCCGTGCACGATCGACGCCCCGCTCTCGGGCGGGCAGGCCGCGGCGAGCCGGCCGTGCAGGGTCTCTACGTCGGGCAGCGGCCGGGTGGCCACCCGCCGCCACTGGTCGTGCCACCGCCGGACCTGCCGCGCGAGGTAGCCCTCCGGGCGACCGAACCCGGCAAGGCCCACCGCGGCCGGGTCGACAGCGTGCAGCCGTGCGAGCACGTCGATGAGGGCGAACGCGCAGCGGCGGACATCGGCGTCGGTCAGCGCGTCCAGCTCCGCGCGGGTGCGCACCACGACCCCGGAGACGTGCTCGACCACCGCGAACGGCGCGCCGATCACGTCCGGGTCCTCGCACAGCGCGACTGCGCCCGCCACCGGGACCCCGCTGTCGCGCAGCGCCGCCACCACCCGGTACTCCCGCGCCATGTCGTGTGCCGACGGTGTCAGCCCGCCCAGCGGCGGGCGGCGCAGCACCCACGTCGAGCGGCCGTCGGTGAGCCGGTAGGTCAGGTTCGACCGGCCTCCGGAGATCAACTCGGCGCGCAGCTCCCCCGCGCCGGGCACGTGCCGGCCGAACCAGTCCTGCAACGCCGGCAGGTCGAGCCCGGCGATCGACGTGGTCATCGCCCCGCCACCCGCTTCGCGATCGCCCACCGGTGGGTCTCCGACGGCCCGTCGTAGATCCGGAACGGGCGCACCTCGCGCAGGAACCGGCCCAGCAGGACGTCCCCGGAGATCCCCAGCGAGCCGCAGATCTGCACGGCCCGGTCCACCACCCGCCAGACCGCCTCCGCGGTGAACGTCTTGGCGATCGCGGTGGCCTGCGCGGCCGTACCGCCCTGGTCGAGTTCCCAACAGGCCCGCAGGATCAGCCCGCGGCTCGCGGCGATGTCGATCTCGTTGTCGGCGATCATGGCCTGCACCATGCCGAGGTCGGCCAGGCGGGAGCCGAAGAGCTCCCGCTCGCGCGCCCGCCCCACCGCGATGTCCTGCGCCCGCCGCGCGATGCCCAGCCAGCGCATGCAGTGCGTCATGCGCGCCGGGCCCAGCCGCACCTGCGCGTAGCGGTAGCCCTCGTCCACCTCGCCGAGCACGGCCCCGTCGGGCACCATGCATCCGTCGAACGCGACCTCCATGTGCCCGCCGTAGAGGCTCTCGTCGAGCGTGTCGATGTGGCGGACCAGCGTGATGCCCGGGTTGTCGGCGTCGACGAGGAACATCGTGGCGCCGCCGCGGTCGCCCGGCGCGCCCGAGGTGCGGGCCATGCAGATCGCGAACGCGGCCCCGTCCGCACCGGTGATGAACCACTTCCGCCCGTCGATCCGCCAGCCGCCCGCCACCTTCTCCGCCCGGGTGGTCAGGGCGGCGGGGTCCGATCCCGCGCCGGGAGCGGGCTCGGTCATGGCGAAGCAGGAGCGCACGTCCCCGGCGGCCAGTGGCGCCAGGTAGCGCTGCTTCTGCTCCTGCGTGGCGACGGCCTCGAGCAGGTGCATGTTGCCCTCGTCGGGCGCGGCGATGTTCAGCGCGAGCGGGCCGAGCAGCGAGTAGCCGGCCTCCTCGAACACCGCCGCACGTCCACGCATGTCCAGCCCGTGCCCGCCGTGCTCGACGCCGACGTGCGGGGCGAACACCCCGGCCTCCCGGGCGGCCCGCTGCAGCTCGGCCCGCACGGCGTCGTCGCGGACGACACCGGCGTGCCGCTCCTCCACCGGAACGACGACCTCGCGCACGAACGCGGCGGTGCGCTTCGCCAGGTCCGCAACGGCGGGCTCGGGGGTGAGATCGACGGGCACGGCGCCTCCACTGGCTAATGATAGTTAGCCGTCATCGGACCGCACACCACCTGAGACGTCAAGGGGTTCCACCGGAGTCCAGCTATGATCGGCTAGCCGGAGAGGGGAACCGATGACCACCGCGACCACAGCCCGGACGGCGGAGATCCGCACCGCCGCGCTGGAGCTGTTCACCCGCCTCGGCTACGAGGCCACCACGATGGCCGACATCGGGGCGGCCGTGGGCATCCGCGGCCCGAGCCTGTACAAGCACGTGGCGTCCAAGCAGGAACTGCTCGTGCAGATCATGACCGGCACCATGGACGCGCTGCTCGACGCCCACCGAGCGGCGGTCGCCACCACCGCCGACCCGGTGGAGCGGCTGCGCCGGGCGGTGGACGCGCACGTGCGCTACCACGCCCGGCACCGGATGGAGGCCTTCGTCGGCACGCGGGAGATCCGCAGCCTCGTCGAGCCGCACCGGGCCGCCGTGCTCGCCCGCCGCGCCGAGTACGAGGCGGGCTTCCGCACGCTCATCACCGAGGGCGTGGAGGCCGGGCGGTTCTCGGTGGCCTCCCCGCGGCTGGCGTCCTACGCGATCCTCGACCTCGGTATGGGCGTCGCGGTGTGGTTCCGCGAGGACGGCGAGCTCAGCGAGAACGCAGTGGCCTGGCAGTACACCGAGTTCGCGCTGCGCCTGCTCGCCGCCGTGTAGCGAACCGCTACTGGATCCGGCGCTCCACCCCGGCCCAGGCCTTCTCCCGCAGCACGTACTTCTGGATCTTGCCGGTGGAGGTCTTGGGCAGCTCGCCGAACTCGACGTGCTTGGGGGCCTTGAAGCGGGCGAGCCTGCCCTGCACGTACGCGACGATCTCCTCCGGGGTGGCGGTGGCCCCCTCCTTCAGCGTCACGTAGGCCGCGGGCACCTCACCCCACCGCTCGTCCGGCACGGCGATCACCGCCGCCTCCAGCACGGCCGGGTGGTCCATGATCGCCTGCTCGACCTCGACGGACGCGATGTTCTCCCCACCGGAGATGATCACGTCCTTGCTGCGGTCGCGCAGCTCCACGTACCCGTCCGGGTGCAGCACGCCCAGGTCGCCGGTGCGGAACCAACCGTCGGGGGCGGCGGCGCGCGTCGCGTCCGCGTCCTTGAAGTAGCCGAGCATCACGTTGTTGCCGCGCAGCGCGATCTGCCCGATCGTCGTCCCGTCGGGAGGCACGTCGGAGCCGTCGTCGCCGATCACCCGCGCGGTGCAGGCGATCATGTTGCCGACGCCTGGCGGGCCTTGAGCCGGGCCTGCGCCTCGCCGTCGAGGTCGTTCCACTCCGGGCGCCAGTCGCAGATCATCGCCGGACCGAACGTCTCGGTGAGGCCGTAGAGGTGCGTGACGTCGAAGCCGAGCTCGCCCATCCGGCGCAGGATCGCCGGGGACGGCGGGGCGCCACCGGTGGCGACGCGGACAGTACGCTCCAGCGGCGCCGCGTCGGCGGCGTAGGCGAGCATCGACAGCACCGTCGGCGCCCCTCCAGGTGCGTGACGCCCTCGGCCCGCAGCAGCCGCCACACCTGCGCGGGGTCGACCTTCGGCAGGCAGACGTGCGTGGCCGCGGCCGCGGTGACCGCCCACGGGAAGCACCATCCGTTGCAGTGGAACATCGGCAGCGTCCACAGGTGCACCGCCGAGGGCGACAGCCCGGTGTGGCCCACCATCGCCAGCGCCTGCAGGTAGGCGCCGCGGTGGTGGTACATCACGCCCTTGGGGCGGCCGGTGGTGCCGGACGTGTAGTTGATCGACAGCAGCGCCCGCTCGTCGGTCGGGGTGATCGCCGTCGGCTGCGCGGCCGCCAGCAGCCGCTCGTACTCCTCCCCCGCCCGGATCCGCCGCGGCGGGTCCGCCAGCCCGGCCACCGCGGCGTCCACCAGCTCGTCGAAGGCCGGGTCGTGCACCAGCACGGCGGCCTCGGAGTGCTCGAGGATGTAGGCCACCTCGGCCGCGGACAGCCGGGTGTTCACCGCGACCAGCGGCACGCCCGCCCACGGCACCCCGAAGTTCGCCTCCAGCAGCACGTGCGTGTTCGGCGCGAGCACCGCCACCGGCCGCCCACCGGCGAGCGGCACCAGCGCCCCGGCCAGCCGGCGGCACCGGTCGTGCAGCTGGGCGTAGGTGAAGCGCAGCTCCCCGTCGACGACGGCAGTGCGGTCGCCGTGCGCCGCGGCGGCACGGTCCAGGTAGGACACCGGGGTGAGCGGCTCGAACGAGAGCGCGTCCAGATCAACGGTCATCCGGGCCTCCTCGCTGCCGGTGGCGGTGTGCCCCACCGGTTCCAGTGCACGACGTCCTCGACCGGGCGCCGCTTCGGCTGCGCCCACCGGCCCTTCGCCGGGTAGCCCATCGGGATCAGCGCCATCGTCAGCGCGTCGCGGGCAGGCCGAGCAGCTCCCGCAGCTCGTCCTCATGCCCGCCGTACAGGGTGGTCAGCGAGGTGCCGATGCCGTAGGCGCGGGCGGCGAGCACGAGCTGCTGCACCGCCCCGTAGATCGAGGACCCGAGTCGCGGGTTCGTGGCGTCCGCGGCGCCGCGCAGCACCGGGAACACCCACACCGGCGCCTCCTCCAGGTGGTGGGCGAGGTGCTCGGCGCCCAGGTAGCCGCGCGGGGTGAGGCCCTCGGCGCCGGGCGGGGCGGCGAGGATCTGCGCCCGCCGCGACCCGTAGGCCCGCTCCCAGTTCTCCCGGTACCACCCCGCCACCGGCTCCTTCAGCGCCGGATCGGTGACGACGACCCAGCCCCAGGACTGCGCGTTGCCCCCGGACGGCCCGCGGATCGCGGCGTCCAGGACCGCCCGCAGCACGTCGTCGGGGATCGGGTCGGGCGCGAGGTAGCGCCGCGCCGGCGTGGAGTGGAGCGCCTCCAGCACGCCGAGCGGTTCCGGAACGGGCGCCGCTGTCACGGATGTCCTCCTTGTCGTCCGATGGGTGTGAGCGTCGCACCGCCCGGCCGCAGGCGCAGCCCGCACCGGGTCAGCCCGCGTCGGCGGCGGGCGTCACGAGCAGCGGCCGGTGCCCGGCGACGGCGATGCCGAACCCGGGCAGGCCCGCCCCGACGCCGGGGTCATCGCCCAGCAGCAGCGCGCTGCGCACGCCGAGGTCGAGCAGGACGTGCGCCGCCAGCGCCGTGGCGTTCTCGTCGACGACCGCGCAGCCGCGCAGCGCGTGCACCGGACCGACACCGGGAGCCGCCCGGGTGCGCAGGTAGACGAGCACCCCGCGACCGGCGGCGTCGATCGCGGCGAGCGCCGCGTCCAGCCGGGCCGCGCACGTGCAGCGCAGCGACCCCAGCACGTCGCCCGCCACGCACTCGGCGTGCATGTGGACCGGGACGGGGGCCGGCCCGGCGAGGTCACCGCGCACCAGCGCGAGGTGCTCGGCGCCGTCGCCGGCGTAGCCGAGGGCGTTGAAGACGCCGTGCGCCGTCGGCAGCGTGGCGCTCGCCCCGGCCCGCAGCGGCCCCGCCTGCAACGACGGTGCGACGCGCCGGTGCGCCGCCACGACCTGCGACACCCGCACGACGGGCAGCGCGGCCCGCTCGGCGAGCGCGGCCAGGGTCACCGGGCCCGCGACCTCCCCCGCCTCGTCCACGGCGGTGGCGAGCGCGGCGGCCGGAGCGAGCCCGGCCCGCGTGCACAGCTCGACGGCCGCCTCGGCCGGGCGGGGCCGCTCCAGGACGCCGCCGTCGCGGGCCCGCAGCGGCAGCACGTGCCCGGGCCGGACCAGGTCGCCGGGCCGGGTGCCCGGGTCGGCCAACGCACGGACGGTGAGCGCGCGGTCACGGGCGGAGATCCCGGTGCTGATCCCGTCCTTCAGGTCGACGGCAACCGCGAACGCCGAGGCCAGCGGCCCGGCCTCGCGGGCGCCAGCGGCGGGACGCGCAGCGCGTCGAGGCGCTCGCCGGTCATCGCGACGCAGACGATGCCGCTGGACTCGCGCACGAGGAAGGCCATCGCGCGGGCGTCCACCCGCTCGGCGGCCACGAGGAGCACGCCGGAGGGGTGGTCGGCGCAGTCGTCGAGCAGCAGCACCGGACGACCGGCGACCAGCTCCGCGGCCGCGGTACCCAGTACGTCGGCCATCACCGCTCCGAAGGCTGGGGGCCGGAGAGGACCTGGTGACGGCGCGCGGCGACCAGATCGGCGAAGCGCACGACCTCGTCCGCGACGGTGTGCAGCTGCACGGTGACCCGTACCTCGCTGCAGCACCCGTCGGCGAAGCCGGTCTGCGTCGAGTTCACCGCGGCCCCGTACGGGGTGACCCAGCCGCGCAGCGCGTGCACGATGGCCCGCAGCGCGCTGAGCGTGGTGACCGCCGCCTGCCAGCCGTAGGCGGTGACGATCAGCCCGACGGACCGGTCGGCGAGGTAGGGCAGGGCGTCGTCGCGCATGTCCTCGGTGTAGTCCAGGGCGTTCTTGACCAGCCCGGAGATCGAGCCGTGGTAGCCGGGCGAGGCGACGATCACCCCGTCGGCGCGGCGCAGGTGCGCGACGAGGTCGCGGGCCACCGGCCCGCCGTCCCCGGCCTCCGGCGCGTACATCGGCAGCTGCGCCAGCTCGGCGCCGGCGAACACGCGCGTGGTGGCGCCCTGGGCCGCGGCGCGGGCCACCGCGATCCGCAGCGCCTGCTCGCTGGAGGAGCCGGTGCGGACGGTGCCGCCGAGGCCGACGACGTGCAGCGGGCGGCTCATGCGACAGCGCTCCCGCCGGCCCTCGCGGCGAGGAACGCGGTGATCGCGGCGAGCGTGTCGTCCGGGTACTCCACGACCATCGCGTGACTGCCCCGCGGCAGCACCTGCAGCGTGGCGTTCGACATGAGGTCGGCGATCTCCACCGACTGCGCCACCGGGGTGAGCACGTCCTCGGCGCCGGTGAGCACGAGCGTGGGCGTCTCGGCCTTGGGCAGGTCCGGGCGGGAGTCGTACACGCGCAGCCCGGCCGCCTGCGCCTCGAACCCGGCGAGCGGCGTCGGGTGCGGGTCCTGGCGGGCGAGCTCGGCCTGCGCGTGCGCGGCGGCGTGGTCGGACAGCAGCCGGGGGGTGAACACCCACGCATGCCGGTGATCCCGATCGTGACCGGGTCGACGCCCGCGCGGCGCAGCGCGAGGCCGGCGTCCAGCCACGCGTCCTGGACGGGGGTGTAGGACGGGAACGCGTTGAGCAGCACGGCCGCGGCCAGCAGGCGGCCGTGCCGGATCAGCATCGACTGCAGCACCGACCCGCCCAGCGACCAGCCGACCGCGGCCACCGGGCCCAGCCCCAGGTGCTCGACGAGCCTGCGGCGTCGTCGGCGAGGTCGTCGATGGCGTACGGGCCGGGCGGCACGGCGCTGCGGCCGGTGCCCCGGTTGTCGAAGGTGATCACGGTGTGCCGCTCGGCCAGGCGCGGGGCGGCCAGCGCCCAGGCCAGCGAGCTGGACCCGAGCCCGGAGATCAGCAGCAGCGGCGGGCCCTCGCCCGCCACGTCGTAGTGGAGGTCGACACCGTTCACGGTGGTGGTGGGCATGCTCAGTTCCCTCCGACGGGTGCGGGGACGCCCGCGCACGCGGCGATGCGCCGCTGCGAGACGGCGGGGGTCCAGTGGTCGGGCTGGTCGGCCCACAGGTCGCGCAGCTGCGGGATGACCTTGGTGCCGAACAGGTGGGTGTTCTCGGCGGCGGTCTCCTCGGACAGGTCGCCCATGTGCAGCGACGCGATCAGCTGCCCGACGCGCAGCTCGGTGGCCAGCTCGCGGATGCGCTGCGCGACCCGGTCCGGGGTGCCGGCGATGATGTAGCCCTTCTCGTCGTACTCCCAGAAGCCCATCTCGCCGCGGGTGGCGCGGCGCTTGTCCTCGAGCGCGGCCGGGGTGTTCACCCGCTGCAGCATGCGCGCGAGCGAATCGGTGGACGTGTAGCCGGGCGGGGTGGCGTAGCGCATCGCCGGGTCCTTGACCCGCTGGAAGTACTTCACCGCCCGCTCGTACTTGCGCTCGGCCTCGGCGTCGCTGTCGGCGACGCAGACGAGCTGGGTGAACGCCATCCGGTGCGGGTTGAGGTCGCCGTCGTGGGCGGCGACGTAGTCCCAGTAGCCGTCGACCAGCGGCTTCGCCGACCGCAGCCCGGAGAACGACAGGTGCCCGTAGCAGTAGTTCTCCCGGGTCACGAGCTCCCAGGTCTCGACGCTGCCCGACCCCGGCACCCAGAT
The DNA here is from genome assembly GCA_001942185.1 of Pseudonocardia sp. CNS-004. Taxonomy (GTDB): domain Bacteria; phylum Actinomycetota; class Actinomycetes; order Mycobacteriales; family Pseudonocardiaceae; genus Pseudonocardia. The sequence continues at coordinate 259,423 of MKJV01000068.1, forward strand.
CGGCGGGCGCTGCTGGACCGGTCGCGGCCACACGTTGACGCCCCGCAGCTGCGTGTAGCGCCCGTTGAACGCGAACGGTTCGCGCTCCTGCCACGCCCGCAGCACCAGCTCGCGGGCCTCGTGGAAGCGCTCGCGCACCTCCACCGGCGGGCGGCCGTAGGCGTATGCGGAGTCCATCGGCGTGCCGAACACGAAGCCGGCGATCACGCGCCCGCCGGACAGGCAGTCGAGGTAGGCGAGCTCCTCGGCGACGCGGGTGGGTGGGTTGTAGAGCGCGAGCGAGTCGCCGATCACCAGGATCGCGGCGTTCTCGGTGGACCCGGCCACGCTCGCGGCGAGCAGGTTCGGCGACGGCGTCATCGCGAACGGCGTCTGGTGGTGCTCGTTGACCGCGAGCCCGTCGAACCCGTCACGGTCGGCCTGCTGCATGAGCCGGATGAACATCCGGTAGTCCTCCCCGACCCGCTCGGGGTCGGCGAGGTCGACCGGGCTGTCGACCCAGGCGCCTGTCCCGGGGCCGGGAACGCGTCCGGCAGGCCGCTGTGGGTGACCTCCGCGAACCAGTGGAACTTCACCGTTGCACCATCCTCGGGCGAGCCGTCGACCTCGGTCGGACGCCATCGTCAGCGGCGGCCGGGAACCGGACAATGGACGACCGCACATTTCCGCGCCGCAGGCGACGGACACCGTTCCACAATTGCCGGAAAACCCTTGGATCAGCGCTGCGGACATTGCGGAAAGGCGACACGAGCCCTTAACGTCCGATCAGCCGCGGAGACCCGCAGATCACGGGCACGGCGGCACCTGCCGGTTCCCACCATCCCGACGCTTCCCGGGCGCTCTGCGCCCGGCGCTTCCGCATGCCCGGCCACGAGGGACGACTTCATCGAGGAGGTTGCGCCCGTGCTCAAGTTCTTCGTCCTACGCGTCGTGACGACGCTACCGGTGCTCGTGCTCGTGACGTTCGTGGTGTTCGGTCTCGTCCTGCTGATCCCGGGCGATCCGGCCGCGACCATCGCGGGGCCGGACGCCACGGTCGCGGAGGTCGCGGCCGTGCGCGAGCGGCTCGGCCTGGACCGCCCGGTGTTGGTCCAGTACTGGGACTGGGTCACCGGCGCGCTCGCCGGCGACCTGGGCACCTCGCTGTACACCAGCCGGCCGGTCGCGACGTCCATCGCGGACGGCCTGCCGGTGACGATCTCGCTCGCCGCGACGGCGCTGCTGATCTCGCTGGTGATCGCGGTGCCGACGGCGATCGTCTCGGCGCTGCGCCGCGGCACGTGGATCGACCGCGTCGCGACCGTCGGCTCCTCGCTGGGCATCGCGCTGCCGTCGTTCTGGCTGGGCCTGGTGTTCGTGCTCGTGTTCAGCTCGCGCTCGGCTGGCTGCCGGCCACCGGTTACGTCCCGCTCGACGAGGACCCGGCGGCCTGGCTGCGCCACATCCTGCTGCCGGCGCTGACGCTCGGGATCGCCTCGGCCGCCGAGAGCGCGCGGCAGCTGCGCGGGTCGATCATCGGCGTGCTGCAGCAGGACTACGTGCGCACCGCGCGGGCGAAGGGCCTACGGGAGCGCATGGTGATCGGCAAGCACGTCCTGAAGAACGCGAGCGTCCCGCTGGTCACGGTGCTCGGCCTGCAGATCACCGCGCTGCTCGGCGGCGCCGTGCTCGTCGAGCAGGTGTTCGGCGTGCCGGGCCTCGGGCTGGTCGCCATCGGCGCGGTCACCACCCGCGACGTCCCGGTGATCCAGGGCATCGTGCTGGTCGCGTCGGGGTGGCCATGGTCTGCAACCTCCTCGTCGACCTCACGTACGGCTACCTCAACCCGAAGGTGCGGCCCCGATGACGCGCAGCGAACTCCCCTCCGCCGCGCCGGCCGCCGCGTACGGCGGCGGCGCCTGGCGCGACTTCCGGCGCCGGGTCGGCCGCAACCGGGCCGCGATGGTGGCGCTCGGCGTCCTGTCCTTCCTCGTGCTGGTCGCGCTGGTCGGCCCGTACGTCACGCCGGCGGACCCGAACGACCAGAACCTGCGTGGGGTGCTGCAGGGCCCGTTCTCCTCCGGCCACCTGCTCGGCACCGACCAGCTCGGCCGCGACATCCTCAGCCGGCTGATCGTCGGCACCCGGGTGTCGCTGTTCGCGATCTGCCTCGCGCTGGTCGTCGCCATGGCGATCGGGGTGCCGCTCGGGTTCCTGTCCGGCTACTTCGGCGGCCGCTTCGACGCCCTCGTCATGCGCCTGAACGACGCGGCGATGAGCTTCCCCCCGCTGCTGCTGGCGATCGCGCTGGTCGCGGTGCTCGGCCCGAGCCTGCGCAACGCGATGTTCGCGGTGGGGATCCTCATGGCGCCCCGGTTCCTGCGGCTCGTGCGCGGCGTGGTGCTCGGGCTGCGGGAGGAGACCTTCGTGGAGGCCTCCCGCAGCATCGGCACCCCGACACGGCTGATCGTCTGGCGGCACATCCTGCCCAACACCCTCTCCCCGCTCACCGTGGCGATCGCGGTCACCGCGGGCTACGCGATGCTGTCGGAGGCGGGGCTGTCCTTCCTGGGCCTCGGCGTGCAGCCCCCGGACGCCAGCTGGGGCTCGATGATCCGCGAGGGCTTCCTCTACTACGGCCGCTCGCCGTGGCTCGGGATCTTCCCGGGCGTGCTCATCGCCCTCACCGTCTTCACGTTCGTGACGCTCGGCGACGGGCTGCGGGACGCGCTGGGCCGCGAGGAACGGAGCGAGTCGTGAGCAGCGCCGTCAGCACCGACAGCGCCACCGAGCCCACGCTCGAGGTCGCGGGGCTCGAGGTCGAGGTCCTCACCGGCAGCGGCTGGGCCACCGTCGTCGACGGCGTCGGGTTCCGCATCGGCCGCGGCGAGACGCTCGGCCTGGTCGGCGAGTCCGGCTCGGGCAAGAGCGTCACGTGCCTGTCGATCGCCGGGCTGATGCCGCCGAAGCAGTCGCGGGTGCGGGCGCAGACGCTGCGGCTGCTCGGCCGCGACCTCACCGCGCTGACCCCGCGCGAGATGGCCGACGTCCGCGGCCCGCAGGTCGGCATGATCTTCCAGGAGCCGATGAGCAGCCTCAACCCGGCGTTCACCGTCGGGGACCAGATCGCCGAGGTGCTGCGCCGCCACGAGCGGATGCCACGGCGGGCCGCCGCGGCGCGGGCGGTGGAGCTGCTCGACCGGGTCGGGGTGCCCAGCCCTGCGCACCGCGCCCGGCAGTACCCGTTCGAGTTCTCCGGCGGCATGCGGCAGCGGGTGATGATCGCGATCGCGTTGGCGGGCGACCCGGACGTGATCATCGCCGACGAGCCGACGACCGCGCTCGACGTCACCGTGCAGGCGCAGATCCTGGAGCTGCTCCGCGAGCTGCAGCGCGAGCGCGGCATGTCGGTCATCGTGATCACCCACGACCTCGGCGTCGTCGCCGACGTCTGCGACCAGGTCCTCGTCATGTACGCCGGGCAGATCGTGGAGTCCGCGCCGGTGCACGAGCTGTTCCGGACGCGCCGCACCCTACACTGGAGGCCGCTGCTCGCGGCGATGCCGCGGATGGACCGGCCCGCCGCGGCGCTGTCGACGATCCCGGGTGCGCCGCCGTCCGTCGGCGCGTTCCCCGCGGGCTGCCGCTTCCATCCCCGCTGCTCCTACGCCGCGGACACGTGCGGCACCGACCCCGTCCTGCAACCGGTCGCGCCCGGCCGGGCCACCCGGTGCCTGCGGCACCCCGAGCTGACCCTGCGAGGTACGCGATGAGTGCACCGCTGCTCGAGGTCACCGACCTGCGGGTGACCTTCGCCCCACGCCGGGCACCGTTCCGCCGCGCGGCGGCGCCGCTGCACGCCGTCGACGGGGTGAGCTTCGCGCTGCACGCAGGCGAGACGCTCGGGCTGGTCGGCGAGTCCGGCTGCGGCAAGTCCACCACCGCCCGAGGGATCCTGCGGCTGGTCGAGCCCAGCGGCGGGTCGGTGCGGCTGGACGGCCGCGAGCTGCTCGGGCTGCGGCCGAAGGAGCTGCGGGCCGCGCGCCGGGACATCCAGATGGTGTTCCAGGACCCGTACTCCTCGCTCGACCCGTCGATGCTCGTGCAGGAGTCGATCGGTGAGCCGATCGACGTGCACCTGCGGCTGCCGCGCGCGGAGCGGACCGAGCGGATCGCGCAGCTGCTGCAGCGGGTGGGGCTGCCGCCGGACGCGATGACCCGCTACCCGCACGAGTTCTCCGGCGGGCAGCGCCAGCGGCTCACGATCGCCCGCGCCATCGCCGCCGACCCGAAGATCCTCGTGCTGGACGAGGCCGTGAGCGCGCTCGACGTGTCCACGCAGAACCAGGTCATCGAGCTGCTCGAGGAGCTGTCCGCGGCGATCGGGCTGACCTACCTGTTCATCGCCCACGACCTGTCGGTGGTACGCCACATCTCCGACCGGGTCGCCGTGATGTACCTCGGCAGATCGTCGAGCACGGCGAGACCGCGCGCGTGTTCGACGCCCCGGCCCACCCCTACACCGAGGCGCTGCTGTCGGCGGTGCCGGTGCCCGCGCCGGACGTGCAGCGCAGCCGGGAGCGGATCGTGCTCGCAGGCGATCCGCCGGACCCGGCGCAGGTGCCGCCGGGGTGCCGGTTCCACACCCGCTGCCGCTACGCGATGGACGTCTGCCGCACGGAGGTCCCGCGGCTCACCCCCGCGCAGGGGTCCGGCGAGGTCGCCTGCCACCTGCACACCGCGGGCCCGACGCTCGCCGGGGTGTCGGTGCGAACCCTCGCCCGCCCGGGCCGGACGCAGGTGCCCGCATGAGGTCGGCGGTGTGGCAGGGCGTCGGCGCGGTCGGGCTCGTCGAGGTGCCGGACCCGGAGCCCGGACCACGTGACGTCGTGCTCGACATCGGCGCGTGCGGGATCTGCGGCTCCGACGTGCACGCGTACGCCGAGGGCGCGTGGATCTCCCACGGCGCGCCGATGGGGCACGAGTTCGCCGGCACGGTCCGGGCGGTCGGCGCCGAGGTGGCGGGTCTCGCGGTCGGCGACCGCGTTGCGGTCAACCCGATGGGCCCCTGCGGCACCTGCCCGCAGTGCGCGGCCGGGCGCACCAACCTGTGCCGCGACATGCGCAGCAGCGCCCGCGGCGGGCTGTCGGACGCCGTGCTCGTGCCGGAAGCGGTGGTCGGCGAGCGGCTGTTCCGGATGCCGGAGTCGATGACGTTCGAGGAGGGCGCGTTCCTCGAACCGCTGTCGGTCGCGGTCCGCGCGGTGCGCCACGCCGCCCCCGACCCGGCCGCCCCGCTCGTCGTCGCCGGGCTGGGCACGATCGGCCAGTGCGTGCTGCGGGTGCTGCTCGCGTACGGCGCCACCGACGTGCTCGGCGTCGACGTCTCCCCCACGCGGCTCACCGCGGCGGCCGCGACCGGCGCCCCCGTACTCGACGCCCGCGACGGCGACCTGCGCGACGCGCTGCTGGAGCGCTGGGGGACATCGGTCTCGCCCTACCAACAGGGCGGCAACGTGGCTGCGTTCTTCGAGTGCTCCGGGGCGCTGCCGGTGCTCGCCGCCGCGACCACCGTGACCCGGGCGGGCGGCACGGTCGCGCTGGCCGGGTTGACCAGCGGCACGCCGCCGGTGGACGTCAACACGGTGGTGCAGAAGGAGCTGCGGCTGCTCGGCAGCTTCGCCTACACCGCCCCCGACGCCCGCGAGGCGTTCCGGCTGCTCGCCGAGAGCCTTGTCGAGGTGGCCCCGCTCGTGAGCCACCGGGTGCCGCTCGCCCGCGTCGGCGAGGCGTTCGCGACGCAGCACGCGTCGACGGGTCGGTGAAAGTCGTGGTGGTCCCGTGACCACCCCCGAAGACAGGGATCGACAGCAGGAAGGACTCCGCATGGGATCGGCACTCGAGGGCAAGGTCGCGGTGATCACCGGCGGGGCCAGCGGCATCGGCCGCGCCACCGCCGTGCGGTTCGCGCAGGAGGGCGCGGACATCGTGCTCGGCGACCTCGCCGACGGCACGGAGACCGTCCGGCTGGTCGAAAAGCTGGAGCGGCAGGCGGTGTTCGTCCGCACTGATACCACCCGCGAGGCCGACTGCAACGCGCTGGTCGCCGCCGCGGTGGCCGAGTTCGGCCGCGTGGACGTCGGCGTCGCGTCGGCGGGCATCGCCACCGCGGCCGGCATGAGCAACGTGGAGACCCGCGCCGCCGGAGGCGACGCCACGCACGTGGTGAACATCGACACCGACGCGTTCCGCAAGGTGCTCGACGTCAACGTGCTCGGCGTGATGATGACCGACCGCGCGCTGGCCCGGCAGATGCTGGCCCAGGCGGCGGCGGCGCGATCATCAACATCGCCTCCAGCGCAGCGAAGATCCCCCTCGCGGGCGCGTCGCCGTACTGCGTGTCCAAGGCCGGCGTCTGGATGCTCACCAAGGTCATGGCGCTGGAGCTGGCCACCACCGGGATCCGGGTGAACGCCGTCGGCCCCGGCTACACCGCCACCCCGATGATCGGCGGGATCGAGGACAACGCCGCCGCCTACGGCGCGGCCATGAGCATCACGCCGATGAACCGCCTAGGCACCCCGGAGGAGCAGGCCGCGGCGTGCCTGTTCCTCGCCACCGGCGAGTCGTCGTTCATGACCGGGCAGATGCTGCACCCGGCGGGCGGCCAGTTCACCGGCTGAGCCGGCCCGACTTCCGGACCGACCCGACCCCCGACGCGAGGGAGGCCTGACGTGGGTGCACCACGTTCCCGCTCCGCCGTGCTGCTCGTGGTGCTCGCGCTGGTGCTGGCCGCCTGCGGGGGCCGGGCCACCTCGGGCGCGGGCGGCAGCGGCGTGCTCGACCCGGGCGGCACGTTCCGCTACGTGTTCGTGCAGAACCCGTCGACGTTCGACCCGCACAAGTCGGCGAACCCGTGGGACATGATCTTCTTCCGGCTGGTCTACGACCAGCTGATCATGGAGGACGAGCAGGCGACCTCGTGCCGCAGCTCGCGACGTCCTGGGAGTTCGTCGACGGCGACACCGCCTGGTGCTCACACTGCGCGACGACGTCGCGTTCATCGACGGCACCCCGTTCGACGCGGCCGCGGTCAAGGCCAACATCGAGCGGGCGATGACGCTGGAGGGCAGCACCCAGAAGGGGGCGCTGGCCCGGGTGGCGGGGGTCGAGGTGGTCGACGCGCACACCGCGCGCATCAACCTCAGCGGGCCGGGCGGGAACCTGCCCGCGCTGCTGAGCGGCACCACCGGATCCATGATCAGCCCGGCGGCGTTCGACAACCCGGACCTCGACCAGAACCCGGTCGGTTCCGGGATGGCGAGGCTCGCGGAGTACATCCCGGGGCAGGTCACCCGCTACGACCGCAACCCCGACTACTGGGACCCCGGGGCCGCGAAGGCCGCGCACTACGAGATCTTCGTGCAGACCTCGGCGCCGACGCGGCTCACCATGCTGCAGACCGGGCAGGCCGAGCTGACCTACCTCGACCCGTCGCAGGCCGAGCAGGCCGCCGCGGCCGGGCTGAACACCGCGCCGTCGAAGAGCTTGTCGATCATGTCCTTGTACATGAACACCGGCAAGCCGCCGTTCGACGACATCCGCGTGCGGCAGGCCATGCAGCACGCGGTCGACCGCGAAGCGATCGTCGAGGGGTTGTTCTTCGGCATCGGCGAACCGGTGGCGCAGTACATGCCGCCGGACTACTGGGCCTACAACCCGGCCGTCACGCCGGACGACCCGGCCTTCCGCTACGACCCCGAGCGGGCGCGGCAGCTGCTCGCCGAGGCGGGCCACCCCGACGGCGTCGACTTCGAGATGCTGGTGCCCAGCCTCGACGACCACCGGGCCGTGGCCGAGGCGCTCGTGCCGATGCTCGCCGAGGTCGGGCTGCGGGCGAGCACCCGCGTGGTCGAGTCGCCGACCACCGGCGTGACCTTCTACGGCCGGCAGGAGGGCAACGCCTTCCCCGGCATGGGTGCCCCGTTCCAGGACCCCACGACCGTCTACCAGGCGAGCCTCCCGGGCCAGTACGCCAACCCGTGGAACACCTCGTCGCCGGAGTTCCAGCAGGCCTGGATGGACGCCCTCGCCGGCTCCAGCCGCGAGGCCCGGCTGGAGGCGATGCACCGGATGGTCGAGGAGGAGAAGAAGATCCTGAAGAGCTTCCCGCTGCACGCGCACGTCCCGCCCAGCGCGTGGACCGACCGCGCGGTGTTCCCCGAGGGCTACCGGCCCGCGTACGCACCGACGTTCCGCGGGGTCGGCGTGACCGGGGACAGCCGGTAGAGCGTTGCCCATCCCGGGCCGGGCAGGGGTGGGCAGCGCTCCGTTGTTCGGCCCGCCCCGCTGACCAAGACTCGAGGTGCGGCGCCGGGTGCGCCGCACTCCCCCACCTGATGCGGAAGGACGAGGCATGCGTCTCGACGGCAGGGTCGCCGTGATCACCGGAGGCGGCTCCGGGATCGGCGCGGCGACCGCCAGGGCGTTCACCCGCGAGGGCGCCCGGGTGGTGATCGCCGACATCGACGCCGACGCGGGCGCGCGGTCGCCGACGAGCTGCGCGCCGGCGGCGCCACGATCGACTTCGTGCACGCCGACGCCGCCGACCCGGCGGCGCTGGAGCGGCTGGTCGCGTTCGCCGTCGACACCCACGGCACCCTCGACGTGCTGCACAACAACCACGTCGCGTTCGAGTCCGGCCGGGTGGGCGACCTGACCCTCGACGGGTTCCGGCGCTCGCTGGACGTCGGGCTCACCTCGTACTGGTACGCGATCAAGCTCGCGCTCGGCCCGATGCTCGCCCAGGGGCGCGGCTCGATCGTCAACACCGCGTCGGTGTCCGGGCTCGCCGGCGACTTCGGGCTAGGCGCCTACAACGTGCTCAAGGCCGGCGTGGTGAACCTGTCGCGGGTCACCGGCATCGAGTATGCCCGCAAGGGCGTGCGCTGCAACGCCGTGTGCCCCGGCCCGATCGGCACCCCGCCCATCGACCGGCTGCACGAGGCGGCACCGCAGATCTGGTCCGACATCCGCGACGCGATCCCGATGGGCCGCTACGGGCGGACCGAGGAGATCGCGAACGTGGTGCTGTTCCTCGCCTCCGACGAGTCCGCGTTCGTCACCGGCACGCACGTCGTGGCCGACGGCGGGCTGTGGGCGCACTCCGGGATGCCGCCGATCGGCGGCCTCGGTCCCGACTTCTGACCCGAACCCGCTACTGGAGGGCATGGCATGACGACCCTGGAGATCCCGAACGTCGGCCGGTTCGGCGTCGACGTCTGGGAGGACGGCAACGGCGGTACCCCGCTGGTCTACCTGCACGGCTACGAGCGCCATCCCGGCGGCGCCGAGTTCCTGGCGCGGCTGGCCGAGAACCGGCGCGTCCTCGCACCGGAGCTGCCCGGCTACGGCCGCTCGACCGGTTTCGAGCACTTCACCGACGTCCTCGATGTCGCGCTGTTCCTGCGCGAGCTGGTCGGGTCGTGGGGCCTGGAGCGGGTCGACGTGGTCGGGCACTCCCTCGGCGGCATGTTCGCCGCCGAGCTCGCCGCGATCAGCCCGCACCTGATCCGCAGGCTCGTGCTCGTCGACGCGTTCGGGCTGTGGCGCGACGAGGAGCCCGCGCCCGACCCGTTCGGCGCCGCCGACGAGGTGAAGCGCGCGAAGTGGCACGGCGAGGCGCCGAAGTCCGAGCCGACCAACTTCGAGCCCGACCCGGACGACCCGCACGCGGCGATCCTGTTCGCCGCCCGCAACCTCGGCTCGGCCACCAAGTTCATGTGGCCGATCGCCGACCGCGGCCTGCGGCGACGGCTGCCGCTGATCGCCGCGCCGACGCTGGTCGTGCACGGCACCTCCGACGGGCTGCTGCCGCTGTCCTACGCCGAAGAGTTCGCGCGCTTGGTCCCGGACGCGCAGCTCTCCACGATCGACGGTGCCGGCCATTACCCGATGGTCGAGCAGGTCGACGAGTTCGTGACCGTCGTCGACAAGTTCCTGGAGGCGTGATGGGCCGCGTAGCGGGAAGGTCGCGCTGGTCACCGGCGGCGCGGCGGGAATCGGCCGGGAGACCGCGGCGACGCTGGCCCGGGAGGCGCGCAGGTCGTGATCGGCGACATCAACGCCGACGGCGCGGAGAAGGCAGCAGCCGACATCGGCGATGCCGCGTCGGCCGTCCGGTTCGACGCCACCGACCAGCAGTCGATCCAGGACCTGGTCGCCGCCGTGCTGGACCGGCACGGGCGCATCGACGTGATCCACAACAACGCGGCGCTCGTCGGCCCGGACGCGTGGTTCACCGACTCGACCGTGATCGACACGTCGGTGGAGATGTGGGACCGGGCGTTCGCGACGAACGTCCGCAGCATCTTCCTGATGTGCAAGTACGCGCTGCCGCACATGGTCGCCGCCGGCGGCGGGTCGATCGTCAACATGGCCTCGGTCGGCGGCATGCGCGGCAGCACGGGCCTCACCGCCTACGGCACCACGAAGGCGGCCGTGATCGGCCTGACCCGCTTCATCGCCGCCCAGCACGGCAAGGAGGGCGTGCGCTGCAACGCGATCGCCCCCGGCGTCATCCGCACCCAGCAGCTGCTCGACGCCGTGCCCGACCTGCCGCGGCAGGCGCTGGCCGGGGTCGCCTCGCCGCGGGTTGGCGAACCCTCCGACATCGCGAACATGGTGCTGTTTCTCGCCTCGGACGAGTCGGCCTTCGTCAACGGCGAGGTCTACCGCGTCGACGGCGGCGGAATGGCCACGAGCTGACCTTCCAGGGAGGAAGACCATGATCAAGCTGACCGTACTCTACGACGTCCCCGCGGACGTCGACACGTTCGACGCGCACTACTTCGGCACCCATGTCCCGCTCGCGGGGAAGGTGCCGGGGATCGAGCGCGTCGAGGTGACGCGCTTCGGCCCGGGCCCCGACGGGTCGCCCGCGCCCTACCACCTGATGGCGGAGCTGTACTTCGCTGACGCCTCCGCCATGCAGGCCGCGCTCGGCTCCCCGGAGGGCAAGGCCCTCGGCGCGGACGTCGCCAACTTCGCCGACACCCGGTCGACGCACCTCGTCGGCACCGTGGCCTGAAAGGACAACCGTGAAGTTCCACTGGTTCGCCCAGCAGTACTACACGAAGCTGCCGCACGACTTCGGCGACACCGTGCACAGCTCGTGGGTCACACCGCCGGCGTCGGTCGCCGACCCCCGCCAGGTCGGCGAGGACTACCACAAGTACATCCGCCTGATGCAGCAGGCGGACGGCCTCGGCTGGGACTCGCTGCTGCTCAACGAGCACCACCAGACCTCGCTGGCGATGACGCCGTCGCCGAACCTGATCGCCTCGATCCTGGCCGCCACCACCGAGAACGCCGCGATCGCGCTGTGCGGCAACTCGCTGGCGCTGTACAACCCGCCGATCCGGGTAGCCGAGGAGATGGCGATGATCGACGCCCTCTCCGGGGGCCGGCTGATCGCGGGCATCGTGTTCGGCACGCCGATGGACACCGCGTTCTCCTACGGGGTGCCGCCGATCGAGCTGCGCGAGCGGTTCCACGAGGCCCGCGAGCTGATCCTCAAGGCGTGGACGGCCGACGAACCGTTCGCGTTCAACGGGAAGTACACGAAGCTGCGCTACGTCAACCCGTGGCCGCGACCGGTGCAGGACGAGATCCCGATCTGGATCCCGGGCAGCGGCAGCCCGGAGACCTGGGACGTCGTGAACGCGCTGGACTACTGCTACGGCTACCTGTCGTTCTCGGGCAAGCAGAGCGCGGCGCCGATCGTCGGCGGGTTCTGGGACTACACCGAGAGCCAGGGCGCCAGCATGAACCCGAACCGCATGGCGTTCACCCAGATCATCTGCTGCGCCGACACCGAGGCCGAGGCCGAGCGGCAGTACGCCGACGCGGTGAAGTACTTCTACCGGCAGAACCCCACCGCCCTGGAGTTCGCCACCCCGCCCGGCTACAACTCGCTGCCCTCGATCAAGGCCAACCTCACGCGGGCGAAGACCCAGTCCGCGGAGGAACGCCAGAAGGCCCAGCGCGGCGAGCTGTCGTTCTGGGAGTACGACGAGCTGGGCTACATCATCGCCGGCACGCCGGAGCGGGTGGAGCAGCGCGTCCGGGCGCTGGCCACCGAGCTGCGGATCGGGCAGCTGATCACGTGCATGCACGTCGGGAACCTGCCCGAGGAGGTCGCGGCGGAGAACAACCGGCTCGTGGGGACATCCGTGATCCCGAAGCTGCGCGACGTGTGGGCCGACGAGGAGGACCGCTGGACGCCGAAGGTCAGCCAGGAGCGGGTCGCGCCAGGTTCGGCAGCCGCGCCGGTCTGGCGGTCTGACGGCCTCGTCCTCGCCGCTAGCGTGGGGCGGGTGGGAGTCATGAGGCCGGGCAGCAGCGCGGACGAGACGATCGCCCGGCTGCTGCACCTGCTCGCCACGGAGGCGCCCGGCGAGGCCTTCGACCGGCTCGCGGCGGAGATCGAGGCGAGCCCGCACGGTCCCGGCCGCGACGAGCTGCTCGTAGCCCTCGGCCGGGCCGCACGGATCCGCGGCTTGCTCGCCCACCGCCGGCGCCGCGAGAAGGAGACGCACGCGCTGATCGAGACGGCCCGGGACCTCGCCTCGCTGCGCGACATCGACGAGGTGCTGGACGCCATCGTGCACCGGGCCCGCCAGCTGCTCGGCACCGACACCACCTACCTCGCGCTGCGCGACCCGAGCCGGGGCGACGTGTACATGCGGGTCACGCTCGGCACGGTCACCCGCGCGATCGAGTCGGTGCGCCAGCCGCTGGGCAGCGGGGTCGGGGGCCGGATCATCGCGACGGGCGAGTCCTTCGCCACCTCGGACTATGTGAACGACCCGCGGCTGCAGCGGGACCGGGCGGTCACCGACGCGTCGTCGAGGACGGCATCGTCAGCATGGCGGGCGTGCCCCTGCGGCTGGGCGAGGACGTCGTCGGCGCGCTGTTCGTCGCCAACCGCTACGAGCGCACCTTCGAACCGGCGGAGATCGACCTGCTGCGCTCGCTCGCCGACCACGCCGCGATCGTGATCGAGAACGCGCGGCTGTTCGAGGCCGCCGAGGTGACGGCACAGCGGTTGCGCGACGCCAACACCGAGCTCTCCGAGCAGGGGCGGGCGTTGGAGCGCGCGAGCGCGGCGCACGAGCAGCTGATGCCGATGGCGCTGCGGGGCGCCGACCTCGCCGAGCTGGTCGGACGCGTTGCGTCGATGCTGGACGGCACCGTCGTGGCGGCCGGGGTCGACGGCGAGGTGTTCGCGACCGGCGGCGGCGGGCCGCCGCGCCGGACCCGCTGCCGCCCCTGCGCCGGACGCGGTCGGCGCCGCCCCGGTGCCGGGTGCTCCCGGGGTGTGGACGGTCCCGGTCCGCGCCGGCGACGACCTGTTCGGCCACCTCGTGCTCGCCGCTGCCGCCCCGCTTCCGGACGCCGACGTGCGCAACGTCGAGCGGGCCGCCCAGACCGCGGCGCTGCTGCAGCTGATGGAGCGGCAGGTGTCGGCGGCCGAGCAACAGGTGCGCGGCGAGCTGATCGACGACCTACTGGCCGAGCGCGAGCCGGACTGGGATGCGTTCGAGCGGCGCGCGCGCCGCTCGGGAGCGCTGGACTTCCGGCACCCGCACACCGTGCTCGTCCTGGCGGCGACGGGCCTGACGCGGCAGCACCTGCTCGGACGAGCCGCCACGCGTGCGGCCCGGCACGGCGGGCTGGCCACCGAGCACGCCGGCCGGGTGGTGGTGCTGCTCCCGCGGGTGGACCCCACGGCGGCCCACGCCGTGGCCCGCGACCTCGGCCGCACCACCGGCGCCGTCGTGACGGCGGGCATCGCCGGCCCGGGGCGGGGTGCGCCCGAGCTGCGGGCCCACCACCGGGAGGCCGAGCGGTGCCTGCGGCTGCTGCTCGCGCTGGGCCGCGAGGGCGAGGCCGCGACGCTCGCCGACCTGGGCGTGCTCGGGCTGGTCCTGCGCGGCACGTCACCGCAGCAGGTGCGGGCCCTGCTCGCCGAAGGCGTCACACCGCTGCAGCGCTACGACGAGCAGCACAACACGCTGCTGCTCGAGACCCTGAACGCCTACTTCGCGGCCGGTCAGAACCCGCGCGCCGCCGCCCGGGCGCTGCAGGTGCACCCGAACACCATCTACCAGCGGCTGGACCGCATCGACCAGGTGCTCGGGCACCGCCGCTGGCGGGAACCGGAGGGTGCGCTGCCCGTCCAGCTCGGCCTGCAGCTGCGACAGGTGCTCGCGCACATCCCGATGGAGCAGCTGATCCCACCGGCTAGCAGTCGTTATCCAGGCGACCACCATCGTTGACCTCCCCGCTCCCGCCTGGCTAACGTCAGTGGCTAATGGACATTCGCCAAGGAGGGCCGATGCCGCGCCTGCTGGAGCGCTTCTCGCTGGACGGCCGCGTCGCGATCGTGACCGGGGCCTCGTCCGGCCTCGGGGTCGCGTTCGCACAGGCCTCGCCGAGGCCGGTGCCGACGTCGTGCTGGCCGCCCGGCGCGCCGACCGGCTCGATGCCACCCGCACGCTCGTCGAGGACGCCGGGCGGCGAGCGCTGGCCTTCCCCACGGACGTGAGCAGCCAGCCGCAGTGCCAGGGGCTCGTCGACGCGGCGATGGCGGAGTTCGGCCGGGTCGACGTGCTGGTCAACAACGCCGGAATCGGCACCGCGGTCCCGGCCACGCGGGAGACGGTGCAGGAGTTCGAGCAGGTCATCGACCTCAATCTCAACGGCTGCTATTGGATGGCGCAGGCCTGCGGGCGGGTCATGCTCCCGGGTAGCAGCATCGTCAACATCTCGAGCGTCCTCGGGCTCACCACGGCCGGGTTGCCGCAGGCCGCGTACTCGGCGAGCAAGGCGGCGCTCGTCGGCCTCACCCGTGACCTGGCCCAGCAGTGGAGCGGGCGGCGCGGCATCCGGGTGAACGCCCTCGCGCGGGCTTCTTCACGTCAGAGATGACCGACCAGTACAAGCCCGGCTACCTCGACGAGCAGATGCGGCGAGTGCCGATGGGGCGGATGGGCGACCCGGCGGAGCTCACCGCCGCCGTCGTGTTCCTGGCGAGCGCCGCGGGCGCTATGTGACCGGCCAGACGCTGGCCGTCGACGGCGGATTCACCATCACCTGATCTCGCGGCCGCGTCGCGAGGCGAGAGCGGAGGCCGACGATGTCCCTCACCGCTGATCCCGCAGCCCGGCCGGCCGGCGCGTCGCATGTGCTGTCCGCCGTACTGCAGGCCCTGGCCGACGAGGCGCCCGCCGACGAGCTCGGCGATCTCCTGGCCGCCGCGGAGCGGGCCGACGCGCCGGCGGCCGCGCGGGCCGACGCCCGGCGCATCCGCGCGCTCCTGGAGCACCGGGCGCTGCGGGAGCGCGAGGCGCAGGTGCTCTACGAGACGGCGCGTGACCTCACCTCGCTGCGCGACGTCGACGCCGTCCTCACCGCGATCGTCGACCGCTCGCGGCGGCTGCTGGCCTGCGACTCGACCTACATCGCCCTCGTCGATGCCGACACCGGCGACGCCGTGATGCGGGTGACGTCCGGGACGCGCACCGCGGGCATCCGCTCGGTGCGGCAGCCGGCGGGATTCGGTGTGGGCGGGCACGTCATCGCGACCGGGCGGCCGGTGGCCACCGCCAACTACCACACCGACCCGCGCCTGCGCCGGGACCCGCACGTGGCGAGCGCGGTGGCGGACGACGGCATCGCCAGCATCGCCGGCGTGCCGATCAAGAGCGGCCGGGAAGTCATCGGGGCACTGTTCGCCGCCAACCGCCGTGAGCGCACGTTCGAGCAGGCCGAGATCGCCGTGCTCACCTCGCTCGCCGCGCACGCCGCGATCGTGCTGGAGAACGCGCGCTTGTTCGAGCGGGTGCAGCAGTCATCAGCGCAGCTGCGGGAGGCGAACGGCCGGCTGCGGGCGCAGCGGGAGGCGCTGGAACGCGCGAGTCGGGCGCACGAGCAGCTGATGCCGATGGCGCTGACCCGCGTGGGCCTGCCTGAGTTCGTCAGCACCCTCGCCCGGATCCTGCACGGGACGGTCGCGCTCGTGGCGAGCTCGGGCCAGGTGCTCGCGGTGGGGAGCACACCGGGCGGGCCAGCCCCCGAGGAGCTGCTGGCCGACCGGCGCGGCGTGGCGCGCAGCGCCCCCGTGCGCGCCGGCAGCGAGAACTTCGGCCGGCTCGTGTTCGCCCGGTCGGCCGCCACACCGGCTCCGGACACCGACGCCCGCACCCTCGAACGCGCCGCGCAGACCGCTGCGCTCCTACTGCTCATGCAGCGGCGCACCTCGATTGTCGAGCTCGAGCTGCGAGCCGAGCTCGTCGCGGACCTGCTGGCCGACAGCCCGCCGGACCCCGCCGTGCTGCGCCGCCGGGCCGAACGGCTGGGGGTGACCGTCCTCGACCGCCCCCACACCGTGATCGCGCTCACCGCCCCGGACGTCCCCCGGCGCACCCTCCTCGACGCCGCCACGGAGTTCGCGGCCGAGGCCGGCGGCATCGCGGGCGAGCATGCGGCGCAGGCAGTCCTGCTGCTGCCCGGGACCGACCCCGGCCAGGCCGCCCGGAATGCAGCAGCCCGGTTGCGCGCGACCACCGGCTGCGCGGTCACCGCGGGCGGCGCGGGCCCGGGCGCCTCGGTTGGGGAGACCCGCCGGCTGCACCGACTGGCCACCCGCTGCCAGCGGCTGCTCGCCGCCCTCGGCCGCGCCGGCGCGGGTGCCGGGATCGGCGAGCTCGGAGTGATCGGCAGCGTGCTCGAGGACGCCGCACCCGAACACGTGCACGGCCTGCTCGAGCACACCCTCGGCCCACTGCTGCGCTACGACCGGGAGCACCGCGCCCAGCTCGTCGAGACGCTCCACCACTTCTTCGCCCGCGGACAGCACGCCCAGTCGACAGCCGCAGACCTCGGCGTGCACGTCAACACCGTCTACCAGCGACTGGACCGCATCGACCAGGTGCTCGACCACGCACGGTGGCGGATGCCGCAAGGCGCGCTCGACATGCAGATGGCGCTGCAGTTCCACCGGTCGATGCAGCCGCAGCTCCTCGATGCCCAAGCCGCCAGGTGATGTCGATGGTCGGCGCGTAACGCGTGGCGGACGATGTCGGCGAGGTGGACGGTGGACTCCGCAGGTAGAAACACCGACGGTGGGTCACCGCCGAAGGGAACCACGACCGCGGTGTGCGGGGCCGTGGGATCGAGGCCGAGCGTCTCCAGCGCGGCGTCCCGATCGCTGTCGGCGTCGAAATCGTCCTCGGCGATCCGGGTGAGCAACAGCTTGGTGGTCTCGAGATGGGAGTTCAGCATCCTGTCGCGTTCGGCGTTCCTCGCGGATGGCCCGGGTAGATCGTGGTTCGATCGGCCCGTCGTCGGCACGTCGCCGTGGTCGAGCTGTCCGCCGCTCCTTCCGCCGAGTAGTCGCCGCAGCAGGGCTGGACTCACAAGACTGGACGCCCCGAGAGCTACGCCACAGCTTCGTATCCCTGCTCTCACAGAACGGCGTCCGGATCGAAGACATCTCACGCCTGGTCGGACACAGCGGCACTGCCGTCACCGAGCGCGTCTACCGACACCAGCTCCAAGCGATCCTGGACAAGGGCACAACCGCCATGGACGACCTGTTCCCGCTGGACCCGACGGGACAGTCACTCAGATAGTCACTCAGCGCGGGATCTTGATCGAACGAAGAGGCGCCAGGCCAGCAGAGCCACAGGCGCAAACGATCATCGTGACGGTAGTTTCCGCAAGTAGAAACGCCGACGGGCGGCTCCCCCGCCGAAGGGAACCGCCCGTCTGTGCCGTCGGGACGACAGGATTTGAACCTGCGACCCCTTGACCCCCAGTGGGCGAGGAGGCCTCCAGCAGGTCCCCTCTGCGCCTCCGACCGCGGTAGTGATCCCAGGCAGGGCCCCAAATTCATCCCCGTCCGCACAGTCTGTGAGACGAATGTGAGACGGGCGACCCCGGCAGGTGACACACCGACCCGGGGCCGTGATCGGAATCGGAGGTTCGACCCGTGCAGGACCCAACACAGGCCCGCCCCGCCGACACCCCCGCCGCCACCCGCCACGAGATCCACCCGCTCCCGGACGACCGGGAGGGCTGCCAGTGACCACCGATGCAGAACAGGACAAGGCCAGAAGCACGGACCTCAACTCCACCCGAACCAAGAGCCTGCCAACGCGAGGCACTGGAACCCCGGACGCGGCCGCGCAATCCGACCCACTCGTGATCGCCGATCCTCACCACGACCCGACCCCCCTGCACCACCTCTCCTCCGCACCTCACCCCCGAGCCCACCAACGACACCGGGGACCAGAAGCGGGTCATGGTTGGTACCTCATTTCGAGCCGAAGCTCCCGGTAGACGCTCCAGGCTCTCCGGCTTCACGTCGTTCAGCGCTGCACCGGCGTCACCCAACGAGTCGATCATCGCGTAGACCTCGGCGTCGGTGACCGCCGTCGGCGCGGGAGCACCCTCAAAGTTCGGCCTGTGCGGCAGCCCGCTGGGCCTGCGGCGGACCTGGTGGATCAGTCATGGTCATCTGTGTACTCCTCGATTCAAGAGGATCTTGTTACGCCGACCATCTGAGAGGCCCCCTCGACCTGCCCCACCGTGACCTCAGGCCAATAAGCGCAATCTTCCCCAGTCGCTCGGCGATCGGCGCTCTGGTCGAGCGCGAATCAGGACGTCGGACTCCTCAGCCGGGCCGTCGTCGAGATCGCCGTCGTTCTCGATGTCCGCGCAGCCTCACCAAGATCGGCGACTACCCGCTCGCCGGGATGCTGCCCGGGGGGCCGCGTTCGGCCCGAGCGGACGGTGGTCCCTCGCCACCGCGGAGGTGGTCGACGGTTCGGCGCTGATCAAGGCGACGAGGGCGCCGCGTCTGACCTCCGCGACGGCGCGGACCTGGGTGAGGAGCCGGCGTTCATGACGAAGTCCACACGGCGACGCTGGATCCGTTGCGGCGGGTGACGCTCACCTGTGGCGCGAGGCGAAGACCTTCGCGAGCTCCACGTAGATCTGTCGGGGATCCTCCCCCAGCGCGGCCTTCTGCGCTCGGTGGGTGAGTCGGCGACCACCTCGAACTCGCCCGCCTCGACGCCGTCGAGCGCCGCGCGCACCACGTCAAACGGGTCGCCCTTCGGGATGTCGTGCCCCCGCAGCATGTCGGTGTCGATGGCGGTGAAGTGCAACGACGTCACCAACGTCCGTTGCCCGGCGAGCTCGTGACGCAACGCGTTGCTCATGTTCCAGTTCGCGGCCTTCGAGACCGCGTAGCCGCTGTTGCCCGGGACCACGGACCACGAGGCGATGGAGGCGACGTTGAGGATGGCGCCACCGCCGTTGGACGCCAGGACGGGCGCGAACGCGCGGACGACGGACAACGCGCCCCAGAAGTTCACCTCCATCTCCGCCCGGACCGCGTCGAGATCGCCGAGCAGGGTGGACCCGAGGAACAGCCCGGCGTTGTTGACCAGGAGATCGACGTCGGCGGCCGCGTCGGCTGCGGCCGACACCGAGTCGGGGTCCGTGACGTCGAGGGCGAGGGGGTGCACGCCCTCGAGCGTGAGCGACCCCGGCTCACGGGCGGTCGCGTAGACCTTCGCGCCGCGGGCGAGCAGCTCGCGGGCGAAGTGGTGACCGAGGCCGCGACCGGCTCCTGTGACGAGCGCCGTCGCGTTTGAGATCCGCATCTGCGTACGCTAGAACTTGACGTTGGTGTCAAGTTCAAGTCGCGGAGACGGAGATCACGATGCGCATCGGTGAGGCCGCCGAACGAGCGGGCGTCAGCGCTCGTGCGCTCCGCTACTACGAGGAGGAAGGGCTGATCGAGCCCGCTCGTTCCTCGGGCGGGCATCGGATGTACTCCGAGGCCGTCGTCGAGCAGGTGCGCTTCATCCGTTGCCTGCAAACGGCCGGGCTGACCGGCAGAACCATCCTGACCCTGCTGCCATCGGTGGACACCGGTGCCACGACACCGGACATGGTGTGGACGCTCCGCGGCGAGCGCGACCGGATGTCAGCGCAGATCGTGTCCATGGTCGAGGCCCGCGAGCGGCTCGACGAGCTGATCGTGAACGCGGTGCGGTGCACGGTCACCGATCACCCGCAGCCTGCGGCCGACCGTCCAGGTTCGCGATGATCCTCTCGGCGATGCCGGGCAGCTGCGTGACGTCGTCCGCGCCTGGGGTACGCCAGAGCCAGCAGTGAGCCTTTGCCAACCTGATCACGCGTTGGCGATCATGAGGGTCTGAACTGCGGCGATCAGTGTGGCGGCGGCCGCTGCGACCCGGCATCGGCTCGATCTGCGGCCCGTTCGGGCAGGTCGGAGGGGCGGGTCATGATCCAGGCCACCAGCCGGCGCGGCGCCGGGGACGGCACGACGCGCGGGTCGGCGCGGCCCTGTTTGAGGTAGCGCACGAGCAGGTTTGCGCTGCCGGAGTAACCGAGCTCACCTGAGCTCAACGGGCGAAACGACAACTGCACCGGCACGAGATCCGCGTGCTGCCGGCGGATGCGAGCCGCCAGATGGTTCTGGCACCCGAGCAGACCCGAAACCGGCCGCTCAGCGCCTGAGCGATGCCCCGCTCGAACAGCGCCGCGGCCCGGGCGCACGCCGCGTCGACCGCCTGCGCTGTCGATTCCCCGATCCCGGTTTCGCAGCGCTGACCCGTCGCCGCTCAACGCTCGTCACTGACGTCATCGGCGCCCTCCTTCCTTTTCGAGCAGGCCCGCCACGATGCTGCCGGTCGCCGGCACCGTGGGAATGAGCGTCGCCTGCAGGCCGTGGTACACGTCCGGCACCCCGTACCAGGGATTGCTGATCGGTTCGAGGGAGTCGTCGAGCTGGTGCAGCCACGGCCCGTCCGCCCGGACGAGGTGGTCCCGGGACCACGACCAGATTCGCCGGTAGGCGGACTCGTACCGTTCCTCGCCGGTGTGCTCGGCCAACCAGTACGCGGCGGCAATGCCCTCGGTGCACGGCCACCAGTACCGGTCGCGGTCGACCGGACGCCCGTCCCAGCCGACAGTGAAGTAGAAGCCGCCGCGGGCGGCGTCCCACCCTTCCTGCACCGCCTTGTCGAACAGGGTCGTGGCCGCCTCGTGGAGCCACCCGTCGCGCTTCCCGCGCGCCACCCACAGCTGCAGCAGCAGCCGCGACCATTCCAGCCAGTGGCCGACGGTCGATCCGTAGGGCCGGAACACGTCCCGGCCGTAATCGAGGTCGACGCTCCAGTCGGCGCGGTAGTGCTCGGGGATCCGCCACCCGTTCGCCGTCGTGGCCACCGCGATGATCCGGTTCGCCACCGCGTACGCCCGGTCCAGGTGGATCGTGTCCCCGGTCGCCTCGTACGCCGCGAGCAGTGCCTCGACGAAGTGCATGTTGCCGTTGGCGCCGCGGTAGTCGCTGCCATCGGACCAGTCCGCGGTGAACTCCTCGGCGGCCGCGCCCGGGCCCTCCTCCCAGAAGTGCTCGTCGATCACAGTGGCCACGTCGTCCAGGATCCGCCCGGCGTCCGGGTGCCCCGCGAGCTTCGCCGAGGACGCGGCCAGCAGCACGAACGCGTGCCCGTAGAGCTGCTTGGAATCGTTCAACGGACCGGCTGCGCCATTGACCCAGTAGTACCCGCCGTGGGCCTTGTCCCGATGCGCCGACCAGAGGTGCTCCAGACCGTGGTCGACCATTCGCGCGCCCGCCGGGTGACCCCACAGGTGAGCGATCGCGTAGACGTGGACCATGCGGGTGGTCTGGAAGAGGCTGGTCTGCGGCTCCGAGGCCGGCGGCCAGCCGGTCGGCAGCGGGCGCCCGGTCACGTCCAGGTCCGCGAACCCGCCGGCCGGATCGTGGGCGGCGGTGTAGAACTCCAGCAACCGGCCGGCGCGCTCGTGCAGCCAGGCACGGTGCCCGGGGGTCCGCGTCCAGCGCGGACCCGTCGTCATCCAGCTCATGGGGTACCTCCTCGATCGCCGTCGTCGCTCACATCACCCGGAAGCGCGCCCACATCTCGCCGAGGGTTCCGCCCTCGAGGAGCATCCGCTTGGCGTCGGACTCGGTCCGCGACTTGTCCACGCGCGCCGGATCACCTGCTCGGCGACGTTGCGCGGCACCACCGTCACCCCGTCGTCGTCGGCAACCACGAGATCGCCGCTGGTGACCGTCACCTCGCCGATCCTGATCGGGACGTCCGGGCTGCCGAGGGCGACCCGGCCCAGCGCGTCCGTGGGCCGCGAACCCGTCGCGTGCACGGGGAACCCGAGCGCACGGATCTGCCGGAGATCGCGGACCAGCCCGTCGATGACGAGACCACGGGCCCCGCGCCCGACCGCCGCGCAGCTGAACAGCTCGCCCCAGCCGGCGGCGTCGGCCTCGACCCGCCCCATCGGCAGGTCACCTGGGCGCAACGAGTCGATGAAGTCGATCTCACCGCCGTAGTGGCGCTCCGGAATCTCCTGGACCGCGACCGTGGTGAAGGTCCGTGCCCATCCCACCACCGTGCCCTGCCCACTCAGCCGCGCCACCCGCGGCGGCAGGTCTGGGACCGCAGACCGATCTGGTCGCAGATGTCGGAGAACGCCGCGCCGTAGGAATGCGTCGAGGCTTCCTCGAGCAGCGAGTCGAGGGAGGTGTCGGTCGTCATCGATCGTCTCCTAGAGGTGTTGGGGTCAGTCACGCACTCGGTAGGAGCGCGACTGCAGGGAGCTGAGGACCACGGCCAGCAGCACCACGGCGCCGCGGACGATGTCCTGGACGAAGGAGTTCACGCCGTAGAGGACCAGCGCGTTGCCGAGCACCGACACGAAGAGCACACCCACGACCGTGCCGAGGACGGTGCCGCGGCCGCCGGTGAGCGCCGTACCGCCGATGATCACGGCCGCGATCACCTCGAACTCAAGGCCCTGGCCGATCGACGAGCTTCCCGCCCCGATCCGGGCGGTCAGCAGGATTCCCGCGAGCGCCGCGAGCACCCCGGTTACGGCGAAGACCACGATCCGGACCCGCGCCACGTGGATGCCCGAGGTGCGCGCGGCCACGGCGTTGCCGCCGACGGCGTACACCTCGCGGCCGAACCTGGTCCGGGTGGCGAGCAGCCAGGCGAGCACGCACAGGACCACGAACACGGCCGCGGGCACCGGGACGCCCGCCACGTCTCCGCCGAGGACGTCGGTCAGGAAGGCGCTCTCGACGGGGATCGGGGAGCGTCGGTGATGAACTCGGCCACCCCGCGCAGGGCCAGGAACAGCGCGAGCGTCGAGATGATGGTCGGTATCGCCAGGTAGCTGCGCAGCACTCCCACGGCGATACCCGACATGGCACCCAGCAGGAGCACGCTCGCCATGATCGGGCCGATCGACCAGCCCAGGTCGCGGTGCAGCACGCCGATCATGGCCGAGGTCAACGCCACCACCGCGCCGACGCTGATGTCGATCTCGGCGCACACGATGACCAGCGTCATCCCGAGCGCGATGATCCCGACGAAGGCGGCCTGCCGGAGGATGTTGAACCCGTTCTGGGTGCTCAAGAAGTTGGGCGCGGTCGCTCCGAAGATCACGACGGCGACGACGAGGGCGGCCAGGAGACCCGCCTCCCGCTGCCCCGCCAGTCGTCGGACCCGTTCGGCCAGCAGCGAGCCGGCGCCCGTGCCTCGCACGGCGTGTGCGATGCCGTTGGACGTCATGAGGCCTTCCGTCCTTCGCAGTCGTCCGGCCGCATCACGGCCGTGAGGAGTGTGTCGAGGCCGGCGTTGCGATCGATCTCTCCAGTGATCGCGCCGCCGTCGACGAGGAGGATCCGGTCGCAGTTCTGCAGGAGCTCGTCGTACTCCGAGGACACAAGGACCACCGCGCAGCCTCGTGGGCCAGGCCGGCGATCAGGTCGTAGATCTGGTGCTTGGACTGGATGTCGACGCCGCGGGTGGGCTCGTCGAGCAGCAGGACCCGCACCCCGGAATTGACGCACCGGGCCAGCACGACCTTCTGCTGGTTGCCACCGCTGAGCGAGGCCACGTCGTCGGACAGCGACCCGACCCGGATCTCGGTGGCCTCCAGGGACGCCGCTCCGGTGCGGCGCTCCCGGTGCCGGTCGACGAACCCCCATCGGGAAATGCTCGACAGGCAGGAGAGGACCATGTTGTGCAGGATCGGCTGGTTCAGCACGATCCCCTGGCCCTTGCGGTCCTCCGGCACCAGCGCGATACCCGCGGCGACCCGGCGGCGCACGTCGCGGGCGCCACCGAAGCGGGTCCCGTCCGCCAGCTCCACCTCCCCGTGGGAGGCCGCGTCGAGGCCGGCGATCGCGCGCAGGATCTCGGTGCGGCCCGACCCGATCCGGCCGGCGAGCCCGACGATCTCGCCGGCGGCGACCTGGAGATCGACACCGCGCAGCGTCGTCCGCGTGCGCAAGCCGGACACCGAGAGCGCGACGCCGCGATCGGCTGCGGCGCTGCGCCGCCTCGGCCGCTCCTGAAGCTCCGCACCGGCCATGAGGGCGGCGATCTCGCGCACCGTGACCTCCTCGATCCGGTGCCGGGCCACGACGCGCCCGTCACGGAACACGGTGACGTCGTCGGCGACCCGTTCGATCTCGCTCATCCGGTGCGACACGTAGAGCACGGCGACTCCCCGGGAGGCGAGCCGGCGCACCACCTCGAGCAGGCGGTCGGCTTCGGACTCCGTCAGCGAGCTCGTGGGCTCGTCCAGGATCAGTACGGACGGCCGGTAGGACAGCGCCCGCGCGATCTCGACCAGCTGCTGCTCGGCGATCCGCAGGTCACCTGCCGGGGTGTCGAGGTGCAGCTCGACGCCGAGGAGCTCCAGAGCCTCGGCCGCGAGGGCCCGGTTCCGCCTGCGGTCGATCACCCCGAGCCGGGACTCCCACCGACCCAGCATGACGTTCTCGGCGACCGAGAGACCCGGGATGACCGAGATCTCCTGGTGGACCGTGGCGATCCCGGACCGCAGCGCGTGGTCGGGATCGCGGAACTCGATCTCGTCGCCATCGAGGAGGATCCGGCCGCTGTCGGGCCGCTCGACACCGGAGAGCATCCGGACCAGCGTCGACTTGCCGGCTCCGTTGCGACCCATGAGGGCGTAGACCCGGCCCCGATCGACCTCGAAGTCCACGTCGACCAAGGCCTGGGTGGACCCGTACGTCCGGCTCAGTCCCTCGGCACTGATGACGGCGGTCATGACGGTGCGTTCGCCTGGAGGTACTCCTGCACCGCAGGCAGGCCGTCGACGGAGTAGTTGACGACGGGGACCTCCTGGACGAAGGGCTCCACCGGGCCACCGCCGAGCAGGGTCCGCACGACCTCGACCGCCTTGGTCCCGGTGGCGAGGCCGTCCTGGCCGGTCGTGGTCAGGAGCGTGGCCGGATCGGCCTGCAGGTACCCGGCGAGCACCGGGGTGATGTCGGATCCGAAGACGGGGACCTGCCCGGTACGGCCGGAGGACTCCACGGCCCGGACGAGTCCCGCCGTCGCACCGTCGTTGGCACCCCAGAGCGCGGTGATGTCGGGGTGTGCCGTCAGCATGTCCTCGGCAGCCGGTACGGCCTTGTCGACGACGAGCTCCTCGTTCTGGGCCACGATCTCGTAGGTGATCCCGCCGTCGTCGAGGGTCCGGAAGAACGCCTCGCGGCGCTGCGCGCAGATGTCGAACGAGTCGCAGTGCAGGACGCCGAACCGAACCGGCGCCGGGGCGTTCCTCAGCCGCTCGACGGCGAACTGCCCGGTCTGTTCGCCCATGCCGGCCTGGTCGCTCAGGACGAACGCCGAGACGGTGCCCTCCCGAGCACTCTCGTCGAGCACGTGTTGTAGCAGATGACCGAGATCCCGGACGAGGCCGCGCGTTCGAGCGCCACCGCCGACGCCGTGCCGTCCAGCGGCGAGGTCACGATCGCGTCGACGCCGCGGGCGGCCAAGGTGTCGATGGCCTGGCTCTCCTTGGCGGCGTCGCCCTCGTAGTTCTCGACGATCGTGGTGCCGCCTGCGTTCGCCTCCTGGATCCCCTTCGCGACGCTGGTGAAGTAGGTGTCTCCGTTGAGCAGCAGTACACCGATCGTGGTGCTCTCCGACGATCCGCCGGACCCGGAGCCGCAGGCGGTCAGCGCGAGCGCCGCCACCGCCGCGAGCGCGACGGGAACGAACATCTTCATGGGACGTCTCCTCGGTTGCTCGTTCCGCCACTCACCAGGCGGGGATGATCGGGTGCCAGCCGGGACGGTGCGGATCCGGGCCGTTCTGGTTGGCCTCGACGTAGACGTTGCGGTAGACGCCTTCCGCATGGAGCTCCGCGTAGCGGGCGAACTTGTCGGGGTCGAGCTCGACACCCCAGCCGGGGCCCTCCGGCGGGGCGAGCACGCCGTTCTTCGGCTTGAGCAGGTCACCGACGATCACGTCGTCCGTCAGGTGGTGGTAGTGCGCGTCGATGGCCGCGGTCAAGCCCGGCATGGTGACCGCGGTGTGGAGCATCGCGGCCATCCCGATGCCGAGCTCGATGCCCGAGTGCATCGACAGACCGACGCCCATCGTGCGGGCGACCGTGTCCAGCGCCCGGACCTGGGTGGGGCCGCCCCAGTACCAGGGGTCGGTGAGCACCACGTCGATCGCCCGGGTGGCGATCGCCGGACCGAGCTCGGCGAAGCTGGTGACGCACATGTTCGTAGCCATCGCCAGGTTCGTCCGGCGGCGGACCGTCGCCATGTTCGCGCCCCGGCCACCGGGTCCTCGTAGTACTCCAGCCCGACCGCCTCGAGCCGCGGCACGTACCCGATCGCGGTCTCGACGGTCCACGCCGACTGCGGGTCGATCCGCAGCCGCACGTCCTGGCCGAGCCGGTCCCGGATCGCCTCCATCGTGCGGACCTCGTGCTCGGCGTCGAAGACACCGCCCTTGAGCTTCACCGTCCGGAACCCATAGGTGTCGACGAGATCGGCGGCGTGGTCCGCCATCTCCTCGGGGGTGGTGACCGAGCGTGGCCACTGCCGTTGTCATAGCGGTAGAAGCAGTACGCGGCCATCGACGCGTGCGGCCGGACCGCACCGCCCATCACCCGGTACGCCGGCTCACCGGTCGCCTTCCCGATGATGTCGATCAGGGCCATCTCGATGCCCGCGGCGGTCAGCGGATCCCGGCTCCAGTAGAACCGGTTGGAGATGATGTTGCGCACCACCTCCAGGTCGAACGGGTGCTGCCCGACGAGCGGCGCGGACAGCGTCCGGACCTGTTCGGCGGTGGCGGCGGTCTCCCCCAGACCGGTGATCCCCGCGTCGGTGTGGACCTGCACGATCGTGCGGGTCACGGCGAGGTGCACGCCGTAGGCGAAGCGCAGGGTCGCCTCGATCGGGACGGTGACCTCGGTCGCCTCGATTGCGGTGATCTTCACTTGTCCTCATCTCTCGTCACGGGCCTACTGGTGCCGGCGAACGCGTAGGTTTCCGGCCCGACGACGCGGGCGACTCCGTCGCGCACCAACTCGCGCAGGTGCGCCTCGACCATCGCCAGCGCCCGGAACTCGGGGTCCTTCGCCGCGGCGGCGCACACCCCGCGCCAGATCGACTCCAGGTCCTGCCCGGTGTCCCCGAGCTCGGCGAGGACCAGTTCCCTCGTGCGGTCGACGTCGGCCCGGACCTGCCCGACAAGTTCCAGGAACGCCGCGGCGTCGCGGGCCGGGTGGTGCGACATGGCGACCACCTCGACCTCGCGCTCCCGGACGAAGGTGGCCAGCCGGTCCAGCGATTCTCGAAGACCGTCCGGGTCGACGTGCCCGTGGAAGATCGGCCAGCCGATCGCGGTGACCACGTCGCCGAGCACGAGGGTGCGGCTGCTGCGCTCGAACCAGGCGAGCTCGGCGTGCAGGTGGCCATCGACCCGGAACGCCTCCAGCTCGACGCCGCCGCCCAGGTCGAGGGCGATCGTCGGGCCGACCATGACGTCCACCGGCGCGGCCCCGTCGAACGTCGGCTCGAGCTCGCCCAGCAGCTCCGCCGTCGGGCCGATGATGTGCGGGTGGTGCAGTGCGAACTCATGCAGGTTGCGCCGCGGGTCGGCGATCCAGCCGCGGGCGTCCTCGGCCGCCACGACCAGCGCGCCGTGGCGCGCGCGCAACCGCCGCAGGTTCCCGATGTGGTCGTGGTGCGCGTGGGTGTTGCACAGGTAGCGCAGCGGCAACCCGCCGGCACCGGTGCGGATCAGCTCATCGAGCAGGTCGGCCGAGTCGGGCAGCCCGGCGTCGATGGCCGCCGCCGCCTCGGTCCCCCGGACCACGTGCAGGTACAGCGGGATGACGTCGGTGATCGGCTGCAGGGCCTGATGGACCGTCGTCGAGAGCGCCCGGACGCCGCCCCCGGCACCGGGGCCGGTGGGGCCGTCAGAAGGAGGCAAGGAGACCACCGTCCACGAGATGCGACGAGCCGGTGATGAACGAGGCGTCGTCGGAGAGCAGGAAGACCACGAGCGCGGCGACCTCGTCCGGGGTGCCCACCCGGCCGACGGCGTGCTTGGCGCCCCAGGCGTCGAGCTGGCGCTGCGGGTCCTCGGGATCGAAGTGGGCGGCGTTCGCCCGCACCAGCGGGGTCGCGATCGTGCCCGGGCACACGGCCGTCACCCGGATCCCGTCCGGACCGTGGTCGAGGGCCATCGCGCGGGTCAGGGACAGCACCGCTCCCTTGGCCGCCGCATACGCCGCGACCTCGGTCTGGGTGGCCAGCGCCTGGATCGAGGACATGTTCACGATCGCCCCGCCGCCTGCCGCACGCAGGTGCGGGATGAGGGCATGGCACATCTCGTAGACCGACGTCAGGTTCACCCCGATGACCCGGTCCCACGTCGGGCGATCCATCTCCACGACGTCGCCGTGGACCTCCACCCCCGCGCAGTTGAAGAGCCCTCGGACCGACCCGGCGGCGGCCGCGGTCTCCGCCACGGTCGTGCAATCCGCCGTCGCGCTGACGTCGGCCTGCACGTAGGTGACCCCGTCCACCCGGTCCTGCTGGCCGGGTGACCGCAGATCGACTCCCAGCACCGTGCACCCGCGGCCGTCGCCCGCCGGGCGGCGGCCGCTCCGATCCCGGATGCCGCTCCTGTCACGACGACCACACCGTCGAGGCGACTCATCCTGCCTCCAGTTTGCTATCTTCAAATGGTCGTTCGGCAATGTACAACAGGTCCCGTGCCGGGCAACGCACCGCAGGTGCCGAAGAATGCTCAGAACGGGCTGGATGGATGAGGGGCAGACGTGCAGGACGCGAAGGAGATCGGCCGATCACCGATGCCCTCGGTGGACAAAGCACTGCGGGCGGTCATGGAACTCGCCGAGGCAGGGGTCGACGGGCTGGCCCTCGCCGACCTGGCGGACCGGCTGTCGGTGAACCGATCGAGCCTGCACGCGACGCTCCGAGCGCTGCGGCACCGCCACTTCGTCGACCAGGACCGCGCCACCGGGCACTACGTGCTGGGCTCCAGCCTGCTCGCGGCCGCGAACCTCTACTACCGCAACTTCGACCTGCGCGGCGCGCTGCGCCCGGTTCTGGTGCGGCTCGCCGCGGAGCTGAACGAGGTGTTCCACCTCGCGATCCTCGACGGCACCGACCTGCTGTACCTGGAGAAGGTCGAGTCGCGGCGGCCGATCCAACCCGGAACCAGCATCGGGCACCGGCTCCCCGCGTTGACCACCGCGCTCGGCCGGGCGATCGTGGCAGCCACCTGTCGCGACATCGAGGACTTCCGCGCGCGATTCGCGGGGCACCTGGAACCGCGCACCGCGGCTGCCCCACGCACCCTCGACGAGGAGTGGGTGGAGATCGAGCGTGCGCAACGGCTCGGGCACGCCCGCGACGTCGAGCACAACATCGAGGGACTGACGGCGGTCGCGGTGGCGCTACGCCTCAACGGATCACCCGCGGCCGCCGTCAGCATCGTGACCTTGACCCCCGACTTCCAGGCCAGCGGCGAGGAGTACTTCGCGAACCTGCTCCGAGAGCGTCTGGCCGCCTCCCTGCCCGCCCAGCTGGAACTCGAGACGCCGCGGGGCGAGATCTGAGCCTAGGCTCGCGGAGTCGGGAGCACGCGGTCGCCGATCGCCTCGACGGTTTGCAGGGCAACGTCGGCCGGGACGCCGAGCGGGGCGACGCGCAGCTGCACGCTGCTCACGCCCGCGTCGCGGAGGCGCTCCAGCCCGTCCCGCACCTCGTCGGGGCCGCCGACCAGGACCGGCTCGGCGTCCCCCGCCTCGCGGCCGATGTCCCATGCGGCCCGGTCGCGGTAGTAGGCGCGGACCCGGTCGAGGTGCCGGTCGACCCGCCCGTCGTCGGCGTGGATGACGCAGAGCCGGTTCACCGCGACCGATGCCGCATGGGCCGAGTTCGAACGGCACTTCGCCCTGCGCAAGGTCGCCTACGGAAACTGCGACCGGCCCTACGGCAGCCCCTGCGCCTACGAGCACGCCTGTGTCCGCTGCCCCATGCTGCGGCCGCAGCTCAGCCGGTTGCCGTTGCTGCGCGAGCTCGAATCGAACCTGACCGAGCGGATCGCCGAGGCCCGCGATCGGGTCTGGCTCGGCGAGGTCGCTGGCCTGCAGGAAACGCTGGTCGCGCTGCGCACCAAGACCCAGCACGCCGAACGTCTCGCCGCGGCCGGCATCACCGACACCCCGCAACCGCTGACCTGAGCCGACGGCTGATCAGGGTCTTGGGGGGTAATTGCGGCCTGGGCCGGTTGGCTGATTGTTGCCATCAATGACGGGCATCACAATCGCGCGATGACGAACTTCGTTCTCGTCCACGGCGGCTGGGTCGGCGGCTGGTACTGGAGCGAGGTCGCCGACCGAATGAGGAAGGCTGGCCATCGTGTCGAGGTGATCGAGCAGCTTCCGAGCGCCGGGAACGACCCGACGGCGCTCGGCGACCTGGCCGCCGACGCGGAGGTCGTCAGGCAGGCCGTCGAGCGAGTCGGAGCGCCCGTCGTCCTCGTCGGTCAGTCCTATGGCGGGATGGTCATCACCGAACTCGCCGATCATCCGGCGGTCGCCCACAGCGTCTACGTCGCCGCGTTCTGGCCCCAGCGGGGGCAGTCGGCGATGGACGTGTTCGCGTCGGGACCGCCGCCGACATGGGTTTCGGCGCACGACGACGGCACGCTCAGGACCACCGACGATCTGGAACTGCTCCGGCAGGCACTGTGTGCCGACGTCGACGCACAGCACGCCTATCCCAGCCTGCGCCGCCTCCTGCCACAGTCAATCGCCAGCGCTACCGCCTCCAGCACCGCACCTGACCGCAGCCACCCGACGACCTACATCATCTGCGAGCAGGACCAAGCCCTTCCCCCCGCCACCCAGGAGCAGATGGCCGCTGCCGCCGACCACCGTCACCGGCTCCCGTCATCACACACACCGATGATGTCGATGCCTGACGAGCTCGCCGATCTCCTTGGCCGAGTTCACTATCTGGACTGAGCAACGCCCGCCTGATCCGGCGCTGTGTCGAGCTGGGCACCGCCACGCCACACGACACCGCCAGTGCCGCGGCTTACCCCGTGGCACTGCTGGCCCGCCGGATCGTCGCACTCACCACCGCTAGCTGATTCGCCGGATCAGCGACACGCTCACCCCCCCCACGCTCCACAGCTGATAGACCGACACGGCGTCGGACCCGACACCGCCGCAGCGCTGCTGGTCACCGCCGGAGACGTGGCTCGATCCGAGGTTCGAGCCGACCTCGAGCCGGTGCCGCGGCCCGACGCGGCGAAACTCCCGCGCTGAGAGTTCACGGATCCAACGTTGAAGCGGCACCGACGATGTCGGTGCCCCTTCAACGTGAGCTGCGGTCCGTTCGCGCTACGGAGCCGCTGTGGGGACGGGTGGGCGGATCTGCTCGGGATCCGCGGAATCCAGGGGGATGAGCCGCATCATCTCCCGCCCGTCCTGCGGGAACAGCGCGGAGGGACGGACATAGAGCCAGTCGACGAAGGAGAAGTCGTGGACCTCGCGAGCGCGCAGGATGGCATTGCCGCATGACGCGCTGCACCCGGGTTACAGGGCCGGACGCCGATCCGCCCACGGGCGGGCCCGCTCGATGTTCGCCGCGACGCGCAGCAGGAACGCGTCGTGGTGGTGGCGGGCCGCGATCTGCAGCCCGACCGGCCGGCCGTCGGCGGTGAACCCGGCCGGCACGCTGACCGCGGGGTTGTTGAGCATGTTGTACGGGTAGGTCATCAGCCAGCCCAGCAGCTGGTCGCGCAGCGGCGCGCCGTCCAGGTGCTCCGGCGCGAACCGGCCGTGCGGGGTGGCGGCGCACCCCACGGTGGGTGAGACGAGCACGTCGAAGTCGTCCATGAACGTGGTCCAGGAGTCCAAATGCGCCGCGATAGCGTCGGCCCGGCCGACGTCCACGCCGGTCAGGGACTCGCCCGCGGCGATGAGCTCGATCAGCTGGTCGTCGACCTGGCCGTGCAGCGCCGCCCAGTCGAGCAGATCGTGCTCGGAGGCGAAGCCGGGGACCCAGATCCCGTTCCACATGGCCTCCGCCGCGTGCTCCCATCCGGTGGGCGTCGCGTCGACGACGGTGGCGCCGAGCCCCTCCAGCGCGGGGAGCGCGGCTCGGCACACGGCGAGGACCTCGGGATCGACGTGCACGCCCAGGCCCAGATCCGCGGAGAACGCTACGCGCAGCCCGCGCACGTCGCCGTCCAGCGCGGCGAGGTAGGAGTCCTGCACCCGCGGTACGGTCAGCGGGTCGGCGTGGTCCGGGCCGGCGACGACGTCGAGCATCAGCGCGTTGTCGGCGACGGTGCGGGTGATGGGGCCGTGGTAGGCCCACGTGTAGTAGCGGCCGGCGAGGATGGTCTGCGGGACGATCCCGGTGGTGGGCTTGAGCCCGACGACCCCGCACAGCGCGGCCGGGATGCGGACCGAGCCGCCCCCGTCGCTGCCCTCGGCGAGCGGGCCGAGTCCCGCCGCGACGGCGGCGGCCGCACCGCCGCTCGAGCCGCCCGGGCTGTGGCCGGGCTTCCACGGGTTGTGCGTGGGGCCGAAGAGGTGGTTGTCCGTACCGCCGTAGTAGCCGCTCTCCGGGGTGTTGGTCTTGCCGAGGAACAGCCCGCCGGCCGCGCGCAGCCGGCGGACGATCACCGCGTCCGCGGCGGCGATGTTGTCCTTGAGCGGGATCATGCCGAACGTGGTCGGCAGGCCGGCGACGTCCGTGAGGTCCTTGATCGTGTACGGCACGCCGTGCAACGGGCCGAGCTCGGCGCCGTGCGCGACGGCCGCGGTCAGCTCGGCGGCGTCGCGCAGGACCTGATCGTGGTCGATGTGCACGACGGCGTTCACGGCCGGGTTCACGCGATCGACCCGGTCGAGGACGGCGGTCGCGATCTCAGTGGGCGACAGCTCGCCGGACCGGACCTGCGCGGCCAGCTCGGTGGCGGAGAGCCAGGCGATCTCGTCGGACATGGGTCCTCCTGGAGGGCGGTGTGAGCCGCGACGGTAGGCAGCCGGCTGCCGCCGGGATCCGTCGGTTGACGGATGCGACCGTCCGGACCCTCCCGATCGGCGCCGGGGCGCTCTACCGTGTCGGCATGTCCGCTGTGGCCGCGGCACGGGAGCTGCGGTCCTTCCTCCGGCGCCACGGCAGCCGCACTCCCGGATCGGCAGCGGTCGCCCTCGATGCGCTGACGTCCGTCGTGCCCGCGGACTGCGTGTCGCTCTCGGTGTGGGATGCAACCCGAGGGCGGCACCGGACGCTCGCATCGTCGTACCCGCGCGCGCTGACCGGGTTCTTCGACGAGCTGATGCACGCCGATCCGCTGTTCGTCCGGGTCCGGTCGTCCGGCGAGCCGACCCGCATCCGTGACATCACCGAGCGGCAGCGGCAGGGGCCGATCTTCGAACGCGTCATCCACCCGTCGGGGTTCCGGGACGGGGTCACGCACTGCCTGTTCGCGGCCGACGGGCGCTACGTCGGCATGCTGAACGCGAGCTCGGCCCGCCCCTCGATCATCGACGACGACGTGGTGGGACTGCTCGACCTGCTCGGGGATGACCTGGCTGCGGCACTCGATCCCATCGTCCCGGCCACCGCGCCGACCGGCCGGCTGCATGACGGGGTCACCCAGGGGTTCGCGGTGCGCCCGGACGGGTCCGTCCGCTCGCTGACCCCGCGTGCACGGCCCGACCTGCTCGTCGTCGCGCCGGCGCTGGCCGCGGTCGTGCGCCGGATCGGGCGGGGCGCGCCGCCCGAGCGGCTGCACCTGATCGACGGCGATGCCGTGTACGCGGTCGAGGTCCACGGATCGGGGCACGAGGCGGTCGTCCTGCACCTGCTCGTCCCGCCGCCGTCCGGGCTCAGCGTCCGCGAACTGCAGGTGCTGGCCGGGCTGGCGCACGGCCTGACCAACGGCGAGATCGCGCACGTCCACGGCATCGGCGCCCGCACGGTGGCGACGCACGTCGAGCACGTGCTGGAGAAGACCGGCTGCCGCAACCGGGTCGAGGCCGCCTGTCACGCGGCCCGGCTGGGGATCTCGCTCTGCGTCCCGAGCCCTCGACCGCCCGGCCCGTGAGAACGGCTCACGAGTTCGCCGACGATCCCGCCATCACGACGACGCGTCCCCGGGCGCCGGGTGGGGTTCTCGCCGCCGGGTACTCCGGTCTGACGAGTTCATCAACCACTGTCGAGGACCTTCCCCTCACTGCGGCGCGCCCTGCAGGTCCTCGGCGGCCGTTGCCGGGGGCACCACGGTGACCATGTCGACGTGCCGGGTGTCGCGCAGGCCCAGGGTGGCGAGCGTGCTGACCAGCGCCAGGAACGCCAGGTAGAACCCCAGCGCAATGCTGCCGAACGAGCCCACGAGTGCGGTCGCGACCAGCGGCGTGATGGCGCCACCGATCACCCCGGCGAGGTTGTAGGCCAGACCGGCGCCGGTGTAGCGGTACTGCGCGCTGAACAGCTCGGGCAGCATGGCGCCGACCGGTCCGTAGGCGAAGCCGACCACGCCGAGAACCAGGCACAGGCCAAGCCCGAAGGCCCACGCCGACCCCATGTCCAGCACCGGGAAGGCGATGATGCCGATGGCGATCGACGCGATGTTGCCCGACAGCACCAGCTTCCTGCGCCCCGCCCTGTCCGACCAGATCGAGCCGATGATCGTCGTGACGGCGAAGGCGGTGCCGCCCAGGATGCCGAGGGCGAGGACCCGTCGTGCGGGGGTGCCCGAGCACGGCGGTGCCGTAGGTGGTCAGGTAGGTGACGCCGATGTAGAAGAAGCCGAACACCGTCGTCGTCATGAACGCACCGAGGACGATCTCGCGCGGCTGGCGGGTGAACACGTCGAGCACCGGCAGCTTGGCGATGGCACCGGAGCGCTTGGCCGCCGTGAAGGACTCGGTCTCCTCGATCTTCAGCCGGACGAACAGCCCCACCCCGACCAGCAGGATGCTGCCGATGAAGGGCAGCCGCCAGCCCCAGCTCAGAAAGGCCGCGTCGGACATCGTGAGCGCGGTGACGAGGAAGGTCGCGCTGGACAGCGCGAACGCCACCGACGGGCCGAGCTGGGGGTAGAGCGCATACTTGCCGCGCTCGGCCTTCGGGGCGTTCTCCGCCGCGAGCAACGTCGCGCCGGCCCACTCCCCACCCACGGCGAGACCCTGCACGATGCGCAGGACCACCAGCAGGATCGGCGCCAGGACCCCGATCGCGCTCGCCGAAGGCAAGATCCCGATGACGACCGTGGACAGGCCCATCATGAGCAGGGTGGTGACCAGGGTCCGCTTGCGGCCGATCCGGTCGCCGTAGTGACCGAAGAGGACCGAGCCGAACGGCCGCGCCACGAACGCGACACCGAATGTCGCCAACGCGACCAGGGTGCCCTGGGCAGCCCCGAGCTCGGGGAAGAACACCTTGTTGAACACCAGTGCCGCAGCCGTGCCATAGACGAAGAAGTCGTAGAACTCGATGACCGTGCCGGTCATGCTCGCGAACGCGACCCTCGCCATGGGGTTGCGCTGCGCTGCGCGTGTGTGGGTCATGGTGCCCTTCCATCGGAAGTGAGCTGTCGGATCATGTGGGTACGGGGCGGGGATCAGCCGGGGACGGTGCAGTGCCTCACCACGGCGATGATCGGGAGCCCTACGCTCTCGTGGCGGATGACGGTGTCGCAGACGACCTGCCGGGCATCGCCGCTGGTCAGCGTCGACTCGGCCAGCGTCGACTCGGCCAGCAGCACCGCACCCGCGACCGGAAGCGGGCCCAGGACGTCGACCACGTAATGGGACGCGCCCGGCCCCAGATACGGCCGGAACGCGATGCCGGCCGATTCGGCGAGCACCAGCAGGTGCCCGCTCATGAGGACGCCGTTGTCGTCGAGCATCACGCTCGTCACCGTCATGCGAGCCGAGGCCGTGCCGGTCTCGATCATGTCGTCAGACCGTCACCGGGGCCGGCTTGCCTGCGACGCCCAGCTCATCGAGCGCGATCTCGCGCATCCGGAACTTCTGGATCTTGCCGCTCGCGGTGGTGGGGAAGGTGTCCGTGAAGTGCCAGAGCGCCGGGATCTTCGAGCGGCTGATCCGGTCCGTGCAGAAGGCCGTGAGCTCCGCGGCGTCGAGCCGCTCCCCCTCGACGGGGCGCACCCAGGCCATCACCTGCTCGCCGTACCGCTCGTGCGGGACGCCGATCACGTGCGCGTCGCCGACACCCGGATGGCTGCGCAGGAGCTCCTCGACCTCCCGGGGGTAGATGTTCTCGCCGCCCCGGATGATCACGTCCTTGATCCGGCCGACGATCCGGACCGTGCCGTGCTCGTCCATCACGGCCAGGTCCCCCGTGCGCATCCACCCGGCGGGGCTGATGGCCTCGGCCGTCGCGGCGGCGTCGGCCCAGTAGCCGCGCATCACGCTGTAACCGCGGGTGCACTGCTCGCCGGGCGTCCCGACCGGGACGATCCGGCCCGTCGCCGGGTCCACGATCTTGACCTCGACGTGCGGGGTGGGGCGGCCCACCGAGTGGTCCCGGACCTCCCCCGGGTCCGAGGGCAGGGTCTGGGTGGAGATCGGCGAGGTCTCCGTCATCCCGCAGACCGTCGACAGGCCGGAGACGTGCAGCCGGGTGCGGATCGAGCCGAGCAGGTCCGGCGGGCACGGTGCCCCGCCGATCAGCCCGGTGCGCAGCGAGGTCAGGTCGGACGTCGCCAGGTCGGGGTGCTCGAGCATCGCCATGTACATCGTGGGCACGCCGTACACCGCGGTGCATCGCTCGGTGGTGATCGCTGCGAGCGTCCGCCCCGCGTCGAAGTTGCCGCCCGGCAGGACGAGTGTCGCCCCGTGGGTGCTCGCCCCGAGCGTGCCGAGGACCATGCCGAAGCAGTGGAAGAGCGGCACCGGGACGCAGACGCGGTCCCGCTCGGTGAACCCGATCTGCCCACCCACGAGATGGCCGTTGTTGAGCAGGTTGTGGTGGGTCAGGGTCGCGCCTTCGGGCGCCCGGTCGTGCCGGAGGTGTACTGGATCGCCACCGGGTCGTCGACGTCGACCCGCCGCTCGATGTCGCCCACCGCAACGGCGTCCGCCGCCTCGAACTCCTCCCAGACGTCCTCGAACGCCAGGGACTCGCGCAGCTGCGGACACTCCCCGGCGATCGCCGCGACCACTGCGGCGCAGTCGGTGTTCCGGTACCGGGCGGAGTGGAACAGCAACGCGGTGCCCGAGTGCCGCAGCGTGTAGGCGAGCTCGGCGGCCTGGTAGGTGGGGTTGAGCGCGACGAGGATCGCCCCGATGCGCGCCGCGGCGAACTGCAGGACGATCCACTCGTACCGGTTGGCGGCCCACACCCCGACCCGGTCCCCGGGCGCGATGCCCCGGGCCAGCAGCGCGCCGGCGAACCGGACGGAGCGCTCCTGCAGCTCGGCGTACGTGGCGCGGCGACCGAGTGCGAGATCGACGAGTGCCGTGGTGTCGCCGTGCCGCTCGGCCACCCGCCGCAGGTTCTCGCCGATGGTCTCGCCGAGCAGCGGCAGGTCCGCGCGGCCGTGCGCGTAGGACGGGACGGTCATCGGGTCACCCACCGGCCCCGGCGACGCGCTCCGCCTTCTGCGCGAGGCGCGTGCCGAAGTCCACGTCGTCGACCACGAACCGCTCGTGGCGGCCGTGGGCGATGCGCTCGACGTCGTCGACCACCTCGACGGTGGTCACGATCCGCCTGCCGTCGACCTCGACGACGGTCGCCGTGGCCGTCACCGTCTGCCCGAGCACGGTCGGGCGCAGGTGCACGATGTCCACGGTCGAGCCCACCGAGTTCTGCCCCGGGTTCAGCAGGGGCGCGACGGCGACCATCGCGGCCTCCTCGAGCAGCCGCACCACCGACGGCGTGCCGAGCACGTCGTACCCACCGCGGCGCACGCAGTCCGCCGCCTCGACGCGGTGCTCGATCGCGCCGGGCGAAAGGTCAGCTGGCGCCGTCGCCCCGGGCGCGGTCACTTGACGCCGCCGCGGCGCTTCGGGTCCCAGGCGATCTCGAGGTTGCGGATGATCGCCGGCGAGTACATGCACTTGGCCTGCAGGATCGACAGGTTGGCCATGTAGGCGCGGAAGGTGTCCAGCGGCTCGACGCCGATTCGCATCTCGGTGCGGTTCGCGTTGACGCCGACGGGGCCGGTGGCCGTGAGCGCGTCGACGGCGTCGGCGATGGCCGCCTGCATGCCCTCCTCGTCGACGACGAGGTCGTCGACGATCTGGCGGCCCTCGGGCGAGTCCACGTAGATGTCGCGGTTGAAGAAGATGCCCTGGCGGGCCACCTTCTCCCCGACGAAGCGCGGCAGCCGCATGTTGCCGCAGCCGGGCAGGAAACCCTCCCGGCGGGCCGGGAGGTTCACGTAGGCGCCGGAGCGGGCGACGACCCGGTCCATGACCAGCAGGTACTGGCAGCCGCCGCCGATGGCGAACGTGTCGACGGCCGCGACCCACGGCTTCTCGTGCCGGTTCTCGATGGTCGACACCTCGCCGTTGCCGAGCGAGTGTCCCCGGTACCACTTGGTGATCAGGCCCAGCTCGCGCTCGATGAAGAACTCGATGAGCGAGACCTCGCCGTGGTAGAGCCGGGTCAGGTTGACGCCCGCGTCGAACACACGCCGGCCGTGGTACTTGGGGTGCTGCGCTCGGCGCCGCGCAGCACCCCGACGTCGATGCGGTCGTCGAGCAGGATGAGGTCCGTAGCGATCTCCATCGCCCGGGTGGACTCGTCGTCCTCGGCGTTGAGGTACTTGTGATGCTGGATCGTCAGGTGCCCGACGTTGCCTTGCGCTCGACCAGGCTGGTGCCCAGGTCCACGCGGTCCGTGCGGCGCAGCTCGTCGAGCAGCTCCAGCGCCTCGGGCAGCGGCTGCGCCATGGCGTGCATCAGGTGGTGCCCGGTGCGGGCGTTGTCCAGCACGCGGGAGATCAGGATGCCCTGGTCGTACTCCCAGCCCTCCTTGTGCTTCTGCGGGTGGGTGCGCTCCTCGGCGATCCGCTCCCGGGTGGGCACCAGGCCGGGCACCAGGTCCGCGGCGGCGTACGCGAGCTCCGCGACCCGCAGCAGGCGGGTGCCGTTCTCGGTGAGGGCGTCGTACAGCGTCTCGAGGTGCACCGCGAGGAACTCCTCGCGGGCTCGGCGGCCCCGGCCGAGGATCGCGTCGGCCGCGGCCTGCTGGGCCTCGGTGCGCTCGGGCTTCGCGGGCAGCGTCGCCAGCTCGGTGTCCAGGCCGGCGAACAGCTCCGAGACGAGTGCCGCGTCCTTGTCGAACTCGCGGGTCAGCTCGATCGGGCTCTGAGCGGTGTCGACCATGGTCAGCTCTCCGTCGTCGTGGGTGTCGTCGCCAGCAGGGGGAGGGACAGGGTGTTCTTGAGCCGGCCGCGCAGGACCTCCGCGCGTTCGACGGCCTCGGCCGCCGACCGCAGCTTGATGTCCTCGTAGCCGCGGATACCGTCGGGCAGCCGGGCGATGTCCAGCACGGCGGCCTTGTTCTGCAGCTTGAGCTCGTCCATCGAGGACCGGACGAGGTCGATGTACCACTCGATCAGGCGGCGTTCCTCGACGCGCACGCGGTCGCGGCCGAACAGGTCCAGCCTGGTGCCGCGCAGCTTCTTCATGCCGCTCAGCACGACGAAGACCGGATCGAGCACGCCCGCAGGGAGCCGGAGCTTGTTCTTCATACCCATCGCCCGCAGCATCGGCGGGTGGAGGTTGTAGGTGACCTTCACCTTGCCGGCGAAGCGGCCCGACACCCGGTGCTCGCGGCGGCCCGCAGGTGCAGGCGGGCGACCTCGTACTCGTCCTTGTAGGCCATGAGCTTGTGGAGGTTGCGGATCACCTCACGGGTGATCGGCAGGCCGGCCCGGTCGCCCAGGCGTTCCCGCTCGCGGCCGGCCACCTCCAACACGATGTCCACGTAGCGGGTCGCGTAGTCCGTGTCCTGATAGGCGATCAGCTCGCCGATCCGGACGGCCAGCAGCCGCCGGTCCTCCTCGGCCAGGTCGGCGACCCGGGCGACGAGGGCGTCGTAGCCCGGGCGTTCACGCTCGGGCAGCCGGGCGCGATGGTGCTCGTGCTCCTGCCCGGCGTCACGCGCGGGCGGCGAGATCAGCGCGGCGACCCTGGCCGGGTCGGCCACGGCGAGCCGGCCGTAGCGGAAGGCCTGCTGGTTCTGCACCTTCGCCGTGCCGTTGAGGCGGATGGCCTCCTCGATGGCGTGCGACGAGATCGGCAGCAGCCCCGCCTGGTAGGCGGCGCCCAGGGCGACCATGTTGGTGGCCATGTAGTCGCCGAACAGCACCTCGGCGATGGCCCGGGCGTCGACGGCCACCGTCCGCGCGGTGAAGCGGGACACCGCGTCGACCATCGGGTCGACCGACACCTCGAGCCGGCTGTTGCGGATCATCTCGCCGCTGGGCAGCAGGCCGGTGTTGACCAGTGCCGCGGTGTGCTCGGGCGAGCACCGGTCGAGGTTGAGCGGGTCCGCGGCGGCCATGGCGTCGACGGCGAGGTAGAGGTCGGCGCGGCCGATGCCGACCTTGTTCGACTCCGCCCGCTCGCCACGGGGGCTCAGGACCAGGCTGCTCAGCACGGCGCCCCACTTCTGGGCGGCGCCGGTCTGGTCGTAGCTGACCGCCTCCGCCCCGTCCACGAGCGCGGCCCAGGCCAGCATCGAGTTGAGGGTGAGCACGCCGGTGCCGCCGACTCCCGGCACGAACACGTGGTACGGGCGGTCCAGTGGCGGGCGCTGCGGCTCGGGCACCGCATCGCTCTCCAGCGGGCTGTAGACGGGCGCCGCGAAGCCCTCCTCGCTGTGCACGGTGACGAAGGACGGGCAGTCGCCCTTGAGGCAGGAGTGGTCCTGGTTGCAGGAGGACTGGTGGATCGTGGTCTTCGGCCCGAACTCGGTGTCGCTCTTGTGCAGGGACATGCAGTTGGTGACCTCGCCGCAGTCGCCGCAGTTCTCGCAGACGTCCTCGTTGATCACCACGAACTCGGTGGCCTTCGGCGCGGTGCCCCGCTTGCGGCGGCGGCGGCGCTCGTTGGCGCACTCGCCGTCGTAGAGGAAGACCGTGACGCCGTCGACCTGCTCGAGGTCCGCCAAGACCTTCTCGACGTCCCCGGCGCCGTGCACCGAGGCGATCAACGGCAGGTCGG
Source organism: Pseudonocardia sp. CNS-004 (assembly GCA_001942185.1). GTDB lineage: Bacteria > Actinomycetota > Actinomycetes > Mycobacteriales > Pseudonocardiaceae > Pseudonocardia. The sequence goes on from MKJV01000068.1 coordinate 301,102, forward strand.
CCTTCCGGTAGACGGCGGGGTCCTCCGCGATGATGCCGATCTTCTTGACGCCCTCGAGCGCCAGCAGGCCGGCCAGCTTCGGCACGTCGGACCGTCCGATCGGCTCCTGCGCGCCGGTGTTGGCGACCGCGCCGTTGTAGAGGATCCGGTAGGTCATCTTCACGCCGGCCGCGATCGACCAGCGGATGCTCAGGTAGCTGGAGTGGAACAGGCTGCCGTCACCCTGGTTCTGGATGACGTGCTCCATGTCCGTGAACGGGCTCAGCCCGATCCACGCGACGCCCTCGCCGCCGAGCGGGAAGGTGGCGTCGATCTGCCGCTCGGGCTGGTCCATGACCGCGGCGAAGATGTGGCAACCCGGAGCGCCCCAGCGACCTGGCCCTCCGGCACGATCGTCGAGACGTTGTGCGGGCAGCCCGAGCAGTAGTTGGGCGCGCGTTTGAGCGTCGCCGAGTAGTCGCGGCCGGCGACCGACGCCAGTTCCTCCGTGCGCCGGTCCAGGATGATCTGCTCGCGCAGCCTCGGCCGGAGCACCGGGGCCAGGCCGCGGGCGACGGCGTCGGCGTCCAGGCTGCCGTACTGGGCGAAGCGCACCCGGTCCTCGAGGTCCCGCTTGCCGTGCACGCGCGGGCCCGAGGCCAGGTTGCAGAGCGCGACCTTGACCGCGTCCTCGAGGATCGGCCGCTTCTCCTCGACGACCACGACCTCGTCGAGATCACGGGCGGCCTCCCGGACGAACTCCGCATCCAGCGGGTAGATCGCACCGATCTTGATCAGCCGGACCCCGGCCGCGCGCAGGTCACCCTCCCCGATGCCGAGGTCGCGCAGCGCCTGGAGGGTGTCGGCGTAGCTCTTCCCGGCGGTCACGATCCCGAGGGTGTCCGAGCCGCCGCGGACGGTGATCTCGTTGAGCCCGTTGACCTTCGTGTAGGCGACGGCCGCCGGGTGCCGCTCGGTGAAGACGTGCCGCTCGGTCTCGACGACCTTGCCGGGGAAGAACGCGTGGTCCTGCCACTTGCGGAAGGGACGCCCGTCGATCTCGACCTCGGGGACGACGATCTGCGGCTGCGCCGGATCGAGGTCGATGGTCTGGCCGCCGTCGCAGAGCTGGCCGACGAGCTTCAGCGCCACCCAGCAGCCCGAGTACCGCGACATCGCGACGGCGTGGGCCGAGAAGCTGAGGAACTCGGCGACCGAGGAGGGGTACAACACCGGGATCCCGGCGTGGGCGAAGGCGTACTCCTGCTCGTAGGGCAGCGACGAGCTCTTCGCCTCGTGATCCTCACCGGAGAGCACGACCACCGCGCCGTGCGTGGTGGTGCCGGCGAAGTTGCCGTGCCGCAAGGAGTCCCCCGCGCGGTCCATCCCGGGGCCCTTGCCGTACCAGAAGCCGGTGACGCCGTCGTAGCGGCTGTGCGGGTAGCGCTCCAGCAGCTGGGTGCCCATCAGTGCGGAGGCGGCGAGCTCCTCGTTCTGGCCCATCTGGTGGACGATGTCGTGCTCGTCGAGCAGCGTGCGGTTCTGCTTGAGCGCGAGGTCGTAGCCACCCAGCGGGGAGCCGGGGTAGCCGGTGATGAAGCCCCCGGTGCGCAGCCCGGCCCGGCGGTCGCGGCGCACCTGGTCGAGCGGCGCCCGCACGAGGGCCTGCACGCCGGTGAGGAAGACCCGGCCCTCGTCGAGCCGGAACCGGTCGTCGAGCGAGACCGCGCCGGCCGGGCGCGGTTCCTCGACGCGCCGGGCGTCGACTGTCGTCATGAGTGCTCCACGTCCTCGTCACGTCCTCGTCGGTGATGACGTTTCGCAGCCTCGCAACCGATGCGGCCCGCTGTCGGTAACACGTGATACGAACCGAGGGGCCGATCAGGGCCGGTAGCCACCGGCGACCGCGCGCAGGGCCTCGCCGTCCGGCACCACGATCTCCCGGCCGCGACGGATGAGCAGCCCGTCGTCGATCAGGCGGGCGAGCTCACGGCTCATGGTCACCCGGGTCACCCCGATCATGAGCGCCAGCTCGTCGAGGGAGTACTGCACCCGCAGGCGAACCCCCTCTGGGCTCCGCACCCCGTAGGCCTCCACGAGGTGGTCGAGGATCAGGCGACGCGGCCGCAGGCCGGGAGCCCGTCGGCGGCGATGTGCATCGCGAAGAGCCGGGCCTTCCGCGAGATCCGCCGGGTCATCTCCACGAGGATCTCCGGCTCGCGCCGGCCCGCGTCGAGCACGGCGCGCTTGCGGACGGCCAGCAGCTCGCTGTCCACCATCGCGACGCACGAGGCGTAGCGCGGCAGCCCGTCGAAGCAGGTCGACTCGCCGATGCCGGCCCCGGGCTCGGCGTAGGAGAGCACCCGCTCGGTGCCGTCGGTACGGCTCAGGTAGATCCGCAGCCGGCCCCGCACGACCTGGTAGAAGTAGTCCGAGAGCTCCCCCTGCCGGTACACGAACACGCCGGGCTCGTAGCGGCGCACCTCGCCCAGAGCGGCGATCTGCTGCGCGATCGAGGGTTCCTCGGTGAGCAGGAACGGCGACGTGGTCGAAACAGCCTGGGACCGCAGCCAACCGCCGTACCCGGGATCGAGATCGTGCCGTCCCGCCATCTCTACCTCCTGGCGCCGTTGCCCGGACACTTACTATCGCACGTTAGTCTGCGAGCGCACAGCTTCCCGGTCAAGGAGGCAGGAGATGGACACGGGCCGCTCATCTACGAACGCTTGTTAGTTCGGCGATGAGGCCCACCAGCCGCTCGACGACGGCGTCGACGTCCGCTCGCGTGGTCCGGTGGTTCGCCACGCAGGCCCGCATCCCGTCCCGCCCACCGACGACGGCGGGGCCGAGCAGCGCGGTGCCCTCGGCCGCGAGCCGCGCCAGCAGCGCCGCGTGGCCATCGGGCGAGAGACCCGGCACCTCGAAGCACACGGCGGTCAGCGTCGCCGGCGCCATCAGCCGCAGCGACGGCTCCTCGTCGACGCGGCGGGCCAGGTGGGTGGCCAGGTCGAGCATTCCGGACAGGGCCGAGCGGAACGCGTCCGTGCCGAAGGTCCGCAGCGCGGCCCAGACCTTCAACGCCTTGAAGTTGCGTGAGAGCTGGGGGCCGTAGTCCATGTAGTCCCGCATCAGCGGGTCCTCCTGGACCGTGAGGTACGAGGACGAGTAGGCGTACGCACGGCGCAGCTTCTCGGCGTCCCGCACGATCAGGCAGCCGGCCTCGAGCGGCGCGAACAGCAGCTTGTGCGGATCCAGGGCCACCGAGTCCGCCCGCGAGACGGCGTCGAAGAGGTGGGTGGTCTGCTCGGCCAGCACGAACAGGGCGCCGTATGCCCCGTCGACGTGCAGCCACAGATTCTCCACCGCGGCCAGGTCCGCGATCTCCGCGATCGGGTCGACGGCCCCGGTCGTGACCGTGCCGGACGTGGCGACCACGCAGAACGGCTCCCGGCCGGCCTCCCGGTCGGCACGGATCGCCTCGGTCAGCAGGTCCGTTCGCATCCGCTGGTGCTCGTCGGTCGGGATGCGCCGGACGTTGTCCAGGCCGAGCCCGAGGATCGCTGCCGCCTTGTCCACACAGCGGTGCGCCTCCGCCGAGGTGTAGACGATCAGCGGGGCGCCGCCGGCCTGCAGGCCCGCGGTCCGGAAGTCCGGGCGACGGTCGTGCAGCGCGGTGGTCAGGGCGTTGAGCGTGGCGATCGAGCCCCCGCCGGTCAGGATGCCCCCACTGCGCTCGGCATCGAAGCCGAACAGGCCCGCGAGCCAGGTCAACACCGTCCGCTCGACCACGCTCGCCGCGGGCGAGAGCTGCCAGAAGTTGCAGTTCTGGTTCAGCGTGGCCGCGACGGCATCGGCGTAGGCACCGATCCCGTTGGGTGGGCCCAGCACGTAGGCGAGGAAGCGCGGGTGCGAGACCGCGGTCGAGTTGGGCAGGATGCGCTCGTCGACATCGCGGAAGAAGCCCTCGACACCCACGCCCTCGGCCGGGAACCCGTCGTCCAGGAGCGACTGCAGGGTGCCCCGGTCGACCTCCGGCAGGATCGGGCGCTCGGCGAGCCCTCGCTCGTGGTCGTCCAGGAAGCGACCGAGCAGCTCGTTCGCGAGGCGACGCTCGCCGTCGTCCAGGATCAGGCTCATCTTCCGCCCCCGAGTCGACTTTCGTGTGATGTAGTCAGATTATCCAAGAAGTGCGAGCATGTGGCGCCGATCTGGCCGCCTCTACCGCCTCCACGTAGCATTATTGACCGTGGATCGCCTCGATCGCGCAATTATCGACCAACTCATCCGGGACGGGCGAATGCCCAACACCGAGCTCGCGCAGCGGGTCGGGCTCTCCCCGTCGCCCTGCCTGCGCCGCGTCCGGGCGCTCGAGGAGGGCGGCGTGATCATCGGGTACCACGCCGCGGTCAGTCCGTCCGCGATGGGCCGGGGGCTGCGGGTGCTCCTGCACGTCGACATGGCCGACCAGCGCCGGGACACGGTCGAGGCCTTCGAGGCCGCCGTCCTGGAGATCGATGAGATCGTCGGCTGCCGCCGGATGATGGGCAACCCGGACTACCTGCTCGATGTCGCGGTGAGCGACCTCGAGGCCTACGAGCAGCTGTACATGGCCGCGTTGACCGCGCTTCCCGGCGTCGCGAACACCAAGTCCCAGTTCATCATGAAGGTGGTCAAGCAGACCCCCGGCTTCGGCGGCGCGGGCTAGCTCTTCTCCCCGTCGAGGGCCTTCTGCGCGGCCTCGACGGCGTCGACGATGCCTGGTAGCCCGTGCAGCGGCAGATGTTGCCCGACATCTCCGCGCGGATCCGCTCGCGGTCCGCGTCCGGTTCGGTGTCGAGCAGGTGCAGGCCGCTCATCAGCATCCCGGGGGTGCAGAAGCCGCACTGCAGCCCGTGGTGCTCCACGAACGCTTCCTGCAGGGGGTGTAGCTCGCCGTCCGGGCCCTGCAACCCCTCGATCGTCGTGATCGAGGAGCCGTCCGCCTGCACGGCGAACATCAGGCAGGCCCGGACCGGCTCCCCGTCCACCAGCACGGTGCAGGCACCGCACACCCCGTGCTCGCAGCCCAGGTGCGTGCCGGTGAGGCCGCAGTCCTCGCGCAACGCGTCGGCCAGCGTGCGGCGGGGCTCGACGTCGACGTGGGCGCGCTCGCCGTTGACGCTGAAGGTGATGTCCACTGTGGCTCTCCTAGTCGATGTCCGCGGAGGCGAGGGCCCGGCGCACCATCTCCCCCGCGATAGCGCGGCGGAAGGGGACCGTGCCGTGGAGGTCGGCCGTCGGCTCGATCTCCGCCGACGCCGCCCGCGCGGCGTCGGCGGCCGAGCCGCCGCCGGCGAGGACCCGCTCGGCCTCCGTGGCCCGCACCGGGACCGCGCCGACCCCACCGAGGGTGACCCGGACGGCCCCGTCGATCTCCGCCACCACCGCGGTAACCAGCGCGAAGTCGCCGTGCCGGCGGGAGAACTCGGCGAAGCCCCAGCGCGTCGGCTGCGGGAACCGGACGCGGACGATCATCTCGTCGTCCTCGAGCGAGGTCATCAGCGCGCTGACGAACAGCTGCTGCGCCGGGACGGTCCGCTCGCCCGCCGGCCCGGCGACGGTGATCTGCGCCGCCGTGCCCGCCGCGACGACGGGGAGCTCGGCGGAGGGGTCCGCGTGCGCGATGCTGCCGCCGATGGTGCCGCGGGTGCGGATCGCCGTGTGCCCGATCCACCTGGCGGCCTCGGCGAGCAGCGGGTGGTGCGCCTGCTCCACCAGCCGGCTGTGCCGCACCAGGCGCCGACCTCGATCGCGCCGTCCACCGGCCGGATCGCGCCCAGCCCGGGGATGCGGTTGACGTCGACGAGCACGCTGGGCCGGGCCATCCGCAGGGCCAGCACCGGCACCAGGCTCTGCCCGCCGGCGAGGATCTTGCCGTCTCCGCCGGCCTCGCCGAGGACCTTGACGACCTCCTCGACGCTGCCGGCGCGGACGTACTCGAACGGGGCGCACTTCATGCGCTCACCTCCCCCGGAAGACGGGCGGCCGCTTCTCGGTGCGGGCGAGCCGCCCTTCGGCGAAGTCCTCGCTCGCCCAGCACGCCTCGAACGCCGCATCCAGTTGCTTGCCCAGGAGCTCGTCGAGCCCCGGCTCGAAGACCTCGTTGAGCACGCGCTTGGAGTACGCCTGGGTGAGCGGGGCCAGCTCGGCCATCTGCTGCGCCCAGGCCAGGGCTTCGTCGGTGGTACCGGCCAGGTCCGCGAGCCCACCGGCCAGTGCGGCGTCGGCCTCGATCTGGTCGCAGGACAGCAGCATCCGCCGGGCCGCCCCGTTGCCGGCCAGCAATGCCAGCCGGCGGATGGTCCACGGGTCCACGGCGAGCCCGAGGCGTGCGGTCGGCACGGCGAACCGGGCCCGCGGCGCGCGACCCGGAAGTCCGCGGCGATCGCCAGCTGGGTGCCGGCGCCGATGGCCGGGCCGTTGACCGCGGCCACGACGGGGACCGGGGCGTCCGTGACGGTGCGCAGCATGCCGTACAGCGCGTCCCGGAAGTCCGCGGTGTACACCTCGTCGAGGTCCGCGCCGGAGCAGAAGCTGCGGCCGTTGCCGGTGAGGACGATCGCACGCGCGTCACCGGCCTCGATGAGCTCGCCGACCGCCGTCCCGAGCCGGTCGCAGAGCTCGATGTTCAGGGCGTTGTGCTTGGCGGGCCGGTCGAGGGTGACGACGGCGACCCTCCCCTGCCAGGAGAGGTCGATCACGGTTGAAGCTCCTTCCAGACGCTCCCGGGGCTGATCGGCAGCGTGTCGACGTCGATCCCGAGGGCGTCGCGCACGGCCCCCGCGAGCACGGCGTTCGGTCCGAGGGTGCCGCCCTCCCCCACCCCGCGGACCCCGAGCGGGTTGGCCGCCGGCCGCGACACGTGGCCGATGACCATGTCCGGGACCTCGGCGCTCGTGGGCATGAGGTAGTCGAGCAACGTGCCCGTGGAGAGGTTGCCTGCGTCGTCGTAGACGAGGTGCTCGTAGATCGCCCCGCCGATGCCCTGGGCGATGGCCCCGGCGATCTGGCCGTCGACGATCTGCGGGTGCATCGCCCGTCCGGCGTCCTCGACGCACACGTACCGCAGGATGCGAAGCTCGCCGGTGGTGCGGTCGACCTCGACGCCGCCACCTGCGCGCCGGCGGCGAAGGCACCGCGGATCGGGTCGTAGAAGGCGGTGGCGTCCAGGCCGGGCTCGATACCCTCGGGCAGCCGGTTGGACTCCAGGTAGGCCACCCGGGCCACCTCGGCGACGGAGATCTGCGGCTTCGGGTCGCCGCGGACGAACACCTCGCCCCCGACGATCTCCAGGTCGCCCTCGGCCGCCTCGATCAGACCGGCGGCGAGCCGGACCAGCTTGGTCCGCACCTCGAGGGCAGTGTTGTGGGCCGCGCCGCCGCCGATGACGGCCTGCCGCGAGGAGAAGGCCCCGAAGCCCCACAGCGCCTCGTCAGTGTCCCCGATGCGGACGTCGACATCGTCGTAGCCGACCCCGAGCGCGTCGGCGACGATCTGGGCGATCATGGTCTCCGAGCCCTGGCCCTGGGACGTGATGCCCGAGATCACGGTGACCCGCCCGTCCGGGTTGACCCGCACGGTGCAGGCGTCGTGCCCGGTCCGGAAGGGCATCCGTGGGCCTGCGCTGGCGGCACGGCCGAGCCCGGTGAGCTCGTTGTAGAGGGCCACGCCGATGCCGATCGGGTTCTCGCCGGCCTCCCGGCGGCGGGCCTGCTCGGTGCGGAATGCCGGGTAGTCCAGCGCCGCGAGGGCCTTGTCGAGGCACTCGCCGTAGTGGCCGGAGTCGTCCACCAGACGCGAGGGCATCCTGTACGGGATGTCCTCGTGCGTGATCACGTTGCGCCGGCGGATCTCGATCGCGTCGAGGCCGAGCCGGGCCGCGGCGGCGTCGAACACCGCCTCCATCGCGAACACGCTCGCCGGCCGGGCGACCCCGCGGTACGGCCCCGACGGCGCGGTGTTGGTGGCCACCCCGCGCACGGTGCAGCGGTAGTTCTCGAGCTTGTACGGCCCGGACAGGAGCCCACCGGCCATCAGCGGCTCGATGCCGGCGGTCCACGGGTAGACCGAGTACGCCCCGACGTTGCAGGTCACGTCCGCTTCGAGCGCGAGCAGCGTGCCGTCGGCGGCGAAGCCCGCCTTCATGAGGTAGCGGTGGTCCCGGGCGTGGGTGGCGGCGAGGAGGTGCTCGGCCCGGTCCTCCACCCATTTGAGTGGGATCCCCGGCATCTGCCGCGCCATCAGGCACAACGCGACATCCTCCGCGTACAGCACGGCTTTGACCCCGAACCCGCCGCCCACGTCGGGAGCGACGACGCGGACCTTGCCCTCGGGCAGGTCCAGCAGCTCGGCGATCATGTTCCGCACGATGTGCGGCACCTGGGTGCCGTTCCAGAAGGTCAGCTTCCCATCGGCGGCGTCCCACAACGCGACGCCGCCCGGCACTCCATCGGGTTGCCCGCGTGCCGGTTGGTGATCAGCTCGCGCTCGACGACCAGGTCGGCCGCCGCGAAGGCGTCCGTCACCGAGCCGGCGTCGAAGGTGCGCTGCAGCAGGACGTTGTCCGGCGCCTCCGGATGCACCGGTTCCGCCGGGTCCACCCAGGCGCAGACGGTGGCGGGCAGCGCCTCGTACTCGACGTCGACCAGCTCCATCCCGTCCTCTGCCCGGTACCGGTCCGCGGCGACGACCGCGGCGACGGGCTCGCCGGAGTAGCAGACCTTCTCGTGGGCGAGGACCGGCTGGTCGGTCTCGACGTAGGAGGGCAGGGCGGACTGCGCCCGCAGCGCGACGTGCGCGAAGTCCGCACCGGTGAACACCCGGTGCCCCGCCTCCCGCGCCGCGCTCGCGTCGACGCCGGTGATCCGGGCGTGCCCGTACGGGCTGCGCAGGAAGGCGACGTGCCGCATCCGGGGCAGCTCGATGTCCGACACGTACCGGCCGTGCCCGGTGATCAGCCGCTGGTCCTCCTTGCGGCGGACGTTGCGCCCGAGCGCGCCCGCCGCCCTCTCCGCTGTCATCTGCTCCTCCTCGCCGAAGTGTCGCCGACCGGGCCGGTCACAGCACCGGGTCACGGCATCGCGTAGCCACCGTTGACCGAGACGACCTGTCCGGTCGTCCAGGACGACAGCGGCGAGGCCAGCAGCAGCACCATCGGCACGACGTCGTCCGGGTGCCCGACCCGGCGCAGCGGGTACTGGGCGAGGATCTTCTTCATCTGCTCGGCCTCCGGCGTGCCGGCGTGCGCGTCGAAGTTGTCGGTACGCACCAGGGCCAGGGAGACCGCGTTGGAGCGGATCCCGAAGCGGGCCAGCTCCTTGGCCAGCGAGCGGGTCAGCCCGACGGTGGTGGAGCGGGCGGTGGCGGTGACCAGGAGCCCGGACTCCCCGACCCGGCCCGAGTCGCCCATCAGGTTGACGATCGAGCCGTTCTTGCTCTCGGCCATGCGTTTCGCGACGGCGTGCGTCAGCTGCAGCGTGCCGGTCACGGTCACGTCGATCTGCGGCGCCCAGTCCTCGGGGGTGGACTCCAGGAAGCGCTGCTTCTTGGTGACCGCCGAGTTGTTGACCAGCACCTCGATCGGTCCGAGCTCGGACTCGGTGCGCTCGACGATCGCCGCGACCGCCGCGGCGTCCCGCAGGTCCCCGCCCACGGCGATCGCCTCGACGCCGAGCTCCGCGCTCGGCAGCGGACTTCTCCGCGCATCGGCCGAGGAGTTGTAGTGGAACGCGACGTTCGCGCCCTCGTGGGCGAAGCCCAGCCCGAGCGCCCGACCCAGGCCCTGGCCCGCCCCGGTGACCAGGACGTTCTTCCCCGCAAGCTGAAGATCCATGACGTTGTCCCCTATATCTGCTGGAAGGTCCGGTTGCCGAACGCCGTGACCACGCGACCGAACCGCAGCCCCGGGAAGTGCGCGCCGACGACGAGATCCGTGGAGTCGGCCACCTCGTCGGTGATGGCGTTGCGCACCGCCCGCGCGGCGACGGGGTCCACGTCGAACACCGCTTCCCAGTCCCGCTCGTGCAACTCCACGACCGAGTGCACGACGTCGCCCAGCAGCAGGGCCCGCTCGTCGCCGTCGGACACGACGTACACGGTCGAGCCGGGCGTGTGCCCCGGGGTGTGCCGGGCGCTGACGCCGGGCGCGATCTCCCCGTCTGCGTCGAAGGGCTCCAGCCGCCCGCGCAGCGGCGAGAGCTTGCGGACGGCGCCGGGCTCGGCGTCCGGCGAGTCGACGAAGTGCGCCCAGTCCGCCTCGTGCACCCGGTAGGTGGCGCGGGGGAAGACGACCTCCCCCTTCTTCGTCGCCCAGCCCACGTGGTCGAAGTGCAGGTGGGTGAACACGACGTCCGTGACGTCCGCCGGGCTCACCCCGAGCCCTTCGAGGGACGCGAGGAACCGGCCGCCCGCGTACTTGCCGTTGTCGATCGTGCCGACACCCGTGTCGACGAGCACGACCCGCTCGCCGGTGCGGACGAGGAAGCCACCGAGGTCGAGGTGCAGGGTGCCGTGCTCGTCGAGCAGGTCGGCGTGGCAGGCCCAGGCGTCCGGCACGTCCGGCCGGGTCAGGACCTCGGCCGCCGGCTCGCGCCCGACCCCGTCGAGGACGGGGACGATCTCGATCCCGCCGACCTTCACGCGCCCTCCCTCGGTGCGAGCAGGGTGCGGACCCCGCGGCCGGCCGCGAGCTCGTCGAGGGCGTGGTTGACGTCGGCCAGGGCGCCGTGTCCGGTGACGAGCCCGCGCAGGTCGAGCCGGCCCTCGCGGACCCAGTCGAAGAAGCGCGGCATGTCCGCCTCGGCGTCGACCGAGCCGGCCACGCAGCCCTTGAGGGTGCGCGCGAAGTGGAACAGCTCCAGCGCGGAGAACTGGACGGCGTCGTCCTTGCCGCCGATGCCGACGATCACGGTGGTTCCGCCGCGGCGGGTCAGACCCCACACGTCGCGGATGGTCCGCGACGAGCCGACGCAGTCGAAGGCGAAGTCCGCGCCGCGCCCCCCGGTGAGGCCGCGGACCGCCTTCTTGGTCGTGTCGTCGGCGGGCACGAAGTGCGTTGCGCCCGCGGCCTCGGCCTGCTCCTGCTTGTCCGTGTTGCGGTCCACCGCGACGATCGTCGTGGCCCCGGCCAGGCGGGCGCCTGCAGCACCGACAGCCCGACGCCACCGAGACCGACGACCAGCACCGACGATCCCTCGCTGACGTGCGCGGTGTGGGTGGCCGCCCCGACCCCGGTCATCACCGCGCAGCCCAGCAGCGCGGCGTCCGCGGTGTCGATGTCGTCCGGCACCGGCACCAGTGCGCCGCGCGGGACGACGGTCTGCTCCGCGAAGGAGCCGACGGTCAGGCCCGGGTACACCGGCAGGCCGTCCTCGGTGAGCGCACAGGGCTCGCCCGCGCGGGTCGAGCCGTTCTCGCACAGGTACGGCTGGCCGTTCGTGCACGCGAAGCACTGCCGGCACGGGGTGATCCACAGCAGGATGACCCGCTGCCCCTCGGCCAGGTCCGTGACCTCGGCACCGGTCTCGACGACCGTGCCGCAGGCCTCGTGCCCGAGCACCGCCGGCAGCGGCTGGGCCAGCTTGCCGGTGGCCAGGGAGAGATCGGAGTGGCAAACGCCGGTGGTCTCGATCCGCACCCGGACGTCACCGGGACCGACCGCCCTGAGCCGGATTCTCTCGACCGACATCGGGGCGCCGGCCGCGCGCAGCACGGCTGCCCGCACCGTGTGGGGGTACTCGACGCCGGCGTCCGTAGCCTGCTCGGCCTGCACGCTCACCGCTGCACCGCCTTGATCTCGAGAACGTCGGCGATGCCGTACTCGCCGATCTCCCGGCCGATCCCGGACTGCTTGTAGCCACCGAACGGCGCTGCGGGGTTGAATGCCCCGCCGTTGATGTCCACCTGGCCGGTCTGCAGCCGGCCCGCGACGTCCAGGGCCGCCTCGTCCGGGCCCCAGACGGCGCCGCCGAGACCGTAGATGCTGTCGTTGGCCAGCGCGACCGCGTCCTCGTCCGAACGCGCGGCGAGGACCGCCAGCACCGGGCCGAACACCTCCTCCTGCGCGAGGCGGGAGTCCGGGGCGACCCGGGAGATCACCGTGGGACTGACGTAGTAGCCGCGCTCGGGAAGCTCGAGCGGGGAGGTCACGGTCACGGCGTCCGCGCCGCCGGCCCCGGGCTCGAGGAAGGACTCGACCTCCTTGCGCTGGTCCGCGGAGATCAGCGGGCCCAGCCGTGAACCGGGCACGTACTTCGCGGCAGCGGCCGTGGCGAGCTCCTCGACGTGCTCGATCTTCCCGGCCGGCACGATCAGCCGGGACAGCGCGGTGCAGGTCTGGCCGCCGTTGAGGAAGCAGTTCGCGACCGTGATCTTGACAGCCTTGGCGAGCAGCTCGTCCGAGGCGCCGGCGAGCACCACGCTGGCGGACTTGCCGCCGAGCTCGAGGGTGACCCGCTTGAGCGACTCCGCGGCGGTGGCCGCGATCGAGCGCCGACCGGGGTGGAGCCGGTGAACGAGACGTGGTCGACGCCCGGGTGGCGGGTGAGCAGCTCGCCCACCACGCGCCCGCTGCCCGGCACCAGGTTGAACGCGCCGGCCGGCAGCCCGGCGGCCTCGAAGGCCCGGGCCAGCTCGAACGCGGCGAGCGGGGTGAGCCCGGCGGGCTTGAGCACCACGGTGGCACCCGCGGCCAGTGCCGGGACGACCTTCACGACGACCTGGTGCAGCGGCAGGTTCCACGGCGTGATCGCCGCGACGACGCCGACCGGCTCGCGCAGGATCAGCGAGTTGCCGAGCTCGGACCGGAACTCGAAGCGTTCCAGCGCTTCGACCGTCGCCTCGACGACCGCGATCGGGGTGTCGACGTGCAGGGCGCGGGCCACCCGGGGCGGCGAGCCCTGCTCGCGGTTGATGATGTCCGCGAAGAGGTCCGCCCGCTCGGTGAGGACCTCGCCGAGCCGGCGCAGCACGGCGGCCCGCTCGGCCGCCGGCGTGGCAGCCCACGGCCCGAACGCGGCCCGCGCCGCCGCGACGGCGGTCTCGACGTCGTCGGTGGACGCCTGGGTGATCCGGCCGGTGACCTCCTCGGTGGCCGGGTTCTCCACCTCGAGGTCCGTACCCCCGCCCGGGGTCCAGCGGCCGTCGATGTACAGGTCCGGCTCGTGGATCAGCTCGGTCATCGGTCTCCTTCCAGGTCGTGAACGGTCGTGTTCGCAGGTGTCAGGGCGGGGAGCACCAGCTGGAGCACCACGGGCGCCGCCGTGGCCCCTCCCGCGGACGGGCGGCGCGTGCGGCCCGTGCTGCGGCCCAGCAGCCACCCGACGAGCAGCGCGAGGGTGCCGACCGCGAGCGGCACCGCCTGTGCCCTGATCAGGCCGAGCATCGCCCCGCCGCCGGTGGCCATCAGGTCCAGCGGCTCGACCTCGTCGACGGAGGCTCGTCGCGCCTCCGGCGCGCGATCCGCCGGTGCTGCATCGGGACCGGAGGCCGTGAACGGCCCGCGCCCCTCGCGGCCCATCTCCTCCTCGAGCCGCTGCGCGAACTGGCCGATCAGCTTGCCGCTGACGTCGGCGATCACCCCGCGGCCGAACTGGGCGACCCGGCCGGCCAGCTCCAGATCGGTGACGACGACGACCTCGGTGCCGGTGCCCCGGGGGGTGAGCCGCAGGTCGATGGTGGCGGCGGCGTTGCCCTGGCCCCGGGTGTCGCGGCCCTCAGCGCGCAGCACCGCGTGGTGCTTGTCGTCGTCACGTTGCGCGAACCGGGCCACGCCCTCGTACCGCGCCGTGACGGGGCCGACCTTCACCTTGACCGCGCCCCGGTAGTCGTCACCCTCGACCCCGAGCAGCGCCGCACCCGGCAGGCACGGGGCCACCCGCTCCAGATCGGTGATGACGGCCCAGGCCCGGTCGACCGGCTCGGCCACGGTGAAGGAGTTCATCAGCTCCATCGCTTACTCGCACCCCTCTCGTGCTAACGCTCGTTAGTTGCCTGGGAATGCTCGACGTCGGCGAGGCGTTGCCGCAGCTGGAACCGGAGGACCTTTCCGGAGCCGGTGCGGGGGATCTCGGTGCACTCGACGAGGCGGTCCGGCACCTTGAACGACGACAACCGGACGCGCGCGGCGTCGAGGACAGCCGCGTGGTCGAGCTCGCCCGGCCGGGCCGGGATCACGAACGCCACCGGCACCTCACCGAGGTGCGGATGAGGCACACCGACCACCGCGGCGTCCTCGACCTGCTCGGAGGCCATGAGCGCGTCCTCCACCTCCGCCGGGTAGATGTTCTCCCCGCCGCGGATGATCAGCTCCTTGATCCGGCCGCTGATCCGCAGGTAGCCGTGCACGTCGCGGCGGGCGAGATCACCGGTTCGGTACCAGCCGTCGACCAGCACGGCGGCGCTCGCCTCGGGCAGGTTGTGGTAGCCGGGGGTGACATTGGGGCCCTGGACCCAGAGCTCGCCCTCCTCGCCCTGCCGGACGTCGACCCCCGTCGTCGGGTCGACGAGCCGGACCGAGAGCCCGGGCAGCGGCAGCCCGCAGGAGCCCATGACCCGGGTGCCGGTCGGCCAGTTCATCGTGACCATCGTCGAGGTCTCGGTGATGCCGTAGCCGTCGAGCAGCCGGACGCGAACGCAGCCTCGAACCTCTCGTTCACCGCCGCGGGCAGGATCGCGCCCGCGGACAGGCACACCCGCAGGGCCGGAGCACTGACTCCCTGGTCGCCGATCCGGTCGAGCAGGTAGTGGAACATCGTCGGGACGCCGGGGAAGACGGTGACGTCCCCCTCCGGTCCGCCCGCGAAACGGGTGGCGGCGTCGGACACCGAGAACCTGGGCAGGATCCGGGCGGTCGCGCCCACGGCGAAGACCCCGAGGACGCACAGGTCCAGGGCGTAGGAGTGGAACAGCGGTAGCGCACTGAGAAGTACGTCGTCCGGGCCGAGGCCGGCGATCGGCGCCCAGCAGGCGGCGACGACCCAGAAGCAGCCGCGCTGAGTGAGGTGGACGCCCTTGGGCCGGCCGGTCGTACCGGAGGTGTAGAGCATCCATGCGGTGTCGTCGAGGCCGACGCAGTCGCGCGGGGCCTCGATCGGCCCCGCAATCGACGCAGCCGAGAGCAGGTCGGCATAGGCGATCTCGTCCACCGGGCCCGGCGCGCCGGCGCTGCTCACGTCGCCCACGACGACGACGGCGAGCAGGTCCGCCTGCGCGGCGAGCTGCCGGACCACCGGGAGGTGGGCCACGTCGGTGACGACCACCCGCGATCCGCTGTCGGTGAGGACGTGCTCGACCTCGGCCGTGGCGGCCTGCGGATTTGCGCAGACCGCCACCGCCCCGGCGCGGGGGATCGCCAGGTACGACTCGGCGACCTCTACCCGGTTGTCGAGGTAGAGCAGCACCCGGTCCCCGCGCTCCACGCCCATGCGCTGCAGGTGCCCCGCGATCCGCGCGGTGGAGTACGCCAGCTCGGCGTAGGTGACCGTCCGCTGGTCGTCGATGTAGGCGATCCGGTCCGGCCTCGCCTCGGCATGGCCCGCCAGGAGTTCGGACACGGTCGCGATGTACTCCGTCCGCAGCACCAGTCCTCCTTGGCCCGTCCAGCTAGCTAACGCTCGTAAGTTTCGCTTCGCACGGTAGCGCCCGCTGACGTGAACGACAAGGCCGGGCCCGGATCAGCGCCAGACCCACCTGGTCCTCGGCGCACGATGGACTAGCAACCGTTAGGGTTGGGGAATGCCGCCAACGGACACACGGTCCGCGGCGCCGGAGGCGCGGCAGACGGTGACGAGCGAGGCCGTGCTCGACGCCGCCCTCACACTGTTCGCGGAGCGCGGCTACCACGGCACCGCGCTGAGTCAGATCGCCGAGCGCCTGGGGATTCGCACGCCCAGTCTGTACAACCACATGCGGTCGAAACAGGAGCTCCTCGAGACCCTGGTCGCCGCGACCCTCCGTGACGTCCTGGCGGATTTCCACGGGGCCGTGGCGGACAGCGAGGATCCGGTCGTCCAGCTGCGCGCCGCGACCAGGGTGTACGCGCTGCGCCACGCCACCCACCGGCGCGAGGCACTGGTGGTCAACCGGGACACGACGAGTCTGCCCGAACCCGCCCTCACCGAGATGCGGGAACGGCGACGCGAGCACGAGCGGGCGATCCGGTCGATCATCACGCGCGGGATCGAATGCGGGGCGTTCGCCGTCGGCAACGCCGGGCTCGCCTCCTTCGCGATACTCGAGATGAGCGTCAGCATCGCCCGGTGGTTCCGCGAGGGCGGCCCGCGCTCGGCGGAGCAGGTCGCGGACGAGTACGCGGAGTTCGCCCTGCGGATCTGCCGGTACCGCGGATGACGAGAGCCACGCCCCGGAACGCCGTGAGCAGCCAGACGGTGCTGGACACGGCGTTGACGCTGTTCGCCGAGCGCGGTTACCACGGCACGGCGCTGAGCCAGATCGCCGAGGCGCTGGAGGTGCGCACCCCGAGCCTCTACAACCACATGACGTCGAAACAGGAGCTGCTACAGACGATCGTCGAGGCGACCGTACGAGGGGTGTTGGCAGATTTCCGGCAGGCGACCCAAGGGCGAACGGAGCCGATCGACCGGCTCTTCCACGCCGTGCTGGTCTACGCCCGGCGGCACGCCACACACCGGCGCGAAGCGATCGTCGTCAACCGGGACACCTCGAGCCTCGAGGAGCCGTTTCGCTCGCAGATGCAGGCGCTGCGCCGCGAGCACGAGCACGCCCTGCGGCAAATCATCAGCGACGGTGTGGCCGCCGGCAGGTTCACCGTGGACTCGCCGGCCCTCGCCTCGTTCGCCATCCGAGAACTCTGCGTCAGCATCGCGCGGTGGTACCAGGACGACGGGCCGATCGGCCCCGACCAGGTCGCCCGTGAGTACACCGAATTCGCGTTGAGCATCGTCGGCGTGGGAAAACGCTAGCGCCCATACCGGGTGACCTCGGGCGACCGGCTTCCGCTGCACCTGCCCTTCGGACAGGACGCGCTGGACCGCCGCGCAGTGATGACCGAGCGCAGTGATGACCGAGCGCACCGAGCGCGAGATCGCACCGTGGCGCGCGGCCTCGGCCACGACCGGCCACCCGGAATCATGAGCGGCCCTGCGCGGCCGAGGGCGCGCCTGACGGATGAGGCCGAGGAGTCCGGGGAAGCTGTTGTCGAGGTCTTCGCGGCGCAGGACCGGCAGGCGCAGCGTGCCGTCGGCCTTGCACACGGTGATACCCGCGTTGAGCAGCTTGGTGAGGGCCCCAATTGGTGTTCTCCGTTCGTTTCTGTGGTTTGAGGTTGGCCGGAATCTCGCAGAAAGTTCGAGCGGCGGTCCCGGCCTTGTCCGCCTCTGATGCCGGCCTGCGCCTCGGACTGCTCCAACGGTCCTGCGCTCTCCTCTGCCACTGCCGACTCAGGCGGTGGCAGAGCAGAGCATCGAGTCTCGAGGCCGAGCGGCGGGACTAACGGGTTGTCGTGCGGTCCGCGCCGACCGAGACAGCGACGAGCGTGCAGGGCTCGGTGCCGTAATTGCGCCACACGTGCCGGGTGCCGTTCTGGACGACTACGTCGCCTGCCCGTAACACGGCTCGTTCGCCGTCGTCGAGTTCGAGCGTGGCCTCGCCTTGCACGACCATCAGGTAGTCCATCGTGTCGGTGGTGTGCATCCCTGAGCCGTCGGGCTCCATTGAGGCCATCACGCCGGGCATCTGCCGCTCCAGCTCGGCAGAAGCCGCGGCTGCGTCCACGTCCGGCGGTGGGGTCACTCCCTCCGGGGGATGCGTAATGATCACGAAGCGCGATCCATCCCGCGGCGGGAAGTACGCCTCGACGCCGCTGGGCGACCCGTCGTCCGGGAACGTGGGCGGCTCGTCGCGTCCCCAAAGCCGGTAAGCGGCGAAGCCGGGCGTCAGCGCAGAGGTGATCGGCTCCACGTTCTGGTCGTCGACCACCCGCGACCTGCCCTCGCTGTCGTGCCCGGTGACGACCCGGCGAACAGTCATGCTGTGCTCTCCTCGAATGCGTCCGAAACAAGACTCACTGATGAGTCTCGGTCTCGTCACCGTACACAGTGACGAGACCGAGTCGCAGTGCACCGCTATTGTGGGGTCATGTCCCGCTGGCAACCGGACGCACAGGCACGGCTGGAGGACGCCGCCCTTGAGCTGTTCGCCGAGCGCGGATTCGAGGCGGTGTCGGCCGCCGAGATTGCCGGCCGCGCCGGACTGAGCAAGGCGACGTTCTTTCGCCACTTCCCCGACAAGCCCGAGGTGCTGTTCTGGGGCCAAGACCTGCTCGCCAACACCTTCCGGCAGGCCATCGCGGACGGCGCGGCAGGTGCCTCGCCGCTCGAGCTCGTGCGTGCCGCGGTCCTCGCCGTCGACCCCGTTTTCGACGCCGACCGGCACCGCCATGCCGCGACCCGTCAACGCTTGATCGCTTCCTCGGCGACCTTGCACGAGCGCGCCGTGCTCAAGCGCGCCACGCTTGCCCAGACGATGACCAAAGCGCTGCAGGCTCGGGGCGTCGCCGCCGGGACGGCCGAGCTGGCTGGACTGGGCGGCACCGCGGCGTTTGGCGCGGCATACGAGCGCTGGGCCGCAAGCCCGACCTATCGCGGGTTCGCCGGCTTCGCCCGCCGCGAACTCGACCGGACCGCCCGCGCCGCGGCCAGCCTGAGCTAGTAGCGTGCCGCTGCTTAGTTCTGGTGCTTGGGACTGGGAGGCTGTTGTCCGGCAGGGTCTTTCCTGCCGGTCAAGGACTGGTGCCATGACCTCACTGATGAAGCGGCCGGGTCACGTTGACCTCGCGATTCCGCGCCAGGCTAGATGCAGGGGCGAGACCTGACTGCCCTCATAAGCCAGGACCTCCATGCCATCCCGCAGATCGTCACCCACCTTCGCCACCTCGCCGCGTCCTGCCTCGGATGACTTCCATTGGGGAGCGGTTCGGCGCCGCGGTCGGCGCTCGTCGATCCCGTCGAATCTGAGCACGCCTTTCAAACCACACGCCACCGCCAGGCCGTGACGCGGCACGCCCGCGCCTGCCGCCGCGACGAACAGCTGATGCGCGAAGCCGCTGGTTCCAGCCCCCACCGGACCGAGCAGATCGGTGGCCTGCTTGTCCACTCCATCGTGTTGCCCTAGGCAAACGTTCCGAGCCACAGCTCGCGAGACTCAGATCGGTTGCTGAGTGACCCCTCAGCAGTAAATTACCTGTCTGCGACACGTGTCGCAGACCATGAGCCACTCCCGGGGTATCGCATTGACCTGGTGAAACGTCGGCTGCCCAGGCGAAACGAACACAGCACACCCCAATAGAATTCACCATCCACCAATGACATCCGCGCCCCGCGCGCAGAAGGGTGCACCTCGTGCCGACTCTGGTCTCGGTCAACGTCGGTCTGCCCCGCGACGTCGCCTGGAACGGCGTCACCGTCCGTACGGGCGCATGGAAGGACCCCGTCGACGGCGCCCGTATGGTGCGGCGGCTCGGCGTCGAGGGTGACGGCCAGGGCGACGAGCACGGCCACGGCGGCCCCAACCGCGCGGTACTCGTCTACCAGGTCGAGTCCTACGACTACTGGCGCACGCAACTGAGGCGCGAACACCTCCCGCCCGGATCGTTCGCCGAGAACTTCACCGTGGAGGGGCTCGGCGACGACGAGGTGTGCATCGGCGACCGTTACCGGATCGGCGAGGCGGAGTTCGAGGTGAGCCAGCCCCGGGTCACCTGCTTCCGGGCCGGCCTGCGCATCGGGGAGCCGGAGCTCGCAGCGATGCTCGTGGCCCACCACCGGCCCGGGTTCTACCTGCGAGTGATCACCGAAGGACGCGTCCGGGCCGGGGACGAGATCGTGCGGACCGCGACCGGGCCGGGACGGGTGAGCGTCGCAGCCGCCGACGCGTTGCTCTACCTACCGGCCGGGACCTGGACACGCTCCGACGAGCGGTTCGGATTCCGGCGCTCAGCCACGGTTGGCAGACCTCTCTGCAGCAATTGCTCGACGACGCAGAGAGTGTTCGCCGGCAGACGATGGCGCCGGAGGAACCCGGCTGGCCGGGTTTCCGTGAGCTACGGGTCATCGACGTCGTCCCTGAGACCGCGACGGTCTCCTCGATCCACCTCACCACCGCTGACGGCACGCCACTACCCCAGGTCCGCGCCGGCCAGTACCTGCCGGTACGCGTGCCCGTCGGCGGGCCCGGGGCCGTGCGCAACTACTCCTTGTCCTCGGCCCCTGCCGCGGGCACCTACCGGATCAGCGTGAAACGCGAGCCCGGTGGGTTGGTCAGCGGCTACATCCACGAATCGCTGCGCGCCGGCGCGGTCGTCGAGGCCGCCGCCCCCCGGGGCGAGTTCGTGCTCGACGACGCCGACACACCGGTTGTCCTCATCTCGGCAGGCATCGGAGTCACACCCGTACTCGCGATGCTGTACCGACTCGCCGAACAGCGGACCGAGCGGGAGGTGTGGTGGCTGCACGCTGCGCGCGGACCCCGCGAGCACGCCTTCTCCACCGAGACCCGGGACCTGCTCGACGCGCTCCTGCACGCCCACACCCACATCTACTACAGCGGCGCCGACGACGAACCCGGCCAGGACCCGCGCGTGATCACCGGCAGGCTCTCCGCATGGCGGATCGCCGAACTCGGCCTCCCGGTGGAGGCCACCGCCTACCTCTGCGGGCCGGTCGGGTTCATGGCGGACTTGACGACGGCGCTACGCGCAGCAGGGCTGGCACCCGCCTGCATCCGCAGCGAGACGTTCGGAGCCCTCGCGCCGATCAACCCGGGCGCGTCGAGCACATCCGCCGCGCACCCCACCGGCCCCCAGGGCCACCCGGTAGTGGCCCGGAGGTGACGTTCGCGCGCAGCGGCGTCACCGCGCCGTTCGACACCGGGCAGGCCAGCATCCTGGAACTCGCCGAGGTCTGCGACGTCCCCGCACGCTGGCAATGCCGCTCCGGCGTGTGCCGCACCTGCCAGACGCCGCTGCTGTCCGGCGACGTCGACTACTCGCCCCCACCGCTCGACCGGCCCGTCCCCGGCACCGTGCTGCTCTGCTGCGCCCGTCCACGTACCGCAGTCGTGGTCGACATGTGAGCGGCACCGGCCCGGGCTTCGGCTACATCCTGCCCGCGCCGAGGACGCATGAACTGCACCGGCGAAAAGGGACATGACCGTGACCACCACCGTTTTCCACGACGGCGAACGCGCCGTCCAGAGCCGCGCCGGCGTGTTCGACGAGGCCACTCACCTGTCTGGGATGCTCGGCCCCCCGCATTTCGACGGTGGGATGAGCCGCTTCCTTGCCGGCCGCGACCTCGCCATGCTCACCGGCCGCGACGACGACGGCCACCTGTGGACCTCCCCGCTGCCCGGCCGGCCTGGCTTTCTCATCGCCCGTGCCTCGACCCTGACCGTGCACGCCGCCCCGCAGCCCGGCGACCCGCTGCACCGGCTACCCGAAGGACAGCAGGTCGCGGTCATGGCCCTCGACCTCGCGATCCGCCGTCGCGTCCGGATCAACGGCGCCCTCACCCGCTCGCGAGACGGTGAACTAGAGATATCCGCAGACCAGGCCTACGGGAACTGCCCGCGGTACATCCAGCAGCGCCACATCTGTGAGGACACGTCGGAAGTAGCCGACATCCGTGTCATCGCGCGCCGCCATGACCGCCTCGAGCCCGGCCACGTGGCGCTGATCGCCCGGGCGGACACGTTCGTGCTCGGCAGCACCCACCCCACTCGCGGCACCGACACCTCGCACCGGGGCGGCCCACCGGGATTCGTGCGGATCGAGGCGGGTCAGCTGTGGTGGCCGGACTATCCGGGCAACAACCTCTTCAACAGCCTCGGCAACATCGTCGTCGACCCCACCACCGCGCTGCTCTTCCTCGACTTCGCCACCGGCGCAGCCCTGCACCTCTCCGGTAGCTCCACCCTGGAATGGACCGCCCGCGGCGGGGCGGGAGACGACGGCGGGACCGGGCGCCGGGTCCGTTTCACCCCTGCGCAGATCGTCACCACCACCGGCCTCCCATTGCGGGCATTCGACCTGACGCCCTCTGGGAACAACCCGCCCCTGACGTGAAGGGGTGCCGAAAGGGACCACAGTGGACTACCAGCTCGAGGTCGTCGTTCTTCCGGTCCGCGACGTGGATCGCTCGCTGACCTTCTACACCGAACGGGTCGGCTTCGCGCTCGACGTCGACTACCGGCCCACCCACGACTTCCGGGTCGTACAGCTCACGCCGCCAGGGTCGGCCAGCTCGATCCAGCTCGTGGCCGCTGCCACCGACGAACGACCCGACCCGGAACGCAGCATGTACCTCGTGGTCGCCGACATCGAAGCCGCACACCGCGAACTCCAGGAACGCGGCGTCGATCTCGGCGACATCCGGCACAAGTCGGGCGGCGAGCGATGGGAGGGAGACTGGGAGCCCGGCGTCGATCCGCAACGCCGCGACCTCGCGAGCTTCCTCGACTTCACCGACCCGGACGGAAACCGCTGGGTACTGCAGGAGCGCAGTTTCCCCCGCGAGTAGACGGGACCGTCCCCGCCCACTGCGGTACCACAGGTCCACGACTCGGGAGCTGCCTGATTCGAGCGGTCCGGACCTGCACGAAGCTGCCCGGAGCGCGACGACGGCCCGCGTCGCCCGATCCGATCCCGGCTGCTCGACCCCGGCTCCGAGGGAGAAACACATGACGATCTTCGGCGACGACGAGGCGGTCGAAGACCGCTTCGATCCCGAGCTGCTGTCACCGGAAGAGAGCCTCGACGACGACGAGGTGGGCACCGATCCCGACGAGGGCTACTCGCCTCCGGAACGGCCGTGGGGGGTCACCGCGTGGGGGACGACCGCTGCCGAGCAAGCCGGGCACGAAGACCTCACGCATCGCCTGGCCCGCGAGGAACCCGATGTCAATGACGTCGAGTTCGGCGACGGCATCGGCGACACCTCCGACACCGACGGCGAACCCATCGACCGGGAGTCGGAGACACGCGCTCGGGTCGGCTCGTGATCGGGGACTTCGATGCGTCAGACCCGCGCTCGGACTACTTCGCCCGCGACGTCGGGGTGGACGGCGCGGGAGCGTCCGCGGAAGAAGCCGCGATCCACGTCGTGCTCGAGGTGGACGGCTGGCCCGACCGAACGACCGACGACGACCGTTGAGCGCAGGCGATCAACAGCCGCCGACCACGTCGCCAGGCTTCAGGGCAGGTCGGGCCAGTGGGCGGCCCAGGGGGCGGCGGCCTCGAAAGCGGCCGAGGCGCGCAGGACGTCGGCGTCGGCCAGGTGGCGGCCGACGATCTGCAGGCCGACCGGAAGGCCGTCGTCCGTGAAGCCGGCAGGCACGCTGGCGGCGGGCTGGCCGGTCAGGTTGATCGGGAAGCAGAAGCCCAGCCAGGCCTCGACGGCACCATCTGCTCGTCGACGATCTCCGGGCCCTGGGTGTAGAGGGGGAACGGCGGAACGGCGAGGGTGGGGGTGATCAACAGGTCGTGGTCGGCCATGAGCCGCCACATCTTGTTGTTCACCGCCTTGCGCACCATCCTGGCGCTGGTCAGATCCTCCGCGGTCCAGGGCTTGCTGAGGATCTCGACCACGTTCGGCGACATGTCCGCGCCGTACTCGCCGATCAGCCTCCGCATGCCCGCCAGGTCGGTGTCGCCCATCACCACCGTCCAGAACGCGTGGAACGGGTCGTCCCAGCCGGGGTGGGTCACTTCGACCGTGCAGCCCAGGTCCCTCTCGAACACCGCCGCTGCCCGTTCGGTGATCTCACGGACCGCGGGATCGACGGTCATGTAGCCCCAGTCCGGCGAGAACGCCACCCGCATGCCGCTGATCCCGCCCTCGAGCGCGGTCGTCCAGTCGACGTCGCCGGCCGGCAGCGAGAGCCGGTCGCGGGGATCCGGGCCTGCCAGCACCGACATGAGCAGGGCCGCGTCGGCGACCGTGCGGGTGAGGGGGCCGATGTGCCCGAGGCTCTCCCAGCTCGACGCGCCCGGGTAGCGCTCATCGCGGGCACCGGGGTACATCGGCACCCGACCCATGGACGGCTTGAACCCGTAGATGCCGCAGTGCGCGGACGGGATGCGCACCGAGCCGCCGCCGTCGGTGCCCAGCGCGACCGGGCCGATGCCTGCGGCCACTGCGGCCGCCGAGCCCGCGCTGGACCCGCCCGGGGTCATCGCGGTGTTCCACGGGTTACGGGCAGCGGGCGAGACCGGGTTGTGCCCGGCGCCGCTGTAGCCGAACTCCGGCACGGTGGTCTTGCCCAGGACCACCGCGTCGGCCGCCGTGATCCGTTCGACCACCACGTCGTCCTCGTCCGGGACGAAGTCGCGGTAGATCGGCGAGCCCATCGCCGTCCGGACGCCCTTGACGGAGATCAGGTCCTTGACCGCGATCGGCACGCCGGCCAGCGGTCCGACCGGTTCACCGCGTGCGATCCGTTCGGTGACGTCGGCGGCGGTGGAGCGGGCCCGCTCGCGGGTGGGCTCACAGAAGGCGTGCAGCACGGGATCGAGCCGGTCCATCCGGTCCAACACCGCGTCGGTCACCTCGGCTGGTGAGAGTTCCTTCGCACCGATCCGGGCGACCAGCTCGGTCGCCGGCATCACGCAGATCTCGTCGGTCATCGATTTCCTCCCCCACGACCGGCAGGTCGTTCGTTGCCGGTCGAGGAATACACCAGATTGCGGAACAAGTGGTTTCTCGTCGTGAGCGCATCGACGCAGACGCTCGACCCGTCGAGTACGGCCGAGCCTGCGGTCGGCCCACGCCGATCGCATCAGGGTTCTCCCCGGCCTCCACCCGGTGGATGTGCTGCCCGAATCGACGCGACCGGCGTCGTCCGAGCGGGCGCGATGCCCCGCAGCGTGAACGGCCACAAGCCACCTTGTGCATGGCCGACTTCACTGGGGAGAACCCGGATGCGATCGGCGCCTGCACTCGCAGACAGTCGATGTGTTCGAACGCAGCGGCAACCAGGCCGACCACTGCGCGCGCTGAGGAGGACCAACGCATGGATTCCCTGACGGCGGCCGTCTACCTTCCCCCACTGGACAACCCGCACGAGCGAGCCGCCATCGGTCGCGAACTGGCCGCAGTACTGCACGACCTGGTGGCGCTCTCACTGACCGGCAAACAACTGCACTGGATGGCCGTCGGCCCGCTGTCACACTCACTGCACCTACAACTCGACGAGCTCGTCGACAGCTGGCGCTCCATGGCCGACACCGTCGCCGAACGCGCCATCACGATCGGCCACACCGTCGACGGTCAACCAGCCGCCGTCGCCGCCGGCACGGAGCTGACCCCGGTCACTCCGACCGAGATCCAGGACAACGTGCTCATCCACGAAGTCACCCACCGCGTAGCAGCGGTCGCCGAACGGGTCCGATCCCGGCTCCACCGCGTCGGCGAAGTCGACCTCGTGTCCCAGGACGTACTCATCGGAGTGACCCGCGAGCTCGAAAAGCAACAATGGCAGCTGCGGGTGCAATCAGGAACACACCGATGACACCCACATCGCGCGGTTTCCTGGGCAGCCGACGCACCGACGCCGACCCATCCCGGATACCGCCGGGTCAGTATGTGACAACCGCATTCCCGGTGCTGTCCGCGGGCCCGACACCGCACACGCCGTTGGACCGGTGGACGTTCAGCATCCGCGGCGCGGTCGCCGAGCCGATTTCGTGGACGTGGGACGAGTTCCGTGCGTTGCCGAGCGAGAACATCACGACCGACATCCACTGCGTCACCAAATGGTCCAAGCTCGACACCGAGTGGATGGGGGTCTCGCTGGACACCCTGCTCGCCGGCGTGCAGAGCAGCGCTGGTCATGCGCTGGTCTTCTGCGACGGCGGGTACACCACGAACCTACCGATCGCGGACCTGACCGGTGGCAAGGCGTGGATCACCTACGGCTTCGGCGGCGCGTCGCTCGATTCGCAGCACGGCGGCCCGGCACGGCTGCTGGTCCCACACCTGTACTTCTGGAAGAGCGCCAAGTGGGTACGGGGCCTCGATCTGCGCGACGAGGACCAGCCCGGTTTCTGGGAACGCTACGGCTACCACAACTACGGAGACCCATGGCAAGAGCAGCGCTACTCCGGAGACTGACCTGGCAGACCGGCACCATCGTCAAGATCGTCACCGAGACCGCACGCACCCGAACCATCGCACTGCAGGTGCCCGAGTGGCGCGGGCATCGAGGCGGTCAGCACGTCGACATCCGGCTCACCGCCGATGACGGCTACCAGGCGCAGCGCAGCTACTCGATCGCCTCCGCACCGTCCGACGCTCAGGTCGAGATCACCGTCGAGCGCCTGCACGACGGGGAGGTCTCGCCCTACCTCGTCGACCAGCTGCGCCTGGGTGACGAGTTGGAGCTGCGCGGCCCGGTGGGCGGGTACTTCGTGTGGCAGGACTCCCCGGGCGGGCCGCTGCTGCTCATCGCCGGCGGGTCCGGGATCGTCCCGTTCCGCTCGATGCTGCGCCACCACCGCTCGATCCACAGCACGGTGCCGGTCCAGTTGCTGTACTCCGTCCGCACCCCGGAGGACCTCTTCTACCGGGAGGAACTGATGCGGATGGCAACCTCCGACGAGATCGACATCAGCCTCACATTCACCCGTACCCAGCCGCCCGGCTGGAACGGCTACGACCGCCGCATCGACCGCGAGATGCTGGTGGAATCCGGCTGGTCCCCTGGCGCCGACCCCCTCGTCTACGTGTGCGGGCCGACGGCGTTCGTCGAGACCGCCGCCGAGCTGCTCGTCGGTATCGGGCACGACCCGAGACGCATCCGAACCGAACGCTTCGGCGGGATCGGAGAGAACCCATGACCGCACTGGACGGCAATGCGATCGCAGGAATGTTGCAGACCGCGTTCGGACAGGACATGACAGCCGCGCCGGGCACGTGCGCCGGCTGCGGCGCAGCGAGCAGGCTCGGGCAGGCCAGGGTGTACCGGGGCGCCGGAACGGTACTGCGCTGCCCGAACTGCGAGGGTGTACTGATGGTGATCATCGAGAACGGCGGCGTCATGGGCATCGATGCCCAAGGCCTCACCGATCTCCACGTCCCCTGGTGAGTACCGCGGCCGCTCAGGTCGGCTCGGACACCGGGGGCCGTGAAGAGGCGGACCTCGGGGTCACCGTCCGGAACCCCGTGTCGAACCCCGTGTCGCACCCGGGTCACATCCGGGCCATGGCGCGGCACCGTGCTTCCCGTGCCTACTTCGTCGAGCGCCCTGCACCACAGGCCGGACGGCAGCGGCCCGTTGCGGCTGTACGGTCGGGCCGCCGAGTGTGCCCGTATGGAGCAGCTCCTGCAGCAGCAGGCAGCCACCTTGCGGGTGATCGGTGACGGCGGCAGCGGGAAGAGCGCCATGCTCGAATGTGTCGCCCGGCGCGCGACCGGCCACCGGCTTCTACGCGTCCGCGGCGTCGCCCCGAACACGAGCTGCCCTACGCCGGGCTGCACCTGTTGTGCGCGCCGCTGCTGGACGAGATGCATGCGCTGCCGTCTGCCCAACGCCATGCCCTCACCACCGCGATCGGGCTGACCGCCGGGCCACCGCCGGACCGGCTGCTCGTCAGCCTCGCCACGTTGAACCTGCTCACCAGCCTCGCCGTCACGCAGCCCGTGTGCTGCCTCGTCGATGACGCGCACTTGCTCGACCACGCCTCCAGACTGGTACTGGCGTTCGTGGCGCGACGCGCCGAGCGTGGGCTGTTGGTCCTGCTCGCCGAACGCGAACAGCAGCACAGGACCGAACTCGACGGTGTGCCCGAGATGCGCCTGGAGCCCCTGCCGTACGACGACGCGCGACTCCTGTTGGCCGCGACAACCCCCGGGAAGATCGACGCCGCCGTCATCGAGCGGGTCCTGATGGAGGCTCGCGGCAACCCCCGGGTGCTCGTAGAGGCCTTCGACGGCATCAACGCGGTCGAGCTCGCCGGCGGGTACGCGATTCCCGCACCGCGCGCAGGACGCCGCCTGCTCGACCACGACTGTGTCCAGCGCGGGCAGCATCTGCGAGCCGGAGCGCGGCGCCTGCTGCTCACGGCGGCCGCAGACCCCACCGGCGACCCGCCGGTGGCCTGGCGGGCCGCATCCGCGCTCGGTATCGGTAGCGACGCTGCTGAGGCTCTGGAGGCACAGCGGCTGCTGGAGTTCGGTCCGCGGATCGTGTTCGTATGCCCACGGCTGCGTGCGGCGGTCTACGCAACCGCCCCACCCGCCGAGCTCCGTGAGGTCCACCGCGCGCTGGGCGACGCCATCGACGCCGACGTGGACCCCGATCGTCGGGCGTGGCACCTCGCGCTGGCCACCAGTGGCCTCGACGACACCGTCGCCGCCGACCTCGAGCGGCACGCGCCTACCGCACGGGCCCGCGGCGGTGTCGCGGCCGGGGCGGCGTTCCTGGAAAAGGCCGCGCTGCTCACCGCCGACCCGGTGGCGAGGGCACAGAGGGCGTTGGCTGCCGCGGAGGCACAACGTCTTTCGGGCGCCCCGGAGACCGCTCAGCGACTGCTCGCGATGGCGGAGAGCGCACCTCCCGACGAGGCACGACAAGCCCAGG
Source organism: Pseudonocardia sp. CNS-004 (assembly GCA_001942185.1). Taxonomy (GTDB): domain Bacteria; phylum Actinomycetota; class Actinomycetes; order Mycobacteriales; family Pseudonocardiaceae; genus Pseudonocardia. Next base: position 329,731 of record MKJV01000068.1, read on the forward strand.
TGGCGCTGCAGCGCGCCCGGATCGAGTTCACCAAACACCGCAGCCAGGCTTCACCCCGGCATCTGCTCGACGCGGCACGGCGCATCGAGCCGCACTCATCCGCGTTGGCTCGGGACGCATATCTGGAGGCGCTGGTGGCGGCAGTGTTCTCCGGCCACCTCGCCACCACCCCGACCGTCGTCGAAATCGCTGCTGCCGCAAGGGCCGCCGCCGTGGCCGCGGGGGCGGCCCATCCGGTAGCGATGCTCCTCGACGGACTGGCGACACGGGCGCTCGACGGCCCGGTCGCGGCCGTCGGCCCCCTCACCGAGGTGCTCCGCGCGTTCCGAACCGCCGATCTCGGCCCGGAGGCGAGCCGCTGGCTGTGGCTGGCCGGCTGCGTCGCCGCCGACGTCTGGGACGTGCAGGCATGGACCGCGTTGTCGTCGCGCCACACCATCCACACCAGCGCCGAGGACTCGACGACGCCCGCGCAATCCGCGGCCCACCGCGCGCTCGCCGACATGCACGTCGGTCGGTTCGACGCCGCTCGCGCCGGACTCGCACGTGCCGACGCACACGTTTCAGCCACCGGCGCCACACCGCTCCGGCACCCATCGCTGCTGCTCGCCGCATGGCAGGGCCGGCACGATGTCCTTCACGACCTGCTACGGGAAGCACGCCACGATGCCCGGGACCGCGGCGACGGCATCACCCTGACAGCCGCGAGCCTTGCCGAGGCCGTCATGCACAACAGCGTGGGCCACTACGAACAGGCCCTCGCGGCGGCGCACGACGCCTGCCGGCCCGAGCAGCTCGCCTTGTGCGGGTGGGCGCTGCCCGAACTCGTCGAAGCGGCCGTGCGCACCGGCCAACACGACACCGCAGTTCGTGCTGTCGCCCGACTCAGCGAGCGCACCGATGCTGCAGGCACCGACTGGGCACTGGGCATCCAGGCAGCGGCACGAGCGCTGCTCGCCGACGAGCAGGCCGCAGAGCCGCTCTACCGAGAAGCGATCGACCGACTGGCCCGAACCGACATCCGGATCCACCTCGGCCGCGCCCAGCTGCTCTACGGTGAGTGGCTGCGCCGCCGGAAGCGACGCATGGACGCACGAGCACCGCTGCGAGCGGCCTGGGAACTGTTCGCGACCATCGGTGCGGAAGCGTTCGCCGACCGCGCTCACCGCGAGCTGCTCGCCACCGGTGAGACGGCGCGCAAGCGCAGCGTCGAGGCCGGCCGTCAGCTGACTCCTCAGGAATCCCAGATCGCACACCTGGCCCTCAACGGGCTCTCCAACCCCGAGATCGCGCCCGCCTGTTCGTCAGCCCTCGCACCGTCGAGTACCACCTGCACAAGGTCTTCACGAAACTCGCCATCTCCTCGCGCACGGAGCTGCACCTGGTTCTGGCCGCTGCCCCGGACGCGCGCCACGTCGTTCCGCTGTGGCGCGTCCCCGTGCCCGGCACCGCGGACGCGTTCGCGCACTGACGGTCGGGCCTCCCGTACTCCACGGGTCGGCTCGCCGCATCGAAGAAGCCCAGGCCTGCGGGTGCGACCGACTGGGCAGGTCAGCTAGGGATTCGCCGGAACCGACCGACGCGGGATCGGTGGAGTGTCACTGCGATGACGGCAGACCTGCGAGGGAGATCAGAACTGACCCTCGCGGGGCGCTGCCGACCCAACCGCCAGAAGGAGTTGGAGATGGCTGAGGTTCACCACAGGACAGCGACCGTGAGCGGCCAGCGGGTCTTCTACCGGGAGGCAGGCCCGGCCGACGCTCCGGTCGTCCTGCTGCTACACGGTTTCCCGACCAGCTCGCGCATGTTCCGGCACCTGATCCCCGCGCTGGCCGACCACTACCACGTCATCGCCCCGGACCACATCGGCTTCGGGCAGTCCGCCACCCCGCCGCCCACCGAGTTCGACTACACCTTCGACGGTCTGACCGACATCACCCGGGGCCTGCTCGACCAGTTGGGGGTCAACCGGTTCGCCATGTACGTCCAGGACTACGGCGCCCCCATCGGCTGGCGCCTGGCCCTGCGAAACCCCATGGCAGTACAGGCAATCATCAGCCAGAGCGGCAACGCCTACGAAGACGGGTTCGTCGACTCGTTCTGGTCCGCGCTCTGGGCATACGCCCAGGCACCCGGCGAAGACACGGAGGGTCCGCTGCGCGGCGCCCTCACGCTCGACGCGATCCGCTGGCAATACCTCACCGGCGTGCCCGAGCCGGAGCTCGTCGATCCCGACACCTGGATCGCCGATCATGCTGAGGTCAACCGCCCTGGCAACGACGAGATCCAGCTCGCGCTGTTCCGCGACTACGCGACCAACCCCCCGCTCTACCCCGCCGTGCACGGCTACTTCCGCGCCAGCCAGGTGCCGCTGCTGGCCATCTGGGGCAAGGGCGATGAGATCTTCGGCCCAGCCGGAGCCACGGCCTTCGCCCGCGACCTGCCCAACGCCGAAATCCACCTCCTCGACGGCGGCCACTTCCTGCTCGAAAGCGCACTCGACACCGCCACCGCCTACATCCGCAGCTTCCTCGGTCGCACGGTCGGCCCCATGCGGGGCCACTCACCAGAAAGGCCAGCAGCGGCGCAGCCGCTTGACCTGAAGCAGACTTCAGGTCGCACCCTGGCTTCGACCCGCACCACGCGCCACACCCCACGAGCAGGAGGGCCAGGTCGCTCGCTATGACCAACGCCCGCTACGGCGCCGATCGCGCCGCCCCCTACGAGCCGCGCAGCTACGCGACGACTGCCAACCACCAGATCGACGCCGCGATCCAGCACCTGCGCAGAGCCCTGAACGCGGCTGCAGACGACGCCACCCGCGTCGGCGCGACCGACACCGGCGCCCGTGCCGCTGCCGCTTCGCTTCTCGACGCCCACATCGCGGTACACCAGGCGATCACCACCGCCGGCCGCGTCCTCGCCGACCGCGAGCGGACCGTCGACTTGCCGGCCACCCGTCTTTCCACCGCGACCGCCGCCTGATCCTCGGCTTCGCTCGGGCTGTCCTGTCGCCGGCCCCGTCATGATCTTCGGTCCCGTGCGCTCAGGGCAGCCCCGCATGGCGTCGACTCTGCCGCCGTGGCTCATCCCGGACGATGGGGATGGCCCCCGATCCGACCGGGCGCCCCGGCGCAGGTGCGCACGGCCGGTGTGGTGGCTCAGCGGCGCAACTGCCGACGGGAGCTGATCCCGAGCTTGGCGAAGATCCTGCTCAGGTGCCATTCGACCGTTCGGGGGCTGATGAACAACCGGGTGGCGACCTCCGCGTTCGACAAGCCGTCGCGCACCAGCCGGACGATCTGAGCCTCCTGCGTCGTGAGTTCACCGGAGCCCGTGTCGGCGGGCTTGCGGACCGCTTCTCCGGTGGCACCGAGCTCGCGGGCCGCCAATCCCGCGAATGCGTCCATACCCATCGTGATCAGCACCTCGTGCGCATCGCGGAGCTGCTCGCGTGCGTCGTTGCGCCGGTTCTGGCGCCGCAGCCACTCCCCGTAGTGAAGGCGAACGCGGGCGAGCTGACCGCGGATCCGGGTACGGGAGAGGTGGTCGATCGCCTCCAGGTACGCCCCCTCAGCGGGCCGGCCATCGCTCAGCAGCGCCCGGCAGGAGGCCTCCAGACCCAGCGCCCAGTGCGTTCCGCTGGCCTGTGTCAGCTCCTCGAGACGTCGCAGTGCGTCGGCCCCCGCGTCGGGTCGATCGATCCGGGAGGCCGCGGTGACGAGCTCGGCGAGTGGTGCCCACGTCAGGATGCCCCTTTCCTGGTGCGGCGCGGAGGCCTGCTCCGCCGCGGCGAACGCCTCCTCGAAGCGGCCCAGCCCGTTGAACAGGACCGCGCACGCCCATCCGGCGGTGATGGCCCCGAGCCCCTCTCCCCGCCGTTCGGCGTCGGTGGCGGTCTCCGCGACCAGTTCGCGGGCAACCGATTCCCGACCCTGCCACGCGGCGAGCAACTGACCGGTGTAGGCCGGCACCGTGATCCCGGTGCTGTCCTCGATGCCGTGCATCTCCTCGACGAGCGCAGCAGCCGCGACCAGGTCACCGGCGAAGATCTCGACGACGATGCGCGTGGTCAGCGCGAGGGGAAGGGTGGCCAGCGCGCCGGCGTCGCGGGCGAGGCCGACGAACTTGCTCGTCACAGCGTTGGCGGTGTCATCGTCCCAGAGGTCGACAGCGGCTGCGCTCGCGAACCACAGCCATCGCAACCCCTCCTCGTCGGAGAGGTCGGGGCCGCGGAACGCACGCAGTGCGTGCTTCACCATGGGCGCGCCGGTGGGGTAGCCGGCGGTGTAGCGCACCGCGAGGGCGTCGAGCAGCAGATCTGCGGCACGTGGTGGTGATCCGGGCGAGGGCGCCGCCGCGGCAGCTCGGGCCACCTCCCGAATCGTCACCCCACCGGCAGGATCGGCCGCGTACCAGGCTGCGCGCAACGCGTCCAGGTACGTCTCGCGAGCCAGCTGGGCGTCGAGCGGCTCCAACTGCGCCGCGGCCTTCAGCAGCAGCTGTGGCGTGTCCCGGCCCCGGTCGACGGCGAACGCGATGCGGGCGCGCAGCAGCTCCGCCCGGGCACGCTGCAGGTCGGCGACCGGGCTGGCGTCGACCAGCGACAACAGGCGCAGCGAGGCCTCGGGCATGCCCGCCAGGAATCGGGCCTGGGCAGCGGCGAGGGCCCTTTCCCCGCGCCGTACCAGGTCTGGGGTCAGGGCAGTGGCGCGCTCCAGGAAGGACGCGGCGGCCACGAGCCCGCCGCGCGCCTGTGCACGTCCCGCTGAGCGCTCCAGCTCAGCAGCGACATCCTCGTCCGGCTCGGCAGTCGCCTGAGCGAGGTGCCAGGCGCGCCGATCCGGGTCGGACACCGGGTCGACCACCTCGCCCAGAGCCCAATGTGCACGTCGCCGCTGCTCCGGGGATGCGGCGTTGTAGATCACCGAACGCAGCAGCGGGTGCCGGAACCGCACCCGGGAGGCGAACTCGACGAGCCCGGACAACTCACCCCGCGACGAAACCGTGGCCATGTTGTCGATGCCGAGCCGGTCGACCGCGCGCCACAGGAGCACCGGGTCACCCACCGGTTCGGCGGCCGCCACCAGCAACACCTTCCGGGTCACCGGCGACAACGCCTCGATCTGCCGGTGGAAGCTCTCCTCGATCCTCCGCGGCACGCTCACGGACTCGAACAGCCCGAACCCACCTGCGAGCTCCGCAGGCGTGAAACCTCGCGGCAGTTCCAGCAGCGCCAGCGGGTTGCCCTGACTCTCGGCCGTCACGCGCTCGAGCACCCGGTCGTCGATCGGTCCGGGATGCGCCAAGGACAACAGCATGCGGGAGTCCTCGTCCGTCAGCCCCGTGACGCGGAGTTCGGAAAGACCCACCAGCTCGGGCGATTCTGCGTGCTCCTCGGACTCGCGCACCGCGAAGACGATGGCCACCGACTCGGCCTTCAGCCGTCGGGCGACGAACCCGAGCGCCTGGGCCGACGCACGATCCAGCCACTGCGCGTCGTCGACCACGCACAGCAAGGGCTGTTCCCGCGCCACTTCGGAGAACAGACCCAGCACCGCCAAACCGATCACGAACCGATCCGGCGGACTACCGACGGCAAGACCGAAGGCAGTGGCCAAGGCGTCGCGCTGCGGCGCAGGCAGGCCCCCCAACCGGTCGAGCATCGGGGCACAGATCTGGTGCAGAGCGGCGAACACGAGCTCCTTCTCTGCTTCGACACCCGTGGCTCGCGCGGTGCGGAAGCCCGCTGCCTGCCCGAACAGGTGTTCCAGCAACGCGGTCTTGCCGATGCCCGCGTCGCCGCGCAGGACCATTGCCCGGCTCTCCCCGATGCGGACGTCCGCGAGCAGGCGGTCGAGCACGTCGCGCTCGCTACCCCTGTCGAGCAGCTTGGCTGTCAGCATGTCGAGCTCATCCTTGGTACGACGGAGGAACGAAGCCTCCCTCCCTGGACCTCCGGCGCGTGCACGTGACGCGCCAGGGCCTCCAGGAGATCCGGGTGATCGGAGCATACGAGGGGCGGGCCGAACACCAGGGGCGAAGCCACCGGGGAACACCCGGATGCGATCAACGCCGGAGCCGGCAGACAGTGGACGTGTGCTCGCCCGCAGCGGCAACCAGGCCGACCACTGCACGCTGACGACACCCGGGCCCTGTGACGGTGTCCCGCTGGATCCGAGGACGGGTCGACATGGTGTTCCGGCTCTACAACAGCCTCACACGCCGCAAGGAAATCTTCGCGCCGATGCGTCCGGGCGTTGTCCGGATGTTCGTGTGCGGCCCCACCGTGTACGACCTGAGCCACGTCGGCCACGCCAAGACGTACACGAACTTCGACTTCGTCGCCCGCTACCTGCGGTTCTGCGGCTATGACGTGACCTACGCGCAGAACATCACAGACGTCGACGACAAGGTGATCGGCCGTGCGCGGGAGCGGGGTGTCGCCCCGAACGACATCGCCGAGCAGTTCGAGGCGGAGTACCGCCGTGACATGGCAGCCCTGCACAACACGGGCGTCGACGTCTACGCGCGCGCAACCGGCTACGTCGACCAGGTCGTCCGACAGGTCCGGCGGCTGATCGACCGTGGCCACGCGTACCGGCTCGACGACGGCTGGTACTTCGACCTGTCCACGTTCCCCGGCTACGGCAAACTCTCCGGGCGTTGCGACGTGCTGCGGGGAGACTCACCGAGCCGGATCGATGCGGACCACGCGAAGCGGCAGCACGGTGACTTCGTGCTGTGGAAGGCCAGAAAGCCCGACGAGCCGTTCTGGCCCTCCGAGCTGGGCCCCGGGCGGCCGGGATGGCACATCGAGGACACCGCGATCACCGAAGCCCTGTTCGGGCCGCAGTACGACCTGCACGGCGGCGCCGTCGACCTGACGTTCCCCCACCACGAGGCAGAGATCGCGCAGATGGAGTCCGCCTCCGGCCTCGCGCCGCTCGCGCGCCATTGGATGCACGTCGGTCTGCTCCGAATCGACGGAACGAAGATGGCCAAGAGCGCGGGAAACTCCGTGACGATCAAGGACGCGCTCACCCGGTCGGATTTCCGAACGCTGAGGTTCGCCTTCCTGAGTCAGCACTACCGGTCGTCCATCGACCTGACCGAAGCCCGCCTCGAGGAGGCAGGCAGGGCACGGCGCCGGGTGGAGAACTTCGCGCGTTCGGTCGATCGCCGCGGCACCGAGACCGACGCTTCGAGGAAGCCGGCGGAACAGGCTCGGTCTCGCATCTTCCGGAAGTTGGACGACGACCTGGACACGCCGGGTGCGCTGGCGGTGCTGTTCGACTTCATCCGGGAGCAGAACAGAACGGAAGCGCGCGCCGGGGCGACGGCGTGGCAGTTGCTGATGGACCTGGACTCCCTCTTCGACTCGTTCGAACTCGACGCGCCCGCAGGGCACGACGCCGAGTTCGTCGACGCCGCTGTCGTCGACGCTGCCGTCGCGCGGCGGCGTCGAATGCGTGCACAAGGCCGGTTCGACGAAGCCGATGCGATCCGCACCGAGCTGTTGGAGCTCGGTGTCCTCGTCGAGGACCGGGCGGACGAAACTCGTTGGCGGCGGATCGCGGTGGCCCCTCCCTATCGCCACGGGGCGGTGCCAAGCGGAAACTCGTCCGGGCAGGACCGGTCCGCATCCGGTGGGTGACACCGAGATGATGTCGCGCATGACGGTGCCGCCGGTCGCGTGGCCCCACGGCCCCGGGAAGCCAGTGCCTCTCACGGGTGCGACCATCGCGTCGCTTCGGCAACTGCGCTCTCCTGCCTCCGGCGACCGGGCGCTGGGGGTTCTGGTCCTGGCCACCGGGCTTCTCGAGGCCGTCGCGGTGCGCGACGGGCGGTTCACGCCCGTCCTGCGATGCGCAGACCTACCGCGGGCAATAACCCTGGAGTTCACCGAGCAGATGCAGGAGCAGGCGTTGGACAATCTGTGCCGATGGGTTGCGGTCGAGGGCCGCCTCTGTTCCGTCGAGTCCGACGGCTACCGGTTGGAGGTGCACCGCCTGCGAGCGGCGCACCGGATCGATGGAGGGGACCAGGACCCGTGGCAATGAGCAGGAAGCTCGAGTTTCCCGGCTCTCAGGGGCCCCGCTGGCGGCCCGGCTGGACCTGCCGGAGACCGAGCCCCACGCCTACGCGCTGTTCGCGCACTGCTTCACCTGCGGCAAGGACGTGGTCGCGGCGGCCCGGATCGCGCGGGCGCTGACCGAGCGCGGGATCGCCGTACTGCGCTTCGACTTCACCGGGCTCGGAGGTTCGGGGGGCGAGTTCGGCAACACGCACTTCAGCTCGAACATCGCCGACCTCGGGCGCGCCGCCGATCACCTCCGGGAGTACTTCGCCGCGCCGTCGATCCTGATCGGGCACTCGCTCGGCGGTGCCGCCGTGCTGGCAGCGGCTCACCTGATCCCGGAGGTCCGAGCGGTGGCCACCATCGGCGCACCCGCCGACCCGCAGCACGTCGTCGGCCTGTTCGCCGAGCACCGGGCCAGGATCGACCAGGACGGCGATGCCGAGGTCCTACTCGCCGGTCGCACCTTCCGCGTCCGCCGCGAGCTGCTCGACGACCTGGCGGCCCAGCCGCAGGCCGCGCGGATCGCGAGCCTCGGGGCCGCGCTGCTGGTGCTGCACTCGCCCACCGACGAGCTGGTCGGCGTGGACAACGCCCGGCGCATCTTCGACACCGCCCGGCACCCGAAGTCCTTCATCGCCCTCGACGGCGCCGACCACCTGCTCACCGCACCGGACGACGCCGCGTTCGTCGCCGCGGTGCTCGCGCCGTGGGCCGCGCGCTACCTGCCCAAGTCTGCCGAACCCACGCCGGACGCGGGCCGTGAGGGCCACGTCGTGGTGTTCGGGAAGCGGCCGAGCACGCTTGCTCAACACATCACCGTCGGGCCCCACCACCTGGTGGCCGACGAGCCGGTGCCCGTCGGGGACGACACCGGCCCCACTCCCTACGACCTGCTTCTCGCCGCGCTCGGCGCGTGCACGGCGATGACACTCCGGCTGTACGCGCAGCGCAAGCACTGGCCGCTGGACGACGTGACGGTGTCGCTGCGACACTCCCGCATCCACGCCGAGGACTGCGCGAACTGCGAGACGCAGGCCGGCATGCTCGACCGGATCGAGCGCGTCATCCAACTGGACGGCGACCTCGACGACGACCAGCGGAAACGCCTGCTGGAAATCGCCGACCGGTGCCCGGTGCACCGCACGTTGCAGTCGGAGATCGTGATCGACACGACCGACGGAACGGCGATCGCGCGGTCCTGAGGCCCGTTCCCCGACGAGCCGGATGCGATCTCGGCGTGCAGGCTTCCTGACCTCGCAGTCGGCGACTCAACGAGCCCCGCGAGGGCAGGAGCGGGACCTCGGCACCGGAGGAGACTCGGGTCCGGGGTGGGTAAGCGCGCACCCGACCCTCACGGTCGCGGTACGCGCGATCCACGTTCCTCGAGGTCGTCCACCAACCACGGGTCGATCTCGACCTCGGACTTCAGGACGCTGATCTGCCCGGTACGCTCCAGGACGGCCAACCGCACCTGGTCCCGCCGCGCGATTCCGCCGAGCCGCAGCCGCTCCCGCAGGTCGTCCTCGCTGACTCGGGCCCGCCGCATCGCGTCCTCGCGCAGCCGGCCGTCGCGCACCAGCACCACCGGGCGACGCATCAGGAGCCGTTGCCAGCGGGGACGCTTCCCCAGAGCGCCCAGCAGACGCTGCAGGACGACCAGGACGCACAGTGCGATGAGTCCCGTGGCGAGCGAGGGCACTTCCAGCAGCGCCGTCCGACCCACGATCGCGCCCAACGCGATCATGCAGACGACGTCCGTACCAGACATCGCTGCGAGGCCCCGCTGGCCGCCGATCCGGACGAGAACGAGGAGAGCCACAACGATGCCGACGGTGGCCACCGCAACGTTCGCCGCGGTCGCGGGGTCCGTGCCGAGCTGGTCCCAACCGTTCATCACTCGATTGTCCGGACTACTACCGGGAAACTGTCATTACGTGGCAATGATGTGGGCGCCGACACCCGCTGCGCCGCAACCTGCTCCCTGGCGACGTCTCACGGCCTGGGCAGCATCGACGTCGGCAGGAAGGCCGACATCATCGTGATCAGGAACGACGACCCTCCCGCGTCGTTCCCACCGAAGCCGGCGATTCGACGAGCCCCTCCAGCGCGGCATCGACGACGTCCTGCAGCGCGCGGCGACCGGGCCGGGTCTTCGCCATCACGTTCATGCCCTGCACGAGTGCCAGGAGCATGCCGGCCGACTCCGGTCCGGCTCCCGGCCGCAGTTCGCCCTCGGCGCGCGCCCGGGCGAGGGCGGCAGCGAAACTGGTCTGCAGGTGGGCGAGGTGCAACTGGAACATGCCGGCCAGGTCGGGGTCGTGTGCGGAGAGTTCGACCAGTGAGTTGGTGATCAGGCAGCCCCATCGGCGCTTGCCGTCGACCATGGCGTCGATCAGGTGGGCGAAGTACTCGCGCAGGCCCTGCAGCCCCGAAGGAGCGCCGTTGACGCGGTCGACGGCCTCGGCCGACACGGTCTCGACGTACCGGCGCACCGCGGCCACGAACAGGTCCCGCTTGCTGCCGAAGGCGGCGTAGACGCTGCCCGGCTGCAGGTTCGTGACCTCGCACAGGGCGTGGATCGACGTGCCGTCGAAACCCCGCTGCCAGAACATCTCCAGCGCCAGGTCGAGGACTTCCCCGGTGTCGAACGTCCGAGCACGGCCCATGGCGAGATGGTAGACCACCCGATCAACAAAATCGCGAGCTACCGAGGTAGACGGAAGGTAGCTCGAATTTTATAGTTGTACGATCACTCAACTATACGGAGGCTTCATGCGGATCGCAGTGATGGGCACCGGCGGCGTCGGGGGCTACTTCGGCGCCCGGCTGGCCCAGGCCGGTCACGAGGTGGCGTTCGTGGCGCGCGGCCGCCAGCTCGAGGCGCTCCGCGACCACGGCCTGCGCGTCGAGAGCCCGCTCGGCGACGTGCACCTGCCCACGGTCGAGGTCACCGACGACCCGGCGGACATCTCCGGGGTCGACCTCGTGCTGTTCGGCGTGAAGCTGTGGGACACCCAGACCGCGGCCGAGGCCGTCACGCCGCTCCTCGGGGACGACACGGCCGTGGTGTCGTTCCAGAACGGAGTGGTCAAGGACGACATCCTGCGTGCGGCGCTGGGAGCCGAGCACGTCCTGGGCGGTGTGTGCTACATCGCCGCCACCATCGCCGAGCCCGGGCTCATCCGGCATTCCGGCACCCTGCAGAAGCTGGTCTTCGGCGAGTACGACGGCGCGCTGTCGCCACGCGTGCAGCAGTTCCGCGACGCCTGCGCGGACAGCGGTATCGACGTCGAGGTCAGCGACCGGATCGAGCAGGCGATCTGGGAGAAGTTCGTCTTCCTCGTCGGGCTCTCGGGCACGACCAGCACCGCGCGCACGACCATCGGGCCGATCCGCAGCCACCCGCGCTCGCGCGCCTTCCTGCACGACCTCATGGACGAGGTGGTGCAGGTCGCGCGTGCCCAGGGCGTGAAGCTGCCCGCGGACTACGCCGACGACCGGCTCGCCTTCACCGACGGGATACCCGCCGCCATGACCTCGTCGATGCACCACGATCTCGAGCGCGGCAACCGCCTCGAGGTCGCCTGGCTCAGCGGCGACGTGGTCGAACGGGGACTCCGCCTCGACGTGGCCACACCGTGCAACCGGGCGGTCTTCGACATCCTCTCGGTGCACGGCCACGGACGTGCCGGATGAACCCGCCGCCGCCGAGCAGGTCTCGCACGTGAGCGAGCAGCTGACCATCCGCTCGGTCGACGCGACCCTGGTGGCGGTGCCGATGCGCCGGCCGCTGGGCACCAGCGTCATGCGCGTCACCGAAGCGCCGCTGCTGCTCATCGACCTCCGCACCGAGGAAGGGATCACCGGTCGCGCATACCTGTTCTGTTACCTCGAGTCGCCGGTCACGCTGCCGTCGCCCTGACCCGCGACGCCGGTGCTTCGTTGTCTGGGACGGTCGCGTCGCCGGCCGACATCCGCCGGGTGCTCCAGCAGAGGTTCACCCTGCTGGGCACCCGCGGGCTCGTCTCCTCCGTGCTGGCCGGCATCGACGTCGCGTGCTGGGACGCGCTCGCCATCGCCGCGGAACTGCCCCTCGCTCGGATGCTCGGCGCCACGCTGCGGCCGACGGCCGCCTACAACAGCAACGGGCTGGGCCTGTCGGAGCCGCAGGCCGCCGCCGACGAGGCGCTGGAACTGGTGGCCGAGGCTTCCGCGCCGTCAAGATGCGGCTCGGGCGCCCGTCGTCGGACGACGACCTGGCCGCCGTCCGCGCGGTCCGCGCGGCGATCCCACCGGATGTGGCGCTGATGGCCGACTACAACCAGGCGCTGAGCCCTCGGGCCGCCCGGGAACGGTGCCGCCGGCTCGACGACGAAGGGCTCCACTGGATCGAGGAGCCGGTCCGGCACGACGACTACGCCACCACCGCGGAGCTGGCCGCATTGCTGCGCACACCGGTGCAGATCGGCGAGAACTTCGCCGGGCCGCGCGACATGTCCATCGCGCTGCAGCAGCGGGCGAGCGATCTCGTGATGCCGGACCTGGAGCGCATCGGTGGCGTCAGCGGCTGGACGGGCGCGGCAGCACTGGCCGACGTGGCCGGGATCGAGATGTCGTCCCACCTGTACCCGGAGGTCAGCGCCCACCTGCTCGCGGCGACCCCCACCGCCCACTGGATCGAGTACGTCGACTGGGCCGCACCCGTCCTCCAGGAGCCGCCGGCCGTGGTCGACGGGTACGTGACACCGCCCGACGTACCGGGCACCGGACTCGTGTGGGACGCGGACGCCGTGGCACGTTTCCGACGAGGATGAGTGCGGCCAGAGGCCGGCGGTAGGCGAATCGCCGCCGACCGACAGCGCATCGACCGTGGCGGTCAGCTTTCGGCGGCCACGGTCCAGACCTGTCCGGTCGACGTGCCGTGCAGGAGCGCCACCAGTGAGCGCGCCGACTGTTCCGGCGTGATCAGGACGCCGTCAGCCTGGTAGCGGACGAACCGTTCATGCAGGTCCGGGCCGATCTTCGTGGGCTCCTGGCCACGTATCCAGCTCTGCATGGCGGTGTCGACGGTTCCGGGGCGGAAGACGTTGACGGTGACTCCGGTGTCGGCGAGCTCGGCGGCGAGGTTGAGGGTGTGGGCCTCGAGCGCAGTCTTCCCTGTCACGTAGGCGTTGCCCCCGATCATCGACGACGGATGCCCGGCGGCTCCGCTGGAGACGTTCACGATGCGACCGCGGCGCTTCGCGAGCATGGCCGGCAACAGGCAGAGCGTGAGGGTGGCCGGGGCGGTCAGGTTGATCGTGATCGCTCTGGCCCACTCGGCCGGGTCGACCTCCTCGGTGGGTCCGAGGGGCCAGACAACCCCGGCGTTGTTGATCAGAATGTCGACTGCCCCCATCTCGCCGCGGATGCGCTGCACCGCGGCGTCGACCTGACCGAGGTCGCCGAGGTCGGTGGGGACGAGCATGGCCGCGCCGCCGAGCGCCCGGACCTGGGACGCGGTCCCGGCCAGCTCGTCGGGCGAACGGGCGAGTAGCGCCACGTCGGCACCGGCCCGCGCGAGCTCCAGCGCGATGGCCCGTCCGATGCCGCGACCGGCACCAGTGACGACAGCGGCCGTGCGCCCGGGCGACGCGCTCATCGCGCACCACCGGCGGCGGCCGTTCCCGCCGGACCGATCCGATCGAGGGCCGACGCGAGTTCCGTGAGGGAGGAGACCGTCACGTCCGGAGGTGCGCCGATCGTGTCGAACGGGCCGCCGGAACGGTTGATCCACGCGGTCCGCATCCCGGCGGTTGCCGCGCCGACGACGTCGAACGGGTTGCAGGAGACCAGACGGGTCTCGTCGATCGAGCGGTCGACCTCCCTCGCCGCAGCCCGGTACGCCGCGGGGTGTGGCTTGAAGGCGCGCACGGCATCAACGCTGATCACCCGCGGCAGGTGCCGGCGTAGACCGCTGTTCTCCAGACACGCGTTCACCATGGACGGGCTGCCGTTCGAGAAGAGGACGGTCTCGTGCCTGCGGCGGCCAATGCCTCCAATCCCGGGATGACGTCGGGGAATGGATCCAGCGCGTCGTAGCGGGCCAGCGCCTCGGCTCTCTCGGACGCGGTCATGGTGAGAGCGCATTCGAGGAGAGCGAACTCGAGCGCGCGCTCGGTGACCCAGCCGAAGTCCTGGTAGCGCTGCATGACGGTCAGGCGGAACGAGTACTCGAGCTGCTTGGCCCGCCACGCCCTGGCGAGGCGCTGCGCGTCGTCGTGGGGCAGCACGCGCTCGAGCTGGGCGGAGATCGCGAGCGGGTCGACAAGCGTCCCGTAGAGGTCGAAGAGCAGGACCTCGCGGCGCGGGCCGGCGGCGCCCGGTTGTGTGGGAGGCCGGGTCACCACCGCCGGTGTCCGGTAGATGCGCCCGGTCGTGACGAGCGCGTCAGCGGTCCACTCGCCGCCGACGCCGTCGATCAACCACTCGAGGATGTCCCACAGGTCGCGGTCCGCGACGACGTCGTCGAGCGGCTCCAGCCCGGGGACCAGCGCATGGATCTCCACACCGGAGGGGAAGGTGTGTCCCGAGCGGCCGAGGAACACGAGCTCGTAGAAGCGGCCGTCGACGGCGAGCAGCCCGGGAGGGCCGATGCGGCTTTCGTCGAGGCCGAACGTGCGCGCGAGGAACGTCGCGAACTCCGGGTAGTGGGTCAGCACGGGCTCGGTCAGCAACGGAACGGCCCGGTGATCGGTCGGGCGGCGTCCGGGCGGCGCGACGGTCGGCGTGCTCCTCATCGTGGACCTCCGGTCGCTGCGGCGGTGCGGTCGGTGAAGTCGACGAGCAGGCGACCGATCTCCGCGCCGGAGTCCTCCTGCAGGAAGTGCCGGCCCGTGACCAGGTGGGTGCCTTCGGCGTGCGGCCAGACCTCGTGCCAGTGGGCGGCGAACACCTCGGGCGCGAAGACGTCGTCCTCGCGGCCCCAGATCACCGTGGCCGGCAGCCGCAGGGCGCGGACCCCCTCCTCGAGCCACTCGAAACGGGCGGTCGTGCGGTCGCTGGGCAACCCGACGGGGATCGATCGTGGCCACGTCCAGGTCAGCGTCCGCTCGTCGGGATCGCCGAGCACGGTCGTGTAGGCGAGTTCGGCCTGCTCGGCGAACCGGGACCGGTCGACGACGGAGAGGTACATCCCCCTGCCGGGCATCGCGGCGTGTCGACCCAGTAGGTACGGGCCGACGAGCGGGGCGTGCATGAGCCGCCACGGGAGTACGCCGCGGTGGAATTCCGACACGGGTTCGACCCACGCCCACGTCGACATCACGGCAACTGCCGCCGCACGCCCCGGCCGGGTCAGCACGGCGCCGAGGCCGGTGGGGCCACCCCAGTCGTGGCAGACGAACGTGACACCGCGCAGATCGAGCGCGTCGAGCAGGGCAACCAGGTTCGCGGTGTGGTTGTCGAGGGTGTGCACACCGTGAGCGTGCGGCTTCTCCGACAACCCGAACCCGATCTGGTCAGGCACGATCACCCGCCGGCCTGCGGCGAGGAGAGCAGCGACGACATCGCGCCAGAGGAACCCCCACGCGGGGTTGCCGTGCAACAACAACACGGGAGGCGCGTCGACCGGCCCTTCGTCGACGTAGTGCATACGCCAACCGTTCACCGACACGAACCTCGACCTGTAGGGGTATTGGGACCTCACCGCAGGCGGGAGATCCTCGATGCTGCGAGCCACGGGGTTCAGAGCAGCCTCCATTCTGGAGTCACGGGCGCCCCGGGGTCTGACGGGTACGGCAACCCGGGGTGGTTCGATCGAACACCGCCGGGTGTGCAGCGTCCGATGACCAGCGTCACTGTGCCCGCCCGGTTCCACCCTCGCGCGCCGGGCGCCCTGACGCATCCGTGGACGACCCTGGGCAACCACCGGATCCGCAGCCGAGCCACCTCGACGCGGCCGCTGTCGCGGTCCGCGGCTTCCTCGGACGGTCCCGAGTCCGGGCACGGCTGCGGAAGTCGACCTGCAGGACGGCGGGGCGGTGACGGCCGGGCGGCCGAGGCCCCCTACGTCGAGCGATCAGCCGGTCTGGGCGATCAGGGCACCTGACCCGCGTGCAGTTGGTGTTCGTCGCGCCCCGGGCCCCGCCACGTCGTCAGGACATCGGAGTCCGGCGAGTTGCTTCTCCAGTCCCGTTCCTCATCCGTCTCCCGGCTCGTCACTGTGCACGACCGCGCCGATGACGTCGTTGAACGCTTCCGTCGAGGCGGGTGCGTGTAGATGCTGTCGCGCAGCTCGCCGGCCTTGATCCCGCGGCGCATCGCCAGTGCCACGGTATTGATCAGCTCTTGCGCGTCGACGCTGAGCAGCGTGGCACCGAGGATCTCGTCGGTCTCGACGTCGATCACGAACTTCATCACTCCGCGTGTTTCCCCGACGACGTAGGAGCGCGGCATCGCCACGATCTCGGCCACCGGTTGGCTGGCCACCTTCACGCGGAAGCCGGCGTCGCGGGCCTCCCTCTCGGTGAGGCCCACGTTCGCCAGCGGCGGCGTCATGAACAGCGTTCGGGGAACGGCCACCCGATCGGCCGTCGTGCGCTTGCCCTCCCCGAGGAGCTGGTCCAGGACGATGCGGCTGTCGTCCAGCGAGACGTAGGTGAACTGCGGCCCACCGTTGACGTCTCCGAGCGCGAAGATGTGCGGCTGGCTGGTCCGCAGGTACTCGTCCACCTCCACGGCTCCCCTGCTGGTGGTGCGCACTCCAGCCGCCGCCAGCCCGAGCCCCTCGGTCGCTGGTCTGCGCCCGGCGGCGGCCAGCACCGCATCCACCGCGAGAGTGTGCTCCCGGCCGTCGTTCATGTACTGGACCGTCGCCTCGCCGGCACCGTCCAGGATCTTCGTGACGTTGGCGCCGGTGACGATGTCGATGCCCTGATCGACGAGGATGCCCTCGGCCACCGCCGCGACGTCGTCGTCCTCGCGATCCAGGATCCTGGCCGTGGACTCGAACAGGGTGACCCGCGAGCCGAACTGGCGGTAGATGGAGGCGAACTCGATCCCGAGGTAGCCACCGCCCACGATGGCCAGGCGCTCCGGCAGCACGGTCCGGTGGATCAGATCGGTGCTGGTCACGAGGTACTCGCTGGTCCGCAGGCCCGGAATGTCCGGGATCACCGGTGTCGACCCGGTGTTGATCAGGATGTGCTCGGCCTCGACGGTGATCGGATCGTCGCCGGTGTCGACGCTGACGGTGTGCGGGCCGACGAACTCGGCGTGCCCGGTGAGAACGGTGGCGCCCACGTTCTCGGTCATCGCGTCGAAGTTGCCCTTGCGGAACAGCGACGTGATGGCGTGCACCTCACCGACCGCACGCTCGTACCATTCCTGCGGCGGATCGGACGGTCGACGCGCGTGGGCGTGGTGCACCAGCGCCTTCGTCGGCACACAGCCGATGTTGGGGCAGGTGCCTCCGTACATCTGGTCCGACTGCTCGACCACTACGACGCGTTTGCCCAGCCGACCCAGAGCTGCGGCGACGGCCTTTCCGCCCTTGCCGAAACCGACGACCAGTAGGTCGGCCCGAAGTGAGCGCACAGCACTTTGCATGATTTCGACCCTCTGCTCACGGGGTGGACGCGGTGGTATCCCGTTCACCCTGGGTCGCAGAGCGGTCCCATCGCATCCGGGTCCTCCCCTGCCGGGTCCCCGGCCCATCGGTGCAACTGGGGAGTTCCTCGATGCGAAGGGGTCGGCACCGGGCGCACGCTGCAGCGAGGGGGGCGCACGAGTGGGCTGACCGAGAAGGGGTGGCGGATGGTGACGTGGAACCGCGTGGCCCGCGCCGACGTGCTGCGCGCGATCGAGGAGTACGACCGCCTGGGATCCGAGCATTTCTTCCGCGAGCACGGTTTCGGGCCCTCCCGGACCTACGAGCTGGTGTGGGAGGAACGTCGTTACCCGCACAAGGCGCTCCTGGGCGCAGCGTACGAGCTCGCCACGGGGAAACGCCTGGCCCCGGGGGACTTCGAAGGCGGGAAGGGCGGAGCGGTGGCGGTGCTCGGGAAGCTGGGCTTCACCATCGAGCCGCGGCGCTCGGCCTGAGCCATGAGGGCTCGTGCGGGGCCTGCGGCCGACACGCATGGGTCGAGGATCGCGCCGCAGGCGACGGATCGACATCCCGGGTGTACGCCCCGGTCAGCGGCGCAGTTGGCGGCGCGAGCTGATGCCGAGCTTGTTGAAGATCCTGCCCATGTGCCACTCGACGGTGCGGGCGCTGATGAAGAGCCGACCCGCGATCTCGGAGTTGGAGAGGCCCTCGCGGACGAGGCGCACGATCTGCGCCTCCTGCGGGGTCAGCTCCGTGCCGGTCTCGGAGGTGCGCTTGCGTGCGGCTTCGCCAGTGGCCATCAGCTCACGCCCGGCGCGCCCCGCCCACGCCTCCATCCCCATGGTTGTGAACATCTCGTGGGCGGGGCGCAGCTGCTCGCGGGCGTCCAGCCGGCGACGCTCGCGGCGCAGCCACTCACCGTAGACGAGATGGGCGCGGGCGAGCTCGCCGCGGAAGCGCGTGCGAGCGAGCCGCTCGATCGCCTCCCGGTATGCGTCCTCGGCGACCTGGCCTTGGCTCAGCTGGGCGCGCGTGCGGGCCTCGACGCCGAGTCCCCAGTCAGTGCGGGTGGCGCTCGTGGTCTCGGTGAGCTGCGCCAAGGCGTCGGCAGCGGTATCGAGCTGTCCGGAGCGGGTGGCGGCTTCGACGAGCTCGACCAGCACACCCCACGGCTCCACCCCCATCACGGGCGGGTGCTGGCGGGCGCTTCGGGCCGCAGCCAGCGCGTCGTCGTAGTGGCCGAGGCTGTTGGAGAGCATCGCCGCGGCCCACCCGGTGAGGATGAGCCCGAAACCCTCACCCCGGCTGACCACTTCCTTTGACGTGGCCTCGATCAGCTCCGTCGCCTCCGACGGACGGCCTCGCCAGGCCGCGAGCACGACGGCGCCGTACGGCGGGAGCGGGTTCCCGTCGCTTCGGTGGCCGCGTCCAGCTGGGCGAGAAGCGCGGTGGCCTTGTCGAGCTCGCCGACGAGCGTGTGCGCACCGATGCGCACCGTCAGAGCGAGAGGAAGGGTGTCCAGCGCACCGGCCTCCCTGGCGAGCTGCACGTGCTCGGCGGTCTCGAGGGTCTCCTCGTCCCACAGGTTCCCCGCGGTGATGCGGCGAGCCACAGCCAGCGCAGCGTGTCGGGCGGGAGGTGCGGCTCGCGGAAGGCGTGCAGGGCACGCCGGACCAGCGGTACCGCGGCGTTGTAACCGTCGGTGAACCGCATTGCGAGCGCGTCGAGCAGCAGGTCCGCCGCTCTCGGGGGCTGCGGCGGAGCCGGCGCGGCGCGGGCGGCCTCCGCGCCTCGCGCACCCCGCCGCCGGTGGCCAGCGAGCCGGCGAACATCGCCGCCAGCAGCGCGTCCAGGTACGTCTCGCGCGCGAGTCGCACGTCGAGCGGCTCGAGCTGCTTGGCGGCGGTGAGCAGCAGCGGCGGTGCCTCCCTACCGCGGTTCGTGCTCAGCGCGATCTTGGCGCGCAGCAGGTTGGTTCGGGCCTGCTGGAGCTTGTCGAGCGGCCCTGCCTCGAGGAGCGGGAGCAGGCCGAGCGCGACCTCGGGCGCGCCGGAATGGTGGGTGGCCTCCGCGGCGGCGAGCATGCGCTCGACCCTGCGCGCCGGCTCGGGGGTGAGCTGGGCCGCGCGCTCGAGCAGTGCGGCAGCGGCGGCGAGGCCGCCGCGCGCCTGGGCACGTCCCGCCGAGCGTTCCAGGTCCGCGGCGACCCCTTCGTCCGGTCCGGCCGCCGCCTGCGCGGCGTGCCATGCGCGCTGATCAGGGTTGGCCTCGGGATCGGTGGCGTCCGCCAGCGCGCGGTGCGCGATCCGTCGCTCATCGGTGGAGGCGGCGCGGTAGATCGCCGAACGCACGAGCGGATGGCGGAACCGGACGCTGGTGCCGATCTCGAGCAGGTCGGCTGCCGCCGCGGGCGCCGCGGCGTCGAAGTCGATCTCGAGTCCCTCGGCCGCTCGCCACACCAGCGCCGGATCGCCCATCGGCTCCGTCGCCGCGACGAGCAGAAGGCGCCGCGTGTCGGCCGGCAGGGGCGCCAGCTTCCGGCGGAAGCTGTCCTCGATCTGCTGCGGGAGAGCCGGACCGGCCATCCGACCGAAACCGGCCGCCAGCTCCGCCGGTCCCAGGTCGCGTGGCAGTTCCAGCAACGCGAGCGGGTTTCCCCTGGTTTCCGCGATGATGCGATCGCGCACCCGCCCATCGATGGGGCCGCGCACCACCGACTCCAAGAGAGCGCGCGCATCCTCGTCCGGCAGGCCGGCGAGCTTCATCTCCGGCAGACCCGTCAGTTCCACGGGTTCGCCGGGCGTGCGTGCGGCGAAGACCATTGCCACCGATTCTGCGGCGAGGCGGCGCGCGACGAACGCCAGTACTTGCGCCGAGACCTGGTCGAGCCATTGGGCATCATCGACCAGGCAGACGAGCGGCTGTTCTCTGGCCACCTCCGACAACAGGCTCAGCACCCCGAGCCCGATGAGGAAGCGGTCCGGCGCGGCTCCGCCGCTCAGGCCGAACACCGTTCTCAACGCATCCTGCTGTGGACCGGGCACACGTTCCATCCGGTCGAGCATCGGTGCACAGAGCTGGTGCAGCCCGGCGAAGGCCAGCTCCATCTCCGACTGGATGCCCGCAGCGCGCACCACCAGACAGTCCGATGCCCGCTCAGCGGTGTACCCCAGCAATGCGGTCTTGCCCACGCCCGGCTCGCCGAGCAGCACCAGCGCGCCGCTACGACCAACCCGGACGGTCTCGAGCAGCTGAACGAGCCGGTCGCACTCGCTGCGCCGACCTAGTAACACCTGGTCACCCCGCTGTCGGCGCTCGTTCCGGCAACACAGGGCGAGTATGAACGAGGGTCTGCTCGGGTCGGCCGCGGGTGCCCGTGCCACGCCCAGTGCCGTGGTACGGGGGGCGACATGATCGACCCCGCCTACGTCGCGCGCGTCGCGCTGGACGGCATCGAGGCAGACAAGATCGAGGTGCTCGCCGACGAGTTCAGCGCCCAGGTCAAGCAGTCCCTCGCCGCCGACCCGAGCGCCTTCTACGCGGCCTGACTCCCACTAGTTCCGATATCGGAACAGGATCCGGCCGCGCGTGAGGTCGTACGGGCTGATCTCCACCAGCACCCGGTCGAGCAGGACGATCTTGATGTAGTTCCTCCTGATCCTCCCGCTGATGTGGGCGAGCACCGTGTGCCCGTTCTCCAGCTCCACCCTGAACATCGCGTTGGGCAGAGACTCGACCACGGTGCCCTCGACCTCGATACCTCCCGAAGCGCGGTTCATCGGACTACCAGCTCCAGCCCGCTGCCCACGCGCCGGCCACCGACGCCGTCGAACAGCGCCACCGCCGCCGCGTTCGACTCGTCGACGTCCGCGGACGCGGTGTCGATCCCGCCGCGCCGCAACGCGGCGAGCACGTCCACCAGCATCGCGCTGCCGATCCCACGGCGGCGACGGTCGGCGCGGACCGCGACCAGCCCGATCCGGGCGTGCCGGCGCCGCGCCACCACGCGGACCAGCCCTTCGTACCGGTCGGGCCCGGCCGCCACCGCGTACCGCGACGGGTCCACCGGGCCCCCGGCCGGCTCGGGCGGCACCTGGACCGGCATCGCGGACCAGCCGACGGTGGCCTCGATCTCGGCCCGGATCGCGGAGTACACCTCCCGCAGCGGGCCCACCTCGGCCGTGCCGACGGGCAGCAGCGTCACCCCCGCCGGGGGCGGCGCGGCCCCTTGCCGGGAACTGGTGGGCACGGCGTAGAGCCACTCGCGGCGCCGGACCACCATCCCGGCGCGTTCCCACCGAGAGGTCGTGTCGTGGTCGGTGCCGTCGACCATCGTGTGGAGCGGCCTCGGCAGCTCCGCCAGCATGGCCGCGGCGAGCCGGTCGAAGACCGTGCCGTGCCAGGCGTCGACGCTGACGAAGATCCGCCCGTCGGGCCGCGGCGACGCGTCGCCGCGACCGACCTCCCGGTCGTCCGCCACCGCGTGCCAGCGCCACTCGTCGAGCCGGGTGATCACCGCGCGCCGGGCATCGGATTGCGCAGAATCCATGGTTGTCGCCTCTCAGGAATGCCTGTCATGACGGGCACTCCTGGCGACAGCTACATCAGCCGCCCGACCGGGACGAGGAGAGCACCCACGTGCGTACTGCGTTCATGGGTCCCACCTCCTCGGGCAAGGTCGCGGTCGGCCAGACCATAGCCGGACATGCACCGATCCCCCACCGGTTTCCACCGGCGCCGACGGGGCACCGCGGCGAACCTCTCGGGCAGCTGGACGGGGCGACGAGACGTGACCGGGCTGCCGGACATCGACACGACCGTCGCGCACGGGGCGCGGACCTACGACTACCGGCTGGGCGGAAGGACAGGGCGCTGTCAGGACCAGCTCGGGGCCGGCAGGGGCAGCGGGTTGGCACCCTCGGGGCGCAACCCGTCGAAGATGATGCCGAGGTAGCGCCGCCACAGGTCCGGCGCCGGGCGGGGCAGGAACCCGGCCGCGTGGACCGGCGCGCAGATGAGCAGGAACACGTCGGTGCCGGTGATGTCGGCACGGACGGCACCCGCCTCGCGGGCCCGTTCGACCAGCGAATCGACGGTGGCGTGGAGCTCGTCGCGGAGTGCGATCACCGTCGAGTCGCCCTCGCTGGCGGTCTGGAGGAACGTCAGGTCCTGTTGCTGCAGGCCGTCGGCGGCCACGGTCAGGAACTCCAGCAGCGCCGCGCCCGGGTCGGCCGACTCCAGCAGCCCACGGGCGACGGCCGTGAGCGCGGAGAAGTGGCTCCCGACGATCGCCGCGATCAGCTCCTCCTTCGTGGCGAAGTGCCGGAAGACCGTCGCCTTCGCCACGCCTGCGCGGCGGGCGATGTCGGCGATCGAGGCGTCCAGGCCCCGCTCCACGAACTCCTCCTCGGCCGCGGCGAGGAGCAGCTCGCGGTTGCGAGCCGCGTCGGCACGGAGGGAGCGAGCCGGTGTCGTCACGATCACGAGCGTAGCAAGTTGACCGACCGGTCATCTTATGCTTTCCTCGCCGGAGCAAACATGACCGAGCGGTCATGTTAGATCCGACGTAGAGGAACCCCATGAAGCTGAACGGCGCCACAGCCCTCGTCACCGGCACCAACCGCGGGATCGGCCACCACTTCGCCGTCGAGCTGCTGCAACGCGGCGCGAAGGTGTACGCCACCGCGCGCCGCCCCGAGCTCATCGACATCCCCGGCGTGGAGGTCCTGCAGCTGGACATCACCGACCAGGCGTCCGTCGCCGCCGCAGCCGCGGTGGCCACCGACGTCGACGTCCTGGTCAACAACGCGGCGTCCACCGCGGGCGGGAACCTGGTGTCCGGTGACCTCGGCGCGATCCGCGCGGTGATGGACTCGAACTACTACGGCACCCTCTCCATGATCCGGGCGTTCGCGCCCGTACTGGCCCGCAACGGCGGCGGTGCCATCCTCAACGTCCTGTCGGGCTCGGCGTGGGCCACCGTCGACGGCAACACCGCGTACGCCGCCGCCAAGTCGGCGGAATGGGGCCTCACCAACGGTGTCCGGCTGGAACTGGCGGGCCAGGGGACCCTGGTCGCCGCACTGGTCCCCGGGCTCGTGGCCACCGACACGATGCGGGAGTTCGCGAGGAACGCCGGGATCGACCTCCCCGAAGAGGTGATGATCGAACCGGTCGACCTCGTCCGGCTCGCGCTCGACGGCGTCGAAGCGGGCGAGGTCGAGATCCTCGACCCGATCGGCGCCGACGTGAAGGCGACCCTCGCCGGCCCTCCGCGCGCCCTCGACCTGGCAGATTTCGCACGTGCGTGACGGGTCCACCCCGATCGGTCGTCGTCGCCCGGTCACCGTCTCCCGGGAGACCCGCTGAGCGCGCGGTCGGCCGCCGTGAGCGCCACGGGCAGCGTGCCGACCGCCGCCAGCACGACCGCCGGCGCGTGCAGGGCGGGCGTGGTCGCCCCGTCGCGGAAGCAGGCGCCGATCAGCGGGGCGAGCAGGACGACGATGCCGGTGCAGGCGAGCAGCGTCCGCTGGAAGCGGTGCCGCTGCACTCCCCTGGCCTCGGCCGGCACGATGATCCCGTTCGTGGAGAACGTGCTGACGTCCACGATCGTCGAGCAGAACCCGATGGCGATCACGAAGCCCGCCGCGGGGATGTTCCCGGTCGCGCGCTCGCCCCCCACCGGAGCGCTCAGACGAGACCGAACGCGAGCATCGCCTCGGCCACCCGGGCATAGCCCGCGATGTTGGCGCCCGCCACGTAGTTGCCGGGCATCCCGTACTCGTCGGCGGTCTCGAAGCAGCGGGCGTGGATGCCGATCATGATGTCGCGCAGGCGCTCCTCGGAGTGGGCGAACGACCACGAGTCCCGCGAGGCGTTCTGCTGCATCTCCAGGGCCGAGGCCGCGACGCCGCCCGCGTTCGCGGCCTTGCCCGGCCCGAATGCGACACCCGCGTCCTGCAGGACCCGGACGGCGGCGGGCGTCGTCGGCATGTTGGCGCCCTCCCCCACCGCGATGCACCCGCCCCGCACGAGCGCGAGGCGTCGGCCTCGTCGATCTCGTTCTGGGTGGCCGAGGGCAGCGCGACCGCGCACGGCACCTCCCAGACCGAGCGGTCGGCGACGAACGAGACGTCGTCCCCGCGCCGGTCGGCGTACGTGCCGATGCGCTCCCGGCGCACCTCCTTGACCTCCTTGATCAGGTCGAGGTCGATGCCCTTCGGGTCGTGCACGAACCCGGACGAGTCGGAGCAGGCGACGACCCGGCCGCCGAGCTGGTGGACCTTCTCGATCGTGTAGATGGCGACGTTGCCGGAGCCCGAGACGACGACGTCCTTGCCGTCGAAGGACTCGCCGCGGGCCCGCAGCATCTCCTCGACGAAGAACGCGCAGCCGTAGCCGGTGGCCTCGCGCCGCACCTGGGCGCCGCCGTAGTTCAGCCCCTTGCCGGTCAGGACACCGGACTCGTAGCGGTTGGTGATCCGCTTGTACTGCCCGAACAGGTAGCCGATCTCCCGGCCGCCGACCCCGACATCGCCTGCCGGGACGTCGGTGTACTCGCCGATGTGGCGGTAGAGCTCGGTCATGAAGCTCTGGCAGAAGCGCATGACCTCGCGGTCCGACCGACCCTTCGGGTCGAAGTCCGATCCGCCCTTGCCGCCGCCGATCGGCAGGCCGGTCAGCGCGTTCTTGAACACCTGCTCGAAGCCGAGGAACTTGACGGTGCCCAGCAGCACCGACGGGTGGAAGCGCAGACCGCCCTTGTACGGGCCCAGCGCGCTGTTGAACTCGACCCGGAACCCGCGGTTGATGTGGATCGCGCCGCTGTCGTCCTCCCACGGGACCCGGAAGATGATCTGCCGCTCGGGCTCGCAGATCCGCTCGACGATCTTGGCGTCCGCGTACTCGGGGTGCTTGCCGACGGCGGGTCCGATGCTCTCCAGGACCTCGCGGACGGCCTGGTGGAACTCGCGCTCTCCCGGGTTGCGCGCCAGTACGTCCGCGTAGATGCGCTCCAGGTCGCCGTGCATCGGCACTCGCCACACCCTCCTCGCTCGCCCTGCTGCGTCGTGCAGCCGGAACGAGCGTAGGCGCCGGGTCGCCGGGCACCCCTGGGTTCCGGGCCGAGGGGGACCAACGCCACGCGTCACCGTCGCCGGACGGGCAACGGTCCCGGGCGAGGGCCGGCACCGGTCTTGCGCGACCTCGCAGGCGTATGTCAACGTTAACTTGTGGCAACGTTAACCGGTGGCGGCGAACCCGCCGCCACGGTCAAGACGGTCGCGGCTCACGCAGGGGTGAGCGCCCAGACCGTGTCCCGCGTCCTGCGCGGCACCGGGTACGTCAGCGAGGAGACCCGGGCCCGTGTCCTCGCCTCCGTGGCCGCGGTGGGCTACCGGCCCAACGCCGTCGGCCGCAGCCTGCGGGCCGCCCGCACCCCGATGGTGGGGCTGCTGATCACCGACATCACCAACCCCTTCTACGCGAGCCTGCACAAGTCGACCGAGGCCGTGTTCCGCGAGCGCGGCCTCACACTGATGCTGCTCAACTCCGACGACGACCCCGCCACCGAGCGCAGGCAGCTCGACCTCGTGAGCTCCTACCGGCCCAGCGGGCTGCTCGTCGCCCCCGCGGTGCGCAGCACGCTCACCACGGAGGACCTCACCGGGTTCGGGGCCGCCGTGCTCGTCAGCCGCACCCTGCCCGACCTCGCCGTGCCCTCGGTCGTCACGAACGAGCCCGAGGCGATGGCCGAGGCGACGCGCACCCTGCTGGACGCGGGCCACCGCCGGATCGTCGCGGTCCTCGGTCCGCGCGACGCCTCCACGACGGTGCGCCGCGAGTCCGGCTACCGCGACGCCGTCCGGGCGGCGGGCGCGAACCGATCGTCCGGTACACCGACCAGACCGGCCCCGGGGCCCGCGCCGCGATGCGGCACGCCCTGCAGGACGATCCCGGCCTCACCGCGGCCGTCGGCTTCAACGCGCCCGTCACCGAGGGCATCCTGCGCGGCCTGCGCGACGAGGGCCTGGAATGCCCCCGGGACGTCTCGCTCGTCGGGTTCACCGACGCGCCCTGGATGTCGTTCTACCCGCCGCCGATCACCGTCGTCGGGCAGCCCGTCGCGGCGATGGGCGAGCTCGCCGCCCGGCTCGTCCTCGACCTCCTCGACGGCACCCCGGTCACCGCGGACCTGCACGTCGTACCCAGCACGCTCCTGCACCGCGAGTCGGTGGCACCGCCGCACCCGCGCCGCTGACCATCCCGTACCCGACCCCGAAAGGCCATCCGTGTTCGTCCTGCTCCCCACCTACCGCGCCCCGCTCGACGAGGTCGACGCCCTGCTCGAAGAGCACCGCGGCTGGATCGACGGGCACGTCGAGGCGGGCCGGTTCCTGGTGGCGGGCCGGCAGGAGCCCCGCGACGGCGGGTTCATCCTCGCCGCCGACGGCGACCGGCAGGAGCTGGAGCGGGTCGCCGCCACCGACCCCTTCAGCACGGCGGGCCTCGTGTCCTACCAGGTGCTCGAGGTGCTCCCGACCGCGGGCGCCCGGCCGTCCTGCAGGCGCTCGCCGCCCACGGCGTGGCCGTGTCCCTGCCCGTCCGCGCCGCCACCGGCGACACCACGAGGAGGTAATCGTGTACGAGCTGTCCATCCTGTTCCAGGGCTTCCCCGGGCGCAGCACCTGCCACGGCGGGCTCGGCTGGAGCACGGTCGCCCTGCTGCGGGGCGAGGGGCGCACCGTCCTCGTCGACACCGGCGGCTACGGCTACCGGGCCCCGCTGCTGGCCCAGCTGGAGGAACGCGGCATCGCGCGGTCCGACGTCACGGCCGTGGTGCTCACCCACTGCCACTGGGACCACATCTGCAACTTCCCGCTGTTCCCGAACGCGCAGGTGGTCGTCCCGCGGCCGGACCTGGAGTGGGCGGCGGCCCAGCCGGTCGGCACGTGGGAGCTCCCCGAGTTCCACGTCGAGGAGCTGGCGAGGGCCGAGCACGTGCTGCGCGCCGAGGACGGCGGCGAACCCCTCCCCGACGTCCACACGATCGCGACCCCGGGCCACACCCCCGGCCACTTCGCCTACCGCGTCGCCACCACCGACGGCCCGGTGATCTTCGCGGGCGACGCGGTGAAGAACGAGCACGAGCTGCGCACCGGCGACGCCGACATGACCCTCGACGCCGCGCAGAGCCGCCGCAGCATCGAGAAGGTCCGCGACCTGCTCGCCGCCGACCCCCGGCTCGTGCTCGTGCCCGGCCACGACCGGCTGCTGAGCCTGCGCGACGGCGAGGTCGTCGCGCACTCGCAGCTGGCGGCGGGCATCAAGGCCTGGCTCCCGGGCCGAGCCGAGCCGACCACCACGGTCGACCTCGGCGCCTGACCCCTCCCCACGAACGAAGAGGTTCTCCCGATGCGCACCCCTCGGCGCAGGTGGTGGGTCTACACCCTCCTGTTCCTGCTCGTCGCGATCAACTACATGGACCGGTCCGCGCTGTCGGTCGCGGCCACCCCGATCTCCCAGGAGTTCGGGCTCTCGCCGGGGCAGATGGGTGTGCTGCTGTCGACGTTCCTGTGGACCTACCTGATCTGCCTGATCCCGGCGGGGATCCTCACCGACCGCATCGGCACGCGCTGGACCAACGCGCTCAGCATCGCCGTCTGGTCGGCGGCCACCGTGCTCGCGGGCGTCGTCCGCGGGTTCGGCGCGCTCGTCGGCGCCCGTCTGCTCATGGGTGTCGGTGAGTCGACGACGTACCCGGCATGCGGGCGCGTGGTGCAGGAGTGGGCGCCGGCGTCCGAGCGCGGCCGCGTCGTCGCCACCTACAACTCGGGTGCCTACGCGGGACCGGCGCTCGGCTCCCTCCTCACCGCCGCACTGGTCACGGCCTACGGCTGGCGCACCGCGTTCGTCGTGCTCGGCGGGATCGGGTTCCTGTGGCTCGCGGCCTGGCTCATCTGGTTCCGCGACCCCGCCGACGCGAAGTGGCTCGGCGAGGAGGAGCGCGCCACGATCCTGCGCGAACGCGGCCTCGCCCTGGAGACCTCAGCAGAGACCTCCGCCGAGCCGCGCGCCGGAGTGCTGGAGCTGCTGCGCCACCGCAGCATGTGGGGTGTCGCGCTCGTGCAGTCCGCGGCGGTCTACACGCAGTACCTGTTCCTCACCTGGCTGCCGGGCTACCTGGAACAGGCCCGCGGGCTGTCGGTGCTGCGGTCGGGCGCGTTCACCGCGATCCCCTACGTCGTCGCGATGGTGCTGGGCATCGCGATCGGGGTGGTCGTCGACCGGGTGCTCAGCACCCAGGGCCGGGCCACCGGCCGCCGCAGGCTCGTCGTGGCCGGATTCCTGCTCGTCTCCTCCGTCGTGCTGCTCACGCCGTTCGTCGGCTCGATCACGCTCGTCCTCGCCCTGATCAGCATTTCGCTGACGTGCGTGTCCAGCGCGGTGTCGATGAACCTCGCGCTGCTGGCCGACCTGCTGCGCTCCCCGCGCCTGGCCGGACGCGCCAACAGCATCGCGATGGTCGGTGGCAACACCTTCGGCATCGCCGCCCCGATCGTCACCGGCTACGTCGTGCAGGCCACCGGCAGCTACACGGCCGCGTTCGTCGTCGCCGGGGTGTTCCTGCTGCTGGGGACGACGGTCGCACTCACCATGACCCGCACCCCGATCGGCCGGGACGACCCCGCGCCGGCGACGACCGCGGCGACCGCCTGAGCGCCGCGCGGAGGGAGATCCGCCCATGAAGATCACCGCTGTCGTCCCGCACGTCGTGGTGCAGCACCTGGACCAGCCGTTCGGGATGGCCCAATGGCTCTGGGACTCCCGGGCGAGCTGCCTGGTGGAGATCCGCACCGACGAGGGCATCACGGGCTGGGGCGAGTGCTTCGGCCCGGCCGAGGCCAACCGGGGCCTCATCGAGTCCGCGTACGGCCCGCTGCTCGTGGGCCGCGACCCGACCGAGCGGGTCGCGCTGTGGGAAGCGATGTACAACCGCAACCGCGAGTGGGGCCGCAAGGGCATCTCGATCGCGGCGATCTCCGGCGTGGAGATCGCGCTGTGGGACATCGCCGGGAAGGCCGCGGAGCTGCCGGTGTACCGGATGCTCGGCGGCTCCCGGCCGGATGCCTTCCACGCGTACGCCTCCGCCTTCTACTACGCCGGGCCGTGGGACGACGACCTGGAGGCCGAGGCGGAGCACCTGCTCGGCCAGGGCTACACCGCGTTCAAGATGAAGGTCGGCGCCCAGGCGGTCGACGAGGACGTGCGGCGGGTGCACCGCGTGCGCGCCGCACTCGGCCCGGACGTACGCCTGGCCGTCGACGCCAACCGCGGCTTCACCGCCGCCGAGGCGATCCGGTTCGGGCGCGGGATCGCCGACGCCGACCCGTGGTTCTTCGAGGAACCCGTGATCCCCGAGGACCTCGACGCATACGCCCACGTGCGCGCGGCGCTCGACGTGCCGATCGCGGGCGGCGAGTCCGAGTTCACGCGCTGGGGCTTCCGCGAGTTCCTGGCGCGCAACCCGGTCGACATCCTCCAGCCCGACGCCACCGCCTGCGGCGGCATCCGCGAGACGCTCCTGATCGCCGGCCTGGCGAGCGCCCACGGCGTCCCGACGCTGCCGCACGTGTGGGGCTCGGCGATCACCGTCGCCGCCGGACTGCACCTCATGACGGCCCTGCCCACCGTCGTCCCGTCGCTGGCGCGCGAACGCCCGCACGTCGAGCTCGACCAAGCCCCCAACGTGTTCCGCGACGAGCTGTCCGACCTCGCGTGCGGGCCGGTGCTCACCGTCCCCGATGGACCCGGCCTCGGCATCGAGATCGACCGCTCCGTGATCGAGCGGCACCGGCCGTGACCCCCGTCCCCACCCCGCAGCCGCAGGAGCGTGCCGTGAGTCCTTCCGCCAAGTGGTGGCGCATCGGCGCCGTCCTCATGTTCGGGCTGTTCATCGCCTACCTCGACCGGTCCAACCTGTCGATCGCGCTGCCCGGGCTGTCGCAGGACATGGGCTTCGCCGGCCCGACCTTCGCCGACACCTCCAGCTGGGCGCTCACCGCGTTCCTGTTCGGCTACCTCGCCGCGAACCTGCTCGGCGGTTTCCTCACCTACCGGATCGACCCGAAGCTCACGCTGATCGTCACGGTCGCGGTGTTCTCGCTGTGCACCCTGCTCTCGGGGTTCGTCGACTCCGTCGGGCTGCTCATCGCGCTGCGGGTCGTGCTCGGCTTCGCCGAGGGCATCTACTGGCCCCAGCAGTTCCGCGTGGCCAAGGCTGGTTCACCGAGCGGGAGATGAGCAAGGGCACCGCGGTCATCCAGTACTACGGCCAGTACGCGGCGCTCGCGCTCGGCTTCTTCCTGCTCACCCCGCTCTACGACGCGCTGGGCTGGCGCCCCCTGTTCTGGATCACCGGGCTCGCCGGGATCGTGCTCGTCATCCCGCTCTACGTGGCGTTCCTGCGCTCGGCACCCGCCGGCGCGCCGCCCGCACTGCCCGCGGAGACCACCCGGACCCGGATCCGGTTCGCCGACTTCGGCGGCCCGAAGTTCCTGCTGCTGGTGTTCAGCTACTTCTCCAACGGCATGCTGTTCTGGGGCATCACGCTGTGGATCCCGCTCGTCATCGAGTCGCTCGGGTTCACCGGCACCGGCCGCGGCCTGCTCGCCGCACTGCCGTACCTGCTGTCGCTGGCCCTCACCGTCCCGATGATGACGGTCAGCGACCGCACCGGGAAACGGGTGCTCATCGCATCGTCCGGGCTGCTCGTCGGCGGCGCGCTCGTCGGAGCGCTCCCCCTGGTGGAGAGCCCGGTGGGCAAGCTCGTGCTGATCTGCGTCGGCATGGGCTACTTCACGGCCACGTACACGTCGAACCTGTGGGCCATCGCGGTGACCGACCTGCCCCCGCACCTCGTCGGCCCGGCCACGGGGATCATCAACGGCTTCGGGGCGGGCGGTGGCGGGATCGTCGCCGGGTTCGTCGTCGGCGGGCTGCAGTCGGCCACCGGCTCCTACCTGCCCGGGTTCGTGGTGCTCGGCATCGTCGCGATCGTCGGCGGCCTCGCCCTGCTCGCCTACGGCCGCCTGCGCCCGGCGGCCCCGGCACCGGAAGCGGCCCCCGTCACCCCCTGACGCCGTCCAGGTGGTTGAGCACCAGGTCGTGGATGTCGCGGCTGCGCAGCACACCGGCTCGGTACCGCTCGGCCAACGGTCCCCGCACCGGGCGGCTGGTGATCAGGGGCACTGGTTGTTCGTGCCGGCCGCCGTGGGAGCGGAGCGCCGCGTGGAGGCCGGAGAGGTCGTGGTCGCGCTGCCGGCCGCCGAGCGCCACGTCCGCCGACGCGGTGACGGCCAGGTCGCCGATGCGGTCCACCGGGTGCTCGTAGAGAGTGGCCGCGTCGCGGCGGTCCCACACCTCCTCGACGCCGGGGAGGGCGCGGAGCACGGCGCGGGCGCGCGGGCGCGCGGCCTCGTCCAGGTAGAGCCAGGCGAAGGAGCCGAGCGCGCCGTGGTGGCGGACATAGGGGTCGGTGATGGGCAGGACGACGTCCTGCACCTCGATCCCCGCCGACTCCAGGACGTCGGCGAGGTAGTGGACGTTGGGTGAGCCGTCGTCGGCGTGCTTGGCGTTCATCCCGTGGTCGGCGGTCACACCGACGACGAAGCCCTCGTCGAGGTACTCGCCGAGCAGCGAGTCGAACTCGGTGAAGAATCGGTCCGACAGCTCCTCGCCGGGCGCGGCCGCGTGCTGCACCCGGTCGGTCAGCGAGACGTAGAGCAGGCGGAGGGCCCGGTGGGCCCGGAAGACGGCCAGGCCCAGCCGCATCGCGTAGTGGCTCGCGTCCCAGTCGTAGATCCCGGGCGCCTCGGCGCCGATGAGCTCCTGAAGATCGTCGACACCGTACTCGGGAAGGCCGGCGCCCGCCGCCTTCTCGACGCTGATGCTGGGGACGCCACCGTGGCCCAGCAGCAGGCGCAGCTTCTCCTTGGCCGTGACCATCAGCGTCGGCACCCCCTGTCCGGCGAGGACGGCGTGGATGCTCGGGGCCCGGGGGGACGCCCGAAGCCTGAGCGCCGCACCGCGACCGGAACCCAATGCGTGCTGTCCACGAGGTGAACATCGCCGGGCACCGAACCGGCGGGGCGATGGCTACCATCGGGGGAACCGACCGGCAAGGCGGTGCGTGGAACACCTGCGCGGATCAGAACCGCAGCCGGGACGTTCCGCGGAACGCACCCGCCCGTCCGCTCACGAGGTGGTGAGGCCGAGGGTCTCGGCGAGGCCACGGCGGCCGGCCGCGGTGATGCGTACGGAGCGGGGCCGGGTGCCGCGCACGATCCAGCGCCGCTCCAGCATCGTGGTGAACAGGGCGGCCGCGGCCGGACCCGCGAGGTGGTCGCGGCGTTCCGTCCAGTCCAGGCACGGCCGGACCATCTCCGATTCCGGGTGGTTCACGCCGAGCTCGGCGAACGATGCACGTCCGGACGCGGTGACGCGCAGACCGCCCGGAACCGGGGTGAGG
This sequence comes from Pseudonocardia sp. CNS-004, assembly GCA_001942185.1. Lineage (GTDB taxonomy): Bacteria > Actinomycetota > Actinomycetes > Mycobacteriales > Pseudonocardiaceae > Pseudonocardia. The sequence goes on from MKJV01000068.1 coordinate 362,932, forward strand.
TGCTGCTCGTCGAGCAGGTGCCGGTACATGCGTACGGCGAGTTCGCCTGCCAGGTGGTCGTAGCAGCTGCGCGCGAACCGGAGCTCCTCCGGTGCGCGGGCGAGCCGGGCCCGTGCCGCGGGAACGGGGATCTCGAGGCCGCCGAGCGTCTCCAGGAGCAACCCGACCTCGTCGCTCGCGATGCGGAAGTAGCGGTGCCGCCCCTGCGTCACGACCTCGACGATCCCGGCCTGTTCGAGCCGGGCCAGGTGTTGGCTCATCGTCGAGGGCGCGACCTCGCATGCCGGGCCAGTTCACCGGCCGTCTGGGCCCGCCCGTCCATGAGGACGACCAGCACGGTGGCGCGGGTGTGGTCAGAGATGAGCGCGCCGAGCGTGGTCAGGGTGGTGACAGCCATCGGTGTCACGCTAGCCACGTTCGGTTCGGCACACACCGAAACGCGGCTTCCTAGCGTCGGTTCTCCACGACGACCAGGAGGCGGCGGAACGCGTGGAGTCCGGATGGTCCAGCGGTCATGGTTGATGAGCAGCGTGGAAACTACGTCCTCCGGCGGTACCCATCGCTTCTCCCCGGGCTCCGTTAGGCCCTGTCCCGGGCGGGACGGGCGGGTCTACGGTCGTCGTCTCGAACGGGGACGGTGGGACGCATGGTGCGTTACGAGTACCGGTGCCCGGCATGCGGGCCGTGGATCGTCGCGCTGCCGATGGGGGCGGCCGACACCCGACGCACGTGCCCCACCTGCGGAGGTCCGTCGCCGCGGCGCTGGTCGGCGCCCCGGCTGAACCGGATGGACTCCCGCGAGTCGCGGCGCGGATGCGCGAGGAGGCGAGCCGGGATGCCCCGGAGGTCGTCACCTCGGTGCCGCCCGCCGCCCGCAGGCGCGCCCCAGCCGACCACCGTCGGGCGCGCCTGCCCCGCCCCTGACCCGCACCGCCGGTGGCACGAGGAGGGTCGCATCATGGGTCTGGTCGGTCTCCTGTACGTCGGAGCCGTTCTGTTCATCAACGGGCTGCTGTTGATCGGGGTCGTCGACGGCAGAGCGGCCGCGCCGATCAACCTGTTCGTCGGGGCGTTGCAGGTCGTCACGCCCACCTACCTGATCTTCACGGCGAACAACGACCCGCTCGTGGTCCTCGGCGCGTCGGGGTTGTACCTGTTCGGTTTCACCTACCTCTACGTGGGCATCGGCCTGCTCGCCAACCTCGACACCACCGGCGTCGGCTGGTTCTCGCTGTTCGTCGCCGTGGCCGCGCTGGGCTACTCCTACGCGAACTTCGCGATCCTCGGCGACGCCCCGTTCGGCGTCATCTGGCTGTACTGGGCGTTCCTGTGGGCGCTGTTCTTCCTCCTACTCGGGCTCAAGCACGAATGGCTCACGCGCTACACCGGCTGGGTCACGATCATCCAGTCCTGGGTGACGGCCGCGATCCCGGCGTTCCTGCTGCTCACCGACCTCTGGGCGTACGAGGGTGCGATCGCCATCGGTCTCGCCGTCGGCGGGGTCGTCGTGTTCGGAGCGCTCTACGCCTTCATCCACCCTCGCGCGCCGGGAGCGCCGGCAGCGACACCCGCCCCGACCGCCCACCCGGCGCCGGTTGATCGATAACTATCGACGAAGGAGGCAGCTGCGATGCCCGATGTGGTGTTCAGCGTCGATCAGACGAAGTCGATGCGTGATCAAGCGGTTCCCGGGCACAACCGGTGGCATCCGGACGTGCCCGCGGCGGTGACGGTGCGCTCCGGGCAGCAGATCCGGGTGGAGTGCCGCGAGTGGACCGACGGTCAGATCGGCAACAACGACTCGGCGAACGACGTGCGCGACGTCGACCTGACGCACGCGCACATGCTGAGCGGGCCGATCGGGGTGGAGGGCGCCGAGCCGGGTGACCTGCTCGTCGTCGACATCCTCGACCTGGGCCCGGTGCAGGCCCCGCAGGAGTACGGCGATGCCCCCGGCCAGGGCTGGGGCTACACCGGCATCTTCGCGAAGGCCAACGGCGGCGGTTTCCTGACCGACTACTTCCCCGACGCCTACAAGGCGATCTGGGACTTCTCCGGCCAGGTGGCCACGTCGCGGCACCTCCCGGGCGTGCGCTACACCGGCATCACCCACCCCGGCCTGTTCGGCACGGCGCCGTCCGCCGAGCTGCTGGAACGCTGGAACCGCCGGGAGCGGGCGCTCATCGCGACGGACCCGGACCGGGTGCCGCCCCTCGCGCTGCCGCCGCTCGAGCAGAACACGCTCGGCGGAACGGCCCAGGGCGACCAGGCGCAGGCCATCGCCCGTGACGGCGCACGGACGGTGCCCGCCCGCGAGAACGGCGGCAACCACGACATCAAGAACCTGACCCGCGGCTCGCGCGTCTTCTACCCGGTGCACACCGACGGCGCGAAGCTCTCCGGCGGCGACCTGCACTTCAGCCAGGGCGACGGGGAGATCACGTTCTGCGGCGCGATCGAGATGGGAGGCTTCATCGACTTCCACATCGACCTGATCAAGGGCGGGATGGAGACCTACGGCGTCACGACGAACCCGGTGTTCATGCCGGGCAACGTGGAGCCCCGGTACTCGGAGTTCATGACGTTCATCGGGATCTCCGTGGACCGGGAGAGCGACGAGAACTTCTACCTCGACGCCACCGTCGCCTACCGGCGGGCGTGTCTCAACGCGGTGGAGTACCTGAAGAAGTTCGGCTACTCCGGTGAGCAGGCCTACCTGCTGATCGGCTCCGCTCCGATCGAGGGCCGGATCAGCGGGATCGTCGACATCCCGAACGCCTGCTGCTCGCTCTACCTGCCGACCGCGATCTTCGACTTCGACGTGAAGCCGTCGGCGGCCGGGCCGGCCCACGCGGATCGGGGGCAGTGCGCGGTGACCTCCTGACCCTGCCGAGCTCCGGCGGCGCCGCCGGGCATGCGGTCAGACGGCGCCGTCGGCCGGGCCGACCTCGGCCGGCACGGTGGGACGTGCCGTGACCGTGACGGCGCCACCACAGTTCCAGCAGCTCGGCTCGGTGGCGACGTCACGCCCTTCCACGTCGCACACACCGCAGAACCAGTGCGCCATGACCTGGACGTTCATCTCGGGTGCCTCCCGTCACGCTCCGGGCGCACCCCGTGACCGTCACGTGATGGCGCCGCCTGCTCCTGCCTCGTGCAATGCAGACACGGATGAAAGGTTACGGTCGGTTCACCGATCGCACATCCGGGGTAACCCCCGCCCGCACATCCGGGGTAACCCCCCGCCGTCGGTCACATTCCGGCGACCCAGGTCTCCCACGCGGCCGCGCTGCGCAGGGCCTCGTCCGGGATCCCGGCCGCGGCGAGCGCGCCAGGGTGGAGCAGCTCGTAGCGCCGGTTGTAGGCCGCCGCGCGGTCGGCGGGCAGCAGCATCCAGGGCGCCAGCGCGTACTCGACCCGCAGCTCGACCACCCAGTCCGAGTGGCGCGCCACCAGCTCACCCCGCACGAGGCCGCGCGCGATGAGGCCCCGCCACAGCGCGGCCGTCTCGCGGCACGCCTCGGGGCCCTGATCCGGCGGCGTGACGGCGGTGGTCTCGATCCGCCGCGGCAGCGACATCATCGTGGTGACCGCGAACATCCACGGCAGCCCGAGCACCCGGCACAGGTGGGCCCGCTGCGAGCCGGCCGTCACCGTGTACAGCGGCCCGTCCGGGCCGGGGATCCGCAGCAGCTGCACCGCCCCCGACTCGCTGTGCGCGCCGAAGTGGCGGGTCAGGTACGCCGGCACATCCGCGTACCCGACGGCCAGCAGCTCGGCCGTGCGGTCGGGGAGCCAGCGGGCACGGCGGTCCGGGTCGTCACCCGGCCGGTCGCCGTCCCGGTCGAACCGGCCCCACACCTCGTCGGGGGTGCGGACGACCGCACGGGTCGGCACCCACTCGACCGCCGTCGTGCACACCCACGAGTCGCCCGGCACGGACAGGGCCGGCAGCTGCGGTTCCTCGTCCTGGAGCCGGGCAGCGCGCGCGGCGACCTCCTCGGCGACGCGGTCCCGCGGGACGCCGCGCCGCAGGCCGTCCAGCTCGGCGACGATCTCGGCGATCAGGTCGGGCCGCGCCATGAACGCCGCGGCGGCCTGTTCCTCGGTGACGCGCGGCGCCGCGGCCGGGGTGAACGCGCACAGCCGCGGGGTCCGCGACGGCGGCGGCGACCCCCGCCACGCCACCTCGGCGAGCCGCGGGCGGGTGCTCCACCTGCCGAGCTCGTCGGCCACGACAGTCGGGTGGGCGGCCCACCCGCGGACGGCCGGACGCTCCACCTCGCCGTCGAGGTCCGGCCCGGCCGGGGTGGCGTCGAACCGGCCCGACATCTCCCAGCGCGCCGTCCACCGGACGGGTCCGGTCCCCTCGCTCTGCTCGGCCACGGCGGCGGCGCGGCGGGCCATGTCGGCGGTCATCACGTGCACCTGCCCGCGGTCGCGGGCCGTCCGCAGCGCGGCGAGGGTGAGGCGCGCCGGTCCGTCGGCCGCCCCGTCGCGCTCGGGCAGCACCATCGTCTCGACCTCGGCCCGCCGCGGATCGTCCTGCAGGTGCTGCAGGCGCAGCAGGTTGCCCGCCTCCTTCATCGCCGCGGCCAGCTGCAGCCCGGAGCGGCGCAGCTCCGTGGCGTCGACGAACGCGTCGGAGTCCTCGACCACGCGCCGCACGAGCGCCTTCTGGAGCTGGTCGGCCTGCCACAGCAGCGCCGTCACGTCGTTCCACGCCGCCGGCGCAGAACCGCCCTCCGGGCCCGCGACGCGCGGGTGGCGAGCGACAGCCGGTCCCACACCGGCAGCCGCGGCAGCCACCGCGCCGCGAGGGTGAACACCGCCGCGGTGGACCAGCGGGCGAGGTGCGCCGTGCGCCGCGGTGCGCCGGACCTGAGCGTGCGGCACGGTTGCCGCGCGTCGGCGTCGCACCGGTCGCACGGCCAGTCGCGCACGGCGATCCCGCTGAGCGGATGTGTCTGCAAGGTGCTCGTCCATCCTCCGATCGGGGTAGCCAGATCCTTGCGCAACGGCATGCGGCGGCGTACTGGGGGCCGGGCGGAGACGATGCGGACGGCCTTGCAGCAGACCTGACCGTCACATCACGATGGGCGGCGCCACCAACACCGGCAGGACGATCCCGCCCAGCACCCCGAACACCACCGCGAGGCCCGCGCAGGCGTAGGCAGTGCGGGCGACCAGGTTCCGGCCGCTCGGGGTGCGGCCGGCTCGGGGTCGGTCCCGCGGAACACGGGTGCGATCCAGCGCAGGTAGTAGAAGACGCTCGCGACCGTGTTGACGACCGCGACGACCGCGAGCCACGCGAACCCGCCGTCGACGGCCGCGGTGAACACCACGAGCTTCCCGACGAACACCGCGGTGGGCGGCGTCCCGATCAACCCGAGCAGGCAGACGGCGAGCGCGACGGCCAGGGCCGGATGCCGCCGTGCCATGCCCCGGTGGTCCTCGATCGTCCGTGCGTGCGGCAACGCCGCCACCACGGCGAACGCTCCGAGGTTCGTGACGGCGTACCCGGCGGCGTAGTAGAGCAGCGCAGGCTGCGCGAGGTCGGCGCGTCCCGCGACGGCGACGACGATCAACAGGTAGCCGACCTGGCTGATCGTCGAGTACGCGAGCAGCCGCTGCACCGAGGTCTGGAAGAACGCGGCGAGGTTGCCCAAGGTCATCGACACGGCGGCCAGCACGGCGACGAGCAACGGCCAGTCGAGGACATCCACCGGAACCGCTACCGACAGGAGCCGGTACATCGCGACGAGGCCGCCGATCTTGGGGATCGTGGTGACGATCGCGGCCACGGCGGGCGGGGTGCCGTCGGTGACGTCCGGAACCCAGAAGTGCCCCGGCACGCCGCCGACCTTGAACAGCAACCCGGCGAGCACCGCGACAAGCCCCACCCCGGCCGCGGCGACCGGTGCGGTCGCCAGTCCCTCCCGCAGCGCGGCGTAGCCGGTGGCGCGGCCGACGCCGTACAGGATCGCGGTGCCGGCGAGCATCGCGACGCCGAGGAATGCCCCCGAGAGGTAGTACTTCATCGCGGCCTCGGTGCCGGGCGCGCTCTCGTCCCAGCCCGCGAGGGCGTAGAACGGCACGCTCGCCAGCAGGAACGCCGCGACCAGCAGCAGGAGGTCGTTCGCGCCGCCGAGCAGGACCGTGCCCAGCGCGCCCAGCTGCAGCAGCACCACGAACTCGGTCTCGCGCCGGTGCCCGGCTGTCGCGTCGACCGACAGCGCCAGCGCCACGAGCACCGCGACCAGCACGATCGCGCGCGTGGCGTGGGTGGGGGTGTCGACGGCGTAGCTCGTGCCGAACACGAGCTCGTCGGGCCGGGTGGCCGCGACGGCCGTGGCGACGAGCCCGGCGACGGCCGCCACCGCCGCGAGCAGGCGCACCAGCCACTGCCTCGTCCGGGGCAGCCACGCCCCCCACAACAACCCGACGACGGCGGAGCCGAGCAGGAACAGCTCCGGCAGCAGCGCCGCCGGGTTCTCGTTCATGCCGTTCATCGGGCGACGAGCTCCACGAGCGCGCGGGACGCCGGCTCGATCACGTCGAGCAGGAACCGGGGCAGCACCCCGATCACGGTGGCGAGCACCAGCAGCGGGACGATCGCGGCGGTCTCGCTGAGGTGCAGGTCGGCGAACGGTCGCGGCGTGCCCGGCGCGTCCGGCAACCGTTCGGCGCCGAGGAACACCCGCTGCAGCGCGCGGAGGAACAGCGCCGCCGTGACGAGAATGCCGAGGACGGCGAGCGCGGTGGCGACCGGCGCGGACGCCAGCGCGCCCGTGAAGATCTGGAACTCGGCGATGAACCCGGCGAAGCCGGGTAGCCCCAACGAGGCGAACGCGGCCACGGCGAAGGCGGCCGCGAACAGTGGCGTCCGGCCGGCGAGCCCGGAGTAGGCGGCCATGTCGTAGCTGCGGCCGCGGTCGTACAGCACGCCGGTGAGCAGGAACAGCGCACCGGTGATCAAGCCGTGGGCCACCATCTGGGTCACCGCGCCGGTCGTGGCCAGCTGTCGCGCCTGCTCGTCGGAGCCCGCGAGGATCCCGGCCGCGCCCACACCGAGGACCACGTAGCCCATGTGGTTCACCGACGTGTAGGCGATCATCCGCTTGAGGTCGGTCTGGGCCAGCGCGACCAGCGCCCCGTACAACACCGACACGACGCCGACGACGACCGCGACCACGGCGTACTGGCGCCACGTGTCGGGCAGCATCGGCATCGCGATCCGCACGAAGCCGTACGTGCCCATCTTCAGCAGGATCGCGGCGAGGATCGCCGAGCCGGTGGCCGGCGCCTCGGTGTGCGCGGGCGGGAGCCAGGTGTGGAACGGCACCGTCGGCGTCTTCACCGCGAGGCCGACACCGATCGCGAGCAGCGCCAGCCCGGCCGCGGGCCCGCCGCCCGCGAGCGGATCGGCCGCGACCAGCTCGACGATGTCGAACGTGTGCGGCTCCGCGGCCAGGTACAGCACGATGAACCCGAGCAGCAGCGCCAGCGAGCCGAGGAACGTGTAGAGGAAGAACTTCAGCGCCGCTGCGCGCGCCCGCTCGCCGTGTCCCCAGCCGGCGATCAGGAAGTACATGAACACGATCGACAGGTCGAAGAACAGGAAGAAGAGGATGAGGTCCAGGGCGACGAAGAGGCCGAGCGACACCGTCTGCAGCGCGAGGAACAGCGCGACGTAGCCCTTCACCCGGCGGTTCTCCCGCAGCGCGAACACCGCGCACGCGGCGAAGAGCACCGCCGTCAGCGCGACGAGCGGGAGCGAGATCCCGTCGACCCCCACGTGGTAGGAGATGCCGACGGTCGGCATCCAGGCCACCCGCTCCTCGAAGCGGAACCCGGTGCCCGGCGTGAGCCACACCGCGACGACCAGCGCGAGGTCCACGACGCTCACCGCCACCCAGGCGCCGGTGAACACCCGCCGCGGCGCGGTGGCCGGCACCAGCAGCAGCATCGCCGCCACCACCGCGGGCAGGAACACGATCAGCGAGAGCACTGCGGTCACCCCATGACGATCACGACGAGGGCCAGCACCGCGAGTGCCGCGGCGGCCTGGGCGTAGTACTGGTGGACCTGCCCGGTCTGCGGGCGGCGGGCGAGCCTGCCGAGGGCGCGGGCCCCGTCCGTGATCCCGCGCACCGCGCCCTCGACGGCCCCTTCGCCACGCCGATCGAGCCCGCGCGCCAGCGCCACGGTCCCCCTCGCCAGCGCGGTCACGGACCCGTCGAGCCGGTCGTCGAACCGGGCGAGCGCCCTGGCCAGGACGAGAACCGGCCGCACGATCACGGCGTGCGCGAGCCGCTCCAGCCCGAGCCAGGACGCGAGCAGCGACGGGGCGCCGATCCGCCCCGCAAGGCGCCAGGTGACGAGGGCAGCGGCGATGGCGAGCCCCCCGGACAGGAGTTCAGGAACATCGAGCTCCCACGTGCCCCACGCCAGCACCGGGATCCCGAACAGGGCCGCGAGCGCAGCGAGCACGCTCAGGGGCAAAAACGCGTTCCGACGAACGGCGCTTTCGTCGGTACCTATCCGACGAACGCGCCGTTCGTCGGAAGGGGGTGGTTGCCAGATCCACCACACCGCCTTCGTGCTGTAGATCGCCGAGACCACCGCTGCCGCCATGCCCACCACATAGAGGGCGGTGTTCTGCTCCAGGGCTGCGGCGAGCACGAGGTCCTTCGTCACCCACAAGGACAGCGGTGGGAGGCCGGCCAGGGCGGCCGCGCCGATCGTGAACGTCACGCCGACCAGGGGGTAGCGGCGCGCCGCCCCGCGCAGCTCGCCGAGCTGCTTCGTCCCGAGCAGGACGAGCCAGGCACCCGCTGCGAGGAAGAGCAGGCTCTTGGTGGCGGCGTGCGCCACCAGCTGCAGCGCCCCGCCCGCGACGCCGCCGACGCCCGCGGCGAGCACCATGAAGCCGATCTGCGCGCACGTCGAGGCGGCGAGCAGCTGCTTGAGATCGGACTGCGCGACCGCGACCAACCCCATCAGCAGGGCCGTCGCCGCACCGACCCACGCCACCAGCGGCGCGGCCCAGCCGGCCGTCTCGAGCAGGGGCGCCAACCGCAGCAGCAGGTACGCCCCGGCCGCCACCATCGTGGCCGAGTGCAGGAGCGCCGAGACCGGGCTCGGACCGCGCATCGCCTGCGACAGCCAGAATGACAGCGGCAGCTGCGCCGACTTCCCCAGCGCGGCGACGACGAGCCCGGCGGCGACGACGTGCAGCCACGGCTCGGTTGCTGCCGGCAGCTCGGCCAGTGCGAGCGACCCGACGCCACCGGCGAGCGCGGCACCGGCGGCGACGTAGAGACCGACGTCGGCGAGCCGGGTGGTGAGGAAGGCCGTGTGCGCCGCCCGTACCGACTCCGGCTCCCGCCAGTGGTAGGCGATGAGCGCCCAGCTCATCGCCCCCATGACCTCCCAGGACATGAGCAGCACGGCGAGCGTGGTGGCGGTGACCGTCACCAGCATCGCCCCGGCGAACAGCAGCATGCACCCGACGAACCGCGCGGTCCGCAGCTCCGCCTCGCCCGCCGCGTACCCGAGCACGGCCAGCGTCGCCGCGGCGACGGTGACGACCATCAGCGCCGAGAGCCCGTCGACGGCCAGCCCGGCCCGGATTCCGGCCACCAGCGGTGCGTCGACGGCCGGGCGGGTGAGCGCCGCGGCGACCGCGAGCGCCAGTACGGCGGCCGCGACCACGACCCCAGCCGCCGGCGCGACCCGGTCGACCCGGCGACCCGCGAGCGCGAGCCCGGCGCCGCGAGCAGCGGGACCGCGACCAGCCACCACAACACGGGTCAGCCCTTCAGGTCGGCGGCGTCGTCGGTCATGTCGACCTGCCGGGCCCGGTAGATGGCGGTGACGACGGCGAACCCGACGGCCATCTCGACCGCCATCGCGGTGATGATCACGACGATCAGCACCTGACCGTCGGTGCCGCCCGGCGAGACGAAGTACCAGAACGCGGCCGCGGCGACGATCACGCCGTTCAGCATCAGCTCCAGGCCCATCATCAGCATCACGATCGACTGCTGGGACAGTGCCCCGTAGAGGCCGATCGCGAACAGCCCGGCGGCGAGCAGCAGGAACAGCTGGAGGGTCATCGCTCGTCCCCGTAGCGGCCGCGGTCGGTGGACAGCACCACGGTGGCGACGATCGTGGCGAACAGGCCCACGCCGAGCGTCATCATCGTGAGCATCTGCCCGCCCATCAGGGCCTCGCCGAGCGCGAACGTCGGGTCGGGGGCGGGCTCGCCTCCCGGACCGGCCAGTCGACGAGCAGGATCCCGGCCGCCAGCACGACGAACGTGCCGACCGCGAGCACCGCGGACCCGGCCTTGTTGTGCACCATCGTCATCGGCATCAACCCGGCCGGGTTCATCATGAACATGATCATGAAGACGGCCATGATGACCATCTCGATGACCATCATGAGCGCGATGACGACGCCGAGGTAGCCGAGCCCGAGCAGCAGCACGAGCCCCGCAACCGCGAGGAACGACGCGAGCAGCGCGAACGTCACCTGCGCCATCGAGTCCAGCCGGAACACCAGGTATCCGAACACCAGCGCGGCCGCGGCGAGCACCCAGAACAGGACGATCCCGAGCATCAGGCCCCTCCCAGCACGACCAGCGCCACGGCGAGCGCCTGTGCGATCGTCAGCGGGATCAGCACGACCCAGGCGAACTCGACGTAGCGGTCCATCCGCACCGCCGGGAACCGGTGGCGCAGCCACAGCAGCAGTGCCAGCACCGCCGCGGTCTTGACCGCCACCCACGCCCACGGGGGCAACACCGGTCCCGCGCCCCCGCCGAGGAAGAGCGGCACGGCCATCGCGGCCGCGACGACGAGCAGCAGCCACCGGCCGCCGGCGAACACCAGCCGGTCGACGCCCGAGAGCTCCGCGGCCGCGCCGCCTGCGACGTCCCGGCCGACGGGCGCGTCGAACGGGCCCCAGAACGCCATCGCGGCCGCCGACACCAGGTACACCACGAACGCCACCGGCATGATCACGACGAACCAGAGGTCGCGCTGGGCGTCGACGATCGTGGCGAGACGCAGGCTCTCCGCGCCCAGCGCGGCGGTGATGATCGCGAACATGTGCGGCAGCTCGTAGGCCAGCCCTGCGCGGCGAACCGGTAGCCGCCCACCAGCCCCAACGCGCTGTTGGACCCCCACCCGACCATCCACACCGCAGCCCAGGCCAGCACCTCCATGGCGTTGAACCAGACGACACCCACCGAGAGGTCGGCCACCGGGCGCTCCCCCAACGGCAGCACCGCCGCGGCCAGCAGCGCGGCCACCGGGAGCACACCGGCACCGATGCGCCCCAGTACCGCGTCACCGGCGACCGTGCGGCGGCGCTGCCCGACGAGCAGCCGGGCCGCCTCCCGCCCGGGCACGGCGAGGGCAGCGCGCTCGCCCCCGAGCGCCGCGTCCCCGACCAGCGCCGACCACGTGACGAACCCGAGGAGCACCGGCAGGAGCAGCGCCCACCACCACGGGAGCGCCGCCGGCTCCGGCACGACCGGCATCTCACCCATGCCCTGCCCCCGTCCCGACCGCCGCGCGGTCGGTGTCGGGATCGAGGGCGGCCACGATCAGCCGGGCCGCCGCGAGCTCGGCGCCGACGAGCGCGTGGGCCACTCCGGCAAGTCCGACCGCGTGCTGCGGTTCGCGAGTGGAGGGCGCAGCCGGGTCGGCCGCCACCGCCGCTTCGACCGCGGCCAGCCGGGCCGCGAGCAGGTCCGCCACCGTCGACGGACCGGCCGGGATGTCCCTGATCAGCCACCGCAGGGTGCGGGAGCGTCGGATGCGCCGCAGCAGCGCGGCCACTTCGGCGTCGACCCGATCGCCTGCGAGCACCGCATCGCGCAGCCGACGCGCCTGCGCGGCCGCGCTCGGCCAGCCTGCGACGCCCAGGAACCGCGCCAGCCCGTCGAGCTCGCGCGCCGCCGCGCTCGCCCACTCGAACGGCGCCGCGTGCCCGGCGTCCAGGACGTCGGCGGCGGCCTCCTGGATCACGTCGCCCTGCAGCGTTGCCCGCACCACCAGCCCGCTCGGCCAGTCGGGGAGCAGCGGGCCGAGCGGGACGTGCAGGCGGTCCAGCGTCAACCCGTCCCGGTCCGGTCCCGGCTCGGCCATCGGCAGCCCGGCGACCATCCCGCCGTGCCCGTGGTGGGCGTGCTGCCCGGCGCCGTGGCCGGCGTGGTCACCGTCGGTGTCGCCTCCGTGCGCCGCGTGGGCGTCGGGCTGCGCCTGCGCGCCACCGTGCGCCTCGTGGCCACCGTGCGCCTCGTGGCCACCGTGCGCCGGGTCGTCGCCGTGGCCGCGGTGGTCCCCGTGATCGGCCTGGCCGCCGCCCGGCCGGGGTCGTGAGTGGATACGCGTGCCATGGCCCTCCTTTCCACTCACGGCTGCGCTGCGCTGGTGCCCGGCGTCGGCCAGGAGGGCGGTCGCCGCATCCAGGTGCTCGTGGAGGTCCGCGGCGGCAGGCACCTCGATGCGCGCCCGCGGCGCGGGGACCTGCTCCCACACCGCGTCGACCACCGCGGCCAGCTCCGGGCCGGGCGCACCCGCGACCGCGAGGACGTCGGCATCGGCCGGTCCGGTGGCCACCGGCCAGCCGCGGCGGGCGAGGGCGTCCTCGATCGCGAGCCGGACGTCGGTGGCGCCGGGCACCGCCACCACCAGCACGTGCGGGCGGCGGGCGGCGACCCGGAGCAGGAGCGCGGTCAGGTCCACCGCAGCGCCCCCTCGCGCCACGCGTAGAGCACCCCGGCGAGCAGTATCGCGAGGAACAGGAACATCTCGACCACCGCGGCCGCTCCCACCCGGGACACGACGAGCGTCCACGGGTACATGAAGAGCATCTCCATGTCGAAGGCAAGGAAGACCATGGTCACCGGGTACCAGCGGACGTGGAACCGCGAGACGGCGTGCTCTCGCGGCGCGAGCCCTCCCGCGAAGGCCCCGACCCCGTCCAGCGGCGGCGCCACCGCCACGAGGGCCGACGTCGCGTAGCAGGCCACCACCAGCCCGACGCCGACGAGCAACACGACGAGCAACGGGCCGAACTCTGCCACGTCCATCCCTCCTCGATACCCGTACGGGGTTTCGGATACTCGTCCTTCGGAGCCGTGCCGTCCAGCCTCACGCGGTCTTCGTCACCCGGCTCGATAGGGGGGCATAGTATTTCCGCAGGCCAGAGGAGGACCAGATGCACGGCTACACCCAGGACAAGGACGCCTACCTCAAGCGGCTGCGGCGCATCGAGGGCCAGGTCCGCGGCATCGCCAAGATGATCGAGGACGACAAGTACTGCATCGACGTGCTCACCCAGGTCTCCGCCGCCACGAAAGCCCTGGAAGCGGTGGCACTCGGACTGCTCGACGAGCACCTGCGCCACTGCGTCGCCCAGGCCGCCGCCGAGGGCGGGCCGGTCGCGGAGCAGAAGGTGGCCGAGGCGAGCGCCGCGATCGCCCGCCTCGTCAAATCCTGAGGCTCGGGTCGCCCGATCGATACGGGATAGCCCCACGGGGTACCTTCGCAGGGATCCACGGCCCACGTGACCGGCGTCACCGCCGTGTCGGGTTGATGGGATACCCCCCTACGGTATAGTCGTCGGTGTTCGGAGAGGAGCACGCCATGAACGGCTACGCCGACGACAAGGACGCCTACCTCAAGCGGATGCGCCGCATCGAGGGCCAGGTCCGGGGCATCGCCAAGATGATCGAGTCGGACCAGTACTGCATCGACGTGCTCACCCAGGTCTCGGCCGCCACGAAGGCCCTCGAGGCCGTGGCACTCGGACTGCTCGACGAGCACCTGCGCCACTGCGTCACCCAGGCCGCCGCCGAGGGCGGACCTGTCGCCGACCAGAAGGTCGCCGAAGCCAGCGCCGCCATCGCGCGGCTGGTCAAGTCCTGAAGGGAAAGAACTGCGATGAGCGAGGCCACGTACACCGTCACCGGGATGACCTGCGGCCACTGCGTCGCCTCGGTCACCGAGGAGATCAGCGAGATCGACGGTGTCACCGACGTCGCGGTGGACCTGCCCACCGGCGCCGTCACGGTCACCAGCAGCACGCCGGTCGACAGCACGGCCGTCCGCGCCGCAGTCGAGGAAGCCGGGTACCAGCTCGCCGGCTGACGCCGGCCCAGGAGACCAGGACCTGAAAATGAACACTGCTGCGAAGCTCTCCGCCTACGGTGCGGCGCTCGTCCTGCTCGTCGCAGGTGCGTACGCCGTCGGCACCGCTGTCGGTCCCCTCCGCCCCGCCGCCACCGGCGACGCGGCACCGTCCGGCGCTGAGGCCGCCGGGCACGGGGACGCACACAGCGGCACCGTCGCGGAGGCCTCCGTCGGCGAGCCTGCGAGCCGCGCAGGCAGCACAGCCGACCAGCCCGCCGGGCTGGCGTCGAGCAGGGGCGGTTACACCCTCACGCCCACCGACCCGACGCCCGCCGCGGGGAACTTCTCCTTCCGGATCACCGGCCCCGACGGGGCCCCGGTCACCGCGTTCGACGTGGAGCACGACAAGCGGATGCACCTCATCGTCGTGCGCCGCGACACCACGGGGTTCCAGCACGTCCACCCCGAGATGGCGCCCGACGGCACCTGGTCGGTACCGCTGGACCTCCCGGCGGGCGGCTCGTACCGCGCGTTCGCCGACTTCGCACCCACCGGGGGCGCGGGCACGACGCTCGGCGTCGACCTCGCCGTGCCCGGCACGTTCGAGCCGGTGGAGCACGCGCCGAGCCGCACGGCCCAGGTCGACGGGTACACCGTGGAGCTCGCAGGCGAGCTGGTGCCCGGGCAGGCGTCCCCGCTCACCCTCACGGTGAGCAAGGACGGGCAACCGGTCACGACCTGCAGCCCTACCTCGCCGCATACGGCCACCTGGTCGCGCTGCGGGAGGGCGACCTCGCCTACCTTCACGTGCACCCCGACGGCGCGCCCGGCGACGGTGTCACCCCGGCGGGCCCGCAGATCGAGTTCGTCGCCGAGGTGCCGAGCGCGGGCGGCTACCGCCTGTTCCTCGACTTCCAGCACGACGGCGTGGTGCGCACGGCGGAGTTCACCGTGCCCACCGGTCCCGCGGTACCCGGCGCGCCCCCGGCCCACGTCGACGACGGCCACGGCCACTGACCGCCAGGAAGGAGCAGACGATGAGCACCCCCACCGTCACCACCGTCGAGCTGGCGATCGGCGGCATGACCTGCGCGTCGTGCGCCAACCGGATCGAACGCAAGCTGAACAAGCTCGACGGGGTGAGCGCCACCGTCAACTACGCCACCGAGAAGGCGCACGTCGAGGCCCCCGCAGGGTCGACCCGGCCGCGCTGGTGGCGCAGGTCGAGGCCGCCGGCTACACGGCCGAGCTGCCGCGGCCCGCCGCCGGACCCGAGGACCCGACGCCCGGGCAGGACCCCACCCGGCCGCTGCGGGACCGGCTGGTCACCAGCGCGGCGCTCGCGGTGCCGGTGATCGTCCTCGCGATGGTGCCCGCACTGCAGTTCACCTACTGGCAGTGGATCTCGCTCGCGCTCGCCGGCCCGGTCGTCACGTGGGCGGCGTGGCCGTTCCACCGGGCGGCGTGGACGAACCTGCGCCACGGCGCCGCCACGATGGACACGCTGATCTCCATGGGTGTGACCGCGGCGTTCGCGTGGTCGCTGTACGCCCTGCTGTTCGGCACCGCGGGGGTGCCCGGCATGACGCACCCCTTCGAGCTGACCATCTCCCCGAGCGACGGCGCCGCGAACATCTACCTGGAGGTCGCGGCAGGCGTCACCACGTTCATCCTGGCCGGCCGCTACTTCGAGGCCCGCTCGAAGCGGCGCGCCGGGGCCGCGTTGCGGGCGCTGCTCGAACTGGGCGCGAAGGACGTCGCTGTGCTGCGGCGCGACACCGACGGCGGGGCCACCGAGGTGCGCGTCCCGACCGAGCAGCTGGCCGTCGGCGACCGGTTCGTCGTGCGGCCGGGCGAGAAGATCGCCACCGACGGCGTGGTCGACGAGGGAGCGTCGGCCGTGGACGTCTCGATGCTCACCGGCGAGTCGGTGCCGGTCGAGGTCGGGCCGGGCGACGCAGTCGTCGGCGCCACCGTCAATGCGGGCGGGCGGCTCGTCGTGCGCGCCACCCGCATCGGCGCGGACACCCAGCTCGCGCAGATGGCGAAGCTGGTGGAGGACGCCCAGAACGGCAAGGCCGCCGTGCAGCGCCTCGCCGACCGCATCTCCGGCGTGTTCGTGCCGATCGTGATCACGCTCGCCGCGGCCACGCTCGGGTTCTGGCTCGGCACCGGGGGCGGCGCCGCGGCGGCATTCACGGCCGCCGTCGCCGTGCTGATCATCGCCTGCCCGTGCGCACTGGGCCTCGCGACCCCCACCGCACTGCTGGTGGGCACCGGCCGGGGCGCACAGCTGGGCATCCTGATCAAGGGCCCGGAGGTGCTGGAGTCCACCCGCCGGGTCGATACCGTCGTGCTGGACAAGACCGGCACGATCACCACCGGACGGATGGAGCTCGTCGCCGTCCACCCCCGCCACGACGTCGACGAGGCCGACGTCCTGCGGCTCGCAGGTGCACTGGAGGACGCCTCCGAGCACCCGATCGCCGCGGCGATCGCCCGAGGCGCCCGCGACCGGCTCGGACCCCTGCCCGCCGTCGAAGGCTTCGCAGGCGTCGAAGGCCTCGGCGTGCAGGGGATCGTCGACGGGCACGCCGTGCTCGCCGGCAGGCCCGCCCTGCTGGAGCAGTGGAGCCAGCCGCTCGACGACGAGCTCACCGCACACCTGACCGCGGCCCAGGAACAGGGCCGCACCGCGATCGCCGTGGCGTGGGACGGCGCGGCCCGCGCGGTGCTGGTCGTCGCCGACACGGTGAAGCCCACGTCGGCGGAAGCCATCAGCAGGATGCGGGCACTCGGGCTCACCCCGGTGCTGCTCACCGGCGACAACGAGGCCGCGGCACGCGCCGTCGCGGCGGAGGTGGGCATCGAGGACGTCGTCGCGGAGGTGCTGCCGGCCGACAAGGTCGACGTCGTCAAGAAGCTGCAGGACGAGGGCCTCGTCGTCGCCATGGTCGGCGACGGTGTCAACGACGCCGCAGCCCTCGCCCAGGCCGACCTCGGCCTCGCGATGGGCACCGGCACCGACGTCGCGATCGAGGCGAGCGACATCACCCTCGTCCGCGGCGACCTGCGCGCAGCGGCCGACGCGATCCGGCTCTCCCGCCGGACCCTCGCCACGATCAAGGGCAACCTGTTCTGGGCGTTCGCCTACAACGTGGCGGCCATCCCGCTCGCCGCCGCAGGCCTGCTCAACCCGATGCTCGCCGGCGCCGCGATGGCGTTCAGCTCCGCCTTCGTCGTCGCGAACAGCCTGCGGCTGCGCCGGTTCCGCTGAGCGAGGCGGCGCGCTCCACCGGGGGTGGCACCTGGCCGGGTCGGGCCGGGTGCCACCCCTCCGCCGCTCCCGGTGTTGCCGGGCATCCCGCGAGCCGGTACTGCGGAGACGAGTCCCCCGGCCCGCGAACCTCTGCAGCCCGCCGGGGCACATCGCGGGCAGGCCAACGCCCTGCCTCCCCGGGCGCGGGCGGAGCCAGAGGGTGTCTCCCCTGTCGATCAAGGCATCCCGTCCCCGACCAGGGAATCGGGTGCGGGCACCCGCGCCGCTCCTGAGTGAGGTGGCCGGGTTGGGATCACTACCGGCCCCTGGGGGTGCGCGGGCGGCCGTCCCCGGCTTGGGGGCACGCCCGTTCCCGACGAGACCGTCGCTGCCGGGTGCCCGCGCGACTGTCCGGTGGTGCCGATCGCGCTCAGCCTGCATTTCCCCCGGGAGATCACGCTGTCTGCTCCGCACTACAGCCCCCGCGGCCCTCGCTCGGAGCGCGTGCGCGTGCCGCTCCCGCAGTTGTTCATGCCCTGTGGGCCCGAACGGTGCGGCACCCCCACAGCCTGCGTCCCTGCGCACCCTCGAACCGGTCCTCCGCGACGGTGGTGCAGCGCCTCCCGCGGAACGAAGGGCAGACCGAGCGTGGTTGCATACAGTATGCTGCCCCGATGACCGACGCCTGGAAGCACCGCCCGACGTTGGCCGGCGAGCACGTCCGGCTCGAACCACTCGCCCCCGACCACGCCCGAGGACTCTTCGAGGCCGGCTCCGATCCGGCGATCTGGACGTGGCTCGCCGTCCGTCAACCGGCCGAGGTCGAGGGAATGGGCCGGATCATCGACACGGCCCTCTCCGACCGGTCGCGGCTCGCCTGGGCACAGGTGGACGCGAAGACCGGAGAGGTGGCCGGAACGACGTCCTTCTACCAGATCGACCCCGCCCACCGGGTGCTGTCGATCGGCCACACCTGGATCGGCAAACGGTGGCAGCGCACCCCGCTCAACGGGGAGGCGAAGCTGCTGATGCTGCGCCACGCCTTCGGCGAGCTCGGGGCCAACCGGGTGTCGCTGGAGACGGACATCCGCAACGAGGCGTCGCAACGCGCGAACGAACGGCTCGGCGCGCAGCGGGAGGGCGTGCTGCGGGCCCATCGCGTTCGCCCCGACGGCACGCTGCGGGACACGGTCGTCTACTCCGTCATCTCGCAGGAGTGGCCCGCGGTCGAGGAGCGGCTGCTGGAGCGGCTGTCCCGCTAGCCTCGGCACGTCTCGACGCGACGGACATGATCGGCGAACTGGCGCGAAACCCGACGTGACGTGTCGGTTTTCGCGCCGGGCCGGTGATCATGTGCCGGGCCGTGGACCATCGCGGGCCGCGAGTGCGACGACCGGGGTTACATTCGTCGTTGGCTCGGAATATCATCGCCGGATGGCGATCGATTGTTGCGACCAGGACGTGACCCCGGCTGTCGCCCTCTTCCGTTCCCTCGGCGACCCGGCGCGCCTGGCGATCGTCCGGTGGCTGGCGAGCGGGGAGGCGCGGGTGGTGGACCTGACCCGCGCCCTCGGGCTGGCGCAGTCCACCGTGTCCAAACACCTGGCCTGCCTGCGCGGCTGCGGGCTCGTCGACTACCGGGTGGAGGGTCGCCAGTCGTTCTACTCGCTGACGCGCCCGGAGCTCGTCGACCTGCTGCGCAGCGCGGAGCTGCTGCTGGCCGGCACCGGCGCGGCCGTGGCGCTCTGCCCCGTGTACGGGAACCCGCGGCGAGGCAGGCTGCGTCGTGAGCAGCCCGGCCCTCCCGGTCGACCGTCGAGCCGTGCTACGGCGGCGCATCCGGCTGCTCGTCGCGGCGACGATCACCTACAACGTCGTCGAGGCGGTCGTGGCGATCACCGCCGGCACGATCGCGTCGTCGATCGCGCTGATCGGCTTCGGCCTGGACTCGGTGATCGAGGTCAGCTCCGCCGCCGCTGTCGCCTGGCAGTTCGCGGGCCCCGACCACGACGCCGGGAGCGGGTCGCGCTGCGGATCATCGCGTGGTCGTTCTTCGCGCTGGCCGCCTACGTCACGGTCGAGGCGCTGCGCGCGCTCGTCGGCGGCCACGAGCCGGAGCGGTCCGACGTCGGGATCGCGCTGGTCGCGATCAGCGTCGTGATCATGCCGTTCCTGTCGTGGGCCCAGCGCAGGACGGGGCGGGAGCTGGGCTCGGCGAGCGCCGTGGCCGACTCGAAGCAGACCCTGCTGTGCACGTACCTCTCGGCGGGGGTGCTCGCCGGGCTGGTGCTGAACGCCGCG
Source organism: Pseudonocardia sp. CNS-004 (assembly GCA_001942185.1). Classification (GTDB taxonomy): domain Bacteria; phylum Actinomycetota; class Actinomycetes; order Mycobacteriales; family Pseudonocardiaceae; genus Pseudonocardia. Next base: position 382,642 of record MKJV01000068.1, read on the forward strand.
TTCGGCTGGTGGTGGGCCGACCCGGTGGTCGCGCTCGGGCTCGCCGCCGTCGCGGTCCGCGAGGGGCGCGCGGCGCTGCGCGGCGAGACCTGCTGCGCACCCATGGCCGTCGACGACGGCGGGTGCGGGTGCTGCGACGCGAAGGGCGCCTCATGATGCGGACCCCCGACACCGAGCGGCTGCGCCGCTACTGGGACCGGCACGCAGGCTCGTACGACCGGCAGATGCAGTTCATCGAGCGGAAGCTGTTCGGGGACAGCCGGCAGTGGGTGTGCCGCGGCGCGGCCGGGGACGTGCTGGAGGTGGGCATCGGCACCGGCCTCAACCTCGGCCACTACCCCGCGGCCGGCACGCTCACCGGCGTCGACCTCAGCCCGGAGATGCTCGAACACGCGCGACGGCGGGCGGCGGCGGGTGGACGCCCGGTCACCCTGCGGGTCGGCGACGCCCATCACCTGGAGTTCCCGGACCACTCGTTCGACACGGTGGTGTGCACGTTCGCGCTGTGCGCCATCCCGGACGAGCGCCGCGCCGTCGCCGAGATGTGGCGCGTGCTGCGGCCCGGCGGGCAACTGCGCCTGGCCGATCACGTCGTGAGCACCTCCGCGCCCGTCCGGCTGCTCCAGCGGCTGCTGGAGGTGGTGTCGATACCGTCGGGCGGCGAGCATTTCCGCCGCCGCCCGGTCCTCCACCTGCGCGACCTCGGATTCACGATCGAGCAGCAGGAGCGCTTCGCGCTGGGGATCGTCGAGCGCGTCTGCGCCCGCAAGCCGAGCCCCGACCCCTGATCGGCTGCTCTGATCGGCGTGGAGATCGCGGGCCCGGTGTGCTACCCCAGGATCATGGCCGACGCGGATGTACCCACCTACGCCCAGCTGCGCGACAACGTCCCGCCCGGGTCCAGCTGGGGGGTCTTCGAACGCGACCCGGAGCGGGGCACGGCCAACTTCGCGGGTGCCGAGGAGGTGCTCGCGGCCGCCGCCACCGTCACGCGCGGGGCGGTGTTCAACCTCGACCTCCCGCTCGACGCCTTCGACCCGCCGATGGCGCGGGCCCGCAAGGCGCCGCGCCACGCGCTGTTCGCCACCCACGCGGAGGCCCGCGACGACGTCCTCGACGGCTTCTACCCCCAGTCGTCCTCGCAGATCGACGGCCTGCGCCACCGCCGGGCGTCCGGCCTGGGGTTCTACAACGGCGTACCGGACGCGGAGATCGAACCGGGGCAGCCTGCGCTGGGGGTGCAGCGGTGGGCCGTGCAGCCGATCGTCGGGCGCGGTGTCGTCGTCGACGTGGCGGGCCTCCTCGCGGCCGAGGGCACCCCGCTCGACCACCGCGCGGGCCCGGCGCTCGACGTCGCGGTGCTCGACCGCGCGCTGCGGGCGCAGGGTGAACAGGTGCGGCCGGGTGACCTCCTGCTCGTGCACACCGGCTGGGCGCGCTGGTACCTCGACGCCGATCCGGAGGTGCGCGCCGAGGTGTGGGCGGCACAGCGCACCACCGGCTTCGCGCAGAGCGTGGAGTTCCCGGAGTGGCTGTGGGACCACCGCGTCGCCGTGCTCGCGTCCGACACGTTCGCCGTGGAGGTGATGCCGCCCCGTCCGGACAGCCCGTTCCGCGACAGCGCGCCCGAGGACGCCGGGATGATGCACCAGGAGCTCATCGCCAAGCTCGGGGTGCCGCTCGGCGAGCTGTGGGACCTCACGGAGATCGTCGCCGACAGCCGCAGGCACGGCCGCTGGGACGCGCTCGTCGTCGTGAAGCCGCTCCACCTCGTCGGCGGCGTAGGGTCCCCGCCCAACGCCACCGCCCTGCGGTGACCTCCCGCGGGATGTCGGATCGGCGGGCCTGCCGAACGTCACCGGTGTGGGACCACCGCACAGGGAGGAGCATCGGATGAAGTACGTGTTGATGTTCGCCGAGACCCAGCAGTACGCCGCGGACCTCGCCGCGATGAGCGAGGCGGAGCGCCAGGAGGCCTTCGACGACGTGGGCCGCTGGTTCGCCGCGAACGCGGCACGGATCACCCACCACGTCCACCTGCGGCCCCCGCACACCGCCACCACCCTGCGCAGGTGGACGGCCGGGTCGAGATCACCGACGGTCCGTTCGTCGAGGGCAAGGAGGTCGTCAGCGGGTTCGTCGAGATCGAGGTCGCAGACCTGGACGAGGCGCTGGCGATGTCCCGCTCGTGGCCCGCATGCCCGATCGTCGAGATCCGTCCCGTCGACCCCTGAGCACGTGACCGACCCGCAGGACGAGCTGGCCGGCGTGGTGCGCGAGCACGCCGGGCGGCTCGCCGCGTCGCTGGTCCACCTGCTCGGGGACTTCTCGGCCGCGGAGGACCTCGTGCAGGACGCGATCGAGACCGCGCTGCGACGCTGGCCGGTCGAGGGCGTGCCGGACCGTCCGGACGCCTGGCTGTTCACCGTCGCCCGCAACCGCGGGCTCGACGTGCTGCGCCGCCAGTCCCGTTACCGGGAGAAGCTCGCCCAGCTCGAGTGGCCGGCCAGGCACGAGCCGGACGACCGGCTGCGCCTGCTGTTCACCTGCTGCCACCCGGCCCTCCCCCGGCCGGCGCAGATCGCGCTCACCCTGCGCACGATCTGCGGCCTGACCACCGCGCAGATCGCCGCCGCGTTCCTCGTGCCGGATGCCACGGTGACGCAGCGCATCACCCGGGCCAAGCGCAAGATCACCGAGGCGGGTATCCCGTACCGCATCCCGGCGGAACCGGAGCTGCCCGAGCGGCTGGACGAGGTCCTCACCGTCGTCTACCTACTCTACAACGAGGGCTACCTGTCATCGACCGGTGACGGCACCTGGTCGCGGCGGCTGGCCGAGGACGCCGAATGGCTGGCGGCCTCGCTCGTCTGGACGCTGCCCCGGGAACCCGAGGTCATCGGCCTGCTCGCGCTGATCCGGCTCCACCAGGCCCGGGCAGGCGCCCGTTCGACGAGGGAGGGCGCATCGTGCTGCTGCCCGACCAGGACCGGAGCCGGTGGGACCACGCCGCCATCGCCGAGGCGGGCCGGCTCATCGCCCGCGCCGCCGCGGCCGGCCGCCCCGGCCCCTACCAGCTGCAGGCCGCGATCGTCGCCTGCCACGCGGAGGCGCCGCGGTGGGAGGACACCGACTGGGCGCAGATCGTCGTCCTCTACGACATGTTGCTCGCCGTGGCCCCGTCACCGGTGACCCGGCTGAACCGCGCGATCGCCCTTCGCCACCACGCAGGCCCGGAGGCCGCGATGAGGGAGGTGGACGCGCTCGCCGGGCACCTCGACCGGTACCCGCTGCTGCACGCCACCCGGGCGGAGCTGCTCCGGGCGCTCGGTGCACCCGAGGAGGCGCGGGAGGCCGACCGCCGCGCGCTCGACCTCACCGCCAACCCCGCTCAGCGCGCGATCCTCGAGGACCGCATCAGCTGGACGTGAGGGCGGCGGGCCGCCACGCCGCACGTCCGATGAACGCCAGCATCCTGGTCTGCTCGTCGCTTCCCGCGGGCGGAGCGAGCTCGGGCCCGAAGAAGCCGGGGCGACGGACCACGTTGGTGCGCGCCCAGTCGAACGCGACCGTGACGAGCTCCGGGTCGAGCCGCACGTCCCTGCCGAGGCCGTGCGCGACATCCCAGGTGTGCGCCACCGTGTCCATGATCAGCAACGTCACGATCCGGGCGAGCGGGCCCTCGCCCAGGCCGGTGATCGACGTCGTCCGCGCCAGCGCGTCGGGGGTCAGGGTCGCCACCGACTCGGCACGCGCGGCCCGCCAGACCGGGACCGGGTCGGGCCCGGCGAGCTCGCCCGGGTGGGGCGTACCCGGCGCGCCGCGCCCGTCCGCGTAGTCCGCCCCGGTCGCCCACGCCTGCATCTGGCGCTGGCCCCAGATGACATGCCCCGCGACGTCCCGCACCGTCCACTCCGCACAGGCGGAGGGGGCGTCCCACTGGTCCGGCCGCACCGCGGCCAGCACCGCGTCGAAGCCGTCCTGTGCCCGCCGGTACTGCTGCATCGCATCCGTCTGCATCGCGTTCATCGCCGACCTTCCGCTCGAGGAACTCATGCCCCTCAGACGAACCGGCAGCCGCGGAATCCGACAGCAGACGGAGAGATGTTCCAGAGACGCGCCTACGGCCGCAGCGCCGCGTCGCGCGCGATCCGGTCGGCCCGGCGGGTGGTCTCGGGGAGCCGGTGGCGGGCCATCCGCAGCACGTGGTCGCACGCCGCGTCGAGCCCGATGCGGTGGCCCACCGACACGAACACCGGCTTGACGCCGTGCTGCGTGCGCAGCGCCCTGCCCACGACGTCGTCCCCGTCGACCTGCGGGGTCCACGACCCACGCGCGGGCTTCGGCATCTCGAACGGCAGGGGCGGCGTCTTCGCCACCCCGATCGTCGGCACGTCCGTCAGCAGGCCGACGTGGCAGGCCAGGCCGAACCGGCGCGGGTGGGCCGTGCCGGCACCATCGCACACGATCAGGTCCGGCACGTGCTCCAGCGCCTCCAGCGCCGCGGTGACGGCGGGCAGCTCGCGCATGGCGAGGAAGCCGGGCTCGTAGGGGTGTCCCGCCGGGGCGCAGGCGGTGCGGGTCTCGATCGGGCGCAGGGTCGTGGCGTCCAGCACGACCACCGCCGCCACGACGTCGTCGGTGCCGTCGCGCTGCGCCACGTCGACACCGGCGACCGTGCGCAGGTCCGTGGGACCCTGCCCGGTGGCGTCCACGAGCGGGCGCAGCTTGTCCTGCTGCGCTGCGGCCTCGTCGAGGGAGGCCGGCAACGGCCCGAGGATTTGCAGGTGCACGGCGGCGGACGCTATCGCCTTTTCACCCGATCGAGGGAGAGCCTTTCGCCGATTGCCGCCGCTCAGGTCTCGACGACCACCGTGGCCGGGCGGTGGTCGGTGGCGCGCTCGTCGCGCCGCACCCCGTCGCCGGTACGCCGGGCCGCCCACGCGTCGTGCTCGATCCGTCCCGACCCCGGCGCCTTCCGCACACCCGCGGACGAGGCCATCGCCGGGGACAGGACGATGTGGTCGAGCAGGATCCGCTTCTGCGGTTCCTCGGTCACGAAGTCGTCGAACACCGCGCTGTAGCGCAGCTCGGCAGGCACGTCGACCAGTGCGTGCCCGAACAGCGTCTCCGGCCGGTACGACGAGCCGACCAGCAGGTCCGTGACGTTGTGCGCGAGGTACTGCTGCTCGAACAGGTCGCGGCCGGGCCCGTCGTTGAAGTCGCCGAGCACGACGATCGCGGAGTTCGCGTCCTCGTCCAGGCGGGCGTCGAGGTACTGGCGCACCCGCATGCCCTCGTTGGCGATGCGGCGCCGGTTCTGCAGCGCCGACCTGATGAACTCGATACGCCGGTCCGGATCCCGCCACATCTGCTCACCGCGGTTGATGAAGTTCGACTTGAGGTGGGCCACGACGACGGTCACCGGCCGCCCGTCGAGCGTCAGCCCGCAGACCAGCGGGTCCCGCGTGAACCGGTACTCGTCCACCACCCCGTCGCCGTCGACGTCGGCGAGCCACGGCTCGACGAGGTCGGCGGTGCCCACGAGCTCGGCCCCGACCTCGGGTTTCGCCAGCAACGCGAGCTTCTGCGAACCTCCGCTGTCACCGATCAGGAACCGGTACCGGCCGGCCAGGTGCGTGTCGAGGAACAACGCCAGCTCGGCCGCCCGGCTCGGCGCCTCCTGGAGCGCCACGACGTCGGCGTCCAGGTCCGCGATCAGGCCGGCGAGCAGGCCCGCCGCCCGCTCCGTCTCGCACTCGACCCCGTCCCGCACGAACGTCGGCCGCCAGGCGGCGCCACCGGCGCTGTCGGGGGCGAACCAGTCGTTCATCCACTCGCCGTTGAGTGTCGTGATCGCGAACTGCGCCACGCCCGCCTCCCGGTCGCTCGGTCGCTCGTCGGCCGAATCGTCGCGCTGCGCGGACATCCGCCGAAACCGGTCGACGGTGAACGATCGGGATCGATCGGGTACACCTGACTGGTGAGCACTCAGGCAGAGAAGGTCCTGGTGCCGGCGCTGGTGGGGCTCGAGGTGAGCGACGCGCACGAGCTCGCGTTCGAAGCGCGGGTCGTGGTGGTCTCGGCCGATCCCGACGTGCCGCTCCCCGTGGCGGGCACCGTCGTCGCGCAGGCCCCCAGCGCGGGCACCCGGGTCGCTCCGGCCCATCCCGTCGTCGTCGCCGTCGACACGGGTGCGGCGGTGGGGGCGGTGGCGGCGGCCGCAAGCTCACCACCGCCCCGCCCGGACCGCGCGACCCGTCGGGCTCCAAGACACCGGCCTGAGCCCCATCCTGTTGCCGGCGGTCCTGTTATGGTCGAGCACGTGGCAGGCGTGGGGGACGACGACATCTCCGGGTGATCCCGGACGAGTTCGCCGATTTCCCGTTCACCCCCACAGTTCCGTGAAGGCCGCCGCATGTCGATCACTTGTTCCCACCTGTCCTTCTCCTGGCCGGACGACACCCCCGTGTTCCAGGACCTGTCCTTCACCGTCGCCGAAGGGCGCACCGGGCTCGTCGCACCCAACGGCGCCGGGAAGAGCACCCTGCTGCGGCTGATCGCCGGCAGGCTGACCCCCACCGGTGGCACCGTCACCGTCGACGGGGTGCTCGGGTACCTCCCGCAGGAACTGCCGTTCACCGGCGACCTGACCGTGGCCGAGGTGCTCGGCGTCGCGCCCGTGCTCGCGGCGCTGCACGCCGTCGAGGCGGGCGACACCGGCGAGGAGCACTTCACGACGATCGGCACCGACTGGGACGTCGAGGAGCGCACCCGCGCCCAGCTCGACCGGCTCGGGCTCGCCGACGTCGAGCTCACCCGGCGCCTCGCCACCCTCTCCGGCGGCCAGGTCGTCTCCCTCGGGCTGGCCGGGCAACTGCTCGCCCGGCCCGACGTCCTGCTGCTCGACGAGCCGACCAACAACCTCGACCTCGACGCCCGCAGCAGGCTCTACGACGTGCTCGACGACTGGGGCGGCTGTCTGCTGCTCGTCAGCCACGACCGTGCGCTGCTCGACCGGATGGACCGCATCGCCGAGCTCGGCCGCGGCGACGTCCGCTTCTTCGGCGGGAACTTCACCGCGTACACCGAGGCCGTGGCGGCGGAGCAGGAGGTGGCCGAGCGGAACGTGCGCAACGCCGAGCAGGAGGTCAAGCGCGAGAAGCGGGAGATGCAGCAGGCCCGCGAGCGGGCCGCCCGCCGGGCGAGCACCGCGGCCCGCAACATCAAGGACGCCGGGCTGCCCAAGATCCTCGCGGGCGCGCGGCAACGACGGGCGCAGGAGTCGGCGGGGAAGGCCGACGGCACCCACGCCGCGCGGGTCGGCGCGGCGCGCGCCCGGCTCGACGAGGCCGGCCAGGCCCTGCGCGACGAGCAGAAGATCGCGCTCGAGCTCCCCGAGACCCGGGTCCCGGCCGGTCGCACCGTGTTCGCGGGCGAGGGCATCCGGGTCCGCGGCCTCTTCGCGGGCGACGGGATCGACCTGGCCATCCGCGGGCCCGAGCGCATCGCGCTGACCGGCCCCAACGGTGCCGGCAAGTCCACGCTGCTGCGCGTGGTCCACGGTGAGCTCGAACCCGACGCCGGCTCGGTGGGCCGCGCAGACGGCCGCATCGCGTACCTCTCGCAGCGGCTGGACCTGCTCGACCCGGACCGCACCGTCGTGGAGAGCCTGGCCGCCGCCGCACCCGCGATGCCGCCGTCTCGGCGGATGCACCTGCTCGCCCGGTTCCTCTTCCGCGGCGACCGCATCCACCTCCCGGTCCGGGCGCTCTCCGGCGGCGAGCGGCTGCGCGCCACCCTCGCCTGTGTCCTTCACGCCGAGCCCGCCCCCCAGCTCCTGCTCCTCGACGAGCCGACGAACAACCTCGACCTGGTCAGCGTCGGCCAGCTGGAGAGCGCGCTGGTCGCCTACGAGGGCGCGTTCGTGGTGGTGAGCCACGACGAACGCTTCCTCGCCGAGATCGGGGTGGACCGCTGGCTGCGGCTCGCGGACGGCAAGCTGCGCGAGACGGGCCCGCCCGACGCCCACTGAGCCCGCGACTCGCGTGCATCGATAGCGCGACTCGCGGGGAGGGCGGGCCCGCCCTCCCCGCGAGTCGGGGTCTGCGTGCGCGCGAGTCGGGGTCTGCGTGTGCGCATCAGACCTCTGCGGCGGCCCCGATCGTCGGGGTGAGCTGGCGGTGGGTCGCGACCGCGTGCTGGACGTCCTCCCCCACCAGGTCGGCGTTCAGGGCGATGGCGGCCGCGGAGCCCATGCCGGCCGCCGTCACCACCTGGGCGCGCGGGTCCACGACGTTTCCCGCCGCCCAGACGCCCGGCACGCTCGTGCGGCCGGTCGGGTCGGTGCGGACCCGGCCATCGTCGCCCGTCTCGCAGCCCAGCCCGGCCAGCAGGTCGTCCCGTGGCACGAACCGGGGCCCCACGAACAGCACCTCCCGCGGCACGACGCGCCCGTCGGCCAGCTCCACCCCACGCAGGGCGTCGCCGTCCACCGACAGGCCCGCGACCTCGCCGTCGGCGATGTGCACCCCGCGGGCGATCAGCTGCTCGCGCTCGTCGGCGGAGAGCTCGGTCCGGTGCGGGAAGAACACGACGTCCGGCGACCATTGCGGCAGCAGGAGCCCGAGGTGCACGGTGCCGAGCACGCCGATCGGCCGGTCGCGCACCTCGTACCCGTGGCAGTACGGGCAGTGCAGCACGTCGCGGGCCCACCGCTCGCGCAGGCCGGGGACGTCGGGCAGCTCGTCGCGCAGGCCGGTGGCCACGAGCACGCGGCGGGCCCGCAGCGTGCGGCCACCCGCGAGGTGCACCGCGAACCCGACGTCGATGCGCTCGACCCGGTCCGCGACGATCTCGCCGCCGTACCCGGTCACCTCGGCCCGCCCCACCTCGAGGAGCCGGGCCGGCGCCATGCCGTCGCGCGAGAGGAAGCCGTGCATGTGCGCCGCCGGCGCGTTGCGCGGGTCTCCCGCGTCGATCACCGCCACCCGCCTGCGGGCCCTCGTCAGCACCAGCGCCGCGTTCAGCCCCGCCGCGCCGGCGCCGACCACCACTACGTCGAACTCGTCCATGCCCCGCAGGGTCCGCCCGCCGGACCGAGTTCGGCAACGATCGTTGCCGATTCCGGGACGACGGCGTTCGATGGCCACCGTGCACGACTCACCGACGATCAGCGCCGCCCTCGCCGAGGTCGGGCCGCGGCTGCGGCGGCTGCGAACCCAGCGCGACGTCTCCCTGACCGCGCTCGCCGAGGCCACCGGCATTTCCAAGAGCACGCTCTCGCGGCTGGAGTCCGGGGGACGACGGCCGGGCCTCGAGCTGCTGCTCCCGATCGCGGTGGCCCTGCAGGTGCCGGTCGACGAGCTGATCGGGACGCTCCGGGTGGCCGACCCCCGGGTCCACGCCAGCCCGCGCCGGGTGGACGGGCGCACCGTGCTCCCGCTGACCCGCCAGCCCGGCCCGCTGCAGGCGTTCAAGCTGACGCTTCCGGCGGACCGGCAGGAACCGCGCCTGGTGACCCACGACGGGTACGAGTGGCTGTACGTCCTGTCCGGGCACCTGCGGCTGTGCCTGGCCGACCACGACCTCACCCTCGGCCCGGGCGAGGTGGCGGAGTTCGACACCCGGGTGCCGCACTGGTTCGGCAACGGTGGCCGCGGCCCGGTCGAGATCCTCAGCCTGTTCGGCCGCCAGGGCGAACGCATGCACGTCCGCGCCCGCCCCCGCCGCTGAACCGGGCCGGATCTCGACACGCCACACCCCAGCAGGACAGGCTTCCCGGATGACGATCACGGTGCACGCCGAGCTCCGGACGCGGCCGGGGCGGGTCGAGGAGTTCCTCGTGGTGGCCCGGGCCCTGGCGACGGCATCGGCGGGCGAGCCGGGGACGCTGCGCTACGAGTGGTTCACCAGCGCCGACCCGGCCGTCTTCGTGGTGATCGAGGAGTACGCGGACCCGGCTGCCGCGGCTGCACACAACGAGCACTGCGCGCCGTACCTGCAGCAGGTCTCCGAGCTGGCCGACATGACGTCGGTGCACGTCCACGGCACCCCGGGGCCCGAGCTCGACGCGTGGATCGCCGCCAACCCGGTCGCGCACGCCCACCCACCGCTCGAGCCGCGGTGACGCACTCCGGTCAGGTCGACTCGGGAGCCTCGGCGTCCACCGCGACCGGCGAGCGCTCGCTCATCGGGCGCACCGTGAACGCCATGTCCCGGCCGACGTCGCCGAACCGGGTGCTCAGCATGTCGACCGGGTAGTTCTGGCGTAGCACCCACGGCGCCGCCCTGCCTTGTTTCGGCAGCACGTCCGCGGCCCGCCGCACGTAGCCGGACGTGAGGCTGAGCAACGGGCGGGCGGCAACCTCGCCGTGGAACTCCGGCACCGCCGAGCGGTAGCCGTGGGCGTCCATGTGGGCGAGGAGGCGGCAGACGTAGCGCGCGGTGAGATCGGCCCGCAGCGTCCAGGACGCGTTGACGTAGCCGATGCACAGCGCGAGGTTCGGCACGCCCGACAGCAGGCAGCCGCGGTAGACGACCGTGCGCCCCGGGTCGACCTCGGCCCCGTCCACCGTGAGCCGGATGCCGCCGCAGGCCTGGAGCGAGAGGCCGGTGGCCGTGACGACGACGTCGGCGGGCAGCTCACGGCCGGAGTCGAGGCGGATCCCGTTCTCGGTGAACGTGGCGATGGTGTCGGTGACGACGTCCGCGTCGCCGGAGCGCATCGCACGGAACAGGTCGCCGTCGGGGACGACGCACAGGCGCTGGTCCCAGGGCTGGTACCGCGGGGTGAAGTCGCGGTCGATGATCTCGTGGTCGGGGATCTCGCGCTCGAGCCCCGCGCGAAGGAGCCGCTTCGCCACGGTCGGCGCACGCTGCGCGAGCTGGTAGAACGCGGAGGTCACGAGCACGTTCTTCCAGCGGATCAGCCGGTGGGCCCACCGGGGCAGCCGGTCGACGATGCGGTCGGTGCCGGGCAGCGCGATGACGTAGGTCGGCGAGCGCTGCAGCATCGTGACCCGCGCGCCCCGCTCGGCGAGCGCGGGCACCAGAGTGACCGCGGTGGCCCCGCTGCCGATCACGACGACCCGGGCTCCCGCGAGGTCGAGGTCGTCCGGCCAGTGCTGCGGGTGCACCACCCGCCCCTCGAACGCGTCGATCCCGGGGAACTCGGGCTGGTAGCCGTGGTCGTAGCGGTAGTAGCCGGTGCCCAGGAACAGGAAGTCGCAGGCCAGGCGCTCGACGCTACGGTCGTCTGCCAGGACCTCGACCTCCCAGCGCTGGTCCGCGCTCGACCACGTCGCCGCCGTGACCCGCCTGCCGAAGCGGATGTGCCGGTCGATGCCGAACTCCGCGGCCGTCTCCCGCAGGTACGCGAGGATGGACGGGCCGTCAGCGATCGTCGCGGACTCCCGCCACGGCCGGAACGGGAACCCGAGCGTGAACATGTCGGAGTCCGAGCGGATCCCCGGGTAGCGGAAGAGGTCCCAGGTGCCGCCGATCGAGTCGCGGGCCTCGAGGATCGCGTACGTCCGCTGCGGGTGCTCGGTCTGCAGGCGGTACGCCGCGTCGATGCCGGAGATGCCCGCGCCGACGACGAGGACGTCGAGGTGCTCCACGACGAGGCATCATGCCCCACGGCGGCGCCGGGCGACGACCGCGACGACGAGACCGGCGACGACCCCGATCACCACCAGCGCAGCGACGCCGAACGCCACCCAGCCTGCGGGCGAGACCACCGTCGTGGTGGCCGGGGCCTGCGTGTTCGGCGCCTCCACCGGCGCCTGCTCCCCGAACGCCGGGGCGGCCTGCGCGTACCGGGGGCCCGGCTCCGGGTCGCCCACGACGGTGACGTCGAGCTCGATCGGCACCGGCACCGCCGCCTCGGGCTTGTCCAAGGTGGGGCCGATCTGGACGGCGATGTAGTACGTCCCCGCGACGCTCTGGTTCCGCGCGCTGATGTCGTCGGCCGTGCGGTTGTTGTAGCGCACCGGCGCGGTCGTGAGCGCGGGATCGTTGGAAGGCAGCATTCGCGCGGTGCCGGTGTAGGACGCGAAGTCCTTGTCGATCTCCTCACGGGACGGTGCGTAGGCCGTCGTCGAGACGGGTGAGGTGTTGGTCAGGCCACCGTTGCCGGACGTCTCGTCGAACCGGACGCGGTAGGCGAGACCCTGACCCCAGTCCAGCTCCACCCGGTAGAACACGAACTCCCCCCGCTGGATGGTGTCGCTGTAGCGCCCGGAGCCATCGAGTGCGCCCGCGACGTTGAACGAGCCTCCGCCGACGACGGGTCGGGCCGCGCCCTGCGGCTCGACGAACGCGGGCGGCGGCAGCACCGCGACCGGACCGGCCTCCTCCACCGCGGGCTCCACCCCCACGAGCAGCTCCACCGGCAACCGCTCCGGCACACCCGCCGAGACCCGTTCCCAGGTGAGCGCGAAGGTGTAGCGGCCGCCGCCCCGGCAGGCGTCGCCGCTGCTGCTGCCCTTCTTCGGCTCGGTGGCACCCGTCCAGGTCGTGGCGATCGTCAGCGCCTCCCCGGAGCTGGAGTCACTGGCCTGCGCGGCCTCGAACTCGTTGCAGTCCACCCCCTGCTCCCCGTAGGTCCGCATCTGCAGCGAGTTGAAGTCATCGAGGATGTTGATGCCCGACAGGCGGGGGAACGAGACGGTGGCGCTGAAGTAGGCGGTGGCCCCCTCCGGGACGTCCACCGCGTAGAAGCGCTGCTCCTTCTGGCCGATCGTGTCCAGGTGCTGGCCCGGCGCGGCGGTGGGCGCGGCCCGCTCGGTGTCGGCGCCGGTGATCGGCGTGCCGGCCGGCTGGTAGTTGCGCAGGGCCGTTGCGGTCACCCGCGGGAGGGCCCGCTGCAGCGCGTCGGCGTCCGGGGCGTCGGTGTACGTGCCACCGGTGGCCTGGGCGATGCAGCTGAGCTCGGCGCGCGCCTCGTCGTCGACGCCGAACCCGACGGCGTGCACGACGAGGTCGACCCCCTGCCCGGCGAGCGTGCGCACGACCTCGCAGGGCGGCGGCGGTGCGCAGGTGTCCACCCCGTCGGAGACGAGGACGATCGAACGCGGTCCCTCCTGCGGCAGCTCCGCCGCCGCGACCTCCAGCGCCTTGCCGATCGGCGTGTACCCGCGCGGGGTCAGCCGGTCGACGGCGGCGCCGAGCCCGGCCCGGTCGAGCGGCCCCACCGGGCTCACCACGCTGACGTCCTGGCAGCCCCGCTCACGCTCGGCGTCGGAGTTGCCGGTGGACGTGCCGTACGCGGCGAGCCCGACGGGCGCGGCGTCCGGCGCGGTGTCGAGGAACGTGTGCACGGCCTGCTTCGCGGCATCCATCTTGGTGCCGCGCCCGGGTCGCTGCCCGTCATGGACCCGGAGGCGTCCAGCACCACCATCGTCGGCGCGAGCTCGACACCGGCCTCCTGAGCAGTCGCGACGCCAGGGGCGATCACGACGCACAGCAGTGCGCCGATGGCGCCGAGGACCCGAGTCATCAGAGGACTGCTCACGATGCCCGAGTCTTACAGGTTGCCGCACCGCCCCGACGCGCGCCCGAATGCAGCAGTACTCGTTCGACGAACGACCCGTTGGTCGGTACCTATCCGACGGATGTGCCGTTCGTCGGAACGAAGCGGGCCACACCGTAGGGACGCAGGTCCAGGCGCGGCGCGTCGCCGAGCACCTGTTCCGCCACGAGCGCGCCGGCCAGCGGGGCCAGGGTCAGGCCGGTGGGGCCGAACCCGGTGGCCAGGACCACACGGGGATGGCCGGGGAGCGGGCCGAGCACGGGGAGACCGTCCGGGGTGGCGGGGCGGAAGCCGACCCGGGTCTCCAGCAGGGTCGCCTCGCGGAGCCCCGGCGCGACCGCGAGCGCCTGTTCCAGCACCTCCAGCTGCCCGGCTGCGGTGACGCGACGGTCGAAACCGGACCCGGTCTCCCGCGTCGCCCCGACCACCACCCGCCGCCGGGGAACGCAAGCAGGTAGTGGCCGCTGTCCATCGGTGACACCACCGGCCAGCGGGTGGTGTCCTCGGCCACCTCGAGGTGCGTGATCTGCCCACGCTGCGGAGCGACCGGCAGCTGTGCACCGAGCGCGGCCACGAGCTCCGCGCTCCACGCACCCGCCGCCACGACCACGGCGTCGGCGCCGACCGGCGCCCCGTCCACCCGCACACCGTCGACGGTCAGCGCGGCCGTGCCCGTTCGCAGCTCGGCGCCGCGCCTACGCGCCGCGTCCAGCAGGCTCGCCCGCACCTGCCGGCCGTCCACCCGGGCACCCCCGGAGACGTGCACGGCCGCGAGCCCGGCGTGCAGCGGCGGGAACAGCGCACCCGCCTGCGCCGGGTCGAGCAGCGACGCCTCCCCCGCGGCCGGGTGCAACGCCGCCCTGGCCGTGACGCGCCGCTGGGTCTCCCGCAGAGCGGCCTCGTCCCGGCCCGCGACGAGCGCGCCGACCACGGCGTACGACGTGGGCTCGGCGGTGTCCTCGCCCAGCGCGGCCACGAGCTCCGGGTAGTAGCCCGCCGCCGGGCCCGCGAGGACGAAGAGCTCCTCGTTCACCGACGCCCACGGCGAGACGATCCCCGCCCCGGCCGCCGTCGCCAGACCGGGCCGCGCGTCGTCCACCACCACGACCTCGGCGCCCCGCCGGGCGAGGTGATAGGCGCCCGAGGCCCCCGCGATTCCCGACCCGATCACGACTACGCGCATGGGGAGATCGTCTCACCGCGACCGGCCACCCGATGATCGCCGGCGGTGGTGTGAGACCGACAGATCTGTCGCACGGACACCGCAACTGGCGATCACGGGCTACTCGGCCGACGCGACCGCCCCCGCGAACTGGCTCTCGTACAGCGCCGCGTAGGCCCCACCGGCCGTGACCAGGTCGGAGTGGGTTCCCTGCTCCACGATCCGGCCCGCCTCCATGACGAGGATGAGGTCGGCGTCGCGGACGGTCGAGAGGCGGTGGGCGATCACGAAGCTGGTGCGGTCGGTGCGCAGGGCGGCCATGGCCCGTTGCACGAGCAGTTCGGTGCGGGTGTCGACGGAGCTGGTGGCCTCGTCGAGGATGAGCAGGGTCGGGTCGGCGAGGAACGCGCGCGCGATCGTGATCAGCTGCTTCTCACCGGCGCTGACGTTCGAGCCCTCGTCGTCGATCACCGTGTCGTAGCCGTCGGGGAGGCTGCGCACGAACCGGTCGACGTAGGTGGCCCGGGCGGCGGCCACGATCTCCTCCTCGGTAGCAGCCGGGTCGCCGTAGCCGATGTTGTCGCGGATCGTGCCGCCGAAGAGCCACGTGTCCTGCAGGACCATGCCCGTGCAGGAGCGCAGCGCGGCCCGGTCCATGGCGGCGATGTCGGCGCCGTCGAGCGTGATGCGGCCGGAGTCGAGCTCGTAGAACCGCATGATCAGGTTGACGAGCGTGGTCTTGCCTGCCCCGGTCGGGCCGACGATCGCGATCGTCTGGCCCGGCTCGGCCACGAGCGAGAGGTGCTCGATCAGCGGCTGGTCGGGCTGGTAGCGGAACGAGACGCCGGAGAACTCGACGCGGCCGCTGCGGGTCTGCGGCACGGCGGGCCGGACCGGGTCGGGGGTCTGCTCGTCGGCGTCGAGCAGCTCGAACACCCGCTCCGCCGACGCCACACCCGACTGCAGCAGGTTGATCATCGACGCGATCTGGGTGAGCGGCTGGGTGAACTGGCGCGAGTACTGGATGAACGCCTGCACGTCGCCGAGGCTCATCGCGCCCGAGGCCACGCGCAGGCCGCCGATCACGGCGACGAGCACGTAGTTCAGGTTCCCGATGAACATCATCGACGGCATGATGATCCCGGAGATGAACTGCGCCCGGTAGCTCGCGCCGTAGAGGCGCTCGTTCTTCTCCGCGAAGCCGGCCTCCACCTCGCCGCGGCGGCCGAACACCCGCACCAGCTCGTGGCCGGTGAAGGCCTCCTCGATGTGGGCGTTCAGCTCGCCGGTGTGGCGCCACTGCGCCACGAACTGCTTCTGCGAGCGCTTCGTGATCGCGTTCGTGACGAGCAGCGACAGCGGGATCGACACGAGCGCCACCAGCGCGAGCAGCGGGGAGATCAGCAGCATCATCAGCACGACGCCGATGACCGTGAGCAGCGACGTGAGCAGCTGGGACAGCGTCTGCTGCAGGCTCTGGGAGACGTTGTCGATGTCGTTGGTGACGCGGCTGAGCAGCTCACCGCGCGGCTGGCGGTCGAAGTAGCTCAGCGGGAGGCGGTGGATCTTGTCCTCGACGTCGCGGCGCAGCGCGAAGATCGTGCGCTGGACGACGCCGTTGAGCAGGTGGCCCTGCAGCCAGCCGAAGAGCGACGCCACCACGTAGATCACGATGACCGCCGTCAGCACCCGGCCGAGCAGGCCGAAGTCGATGCCCTGCCCCGGCACCACGCCGGCGCCCTCGATCACGTTCGCGTACGTGTCGTTGCCCGCCGCCCTGGCCTGCGCCGCGGCCTCCTGCACGGACGTGCCGGGTTCCAGCTGCCTGCCGATCACCCCGGCGAAGATCACGTCGGTGGCCCGGCCGAGCACGAACGGGCCGACCGACGTGAGCGCCACGCTGAGCACGCCGAGTACGACCACCGCGACCACGCCGAGCCGCTCCGGGGCGAGCCGGCCCAGCAGCCTGCGCCCCGACGGCCCGAAGGCGAGGGAGCGCTCCGCGGGCATGCCCATGCCGGCCCACGGCGGCCCGCCGCGCCGGGCGGCGGTCATCTCGCGCGCGGCCCGGTTGGTGTCGGCGGGGCGGGTCATGCGACTTCCTCCGGGGTGAACTGCGACGCGACGATCTCGGCGTAGGTCGGCAGCTCGCCAGCAACTCGTCGTGGCGGCCGATCCCGACCACCGCGCCGTCGTCGAGCACGACGATCCGGTCGGCGTCGCGGATGCTCGCCACCCGCTGTCCCACGATCACCACGGTCGCGAGTGCGGTGACGGGCGCCAGCGCCGCGCGCAGCCGGGCGTCGGTGGCCAGGTCGAGCGCCGAGAACGAGTCGTCGAACAGGTAGATCCGGGGCCTGCGCACCAGCACGCGGGCGATCGCGATGCGCTGGCGCTGCCCGCCGGAGACGTTGGTGCCGCCCTGCGCGATCGGGGCGTCGAGCCGCTCCGGCATGGCCCGCACGAAGTCGGCTGCCTGGGCCACCTCGAGCGCGGCCCACAGCTCGTCGTCGCTCGCGTCCGGGTTGCCGTAGCGCAGGTTGCTCGCCACCGTGCCGGTGAACAGGTACGGCTTCTGCGGCACGATCCCGACCCGGCCCCACAGGTACTCCGGCTCGAGGTCGCGCACGTCGACGCCGTCGACGAGCACCTGCCCGCTGGTGGCGTCGAAGAGCCGGGGCACGAGCCCGAGCAGCGTGGTCTTGCCCGCTCCGGTGCTGCCGACGATCGCGGTGGTGGTGCCCGGGGTGGCGGTGAACGTGACGTCGTGCAGCACCGGGGCGTCGGCTCCGGGGTAGGTGAAACCGGCACCGCGCAGCTCGAGCACACCGGTGGGGTCGGGCGGGAGCACCGGCTCGGCGGGCGGGCCCACCGATGAGACTGTGTCGAGCACCTCGACGATCCGCTCCGCGCACACCGCGGCGCGCGGGATCATCATCGTCATGAAGGTGGCCATCATGACCGCCATCAGGATCTGGATCAGGTAGGCGAGGAACGCGGTGAGCGCGCCGACCTGCATCTGCCCGGCGTCGATGCGCTCGGCGCCGAACCACAGCACGGCCACGCTCGACAGGTTCAGCACCAGCATGACGATCGGGAACACCGTGGCCATCAGCCTGCCGACGTGGGTGGCGACCGCGGTGAGGTCAGTGTTGGCGGTGTCGAACCTGGCGGTCTCCTGCGGCTCCCGCACGAACGCCCGCACGACGCGGATGCCGGTGATCTGCTCGCGCAGGATGCGGTTGACCTCGTCGATCCGGGTCTGCATCTCGCGGAACCCGGGCACCATGCGCAGGATCACCGAGCCGATCGCCGCGACCAGCACCGGCACGCACACCAGCATCAGCCAGGACAGGTGCACGTCCTCCTGCAGCGCCATGACCACACCGCCGAAGCACATGATCGGCGCCGTGACCAGCATCGTGCACGACATCAGCACGAGCATCTGCACCTGTTGCACGTCGTTGGTGCCCCGGGTGACCAGCGACGGCGCACCGAACCGGTTGACCTCGCGCGCCGAGAACTCCCCGACCCGGTGGAACAGGGCCGCGCGGACGTCGCGCCCGAACCCCATCGCCGTGCGGGCGCCCAGGTACACCGCGGCGACCGAGCACACGATCTGCACCAGCGTGACCACCAGCATCCAGCCGCCGACGGACATGATGTAGCCGGTGTCGCCGCGTGCGATGCCCCGGTCGATGATGTCGGCGTTGAGGCTCGGCAGGTAGAGCGAGGCCATCGTCCCGGCCAGCTGCAGCACCACCACCGCCAGCAACGGTCGCGGATACGGGCGCAGGTGCGCCCTCAGCAGGCGAATCAGCATCGGCGTCCTTCGTCGTGGTGGGCCGGACGCGATTCTCCCCGGCGGGGGTGACGAGTCTCGCCGCGACCGGCACGCCCGCGAATCCGTCACCCGACCGGGACGGGGCGCGGCCTCGTCACCCAACACGGACGCCGGGCGCGCGCAATCGAATACCGGATCACCGGGCCGACGGGGCACGCGTCACATCTGCTACCGGAAAGGGTGACGGCGCGCGGGAAGCGCAGTTGTACCTGCAAGGAGAGGGGCTGCGCATGAGCGGGCGAATCGTGGCACGGTTGACGGGTTTCGCGGCGACAGTGGCTCTGGTCATCGGTGCGGCCTGGTGGGTGGGGACGCTCACGGGGCCGCCCGGCGATCCGGTTCCCTCCGTCGCGGCCGACCGGCACGCCGGGGAGCAGGCCGGCGGCACCCCGTTCCCGATCGAGTCGGCGGGGCTGGTCTCGACGGCCGCCGGGTACACGCTGGTTCCGCGCGCATCCACGACGTTCGAGCCCGGTGTGCCGGGCGAGCTCGCGTTCGTCGTCATCGGCTCGGACGGGCTGCCGGTCACCGCGTTCGACGTGAAGGACGAGCGGATGCTGGACCTCGTCGTCGTCCGCCGCGACGGTGCGGGCTACCAGCACCCGCGCGCCGACCTCGGCCCGGACGGGGTGTGGCGGGCGCCGCTCACACTGGCGGCCGCAGGCGTGTACCGCGTGTACGCCGACTTCGTCCCGACGGGCGGACCTCCGCTCGTGCTCGGCATCGACCTGCAGGTACCCGGCGATTTCGCCCCGGCCACGTTCCCGCCGTCGCGCGCGGCCCACGTCGCGGGCTACGACGTGCGGCTCGACGCCGACCTCGTCGCGGGCGGCACGTCACGGGTGTTCGTCACGATCGACCACGGCCGCGTACCGGTCACCGACATCGAGCCCCACCTCGGCGCGCTCGGCCACCTCGTGGTGCTGCGCGAGAGCGACCTCGCCTACCTGCGCGTCGCCCCGCAGGCCCCCGAACCGGATGCGGCGGCGACCCACCGCGCAGGTCCGGGCCCCGCCTTCACCGTGGAGGTACCCGCGGCGGGCGAGCACCGCTTGTTCCTCGAGTTCCGGCACGGGGGTGTCGTGCACACCGCCGAGTTCACCGTGCGGACCGGCAGCGACCAGTGAGGCGGGCCGCGGCGCGGCCTCATGATCTGCCCGAGTCGCACACAGCTGTCGTGTCGCTCGCCGGGGCGTGCTGCTCGGACCGATCACCGCGCCGTGAAGCATGGTCAGCGGCACACCAGCACGAACCGGACCACGCTGACGTGCTGCTCGGGCCTGCGGGGTCGGATGTGACCGTCACCGCCGGGGTTCGGGCACCGATCCGCTGAGCACAGCGGGGCTACAGCCTGCCCAGGAACATGACTGCCATCGCCGCGCTCATCACCATCCGGGGCACGGCCGGACGGACGTCGGCATCGGCAGCGGGGCGCACGACGCGTCCGACGAGGTCGATGCCGAACCAGGCCGCGAAGGCCAGCGCGACCAGGGACAGCGGCAGCGCCGGGACCGCGGACCCGGGGCCGCCGTGGTGGTGGGCCGGGCCAAGGAGCATGTACAGCATCGCCACGGCGCCGACCACGTGGTTGCCGGCATCGCCGAGCAGCGAGCGGGCCCGGACGCAGGCCGAGGCGAACCAGACCGCGACGGCCAGGAAGACGGCGACCCACACCGGTCGCGGCACCGGGTCCGCCGCCGGGACGAACATCGCGGCCATCCCGATCCCCATCACGGCGTGCGCCGCGGCGTGCGCGAACCGGACCGGGCCGGGTGGCGGCATCCCGATGTGGGAGAGGCCGACGAGCAGGCACACCACCCCGAGCAGACCGTCGGACCACGCGACATCCAGCGGCATCGGAAATCCCCCACTCCCGTCGACGGCCTCAGCCATCAGTTGCCGAGAATCCCCTCGGTCACGCCTTCCACGGTGCTGACGAGCCGGGAGGTCACCGGCTCCACGGCGTCGGCCAGTGCGCCGACGAGGTCGCCGACGACGCCGGTCGAGCCCTCCTCGGGGGAGGCAGCAGGCGGTGGCGACGGCACCCGTCGGGCCTGATCGGCGGCATCGGCATCGGCATCGGCATCGGGGCCATCGCTCGCCGCACCGAGATCTCGCCGGCCGGCGAGATCGCCGTCGCGACTCTCGGCCGGCTCACCGCCAGGGCCGGCAGCGGATTCGCCGGTCGGGTCGGCGGTGGGATCGCCCCCGTCTGCGCGGTCGCGATCGCTGCCGACGTCGCCGCCGGGCGCGGCGCCTCCCGGGTCACCGACGTCCGGCCGGTCCGCGGGCCGCTCGGCGGGGGCGCCCGCCACGGGCACCGGTTCACTCCTGCGCTCCGCACGACCGCCGGGCGCGACGGGGTCGCGGTCGGCGTCAGCCACCGGAGCGGGATCCGCCGGCGGGACGTCCACGGGCGGGGCTGCCGGGGCGGCGACCAGGTCGTTCGGCAGCTGCGGGCCGGGCGCGGTGGCGCGACCCACGAACGCCGGGGCGCTGACCAGCACTGCCGCGCCGACGAGTGCACCGGCGACGAGCAGTGCGCCCGCCGCGATCGTGCGGCGGGCCCGGCCATGGCGCTGCCGGGCGGCGGCGATCAGGAGATCGACCGCGACGAACGCCAGCAGGCTCACCCCGAATGCGGGCAGCAGCCAGCCGAGCACGACGGCGGCCAGCACGACCGGTACGCCGACCGACGGGCCGAGCCCGCGCAGTGCGGGCGGCGGCGCGGCCGGCAGCGTCGCCCCCTCCCGGTACGGGCTGCGTTTCCACCACATGCGGTAGCCGATGGCGACCAGCACGATCGTGACGATCACGAGCAGGGCCAGCACGATCTGGTTGGCGACCCCGAAGAGGGTGCCGGTGTGTGCCCGTTCGCCGATCTCGCGCACCTGCGCGAGGAACGGGTGGTCCTCCCACGCCACCCGCTCGGTGACCTGGCCGGTGTACGGGTCGACGGCGATGCGGTCCTTCCTGATGGGCAGGCCGGGCGAGGTCTCGGCGACCGTGAACGGCCGGTCGGGCGCGGTCTGGGCCGTCACCTCGAGCTCGCCGCCGAGCCCTTCCGCCCGCGCCACCTGCAGTACCCGGTCGACGCCGATCGGCCGAGCGGTCCCGGGCACGGTGACCGGGTCCGCGGCGAGCTCGGGGGCCCGTACGGCGGGCAGCCCCCAGCCCGCGAACCGGCTCATCGTCAGGCCGGTGACGCTCATGACGAGCAGCCCCGCCGTCAGCCAGATGCCGAGCGGGCCGTGCACGGCGCGCATCCGCGCCTGCTCCCCCTTGCCGCGGGGAAGCGGGGTGAGCAGCTCGCGGAGGCTGCGACGGCGCCGCCCCTGCTTGGCGATCCACAGCACCAGCCCGCCGACGACGAGCACGGGCAGCCAGCTCGCCGCGACCTCCGAGTACAGCCGCCCGACCTCGCCGAGGTGGAGGTCGGAGTGCAGCTCGCGCAGCCAGACGTTGGCGGGCATCCGGCCGTCGACCGTGGTCAGCTCGCCGTTGATGTAGTTGGTGTACGGGTCGACGAAGACCGTGCGCGCCGCCCCGGGCTCGGTGGGACCGGGAACGGCCAGGTTCACGCGAGTGGTGCGGTCGGCTTCGGGCGGGGGCACGACCGAGCGCAGCGCGGCTTCCGGGTGCGCGGCGAGCGCCGCGGCGACCTGCTCGCCCACCGGCCGCTGCGCGGCGCGACCTCGTGGACGAACAACTGCTTCCCGTAGAGGTCCTCGTGGATCTGCGGGCTGCACACGTAGACGAGGCCGGTGAGGCACAGCAGGAGGACGAACGGTGCCACCAGGATCCCGGCGAGGAAGTGCACCCGGCGGGCGAGCGGGCGCAGCTGGGCCATCGATCCTGCGAAGGGCCTGCGCGCCCCGGATTCGTGGTGCCGGGCGCTCATCGCTCGACGCGCTCCTCGACGCCTGCCAGCGCGAGCTGCGTGGTGCCGGTTGCCGGCACGGCGGCGGCGAGCAACGCCACCGCTGCGGCCACCGCGGCGACGGCGGCCAGCCTGCGCAGCCGCATGCGGCGCGCCACGTCACGTCCGCGGGCGCTCTCCCGCCCGCGCGCCAGCCGGGCGCCGGCGAACCCCGTGCCGACGACGAGCGTGCCCAGCACCAGCAGGGCGGTCAGCTGCCACCCCGCCGTCGCCAGCGGGGCGATCACCAGCAGCGCGACGCCTCCGACGGGCATGATGCGGGTGAGCCTCGGCACCGCGGACCGTTGCACGGAGCGCCCGCGGTGCGCATCAGCACCCACAGCAGCACCGGGGCGCCCACGCAGACCGCCACCGCGAGCAGCAGCACGATCTCCGCGCCGACGGCGAGCGGGGAGATCGGGTCCGGGCCGTGCGGGCGGGCGAGCGCCCAGGTCGCCGCGGGCGCGGCCGCGCCGGCGAGCACGGTGCCCGCGCGAAACCACCGCCGGGCGGTGGTCGCGGCCGGCGCGCCGGTCAGCAGCTGGGCGAGCCCGATGGTGACCGGCACCAGCACGAGCAGCCGGACCAGCAGGCTCGCGCCGACGTCCGACGCGAACGCGGCCGACACGACGGCGGGGTCGAACGACTCGGTCAGCGGGAGCCTGCCGACGTACCCGCCGAAGGACGCGATGCTGCCGAGGGTGGCCACCACGAGCGCCCACCACGCATAGGTGATCGGCCGGCGCGCCGGCCGGTGCGCAGAACCCGCCGGCCAGGCCGCCGCGAGGACGAAGGCGACCCCGGCCCCGAGCGCGAACGCCGCCGTCGCGGCCACCTGGAACGCGGTGTGGATCGCGATGACGGCGGGGTCGCGATCGGCCGGGAGCTGCGGAACGGCCACCGGGGCCGTCGGCGCGAAGACGTGGAACGCCGACGTGCCAGTGACCGGTTCGAGCGTGCCCGACGGCACCGACCACGCCACCGAGTACGTCCCGGCGTAGCGCGTGCGCGGCATCGGCACGGCGATGGTGTGCGGGTCACCCGGCACTGCGTACGGCCTGCCTTCGACGACCTGCTGGCCGTTGGCGACGGTCATGTGGACGGTCGCGAGTCCGGCCGGCACCGGCCGGTCGAACGAGAGCCGAACCTCGTCCGGTGACTTCGCCGTCTCGCCATCGGCGGGCGACACGGCGACCAGCACCGGATCGTCGGTGGTGGCCGCGTCGGTGAGTAGGAGCGTCGCCCAGCACGTGACGAGCAGGAGGAGCAGCCCGGCGACGCCGCGAGTGCGACGCCTGCGGGACCTGGTTGCCGCTGCGGTAGTCATCGCCTGCCCGCCCCCGTCGCCGACTCCTCGGTCCGGGTCTCGGCCGGGAACTCTGCCGGGGTTTCGGCGCGCACCTTCTCGAGCGGCCACGTCCGAACCGCGGCACGGACCGTCCGTCGCCTGCGCGCCGCGCGCTTGCGCTGCCCCTCCTGGCCAAACCCGATGGCGCCGCCGACGCCCGCCACCAGGACGCCCGCCGCGAGCAGGATCCACGGCAGCACGTCGGTCCCGCCTGCCGGGCGCTCCTCGCCCGCTGCGCTCGGGGCGGCGGCGGATCCGGACGCCACCGGTGCCTCACCGTTCTCGGTGGGCCGGGGCTCCTCGGCGACACCGGCCCGCGGGGCGACGTCGACCGTCGGTGCCCCGGGCCAGCCGGGCTGTGCAGGCGCGGTCCACCGGTCGACGGTGCCGTCCTCGTAACCCTGCGCGGCGGCCAGCAGCAGCCGCCCGCCTTCGGCCGGGAACGGGCCCGCCGTGACGAGGAACTGCTCGAACTGCTTCGGCGCGACCTCACCGCCCGTCCAGAGGATCGAGGCCACGGCCTCGTCGACCTCCTCGCCGTCGACGGTGACCGGCGGGTCCACGGGCCGCATGGCGACCGTCACCACCCACTTGCCCATCGGAGTGACCTCGACGGACGGGATCACGACGTCCGTCGGGAAGGTGAGCTCGAGGCGGGTCGTCGCGAGGTCCGACTGCTCGTTGGAGAGGCGGACGGCAAGGGTCTCCGTGCCGCCGCCCTGCACCGATCCGGGCACGACGGTCACGCGCGCCGACGCCGCGGGTGCGAACGCCAACATGCAGATCACCGACAACAACGCTGTCGTCAACGCGGTCCTGAGTGTGAGGGCGGGAGTTCTGGGACGGGATTTCCGGCCGCGGGCCATGGGGACTCCTGGGGAGAAACCGGTCGGAATCGAGGAGCCGTGCGGTCCGGGGCCGGGGAGCTGGCCCCGGACCGCACGGTGTCGGTCGGTCGGCGTCGATCAGCCGATCGGGTTCAGCTGCTCAGGAGTCAGCTTTTCCCGCCACCCTGCGGGAACCTGCTGCGACCAGCCGTTGTAGACGAGCGGAATGGGAAGGACACCCTGGCCACCCACCCCGGCGTGCGCGACGAGCTCGTCGTCCGTCGCGGTGCCCGAGTTCCCGTCCAGCACCAGCTGGCCGGCGACGGCCGCATCGGAGATGTCGCCGTCGTTGTTCGGGTCGACGTCGATGATCTGCGACGCGTTGGAGAACTTGTTCGAGACGTAGGCGTAGTAGCCGCCGCCCTTCTTCGCACCGA
This sequence comes from Pseudonocardia sp. CNS-004, assembly GCA_001942185.1. Classification (GTDB taxonomy): domain Bacteria; phylum Actinomycetota; class Actinomycetes; order Mycobacteriales; family Pseudonocardiaceae; genus Pseudonocardia. Next base: position 407,713 of record MKJV01000068.1, read on the forward strand.
AGTTGGCGCCGTGACAACCGGCGTTGCAGGGCAGATCCTTGATCACCTTGTCGGTCCTTGGATCGATCACCGAGACGGTCTGCGACAGGGTGTTCGCAGCCAGCATCGCCTTTCCGTCCGGGCTCACCGGCAGCTGGATGGTCAGCCCACCCCACGGGCCGCTCGGGCCGGTCTGCGGGTCGTAGTTCGCCCACAGGTCGATCGTGGAGCTGTGCGCAACGGCGCCGTCGGACTTGACGCACGCGTCCTCCACCATCGAGACGCACGTGATGCTCATGCCGAGGAAGTCGGACGTGTAGGCCTTCTTCGAGTCCGGCGTCATCGACGTGGCGATCGGGAATGACCCCGTGGGGTCGTGCTTCACGGTGCCCGACTCCATGTCGATCGTGACGACTTCGTTGGTCATCGTGTTCGGCGCGACGACCGTCTTGCCGTCATGGCTGGTCCAGTGCGCGTGCGGGTGCGGTGTGATCCCGCTCTCCGGGTCGACGTGGATCCGGCGGGTGACCTCCGTGCCGCCCGGCGCCAACTCGACGATTTCCGTCCCGGCGTTGATGCCGACCACCAGCTCGTCGGTGTCCGGCCGGGTCATCACATGCGCCGGGTTCGGCCCGACCTCGACCTGCCGGACGGTCTCACCGGTCTCCCGGTCGAACACGTCGGTCTCGTTGTCGAACCACTCGTTCGCGTACACGTACTGGTAGTTCTTGTCGGTCCACATGTTGTGCGGGTTGTTCATGTCGATGCCGGGAGCGGCGATCTTCCGATCGATCGTCCAGTTCTCTGCGTCGACCTTGGTGATGGACCCGTGCTTCTCCTTGCCCGCGAAGTCCTCCATCTGGGTGGCGATCCAGACCTCACCCACCCCCGGCACCTCGGGCTTCTTGTTCAGCGCCGGCAGGGTCCTGGGATAGTCGAACTTCTGGTCGAAGTAGGCGTCCAGGTTGGGGATCAGCACCGGGCTGCCGGACTCGTCGTACTGCAGGATCGGAGCGGGCGGCTGGAACGGGTTCCAGGCCACGTTCTCGGTCTCGCTGAAGGTCTGCCAGTTGTTCGGGTTGGTGATGACGAAGAACGCGTTCACCAAGCGCTGGATGATGTCCGAGTTCGACGGCACCGGTGCGTCCTTGCCGTTGACCAGCAGGCTCTTGCCGAAGTCGAGCCCCAGCGTCAGCGGGTCGTCCACCACGACGGCGCCGAGCATGTACGGCGCGACCGAGTCGGTGAACGCGTACAGCCCCGGCTCGGTCAGCTGGATCGTCTTCTCGCCGAAGAACGCGCCGCCCGCATCCATGTACGGGAAGTCCTTCGCACCCTCGGGCGCGATCAGCCCGATCGGGTTGCGGATTCCCTCCGACCGGCTCGGGTCGACCTCGAAGTTCACCGTGACCGGCGCCCCGACCACGGCGAGCTCGGCGAGCTCGTCGAGCACGCCCTGCAGGTCCACACCGACCGGCAGGTCGAGCAGGTTGACGGCCTCGCCGGCCGGCATCCCGTCGACGATCCCGGACAGGTCACCGATCAGCGACTCGGCCTCGATCGCGAGCCCGGCGGCCTCCGGCTTCGCCGCGCCGATGCCCCTGACCGCGGACAGGGTCTGCTCCAGCCCCAACGCGTCACCGAGACCCAACAGCCCACCCGCCCGGCGCGGGGGCGGGCGCGACGGGGCCGGAGCCGCGGCCGGGGCCGGCGGTCGCGGACGGGGCCGGCGTCGCGGACGGGGCCGGCGTGGCAGCGGCCTCGCCGGTCGCTCAGCGCCGTCCTCCGCTGCGTCCTCATCGGCGGCGGCGGGAGTGGACGTCGCGGCAGGCGCCGACGCGGGCGCGACGCGGGCGCCGCGGCGGGTTCCTCGCCGCCGCCGAGCAGGCCGCCGGTGACGCCGCCGAGGGCATCGGTCACACCCTCGACCAGCCCCCCGGTGGCGCCGTCTGCAGCACCGCCGGTGACCCCGTCGACGAGTCCGCCGATGTCTTCGGGGAGCACCGGCCCGCCGATGCCGGGCACCGCGACGTCGGTGCCCAGCCGCGGCAGCACGGCGACCGCGAGCGAGCTGCTGCCGAACAGGTTCAACCCGGAGTCGAACCAGGCGCCGTTCTCGTCGGTCAGGTGGAACGTGATGGGCAGCGGCCCGACGCCGATCGGCTGCTGGGCTACCGCGGGTGTCGCTGTCATCGTCGTGGTGCCGACCGCCGCCAGCACCGCGGCTGCGGCGAGGCGGCGTCGTCTCTTCCCGGACCCGGACGGTCGTTGGGGAGCGATTCCGGACATGTATTTCCTCTCACGTCTTGCACTGATTCTTGATCCAGCGGACGAACGCATACGAAATCACCGCGGGACCCGGCTCGAACAACTACTCAGAGCAGTTCTCGTGTCACTCCCGGGTCGCGGGATGGGCAATGTTTGCACGGCCGGAGTAACGCCTGGGCGCACTTGGATCACCCTTCCGTTACATCCCGCTACGCCATACGGACCACCCGCGCGTGAGTTCGCCTACACGCAGAGTTAACTGCTTTTCGGCGTAACCGATCGCCCACTCGCTCGTTATCCACTCTGGCCCAAAGAAACGGGCCCGCGAACCGGCCTCAGCCGGCCCGCGGGCCCGTTCTCGAATCGGATCGGCTTCAGGCCACGGCGGTCTCCCGCGCCATCGCCCGGCGGGCGAGCGTGCGCACGTCGTAGCCCGCGGCGACCAGTTCCGCCTCGGTGGGGGACATCCGCTCCATCAGCCGCCGCGCCGCCATGTGGGTTCCCGGATCGTTCACCGACTCCACCGCGGCGAGCCGCCCGCTCCGCAGGCAGAACACCGAGAAGCGCCGCTCGTCGCCCCGCACCACCAGCTGGTCGGACTCCCCCGCCACGCCGACGAGCTGCAGCCGCAGCGCCCCCTGGTTGCTCCAGAACCACGGCACCGCGCCGTAGGGCCTGCGCTCGCCGAGGATGCGCCCCGCGGCGTAGCGGCCCTGGTCGGTCGCGTTCTGGATGGACTCCAACCGTCGCCTCCCACCGGTCGCCGGGTCGCACACGACGGCGCAGTCCCCGATCGCGGTGATCAGCGGGTCCGAGGTGGCCAGCCACTGGTCCACGAGCACGCCGCCGTCGGTGGCGAGGCCGGCGCGGCGCGCGAGCCGGTCCTCGGCCGTGGCTCCGACGCCCAGCACGACGAGGTCCGCCGGGAGCACCCGGCCCGCCGCCGTCCGCACCCCCGCCACGTGCCCGCGGCTCCCGACCAGCTCGACGACCTGCTCGCCGAACCACAGCCGCACCTGCTCGGCGCGGTGGTGCGCCGCGACGGCGGCCGACACGGGCGGCGACACCGCCCTCTTGAGCAGCCGGTCGCCGAGCTCGATCACCGTCACCTCGACGCCGCGCTTGCGCGCCGCGCTCGCCACCTCCATGCCGATGAACCCGCCACCCAGCACGACCACCCGCCGCGCCGACGCCAGCGACGTGCGCAGGGCGAGCGCGTCGTCGAGGGTGCGCAGCTCCGCCACGCCGCGCAGCGACCGGCCGGCGAGCTCGATCCGCCGCGGCGCCGCCCCGGTGGCGAGCACGAGGTGGTCGTAGCCCACCGGCTCACCGCCGGCGATGTGCACGTGCCGCCCCGTCCGGTCGATGTCGACCGCGGGCCCGGTCCGCAGGGCGATCCGCCGGTCGGCGAAGTACGCGTCGGCACGCAGGGAGAGCGCCCCCGGGTCACCACCGTCGGCGAGCACCTCCTTCGACAGCGGCGGCCGCTGGTACGGCGGGTGCGGCTCGGCGCCCACCAGCGTCACCGGACCGCGGTAGCCGCCGTCGCGCAGCGACCCCGCCACCTCCACACCCGCGTGTCCGGCACCGATCACCACGACCCCGCGCATCTCAGACCTGCTCGGCGGGGACGCGCACGACCAGCTCCGCGCTTTCCTGGGTGGGCACGAGCTGACAGCTCAACCGGCTGTTCGCCGCGCGCGGCGCGGCCGTCCACTCCAGCATCTCGTCCTCGTCACCGGTCGGCGGGGCGAACTGCTCGGTACTGCGGTCGAGGTAGACGTGGCAGGTGCCGCAGGTCGCCGATCCGCCGCATTCACCGACGATGCCACGCACCTGGTTGCCCAACGCGGCCCTCATCAGGCTCGTCGCGACGGCCACCTCGACGGTGTGCTCGGACCGTCGTCGTACACGTAGGTGACAGTTGGCACGCTCATCCCCATTTCTACGGTCAGTGGTGAATCCCGAATCGGAGTTCATCCTCCGGAGATTCCGGCCGCACCGGTGAACAGACCATGCCAAACCGCCGTAACCGTGGCGTCGCACTCCGTGAACCCACGGTAACGAAGACCTCTGCGAATCCCTCGCGCGCTGTGAGCCCGAATTTCGCGGGTCATCGACAAATGTCCTCCGGAGCACGGTCGCGGATCCGGACTTTGTACCCGCGGTACGTAACGTTCGGGGGCGAACCGTGTGATCCGTGCGTAACGGCGATCTCGCACCGCCCGGCAGCAGGTGTGAGACGGTCGTCACACGGTGTTCACCGCACAATGGCCGCTCACTCGTTAGGAGTAGCCGCCTTCCGGCGTAGGCCATGGTTCATGCTGGGGCCGTGACGATCGATGAGAACGATGCAGCCGGCGCGAAGGACGCAGCGGGCGACGGTCAGGTGCACCTGATCGCCGCCGACGTACTGGAATCGACCGTGCGCGCGATCTTCGCCGCCGCCGGGTGCGCCGACGAGGAGGCCGGGCTGATCGCCCGCGAGCTCGTCGGCGCGAACCTCGCGGGCCACGACAGCCACGGCGTCGTGCGGGTTCCGCTGTACGTCGACTGGCTGCGGGAGGGCTGGGTCCGGGCGGGCAGCGGGCAGACGTCGTCACCGACGGCGGCGCGTTCGTGGTGCTCGACGGCAACACCGGGTTCGGCCAGACGATCGCCGCGCAGGCCGTGGCGCTGGGGGTCGAACGGGCCACGGCGAACGGCAGCTGCATCGTGGCCCTGCGCAACTCCGGGCACGTCGGCCGGGTCGGCGCCTACGCGGAGACCGCGATCGCCGCGGGCCTCATCTCGATCCACTTCGTGAACGTGGCCAAGTCACCGCTGGTGGCGCCGTTCGGCGCCGTCGAGCGGCGGTTCTCCACCGCGCCGTTCGCCATCGGGCTGCCGCTGCCGGAGCGTCCGGTGGTGCTCGACTTCGCGACGTCGCTCGTGGCGGAGGGCAAGGTGCAGGTGGCCTCGTACGGCGGCAGGCCGCTCCCCCAGGACGCGCTGATCGGCCCCGACGGCGTGGTGTCGGACGACCCGCACGTCCTCTACGGCGACTACGGGCCCACCGAGATCCGCAGGGCGGGTGGCGGCGACGGCGCGATCCGCGCGTTCGGCGAGCACAAGGGATCCGGGCTCGCGCTCATGTGCGAGATGCTGGCCGGCGCGTTCACCGCCGGCGGGTGTGCAGGCCCGCTCGACGGCCCGCGCAAGGGCATCACCAACGGGATGCTGTCGATCTACCTGTCCCCCGCGCACTTCGGCACGCAGGCGGAGTTCGAGCGCATCGCCCGCGAGTACCTGGGCTGGGTGCTCGATGCCCGCCCGATCGACCCCGGGCTGCCCGTGCTCGCCCCGGGCGACCCCGAGTCGGCCAACCGGGCCGCCCGGCTGGCCGACGGCGTCCCCCTCCCGGTGAACACCTGGAATGCCATCCGCAACACCGCGACGGCGCTGGGCGTCGCTGCTTGAGGCCGGTCGTCGCGATCCCCATCACCAGGTGCTCCTGCCCGAACACGAGGATCAGCTAGTACCACCGCCGGAGATCGTGCCGTGCGCGTGAGACGGCGGTGACGGCGGTGCTGTCGCGGTCCGGCCATGCTCACCGCTGATCATGTGGGTACGTTCCGCGGAACGCAGGACCGCGGATCATGGACGTGACCCGTCGGCGATCGCGGCGAGCACCGAGCCCGCGTGGCCCCTTTGACGTGCGGGAAGTCGTTGACCACGTCGGACACCGTCTCGACCGACACGCCAGCCGGCCGCGCGACGTGGCGCGTGGTGGCCGGTCCGTCCCGTCGGTCGAGCGGTGTGCCACCCCGTCCGGCGGAGGTATTGCGATCACTCGTTCGAGTCGCTACCGTCCCGCGGCAATCGATGCGTATCGACAACCCGACGAAGGGAGGCGCCCGTGGTCACCAGCCGGGACGTCGCCCGGGTCGCGGGTGTCTCGCAGAGCACCGTCTCCTACGTGATGAGCGGGCGCCGGTCGATCTCGGCCGAGACCCGCAAGCGCGTGCTCGACGCGATCGAGCAGCTCACCTACCAACCGAACGCGGGCGCCCGTGCGCTCGCCAGCCAGCGCACGCAGGTGATCGGCCTCGTCGTCCCGTTCGGGCCGGGCGCCGACACCGCGGGCCTCCTGCCCTTCATCGAGACGATCGCGAGCTGCGCGCGGGCGGAGGACCACGACGTCCTGCTCGTGACCACCGACGAGGGCGCGGCCGGCCTCACCCGCCTCGCCGGCCGCGCGCTCTGCGACGCGATCGTGCTCATGGACATCGAGGCCGACGACGCCCGCATCCCGGTGGCCGCCGCGCTCAACGTGCCGGTGATCCTCATCGGCGTCCCGGACGACAGCGCGGGCCTGCACTGCGTCGACATGGACTTCGCGCTGGCCGGCACCGTCGCCGTCGACGAGGTCGCTGCCCTCGGGCACGACCGCGTCGTGCTCATCGGGCACGCGGCCGACGTGATCGAGCGCGACATCAACTTCGTGCGCCGCTTCCAGCGCGGTGCCGCCGCCGCGGCGCGGCGGCACGGGATCGGCTACTCGGTGGTGGCCCCCGTCCCGCCGGGTGCCGCGGGTGCCCGCGACGCCGTCGAGCGCGCGCTCGACGGCGGTGGCCGCCCGGGCGTCGTCGTGCCGAACTCCCAGGCCGTCGCCCCGGTGCTGCACGCCCTGGTAGAGCGGGGCGTCGTCCCGAGCCGCGACGTGTCGCTGATCGGGCTGTGCACCGACGCGGCGGCCGAGGCCACCACGCCCGCCGTCACGAACGTGTCGCTGGAGCCGCGGGACGTCTCGCGGCGCGCCATGGAGATCCTGTTCCGCCTGCTCGACCGCGACGGGGAGCCGCCCGCGCGGCTCGTCGAGCTGATCCCACCCCGGCTCACGCGCCGGGACACCACCCCGCCCGTCCCCTGACCGCGGTCGCGTACCCCGCGACCCCCGCACGCCCGCAATCGATACGTATCGACCGAGAGGACCGGACATGGCTCGACGAGGAGCATCACTACGGACCGCCCTCCCCGCGCTGGTCGCGGCCGCCGCGCTCGCGCTCACCGCCTGCGGCGGCGGGGGCAGCGGCGGTGGTGGCGGCGGTGACGTCACGTCACTGCGGGTGCTCGACTACTACAACAACGAACCCGACAAGACCGTCTACGCGCAGAAGCTCGACGAGTGCGGGCAGCAGGCAGGCGTGACGATCGAGCGCGAGGTCGTGCCGGGCGACTCCCTGATCCAGAAGGTGTTGCAGCAGGCGTCCTCCCGCACGCTGCCCGACGTCCTCATGCTCGACAACCCCGACCTGCAGCAGATCGCCGCCACCGGCGCGCTCGCCCCGATCAGCGACTTCGGCCTGTCGGCGGACGGGTACCAGGAGGGCGTCGTGAGCGCCTCGACCTTCGAGGGGCAGGTCTACGGGCTGCAGCCGGTGACCAACTCGATCGGCCTGTTCTACAACGTCGACATCCTGAACGAGGCCGGCATCTCGCCGCCGAAGACGTGGGACGAGCTCAAGACCGCCGCGGCCGCGCTCACCCAGGGCGAGCGGTACGGCGTCGCGTTCTCCGCGGTCGCCGACTACGAGGGTGCGTGGCAGTTCCTGCCGTTCATGTGGACCAACGGCGGCGACGAGACCGACATCGCGAGCCCCGAGACCGCCGAGGCGCTGCAGCTGTGGGTCGACCTCGTGAACTCCGGGGCGGCGTCGCGGTCGGTGCTGAACTGGAAGCAGGCCGACGTCAAGGACCAGTTCGCCGCGGGCAACGCCGCGATGATGGTCAACGGGCCGTGGCAGTTCCCCGCGCTCGACGAGGTGCAGGGCCTGAACTACGAGGTCGTGCCGATCCCGGTGCCGCGCGCCGGTGAGTCCGTGGTGGCGCCGCTGGGCGGCGAGACCTGGACGATCCCGCAGACCGGCGATCCCGCCCGCCAGGCCAAGGCCGCCGAGATCATCTCCTGCCTGAACACCGACGACAACCAGATCGCGCTGGCCACCGAGCGCACCACCGTGCCGACGAAGACGGCGCTGCGCGACCGGTTCGTCGCCGAGGTCCCGCGGATGGCGGCGTTCACCGAGATCGTCCAGACCGCACGGGCGCGCACCGGCAAGCTCGGCCCCGAGTGGCCCGCCGCCGCCACCCGCATCTACACCGCGGTGCAGACCGCCATCACCGGCGGCGCGCCCCCGCTGCAGGCTCTCGAGCAGGCCCAGAATGGCTGAGGTAACCCGGTCGGCGGGCGCGGTCGCGACCGCGCCCGGCCGGCCACTCCCGAGCGACGCCGCGCCGGCTCCCCCGCAGGGCCCGGCAGGCGGGTGGTGGACCCCGCGCGGGCGGGAACGGATACTGCAGCTGGCGTTCCTGGTTCCCGCCGTGGCGTACCTGCTGCTGTTCTTCGGCTACCCGGTGCTCCAGAACGCCCTGATGGGCTTCCAGGAGTACACGACGCGCAGCTTCTACACGGGCGAGGCGCCGTTCGTCGGGCTGGACAACTACGTCGCGGTGCTGTCGTCGGGCCTGTTCGGCACGGCGCTGCTCAACACCGTGTTGTTCACGGTCGGCTCGATCGCGGGCCAGTTCGTGATCGGGCTGGGGATCGCGCTGTACTTCAACCGGAAGTTCCCGCTGTCCGGGGTGCTGCGCTCGCTCCTGCTGCTGCCGTGGCTGATCCCGCTGATCGTCTCCGGGGCCGTGTGGCGCTGGATCCTCGACCAGGACAACGGCGCGCTCAACCGGTTCCTCGGGACCGTGGGCGTCGCGGAGAACCCCGGCTGGCTCACCAGCACATCACTCGCGCTGATCGCCGTGATCGGCGTGAACATCTGGATCGGGATCCCGTTCAACACGACGATCCTCTACGGCGGCCTGCAGGACATCCCGCAGGACCTGTACGAGGCCGCCGCGCTGGACGGGGCCACCGGCTGGCGGGCGTTCCGGCACGTGACGTGGCCGCTGCTGCGGCCGGTGGTGAGCGTGGTGCTGGTGCTCGGGGTCGTCTACACGATCAAGGTGCTGGACATCATCCTGGGGCTCACCGACGGCGGTCCGGCCAACGCCACGCAGACGATCGCGACGCAGGCCTACCACCTGTCGTTCCAGGAGTTCCGCTTCGGCGAAGGCGCGGCGATGGGCAACGTGCTCATCCTCATCTCGCTGGTGTTCGCCCTCCTCTACCTGCGCGCCAACCGGCGTGCACTGGCCCGGTGAGGCGTCGATGAAGACACGTACCGGCGGATGGGGCCACACCACCATCGGGGTGCTGATCCTCGCCGTGATGCTGTTCCCGCTGTACTGGATGCTGAACGTCTCGCTGCAACCGGCGGGCTCTGCGGTCGGCACGCCGTGGATCCCGCTCGACCTGTCCTTCGACGGCTACGCCACCGCGCTGCGCGAGCAGGGCCGCAACCTGGTCACCAGCCTGGTCGTGGCGCTGGGCAGCGTCGTGTTCAGCCTGCTGGTCGCCACGCCCGCGGCGTACGCGCTGGCGCAGTTCCGGGTGCGCGGCGCGGGCGTGGTGCTGTTCGGGATCCTGATCAGCCAGATGATCCCCGGGATCGTCGTCGCCAACGCGCTCTACCGTGCCTACAGCGACCTGGGCCTGCTCAACTCGATCCCCGGCTGATCCTCGCCGACTCCACGCACGGCATCCCGTTCGCCATCCTGATCATGCGGGCCTACCTGCTGTCGATCCCGGGCGAGGTCATCGAGGCGGCCCGGGTGGACGGGGCGGGCCAGATCCGCGCGTTCGTCTCGATCGTCGTGCCGATGAGCCGCAACGCGCTGGTCACTGCCGCGCTCTTCACGTTCCTGTTCACGTGGAGCGACTTCCTGTTCGCGCTCACGCTCACCACCACCGAGCAGGTGCGGCCGGTCACCCTCGGGATCTTCCAGTACATCGGCACCTACGTGAACGACTGGAGCTCGGTGATGGCCACCGCCGTGCTCGCCTCCCTCCCGGCCGTCGTGCTGCTGCTGGTGGCCCAGCGATTCGTCGCCGCGGGCGTCTCCAGCGGCGCGGTGAAGTAAGAACCGAAAGGATGCATTCTGTGACTCCCGTCCGCGTGATCGTCTGGGGCGAGAACCGCCACGAGAAGATCGAGGAGCACGTCCGCAAGATCTACCCCGACGGCATGCACGAGACGATCGCCGACGGCATCCGGGAGAACCTGGGTGACGGCGCCGTCGTCCGCACCGTCACCCTCGACGACCCCGAGCACGGGCTCACCGAGGAGGTGCTGCAGGACACCGACGTGCTCGTCTGGTGGGGCCACGCCGCCCACGGCGAGGTGGCCGACGATGTGGTGGAGCGCGTGCACCGCCACGTGCTGTCGGGCATGGGCCTCATCGTGCTGCACTCCGGGCACTGGTCGAAGATCTTCATGAAGCTGATGGGCACCAGCTGCACGCTGCGCTGGCGCAGCGAGCACGACCGCGAGCTGATCTGGACCGTCGACCCCACCCACCCGATCGCCGAGGGTGTCCCGCACCCGCTGGAGATCGAGGAGGACGAGATGTACGGGGAGTTCTTCGACATCCCCACCCCCGACGAGCTGATCTTCATCAGCACCTTCTCCGGCGGGGAGGCGTTCCGCAGCGGCTGCACGTTCCACCGCGGCCACGGCAAGATCTTCTACTTCCGCCCCGGCGACCAGGACTACCCGACCTACCACCACAAGGACGTCCGGCGGGTGATCGCCAACGGCGTCCAGTGGGCACGCACGAGCCGCCCGGAGCGCGCCGCGCCGGTGCTGCTGCGCTACGAGACCGGCGAGTTCTTCAAGGGCGCCGACTACGCGGGGCCGCTCGGATGAGCGAGCTTGCGAGCGAATCGTGTTACAGCGCGTTACGGTCATTGTCGGCCGAGCGCAGCGAGGCCGTGCGATGACCGTCGCCGACCCCCTGCGGGTGGTGCTCGTCGGCGCCGGGCTCATGGGCCGGGCCTGGCGCGACGTCCTCGAAGCCGCCCCGGACGTCGAGCTGGCCGGGATCGCCGACATCGACGACTCCGCCGCGCACGCCGCTGCCTCCGCGCTGGACCGGCCGGTGCCCACCGGCACCGACGGCGTCGAGCTCGCCGCCGCCACCGGCGCGCGCGCGATCGTCAACGTGACCGTGCCGGAGGCCCACCACGCGGTCACCACCGCGGCCCTGTTCGCCGGGCTCGACGTGCTGGGCGAGAAGCCGGTCGCCCCGACCGTCGCGCAGGCGCTCTCGCTCGCGGCCGCCACGGAGGTGACCGGGCGACTGTTCATGGTGAGCCAGTCGCGGCGGTGGAACCCGCAGCTCCACGCGTTGCGGGCCATGGCGGAGGACCTCGGCGCGCCGGGCACGCTCACCACGGAGTTCTTCCGGGAGTCGCACTTCCCGGGGTTCCGCGAGGAGATGGCCCACCCCCTGCTGATCGACATGGCGATCCACCCGTTCGACTCCGCGCGGTTCGTGCTCGGCGCCGAGCCCCTCTCCGCGTACTGCGAGTCGCACAACCCGCCCTGGAGCTGGTTCGCGGGCGACGCAGCGGCCACCGCGGTGTTCGAGATGACCGGCGGTGTCCGCTACACCTACACCGGCAGCTGGGCGAGCCCGGGACGGCAGACGTCCTGGAACGGCGAGTGGCGGCTGTCCGCGGAGAAGGGCTCCGCCCACTGGGACGGCGACCACGACCCGGTGCTCGAGGCGGAGTCCGACCCCGCACCGCACACCCCGTCGCCGTTCTCCGGGATCGAGGGCGCGCTACTGGTGTTCACCGACGCCCTGCGCACCGGCGTACCGCCGATGGGTGAGGTGCACGAGAACGTGCTCAGCCTCGCCATGGTGGAAGCAGCCGTCCGGTCCGCCGACACCGGACAACGGGTGCTGATCGACGACGTGCTGGCCGACGCCCACGCCGAGGCTCTTCGCACGGAGACGCACCCCGACGGCCGGGATGCCCTGGCCTCGTGGCCGTCGGTGCGTTCTGTCCTCACCGCCGCCCGTCCATAGCCCGTGAGTGGATACGAGTGCTGCAGCACTCGTATCCACTCACGGCCAATACGCTGGGACGATGCGGCTGTTCGTGGCGGTCCGGCCACCCGCCGAGGTCGTCGACGTGCTCGGCGCAGTGCGGCGCGAGCCCGTCGCGGGTGTCACGTGGTCGGTGCCCGAGCAGTGGGTGGTGAAGCTGCGCCCACTCGGACACGTCCCGGAACACCTGCTGGATCCGCTCGTCACGGCCCTGACCGACGAGCTCACCGGGGTCGCGCCCGTGCACTGCGCTCTCGGCCCCGCCACCCGCAGGCTGGGCGGGCAGTGGCTGGGCGCCCCGGTGTCCGGGCTCGACGACCTCTCCGCACTGGTCTTCGACGCGACGGTCGGGCTGGTACCGGTGACGCACCCGCAGCCCTTCCAGGCCGACGTCGTGCTCGCGAGGGGCCGGGTGCCGGCCGCGCTCGCCGGGGAGCCGGTGACGGCGGAGTGGACGGCCCGGGAGGTCGCCCTCGTGGCCGACCGCTCCTCTCCCCGCCGCCCGGATCTGGAGGACGTCGCCTCCTTCCCCTTGACGGGACAGCCCCGCTCGGCCACCACGGCCGGTTCTCCGAAACGGCCCCGCGCGACGGGACCCGGCACTTACCGTCCCACCCATGGACGGACGTGAGTGGCTCGCCGGCTACCAGAACCGGCTGCAGGAAGTCCGCAGCCGCGCGGCCAGGGCGGAGCGCGAGCTGGCGGGGGTGACCGGCACGGCGACGAGCAGGGACGGAGCTGTGATCGTCACCGTCGACCGGGCGGGCGCGATGCAGCACCTCGAACTCACCGAACACGCCGAGGTCCTGCCTCGCCGGCAGCTCGCCGCCACCGTGGTCGACACGACGCGGCGGGCCCGGGAGGAGGCGGCCCGGCAGGCCGAGGCGGCGCTGGTACCCGTCTTCGGCGAGCGCAGCGCGGCCATGGAGGTGCTCCGCTCCCACCTCGCCCTGCCGGAGCGGTGATGGACGGCTTCCGGTTCGACGACGCGGTCCTGTCCCGGCACGCGGAGAGCGTCGACGCGCTCACCGCTCGGCTGCAGAACGCCGCAGGCGCAGGCACCCCGCTGGGGCTCGGGGCGTACGGCCTGATCGGGCAGGTGTTCGCCGCAGCGGCCGTCGACGCCGCGGCCACCACGTCCCGGTCGGTCGCGCAGCTCGCCGAGGGCGGTCAGGCCATCGGCGACGGCGTGCGGGCCGCGGTCCGCGACTACCAGGAGGCTGAGCGAAGCGCCGCCGCGCCGTTCGGCGGGGTGCGATGAGTGAGCGGAGCTTGCGGAGCGAGCGAATCATCGGCGCAGTGTGTCCGCGAAGCGGTCGCCGTCAGCGAGGGCGGACGATGAGTGAGCGGAGCTTGCGGAGCGAGCGAATCATTGGCGCAGTGTGTCCGCGAAGCGGTCGCCCGAGCGTCAGCGAGGGCGGACGATGAGCGAGCAGCCGGGGGCGAACCCGCTGGTGGTGGCGCCCGAGAACGAGGATGCGCAGCCGCTCGACAACTTCGAGGGCGCGGGGTTCGTGTCGAGCTGGGCGGATCTGCACAGCGCCATGTCCGCCGACCCGGTCGACCCGCTCCAGGTGGCCTACACCGCAGCAGGCGCCGGCCTCGACACCCTCGGCGCGCTGGAGGATCCGCTCGAATCCCTGCTCTCGGCAGGTGTCGGCTGGCTCATCGAGCACGTGTGGTTCCTGCACGAGCCGCTCGACGCGCTCGCAGGCGACCCCACGCAGATCACCGCGCAGGCCCGGACCTGGCACAACGTCGGCGGTGAGCTCGCCGCGGTCGCGCAGGACCACCGCGGGGCCGCGGCGGCGCTCGGGGCGTGGGAGGGCGCGGCCGCCGACGGCTACCGCGGGACCGTCGACCGCTTCGGCGGCGCGCTGGACGGGGCGGCCCAGAACGCCGAGGTGCTCGCCGACCTGATCCTCACGACCGGCGCGCAGGTGGGCACGGTGCGAGCGCTGATCCGCGACTGGATCGCGGGCTGGGTGGCCAAGGCCATCGAGATGGTCCTGCTCTACGGCCCGGCTGCGCTCGTCACGGCTGGTGGGGCGGCGGCGGCCGGGGCGCTACACCTGATCGCGAGCGCGGTGGACCTCGCCCACTCCATCGTCCGGCAGGTGCGGAAGCTGCTCGACACGGTGACGCTCTCCGCCGAGATGGCCGCCCAGCTCAGCGGCGCGATCCAGCAGACGAGCGCAGCCGTCCGCGCGGCGATGCCCACGATGGAGGCGATCAACAAGGCGGCCGTCGATCTCACGCCGCCCGCGGTGATCGAGAACGGCAAGCAGGTCACGGCGGCCGAGCAGACCCAGCGGACCTGGGGACCGGCCCCGGCGTGAGCCTGGTGCGGGTCGCGGCAGGATGGCGTCATGGCACAGGTGACGGCGCGGACCGAGCGCACGATCGACGCCCCCGCCGAGCGGGTGCGGGCGGCGCTCGCCGACTACGAGAAGGTGCGGCCGGCGATCCTCACCGACCACTACCGCGACTACCGCGTGGAGGCGGGCGGGCAGGGCGAGGGCAGCCGCGTCCACTGGCTGCTGCAGGCCACGAGCAAGCGGGTGCGTGACCAGCTGGTGGAGGTCAGCACCCCGGCCGACGACCGGATCGTCGAGCGGGACGCGAACTCGAGCATGGTCACCACCTGGACCGTCACGCCCGCGGGGGCCGACCGCAGCGTCGTCGCCGTGGAGAGCAGCTGGAAGGGTGCCACCGGGATCGGCGGCTTCTTCGAGCGGACGTTCGCGCCGAAGGGCCTGCAGCGGATCCACGACGGCGTTTTGGCGAACCTCGAGAACAGCCTTCGCGGCTAGTGTCCCGAACCGAAAGTCCACCACATAATTCGACGGCCCAGCTCACCGCTGGCCGCCGACTTGTGCACCGAACTTCCGGTTCGGGACATCAGCGAGGGGGCCACCATCAGCACGCCGATCGAGAGCGGCATCGTCGCCGTCGCCGGAGAGGCGCTCGTCGACATGGTCCCGGCGCGTCGGGGAGTACTTCGAGGCGGCTCCGGGTGGGAGCCCCGCGAACGTCGCCGTGGCCTTGGCCCGGCTGGGCGTGCCGGCGCGGCTGCTCGCGCGGATCGCCGACGACATGCTCGGCCGCCGCGTCCGCGAGCACCTCACCGGCAACGGCGTGCAGCTCGACCACGCCGTCGCCGCGGCCGAGCCGACGACGCTGGCGATGGTGGCGGTCGGCCCGGACGCGGTGCGAGCTACGACTTCCGCTTCACCGGCACCGCCGACTGGCAGTGGACCGCCGCCGAGCTCGACGGCGCCCTGGACGGGCCCGTGGTCGCGCTGCACTCCGGGTCGCTCGCGCTCACGATGCCGCCCGGCGCGGCTGCGCTGCGCGAGCTGATCGCCCGCGTCGCCGGCTCCGTGACGATCAGCTACGACCCCAACTGCCGCCCGCTGCTCATGGGCGACCCGGCCGCGGTGCTCGCGGGCGTGCACGAGCTGCTCCCCGTCGCCGACGTCGTGAAGGTCAGCGCCGAGGACCTGGAATGGCTCCTGCCCGGCACGCCGCCGGAGGACGTGGTGGAGGACTGGCTCGCCCGCGGCCCGGCCGTCGTCGCCGTCACGCTCGGCGGGGACGGGGTGCTCGCCCGGGCGGCGTCCGGCGTGCGGTCCCGCCGCCCGGGAGTGCCGATCACAGTGATCGACACGGTCGGCGCGGGCGACACGTTCTCCGCCGCCCTGCTGGCCGGGTTGCACCGGCGCGCCCTGCTGGGCGCGGCGGCCCGGCCGGCGTTGCGCGCGGTGGACGCGGAGACCCTGAACGCCCTGCTGGACGAGGCCGTACGAGCGTCGGCGATCACCTGCAGCCGCCGTGGCGCCGACCCCCCCACATCCGAGGACCTGGAGTCCTTCAGCGGTATGGCTCGATAACGCGCCTTTCAGGGCCCTCCGACAGCAGTGGAGCCGTACCGCTCGTCAGCAGGGGGCCGTGGGGTCGCCCACCCCGTCCTTGTGGGCGCCTACCGTGTTGCCGCCTTCGTTGGCGTGCATCACGTTGCCGCAGATCCTGCCGTGCGGTCCGGCGTCCTGGATCTTGATGCCACCGCGTGCGTTGTCGGTGATGGTGTTGTGGTGGATGGAGTTGCCCACCGCGTCTCCGGGCCGGTCGCCGCCGAGGCGGATCCCGGCCGCGGCGTTGTGGTGGATGTGGTTGGACCGGAAGGTGTTGCCCGGGCCGCGCGACTCCATCGCGCCCGAGTTGGCGTTGCGGGGCTGCTGACCGGTGCAGATGTTGTCCGCGATGTCGTTGCCGCGCGCCGACTCCTTGATGTCGACGCACTCACCGGCCTGGGTGTCGATCACGTTGTCCCACACCTGGTTGTCGTTGCTCAGGTCCGGCTCCGGGCTGGGGTTGCGGTCGAGCTGCTCGGGTGCCGTGCCGATGTAGATGCCCTCCCCGGTCTGGCCGGACCCGGTGTTCGGGATGACGAAGTCGTGGATCCCGCACGGCCCGACCGTGTTGCCCGCCACGATGCTGCGACTCGTGAAGTACTTCAGCCGGATGCACTCGCCACCCAGGTTCGTCACGCGCAGCCCGAGGATCTTCGTGCCGGTCACGCCGTCGTGCGGCACGGTGCTCTGCACCCAGACCGCCTTGTCGCGGTAGCAGGCCTCCACCAGGTCCGCGCAGATCTTGCCGTCGATGGTGAACCCGTTCAGCGTCGTGTCGTCGTGCTGGACCTCGAGCACCCGCCGCGAGTCGTCGGCGCCGCGCAGCACGGCGTCGCGCGGGCCGGTGATGGTCACGCCGGGCCGCACCGTGACGACGTGCTCGTCGTAGGCACCCGGGCGCAGGAACACGGTCTCGCCGGGCTGCGCCGCCGCGAGCGCCCGGCTGATCGTGCGGAACGGGCGCGGCGTCGAGCCGGTCCCGGAGTTGTCGTCCCCGGCGGCGGGGTCCACCTGGTAGCCGCCGGGCTCCGGCACGTCGGCACCGGCCGGTACCTGCCCGGCGAGCACGCCGCAGGCGACGGCGACGACGAGCACGCCGATCCTGGTCATCATCGGCCGACCACCCCCTCACCCGGCGTGAGGCGGCGCGGGGCGCGATCGGGGTAGTCGTCCGGTTGACCGGTGGCCGGATCGCCGGGGGCGAGCGACAGCTGGGCGGGCTCGCTCACCGGCAACGCCCACTGCATGGCCCAGTCCATGTGCATCGCGGCCGGGCCGCCCGCAGGGGGGAAGTAGTCCAGCTGCATGGTCATGTTCATCGGCCGCGGCGGGAACTTCTCGGTGTCGGTGTTCGAGTACCACTCCTCGCCGTTGACGTAGGCCGTGATCTTCTCCGGCGTCCACTCGAGCGCGTAGGCCGACCACTGCGTCGAGTCGTGGCGCACCGACCCGTGGTCCTGGTCGTTGTCCGCGCCGTAGTGGAGGAAGAAGCTGGTCTCCTGCCGGTCGTCGGACGTGATCTCCATCCAGTCGATCTCCCCGCCCACCGGGAAGTCCTCGGCCACCGGCCAGAGCAGGAGCAGCGCGTTCAGGCCACCGTGAGCCGCCTCGGACCGCACGCACGCCTCCCAGCGCCGTACCGCTGGCCGGGATGCCAGCTCATCGCGCCGGTCGTGCCCTCCTCGGTCGCGGAGATCGTGACGTTGCCGTCGGCCACGGTGATCGCGTCCGGCGTGCGGGTGCCCTCCTCGGAGTGACCCGGCTCCGGGCCGTAGGGGTGCCAGTCGCCGGGCAGCGCGTCGGAGAAATCGGAGCGGCGGGCCGGTTCACCCCAGCCGTACCGCTCGGCGGCCGTGACGGAGCACTCGGACGGATCCGTGGACGTGGGCGGGACCTGACCGGCCACCAGCACGGCGAACGCCCCCAACACCGCGGGGACAAAATCGGACATCAGCACCACTGACACCTCCAGCCCCATTGGAACCGGGCGGAGGTCGTGGCGCGAGATCAACCACGCAGACGGGTGAGAAGCGTTTCAACCGGCCACGTGTTGATGATCCGCTCGGCGGGCACATCGCACTCCGCGGCGCGCTCGCAACCGTTGCGCAGCCAGTCGAGCTGGCCGGGGGCGTGGGCGTCGGTGTCGATCGTGAAGTCGCACCCCGCCTCCACTGCGAGGCGCAGCAGACGCCTGGGCGGGTCCAGCCGCTCCGGGCGGGAGTTCACCTCCACCGCGACCCCGCGCTCGACGCACGCCGCGAACACCGCCGCGGCGTCGAACTGCGACTCCGGCCGCTTCCGGTTGCCGGTCACCATCCGGCCGGTGCAGTGGCCGAGCACGTCGACGTGCGGGTTGTCGATCGCCGTGAGCATGCGCGCGGTCATCTCGGCGCGCGGCATCCGCAGCTTCGAGTGCACCGACGCCACGACCACGTCGAGCCGGTCGAGCAGGTCCTCGTCCTGGTCGAGCGAGCCGTCCTCGTTGATGTCGACCTCGATGCCGGTGAGCACCCGGAACCCGCCACCCAGCTCGGCGTTCAGCTCCGCGATGTCGTCGAGCTGGGCCCGCAGGCGGTCGGCGGACAGGCCGTTCGCGACCGTCAGCCGGGGCGAGTGGTCGGTGATCACCAGGTAGTCGTGGCCGAGCGCCTGCGCCGTCTCGACCATCTCCCGCAGCGGGGACCCGCCGTCCGACGCGTCGGTGTGGGTGTGACAGTCCCCGCGGATCGCCTCGAGCAGGGCCTCCGCGGCCCGGTCCAGCGGCGAGGGCTCGACCGCCTCGAGCTTCTGCAGGTACGTCGGCAGCTCACCACGCACCGACTCCGCCACGCACTTCGCCGTGACCTCCCCGACCCCCTTGAGCCGCACCAGCTCCCCGGTGCGCACGAGCCGCGCGATCTCGTCCGGGTCGCGGCGGCGCAGCACGGCCGCCGCGGTGCGGAACGCCCGGACCCGGTACGTCGACTCGTGCGCGCGCTCCAGCAGGAAGGCGATGCGCCGCAGGTCTGCCACGGCATCCCGGGTCTCGGTCACGCCGCGATCGTCGCACGGCCCGGCAGCTGCACCCATGGCGCGACTCACCTGCGCTCACAGCGCGACTCGCGGGTCGGGGCAAGCCCCGAATCCCGCGAGTCGCGGTCTAGATGCACGCGAGTCGCGGCCCAGGCCGGCTCAGCCCAACCAGCGGCGGTTGCGGGGGCGCCAGGCCGTCGCCCACAGGCCCGGCAGCCGCGCCTCGATCTCGGCGGCACGCGCGGCGTCCCGGCCGTGCAGGACCCCGAAGGCGAAGCCGTTCTCCCCCTCGCCGTGCGCCTGCGCGGCGAGGTCCCGCAGGGCCTCGCGGGCCACCACCGTGTCCTGGTGCTCGCCGAGGGCGTCCTGGAACCCCTTGAGCTCCTTCGAGAACCGCTTCGCGTCCTTCCCGACCGCGGGCCGGGCGACCTCCGTGGCGTAGCGCAGCCGCTTGCCGGCCTTCCGCGCGTCGTGCACCGCGAGATCGCGGTCGTCGGCGGACGCGGTCTCGTCGACCGCCACCGTGACGGCACGCGAGAGCCGCCGTGCCGCGCGGGCGACGTGCGCCGGCAGCTCCTTGCGCGCTGGGCGCGCCGCCCGCTTCGTCAGCGGGGGGCGCTGGAGGAGCTCGTCGAGGTCGCGGCGCAGGCGGGCGTAGTCGTCACCGTCCAGCGTGCTGAGCACCGCAGCGGCGGCCTCCGACTCGACGCGCCCGTAGTGCCGGGTGACCTGCGCCTGCACCGGCCCGAGCAGCAGCTCCGGCTCCAGCCCGGCGAGCCCGTCGCGGATCCGGGCGTGCAGCACCTCGGCGTCGCGGGCCGGGGCGAGCGCGCGGGCCAGCTCACGCAGCCCGTCGACGACGGGGTCGGTGCGCTCCCGGTCGAGCAGCCGCCGGTAGGACTGCAGCGCGCTGCGCATCCGGCGCGCGGCCACCCGAAGCTGGTGCACCGAGTCCTCCTCGCCACGCCGGGCGCGCAGGTCCTCGGCGGCGAGCCGGTCGACGTGTGCGGCCAGGTAGTCGACGAGCGCGGCGCCCGCTGTGCCCGGCTTCACCCGCTTCCCGGTCGGCCGGCGCCGCCGCGGGGCGGCCGGGCGCAGGAGGCGGTCCAGCTCCGTCTCGGCCGAGGTCGTCGACGGCCGCAGCCCGGCCTCGCCGAGCCGCTGCTCGACCTCGCCGGCGAGCCCGGCGTCGGACGCGTCGCGCATCTCCACCTCGGTCCACGCCACGCCCGCCGTCGACGAGCCGAGGGTCGCGATCTTCACGTGGTCGTGGACGACGACGGCGAGCACCCGGTCGTCCTCACCCAGCAGCCGCGTGCCGGTGCGTATCCGCCGGACCTGGCCCGCCGGGCGCAGCTCGCCGTCGCGGACGATGCCGCGCACCAGGTCGGCCAGCTCGCCCGGCACGTCCGGGGCCTGCGGCGCATCGGGACCGATCGGGACGCGCAGCTCCTCGTCGCGGTCGCGTCCGGGAGGTCGAGCCGCCACTGCGGCTGCTCGCCATCGGCCCGGTGGACGGCGAGCGTGATGCCGGCCGCGGCCAGCCTGCGGTCTGCGGTGTCGTAGCGCTCGACCTCGAGCACCTGCTGCGGGACGGGGTCCTCGCGGTGGACGCCGGGCAGCGCATCGAGTCGGGGGCTGCCGGCCTCGGCGGCTCCGCGGAATGTACGGCTCGGGGTGCGGGTCGTCGTGTCGGTCATCCGACCAGGGTGCCCCAAATCGCGTCCGGTTCACTCCCGCGGAAGGCGGGACTTCTGCACCTTTCCCATGTCGTTGCGCGGCAGCGCGTCGGTGAACCGCACCTCACGCGGTCGCTTGTGCGGCGCGAGCAGCGCCGCGACGTGGTCGATCAGCTCCCGCTCCGCAGGCACCGCACCCGCCGGCACGACGTGCGCGACGATCCGCTCCCCCAGGTCGCATCCGGTACGCCGAGCACCGCGGCCTCTGCCACGCCGGGGTGCTCCAGCAGCGCGTTCTCGATCTCCCCCGCACCGATCTTGTACCCACCGGACTTGATGAGGTCGGTCGCGCTGCGCCCGACGATGGCGAGCGCCCCGCTCTCGGTCCACCGGCCGATGTCACCGGTGGCGAACCAGCCGTCGGCTGTGTGTGCTGCCGCGGTGGCGTCCGGGCGGTTGAGGTAGCCGGTGAACAGGCTGGGGCCGCGCACCTCGACCGCGCCGAGCGCCCTGCCCTCGTCGTCACCGCTCTGCTCGCCGGGCAGCGGGGCCAGCCGGACCTCGGTGCCGCCGAGCGGCCTGCCGACGGCGCCGACCTCCGGCTCGTCGGCGGCACGGGCCGCGGTGAGGATCAACGTCTCGGTCAGCCCGTAGCGCTCCCGGACCGCGAGGCCGGTGGCGCGGTGCAGCCGGGCGTGGTCGACGGCGGTGAGCGCGGCCGACCCGGACACGAGCAGCCGCGCGCGCCCGATCTCCTTGGCCGACTCCGGGTCGGACTCGAGCTGGTCGGCGAGCCGGTGGTACTGCGTGGGCACCCCGAACACCATCGACGCCCCCGCCGCGGCGAGCACCTGCGCGTCGAGCCTGCCGAGGTGGTGCAGGCTCCCGCCGCGGCGCAGCGGGCCGAGCACCCCGAGCACGAGCCCGTGCACGTGGAACAGCGGCAGGGCGTGGGCGAGCAGGTCGTCGGACGTCCAGTCCCACGCCTCGGCGAGCGCGTCGAGGTCGTACGCCACCGCGCTGCGCGGCAGGGTCGCACCCTTGGGCGGCCCGGTGGTGCCGGACGTGTAGATCACCAGTGCCGGGACGTCCGGTGCGGGCTCCTGCGTCGGCACGGGTCCGTCTGCGGCGAGGTCGACGTCCGTCCTCGGCAGGGCTGCGAGTGCCCCCGGCAGCTCCACGCCGGGCGCGGCGAGCACCAGGTCGGGTGCGCAGTCGCCGACCACGTGCCCCAGCTCCCGCTCCCCCAGCTTCGGGTTCACCGGCACGGCCGTGACGCCCGCGAGCAGCGCCGCCGTGACCCCCACCGCCGTGTGCAGCGACGACGTCGCGTGCACGGCCACGCGCCCGCGACCCACGAGCGACCCGGCGAGCGCACCGGCGGCGCCGCGAGCTGCCGGTAGGTCAGCGCGTCGTCGCCGAACCGCAGCGCGGGCCGGTCGTCCGGGTCGAGGAGAGCGGGGAACAGCGGAGTCATCCGGTGACCTTCCCGGGGTTGAGGATCCCCTGCGGATCCAGTGCCTGCTTGACCGCGCGCTGCAGCGCGAGGACCTCGGGGCCGAGCTCGGCGCGCATGCCCGGCAGCTTCAGCAACCCGACCCCGTGCTCCCCGGTGACGGTCCCGCCGAGGTCGAGTGCCGTGGCGACGATGTCGTCGAACGCGGCTTGGGCACGGGCCTTCGCGGCCTCGTCGCCGTGCGGCGTGATCATCAGCGGGTGCAGGTTGC
This sequence comes from Pseudonocardia sp. CNS-004, assembly GCA_001942185.1. GTDB lineage: Bacteria > Actinomycetota > Actinomycetes > Mycobacteriales > Pseudonocardiaceae > Pseudonocardia. The sequence goes on from MKJV01000068.1 coordinate 430,282, forward strand.
CGTCGCCGGCATGCGCGATGTTGGCGATCAGCACGTCGTGGCGTGCGGCGATCTCCTCGACACGGGCGAGCATCTCCGCCAGCGCCCGCGCGGGAGGCAGACGTCCTCGGTGAGGATCGCGTCGCCGCGCTGCTCCAGCGCGGGGTAGGCCAGCCGCCGGGCGTCGAAGAGCGCGTCGGCCTCGGTGGCGTCGGTGGAGAAGACCGCCTCCCGGGCACCCGCCGCCTCGAACTCGGCGTGGATCGCGGCGGCCTCCTGCTCGGCGGCAGGTTCGGGCAGGTCGGTCTGGGCGAGCAGCAGCACGGCCGCGTCCTCGGGCAGGCCGGTGTGCTTCCACGAGTTGACCGCGTGCAGGCACACCCGGTCGATCAGCTCGAACGCCGAGGGCTGCAGCCCGCGCGCGGTGACCCGGGAGACCGCGTCGCCCGCCGCGGCGAGCGTGTCGAAGAAGCCGACGACGGTGCGCGGCGAGCCGGTGCGCAGCGGGCGCAGCCGCACCGTGATCTCGGTGATCACGCCGAGCGTGCCTTCGGAGCCGACCATGAGGCCCGCGAGGTCGTAGCCCGCCACGCCCTTCGCGGTGCGCCGCCCCACCCGCACCACCTCGCCCGCAGCCGTCACGACCTCGAGGGCGAGCACGTAGTCGCGGGTGACGCCGTACTTCACGCAGCACAGGCCACCCGCGTTGGTGGCGACGTTGCCGCCGATCGTCGACCACGGCGAGCTCGCGGGGTCCGGCGGGTACCAGAGTCCGTGCTGCGCGGCGGCCGCCCGCAGGTCGTCGTTGACCACGCCGGGCTGCACGACGGCGAGCCGCTCGGCCTCGTCGATCTCCACGATCTCGCGCATGCGCTCGGTCGAGAGCACCACACACCCGTCGACCGCGTTCGCGCCGCCGGACAGACCGGTGCCCGCGCCGCGCGGCACCAGCGGGCGCGCGTGCCGGGCACACGCCGCGACGACCGCCGCCACCTCGGCCGTGCTGCGCGGGCGGACCACCGCGGCGGCCGGCCGTACTCCGCCCACTCCGCCTCGTCGTGCAGGAACGGCGCGACGACGTCCGGGTCGACGAGCACGCGGTCGGCCGGGAGCGCGGCGAGCAGGTCGGCGACGAGTGGATCAGCGACGACCGGATCAGCGGGAGCGGACACAGCTCAGCACGCTAACCCGCGGGACGGCCTCACCGCACCCGGTCGTGGCGGAGCCGCTCCGCCAGCGCCCGGCCGAGCAGGTGGCCGGAGCGCCATGCCGTCTCGACGCGCGGGCTGCCCCAGCCGTCCCCGGCCAGCCCGACGCCGTCCGCGGTGAGGTGGAAGAGGTCCTCGCGGGTCCCCTCCGGCGAGGCGTGGGGCCAGTGCTGCGCCAGCGTCCACACCGGCTCGGCACGGACACCGAGCAGGTCCCGCAGCGCGTGGAGCACCGGCCCGATCGCGGTGTCCGGCGCGGCCGCGTGCGCCCGCGCGACGTCGGCGGTGGTGTGCGCCACCAGCACGGCCGCGCCGTCGCCGCGCCGCGCGCCGTCGTCGGCGATCATGGTGAGCACCGGGTGGTCGTTGACGAACGCGGCCGCAGCTCCGGCCACTCCCGGGCGGCCCACCCGGCGGCGACGGCGATCGCGGGCCGCCACCGGCGGCCGGCCACCCGCACCGCGGCCGGGTGGCCGGGAGCGAGCAGCTCCAGCGCCTGCGGGTCGGGCGGCGAGCACGACGGCGTCGGCCTGCTCGCCGTCGACCACCGGGCCCGGGCCGACCCGGCGCACCTCCCGGCCGAGCTCGACGGTGAGCCCGCGGGCCAGCTCGGCGACGAGCCCACCCAACCCCGCGGGAGCCGCCCAACGCTGCGGTCCCGGCGCACGCTCGGGGGACCCGCTGCCCAGCACGGCGAGCTCGGACGTCCACGGCCGGGCGAGCCCCGCGGCCTGCCACCGCCGCACCACCTGTTCGAAGTCCGGGTCCCGCACCGTGAAGTAGGCGGCACCGAGATCCACCGGACGGCCGGCCAGCGCCGCACCGCCCATCCGCCCGCCGACCTCGCGCGCCCGTTCCACCATCCGCACCGGCACGCCGGCAGCGGCGAGCCCGGCCGCGCACGCCGTCCCGGCGATGCCCGCTCCGACCACCACGACCGACACGCCCAGAACCTAGTGCCGGCGTCCGACGCGAGCGGGTGCCCGTTCGCACCACTCTTGGTGATCAGGCATGGCGAGCACGACGCGTGATCGCCGGAAGTGGCGCGACAGCGCCGGATGTGACGCCCTTGCACCATCTCTGCCGATCATGTGCACGTCGATCGTCGGTAGTGGTGGCGAGGCGACAGATCAGTCGTCCCGGCACCGTTTCCGGCGATCACGAGCCACCGGCAGGCCCCGATCGCCTACGGCCACCAGCCTTCGCCTCGCCGGGCGCCCGCCCGGGTCACGAAGCCCGCCGACCCGGGTTCCTCACGGAGTGCCGATCGCTCCACCTGGGACGGTTGCCGCGGCGACCCGGGCCAGCCGGTCCTCCCACCACCGCACCCGCTCGGAACCGGCGGCGACGTCCGCGCGCCGCGCCGGCTCGGGGGCGCACCGCGGCACCGGCAGCCACCCGTCGCGCGGTGCGAACGGGTCCTCGACGACGTCCGCGGTGAGCAGCGCCCCCGTTCCGAGGCCGCAGGCCATGTCGAGCCGCGGCAGCGCCCCGGCCAGGGCCAGCTCGGCGGCCATCCCGACGCTCGTCTCCAGCGCCGACGACACGACGCACGGCAGCCCGCACGCCTCCGCGACGGCCAGCGCCCTGCGCACCCCGCCGAGCGGGGCGACCTTGAGCACCGCGACGTCCGCCGCCCCCGCCACCGCGACGCGCAACGGGTCCTCCGCCCGGCGGATCGACTCGTCCGCCGCGATCGGGACATCGACCCGGCGCCGCACCGCCGCCAGCTCCTCGAGCGTCCGGCAGGGCTGCTCGACGTACTGCAAGCCGCCCGCCGCGCGGTCCAGCGCCCCGATCGCGCCGACCGCCTCGTCCACGGTCCACACCGCATTCGCGTCCACGCGGACCGCGCCGTCCGGGCCGAGTGCGTCCCGCACGGCGGCCACCCGCTCCAGGTCGGCGGGCAGGCTGCCGGGCGCGTCCGCCACCTTGACCTTGGCGGTGCCGCACCCCGAGGCCCGCACGATCTGCTGCGCCCGCTCCGGCCCGACGGCCGGCACGATGCAGTTCACCGGCACCCGGTCCCGCACCGGCTCCGGCCAGCCCTCCTCCGCGGCCTCCCGGGCGGCCGCGAGCCACGGCACCGACTCCCGGTCGTCGTAGTCGGCGAAGGGGCAGAACTCCCCCCACCCCGCCGGGCCCTCGATCAGCACGCCCTCGCGGACGGTGATCCCCCGGAACCGCGTGGAAAGCGGGATGGAGTAGACGTCGAGCACCGCCCGACCCTACGTGCGACGCCCCGACTCACATGCACCGAGAGCGCGACTCGCGCACATCCACAGCGCGACTCGCGGAAAGGGGTTGGCGCCGCCCTCACCCCGCGAGTCGGGGTTTCCGTGCGGGCGAGTCGCTGTCCGCGTGCACGGGAGTCGCGGAGTGGGTGCGCGGGCTACACGAGCAGCTCGTGGTCGGCCGGGCGGACCTTGCGGGTGCGGCGGCGGAAGTCGAAGGTGTAGCCCGGCCAGAGGGTGCGGTTGCGACCGTCGTCGTCGAGGTACCAGCTGGCGCAGCCGCCCGCGGTCCACACCGAGCCGTCCAGCCTGCGCTGCAGGCCGGCGTTGTAGGCCTGCTGGCGGTCGCGGCGGGTGTCGAGGGCCGTGGCGCCGTACTCGTCGAGGACGCGCAGTGCGTCGAGCACGTAGTTGAGCTGCGACTCGATCATGAAGATCATCGAGCTGTGCCCGAGCCCGGTGTTCGGGCCGGTGAGCACGAACAGGTTCGGAACCCGGAGATCGTCGTGCCCAGGAAGCCCTCGACGGCGCCCTGGTCGGCGAGCCGCTCGCCGTCACGACCGACGATCGGCACCGACTTGCCCAGCCCGGCCCCCACCCTGAACCCGGTGCCGAAGATGATCGTGTCGACCTCGTGCTCCGCCCCGTCGGCCGTGACCACGCGCTCGGCGTGACCCGCACGATCTTCTCGGTGACCACGTCGGCATTGGGCTGCTTCAGCGCCGGGTAGTAGTCGTTCGACATCAGGATGCGCTTGCAGCCGATCGTGAAGTCCGGGGTGAGCTTGGCCTCGAGGCCGGGGCGGCCGGCGAACGTCCGGTGCAGGTAGGCGCGGGCGAACCGCTCGACGACGGCCATCCGCCGCGGCTTCAGGAACCCGCTGACGAGCATCTCGTTGCGCGCGTAGATCAGCGCGCGCGCCACCTTCTGCGCCGCGGGCACGGCCCGGTAGAGGCGCCGGACCGCGGCGGACACCGGCCGGTCCGGCTTCGGCAGCACCCAGGGCGCCGTGCGCTGGAACAGCGTCAGCGACGCCACCTGTGGCTGGATCGCGGGCACGAACTGGATCGCGCTCGCGCCCGTGCCGATCACGGCGACGCGGCGACCGGTCAGGTCGTGGTCGTGGCGCCACTGCGCGGAGTGGAAGGCGATGCCGGTGAACTCGTCGAGGCCGGGGATGTCGGGCACGGACGGCTCGTGCAGCGCCCCGGTGCCCCACACGACCGCCCGCGCGTGCACCTGCGTGCCGTCGGAGAGCTGCAGGTCCCAGCGGGCACCCGCCCAGCGGGCGGAGGTGACCTCGGCGCGTACCGGATCCGGTCGCGCAGCCCGAAGCGGTCGGCGACGTGTTCGAGGTACGCGCGGATCTCCGGCTGCCGGGCGAAGGTGCGCGTCCACTCCGGGTTCGGGGCGAACGAGAACGAGTACAGGTGCGACTGCACGTCGCAGGCGCAGCCGGGATAGGTGTTGTCGCGCCAGGTGCCGCCGAGGGTGTGGCCCTTCTCCAGGATGACGAAGTCGTGGCGGCCCGCCTGGTGCAGCCGCACCGCGGCGCCGAGGCCGGCGAAACCGCTCCCGACGATCGCGACGTCCACGTGCGTCCCGGTCCCGTGCATCGCGCCTCCTGAGTGGGGTTACCACCGGTAAGTTACCACGAGTAAGTTCCTTCGGGAGGTCGCGTCCGTCGGAGACCCGAGCGCCCCGCCGCCGCATCGGCCGAGCCGAACGCGAGCGCCAGATCCTCGACGCGGCGCTCGCCGTGTTCGGTGAGCGCGGCTACCAGGGCGCCTCGATGGACCAGGTCGCCGAACGCGTCGGCGTCACGAAGCCGGTGCTCTACACGCACTTCGGCTCCAAGCACGGGCTGCTGCTGGCCTGCATCGCGCGGGCGCGGGCCGACCTGCTGGAGGTGACGTCGACGGCCGCCGCATCGGCCTCGACCCCCGAGGAGATGCTGCGCCTCGGCACGCTCGCCTTCTTCGACTACCTGCAGGACCGCGCCCCGGAGTGGACGGTGCTCTACTCGGAGTCGGCGGTGGCGGGCGAGGCGCTCGAGGAGATCCGGGCCCAGCAGACCGACTTCATCGCCGCCCTGCTGGCCGCCCAGGCCCCGGACGCCGATGCCCAGCGCCTCACCGGGTGGGCGCAGATCATCGTGGGCGCCTGTGAGCGGCTGGCGCTGTGGCGGGCGCGGGCCGACGTCAGCAGCGAGCAGGCAACCGACTACCTGATGGACCTGGTCTGGACGGGTCTGGCGGGCGTCGCGAACCGCCCGTAGCGCTCGCCCCGACCGTACGAGCGGCACCTTCGTTCGACAGGTGCGTACGCACGGCCCGTTCGTCCGGCGGGTGCCGCCGCGGAGCAGCCTCCCGCCCGCACGGCACAATCACCGACCGTGAGTACCACCGCACCCCGGCTGCTGCAGGTCCGGCGCAGCGAGCGGGTCACCCCACGGATGATCCGGGTGACGCTCGCGGGCGAGGAGCTGGCCGGTTTCGGTGGCGAGGGCCCGGACCGCCGGATCAAGATGTTCTTCCCCGTGGAGGGGCAGGAGCGCCCGGCCGTGCCGCGCGCGGCCTCGGGCGGTCCGGTGTGGCCCGCCGGTGAGCCGCGCCCGGCGATCCGCACCTACACCGTCCGCCGGTTCGACCCGGCGGCGGGCGAGCTCGATGTCGACTTCGTGCTGCACGAGGGCCACGGCCCCGCCGCCGCATGGGCCCGGGACGCCGGCCGGGCGCGTGGGTGGGCGTCTCCGAGCCGGGCGGCCGGTACGAGCCGGACCCGGCGGCCGACTTCCACGTCGTGATCGGCGACGAGACCGCGCTCCCGGCCGTCGCCACCGTGCTGGAGGCGCTGCCCGCCGGCGTGCCGGCGCTCGCGTTCCTCGAGGTCGCCGACGCGGACGAGGAGCAGGAGCTGCCCGGCTCCGCGCAGGTGCGGTGGGTGCACCGCGGTTCCGCGGGACCGGGTGAGCCCCTCGCCGCGGCCGTACGGTCGGCGGAGTTCCCGGCGGGGGACGGACAGGCGTGGCTGTCGGGCGAGTCGGCCTGCGTCCGCGACCTGCGCAAACACCTGCTCGGCGAGCGCGGGATCGAGCGCAGACGGGTCTACGCCACGGGCTACTGGCGCGCCCGCTAGAACGGCGGCCCACAGCCGGCGCACACGATCGGCACAAGGTCCGGACAGCGCCCGGTCCGACGCTGGGCCCCATGAGCGTCGACACCGCCTTGCGGCCTCCCCGGCACCTACGGTCCGGGCGCACCGTGCTCGACATCGTCGTTCCCGTCCTCAACGAGGAGGGGGACCTCGAGCCGTCGGTGCGCCGGTTGCACGAGCACCTGTCCGGGCAGTTCCCCTACCCGTTCCGGATCACGATCGCCGACAACGCGAGCACCGACGCGACGCCGAGGATCGCGACGCGGCTGGCCGCTGAGCTGCCGGGCGTCACCGCCGTGCGGCTGGCCGGGAAGGGGCGTGGCCGCGCGCTCCGGGCGGCCTGGTCGGCCTCCGACGCGCAGGTGCTGGCCTACTGCGACGTCGACCTGTCCACCGACCTGGCGGCGCTGCTGCCCCTGGTCGCGCCGCTGATCTCCGGGCACTCCGACCTCGCGATCGGCACCCGCCTCGCCCGCGGCTCACGGGTGGTGCGCGGCGCCAAGCGCGAGTTCATCTCCCGCTCCTACAACCTGCTGCTGCGCGGCACGCTCGGCACCGGGTTCTCGGACGCCCAGTGCGGGTTCAAGGCGATCCGCGCCGATGTGGCGCAGCGGCTGCTGCCGCTCGTGGAGGACACCGGGTGGTTCTTCGACACCGAACTGCTCGTGCTGGCCGAGCGCAGCGGGCTGCGCATCCACGAGGTTCCCGTCGACTGGGTCGACGACCCCGACAGCCGCGTCGACGTCGTCGCGACCGCCGTCGCCGACCTGAAGGGCATCGCCCGGCTCGGGCACGCGCTCGCGACCGGGCGGCTGCCGCTCGCCGAGCTGCGCGGCCGGCTCGGCCGGGACGCGCTGCCGACCTCGGTTCCCGGCGTGCCCTCCGGCCTCCCCGGGCAGCTCGTGCGGTTCGCGGCGGTCGGGGTGGCGAGCACCCTCGCGTACGCCCTGCTGTTCCTGCTGCTGCGCGAGCCGGTGGGCGCCTACGCGGCCAACCTGCTCGCCCTCGTCAGCACCGCGATCGCCAACACCGCGGCCAACCGGCGCCTCACGTTCGGGGTGCGCGGCTCGTCCGGCGCCACCACCCACCAGCTGCAAGGGCTGATCGTCTTCGGGCTGGGCCTCGCGCTCACCAGCGGCGCCCTCGCGGCGCTGCACACGTGGCTGCCCGCGGCGAGCCACGCCGCCGAGCTGCTGGTGCTGATCGTCGCGAACGCGCTGTCGACGCTGCTGCGGTTCGTCGCGTACCGCTCCTGGATCTTCCGCCCGCACACCGCCCGTCCGGCCGAACCGGCCCGTCAGGAGACCTCGGCATGACCGCCACTCTCGCCCGCCCCGCGCCCGCTACCGTGGCCGAACGGCCGCGGCGCGGCCGCACGGAGTGGATCGCACTGGCGGCCCTCCTCCTCGGCACCGCCGTCCTCCACCTGTGGAACCTCGGCGCCGAGGGCTGGGCGAACACCTACTACGCCGGTGCCGTCCGGGCGATGACGCAGAACTGGACGGCCTTCTTCTTCGGCTCCACGGACGCCGGCAACACGGTCACGGTCGACAAGCCGCCCGCATCGCTGTGGGTGATGGCGCTGTCGGCGCGGGTGTTCGGGCTCTCCTCGTGGAGCATGCTCGTGCCGCAGGCGCTCATGGGCGTCGGCACGGTGGCTCTGTTGTACGCGTCGGTGCGGCGGGTTGCCGGCCCGGGCGCGGGGCTGCTCGCGGGCGCGGTGCTCGCGCTGACGCCGGTCGCCGTGCTCATGTTCCGCTACAACAACCCGGACGCGCTGCTCGTCCTGCTGCTCGTCGCCGCCGCGTACGCCACGGTCCGCGCGATCGAGCGGGCTTCCACGCGCTGGATCGTGCTCGCCGGTGCGCTGATCGGGTTCGCGTTCCTGGCCAAGATGATGCAGGCGTTCGTCGTGGTCCCGGCGCTCGCGCTCGCCTACCTCGTGGCCGCGCCCACCGGGTTCCGGCGCCGGATCCGCCAGCTGCTCGCCGCGGGCCTCGCCGTCGTGATGGGCGCCGGCTGGTGGGTAGCGGTCGCGGAGCTGTGGCCCGCGGCCTCGCGGCCCTACATCGGCGGATCGGAGGACAACAGCGTCCTCGACCTCACGTTCGGCTACAACGGGCTCGGCCGGATCTTCGGCCAGGGCGGCGCCGGGACGGGACGGCCACCGGCCGGATCGGAGCTCCCCGCAGGCGTCGTCGTGACGGGCCCCGGTGGTGGCGGCGGTTTCGGCGGGGCCGCCGGAATCACCCGTCTGTTCAACGAGCAGGCCGGCGGCCAGGTCTCCTGGCTGCTGCCCGCGGCGCTCGCGCTGCTCGTCGCAGGCTGGTGCTGACATGGCGCACGGCGCGCACCGACCGTCTGCGCGCCTCGCTCCTGCTCTGGGGCGGCTGGACGGTCGTGACCGCCGCGGTCTTCAGCGTCGCCCAGGGGATCTTCCACCCCTACTACACGGTGGCGCTCGCGCCCGGAATCGCCGCGCTCGTCGGGATCGGCGGCATCCAGCTGTGGCGCCGCCGCGCAGCGTGGCCGGCCCAGACCACGCTCGCCGTGATCACCGCGGGGACCGCCGCGTGGGCGGTGGTGCTGCTGGCGCGCACGCCCGACTTCGTGCCGTGGCTGCGCTGGGTCGTGGTCGCACTGTCCGCGGTGGCCGTGCTCGCGCTGCTCGTCGGGGCGCACCTGCGGCGGCTCGCCGTCGTCACCGCGCTGGCCGTGCTGCTCACCGGCGGGGCCGCGCAGATCGCGTACGCGGCCGACACGATCACGAGCACCCACAACGGCGGCAATCCGACCGCGGGCCCCGCCACCGAGTCGGGCAGCCCGGGCGGCGGCATGCGCCTCGGCGGCGACGGCGGCAGGCGCGACGGCGGGACCGCGAACGGCACTGCGGGCCAGGGCCCCGGCCTGGTCCCCGGGCCGAACGTCACCGGGCAGAACCCAGGTCAGGACGGCGGCCCAGGATCCCGCGCCGACGCCTCCGACCCCGAGCTCGTCGCGCTGCTGCAGAACGCAGGCACGACCTGGGCGGCCGCCACCACGAGCGCGTCGAGCAGCGCGAGTCTCGCGCTGGCCAGTGGCGTCGATGTGATGGGCGTCGGAGGCTTCAACGGCCGCGACCCGGCGCCCACCCTGGAGCGGTTCCAGGAGCTCGTCGCGGCCGGTGAGGTGCACTACTTCATCGGCGGGGGTGGCGGCCCGCGTGGCAACTCCGAGATCGCCACGTGGGTGCAGGAGAACTTCACGTCCACGACCGTGGGCGGCACGACCGTCTACGACCTGACCCGGCCGGCGGCCTGACCCACATGACCGTGAGTGGATACGGGTGCTGGAGCACTCGTATCCACTCACGGGTCGAGGGGCTACGGGGCCGGGCGCGGCCGGGGCGGCACCGGGTCGGCCGGGCCGACGTGCGTGTCCAGCCACGCCACCAGCGGCATCGCCGTCCGCCAGGCCGCCCGCACCCATTCCAGGGGTTCGGCGGTGGCGAGCCACGGGCCGACCGCTCTCGCGGTGGTGACCTGCAGCCCGAGCAGCTTGAGGAGGTCGATCCGCACGTGGTCGCCCCGGAAGCCTCGGGGCGCGCCGCGCAGGGAACGGCGACGGTCCACGCAGTGCCCGTCGAGCAGAGCCGGCAGCTGCTCGCCCGCCGCCTCGAGCACCGCCACGCGGTAGCGGCGCAGCTGGCCGGGGTCGAACATCCAGTGCCCCACCGCCGTCGTCAGGCTCGTGGCCGACAGCACGACCGTGAGGGCCGCCCCGCCCGGGCTGCTGCCCACCCCGCCCGTGTCGGTGCGGTAGGGCGGCGCGGTGGGCCGGAAACGCCGGTTGCGGTGGGCGCGCAGCACCCGGACCGGCCCGAACTCGGGTTCCAGATCCGCGGCGAGCGCGCGCATCGGCCCCTGCACGGCGGTGGCGTGGCGGTGGCCGTGCGCCTCCCAGAACTCCCGGGTGTTGTCGGCATCGATCTCGGTGAGGAACGCCGTGGCATCGCTGGGCCAGCCGGTGAACATGTCGTGCTCCTGTGGGTCGACTCGGAGGTGATGACCGGCATGGACGACGGCGGGGGCACTCCGGTTCCACCGGGGACGCACAGGTTTCGCACAGGTTCCGCCCATCGGAGCCACATCAGCGCGCGCGAGCCTGGCTAGCATGGCGCCGATGCGGGAGACCGGACCTGAGCTGCGGCGGGCCGACGGCGGGCCGATCCGGGTCCTGGTGGTCGACGACGAGACGTCGCTGTCGGAGCTGCTGTCGATGGCCCTGCGCTACGAGGGTTGGGACGTCCGTTCGGCGGCAGACGGCGTCACCGCCGTGCGCGTCGCCCGCGAGCACCGGCCGGACGCGTCGTGCTCGACGTGATGCTCCCCGACCTCGACGGCATCGAGGTGCTGCGCCGGATGCGCGCCGACTCCCCCGAGGTGCCGGTGCTGTTCCTCACCGCCCGTGACGCCGTGGAGGACCGGGTCGCGGGGCTCACCGCGGGTGGCGACGACTACGTCACCAAGCCGTTCAGCCTGGAGGAGCTCGTCGCCCGGCTGCGCGGGCTGTTGCGCCGCTCCCGGATGACCGCGGCACGGCACGGGTCGGAGCTCGTCGTCGGCGACCTCGTCCTCGACGAGGACAGCCACGAGGTGCGCCGGGGCGACGACCTCGTCGAGCTCACCGCCACCGAGTTCGAGCTGCTGCGCTACCTCATGCGCAACCCCAAGCGGGTGCTCTCGAAGGCGCAGATCCTCGACCGGGTCTGGAACTACGACTTCGGCGGGCAGTCCAACGTCGTCGAGCTGTACGTGTCCTACCTGCGCAAGAAGATCGACGCCGGGCGGGCGCCGATGATCCACACGGTCCGCGGGGCGGGGTACGTGCTCAAGCCGGCGGCGGGCGGGTGACGGGGCACTCGCTGCGCACCCGGCTGGTGGCCACCACGCTGCTGCTGCTCGCCATCGCCTCGGCGCTGATCGCCGTCGTCACGACGATCTCGTTGCGCCAGTTCCTGATCCACCGCCTCGACGACCAGGTCCGCGCGTCCAACCGGGTGTTCATCCGCGCCGAGCCGGGTTCCCCGCCCGCGCTCGTGCTGCCCGACCGCGTTCCCCGTCCCCCGGACACCCTCACCGCGGTCGTCCGCGACGGGGAGGTCGTCGCCGCGGCGGTGTTCCCGATCGGCGAGGACCCGCTGCCGGTCCCCGAGTCCGAGTACCCGGACCTGGTGGGCCTCCAGGACGGGAGGCCGCCGCGGAGCGTCGATCTCGGTGAGCTCGGCGACTACCGCCTCGTCGCGACCCGCACCCCGATCGGCGACGTCATCGTCAACGGGCTGCCGGAGGCGCCCGTGCAGGCGACCGTGACATCGCTCGTGCTCATCGAGCTGGTCGTCACGGGCATCGCGCTGGCCGGGGCGGGCACCGCGGCGGCGATGGTCGTCCGGCGCGAGCTGCGGCCGCTGGAACGGGTGGCGGCGACGGCAGCGCGGGTGAGCACGCTGCCGCTCGACCGAGGGGAGGTCTCGCTGGTGGAGCGCGTGCCGGACGTCGACCCGCGCACCGAGGTCGGGCAGGTGGGCAGCGCGCTGAACCGCATGCTCGACCACGTCGGCTCGGCGCTGGAGGCGCGCCACGACAGCGAGGTGCAGCTGCGCCAGTTCATCGCCGACGCGAGCCACGAGCTGCGCACCCCGCTCGCCGCGATCAGCGGCTACACCGAGCTCACGCGCCGCGAGGAGCTCTCCACCGACGTCGAGTACTCCCTCACGCGGATCGCCTCGCAGACCGAGCGGATGACCACGCTCGTCGAGGACCTGCTGCTGCTCGCCCGCCTCGACGCGGGTCGCCCGCTCGAACGCGGCGAGGTCGACCTCACCCGGCTCGTCGTGGACGCCGTGGCCGACGCACACGCGGCCGGCCCGGACCACCATTGGCAGCTCGTCGTACCCGACGAGCCGGTGGTGGTGCCCGGCGACGGCTCGCGGCTGGCCCAGGTGCTCGCCAACCTGCTGGCCAACGCGCGTACGCACACCCCGCCCGGCACGCGTGTGACGGTCACGCTCCGCACGGAGCAAGGCGCCGCCCTGCTCGACGTCGCCGACGAGGGTCCCGGCATCGCCCCCGACCTGCTGCCACACATCTTCGAGCGCTTCGCCCGCGGCTCGACGTCCCGCTCCCGCGACAACGGCAGCACCGGCCTCGGCCTGGCGATCGTCCGCGCCGTCGTGGCGGCGCACCACGGCACCGTCCAGGTCGCCAGCAGGCCCGGGCGCACCGAGTTCACGGTCCGACTCCCGGCACCCCTGGACGAGTGATGCCGAACTCGGCCGGTGCCCGTAGCGATCAGGGCCCGCGACGACGTGCCGGCTCCCGGCTCGTGATCACCGGAAATGGCGCCACGACGAACGATCTGTCGTCCCACCACCACTACCGACGATCGACGTACACATGATCGGCCGAAGTGGTACCAGCGCGTCACATCCGACGCCCTCCGACCATTGCCGGTGATCACACCCCGGGTCGGCCGGCTCCCAGCGGGCCCAGAAGCACCGCCGCCCTGGGCGGCGCACCCGACAACGTTGTGATCGTTCCGAGATCCGCGCCTGCGCCCTCCGTCGGGCGCGCGAGCCGATCTCGCAGCGGCCGAGTGCCCATGATCGCTCGACCCGAGCGCACAGCGACGCCACAGCTGACCCACCAGAGCAGCACAGGCCGGCTCACCACGCTCGAAGGCGTGGCCACCACGATCACCGTTCGCCCGGAACCGCATCCCGTCGCCCCGCTCCCCGACCGTCCGCGGTGGCCGCGGCGGGCGGCGTTGACCGGCGTGCTCGCCGGCACCGCCGCGCTCTACCTGTGGGGTCTCTCCGCGTCCGGCTGGGCCAACGCGTTCTACTCGGCGGCCGCACAGGCCGGTGCCGAGAGCTGGACGGCGTGGTTCTTCGGCTCCTCCGACGCCGCGAACGCGATCACGGTGGACAAGACGCCCGCCGCGCTGTGGGTGACCGGTCTGTCGGTGCGGCTCTTCGGCCTGAGCAGCTGGAGCATCCTCGTCCCGCAGGCGCTGATGGGCGTCGCCACCGTCGGGCTGCTGTACGCGACGGTGTGGCGCACCGCGGGCACCGCGGCAGGGCTGCTGGCGGGCACGGTCTGCGCGCTCACGCCGGTGGCCGTGCTGATGTTCCGGTTCACAACCCGGACGCGCTGCTCACGCTGCTGCTGGTCGGGGCGGCGTACGCGCTGCTGCGCGCGGTCGAGGCGGGGCGCACGCGTTGGCTGGTGCTGGTGGGCGTGCTCGTCGGGTTCGGGTTCCTCACGAAGATGCTGCAGGCGTTCCTCGTGCTGCCCGCGTTCGCCGCCGTCTGGCTGCTGGCCGCGCCGGTCGGCATCGGGCGCCGGGCGCGCGACCTGCTGGTCGCGGGTGTCGCGATGGTCGTGAGCGCGGGCTGGTGGGTGCTCGTCGTCGACTTGTGGCCGGCCGGTTCCCGGCCCTACATCGGCGGCTCGCAGACCAACAGCGTGCTCGAGCTGGTCCTCGGCTACAACGGCCTCGGCCGCCTCACCGGTGCCGAGGTCGGCAGCGTCGTCCCCGGTCAGATGGGGGGTGCCGGTGGCAGCTGGGGGCCGACCGGCCTCACCCGCCTGTTCACCGGCAGCTACGGCGGGGACGCGTCCTGGCTGCTGCCCGCCGCGCTGGTGCTCCTCGGCACGTTGCTGTGGTGGACGCGTCGCGAGCCGCGCACCGACCGGACCCGCGCCGCCGCGCTCGCCTGGGGTGGCTGGCTCGTCGTCACCGCGCTGGTCTTCAGCCTGATGGCCGGGATCTTCCACAGCTACTACCAGATCGCGCTGGCGCCTGCGATCGGCGCGCTGGTCGGGATCGGGGCGGTGCAGCTGTGGCGGCGGCGCACCGAGCTCGCCGCGCGGATCGTCCTCGCCGTGGTGCTCGCCGGCACGGTGGTGTGGGCGTTCGTGCTCCTGAACGCGGCCGGTTGGCAGCAGTGGCTCGCGTGGACCGTGCTCGTCGCCGGGTCGGCCGGTGCCGCGAGCCTGCTCGGCGTGCACCGGATCGGCCGCCGGGCGCGGGCCTGCGTGATCACCGTCGCCGTGGTGGCAGCGCTCGCGGCGCCCACCGGGTGGTCGGTCGCGACGGCAGCGACGCCGCACACCGGCGCATCCCGTCCTCCGGCCCGCAGGACGCGCGGATGGGCGGCATTCCTGGCATGCGCACGGGCGGCGGCCCCGACGGCGGCGGCCGGCGCGGGGTGGCCCGGCGATGCCCGGAGGCGGTCCAGGTGACGGCGCTCCCAGCGGTGGCGGCCCCGGCGGCGGGATGCGGGGCGAGGGCTTCCCGGGCGGCGCCATCCTCGGGTCGCCGACCCCGTCGGCGGAGCTCACCGCGCTCCTGCAGCGCGATGCGGACGCCTACACGTGGGTCGCGGCGACGATCGGGTCCAACAGCGCCGCGGGCTACCAGCTCGCGAGCGGGAACCCGGTGATGGCGCTCGGCGGGTTCAACGGCACCGACCCGTACCCGACGCTCGAGGGCTTCCAGCAGCTCGTGGCCGATGGCCGGATCCACTACTTCGTCGGCGACGCCGGACGCAGCAACACCGGGAGCGGCGGCAGCGACCAGGCGCACCGGATCGGATCGTGGGTGGAGCAGAACTTCACCCCGGTCGCGGTCGGCGGCACCACCGTCTACGACCTGACGGCCTGACGCAGCCACGCCGCTCGCGGATTCCGGGCCGCCGCTCGTCCACGTCCGCCCCGCCCGGGCCCACCCGCCCGTTCCCGCGCAGCAACCTGGAGTCGCGCCCCGGACACCCGGCGCGCCGACGAGCGTCTGCGAGGAGGCTCCGTGAACGAGCTTGCGAGCGAACCATCGACACAGCGCCTCCGCGAAGCGTCGGCCGAGCGCAGCGAGGGCGTGCGGTGAGCGAGCTTGCGAGCGAACCATCGACACAGCGCGTCCGCGAAGCGTCGGCCGAGCGCAGCGAGGGCGCGCGGTGAGCGTTGTGGCCGACACCGTCCCCGACCTCCGCCCGGTCCGGCCGGCGCGGCCGGGGCGCCCCCGGCTGACCCGCTCCGGGCGATGGGCGCTTGCCGGACTGCTGCTCGGCACGGCGACCCTGCACCTGTGGGACCTGGGCTCGGTCGGCTGGGCGGACATCCGGTACGCGAGCGCGATCCGCGGCATGGCGCAGGACTGGACGGCCTTCCTGTACGCCTCCACCGACGCGGGCAACATCGTCACGGTCGGCGGGCCGCCGGGCTCGCTGTGGGCGATGGCGCTGTTCGCGCGGGTGTTCGGGTTCTCCGCGTGGAGCATGCTCGTGCCCCAGGCGCTGATGGGCGTGGGTGCCGTGGCGCTGCTGTACGCGGCCGTGCGCCGCGTCGCGGGCCCCGGCGGCGGGCTGCTGGCCGGGGCGGCGCTCGCGCTCACCCCCGTCACCGTGGCGATGTTCCGGTTCAACTACCCGGACGCGCTGCTGGTGCTGCTCCTCGTCGCGGCGGCCTACTCCACGGTCCGCGCCATCGAGGACGGCCTTCTGCGCCGGCTGCTCCTGGCGGGTGTGTTCGCCGGACTCGCCGTGCTGACCGACACGGCGCAGGCGCTGCTGCCGCTGCCTGCGCTCGCGCTCGCCTACCTGGTGGCCGCCCCCGTCGGGTTCTTCCGGCGCGGGTTCCAGCTGCTGGCCGCCGGCGTGGCACTCGTCGTCGCGGCGGGCTGGTGGTACGCGCTGGTCGAGCTGCGGCTCGCGGGGAACCGCCCGTACATCGGCGGGTCCCGCGCCGACAGCGCGCTGGAGCTCGCGCTGGACGACCTACGCCGGCTCGCAGGCATCGACCCGGGCCCGCTGCGGATGGTCGACGTCCAGCACGCGGCGCTGGTCGGCTGGCTGCTGCCGGCCGCGCTCGCACTGCTCGTCGTGGGTCTGCTGCTCACGAGCCGCCGGCCGCGCACGGATGCCGCCCGGGCGTCGCTCGTGCTCTGGGGCGGCTGGACCGTGCTCACGGCGGTGGCCCTCGGCACCGGCGGCTACCTGACCCACGACACGGTGGCGCTCGCGCCCGGCGTCGCGGCGCTCGCCGGGATCGGCAGCGCGCTGCTGTGGGAGCGGCGCCGCAGGTGGGCGGGCCGCGGGACGCTGACCGTGCTCGTGGCCGGCACGGTGGCGTGGGAGTGGACGCTGCTGGACCGGATGCCCGCACTGCTGCCCCGCTGGATCGTCGTCGCGGCCGCGGCGGTGGTGATCGGGTTCGTGCTGATCGCCGGCACCACCATGCGCCGCGGCACGGCCGCCGTGGGGTCGGCGCTGGCCCTGATGGCGCTCGCGCTGCCCGCCGCCGTCGCCGCGCGGACCACGGCGGGCCAGGTGGGGCTTCCGGATGTGGGCGCGCAGGCGAGCGCTCCTGGTCCGGAGCTCACGGACGTGCTGCGATCGACGGGGAGGACGTGGTCGGCCGCCACGGTCGGCACGCAGCAGAGCGCCGCGCTCGGGCTCGCCAGCGACACCACGGTGATCGGCATCGGCGGCGCCTCCGGCAACGACCCCGCACCCACCCTCGAGCGGTTCCAGGCCATCGTCGAGGCGGGCGAGGTGCGCTGGTTCGTCGACACGGGCGGTGAGTCGGAGATCCTGGCCTGGGTCCGGCAGAACTTCGAGCCGTCCACGGTCGGCGGCCACACCGTCTACGACTTCGCCCGGCCTGCGTCGTGACCACTTGCGAGACTGGACGCGTGGTCGACGTCGCGCGGGTGCTCGAGCTGGCACGGTCCGGAGCGGAGCAGGCCGCGGGGTCGGCGCGGGCGGTGGTGGCGCTCACCCGCTCCGGGGTGGTGCGGCCCGTCCGGCCCGACCGCCTGCTCGGCATGGTCGCCGGCCTGGCCCGCTACGGCCTGTCGATCACCGCGGGGTACGCGGCCGGGGCGGCGCGGCACCCCGACCGCACCGCCGTCGTCGACGACGCGGGCACACTGACGTTCGCGGAGCTGGCCCACCGGACGGACGCGATCGCCCGCGGGCTCGCGGCCTCCGGCACCGGACCGGGCACCCGCATGGGCGTGCTCTGCCGCAACCATCGCGGCGCGATCACCGCCCAGGTGGCGGCGGGCAAGCTCGGTGCCGACACGGTGCTGCTGAACCCCGGTCTCTCGGCGGCCCAGCTCACCGACGTCGCCCAGGAGCTGCGCCTGCACACGGTGGTGGCCGACGAGGAGTTCGGCCCCGCGCTCGCCGGCCTGCCCGATGGCGTCCGGGTCGTCACCGACACCGACCTCGACGACCTCGACGGCCCCGGCCCGCTGCCGCGGCGCCCGCCTGCGGGCCACACGATCGTGCTGACGTCCGGCACCACCGGCACCCCCAAGGGCGCCCGCCGACCGCCGCTGCACAGCATCTCCCCGGCCGCCGCGATCCTGTCGGCGATCCCGATGCGGGCGGCCGAACCCGCGTTCATCGCCGCGCCGCTGCTGCACACCTGGGGGTACGCCGCGCTGCAGCTGGCCGTGCTGCACGGCACCCCGGTCGTGCTCACCCGCAGGTACGCGCCAGCAGACTTCCTGCGGACCGCCGAGGAACACCGCGTCGACGCCGTCTTCGCCGTGCCGGTGATGCTGCAGCGGGTACTCGAACTGCCTGCCGCCGACCTGGAACGGGCCTGGTCGGCGCACCGCCCGCGGATCGTGGCCGTGAGCGGGTCGGCGCTGCCCGCGGGTCTCGCCACCTCCTTCATGGACCGCTTCGGCGACGTCCTCTACAACCTCTACGGCTCCACCGAGGTCTCGTGGGTGAGCATCGCGGGCCCCGCCGACCTGCGGGCGGCGCCCGGCACCGCGGGCCGCGCACCCGCAGGCACCCGGCTCGTGATCCTCGGCGAGGACGACCGCCCCGCCCCACGGGGCGCCGAGGGCCGCGTGTTCGTCCACAACGACATGCCGTTCGCCGGGTACACCCGCGAAGGCGCCGACGTCCAGCGGCACGGCCGGATGATCGGCACCGGCGACATCGGCCGCCTCGACGAGCAGGGGTTGCTCCACCTCACCGGCCGGGCCGACGACATGATCGTCTCCGGTGGGGAGAACGTGCACCCCGGCCCGGTGGAGGGCCTGATCGCGGCCCGCCCCGAGATCCGCGAGGCCGCCGTCACCGGCGTGCCCGACGAGCAGTACGGCCAGCGGCTCGCCGCGTTCGTCGTGCTCGAGCCGGGGGCGCGGGTGGAGGCCGACGACGTGCGCGGATGGGTGCGCGCCGAACTGAGCCGGTTCGCCGTGCCCCGCGACGTCACGTTCGTCGACGAGCTCCCCCGCAACGCCACCGGGAAGGTGGTGCATCGCGAGCTGCGTGGGTGAGAGACGTCACCCCAACGAGTTAGGTAAGGCTTAGGTATTGTTGGGCGGTGGACGCGGACCCGAGCTGGCAGCGGTGCAGCCTCCTCGCGCTCGCCGGCGACGAGCAGCTCGCCGGCACCGCCCCGCTCGCCCGCCGCTGGGTGTGCGTCGAGCAGCGCGGTGCGTGGCCCGCCGACCTCGGCGCCCACCCCGAACCGGCACTCGCCGCGCTCGCCGCCACCCCCGGCTGGCGGCTGCTGCTGATCCGCCGTCCCGGCCGGCGCGGCGAGGCCGGCGCGCCGCTGCGCGTCTTCCTCGCCGACACGTCGCCCGGCTCCAGCCGCATCACCGGCCTCACGGTCGGCGACCCCGAGGAGCTGGCCCACCTCGTGCTGCCCCGGCCCGGCGACGCGCTGCCCGGCGACCCGGTCCACGACCCGATGCTCCTGGTGTGCACCCACGGCCGCCGGGACCGCTGCTGCGCCGTCGACGGGCGTGCGCTCGCCCTGTCCGTCGTCGACGCCGGTGAGCAGCACGTGTGGGAGTGCAGCCACCTCGGTGGCCACCGGTTCGCGCCCACCGCGCTCGTACTCCCCACCGGCTACGCCTACGGCAGGCTCGACCCCGCCACCGCGATCGCCGCCCGCAAGGCCGCCTTCCCGGGCGAGGTCGACACCACGCTCTGCCGCGGTCGCAGCACCTGGTCGCACAGCGGGCAGGTCGCCGAGCTCGCCGTCCGCGCCGCCACCGGCATGCGCGACGCTGACGCGCTGCAGGTCGACGACGTCGCGGGCGCGCCGTCGTCACCTCCCGCGACGGCCGCCGCTGGGCCGTGGACGTCGCCCCGATCGCAGGCGCCCCCCGCCCCCTGTCCTGCGGCACCGCCCCCATCCCGTCCGAGTCCCTCCAGGCCACGGCCATCCGCCTTCTGCACTGACGACGGCCGACCCCGACTCACCCGCACCGAGAGCGCGACTCGCGTGCACTCAGCCCGCGACTCGCGGGGTGAGGGGCGTCCCACATTCCGCGAGTCGCGGTCTCGATGCACGCGAGTCGCGGTGTGGGTGCACGCGAGTCGCGGTGTGGGTGCACGCGAGTCGCGGTGTGGGTGCACGCGAGTCGCGGTGTGGGTGCGCGTGAGATGCGGCGAGGGCGCGTCGCTTCCCGATCATGCAGGGCGAGCGGGCAGACTCGCAGCATGTCCGCGCCGCCGCCCGCCCTGCCGCTGCGCCCGCCTGCCCACCAGGTGAGCCCGCGCGCGGTGGTGTGGTGGCGATTGCGGGCGCTGCTCATCGTGCTCGCGGTCGTCGCCCCGCAGGCCGTGGCGGCGCTGTTGCTGAGCGGGACCGCACCCGGCTGGCTCATGGCCACCGCCGCCCTGACCGCCGTCGCCGGCCTCGCCTACGTGATCGTGGTGCCGCCGCTGCTCTTCCGCATCCACCGCTGGGAGGTCACCGCCGAGGCGGTCTACACCCTGTCGGGCTGGCTGGTGCGGGAGTGGCGGATCGCCCCGATCTCGCGCGTGCAGACCGTCGACACCGAACACGGGCCGCTCCAGCAGCTGCTGAAGCTCGCGAGCGTCACGGTCACGACGGCCTCGGCCCGTGGCCCCGTCACGATCCGGGGCCTCGACGAGGGGGCCGCTGCGGAGCTGGCCCGTCAGCTCACGGAGACCACGCAGGCGACCCCGGGGGACGCGACGTGACGGCCGAGCCCGACGGCGCGCCGTGGCGGCGGCTGGACACGCGGATGATCGCGGTGACCCCGCTGTCCGGGGCGCTGCGGCTGCTCCCGGTCGCGGTGTTGCTGCTGGTCACGCGGCAGGGTGACGTGGTCGGGCGGCTGTGGGTGCCGCTCGGCATCGCACTGGCGCTCGTGATCGCCGGTGTGGTGCGGTGGCGCACCACGCAGTACCGGATCACCGCCGACCGGGTGGAGCTGCACACCGGCTGGCTGCGCCGCCAGCGCAGGTCGGTGCCACGGGACCGGATCCGCACGGTCGACCTCACCTCGAGGCTCGTGCACCGCGTGTTCGGGCTGAGCGTCGTGCAGGTGGGGGCGGCGTCCGGGTCGTCGGGGGACGGCGCGGGGCTCGCCCTCGACGCCGTCAGCAAGACCGAGGCCGACCGGCTCCGCCGCGAACTGCTGGACCGCTCCGCCGCGATCACGCCCGAGCGCCCCGCCCGGGCGCCGGTCGACGAACTGGCCCGGCTGCGGTGGTCGTGGCTGCGCTTCGCCCCGCTGACGTTCTCCGCGATCGCCGGCAGCGGCGCGGTGTTCGCCGCGGCCTTCAACCTGTTCGACGACCTCGGCGTCGACCCGCGCGACGTGCCGGGCGTCGACGACGCCGCCCACTGCCTCACCGCGGCCCCGATCTGGCTCGGTGTGCTGGTCGTGAGCGGTGTGCTGGTCGTCGTCGCGGTCATCGGTTCGCTGCTGCTGTTCGCCGAGCGCTGGTACGCCTACCGGCTCACCAGGGAGGCCACCGCGGAGGGCGGCGCACTCCGCGTCCGGCGTGGGCTGCTGACCCGGCGCTCGCTCTCGGTGTCGGAGCGCAGGTTGCGCGGCGCCGAGGTCGTCGAGCCGATACTGCTGAGGGCGGGCCGGGGTGCGCAGACCCGGGCGCTGGCCACCGGCCTGTCCCGCGACGCCCAGGGCGGGGCCCTCCAGCCGCCCGCCCCGCGGGCCGAGGCCCACCGGGTGGCCGCGGTCGCGCTGCGCGAACACCCCGGCCTCGCCACTCGTGCCCCGCTGCGCCGCCATCCGCGGGCCGCGCTGCGACGCAGGCTGACGCGGGCGCTGCTGCCCGCCGCGGCGCTGGTGTCGATCGCGTTCGCGGTGGGCGTCGCCGTCCCGATGCCGTGGCTCGGGCCGGCGAGCCTCGTGCTGCTGCCGGCCGCCATGGCACTCGCCATCGACCGCTACCGCAACCTCGGCCATCAGCTCACCGCCCGCCACCTGGTGATGCGCCAGGGCTCGGTGCAGCGGCGGACGGTCGCCCTGCAACGGGCAGGGGTGATCGGCTGGACGTTCCGGCAGAGCGTGTTCCAGCGCCGCGCCGGGCTGGTCGAGGTCGAGGCCGTCACGGCGGCGGGTGCGGGCGGCTACCCGGTGCTCGACGTCGCCGCCGCCGACGGCGTGGCATTCGCCGACGCCACGACCCCGGACCTGCTGGCCCCGTTCAGGGCGCGGTCCGCGCGCTGAACCGGGTCCTCACAGGGCCCGGGACTCTGCGAGGACCGCGACGAGCGCGCGAAGCCGCTGCGTCAGCGCCGCCTGCGCGTGCCGAAGAGGCCTCTCGTGATCTCCCGGCCCAGCGCGCTCGCGGCCGACCGCATGAACGACCTCACCACCGGCGAGCCGAGCATCTCGGCCACCATCCCCGGCTCCTCGCGACGCCGCTCGGGCTCGGGTGCTGCCGCGGGCGGCGGGGGCGCGTCGGCCGGGGCAGGAGGAGCAGCGGGCGCCTCCGCGATCTTGGCGGTCAGCTTCTCGTACGCCGACTCGCGGTCGACGGACTCGCCGTACTTCCCGTAGAGGGACGACGCCTTCGCCGCCTCCGTGACGGCATCGGCGCCGATCGCGGCCATCAGCGAGCGCGGGCCCGCATCCTGGACCACGCCACCGGGGTGGGTGCGCCCCGCTCGGACAGCACGGTGACGATCGCCTCGCCGATGCCGAGCGACGTCAGCGCCTCCTCCATGTCGTAGACCGCGGTCTTCGGGTAGGTCCGCACGGTCTTGGAGAGCGCCGCCTGGTCCTCCGGCGTGAACGCGCGCAGCGCGTGCTGGACCCTCGCGCCCAGCTGCGAGAGCACCGCGTTCGGGATGTCGGTGGGCAGCTGCGTGCAGAAGAAGACCCCGACGCCTTCGACCGGATCAGCTTCACGGTCTGCTCGATGCGCTCCAGGAACGCCTTCGAGGCGCCGTCGAACAGCAGGTGGGCCTCGTCGAGGAAGAACACCAGCTTGGGCTTGTCGAGGTCACCGGCCTCCGGCAGGTCCTCGAACAGCTCGGCCAGCAGCCACATGAGGAAGGTGGACCACAGCCGCGGGTTGGTCTGCTGGTCCGCCAGCTCCAGCAGCGTGACGACACCCTTGCCGTCGACCTGGCGCATGAGGTCTGCCGGGTCGAACTCCGGCTCGCCGAAGAAGTCGTCGCCGCCCTGCGCCTCCAGGTTCACCAGCGCGCGCAGGATCACGCCCGCCGTGGCCGACGAGACCCCGCCGATCCCCTTGAGGTCGGCCTTGCCCTCGTCGGACGTGAGGTGCTGGATGACCGCCCGCAGGTCCTTGGTGTCCAGCAGCGGCAACCCCCGCTGGTCGGCCCAGTGGAAGATCAGCCCGAGCGTCGACTCCTGGGTGTCGTTGAGGTCGAGCACCTTGCTCAGCAGGATCGGCCCGAACTGGGTGAGCGTGGCCCGGATCGGCACCGCCGCGCTGCTCGCGCCGAGCGACATGAACTCGACGGGGAACGCCGTGGGCACCCAGTCGTCGCCGGTCTCCTGCGCCCGCGACTCGATCTTCGGGCCGCCCTCGCCCGCCCGCGCCATGCCGGACAGGTCGCCCTTGATGTCCGACAGCAGCACCGGCACACCGGCCGCCGACAGCTGCTCGGCGATCCCCTGCAACGTCTTGGTCTTGCCGGTACCGGTGGCACCCGCGACGAGTCCGTGCCGGTTGAGCGTCGCGAACGGGATGCGCACCCGGGCGCTCGAGTCGACCTTCCCGTCGACGACGACGCAACCCAGCTCGAGCGCCGCCCCCTCCGTCGCGTATCCGGCAGCGATCTCCTGGGCTTCGGCGGTGTTCCCCACGGCGCCGCAGCCTAGCCCCAACCGCACCCCGACGAGGAACGACGAGATCACGACACGCGCCATGACACGCCCCGGAACGGCTCCCAGGCATAGTGTGACGCCGTGACCGACCGTCTTGTATGGATCGACTGCGAGATGACCGGGCTCGACCTCCGCCGCGACGCGCTGATCGAGATCGCCGTGCTCGTCACCGACGGCGACCTCACCGTGCTCGGCGAAGGTGTCGACCTCGTCATCCACGCCGACGAACCCGCCCTCGCCGGAATGCCCGACGTCGTGCGGGAGATGCACGAGCGGTCCGGGCTCACCGAGGAGGTCCGCGCCTCCACCGTCACCCTGGCGGAGGCCGAGCAGGTCGCGCTCGAGTACGTGCGCCGGCACGTGCCCGACCTCCGCACCGCACCGCTGGCCGGCAACACGATCGCCACCGACCGCGCGTTCCTCGCCCGGGACATGCCGGAGCTCGACGGCCACCTGCACTACCGGATGGTCGACGTCAGCTCCGTGAAGGAACTCGCCCGGCGCTGGTACCCGCGCGTGTTCTACGCGAAGCCGGAGAAGGGCCTCGCCCACCGCGCCCTCGCCGACATCATGGAGTCGATCCGCGAGCTCGAGTACTACCGCCGCACGCTGTTCGTGCCGCCCCCCGGGCCCACCACCGAAGCCGCCCAGGCCGTCGCCGCGGCACTACCGCCAACCCGCTTCGAGGTGCCGCACCCGCCACGCTAGACTCGACAGCGCGCCCCGGTTCCGGCCGGGGGATCGCATGGTGGGTGTAGCTCAGCTGGTAGAGCACCTGGTTGTGGTCCAGGAAGTCGCGGGTTCAAGTCCCGTCACTCACCCCATGCCGAGGCACCCCGCCGCTCGGCCCCCGGACAGCGCGTGTTAGCGTTTCCGGGCGCGAGCGGGAGGGCGCAACGGCAGGCGCCGCTAGCTCAATTGGCAGAGCAGCTGGCTCTTAACCAGCGGGTTCGGGGTTCGAGTCCCTGGCGGCGCACGAGCGGGAGCGGGGTGTGCGCGCAAAAAGCGCGCGCCACCCCGCTCGTGCCATTTTCCTGGGGGTGCAACCCCCAGACCCCGCCCCGGCGGGGCTCCGCCCCCCGGGACCCCCCGTCTCGCAACCGGAGTCTTCCTCGATCTTGGGGTCTCGACCGCTGTCCCTTGCGCGATCAGAGGCCCTTGGGCGATCAAGGCGAGAGGGTGGTCGAACGATCTTCCGGGGCCACCCTCAGCCCTTGATCGCCGCCAGGGACCCGGCTGACCTGCCGGTCCCAGTTGCCCATCGTCGCGACGACGACCATGGGCAACCGATACTGCCGATCACCGCGGCAGCGCTCCTCTCGCGGCAGCAAGCAGACCGGAGGGCGATCACCGAGGTCTTGATCGCCACTTGGGCGCATTCCTGTGTCGATTTCGCCCGTTTTCGCGCCAACTCCGTGATCATGCCCGCGACACCGCCGCTGGTGGCGCCGCGCGCCCGAGAGGGCAGGCCCCCTGGCCTGCCCGCGATCTGCCCGGGAGGGGCCGCAGAGGCTCACGGGTCAAGGGCCGCGCAGCGGTCGCGAAGCGACGCCGAAGGCGCCCTTGACGCGTGAGGGGCGGCCCCGCACGATGCGCGGCGCCACCAGCGGCCCCCGTTCGGCCTGACCCGGACGATGCACGGCGTCAGCAGAGGCCTCGCCCGGCCCGGCCCCGCCGCATGAGCGCGACGCCGCCAGAGGCCTCGCGCCACCAGGGCATTGCGCCACCCATCGGTGGTGTCGCACCGGAGGTTCAGCTAGCCGAGAATCAGCGTGACGCCCGGGTGTTCTGGAAGGCCGCGATCTTCCAGTCGTCCGCCTCGCGCACGAGCACGAAGGACACGACCGATGCCCGGTCCGCCGGCATCTCCTCCTGCCCCGGCGGCCGGGTGCCGGCTGCGGCGACCACGTGGGCGACGTCGGCGCCCAGGTACCGGATCGGAGCGGTCGAGGGCGGCTCCATCGTGAAGCCGCGCAGCGGCCCGGCGAACAGCGCCCGGTGGCCCTCCTCGATGGCGGTGCGGCCGCGCACGACCGTGCCGTCGAAGATCACGTAGGTGGCGTCGGCGGTGAAGAGGTCGGCGTAGGCGGTGGCGTCGCCGTCGTTCCAGGCGACGGCGAGGCGGGTCAGGGTGTCCTCGACGGACGTGGGCATGTCGGATTCCTTCCGGTGGAGCGTGGGGGGATGCGACGGGGCGCCGTACTCTCACCGGTGCAGTTCCCGTGGAGCGCGGCTCAGGTCGCCGAAACGGTCGGGGTCCGGGTGGGGGCGCGGCAACGCCGCCGCCCGGACCTCTGCGATCAGGTCGCTGCGGTCAGTTCACGGTCGGCACCTCCAGGTCGCGGAGGTCTGCGGGCCAGTCGAGCCGGCCGGCGTCGAGGTCGGCGAGCAGGCCGGCCACCCAGTCCCGTTCGGCCGTGAGGCGGGCGATCTCGTACTCGGCCTCCACCAGGAGCAGGCGCGGCAGGGCCGGGGCCGTGGCGAGGGCGGCGTGCGTGCCGTCGATGCGGTTGCCCAGCTCGGTCCGGCGCACGTCGAGCGCCGACCGGACCTGCGATCTGGGCAGGCAACCCAGGAACGACAGCGCGGCCACGAACAGGGTGGCGTCGGGGTCGGGCTGCTCGAGCAGCCGCCGCACCCGCTCCTGGAGATCCGCCCGGCCCGCGTCGGTGAGGCCGTACACGGTGCGTTCGGGGCGCCCTCGCGGCCGGTCGGTGCGCACCACCTCGATCAGCTCGGCGCGCAGCAGGCGCTCCACCGCGTGGTACATGCTGCGCGGCAGCCCGGTGACGAAGTCCTTGTGCGTGTCGATCATCAGCCGGTGCATCTCGTACGTGTGCCGCGGCCCGTCGTGAGCAGTGCGAGCACGGTGAGCGCCGGGAGGTCCCGGTCGGCGCGCTGCAAGGACATCCACACCTCCTAGTGCAGATCGCAGTATTGCACTCTGCACTAGGAGGCGTCATCCCTTGACGTAGGACAGCTTCTCCGCCACCCGTCCATCCCGGACGGTGAACAGGTCCACCCCGCGGACGTGGCCGTCACCCCACTCGTAGCGCCACCGCTGTACGACCCGGTCCCCCGCCGGGAACAGCTCCTCGGCGGTGAAGACGGCGTTCGGCGACCCGCTGAACAGCGCCTCCCAGGCCACCCGAACCGCGGCCGCCCCCACGTGACGGATGCCGTCCGGCCTGGTGGTGTCCTCGAAGACGCAGTCCGGCGTCATCGCCGCCATGATCGCGTCGATGTCCTTCGCGCCGAACGCCGCGTTGAACCGCTGCACGGCCGCGAGGGCCGGGCTCCGGCCGAACATCGCGAGCAGCTCGTCCTGCGGGCCGGCGCCGATCGGAAGGGCGACCCGGGGCCCGATGACGCCCGCCTGCCGGTAGAGCGGTTCGACCGCCACGAACCACTCGCGGACCGTCGCGACGGCGTCGGCGTCGAGCGCGGTGTCGTCACCGAGCGCTTGTCCGAGGTCCCACGCGTGCACGAGGTGGTCGGCCGCGAGCTGCATGACGTACTCCCGGCCGGGCACGTCGCCGAACGAGAGGTGCACCGTCCGGTCGAGCGCGTCGTCCCGCTCGACGGCGATCACCGCGAGATCCGCGGCCTCGTCCACCGCCCCCACCGGGTCGGCACCGAGCTGGTCCCCGGCGAACCGGTCGCCGACCTCTGCGATGGTCGCGCCACCGAGGAGGGGCAGGACCCACCGTTCCTCCTCGACGACGTGCCGGACCAGCTCGCGCACGTCCCAGTCCGCGCACGGCGTCCCCGCCATCCACCGGTCACCGACGCGGTGGGCCCGGGTGGAGAACTCCACGGACGCTCGGCGGTACAGCTCGCGGGAATCGATGGTCGCCACGAGTGGGTCTCGGCACAGCAGGCGCGGACGTTATGCCCCGCCGAGCAGGTCGTCCTGCGGTGAGCGCAGGCCCCAACCGCGAGGTCGCGCGGACGGTCGGAACCCACGAGGCGCGACGACCGTCGTGCAGGTCGAACGGATGTAGAGGTCCCGAGATGGCGAAGCCGCAGCGGTCCGGCGAGTACGTCGCACGGTTCGGGTTCAACCGGAAGGCCGTGCTGGTCGTGCTCTGCTGCGCGGCGTTCACGGCGGCGTGCATCCTGCTCCCGGACATGCACGTACTGACGAGGTCGGCAGGGCTGCTGCTGTTCGGTGTCGGCGGCCTGCTGTTCCTGGTGATCTCCTTGAAGGGCGGGGTCGCCTTCCGGGCGGACGAGGAGGGCATCACGCTGGGCAACCCACCCGTGGGCGTGCGCAGGCCCGAACTGCACGTCCCGTGGGCCTCGATCGACGAGGTCGTGCTGTTCCGCCAGGACGCCGGCGCCGCCACCGTGCCCCACGTGGGACTGCGGCTGCGGCCCGGCGCCCCTGCGGTGAACACCGGGATCGATCGCGACGGCCGGGTGTGGCAGGGCGTCCGACGCCTGGTGCCGCACGTCCCCGAGGACGTGCTCGCGCACAGCCGCGCGATCAGCGGGTGGCGGCTGGACGAGGAGCGACTGGCGCAGGCGCTGGACGTCCACGCGCCCCACGTGCGGATCGTGCCCATGTAGCGGCGTGCGCCATATTGGCACCAATCTCACTTGACTTGGCATCACATATGGTGCCAATGTGGCTCGCATGAGCGACGACCTCCACACGGTCACGACGATGCCGGCGGCGCGCCGGCCCGGCTGCCCCTTCGACCCGCCCCCGGAGCTGGCCGACGCCCGCAGGCACGGCCCGATCAGCCGCTACTCCTTCCCCGATGGGCACCAGGGCTGGCTGATCACCGGGTTCGACCTGGTCCGGGCCGTGCTGGCCGACTCGCGGTTCAGCTCGCGCCGGGAGCTCATGCGCCACCACCCGTTGATCGACTTCACCGGCGTGGAGGTCCCTCCGGCACCGCCCGGCGAGTTCCTCCTCATGGACGAGCCGCAGCACAGCCGCTACCGGAAGCCCCTGGTGGGCAAGTTCACCGTGCGGCGGATGCGACTGTTGGCCGAGCGCGTCGAGCAGATCACCGCCGACCACCTGGACACCATGGAGAAGGCCGGGCCGCCCGCCGACCTGGTGACCGCGTTCGCCACCCCCATCCCCGCCATCATGATCTGCGAGCTGCTCGGGGTGCCGTACGCGGACCGCGGCTCCTTCCAGGAACAGGTCGAGTCGTTCATGAGCGGGGAGACGAGCGACGAGGACCTGATGGCGGCCTACACCGCGGTGCAGCAGTACCTCGCGGAGCTGGTCGCCGCCAAGCGCGCGAACCCACGGACGACGTGCTCAGCGACCTCACCGACAGCGACCTCACCGACGAGGAGCTGACGGGCATGAGCCTGATCCTGCTGGCGGCCGGGCTCGACACCACGGCGAACATGCTGGGCTTAGGCACCTTCGCGCTGCTGCGCCACCCGGAGCAGCCGGCCGCACTGCGCGGCGATCCCGCACTCGCCGACCGGGCCGTGGAGGAGCTGCTGCGATACCTGAGCGTCGCCAAGACGTTCATGCGGACGGCACTGGAGGACGTCGAGGTGGGCGGCCGGACGATCGAATCCGGCACGTCCGTCATCCTCTCCTACAACACCGCCAACCGGGATCCCGAGCGCTTCCCCGACCCCGACGCGCTCGACATCCACCGGGAGTCCATCGGACACCTCGCGTTCGGCCACGGCATCCACCAGTGCCTCGGCCAGCAGCTGGCCCGCGTCGAGCTGCGGGTCGCGCTCCCCGCGCTGTTCGACCGCTTCCCCACGCTGCGCCTGGCCGTCCCGGCGGACGAGGTCGTCCTGCGCCCGGAGACCGCGGACATCTTCGGCGTGAAGAGCCTCCCGGTCACCTGGGACGCGTGAGACCCGGCGCCTCCGATGCGCTCGCCGCGGTCCGCAGGTATCCGATCAGGTCGTCGACGAGGTCCGCAGGGCTCGCACGGCTCTTGCCCGCCGCACCGAGGTGACCGGCTGCGGCCAGGTCGGCGGCTCCGTGTGCCAGCGCGCGCAGCAACGAGCTCAGGCGCGCCGGATCACCGGGCGGCAGCATCCCGGATCCCTGCACCTCGGCGACGAGCTCGACCAGCCCGGCCTGCGCCTCCTGCGCGGCGGCGGCCAGCTCCGGCGACTCGATCTTCCACGCTCCGAAGGTCAGCTTGAAGCGGGCGGGGAACTCGAGCGCCCACGCGACGTAGTCGTACATCACGGTGCGCAGCGCCTCGTCCGGCGATGTCGCACGCGCTCTGGTTCGTGCGAGCAGTGCGGTGCGGTGCGTGAGCTCGCGAGCGGCGACGGCGGCGAGCAACGCCTCCTTGCCCGCGAAGTGCTTGTACGGGGCGTTGTGCGACACACCCGCGAGCCGCCCGACCTCGCGGAGGGTCACCGCTTCGACGCCTCCCCCGTCCAGCAGCCCCGCAGCAGCGCCGATCAGTGCGTCGCGGGTGCCGGCGGCCATCGCCAGAGTCTAGAGCGGCGACGCTCCCCCGATGGGTTGACGTTGTCAACCTCGATCGTTAGGTTGACGCCGTCAACCTCGTGATCCTTTCGGGTGGTAGATCTGTGTTCTCGTGGCTGGGGCGAACCGCGTTCGCCGGTAGACAGGCGATCCTCGTCGCGGCCGCTCTGTTCGCGGTGTTCGCCGCCGTATGGGGCAGTGGGGTCTTCGGCGCGATGGTCACCGACGGCCTGGAACCCCCGGAGGCGGAGTCCCACCGCGCCACCGAACTGCTGCAGCAGCATTTCGGGCACCAGCCCGGCGACCGGGACGCGGTGGCGCTCTACACCGACCCCACCGGCGAGCTGACGGTCGACGACCCGGCCTTCGAGCAGGCGGTGACGGCGGCGCTCGACGGGTTGCCCGCGTCCGACGTCCTGTCCTGGACCGGCTACTGGAGCCCGGGGCTCAGCGATCAGGAGCGAGCGGAGTACGTCTCACGGGACCGGACCTCGACCATCGCCACGCTCACCCTGAGCGGCGCGGACACCGTCGAACGCCTCGAGTCCTACAGCGAGATCGAGGGCCTCGCCCGCGCCGACGACGACCGGCTCGCGACCTACCTCGCCGGCGGGTCCACCAGCGTCCACCACCTGCAGGCGGCGGCGCAGGAGGGCCTCGCCACCGCCCAGATGATCTCTCTTCCGATCCTGCTCGTCCTGCTCCTGATCGCCTTCCGCGGCCTGGTGGCCGCCGCCATCCCGGTCGCGCTGGGGGATGCTGGCGATCCTCGGCTCGCTGGTGCTGCTGCGCTGCCTGACCTACCTCACCGACATCTCGATCTTCGCACTGGAGATCACCACGTTGCTCGGTCTCGGGCTGGCCATCGACTACGGGCTCTTCGTCGTCACGCGCTTCCGCGCCGAGCTGGAGCGCCACCACGGCGACGTGGGCGCGGCACTGGTGGTGACGATGAACACGGCCGGCCGCACGGTCGCCTTCTCCGGGATCGTCGTGGTCATCGGGCTCTGCGGGCTACTGTTCTTCCCGCAGCCGATCTCCCACTCGTTCGGCTGGGCCGGCATCACGGTGGTCGGCTTCGACATCCTCGCCGCGCTCGTGGTGCTCCCCGCCACGCTGGCGGCCCTCGGCCCGCGGATCAACTCGCTCGCGCCCCGCCTGCTGCGGCGCCGGCCCGGTGCCGTCACGCGGGAGGACCGGATGTGGGGCGCGCTCGCCCGCTCCGTCACCCGCAGACCGGTGCCGTGGCTGGCCGGTGGCCTGCTGGCCCTGCTGGTCGCGCGGTCCCGCTGATCGCGCTGGAGCCGGGGCTGACGAACCACCGCTACCTGCCCGAGGACAACGAGGCCCAGGTGGTTCCGCGGATCCTGGACGAGGAGTTCGCCGCGGGTCACGCGGCCGAGGGCCGGATCGACATCGCCATCTCCGGCCCGGTGCAGAAGGGCGCGCTGGCCGACTACGTGCGCACCGTGGACGGCATCGACGGAGCACACGATCCCGCCGTCCACCGCGCCGACGACGAGCTGACCTGGGTGACCGTCGGCTACCGGGGCGAGGTCGACGATGGCAGCAACCTGGAGCTGGTGCGCGGGATCAGGGCGGTCGACACCCCGGCAGGCGCGGACGCGGTGCTCGTCGGCGGCGACGGCAGCCCGCCGACCAGCCTCGACAACAACGAGGCGACGACCGCATCGCTGCCGTGGGCGCTCGCCTTCGTCGGCCTGTCGACCGTGGTTCTGCTCGTCGCCTGCTTCCGATCGGTGCTCGTGCCGCTCAAGGCCGTCGTCGTCGCCTTCGGTTCGCTGGCGGCCTCGCTCGGCCTCGTCGTCTGGGGGTTCCAGGAGGGCGGCTTCCAGGGCCTGCTGGACTTCCAGCCGGTCGGCACCACCGACGTGTGGGCATTGGCGGTCATCCTCACCATCGCCTTCGGCCTGGTCACCGACTACGAGATGTTCCTGGTGAGCCGGGTCCACGAGGAGTACCGGGCCACCGGCGACAACCGCCGAGCCATCGAGGTCGGCCTGAGGAGCACCGGTTCCGTCATCACGCGGGCCGGGCTGCTCATGGTCGTGGTGCTCGCCTCGATGGGCTTCACCACCACGTCGCTGTTCGTCATGACCATCGGCGTCGGGCTGACCCTGGCGGTGCTGATCGACGCCACCGTGGTCCGCGCGATCATCGTGCCGGCCGCGATGCAGCTGATCGGCCGGGCGAACTGGTGGCCCTCGCGGGTACGGACCGGACCATGAACCGATGGCGTGTCGCGCGTCATAGTCAGCCGTGTCGAAGTGCCGTGCAGAGCTCCGTCCCCGTGGTGTCCGCCGGAACACCGACAGGGAGATCATCATGCGGAAGCTCGTCGTCCAGCAATGGGTCACCATCGACAACATCGCCGCGGAGGAGGACGGCGGGCTCGGCTTCGTGTCCGGCGAGCCCTTCTCCGACAGCACCCCGAAGGCGTTCGAGGCCAGCCTGATGGGGTTCATCGACTCGGTCGACACGATGATCCTCGGCGCGAACACCTACACCCAGACGAAGGACTACTGGCCGCACGCCGACGAGCAGGGCGAGTACGGCCGGAAGCTCAACAACCTCACCAAGTTCGTCGCCTCCTCGACGCTTCAGGACGCCCCGTGGGGCGACTTCCCCGCCGCGACCGTGACACGCGACCCGGCGGCCACGATCCGGGAGCTCAAGGAGCGGAGCGGCAAGGACATCTGGCTGTGGGGGAGCCTGCAGCTCATGCACTCCCTGCTGGCCGACGGCGTCGTCGACGAGGTCCGGATGCTGGTCTGCCCGGCGGCACGCGGCAGGGGAACGCGCATCTTCGAGGGTCGGCAGGAACTGGAGCTGATCGAGGCCACCGGGTTCGAGAACGGCCTGGCACTCCTGCGCTACGAGATCACGAGGTAGCCGGAACCGGCGGACGGCTCCGGCTGCCGCCACCAGCGGCGCGAGGCCAGCGCGGCCAGTCCGGCGCCTGCGGCGTTGAGCAGGACGTCGTCCACGGAGGACACCCGGTCCAGCGCCAGGACGTACTGCGCGGTCTCGACCACGACCGAGCAGGACGCCGCGAGCACCAGGATCCGGGGCGACGACGCCAGCGCCGCGAACCTCACCGGGCCGAACAGTCCCAGCGCCGCGAACACCAGCAGGTTGCCCACGACCTGCGCCGTCGACATCGTGGGCAGGTCCAGCAGCGGCACGAGGCTCACCCGGCCGGGGACCTCACCGGCCCGGCGGCCCGGCAACATGGTCATCCACACCCAGGGCACCGTCCCGTAGACGATCCCGACCTCGGTCAGCGACCTGCGCCACGCCCACGCCGGGGCGGTGCCGGTGCCGGTCCGGCGAGCGGCCAGCGCGCACACCGCCAGCGCGGCCACCGGGAGTGCGGCCACCGTCAGGAGGGCGACGCCGGTGAACGTGCCGAGCCAGTGCCACCCCGCCTCGATCACGGCGCGTTCCGTTCGCAGAGGTCCATGCCACCAGTCAAGGCGACCCGGTGTTGCGCGCCCGTATCAGGTTCTCGATACGCCGACGACATGCACCGGTTCGGGGCGTCGGGACGACCACCGCTCGTCGATGACCCAGACGGCCAGGGCGCATGCCGCGAACCCGGCCCCGAGGAGACCGGAGCCCACCCAGCCGTGGGCGGCGAGGACGGCGGTGGTCGCGGCCGCGCCGAGGGCGGAACCGAGGGAGTAGAAGACCATGTAGCCGCCGATGACGCCGCTGGTGCGGTCCGGGTGCGCGGCCGTGAGCAACTGCTGGTTGGTCACGTGCACGGCCTGGACCGCGAAGTCGAGGGCCACGATCCCGACGACGAGCAGCCACAACGACCACGGCAGCTGCCCGATCGCCGCCCAGGAGACGACGAGCACGGCGAGCGCGATGCCGGTCACCCGGGCGGCCCGTCCGGCATCCACCCACCGGCCCGCGCGTGCCGCGCCGAGCGCGCCGGCGAGCCCGGCGATGCCGAACAGACCGATCTGGCCCTCGCTCAGCTGCCACGGGGCGCCGGACAGCGGCAGCGACAGCCCGCTCCACAGGGTGCCGAACGACGCGAACACGAAGAACGCGAGCAGCCCGCGCGTCAGGAAGACGCGCTGCCCGAGCAGGCCGCCGAGCGACAGGACGGCCCGCCCGTACCCCGCCGGCAGGCGGGGGCGCTCCTCCGACGGCAGGGCGGCGAGGACGAGAGCGGCGAGCCCGACCGACAGCACCGCGAGCACGACGTAACCGCTCCGCCAGCCCCACAGCTGCGCGAGCACCCCGGTGACGGCCCGCGCACCCAGGATGCCGACGACGACACCCGAGGTCACGACGCCGATGTTCCGTCCGCGGTCGGCGGGTGGCGAGACCGACGCGGCGTAGGCCACGATGGTCTGCACCACGACCGCGAACACCCCGGTCGTCGCGAGCCCCACCAACGCCACCCAGGCAGCGGGCGCCGAGGCCGTCAGGACCGCGCCCACGGCGGTGAGCGCCAGGTGCGCGGCGATGAGCCTGCGCCGGTCGACCACGTCGCCTAGCGGCACCAGCAGCACCAGCCCGGCGAGATAGCCCACCTGGCCGGCCGCGACGATCCACCCGGTCAGGCCCGCCGAGACGCCGAGGTCGCGTCCCATCGCCTCCAGAACCGGCTGCGCGGCGTAGATGCCCGCCACCGCGACACCGCCCACCACCGCGAGCAGCAACCGCCGCCACACGTCCATCCCGCTCCAATCAGTAGCAGTTTGCAACCAATCGGACCGTACGACATGATGGTTTCAATCTGCAACTCATCGGGACCTGCAACTCATCGGGAGGTGTCATGCGCGCCACGAACCCCGGCTGGACCGACCCCGAGTGCCCCGTCGCCCGCACGCTCGACCTCGTCGGCGACAGGTGGAGCCTGCTCGTCATCCGGGACGCGATGGACGGCGCCCGGTCGTTCACGGAGTTCCAGCGACGCACCGGGATCGCCCGCAACATCCTCACCGACCGGCTGCGCAGGCTCACCGCTCACGGGCTCGTCGCGCAGCGCCCCGCTCCGTCAGGGCGCCGCCAGGAGTACGTCCTCACCGATGCCGGCCGCGATCTCTTCCCGGTCATCGTCACGCTGCGCCAGTGGGGGGAACGCCATGCCTTCGCGCCCGGCGAACCGCACTCGGTCCTGGTCGACGAGCAGGGCACCCCCGTGCCGGAGATCTCGCCGACCGGCGCCGACGGCACCCCGCTCGACAGCGGGACCACCCACGTGCGGAAGCTGCCCGATCAGCAGGCCGTCCGGTAGAAGTACTGCGACTTCGAGTCCATGTCGGCCTGGGTGATCGCCACCAGGTCGGTCTGGATCTCCCGCTCCACCGGCCTGCCCTCGATCGCCGCGACGACCTGCTGCACGCCCTGACGCCCGATGGTGGCCGGGTCCTGGGCGATCAGCGCGGACACCTCGCCGGAGCGCAGGTCCTCGATCTGGTTCGGGCTGGCGTCGAACCCGACGAGCTGCACGGCGCCGGTCTTGCCCGCGTTGCGCAGCCCGGTGGCCGCGCCCTCGCCGGAGTTGAGGTTCGTGGCGAACACGGCGGCGAGATCGGGATCGCTGGACAGCTTCGCCGACACCTTCTGCGCCGCCACCGCAGGCTGGTTGTCGGTGTACTCCTGCCCCAGGTAGGTGATGCCGGGGTGCTTGGCGATCTCCTCCGCGAAGCCCCTCTCCCGCGCGTCGTGGTGGACGTGCCCGCCTTCGTGTTGAGCACCATCACCTTGCCCTGGCCACCGATCAGCTCGGCCACCGTCTGCGCGGCGAGCCGCCCGCCCTGCTCGTTGTTCGACGACACCGTCGACAGCGCCACGGACTCGTCCTGCAGCCGGGTGTCGACCTCGACGACCTTGATGCCGGCGTCCTTCAGCTGCGTCATCGGGTTGGCGAGCGCGACGTCGTCGGTGGGCGCGATCAGCACGCCCGCCGGGCGCGTGGCGAGCACACCCGTGACGATCGGGGTCTGCAGCGCGGCCTCGAACTGGTCGGGGGCCTGGGTGTCGAGCTGGTAGCCGAGCTTCGCGGCCTCCTCCTGGGCGCCGCACTGCATGGAGATGTAGAACGGCTCGGCCTTGACGCCCGGCAGCAGCACCAGGTTCTTGTTGGCCGGAGCCTCGGCCTCACCGCCCTGGCCCTCGCCGATCGTCCCGCTGCTCCCGCACCCGGCCGCGAGCAGCGCCAACGCTGCCGCGACGCCCGCCGTACCCACTCGCCAACGCCTCATTGCGCGCTCCTCCCCTACCCGCGGTCGCGGGACCGCCGCCGTACCTGGTCGAACCACACGGCAGCGACCAGCACAGCACTGATCGCCACCGGTTGCCAGAACTGTTGCACCCCGACGATGACGAAGCCCTTCGTCAGCACCGCGGGGATGAACACGCCGATCACGGTGCCGAACACCGTGCCGACGCCGCCGAACAGGCTCGTGCCGCCCAGCACGACCGCGGCGATCGCGTTCAGGTTGTCGGTGGAGTGCCCGCTGATCGTGGTGGTGCCGAAGTAGGCGAGCGACATGAACCCGGCCAGGCCCGCCAGCAGCCCGACGCCGGTGTAGACGCGCACGAGGTGACCGCGCACCGGGATCCCCGCCCGCCGGGCCGCCTCGGCGCTCGACCCGACCGCGAACGTCCGGCGGCCGAACCGGGTGGTGTGCAGCAGCCACGCGCCCGCCAGCGTGACGACGGCGGCGAGCGCCACCATGTGCGGCACCTGGAAGGTCTGGCCGAATCCCAGCCCGTCGCGCAACGCCTTCGGCACCGTGCGCACGTCGACGCCGTCGGTGACCAGCTGGGCCGCGCCCAGCGCGGCACCGAAGGACCCGAGCGTGACGATCAGCGGCGGGATCCGCGCCATCGCGACGAGCAGCCCGTTGAGCAGACCCCACACACCACCGCCGACGAGCGCGGCGACCAGCCCGGCGATCACGACGCCCGGCCCGGCGTCGGTGGCGTCCCCGCCGCCGAGCGCCTCCATCACGGTGGCCGCGACGACGCCGGCGAAGACGAGCACCGACCCGACCGACAGGTCGATGCCGGCCGTGATGATCACGAACGTCATGCCGACGGCCAGCACGAGCAGCACCGACGCTCGATCAGCAGCGTCTGCAACGTGAAGAGGGTGGGGAACGCGTCCGGGCGCAGCACGCTGAACAGCACGCACAGCACCACCAGCACGAGCGCGATCCAGAACGTCGACGCGGCGGCCAGCCGCTGGACGAGCGAGCGCTGCGCGGGCTCCCGGACGTCGGTCTCGGTCACCGCCCCTCCTCCTGGGTGAGCGCACCCGTCATGGCGCCGACCAGCTGCTCGAGCGTGACGTCGGACGCGGTGAACCGGGCGACGCGCGCCCCGAGCCGCAGCACCTCGATCCGGTCGGCCACGGCGAGCACCTCCGGCATGTTGTGGCTGATCAGCACGACCGCGACGCCCGTGTCGCGGACCTTGCGGACGACGTCGAGCACCCGCTCGCGCTGCACGACCCCGAGTGCGGCCGTCGGCTCGTCGAGGAACACCACGCGGCTGGCCCACACCACCGAGCGGGCCACCGCGACGCTCTGGCGCTGGCCGCCCGACAGCGACCCGATCGGGACGTCGATGTCCTGCAGGGTGACGCCGAGCCGCGAGAACTGCTCCGCGGCCTCCCGGCGCATCCGCTGCTTGTCCAGCATGCCGAGCGCGCCCAGCAGCCCGGGGCGGCGCAGCTCGCGGCCGAGGAACAGGTTGGCGGCCGGGTCGAGGTCGGGCGCGACGGCGAGGTCCTGGTAGGCGGTCTCGATGCCGTGGGCACGGGCGGCACTCGGCGAGTCCAGCACGACCGGCGAGCCGTCGATCACGATCTCCCCCGAATCCGGCGCCTCGACCCCGGACAGGCACTTGACCAGCGTGGACTTCCCGGCCCCGTTGTCACCGATGAGGGCGACGACCTCACCGGCCGCGAGGTCGAACGACGCCCCGCGCAACGCCTGCACCGAGCCGTAGCTCTTGCGCAGGTCGCGCGCCTGCAACAGCGGGGTAGTCCCGTCACCCGATCCCGTCACCCGTGCCCCCTCGCGCCCCAGCGCCTCAGCTTGGACCTCCGGAGGCGTTCTGTCGATCACTCGACGGGTCCGAGGTACGTCGCGTCGCACAGCACCTCGCCGTCGGCGACGACGCAGGCGACCTCGCCGTCGGCCCCGCGTCCGATCCAGACGGGGTAGCAACCGTCGCCCCAGCCGATCGAGAAGGCGATCACGTTCGTCCCCGTCCGCGGGTCCGCCAGCTCGGCGCTCTCCTTCTCGCCGGAGACCGCGTGGCGCGGCCCGTCCCAGTCCTCGATCGCCTCGATCAGGCTCGGCACTCCGCCGGCGTCGAAGAAGCAGATCGTCCCGCTGTCGACGCCGACGCCGAAGAACTCGCCGTCGCCGAGCGAGGCGGCGTCCTCGCCGGGGCGCAGCGCCTGCTCCCAGGACACGACCGGGACATCGCGCACCTGCACGCGGCAGGCCGCCACCCGGACGTGCCGGGGCCGCTCGACGAACCGCGCGACGGCGAGTGTGACGGGGTGGTACCCGCGTGGGAGCACCTCGCCGAACGCCGTCACGCCCCTGCCCACGCCCAGCCGGCCGGGATCCACCGCGACGAGCCGGCCGGTCGGCATCCGCAACGCACCCGCCGGTCGGGTCTCCACGACGACCTCGGGCGCGTCACCGTCCGAGTCCGGCTCCAGGGCGTAGCGCGCGGACGGGCCGAACGCCGCGACGAGCTCCGGCCCGGCCTGGAGCGGTCCGGACCCCGGCTCGGCCGGCGCCATCCCCTCCGTGCCCGGCGGGCCGCCGTGAGCGGCGTCGACGATCCGTTCCCGCTCCGGCGGCTCGTCGAGCACGAACGCGACGAGGGGCGCCCACGTCCCGAACCGGGGCGCATCGATCCACCGGTCCTTCGCCTCGAGCGTGCGGAACACCGCCGCGGGCGCGTCGACCGCCTGCACGACCGGTGTACCGCCCTTGCCGAACGTGGTGAGGCAGCCCGGCGACGTCGGGTCGAACTCGGGACGGCCGGCGTCGACGTACCGCCACTCGGCCATCCGGATCAAGGCCATCCGGCCGGGAACGAGCGTGCGGAACTCGAACAGGAAGGCGCGCCGGAGCTGCTCGTCGACGCACCATCCGGTGATCTCGTCCCGCCGGCCCTCCAGCTCGAGCAGGACGCGAGGTC
This sequence comes from Pseudonocardia sp. CNS-004, assembly GCA_001942185.1. GTDB lineage: Bacteria > Actinomycetota > Actinomycetes > Mycobacteriales > Pseudonocardiaceae > Pseudonocardia. Next base: position 469,671 of record MKJV01000068.1, read on the forward strand.
GGCCGGTCCGACCGATCAGCACGGCGTAGGGCTCGCCGGCCGAATGCCGGCGCTCCGCGTCCGCGATCGCGAGCGACCCGACGAGCGCGCGGCACTCGGCGTCCCACGACTCGCCGTACTCGGCGTCGAACCCCGCGGCCGCGCCCGTCATCCGGTTCTCCTCGTCACGGGACGTACGACCCCGCGGACCGCCGACCGGTTGGGGCAGCGGATCCTGGAAGATCGTCGCAGAGATGAGGAGCTCGCGATGACGGCGGCCGGGGGCGTGCGTGCATGGCCCCGGGTCGCCCACGTGCTCGCACCGGCCGGCGTCTACCTCGGCATCCGGGCGGTGGGTGTCGTCGCGCTCGCCCTCATGGCTGGCGGGTCACGGCTGGTGCCGGAGCTCACCAGCTGGGACGCGGCGTGGCTGCTCGCGATCGCCGAGCACGGCTACGGCGGCGTCCCCGCCGGCATGGTCGACGCGTACGGCAACCACACGCCGGACACGCCGCTCGGCTTCTTCCCGGGCTATCCGGCGCTCGTCGCCGCGGTGGGCGTGCTCACCGGCGGCGACCTCGTCGTGGCGGCCCTGCTCGTCGCGGCGGGATCGGGTGTGGCCGCCGCGTACGCGATGACCCGGATCGGGGAACTGGTGCCCGGCGGATCGCGGCGCACCGGCCTGCTGCTCACGGCCCTGTTCGCCGCCACGCCGATGGGCATCGTGCTGTCGATGGCCTACACCGAGGCGCTCTTCTGCGCGCTGGCGGCGTGGGCGCTGGTCGGGGTGCTGCGCGAGCAGTGGCTGCTCGCCGGGCTGTGCGCGGCCGCGGCCGGGCTGGTGCGGCCGACCGCGTCCGCCGTGGTGGCCGCCGTCGGCCTGGCGGCGCTCGCGGCCGGGATCGCCCGGCGCGGCGGGTGGCGGCCCTGGGTGGGCGGGCTGCTCGCCGGCACCGGTTTCCTCGGGTACCTCGGCTGGGTCGCCGCCCGGACGGGCGCGCTCGACGGCTGGTTCCGCATCCAGCGCGGCGGCTGGGGCTGGTACCTCGACGGCGGCGCATCGACCGCCCGCTACGTCGGAGGCATGCTCGCCGGCGGGGAGCGGGTGTTCGACGCCGTCACGGTGGTCGCGCTCGTCGGCAGCCTCGTCCTGCTCGGCCTCGCGGTGACGCGGCGGACGCCGTGGCCGCTGGTGGTGTACGGCGCACTCGCGCTGCTGCCGGTGTGGGGCACCCACGGCCTGATGAACGCCAAGCTGCGGCTGCTCATCCCGGCGTTCGTGCTGCTGCTCCCCGTGGCGTCCGGGCTGGCAAGGCGGCGGCAGGGCACGGCCGTGGCGGTGGTCGTCGCCGCGACGCTGGCGTCGGCGTGGTTCGGCGGCTACGCCCTGACCGTCTGGCGGTACGGGATCTGACCTACTCGTGATCCTGGGCGGCGCCGTGCTTGTGGGCGCGCAGCGAGCCCGCGTGGGCCTTTGCCGTGGGGTCGTTGCGGGTCTTGACCAGGCTCGCCACCGTGACGATCACCAGCACCCCGATGATCACACCGAGGCTGACCGGGGTGGAGATCTCCGGGACGGCCGTGGAGATGTCCTCGTGGGCCCAGTGCAGGATCAGCTTGATCCCGATGAAGCCCAGGATGATCGCGAGGCCGGTGGAGAGGTACACGAGCCGGTCGAGCAGGCCCTTCACCAGGAAGTAGAGGGCGCGCAGGCCGAGCAGCGCGAACGCGTTGGCCACGAAGACGATGTAGGCCTCGGACGTGACGCCGAAGACCGCGGGGATCGAGTCGAGCGCGAACAGCAGGTCGATGCTGCCGATGGCGAGGAGCACGATGAACAGCGGCGTGAACATGCGGCGGCCGTCGACGCGCGTGACGAGCTTGCCCCCGACGTAGTCCTCGGTGATCGGCAGTGCCCGGCGGGCGCCGCGCACGACCGCGTTGTCCTCGACGTCCGGGTCCTCGTCGCGGTGCCGGAACAGCTGGATCGCGGTGTAGATCAGCAGGACCCCGAACACCAGGAACATGAACGAGAACAGCGACAGCAGCGTGGCGCCGAGCGCGATGAAGATCACGCGCATGATCAGCGCCAGGATGATGCCGAACGTGAGCACCTTGTGCTGGTGCTCCTCGGGCACCGCGAACGTCGTCATGATGATCACGAAGACGAAGAGGTTGTCGACCGAGAGGCTCTTCTCGACGATGTAGCCGGCGAAGTACTGGGTGCCGAAGTCACCGCCGTAGGCCATGGCGAACCAGACGCCGAACGCGACCGCCACCAGGATGTAGAAGACCGACCAGGCCGTGGCCTCGCGGAAGCCGACGCGGTGCGGGCGCGCGGCGGCGAGGACAAGGTCGAGCGCGAGTAGCAGCACGATCAGCCCGATCGTGACCGCCCACGTGAGCCCGCTGATCTCGAGCACCCGACCTCCACCCACCACTCGCTCTTCATTACCAACCCTTTACTACCGACCCTACCGGGAGCGCATCGGAGCCGATGCCCTGAGGCCGGATGGACCAGCACCCCTCTGGGTAGCCTTGCCCTGATGAACGAGGCCGTAACGGGCGGCTGGCCCCGCTGCTCGTTCGCCGCCGGTGCGGCGGGCGACCCGCTGGAGGGCACCGCACCGCAGGCGGACCGGTGGTTGTTGATCGAGCATCCCGGGCCGTGGCCCACGCAGGCCCTCACCGCGCTGCCGGCCGACGTGACCGACGCCCTCTCGGACTGGGAGGGGCGGGTGGTGCTCGTGCGCCGTCCCGGCCGGGCCCGCCGGCCCGCCATCCGGCGCTGGTTCCGGGTCGACGCCCGCCCGGGCCACGAGTCGGTCAGGGTCGGCACGTGCCGCACCGAGTCCGAGCTGGTCGCCGCCGTCGACGCGCCCGGCGAGCCGTCCGACGGGCCGTTGGTCCTCGTCTGCACCCACGGCCGCCACGACACGTGCTGCGCGGTCCGCGGCCGCGCGGTCGCCGCCGCGCTGGCCGCCGCGGATCCCGAGCCGGTCTGGGAATGCAGTCACGTCGGCGGATGCCGCTTCGCGCCCGCCGTGGTGCTGCTCCCCCACGGCTACGCGATCGGCGGACTCGACCCGGCCGACGCCACCGCCGTGCTCGCCGCCTACCGGGCAGGCCGCCTCGAGGCGGGCGTCGTGCGCGGCCGGTCGGCGGTGCCGCCCGCCGTGCAGGCCGCGCAGCACCACGCCCGGCTGGCCACCGGCGCCACCGGCGTGGACGCGCTGCGGCTCGTGCACGTCGCCCGCGACGATCTCCTGGACGGCAGCACCGACTGGCACGTCGAGCTCGCCGACCCGGACTGCTCGGTGCTGCTGCGCGAGCGGTACGTCGTTGCCGGACACCCCCTGACGTGCGCGGCCACCGCTCCTGGGCGGATGCGCGTCTTCGACGTGCGCAAGCTCGGTGGCTGCTAGGTCCTGTCCTAGGAGGGGCGCGCCTCAGCCGGCCTGCACGTCGTCGAGCGCGGCGGCGTCGAGCAGGCCCAGCTCGGCCGCGTGCGCGGCGATCTGCACGCTGTCGTCGACGGCGAGCATCGGCACCCCGGCCGCCGTGACCTCGGCGGCCAGCGCGTCGATCTCGGCGAGCCGTCCGGGGAGGGCATGGCGGGTGCGGCGGATGTAGACGGCGCGGATGCGGTCCGGGTGCTCGTGGGCGAGCGCGGCGTAGATCTCCGGGTCTTGCTGACCGCTGTCGCCCACCAGCACGAGCCCGAGCTTCGGGTGCTCCTCGAGCATCCGCCGGACGAGCCCGCCCTTGTGCTCCTGCGCGCCGATCCGGAACAGCCCGCTGTGCGAGGGCCCCCAGTCGGTGAGGAGCAGCGGGCCGATCGGGAACCGGCGCAGCACGACGAACTCCAGCAGCATCTCGTGCAGGTTCCACGGGCTCGTCGAGACGTAGAAGACGGGCCGGACCGGACCGTCGGCCGGCTGCGAGAGCGCGCGGTAGAGCGGCGCGGCACCGGGCAGCGGCGTGCGCTCCCGCACCGGCGTGAGCAGGGTGGCCCGGACGAACTCGATGCCCCGGGTCAGGCCGGTCTCCACGATCGTGTCGTCCACGTCGCTGACCAGACCGATCCGCGCATCCGGGTCGACCACCAGCACCTGCGCCGACACCTCGGCACCGTCGCACAGCCGCAGCTCGAACGCGTGCCACCCGGGGCGCAGAGGCTCGGCGACGTCAAGCACGGCGTCGAGATAGCCGTCGCGGTCGGCGCAGATCTGGGTCTCCACCCCGGGCCCGTGCACCGTGACGACCGCTCCCGGGACCTCCACGGTGAGGAAGCGTGCGATGGTCGCACGCAGCACCGACCGCCGCGACCGCGGAGTGGGGTCCGGCGCCGCCGGCACCCCCACCGCGGGCGCCGCGGCCTCCGGCCTTCCGAGCACGACCCGGCCGCCCAGCCGCACTCGCCGGGTGGTGCCGTGCCCGATGAACGGCACGATCATCGGCAGGTGCCGTCCCCGCACCCGCAGCGCGAGCATCACCGCGGCCTGCACCACACTCTCGGCGACCATCGCGGCCCGGACGACCAGCTTGCGTACCTGCACGCCGCAGACCTACCGCACGGCTCCCACCGGAGCCAGGGCGGGTCCCCCGTAGCATGCGATCAGTGCGCACCGTCCTTCTCGACGTCGACGGCACTCTCGTCGACTCGGCCACCACGATCGTCGAACACCTGGCCGCGGCCATCGCCGAGGTCGGCTTCCCGGTGCCCGACGCCACGCGGCTGCGCCGGCTCGTCGGCCCGCCGTTCGAGACCGCCCTGCCCGAGCTGGGCCTGACCCAGGCACAGACGGCAGCGGCGATCGTCGCGTACCGCAACTCCTACGACCTGGTCGCGGCCACGATCACGCCCGTCTACCCCGGGATTCCCGCGCTGCTGGAACGGCTGCGCGAGGACGGGATGCGGCTCGCCACCGCGACCTCCAAGCCGGAGGACCTGGCCCGCAAGATCGTCGCCGGCACCGGGCTCGCCGGCTTCTTCGATCTCGTCGGCGGCGCCGACCATGTGTCCGGCCGCGTGGGCAAGGCCGCCGTCGTCGGGTCCGTGCTCGGACGGCTGCACCTCGATCCCACCCGGGACCCGGTGGTGCTGGTCGGCGACCGTCACCACGACGTCGAGGGCGCCGCCGTGCACGGCGTACCGACGATCGGTGTCGGATGGGGCTACGCCGAGCCCGGCGAGCTGGCCGGCGCCCGCCTGATCGTCGACGACCTCGACGAGCTGGCCGAGGCGCTGCGCGGCGACGCGGTCTGGTCCACCACGCTGCCCCGCGACGCCGCCTGACCCTGCACGAGCCGCGTGTGGGCGCGTAGCGGCGAGTAGCCGGGACCGGGGGGCCGCTGCGCCGAGTGGGCGCGCAGCGGAGAGGGCGAACGGGCCTACCCGTCGCCGCGCTGGGCGAGTTGACTCGGTCGTCCGAGCCAGCAGCGGGGAGCCATGGCGACATGGTGCCGAACACGGACATGAACAGGTCGGTTCCGGGACTCCCGGAGCCCACGTCCGGGTTCGTGCACGATGTCCGCTGACGACGAGCCGCTCGTCGAGGTGGTGCATCGGGTCGGGGCGGCGCTCCTCGTGACCGGCAGCCACCCCGAGCTTCGCCGGGCGCTGTCCGAGATCGGTGAGCAGGTCGTGGCCGGCGATCCGTGGCTCACCCTCTACTCCGCGCTGATCCGCATCGAGGACGGGGACGCGACGGGGGCCGAGGCCGACCTCCGGCACGCCGGCGCGCTGTTCCCCGCTGAACCCGACCCTCGGCTCGCTGTCCTCCGCTCGATCGCCGAGCTGTTCGAGGCGGCGTCCGCCGCCGACCTCGCAGCCGATCCTCACCTACTCGACGAGGAGCAGCGACGGTTCGACGACCCGGTGTGGAGCGCATTGGCTCTCGTCAGCGTCGGAGGCCGGGGCTTGCTCACCGACGCCACCTCGGTGACGGCCTCCGCGGCGCTGGAGGACGCGCTCGGGCTCGCCCGCCGGCACGGCTTCCGCTACCTGGAGATGCAGTGCTCGACGCTGCTCGCAGGGCTGGCAGGTCTCGCCGGGGAATACCGGGCGATGACCGCCGCAGCGATCGGCGCGCTCGCGGTGGCGGCCACGCGCGGCTGGGATCGGTCGCCGTGGTCGGCCGCCGCTCGATGGATGCTCGCCTACTCCGCGCTGATGCGGGCCGACCCGGCCGAGGCGCGCCGCTACGCGAGCGAGGGGCTGCAGCGAGGCGGGACCGCGCTCCGGCCGCGCTTCGTGTTCGCAATGCGAGCCGTGTACGGCGCAGCGCTCTTCGACTCCGGTCGCCGGCTCGAGGGGCTGCAGCGGATGCAGCAGGCGAGGGCCGAGCTCGGCCCGGTCCCGTTGAGCGCCGAGCAGGCAGCCACGCTGGCCGTGCTGGAGCACCACGCCGCGGTCGTGCTCGGCCGGCTGGGCGACGCCCGCGCCGTCGTCGACTGGCTCTGCGACCGCATCGGCACGCCGGGGGAAGTCCTGCTCATGCAGGCGTGGGAGAAGCTGTCGGTGGGCCGGCACCAGCCCGCCCGCGCGGACATCGAACCCATCCTTGCCGGCACCGTCCCGTTGGTCCTGCCGTACACCCGCGTCGAGGCGCTGCTGGTGGCGGCCAATGTCGAAATCTCGGGTGGCCAGGTGCGCACCGCAAGTGACGCGCTGCGGGCCGCCCTGTCCTCGGGCGCGTCGCTGGACGTCGTACGGCCGTTCGCGCTCGCCGCGGCGGAGGCCCGTGAGCTACTCGGTCGCCATGTCGCCCGCTCCGCTTCGACCGAGCCGTTCGCGGAGCGGGCGCTCGCCGCTGGGCGCCGCCGCTACGAACGATGGAGCGCGCCTCTCGACGCCGCCGAGCGGCAGGTGATCGCGCTGCTGTCCTCACCGCTGTCGGTGGAGCAGATCGCCAGGGAGCTGGGCATCCCGATCGCCGAGACGCAGTCCCGGATGCGGATGACCTACCGCAAGCTCGGCGTGAGCAGCAGGCGGAGTGCGGTGACGGCGGCCTTCGAAGCGGCCTGCCTGCGGGGGCGGTCCTAGTCTGGTCCGTAGTCCACGAACCACACCTCGGCGAGATCGACCGCGGCCAAACCCTGGTCGGCTGCGATCCGTTCGAGCGCGGACGCGAGCCTCAGCGACAGATCGACGGCGACGTCAGCAAGGCCGTCGACTCCGGTCTCTGCGAGCGCGGCAACGGCGACGCTCCGCGCCGCGGCCGCCCGGTGCTCCTGGTCGTCGACGTCGGACAGGACGGCCCGTACCATTTCGTAGGCTCGCCTTCGGGCGCTGAGGTCGATGGACTCCCCTTCGACCCGTCCTGTCCTCGCTCATGCGGTGCTCCTCCAGGCCGGCCTAGGTCGTAGCCCACGGATGACGGAGGGTACCGACGTACCGGGTCATCTGCCGTGGGTGCTGCCGATTGGGGTGCACGCGTCCACATGAGACGTAAGCGCTCTCCAAATTCTATTTGTCACCAACCTGGTGGACACTCCAGGTTGGCAGCCCTATCGTGTTTGTCTCACTGGGCTCCGAGAATGAGCCTGCAGGCCAAGCAATGAGACGAAAGCAGGAACCAAGTGGTCCAGACGGACCAGAGGGGGACTGGTCATGGCGCTTGTTCCGCACGCCAAGATTGCAATCCCGAAGATCCCCCCGGAGTTCGTGGTGCGCGACTCGCTGCGCACAGGCTTCGACGCGTGGTCGCGTCCGACCTGGCACTCGTCTGCGCACCGGCCGGGTACGGCAAGACACTCCTGCTGGCGGATTGGTCGCGCACGAGCACGACCGCGGACACCGCCTGGGTGAATCTCGATCGCGACGACAATGATCCGGGGAGGTTGTGGGCGTCGATTGTGGCCGCGCTCGCCGCATGCCCGTCGGTCCCGCCCGAACATCGACTGCATTCCGGGATGTGGCACGTCGCCCAGCCGGAGTCGCTCGCCGAACTCGAAGCGGCGCTCCTGCCACGACCGAGGCCGATCCGATTGATCCTCGACGACCTGGACGAGCTCGTGGATCCGGACGCCCTGCACGGCATCGAGAGCCTCATCCGCAACCGCCCGGCCGGCATCAGACTCGTCCTGTCCAGCCGGTGCGATCCGCCCATCTCGCTTCGACGACTGCGCCTCGCGGGCCGGCTCTGGGAGTTGCGTGCCGCGCAGATGCGGTTCACGCCGGCCGAGGCCACGGCCCTGTTCGAAGGGGCTGGGCTACATCTCACGCCCGCACAGGTCGAGGTGCTGCACCGGCGCACCGGCGGGTGGGTAGCGGGCCTACGCCTCGCTGCCCTCGGCATGGCCGGGTGCGCGGATCGTGAGGTGTTCCTCGCGCAGTTCTCCGGCGACGAGCGCTCCGTCGCCGACTACCTGGTCGGTGAGGTCCTCGGCGGGTTGCCCGAGGACGTGCAGGAGTTCCTGCGCACGATCAGCATCAGCCAGCCGATCCCAAGTGGGCTCGCCGCCGAGCTGTCAGGGCGGGAGGACGCCGGCAACGTGCTCGACACACTCGAACACCAGACCTCGCTGGTGTCGTCCAGCGGGCCGGAGCGCGACGACTACATCCTCCAGGAGCTGCTTCGAACCCACCTGCTCGCCGACCTCCGGAGACACGGGCCGAAGCGGGCGGCACAGCTGAACGGCGTCGCCGCACGCTGGTGGGCGGACCGATGCGAGGCGGCATGGGCACTCGACCATGGGACACGGAGCGACGACCCGGCGCTGTTGACCGACCTGCTGCACCGCTTCGCTGTTTCGTTGATCCTCTCCGGAGACCACGCGCCGCTGCGGCGCGCACTGGCACGCAGCGTGCCCACGCCGTCGCCACGGATCCCTGGCTTGCCCTGACCTCTGCACTCACCGATCTCGAGGTCGGAGAGCTTCCGGCCGCGCGAGGCCATCTGCACCGCGCACAGCAGTCCTGGCCTGCCGACGGCCCTGCGGACCTGGCCGTGTTGCGGGCCGCCGCCGAACAGCTGAGCGCCAGCCTCTCCCCGCCCACCGCCGGACCGGAGACCGCCGCGCTGAAAATAGACGAGCTACCCGCCGAACCCGAACTGGAGGCTCTCGCGCGCGTCAGCCGGGGTATCGCTCGCCTCGAACGGGGAGATCGCGTCGCGGCGGGCGAGGAGCTCGAGCGTGCGCTCGTTCTGTGCCGGAGGCACGGATTCGACTACCTGATGATGCAGTGCCTCGCGCTCCTGGGTGTCGTCGCAGCGGTCGGTGGCGACGTGCGGGCGATGCGGACCGCGAGCAGCCAGGCCGTTGAAGCCGCCGCCGAGCACGGCTGGGAGAGAACCGTGTGGTTCGCCGCCGCCACGGCCACGCTCGCCTACGCCGCGCTGATGCGAGCGGAGACCGACGACGCCGAGCGACTGACAGCTGCGGGCCTGGCATTCGGCGTCACTTCCGCGTCTCCCCGTCTGCATTTCACATTGCGGGCGGTCCATGGAGCCGCGGCATTCGACGGTGGTGAGAGAGCGGCCGGGTTGGCCGAGCTGCAGCAGGCACGCTCGGCGTTCGGCGATCTTTCCGCCGGGCCGGAGCAGGTCGTTGCGATGGCGCTGCTGGAGTTCCGCGCCGCCTTGATGCTCGGACACATCGCGGCAGCGCGGACCGTGCTCGGGTGGCTGGCCGAGCGCAGCGGAGACGCAGGCGAACTCCACGTGATGCGGGCATGGGTCGAAGCCAGTGCGGGGAGGCACGAGCAGGCCCGCTTCCTCGTCCGGCACGTCTTGGAGCGCCCCGAGTCGACGGTGCTCCCGCAGACCATGGTCGATGCCTGGCTGCTGGAGACGTCGATCGCGGTCGCCGCGGGGGAACGGCCCGCCGCCCGCCGTGCCCTGCAGGCCGCGCTGGCCCTCGCAGAGCCGCTCGACGCGCTCCGGCCGTTCGCCCAGGCGGGGGCCGGCATCCGCGAGATGCTCGTGCACCAGCACGGCAGCTTCGGGGCCTCGGAGGCGTTCGTCGACCGTGCGCTCGCCGCGGGTGCGGGCGCTGCCCATTCGGAGGCGACGCTCAGCGAGCGGGAGCTCACCGTGCTCCGGCTGCTCCCGTCGCTGCTGTCGCTGGGCGAGATCGCCGACGACCTCGCCGTCTCGGTCAACACCGTGAAGAGCCATGTGCGGTCGATCTACGCGAAGCTCGGGGTGAGCAGCAGGCGGCTGGCCGTGCTCGCGGCCCACGAACACGGCTTGCTCACCGACATGCACTTGGTTTAGGAGGGTCCTAAACGCCGGACTCAGCCTGGATCCGCCCGGCAGCGATGGCGTCCAGGAGCGACCGGTGGTCACGCTCGTTCTGGTCGGCATAGGCGGCGGCGAAATCGCCGACCGCCTCGTCGAACGCCGGGCCGGCGCCGAGGTAGGCGGCGATCGCGATGCGGTCCCCGGTCCGTGCGTGCGCACGGGCGAGGGTCCACCCGCACAGCTGCGCGTACGCGCGCATTCCCTTCGGGACCATCGCGGCGATCTCGGCCGATCCCTTCCAGTCCCGCAGCTGCCGCAGGTAGAACTCACGGGTCTGCCCGTCGAACCCCTGCACGCGCACCCAGCCGAGGAAGATGTCGCCCACCGCCTGCATGAGCCGCTGGCCCACGACGACCCGCCGGCCCGCGTTGTCGTGCTCACCGCGTCCGGCGAACTCCTCCAGCACCGACGGGCCTGCCTCCTTGGCCTGTAGGAACAGTGGATCGCGCAGGCCGTCACCGAGCAGCAGCGCCATCCACGAGCGGGTACCCACGCTCCCCACCCCGACGACCTTGCGGGCGAAGTCCACCAGTTGATAGCGGTCCAGCAGCACCCGCCGCTCCGGTTCCAGGGTCTCGCGGTAGGAGTCGAGCATGCCCCGCAGCTGCCGCAACACCTCGTCCACCGGCTCGCCGACCAGCTCCCGCACCGGCACGATCAGCGGCGGATCCCCGATGATCATCGGCTTCCCGCCGTCGACACCGGCGAAACGGTCGAGCGTCCCCAGGTTGTCCTTGGTCCTCGCCTTGGCGAGAGCACGGGCGAGAGTGCGGCGCCGATCCGAGCTGAGATGAGATCCGAACCTCTGCTGGATGGCGGAGGCGTCGACATGGGCGTACCAGACCTCGAGGTTGGTGAGATCGGCGAACTCCCGCATCGCGAGCCGGTACGCCGATGTCGCGGCCAGGACGATCCTCCTGCGCTCCTTCGCGGAGAAGCCGTTGTCCCGCCCGGCGACCTCCAGGCTTGCCGCGAGCCGCTTGACGTCCCACTCCCACGGCCCGGGCAGGGTCTCGTCGAAGTCGTTGATGTCGAACACGAGGTTCCGCTCCGGCGAGGCGAACAACCCGAAGTTCGCCAGGTGGGCGTCACCGCACGCCTGGACGACGAGTCCGGTCCGGAGGGTCCCCGCGAGGTCACTCGCCATGGGAAGGGCCGCACCGCGGAAGAACGTGAAGGGCGAGACCGCCATCCGCCCGTACCGGATCGGCACGAGCTCGGCGACGCGAGCCGCAGCCTGCGTCTCGAGCAGGGTCACCAGGTCGGGCCGCCCGGCCGCCGGTGTGAACTCGGCGTGGCTCGACCGCGGCACCTCGGCCCGGGCCCCCTTCCCCCGCGCCACCCTCTCCTCGCGGGTCGGATGCGGCTTCTCGCCGGTCCGTCGGGCGCTGCGGCCCCGACGTTCGGTCACCTGAGTCATCGCTGGTCTCCCTCGGCGGAACGCTCATTCGAGATAGGGCTCGCTCGCCCCCGCGAGTGCGTGCTGGACGAACCGGCGCGCGCCGAGCTCCAGCGTCAGCGATGCGACGTCCTCGGGGTCGAACCAGGCGGCATCGCAGGTCTCATGTCCGTCGGGGTGGGGCCTGCCCCAGATGACCCACGCGTGGAAGCACACCACGAACTGCTGGCGGATCTCCTCGCCCGACGCTGCCTCCACGACGTGCGTGGGATCGGTGAACAGCCCGACCAGCCCGGTGATCCGCACCCGCAGCCCGGCCTCCTCGGCCGTCTCCCGAACCGCCGTCCGGACCGCGCTCTCCCCGACGTCGACACGACCCCCGGGGAGCTCCCACGCGCCGCTGTCGCATCGTCGGACCAGCAGCAGGCGGCCCTGCTCCTCGCGGACCGCGACGAACACCGATGGCGTCACAACCCTGGCGACCGGGGCGTCGGGGTCGTGGAAGTGCACCCTCCGGACCGCCCCCGGGGCTGGTCGGACGAGCCCTCCGTACACGTCCGTCGAAGTCATCGCCTGCCTCCGTCGCGTCCGCGGTCCACCCCGGCTCGCCGAGCGACGACCGTCCTGCGCGCAGCCCCGCCAACGCATCCCCCGCGTGGGGTGAGAGGAAGTCATCCGGGCCGGGTGAGGACGAGCAGTTCGGTCCGGCATCACTGTGACCGACCTGGAGTGACCAGCCTGGAGCGCGAACCTGGACGAGGCGGTGGGCCATGGGCATCGGGGCGGAAGGCCGAACGGCGTCCCCGCCGCCCCCCGGCGTCGGACGGCGAGCGGCGGCGGCAGGTGCGCTGGCCGCGCTGCTGGCGGCCGTGGCGGTGGTGGCGGTGACCCTCCTGCAGGATCCGGGCAGGCTCCTCCTGGCACTCCTCCTGGTCGTCGTGGCGGTCATCACCGGATGGACGGCCCTGGTGCACCGCCGTGGCCCCCGGATCGTCGCTGCCGCAGTCGCGGTGGCGGCGCTGATCGGGGTCGTGGTGCTGCTCATCGGCTCGGTCGTGGAGCTCGCGGTCGTGATCGTGCTCGTCCTCGCGTCGACCGCAGCTGCCCGGGCGGCCATCGGGCACGAGACGGGCCCCGCCGACGTCGATGCTCGGCCGGTCGGTCCGGCGAAGAACGGCGTCCTCCTGATGAACCCGCGCTCGGGCGGAGGGAAGGTGGAGCGGTTCGCGCTGGAGAGCGAGGCGCGGCGACGCGGCATCACACCGATCGTGCTCCGCCCCGGCGATGACCTGCGATCGCTCGCCGAGCAGGCGGCCGCCGACGGCGCCGACGTCATCGGCATGGCCGGGGGCGACGGCTCGCAGGCGCTCGTCGCGGACGTCGCCCGGCGCCACGACCTGCCGTTCGTGTGCGTACCTGCCGGCACCCGCAACCACTTCGCGCTCGATCTCGGACTCGACCGCGAGGACGTCGCGGCCGCACTGGACGCCTACGGGAGCGCAGTGGAGCGGCGCATCGACCTCGCGCTGCTCGGCGACCGGATCTTCGTGAACAACGCCTCTCTCGGCGTCTACGCCGCGGTCGTGCGGTCCGAGGCGTACCGGGACGCGAAGCTCGCGACCACGGCGGACCTGCTCCCCGATCTGCTCGGCCCGGACGCGCAGCGCTTCGACCTCCGGTTCGTCGGCGCCAACGGGACGGACGCCCCGCCTTCGGACATCGTGCTCGTGTCCAACGGGGTCTACCGCCTGGACCGGCTGAACGGGTTCGGCACCCGCCAGCGGCTCGACGCCGGGGTGCTCGGCGTCGTCACGGTCACCGTGGACCGGGCGCGAGACGTCCCCGCCCTGATCTCCGCCGAGGCGACGGGCCGCATCGCGCGATTCCACGGCTACCGGGAGTGGACGGCACCGGAGTTCGTGGTGCGATCCGGGTGCGAGCGGATCGACGTGGGGGTCGACGGAGAGGCGCTCTCCCTGCCGCCGCCGCTCGTGTTCCGCTCGCTGCCCGGAGCACTGCGCGTCCGCATACCCGTGGACGCGCCGGGGCCTCGCCCGCCGCCGTGGCACCAGCGGGCCTCGGCAGCGCCATCACCGCTCTGCTCCGGGTCCTTGCCGGGCGGCCGGTGCACCCCGCCATCACCCCATCCGGATGAGGTCGCGCAGAGGAGACGTCATGACCGAGACCCCGGGCACGAGCAGCGGCTCGCACGAGGCTACTACTCGCCGGACACGGGCACCCCCTGCTGGGTGGGCTGGGGAACGTGGTGCCCAGCCGTGAGCTGACGACCACGAGCGGCCCCGGGTCATCTGCGGCGGGTGATGGCGGTCGGACGCGGATGGGCGACCGTTGCCGATCGGCGGTGGCCCCGCGTCCGTAGCGGTGCCCCAGGCACGGATCGAGGAGATCGAGATGCCGTTGTGGGACGTCATCGTGTCCATCTTCTGGTTCATGATTCTCTTCACGTGGATCTGGCTGCTGATCTCGATATTCGGCGACATCTTCCGGGACCACGAGCTGTCGGGATGGGGTAAGGCGCTGTGGATCCTGTTCCTGGTCGTGGTGCCGTGGCTGGGTGCTCTCGTCTACCTGATCGCGCGCGGCCGCTCGATGAACGAGCGCGCCCTGGCTCAGGCCCAGCGCAACGAGCAGGCTTTCGGGCAGTACGTCCGGGAGACCGCCGGCGCGACGAGCACCGCCGACGAGCTCACCAAGCTCGCTGCCTGCGGGACCGCGGCACCATCTCGGCCGAAGAGTTCGAGCGGGCCAAGTCCAAGGTGCTGGGACATGGCACAGCGATGTCCGGACCGGCGCACCGCGACCAGCAAGCGACCACCTCCAGCACGTGACCCCACGTGCCGTGACCGAGCCATCGCGATCCCGGCACGGCGGTTCGAGCGCGTCCGGAGGAGTAGTACGGCGATCGGTCAGCCGACTCCGCTCCAGATGGACCGACGAGCGGGAGCTGGCCGACGCCGTCCACGGCACCGTGGTCGGGTCGGCGGTGATGATGGCCGCGAGCCTGCACGGCACTCTCGGCCAGACCGTGATCGCCGTCGTCGCAACGCTGCTCGTCTACTGGGCCACTGAGCGATACGCCGAAATACTCGCCTCGGGCGTGCACGGGCCCGCTCCCGAGCGCAGCCGCATCTTCGGTGCGCTTCGGCATGGGTGGCCGATGCTGCAGTCCTCCTACGCCCCGGTGATCATGTTGCTCGCGACCTCCGCGCTCGGTGCGGGCCTGCGGGCCGCGGTGTTCATGGCACTGGGACTGTCCACGGTGCTGCTCGCCGGCCTCGGGTACGAGGCCGCGCGTCGCTCCGGCGCGCCGCGCGCCCCCGCTCTCGGCTGGGCGGCCGGGACCGCCCTGCTCGGCATCGCCGTCATCGCGCTGAAGATCGCCCTCCATTGACCGTGAGGTCCTGCTCCTGCTGCTCGCGTCGCGACTTCCCCGCGGGAGCATCCGGGTCCGGTTCCTTCGGGGTGTCCCGCAACAGCGCGTCGGCCCACTTGGCCTGCGGGTCGATGTCCACGAGCAGCGCCTTGGCCAGCAGCGTCAGCGGGATGGCGAGAATCGCCCCGAGCGGGCCGAGCAACCACGCCCAGAACACCAGCACAAGGAACGTCACGGTGACCGACAATCCCACCGCGTCCCCGATGAACCGGGGCTGGATGATCGACTGGACCACGAAGTTGATCGCGCAGTACACCACGATGACGATCACCATCAGCTGCGGGCCGCCGGTCAGGAGCGCGAGCAGCGCGGGTGGCACGACGCCGATGATGAACCCGACGTTCGGGATGTAGTTGGTGATGAACGACAGCAGGCCCCAGGTGACAGCCAGCGGAATGCCCATCAGCGCAAGCGCGACCGAGTCGAGCACCGCCACGATCAACCCGAAGACCGTCGTCACCAGCAGGTACTGCCGGGTGCCCCAGGCGAAATGTCCGAGCGCTTCGGCGATCCTCGGCCGGTCCGCCGCGATCGACGCCAGCCGGTCCCCGGTGCCCCCGGCCTCGACGCTGAGGAAGAGCAGCAGCGCCAGCAGGAACACGAGGTTGGATGCCAGCCCCGCCACGCTGCTCAGCAACGACCCGAGCAGGCCGGCGATGCTGCCGAGGTTCAGGGAGCTCCTCGCCTGCGCGAGCTGCTCCGGTCCCACTCCCAGCGCGGCCAGCTCCGCGGTCGCGGACGTGACCAGCTCGCCGCGCACGCGTACTTCGGGAGCTCGGTCGCCAGCCGGGCGACGGAGAAGATGATGCCGAGGGCCAGCCCCACCATGATCGCGTAGACGAGGAGGATCACCACGAGTGTCGTGGCCCATCCCGGCCACCCGTGGCGCCGCAGCCAGCTCTGCGCCGGCGCCACCGCGATCACGATGATCAACGCCATGAACGCCGGGCCGATCAGCCACGCGACTGCCTGCACCCCTGCCACGACGATCACCGCAGCGGCCGCACCGACCAGGATGACCATCGCCCGCGGCAGGCCACCCTGCCGTGCCGGCGGCCGTGAGCGGACACCGTCCGAGGGCGGACGGGCGGCCGGGATGGCGGGAGTGGCTGCCGGTGTGGTCACCCCCGGACGGTAGGACCGGTGCCGGACTCCCGGCGTCACCCGCGGCGGGCGAATGCAGCTGCTGCAGCCCTGAGCGCGGGGCGCAGGTCACCCCCTCCCCCGCCTCCGGCCGACGGCGAGCCCCGCCGCAAGATCACCACGAGCGCCAGGATCGTCAGCAAGGCCCCGAGGAACAGACCGGAATCCGACAGCACCAGCCCGATCAGCAGCAGGACCGCCGCAACGACGACGCCCGCCCACGTCACCCAGCGCAGCAGCCGCGCGCGCCACGGTGTGGGCCACCGGCGCAGGAGTCCGGCCAGCGCGGGATCCTCGGCGGCGAGGGCCTCCTCGATCGCGCGGAGCGCACGCCGCTCCCGTGGGGTCAACTGCATCGCCGCCTCCAACCGCTGCCTGTCCGGCTCGGGCCCGGAACGGCCGGCGCCGGGCGCGGACGGCGACACCGCGGCCGTCAGACGGACGTCATCCGCCGCTGGTCCGGTCGAGTGCCTCGTCGAGGGTGATCGCGGCGTCGATGAGCGCGAGGTGGGTGAATGCCTGCGGGAAGTTGCCGATCTGCTCGCCGGTGAGGGCGATCTCCTCGGAGAACAGCCCGACGTGGTTGGCGTAGGTGAGCATCTTCTCGAAGGCGAGCCGGGCGTCGTCGAGCCTTCCTGCCCGCGCGAGCGCGTCGACGTACATGAACGAGCAGAGCGAGAAGGTGCCCTCCGAGCCGAGCAGGCCGTCGGGCGAGGCGCCGGGGTCGTAGCGGTAGACGAGGCTGTCGGTGACCAGTTCGTCATCCATCGCCCGCAGCGTGGAGGCCCACATCGGGTCGTGCGGGGCGACGAACCCGACGCTCGACATCCGCAGCAGCGACGAGTCCAGCACATCGCTGGCGTAGTGCTGGACGAACGCCTTCCGCTCCGCGTTCCAGCCCTTGGTCATGATCTGGTCATAGATCGCGTCCCGGGCCTCGCGCCAGCGATCGACGGCGGCGGGACGGCCGTGCGAGGCCGCCATCCAGATGCCCCGATCGAACGCCACCCAGCTCATCAACCGGCCGTAGGTGAAGTCCTGACGGCCGCCGCGGGTCTCCCAGATGCCCTCCTCCGGTTGGTCCCACCGCTCGGCGAGCCAGTCCAGTAGCTCGCGGATCGCGATCCAACCGCGGTGCCCGACCTGCAACCCGCGCGTGTCGGCGAAGAAGATGCTGTCCAGCGCCTCGCCGTAGATGTCGAGCTGGAGCTGGTCGGAGGCGCCGTTGCCGATCCGCACGGGGCGCGAGCCGCGGTAGCCCGACCAGTGCTCCAGCGACTCCTCCTTGAGGTCCGAGGACCCGTCGACCCGGTACATGATGTTCAGCGGGCCCCCCTCGCCCCCGACCCGCTCGGCCACTCGGTCCCGCAGCCAGCCGCTGAACTGCGCCGACTCCTCGGTGAAGCCCAGCCGCAGCAGGGCGTAGATGGAGAACGACGCGTCCCGCACCCAGGTGAAGCGGTAGTCCCAGTTGCGCTCGCCGCCCACCTGCTCGGGCAGCCCCGTGGTCGGAGCGGCCACCATGCCGCCGGTCGGGGCGTAGGTCATCAGCTTCAGCGTGATCGCCGAGCGCTGCAGCGTCTCCCGCCAGCGCCCCGTGTAGGTCGAGCGGGCCAGCCACGAGCGCCAGAAGGCGACCGTGTCGTCGAACATCTGCTGGAACTCCGCCACCCGGATCTCCCGCGGCGGGCCCTCCGCAGCCGACTCCAGCACCACACCCCGCACGTCCCCGGCCTTCAGATCGATCGACACCCGCACGTCGCCCTCCTCGACGCGGACCTGCGCCAACCGCGCGTCGTCGGGCTCGTGCACCGCGTGCAGGGTCAGCGTCAGGGCATCGGTGCTGAACACCGCCCCGTGCGGGGTCAGCTCCGTCCGGTGCGCCCGACAGCCGTACTCGAACCGCGGGGCGATGTCGACCTCGAAGCTCATCTCGCCGCGGACGCAGCGCAGCATCCGCACCAGCCGGCGGTTGCCGGTGGCCTCCCGGCCCGACGGCGTCATGAAGTCGACGACCTCGCCCACCCCGGCCTCGGTGATGAACCGCGTGATGAGCACGGCCGTGTCCGGGAAGTACATCTGCTTCGACTCGCAGTCGCGCCCGGGCCGGACCCGGAAGTGGCCCCCGCGCTCCTCGTCGAGGAGCGCACCGAAGACGCTCGGGGAGTCGAAACGCGGGCAGCAGAACCAGTCGATCGAACCATCCGTGCTGACCAGCGCCGCCGTCTGCAGGTCGCCGATCAACCCGTGGTCGGCGATCGCTGCCTCGGTCATGGCTGCCTCCTCCGTGAGAACCACGCGGCCACGGTCACCGTCCCGGGACGGGACGGCCGAGGCATCACCCGCGACGGACGAGGGACCGCGGTTACCTCCTCGGCCCCGCACGGCTTCCGCCTGATCGCACCACCCCATGCCCGAATCGCGCCCGATTCCGATCAGCCGGGCGTGACCGCAGGCCCGCCCGGCACTCACCTCAGCGAGGTGATGCGTCGCCATCGGCGCCGCCGGACCGTGGGTTTCCGCGACGTCGCACGCGCGTCGGGGACCACGCGCTCGACCGACTCGATGATCGACAGGGGTACGACGATGACAGCCGACCGCGTGGATGCACTGGTCATCTTCGGGGCAACAGGCGACCTGGCGAAGCTGGAGACCTTTCCCGCCCTGGTGGGGCTGGTTGGCCGGGGGGTGCTCGACGTCCCCATCATCGGTGTCGCCAAGAGCGGCTGGAACCTCGACCGCTTCCGTGACCACGCCGCGCGGTCCGTGCGCGACAACGGCATGGACCTCGGCTCGCCGGCGGCGCGGAGGATGCTCGGCCTGCTCCGTTACGTGGACGGGGATCTCGGCGACAACGCCACCTACGCGGAGATGTCCCGGGCGATGGGTGACGCCCGGCGAGCCCTCTACTACCTGGAGGTGCCCCCGTTCCTGTTCGGCCGCATCGCCGAAGGCATCTGGAAGGCGGGGCGGGCCGACGGTGCCCGGGTGATGGTGGAGAAGCCCTTCGGTACCGACCTGGGAAGTGCCATCGCGCTCAACGAGACCATGCACCGGTACTTCCCGGAGGACGCCATCTACCGGGTCGACCACTGGTTGGGGCTGGATCCGCTCAACGACGTCCTCGTCGCCCGGTTCGCCAACTCGATGATCGAGCCGCTGCTCAATCGCGACCACGTGGAGAGCATCCAGATCACGATGGCCGAGGCCTTCGACGTCTCGGACCGGGGGCACTTCTACGACGCCACCGGCGCGATCCGCGACGTGCTGCAGAACCACATGCTGCAGGTGCTGGCCACCGTGGTGGCCGATCCGCCGGACGGCTCCGGGCCGGACTCGTGGCTGGACGCGAAGGCGCGCGTGGTGTCCGCGATCCGCCCGCTGACCCCCGCGGACGCCGTCCGCGGCCAGTACGACGGCTACCGCTCCGTCGACGGTGTCGACCCGCTGTCGACCGTGGAGACCTACGCCGCGGTCCGGCTCGCGCTCGACTCGTGGCGATGGGCCGGCGTGCCCCTGCTCATCCGCGCAGGCAAGACGCTACCCGTGACCGCGACGGAGATCAGCATCAAGTTCCGCGCAGTGCCCTACGACGTGTTCAGCCTGTTCGGCGTCGCCACCGGGCACATAGCCAACGCGCTGCGGTTCCGCATCTGGCCGAACACCGAGATCAGTCTCAGCCTTGTCGGGAAGAAGCCCGGTCCGGCGCTCGAGCCGCAACCGCACGACCTCGTGTTCGCCGAGCACGCCGGCGAGAACATGCGCCCGTACGACCGGCTCATCGGCGCCGCCGTCGAGGGACGCCGGGTCCTCTTCGCCCGGCAGGACACCGTTGAGGCGGCGTGGGGCGTCGTCGACCCGGTGCTCGGCGACGCCGTACCCGTGCACACCTACCCGCGGGAGAGCTGGGGTCCGAAGGAGGCCGACAGCCTGCTCCCGAACGGCGCCACCTGGAACGACCCGATCTGACCGCCACGCTCGGCGAGCTGTGGAGAGGGGTGATCGGGATCGCCCAGACCGCCCTCGCCTTCGGGCCGAGCCTCCGGTCGGTGCCGCACCATCCCGGGGCCGGGCCGCTCTCAGGGCCGGTGCGCCGCTGTGTCGGCCGCGGGCGCGGAGCGTTGCGGGCGATCCGGGATCCTGCGGGCGGCGAAGAGCCCGACCGCTGCGAAGAGCGCCAGCACGGTGAGTGCCGCTTGCAGGCCCTCCACCCGCGCGTCGCGGTTCACCTCGATGGCGGCATCGGCGACCGGCTGGGGCGCAGCGGCCTGGTCCAGCGCCGTCTGGAGGTCGGCGTCGGACAGGAAGGGGACGCCACCGGCGAGCTGGACGCTCGCCTGCGTCTTGACCTGCTCGGGAATCGCCGGGTTCTCCTGGACCCCCAGCAGGAAGGCCGTGGTCAGGGACGTGATCAGGATGGAGCCGGCGAGCGCGGTGCCGAGAGCGGCGCCGAGGTTCGTCGCCGTGTTCTGCAGCCCGCCGACCTCGGGGCTCAGCTCGTCGGGCACCGCGCTCACCGTCACGGCCCCGAGTTGCGACGCGAGCGCGCCGATCCCCAGCCCGGCGAGCAGCAGCGGCACGGTTACGATCCGCGCGTCGGCGGCCGGGTCGATGGCCACGAGCAGGATGACTACGCCGACGAGCATCGCGAGCAGGCCCAGCCGCACCACTCGGCGTGAGGACGCGTTCGGGAAGAACCTGGGGATCCCGACCGCTGCGGCGAGCAGCGTGATGGACAGCGGCAGGATCCGCACCCCGGTCTCGATCGCGGT
Source organism: Pseudonocardia sp. CNS-004 (assembly GCA_001942185.1). Classification (GTDB taxonomy): domain Bacteria; phylum Actinomycetota; class Actinomycetes; order Mycobacteriales; family Pseudonocardiaceae; genus Pseudonocardia. Next base: position 490,668 of record MKJV01000068.1, read on the forward strand.
CAGGCCGAGTGACACCGACAGGAACAGCGGGATCGTGAAGAACAGTCCCGCCTGCACCAGGTAGAGCAGGAAGAACATCAGGAGCCCGCCCATCATCTGGCGGTTGCTGAGCATCGACGGCTTGATCAGTGGATCCCGGTTCGCCTCCTCGAGGCGCGACTCCCGCTCGAGGAAGGCCCACACGACCAGTAGTCCGCTGATCACGAACCAGACCGTGAGCGAGACACCCAGCAGCGACATCGCACCCGGCTTCGGGACGACCCAGCCCCACTCCGCGGATCGCAGCACGCCGAAGACCGCCAGCCCGAGCCCCACTGCGGCGAGGACGGATCCGATGACGTCGAACCGGGTACGCCCCTCGAGCGGGGCGTCCTGGATCCGGCGCGCCAGCAGCAGGATCCCGGCGACAACGAGCACCTCCCCGACGAACACCCACCGCCAGGAGAAGTACGTCGTCGCGATCCCGCCGATCAGCGGGCCGACCGCGACCGCGATCGCGCCCGCGCCCATCACGAGCCCGTACGCACGCGGGCGGCCCTCGGGCCGGAAGTTGCCGGCGACCAGCGCGACGATCGCGGGCAGGATCAGCGCGGCCCCGATGCCTTCCAGCACGGACCATCCGACGATGAGGACCGGCAGGTTCGGCGCCGCCGCGGTCAGCAGCGAGCCTGCGCCGTAGACGGTGCAGCCGATCGTGAACGCGCGCCGTCGCCCGATCAACGAGCCGATCTTGCCGCCCGTCACCATCAGCATCGCCATGACCAGTGTGTAGAGCGTGATGGCCGCCTGGATCCCGGTGACCGTCGTACCGACATCCTTCGCCACGGTGGCGATGGCGACGTTCATGACCGAGCTGTCGAGGGTCATCAGGAACTGGCCTGCCGCGAGGGTGAACAGCACCGAGCTCGTCCTGCCGGTCGAGGGGGCCGCCGGTGCACCAGCGCTCATCGCCGCCTCCGTCGCCGATCTCGCCGTGCGTTCGATGCCGATGATGCGACGGCGATGCGCGCCCGGCCTCATCCCTGACGGATGAGGCGCCACCGCCGTATCGTCGGGCAGGTTCGGTGTCCACCCCAACCGACATCGAAGGTGAACCGGTGATCACGCCGAGCAACCTCGAGGGCAGGCGGACAGCCAACGGACTGATCGCAGCCGCGGTGCTCAGGGCGGCGCAGGCTGCTCCGGAGCCACACCCTCCGCCCCACCAGCCACGACGCCTCCTCCCACCACGAGCACCTCAGCCGCGCTCTGCGCCGCAGCCGGAGACTTCCGCACCGCCACCAACCAGCTCGTCGAAGTCGACCCCGCGGCGGGGGTCCTGGACGGCGTGAAGGCTGCCCTGCCGAACCTCGGCACCGCCGGGCGCGAGATGGCGGACGCCGCAGCGGCCGAGTTCGGTCCTCAGGCCCAAGACCTGAACGAGGCGATCTCCGCCCTCGGCAGCACGGTCGAGGGCCTGCAGAGCCAGGCCGACCGCTCCTCGAAGCTCGGCGAAGTCGCCACGTCCGTCAGCGAGATCGAACAGGCCGCGGCACCATCGTGGACAGCGCCTACAAGGCTGCCCATCCATCTCGGCCCCACGCACGACGTAACGGCCGGATGGTCACGCGACGCCGTAGCCGCCGCTCCTCGCCCACGGTTGGCAGCGAGGACGGAGCGGGCCCGTGACGAGGAAGCGCCACGACGAACTGACCCCAGCCGCCCGCAGGCGCCTGATCGTGGCGTGCCTGCTGCGGGCAGGCGTGTCGATGACACTGCTAGTGCTCGTGTACTACACCATCCCGCTGGATCGGCCCCTCGATTCCGCCACGTGGATCGGGTTCGCGCTCGGCCTGCTGGCCTTCGCCGCAGTCATCGCCTGGCAGGTGCGAGCCATCATCGCGTCCGACGTCCCGCGGCTGCGCGCCATCCAGGCCGTCGCCATCGCCCTCCCGATGCTGCTGCTGTTGTTCGCCTCGATCTATCTCCGGATCTCCCGCGCTTCCACGGACAGCTTCACGGAGGCGCTGGGCCGGACCGACGCTCCCTACTTCACGGTCACCGTCTTCGCCACCGTTGGCTTCGGAGACATCGCACCGCGAAGCGAACTCGCGCGGATCCTCACGATGATCCAGATGATCACGGGCCTCGTCGCCGTCGGACTGGTCGCGAAGATCCTCTTGGCGCCGTGCGGACGGCGGTGCAGCGGCGGGAGAAACCGGATGCGACCGACCACGGCATCGGCCGCGGCGGGGGTGGATGAGATGGAAGGTCCCACTCGGGAGCGGTCATCCCGCCGACGGACGCCGCGAACTCGTCGCACACGACGATGTCGGCCGGCCCTCGAACTCGACGAGGAGCAGGTCCTGCACGCGCCAGTCCGAGGAGGACCTGCGCCTCCTCGGGCGAGCCGGGAGCCCCGCCGGCCGCCACGGGCGAATCCAACGAATACGTCGCCGTCGCCTCATCTCGAGTCTTCCTGAACACCGTAGGGGTAGGGGACACCTGACGCCGTTCTCTGCACCCACACGCTCGGGCTCCGGTACGCGGGGCCGCCACACACATGTTGGCCGGCGGCGCATCCCGACTCTCACCCGAACCGGGTGATGCATTGCGCGGGAACCGCTGTCTCACTTGTTCGAACCGACAGGCTCCAGGGCACGTGACGAAGGAGAGTCTTCGATGACGGCATCGACAGAACCCACCCAGTCCGCTCAGCCGGAGCGCCCGGGCACGAGGGATGGGGTGGCCAACGAGTTCCTCATCCTTGCCAACCTCAAGCCGGGCCACGCGGATGCGCTGCGCGAGGAGATCGCCGGTTACCAGACAGCGGAGGCGACGGAGGCAAGACGAGCAGCGTTTCAAGAGATCGCCACATTGCACGACGCGCGGCATGTGATCCTCGACGAGGGTACGCGATTCCTGTTCGCCAGCGTCTTCGACGGGTCCTGGGACGCCTACATCGACGACTTCGGTTCACTTTCCCTGGCGGAAGGCTTAGATAGAATCTTTTCCCACTGCGAAGGGTTCCCTGGTATTAGGGAACCCAGCGTGAAGGATTGGCTTGTCGCGCACCAGGTGCCCGCATTGTTCTTCTTCAGCGGCTACCCCGATCTCACCGTCAAGCGAATCTGGAAGGATCAAGAGGTGAATGAGGCGTTCCAGGACGTGCTCGACAGCCCGGAGTTCCGGGAGGCGCTAGACAATCCTGCCAACTCGGCGCTAGTGGCCTCACCAGCTTCCAAAAGCTGCTCGACAAAGCCGCCGGCTAAGGCCAATCAACACCCCCGAGTCAATCACAGACCCTCATCCACTGAATTCGGACGCGCGTCCGATTAGGCCGGCTCAGGCTCCAGGCAACACGTGACAAAGGAGAGACCCCGATGACGGCATCGACAGAAGCCACTCAGTCAGCTCAGCCGGAGCGGCCGGGCTTGACGGATGGAGTGGCTAGCGAGTTCCTCGTCATTGCCAAGATCAAGCCGGGCCACACGGATGCGCTGCGCAAGGTGATCGAGGCGGCCCAGGCCAAGATGGATCGAAGCGGGCAGATAGAAATCGGCACATTGCACACCGCGCGGGCCCTGATCTTCGACAACGATACCCGTTTTCTGTTCGCCAGCGTCTTCGACGGGTCCTGGGACACCTACATCGACGACTTCGCAGTGACGGTAGCTGGGGAGAACTTTGAGAAGACCTTTACGCACACAGAGGGGTTCCCCGGCATGAAGGATCCCAAGGTGAAGGAGTGGTTTGTCGCCAACCAGGTGCCTGCAGGCTTATTCACCACCTCCTACCCTGATCTCACCGTCAAGCAGATCTGGAAGGACCAACGTGTGAACGAGGCGTTCCAGGAGGTGCTCGACACCCCGGAGTTTCGGGAATTGCTCGACAATCCGGCCGCCGCGGCGCTGCGGGCCACACCGGCCTTCCAGAGGCTGCTCGACGAAGCCGCGGGATAAGGCCAACAACCCACCCCGAGTCGATCACAGACCCTCATCCGGTGAATTCCGGTGTCGGGCCCTGGTCCGGGAATGAGGATCATCCATGCCGCCAAACGAGCAGCCACACGGTCAGTATCACCAGGCCCACGCGTTGGTCGCGGGCCTCCATGGGTTACGAGGGTTCCACCCCGGTTACCGCACCGTTCATGCCCTCGGGCGAATCTACCGGGGCACGTTCACGGCCAGTGGTGATGGAGCCGCGCTGACCCGCGCCGTGCATTTCCAGCCCGGTGCCACCGTTCCCGCCACGGCGCGTTTCTCCTCGTCAGCGGCCGATCCGGAGGCACCCTTGTCACCGGTCGCGGCCATCGCGGTGAAGTTCTACCTCGACGACGGCACCGTGACCGACCTGGTCTCGCTCAACCTGCCCCTGTTCCCGCTACCGACGCCCGACGACTATCTGAAGTTCTTTGCGGTGGCCGCCGACCCGGCCGCCAGGGCCGCGTTGCTCGCCGAACGACCGAAGATCGCCGCCGACATTCAAAAACTCCTGACGACGATACAAGCACCGAAGAGCCTGGCCGAGACGGCCTACAACGCGATCCACGCGTTCTGGTTCGAAAATGCCGCCGGTCAGCGGCGCGCGGGCCGCTACCACTGGGTGCCCGAGGCCGGCGAGAGCGGACAGCCGCCGGCGGATTTGAAGGCACTCCCGAACGAAACGCTCTTCAACGAACTCGAGGAGCGGTTGGAGCAGGGTCCGGTGCGGTTCGCCCTCTATCTCAGCCTGGCTGAGGAGGGGGATGACCTGACCGACCCGAGCACCCCCTGGCCTCCGACCCGGGAGCGGGTCCTGCTCGGACAGCTGGCCCTGCGGCGCCGGACGTCGACCGAGGAAATCGGCGACCCGATCATGATTCACGACCCGACACGGACCACCGATGGCATCGACGTCTCCGACGACCCCGTCCTCAACGTCCGGCGCGGGGTGTACGAGGTCTCGGCGGTGAATCGGGGCGCGGGATGGAAGAACCAGGCCGCGGCCGCCGCGGCCGGTGCGAGTTAGGCGCTGACGAGGTTTACCTGAGGAGATACATCCATCATGAACGCAGTGGCAAGCGGCGCACCGAGCGTCCCTCTCGAGATGGACGACATCCAGAGTGGCGCTCTTCACCACCGGCCGGTGCCCTACGAGGGCTGGTTTGTCTTCCTGCGTGTCGACGACCGTCACGACGGGCGTGCCCTGCTGCGCCGGCTGCTCCCGGCGGTTCAGGGTGGACTCCCCAGTGCGGATCCGAATCGCGGTGCCTGGGCCGCGGTGGCCTTGACCTACCAAGGGCTACGGGCCCTCGGGGTGCCGCAGGAGTCGCTCGACAGCTTTCCGCTGGAGTTCCGGCAGGGCATGGCTGCGCGGGCGGACGTGCTCGGCGACGTCGGCGAGAGCGACCCGGCAAATTGGGAGCCACCGTTCGGCACTGGTGATGTTCATATCGTGCTCAGTGGGCTCGCACCCGATGCGGCACGTCTCGAGAAGGCGCTGGAGCGGGCCCGGGCCGCCTACCAGGAGACGCCCGGTGTCGAGGTGATCTACCAGCAGGAGGTCCACCAGCTTCCCACCGGGCGCACCTCCTTCGGCTTCCGCGACGGCATCAGCTATCCGGGCATCGAGGGGACCGGGATACCCGGCTCCAATCCCCAGGAAGCACCCCTCAAGGCCGGCGAGTTCATCCTCGGCTACCCCGACGAGACCGGCAACCTGCCGCCCATGCCGCAGCCCGAGATCCTCGGGCGCAACGGGACCTATCTGGCCGTCCGCAAGCTCCACACCAAGGTAGCGGCCTGGCGCCGGTACCTGCGTGCAAACACCGCCAGCGAGGCCGAAGAGGCGCTACTGGGCGCGAAGATGATCGGGCGCTGGCCGAGCGGGGCGCCACTGGCCCTCGCCCCCGACAAGGACGACCCGGAGTTGGGCGCGGACCCGAGCCGCAACAACGATTTCCTCTACCGGGAAGACGACGACCGCGGCTTCAAATGTCCCGCCACCGCGCATGTCCGGCGCGTCAACCCGCGCGATGCCACCATCATCGGGGCGATACGGCTACATCGCATCATCCGCCGCGGCACCAGCTACGGCCCGCCGCTACCCGAAGGCGTTCTCGAAGACGATGGCGCCGACCGGGGTCTCGTCGGGGTCTTCATCGGCGCCCACCTCGATCGACAGTTCGAGTTCATCAAGTCCGAGTGGGTCAACGACGGTAACTTCATCGGATACTCCGGCGAAAAAGACCCGGTCGCCGGCCACCACGACGGAACAGGCAGCATCACGATCCCGCAGAAGCCCGTCCGGCGTCGCCTGCAAAATTTGCCGACCTTCGTGGTCACGCGGGGTGGCGAGTACTGCTTCCTTCCGGGACTGCGTGCTCTGCGCTGGCTCACCGAGCTGGAGGACTGAGCGCCGGGCAAGCACGTGCCGGGGTTACGTGCGCCCGTCGCGTGGCCCTGCCGTCGGTTACGGCTCTATGGGCGGCGGTACACCGGCCTCCGGTGTGCGAGGCCGCCGCAGCGCCAGGATCCAGCCGAGGGCGGGTGGTGCCAGCAGGACAATCGGGACGATCGCGAGCGCGGCCACCTTCAGGCCGCCCGCGCCGAGAAGCGCGCCGACCGCCGCGAGCAGCGACAGCACCCAGACCGCGGTGTAGGCGAGGTTGACCCAGACGGGCGCGGGTGTGCCCGCCTTCCAGCCGTGCCGTTGCCGGGCGCGCAGCGCGAGGTAGAAGGCCGTGCCCGCGACGGCCCCGGTAACCAGCACGAGCAGGACCACCGAGCTGATCAATGGATTGCGCTCGTTCGCCTTCGCCGCAGTGGCGATGAACGCCCCCACACACAGCCCGAACACCATCGCCTGCACCCAAGCCGGCCGCTTGCCTAGGTACGCCGCAAGCAATGCCCAGATCATCCCGTCCTCCTCGCTTGCCGGGCCCGCTCCGCATTCCGGTCGCGACGATAGCCATCACCCCGGCCTGCAGACGTCACCCGAGCCAGGTGAACGGGCGCCGCATCGTCGAGGGCAACTGCTGGCGTCCGGCTCGACGACGTGCGGTGTGGTGAGAGACGTCGTACGCCCGGCTGTCCCGCCCGCTACGGGTGAAGCCACCGGCCCCGATCCGGTGGATCCTCGGCGCGACGCCGTCGATGGAGGACCCTGATGCGAACCGTGCTCAACGTCATCTGGTTGCTGCTCTGCGGGATCTGGCTCGCCATCGGCTACGTGATCGCCGGGGTGGTCTGCTGCATCCTCATCGTGACGATTCCGTTCGGGCTGGCGTCGTTCCGGATCGCGGACTTCGCGCTGTGGCCCTTCGGCCGGCAACTCGTGCGCCGCGAGGACGCCGGTGCGCCGTCCACGATCGGCAACGTCATCTGGATCATCTTCGCAGGCTGGTGGCTCGCGCTCGCGCACCTCGCCACGGCCGTAGCGCTGGCGGCCACCATCATCGGGATCCCGCTGGCCTGGGCCAGCCTGAAGCTGATCCCCGTCTCGCTCGTACCGCTCGGGCGGATCATCGTGCCCATGGACGCCGCGCAGGACCCGGGATACCCCGTGGTGCGCTGACCGGATCACAGCTCGACCACCGATCGCCGGCCGGCCGCCGGGGCACGTGGCCCAACCGCGCGCGGCCGGTCAGGAATGGCCCGGTCAGGAGTGTGACCGGGCCGCGGCCTTGCTGCCGCGGCGGGCGTGCTCGCGCGGCGTCGCGGCGGGCTCCGGGTCGGCCGACGCGGTCGACCACGTGAACTCCACCTCGAGTTCCACCTCGTCCCCGTCGACCTCCACCTCGACCTCGCACCGGACGTGGTCGGGAACGTGGAGCTTCACGGTGCTGGCGCCGAGCTCGACCTCGACGTGGCCGCCGGCGGCGAGCGCATCGGCCAGCGCGGAGAGCCTGCGGGCCGCCTCGTGCCGGGTGAGCGACTCCTTCCGGCTGATCTCGACGTCCGACATCACGAGCTCCGTTCTGGATCAGGCTTCCGGCGTTGTGCTCGAGCGAGTCACTCGGCCTCGGAGAAGGCCTCGCGCAGCGTGGCTTCCTGCTCGTTCGACAGGTTCGTCGACAGGAGCGTGGCGCCGGTCTGCTTGAACTCGTCCAACACCTTGTCGACGACGACGTGCGAGCTCATGACGAACAGCGCAGATGTGCCCGGCGTGACCTGCTTCCGCACCTGATTGATGAAGGTGTCGTCGATGCCCACGTCGGACATCGAGCCCATGAGCGCTCCCATCGCGGCCCCCATCGCCAGGCCCAGAAGGGGAACGAAGAAGATCAGGCCGAACAGCAGACCCCAGAAGCTGCCGCCCAGTGCCCCAGCTCCGGCCAGGCTGTGCAGCTGCTGTGTCTTCGGCTTCTTCCGCCCCTCGGTCCAGTAGACGTACGCGGCGTCGTTGATCGCGATCAGCTCCTCCTTCTGCATCCTCTGGAGGAGCCCGAGAGCGCTCTCCGCTCCGTGCACCGTGTCGAACTTCCACACCGTCAAGGTCGCTGCCATGCCCGGCACTCTGCTGACCGCGACCCACCGTGCCATCACCCCGGAGGGGCGATCGTGGGAGGCGCTCAGTCCGGAATCGGATGCACCGACACCACGGTGCTTCCCAGCACCTGGAGCTGGACGATGATGCCGTGCAGGTGGGATTCGTCCAGCACCTCACCCTCGAGCACCGTCTGCGGAGGAACCTCGCTGATCAGCATGTCGCGAAAGGCGGAACGGGTCTCGTCGGACAGTCGCCCATCCACCCGGAACTGGTAGCGCATCGTCACCATCGGCCTCATCTCGCATCACTTGCAAGCCGATTCGCTCGACCTACCATCCGGCTCACGATGGATTCCGCGCGCACACCGGACACCGCCCATGCCGGGTGAACGGCAGGTGCACGACAGCGCCACCCGCCCTCGCTGGTGAGATGCCCGGCCGCGCCGGCCAGGCCTGCGTGACATCGCGATCCCGCCCGTGGCGTCGATGAGCAACGACGGGAACAGGGGCCCGCCGCGCGAGCTCCTCGGCGACGGACTGCATCACGCACCCACCGGGCGCGTCGGGCATCGCCCGGCAAGGTGAGCCTGGGGCTACCGCACCGTCCGGTTCATCTCAGGCAACTGCCGCCGCTGCCCGAGCCGTTCGAGCCAGGCCACGAGCTGGCGATGCACCGAGTCGGCCCCGACCAGGTCTGCGGCAACCGGCCAGTCCGCGGGGTGGATCAGCACCGACCGGGACTGCCAGCCGCCCAGCCCGCCATGGCGGCCGACGAGCTTCTCGAACGCGGCCACCTCGCCGGTGGACACGTCGATCCGGCTGTTCACCAGGATGTCGCCGACATGCGGGAGCCGGTCATGACGGCGAAGGTCATGACGGCGCAGGTCATCCGCCGCGTGCCTGCCGAACATCGCCAGCGGATCGGTGCCCTCCACGTGGTCGTCGCGCAGCCTGCGGGTGCCGTTCGGTCCGAGGACGAGCGGGCCGCGGGTGCGGGAGCGCACCATGACGAATCCGATCCCGGGATGCGTCGCGAGCCCGGTGACCAGCCTCGGGTGCAGCTCATCGATGTCCTCGAGCGTCAGACGCCTGGTACGCGGGGGAAGTAGACGAGCCCGAGGTTGCCGCGAACGCCGGCCGCAGCACCGCGGCGAGCAGCCCGAGGAGCACGGCGGCGTGCATGACTTCCCAGCCGGCCTGCGCGGACACGCCGGGCAGCACCGCGAGGGTGATTCCCGGCGCGGCCCATCCGATGAGGAGCAGCAGGGCACGGTGGCGCACGGCATCCTCCGTCGTTCCAGTCACGTCCGGCGCACCGATGATGCGGGAGAAGAAGTGCGCTCCGCCCCCATCCGTGCCGGATGAGGCTGCATTTCGTCGCGCCCCGTTAACGTCGCTCCCCGGAGGGCCGAGGTGTCTCGGTCGGCGCCCTCGAAGGAGGCACACCATGGCCGCATCGCCATCGCCTGGTGTCGATCGAAGCTGGAAGAGCTACCGGCTGGTCACACCCGCCGGTGACATCGAGATCTCCGTGATGCGCAGCTACCCGGACGGCACCGTCGACGCCCTGTGCACCTGTTGCGGCGCCCGATGGGAACGCAGACACCTCCGGCTCGGGGACAGCGGGACGACGACGCCACCGACGTTGCCGTAGACCCGGGGGTATGCGGGCGGTCATCCGGTCGGGGTGAGGCGGACCGGCGTCCCGGCTGTGACGCTGAGAGCTCGGAGGTAGAGGCTCTGGACAGGGCGTGACATGGCGATCGGACCCGTCCAGCTCATCGTGCTCGGATTCACGGACCCGGACTTTCACGGCGAGATCATCGCTGAGCTGGAGCGGCTCCGGGAAAGCGACACCGTCCGGGTGATCGACGCGCTCGCGGTGTACAAGGACGAGGTCGGGGAGGTCGCGGTAGCCATCTGAGCAACCTCTCCGACGACGAGGCACGCGAGATCGGCAGTGCGGTGGGAGCACTGATCGGGCTCGGCATCGAGGGCGACAAGGGCTTCGTGGCCGGTGCCGCGGCCGCGGCCGACGGCATCCAGGTGTTCTCCGATGAGGACGCGTGGGACGTGATCGAGGAGATCCCGAACAACTCCGCCGCGGCGCTGCTCCTGATCGAGCACCACTGGGCGGTCCCGCTTCGCGACGCGGTTGTGAAGGCAGACGGGTTCCGGATCAGCGAGGGGTTCGTCAGCCCGCTCGACCTCATCAAGATCGGATTGGTGACCGCGGAGGAGGCCAGGCAGCTGCACGAACTCGAACACGCGGCCGCGGGCGCTCCTGACAGAGCCCGGCCGGAGTAGATGAGGAGGACCGATGTTCGGATCACGACGGGTCGCGCGCCGCACCGCGCGCCGGGTTTCGCGCCGCCGCGGCTGAGGGGAATGCCTCCCGGTGCAGCCACTGCGCCGAGAGGCCACCTTTCGATCGGATGGGGCGCTGAGGCCCCGTGACGGGTCCGCGCAGCACGACCAACGACCTGGCGTTGACCGTTGGGGAATCGTCGGCGCCCGGCTTTGCCGACGGACCGACGGCGGTGGGCTCGAAACTGTGGGGGATGGAAGGGCCGACGGAGGAGGCCCGGGGCGGGAGAAACTGTCCAGTTCCGGCTCCCAGACCTGGCCGTCCCGGGGTCCGCGGTATCACGAACTCCAGCGCCTCCCACCAGCCGTTGACCAGCACCAGGAAATCGTCGTCCAGGACTGGGGCGCCGTCCTCGGCGTGGTCGGGCATGTCGACCCCGTCGAGGTAGATCGCCACGCTGCGCGCAGCCCACTCCTCGGCTGTGACGATCGTGCCTGCGGGTGTGTAGCAGCGCAGTTGCTGCCAGTCGACCCCGGACAGGAAGCGCCGCCGCCGGAACACGGGTGCGCCCGGCGGAAGGCGATCAGGCGGTGGGTGAAGGCGAACAGTTCCTCGTCGACGTGTTCCCAGTCGAACCGGGTCAGCGGACCGTCCTGGCAGTAGGCGTTGTTGTTCCCGCGCTGCGTGCGGCCCAGCTCGTCGCCGCCGAGCAGCATCGGCACCCCGAAGGACGACAGCAACGTCGTCAGCAGCGCGCGTTGCTGACGCCCGCGCAGCGCGAGCACGTCCGGGTCGGTGGTCGGCCCCTCGGCGCCGCAGTTCCTGGAGCGTCACGCGCGCTCGACCGTTCGCGTTCGGCTGCCACCGCGACCTCCCTGTTCGCCCGCGTCGCAGCCCGAGTCTCGGGCCAAGGGCGTCGGCAGGGACTCACCCGGCGAGGGCGAACGGCTGCACTCCTGGCCAGGCGCAACCGAGCGCGCCATCCGGCGACCGGCCCGGCGCCGATCCAGATCCTCCCGGAGCTCATCCCTGCCGGGTGAGGAGCCGCAGGTGCTGGCGAACCACCATTGCGCGACCTGCACACGGAGGAGGAGTTCCGATGTCGACATCTCACCAGGGCACCCCCAGCACGGGCTACGACGACGCCGTCGGGCGCACCAAGCCGTCGGGGTGGGTGATCGGGCTCGCCGTGTTCGCGGGTGTCCTCATGATCATCGCGGGGTTCTTCCAGGTCATCGCCGGGTTGGTGGCGCTGTTCCAGAACGAGATCTACGTGGTCGGACCGCAGTACGTGGTTTCCTTCGACGTGACGACCTGGGGTTGGATCCACCTTCTGGTCGGCATCGCGCTCATCCTGGCCGGCTGCGCCGTACTGACCGGCCAGCTGTGGGGGCGGGTGATCGGGATCGGGATCGCCGCGCTGAGCATGATCGCCAACTTCGCGTTCTTGCCCTACTACCCCTTCTGGGCGTTGGCGATCATCGCCCTGGACGTCTTCGTGATCTGGGCGCTGTGCTCGTACGACCGCGAGGCAGCAGGCCGCTGATCGGCAGCCACGTCGCCTCGCAGAACGGGCAGGCGGGAATCGGAGTCGACGATGGAGCGTGCGCGATACGAGATCAGGGTGAACGGCCATCTCTCCGAGCGCGCACGCAGCGCGTTCTGCACGATGAGAGTCCGATGCGTCCCAGCGCAGACGATCGTGTTCGGGGAGCTGGACGAGCAGTCCGACCTGCGCGACCTGCTGGCCCTGTGCAGTTCCATGGGGCTGGAGGTCGTTTCCCTGGAGCGGCTGCCGGGATGACGGCCGCTGTCACTCCGCGAACCAGACCTCCGCGAGGTCGGCGGCGACGGGATCCTGGTCGTCGGCGACCCGTTCGATCGCACGCGCCAGTGCGAGCGACAGCGTCACGCTCAGATCGCAGAGCCCCGTTTCGCCATCGTCGCGCGTGATCCGGCACCAGGCACGCCTGGCACGAGCGACTGGCGGCGCCGTGCGAGCCGGCGAGCCGGGGTCAATCGGCGGTCGGCGACTGCACCCAACCGTAGGAGCGGTTGACCGCCCGGCCCCAGTTCTCGTGCTCGCGGCGGCGCAGGCCGTCGTCCATCGCGGGTGTCCAGGCCGCGGCCCGGTGCCAGTTGGCGCGCAGCACCCCGAGGTCGGACCAGTACCCGACGGCGAGCCCCGCCGCGTACGCCGCCCCGAGCGACACCGCCTCGGAGCCGAGCGGGCGCTCCACCGGAACGTCCAGGACGTCGGCGACGAACTGCATGAGCAGGTGGTTGGCGGTCATCCCGCCGTCGACCTTGAGCCGGGCGACCGGCACGCCCGAGTCGGCGTTCATCGCATCGACGACCTCGCGGGTCTGCCAGCCCGTCGCCTCCAGCACGGCACGGGCGAGGTGGCCGCGGTTGATGAACGAGGTCAGCCCGACCATCACCCCACGCGCCTCGGGGTGCCAGCGCGGCGAGTACAGCCCGGAGAACGCGGGCACGATGTAGCAGCCGCCGTTGTCCGGCACGGAGCTCGCGAGCGTCTCGATCTGGGCCGCCGTGCCGATCATCCCGAGCGAGTCGCGGAACCACTGCACGAGCGAGCCGGTGACGGCGATCGCGCCCTCCAGCGCGTACACCGGCTTGTCGTCGAAGAGGTAGCCGACGGTCGGGATCAGGCCGTGCGTCGACTCCGCCAGCCGGGTGCCCGTGTTCATGAGCAGGAACGCCCCGGTGCCGTACGTGCACTTGATCTCACCGGGGGCGAAGCAGACCTGGCCGACGAGCGCCGCCTGCTGGTCGCCGAGCGCGCCCGCGACCGGCACCCCGGGCAGCACCGTGGTGCAGGTGCCGTAGACCTCGGCGTTCGGGCGGATCTCCGGGAGCATCCGGCGCGGCACCCGCAGCACGTCCAGCAGCTCGTCGGACCACTCCAGCGTGCGGACGTCCATGAGCATGGTCCGGCCCGCGTTCGTGACGTCGGTGACGTGCCGGCCGGTGAGCCGCCAGATCAGCCAGCTCTCCATCGTGCCGAACAGCACGTCGCCGGCCTCCGCACCCTCCCGCGCGCCGGGCACGTGGTCGAGCAGCCAGCGCAGCCGCGGGCCCGCGAAGTAGGAGGCGGGCGGCAGCCCGCAGACGGAGGTGATCAGCGGCGCGTGGCCGTCGTCGACGAGGCGGGCGACGATGCCGTCGGTGCGGGTGTCCTGCCAGGTGATCGCCCTGGCCAGCGGTACGCCGGTGTGCCGGTTCCAGATCACCGTGGTCTCGCGCTGGTTGGCGATGCCGAGGCCGACGAGGTCTTCCGGGGTGAGACCGGCCCGCTTCAACGCCGCCGGTACGACGCGGGTGACGTTGCGCCAGATCTCGGCGGCGTCGTGCTCAACCAGCCCCGGCCGCGGGTAGTGCTGGCGGTGCTCCCGCTGGGCGACGGCGAGCATCCGGCCCGCCCGGTTGAACAGGAGGCACCGGGTGGAGGTGGTCCCCTGGTCGATCGCGGCAACGACACGCTCACTCACGCCGATCGCCCCGCCCCGGGAGTCAGGAACGCCACGTTCCTGAACCTTGCCGCCGCCGGCGGTCACGGGCTCGCCACCAGCGCCGCCGAGATCTCCCGGGCCGCTGCCACCAGCTGCTCCGCCAGCCACGGGCGCAGCTCCCCGCCGATGCCGTAGAGGTCCTCCACCGGGCCGACCACGGCGAGCGCGCCGACCACGATCCCGCCGCTCGCGCGCAGCGGCGCGGCCGCGCCGCCCGCGCCCGACTCGTACTCCCCCGACTCGCTCGTCCATCCCCGCCTTCTGGCGAGGGCGAGCTGGGCCTCCAGCCCGGGGACCGTGACGCAGGTGCGCCCGGTCCAGCGCTGCAGGTCGAGGTCGCGGGCGGGCGGGGTGGCGACCGGGGCGAACGCGAGGAGGCACTTGCCGAGCGCGGTGGCGTGCAGCGGCTGTTCCTCGCCGGTGCGGATCCGCTGCGGGGTGCCGTCGGGGCGGAAGACGTGGTGGACGAGCCGGACCGCACGCGACTCCGCGACGCCGAGGTGCACGGCCAGCCCGGTGCTGCCGGCGAGGGAGTCGGCCCAGTTCATGGCGCGCGCCCGCAGGTCGTGCCGGTCCCAGCCCCCGCGGCCGAGCTCGCGCAGCGCCGAGCCGAGCCGGTAGCGGGCCGAGGAGGTGTCCTGGTCGACGAACCCGACGTCGCGCAGTGTGCGGACGATGCCGTGGGCGGTGGGTCGCGGGAGGTCCAGCGCGGCGGCGAGCTCGTTCAGACCCAGCGGCCGGTCCGTGCTGCCGAGCAGCCGCAGCACGGCGGCGGCCCGTTCGATGGACTGGATGGCGCCGGGCACCCCGCGACTCTACGACAGCCGATGTGATGTTCGTCCGATCGGCGGTTCGACAATGTCGAACACCGCCCGTTGACCGCCCCCTCGGGCCTCTTTAGCGTCCGACCGATCCGCCGCAGGGCGGGAGACATCCAGGGAGGACTTCGATGGCGAAGAACTCGATGATGGGGGAACTGTGGGCCGAGTTCTTCGGCACCATGATCCTCATCTTGTTCGGCGTCGGCGTGGTCGCGCAGGTCGTCACCACGCCCGACGGCAGCCTCGGCGATCACGACTCGATCGCGTGGGCGTGGGGGATCGGCGTGATCCTCGGCATCTACGTGTCCGGGCGGCTGTCCGGCGGACACATCAACCCGGCGGTCACGATCGCGTTCGCGGTGTTCGAGGGGTTTCCGTGGCGCAAGGTCGGCCCCTACATCCTCGCCCAGACCGCCGGCGCCTTCGTCGCGGCGCTGATCGTGCGGTTCGTCTACGCGGACCTGATCTTCAAGATCGACCCGAACCACACCGACACGCAGGGGATCTTCTCGACGCTGCCCGGCAACGGGGTGGACGGGGTGAGCATCGGCACCGCGTTCTTCGACCAGATCGTCGGCACCGCGATCCTGCTCTTCGTGGTCTGCGCGCTCGTCCACGCGCGCAACAACCCGCCGCTGTCGAACCTGGCCCCCGTGGTCATCGGCCTGCTCGTCGTCGGCATCGGCATGGCATGGGGCGCCAACGCCGGCTACGCGATCAATCCGGCCCGCGACTTCGGGCCCCGACTGGCGTCGTTCGTCACCGGTTACTCGACGGCGTGGGTGGACCAGAACGGCATCGTCTACTTCTGGCTGCCGATCGTCGCGCCGATCATCGGTGGGCTGATCGGTACCGCTGCCTTCAAGTACCTCATCGCCCGCTACATCCCCGAGGACGAGACGACGCCCACGCCCGTCGGCCGCGACGTCCCCCAGTAGAAGAGCAGAGGAGAGCCTCATGGCCGAGTTCGTCGGAGCCATCGACCAGGGCACCACCAGCACCCGATTCATGATCTTCGACCATTCCGGCAACGAGGTGGGGCGCCACCAGCTGGAGCACGAGCAGATCCTCCCGCAGGCCGGCTGGGTGGAGCACAACCCGGTCGAGATCTGGGAACGCACCACCGCGGTCGTGCAGACCGCGCTGAACAACACCAAGCTGAGCGCGTCGGATCTGGTCGCGCTGGGCATCACCAACCAACGCGAGACCACGGTCGTCTGGGACAAGAACACCGCGCCCGCTCTACAACGCGATCGTCTGGCAGGACACCCGCACCGACCGCATCGCCTCCGCCCTCGACCGGGACGGCCGCGGCGACGTCATCCGGCGGAAGGCGGGGCTCCCGCCCGCCACGTACTTCTCCGGCGGCAAGATCCAGTGGATCCTGGAGAACGTCGACGGGGTGCGCGAGGCGGCCGAGCGCGGCGACGCGGTGTTCGGCAACACCGACACCTGGGTGCTGTGGAACCTCACGGGCGGCCGGGACGGCGGCGTGCACGTCACCGACCCGACCAACGCCAGCCGCACGATGCTGATGAACCTCGAGACGCTCGACTGGGACGACGAGCTGCTCGGCTTCTTCGGCATCCCGCGCTCGATGCTGCCGCAGATCCAGCCCAGCTCGAACCCCGCGGGTTACGGCCGGACGCTTGCGAACGGCCCGCTCGGCGGTGAGGTCCTGATCACCGGTGACCTCGGCGACCAGCAGGCCGCCACCGTCGGGCAGGTGTGCTTCGCGCCGGGCGAGGCGAAGAACACCTACGGCACCGGCAACTTCATGCTGCTCAACACGGGCACCGAGCTGGTGCGGTCGAACTCGGGCCTGCTCACCACCGTCTGCTACCAGTTCGGCGACGAGCCGGTGGTGTACGCGCTGGAGGGCTCCATCGCCGTCACGGGTTCCGCGGTGCAGTGGCTGCGCGACCAGCTGGGCATCATCTCGGGCGCCGCGCAGAGCGAGGCGCTGGCCCGGCAGGTGGAGGACAACGGCGGCGTGTACTTCGTGCCGGCGTTCTCCGGGCTGTTCGCCCCGTACTGGCGTTCCGACGCCCGCGGCGCGATCGTCGGCCTGTCGCGCTACAACACCAACGCCCACCTGGCCCGGGCCACGCTGGAGGCGATCTGCTACCAGAGCCGCGACGTCGCCGAGGCCATGGAGAAGGACTCCGGCGTGCACCTGGAAGTGCTCAAGGTCGACGGCGGCGTCACCGCCAACGAGCTGTGCATGCAGATCCAGGCCGACGTGCTCGGCGTGCCGGTGAGCCGTCCGGTCGTCGCGGAGACCACGGCGCTCGGCGCGGCGTACGCGGCGGGCCTCGCCGTCGGGTTCTGGAAGAGCACCGACGAGCTGCGCACCAACTGGAACGAGTCGAAGCAGTGGGCGCCGCAGTGGAGTGACGAGCAGCGCACGACCGGGTACGAGCGCTGGAAGAAGGCCGTGACCAGGACGTTGGACTGGGTAGACGTCGACTGAACTCGTTCGTCCGAGGTCGTTCGTGGGCGTCGCTTCGAGAAAGGGAACAACCATGAGATCGGTCGCGCTCTCCCCGCAGGCCCGAGATGCGGCGCTCGACGCGATGAGCTCGACCGAACTCGACGTTCTGGTCGTCGGGGGCGGTGTCGTGGGCAGCGGGGCCGCCCTCGACGCCGCCACCCGCGGCCTGTCCGTCGGGCTCGTCGAGGCCCGCGACTTCGCCTCCGGCACGTCGAGCCGGTCCAGCAAGCTGATCCACGGTGGCCTGCGCTACCTGGAGATGCTGGACTTCCGGCTCGTCGCCGAGGCGCTGCAGGAGCGCGGGCTGCTCATCCAGACGCTCGCACCGCACCTCGTCAAGCCCGTGCCGTTCCTCTACCCGCTCACCCACCGCGGGTGGGAGCGGTTCTACGCCGGGGCAGGCCTCGCCCTCTACGACTCGCTGGGGCTGCTGTCCGGACGCTCCCGCGGCGTACCGGCCCACCGCCACCTCACCCGCCGCGGCGCGCGCAAGATCGTGCCGTCGCTGCGCAAGGAGTCCCTCATCGGGGCGATGCTCTACTTCGACGCCCAGGTCGACGACGCCCGGCACACCATGTTCGTCGCGCGCACGGCCGCGGCGTACGGGGCGCATGTCGCGTCCCGGGCGCGGGTGGTCGGGCTGCTGCGTGAGGGCGAGCGGGTCACCGGGGCCGAGGTGCACGACCTGGAGTCCGGGCGCACGCTGCGGATCCGGGCCCGCCAGATGATCAACGCGACCGGGGTCTGGACCGACGAGACCCAGGGGCTGGCCGGCGAGCGCGGACAGTTCCACGTGCGGGCGAGCAAGGGCATCCACCTCGTCGTCCCGCGCGACCGGATCCGCGGCGACTCCGGGCTGATCCTGCGCACCGAGAAGTCGGTGCTCTTCGTCATCCCGTGGGGCCGGCACTGGATCATCGGCACCACCGACACCGATTGGCGGCTCGGCCTCGCCCACCCCGCGGCCAGCGCCGCCGACATCGAGTACCTGCTCGACCACGTCAACGCCGTGCTGGAGCAGCCGCTCACCCACGAGGACGTCGAGGGTGTCTACGCGGGGCTGCGGCCGCTGCTGTCGGGCGAGTCGGAGTCGACGTCCAAGCTGTCGCGGGAACACGCCGTCGCGCACACCGTGCCGGGGTTGGTGGTCGTGGCGGGCGGCAAGTACACGACCTACCGCGTGATGGCCAAGGACGCCGTCGACGCCGCGGTGCACGGGCTGCACGTCAAGGTGCCGCCGTCGGTCACCGAGAACGTCCCGCTGCTCGGGGCCGAGGGGTACACGGCGCTGAAGAACGCGGCGCCGCTGCTCGCCCAGCAGTACGGCGTGCACGAGGCACGCATCCTGCACCTGCTCGGCCGCTACGGTTCGCTGATCCACGAGGTGCTGGCGCCCGTGCAGGACGACCCGAGCCTCGGCGAGCCGCTCGCCGGCGCATCCGACCACCTCCGCGCGGAGATCGTCTACGCCGCCTCGCACGAGGGCGCTCGGCACCTCGACGACGTCCTCGCCCGCCGCACCCGCATCTCGATCGAGACGTTCGACCGGGGTGTCGGCGCCGTGGAGGAGGTCGCACAGCTCGTCGCCCCGGTGCTGGGGTGGAGCCAGGAGCAGATCGAGCGGGAGGTCGAGCACTACCGCAAGCGCGTCGAGGCCGAGCGGGAGAGCCAGAAGATGCCCGACGACGAGACCGCCGACTCCGCCCGCATGGGCGCGCCGGAGGTCGTGCCCGTGGTCTAGGCCTCACCCGTCCGGTTGCCGGGAGAGGTGTGGAGCCGCGTATCCATGCAGTACTACTTGCAGACATGACCGACGAGAAGCCCACCCCGGGTCGCGAACACATCGATCTGTCCCGCGACCCCAACCCCGGGGTGGCCGACCACGCCGCGCCCGATGGCGCCGAGCTCGACCCGCTGATCGACCTGTCCCGCGACCCCAACCCCGGGGTGGCCGACCACGCCGCACCGGAGGACGACGAAGGCCCGGCGGGGCGACACCACCGGCCGGCCGCGGGGGGCGACTAGCCGGGGGACGCGTCACACCACGCCATGATCGGTCCGAGATGTGCCGCAGCGCCCTCGCGGCGGCGAACGGCGTGATCTCGCAACGATCGCTGCCTCGTCGGCGGCGGTGGCGGGACGACAGATCGGTCGTCCTGGCACCGTTTCCGGCGTTCACGGTCATCGGCCGGCCCGGCCCCCGTCCCTGATCGCCTGCGCGACACCGGCAGACTGCGGCATCGCCCGTCTAGTCCTCGTCCCAGACACCGAGCAGGCTGACCAGTACGAACACCTGCACCGGCAGGGGAAGGCCGGGCAGCTCCGCCTCGGCCTCGCCGAACCAGTCGCTCGTGCGCCGGACCGCGCCGACCTGCTCGCCGTGGCGCACGAGCACCTGGTCGCGCCGCCACGGGGACGGGCGCTCGAAGGCGTGCACCGCGCCGTCGGCCTCGACGGTCCAGGTCGACCGGCCGACGCCGTCCGCGAGCGCGACGACACCCCCCGCCTCGTCACGCAGCCGGTAGCGGCGGCCCGTCCACCCGCCGCGCGCCACGTCGTAGCGGTGACCGTCGAGCTCGAAGCTCCCACCGCCGATGAACGCCGACGGCTTCCACGTGCAGAGGGGTCGGTCGTCACGGGTGATGTCGTAGCGGGTGCTCAGCAGTCCGGTCCGGGACGCGCGCAGCACGATGCCACCCCACCATCCCACGACGTGATCCGCCAGAGCCCCGCGACTCCGTGCGTACCGTGACAGTGTGCCGGATCTGATCTCCCCCGACCTCATCACCGCGGCCGCCGAGCGCATCGGCGGCCACGTCCTGCGCACCCCCACCGTGCCCAGCCCCGGGCTCACCGAGCACCTCGGCGTGCCGGTGACCTGCAAGCTCGAACTGCTGCAGCGCACCGGCTCGTTCAAGCCGCGCGGCGCGATCAACACGCTACTCACGCTGTCCGCGGCCGAGCGCGCCACCGGGGTCGTCGGTGTCAGCGGGGGCAACCACGGTGTCGCGCTCGCCGACGCGGCCGCGACGCTCGGGGTCGCGGCCACGGTCGTGATGCCGGAGTCGGCGCCGCGGCGCTCCGTCGCCGCCGCCCGGGCCCGCGGCGCGGACGTCCGCCTCACCCCGGACATGGCGGGCGCGTTCGCGCTCCTCGACGAGCTGGTCGCCGCGGGCCGCACCCTCGTGCACCCGTTCGACGCCCCGGCCGTGATCGCCGGGCAGGGCACGGTCGGGCTGGAGCTCGCCGCGGACGCGCCGGACGTCACCGACGTGCTCGTCAGCATCGGCGGCGGCGGGCTGATCTCCGGTGTCGCGTCGCGCTGCGGGCGCAGCTGCCCGGTGTGCGGGTGTGGGGCGTGGAGACCGAGGGCGCCGACGCGATGTCGCGTGCCCTCGCCGCAGGCGCACCGGTCCCGACGGACCTGACGTCGATCGTGTCGACGTTGTCGGCCCCGTACGTCTCGGAGCTGACGCTCGCCCACGTCTCGGCGCTCGTCGAGGACGTCGTCGTGGTATCGGATGCCGACGCCGTGCGCGGCTGCCTCACCTTCGCCGAGGAGGCGAAGATCTGGACCGAGCCCGCGGCCGGGTGCCTGTTGCCCGCCGCACTCCGGGTGCTCGACCGGGTGGGGCCCGACGCCCGGCTGGGTCTCGTGGTCTGCGGTGGCAACACGACCGCGGCCGACCTCGCGGGATGGGTGCGGCGTTTCGGCGCCACGGCGCTGCCGGCCCGCGTACCGGTGGGTTAGGCGACAGCACCCGCTCCTGCGTCGGGGCGGGACTTCCCGGCGCCCCGGCCGCGTTGGGGTGGGCGTGCGAGCGGAGAGCGGTGTCGTCGTCATCGGGGCCGGGCAGGCGGGGCTGTCGGCCGCGTACGGGCTGCGCCGCGCGGGGCTCGAGCCGGGCCCGGGGTTCGTCGTGCTCGACGGCGACGACGGCCCCGGCGGCGCGTGGCAGCACCGCTGGCGCACGCTGCGCGTCGACCGCGCACACCGGATCGCGAGCCTGCCGGGGCTGCCGTTCGAGCCCGCCGACCGCACGCTCCCCGCGGCCGAGATCGTGCCCGCCTACTTCGACTCCTACGAGCGGGTGTTCGACCTGCAGGTGCGGCGCCCGGTGCGGGTGGCCGCGGTGCGCTCGGTGGGCGCCGGCCTCGACGTCGAGACCGACGCCGGCACGTGGAGCACCCGCGCACTGATCAACGCCACCGGCACGTGGACGCGACCGTTCCTCCCCCGCTACCCCGGTGGCGGGTCCTTCCGCGGGCGCCAGCTGCACACGGTCGACTACGCCGGGCCGGACGAGTTCGCCGGCAGGCGCGTGGTCGTCGTGGGCGGCGGCACGTCGGCGGTGCAGCTGCTGATGGAGATCGCCCCGGTGGCGGCGGCCACGACGTGGGTCACCCGGCGCCCGCCGGAGTTCCACGACGAACCGTTCGACGAGGACGACGGCCGCGCCGCAGTGGCCCGGGTGGAGGAGCGGGTCCGGGCCGGGCTGCCGCCCCAGAGCGTCGTGAGCGTCACCGGGCTGCCGCGCACCCCAGACGTGCAGGCCGCGCAGGCCGCGGGTGTGCTGCACCGGCTGCCGATGTTCGAGCGGATCACCCCGGACGGCGTGGCGTGGGCCGACGGCAGCTCCGTGGCCGCCGACGTGATCCTCTGGGCCACCGGGTGGCGCGCCGCGCTCGGCCACCTCACCCCGCTGCGGCTGCGCGGGCCGGGCGGCGGGATCGCGGTCGAGGGCACCCGGGTGCTGTCCGACCCGCGGATCCACCTCGTCGGCTACGGGCCCAGTGCCAGCACGATCGGCGCCAACCGGGCCGGGCAGGCCGCAGCGCGCGAGGTGGTCGCGCTCCTCGGGGAGCGCGCGGCCGCGTAGCCCCCTGGCCGGCAGCCGGGCCGAACCGTCGGGATCGCGTGACACACTGACCGCCATGACGCGGCCGCTCCCGGCCGACCCGTGGCCCGCGCTGTGGGCGCTGGTCGTCGGGTTCTTCATGATCCTGGTGGATGCCACGATCGTGTCGGTGGCCACGCCGGCGATCATGGAGGACCTCGGGGCCGACGTCGCGTCCGTCGTGTGGGTCACCAGCGCCTACCTGCTCGCGTACGCGGTGCCGCTGCTCGTCACCGGGCGGCTGGGCGACCGCTTCGGACCCAAGCAGGTCTACGCCGTCGGCCTCGTGATCTTCACGTTGGCGTCGCTGTGGTGCGGGTTCGCCGGAGGTGTCGAGCAGCTGATCGTCGCGCGGATCGTCCAGGGCCTCGGCGCGTCGCTGATGAACCCGCAGACCATGGCCGTGATCACCCGCACCTTCCCCGCCGACCAGCGCGGGCGGGCGATGAGCCTGTGGGGCGCGGTCGCGGGCGTGGCCACGTTGGTCGGCCCGATCCTCGGCGGGGTGCTGGTCGATGGCCTGGGCTGGCAGTGGATCTTCTTCGTCAACGTGCCGGTCGGGGTCGTCGCGCTCGTGCTGGCCCTGCGGCTCGTGCCCGACCTGCCCACCCACGTCCACCGGTTCGACGTGCTCGGCGTGGTGCTGAGCGCGTCGGGATGTTCCTGCTGGTGTTCGGCATCCAGGAGGGGCAGACGTTCGACTGGGGCCGCATCGCCGGGCCGGTCTCGGTGTGGTCGATGATCGTCACCGGGATCGTGGTGCTCGCGGGTTTCGTGTTCTGGCAGGTCCGCAACAAGGGCGAACCGCTGATGTCGCTCACGCTGTTCCGCGACCGCAACTTCAGCCTCGCCAACGTCGCCATCACCACGGTCGGGTTCACGGTCACGTCCATGGCGTTCCCGCTGATGCTGTACGCGCAGGGCGTACGCGGGCTCACCCCCACCGGGTCGGCGCTGCTCCTCGCGCCGATGGCGGTGCTGTCCGGGGTGCTCGCGCCGCTCGTCGGCCGGCTGGCCGACCGCCACCACCCGCGCCACGTCGCAGGCGCAGGCCTCCTCGGCTTCGCGGTGGGGCTGGTGTGGCTCGCAGCCGTGATGGTGCCGGGTGCGCCGATCTGGCAGCTGCTGCTGCCGCTCGCCCTGCTCGGCACGTCCAGCGCGTTCATCTGGGCGCCGATCGGGAGCACGGCCACCCGCAACCTCCCGATGGCGCACGCCGGTTCCGGCGCCGGTGTCTACAACACCACCCGGCAGGTGGGCGCGGTGCTCGGCAGCGCGGGTATCGCGGCCATGATGGAGTCGCGGCTGGCCACGCTGCTGCCGGGGATGTCCGGCGACGCCGAGGCCGCCGTCAGCGGCTGGCACCGGAGCAGCACGGTGCCTACGCCGCCGCGATGGCGCAGTCGCTCCTGCTGCCCGCGGGCGTGCTGCTCGTCGGGCTGGTCGCGGTGCTGTGCTTCGCGCGGCCCGCCCACCTGCGCCCGGCGCCCACACCGGCAGCGACGGCGGCCGGCTGACGCGTCAGCCGCCCCAGTACTCGTCGGGTGCCGCGTCCTCTGCCGGGGCGTGGCGGGCGCACCAGCCCAGGTGCACCGGACGTTCTTCGCACCCCGGCGCTTCACAACGGCTGAGCCGGGCCCACAGCCCTCGCAGCCGCTGCGGCGCGCCGTCGGCAGGCCCCTCCGACGGTCGTGGCGTCGCGATCGTCATTCTTCCCCCCGTGCAACCCCTGTTGCGCTGGAATTATCGGGCACCGGCGGTCACCCGTTAGCGGCCCGTGGGGAGATCGCCGAAAAGCACCTCGTGTAGTGCCCGCTCGACAGGAGATCGCGATGGCCTCTCGTCTGAACCCGTACCTGAACTTCGGGGGCAACGCGCGGGCGGCGCTGGAGTTCTACGCCGACGTATTCGGCGGCACCCTCACGATGAGCACCTACGGCGAGTTCGGGTCCCAGGACGCCCCGGAAGCCGACAAGATCATGCACGGGATGTTGGAGACACCCGGCGGTTACACGCTGATGGGCGCCGACAACCCGCCGGGGATGGAGCTGACGCCCGGCAACGACGTCTCGCTCAGCCTGAGCGGCGACGACGGGGACGAGCTGCGCGGCTACTGGGCGAAGCTCGCCGACGGCGGCACCGTGGACGTCCCGCTCGAGAAGCAGATGTGGGGCGACGAGTTCGGCATGTGCGTCGACCGCTTCGGCGTGCGCTGGCTGGTGAACATCTCGTAGTGCCGCTCGCCCGTACCCCCGCGGGGTCACCTCCGGCGCGGGTGGTGAACTCTTCTCCGGGGGATCGCGTGTCCCCTGTGGCGGACCGCCCGGGTCCGCGGTACCCGGAGGTGCGCAAGCCGATGTTCCTGCGACGCCTGGCCCGGACGGGCCTGGGCCCAGGGCCGGGGCGACCGGTCGTGGCGCGGGTGGTCACGGTGCTGGCCGCCCTGTTCGTCCTCGCCCTCCTGATCGCGCCGAACCGGCTCGACCTGCTCACCCCGGCCGCGTTCCTCCGGCTGCCGGTGGAGGCGCTGGTGGGCGTCGCCGTCGTACTCCTGCTCCCCGCGAGGGCCCGCAAGCCGGTGGCGGTGGTCGGCGGCGCGGTGTTGGGCGTGCTCACCGTGCTGAAGATCCTCGACGTGGGTTTCTCCGCGGTGCTCGCCCGCCCGTTCGACCCCGTGCTCGACTGGGCCCTGCTCGACGACGGGCTCGGCTTCCTCGGCTCATCGACCGGCCCGACCGGGCAGGTCGCCGCGGCGGTCGCCGCCGTCGTCCTCGCCGTCGGCCTGCTCGTGCTCGTCACGGCGGCGGTCGTGCGGCTGGCCCGCGTCACCGCGGCGCACCGGCGGCCGGCGCTGCGCGCGCTCGCCGTGCTCACCCCCGTCTGGCTCCTGGCCGCGGTGCTGGGGGTGCCGGTGACGTCGGCGAGCACGGCGGTGGCCGCCGGGGAGCGGGCGCTGCAGGTGCGCACGAGCCTGCTCGACCAGCAGGCGTTCACGGCGGCGCTCACCACCGACCCGTTCCGCGACGTGCCCGCCGACCAGCTCCTCACCGCGCTGCACGGCAAGGACGTGGTGCTCGCGTTCGTCGAGAGCTACGGGCGCAGCGCGATCGAACGGCCCGAGCTCGCAGGCCCGGTCACCGCAGCGCTCGCCACGGGCGGCGCTCAGCTCGCCTCGGCCGGTTTCGCGGCCCGCAGCGGCTTCCTCACCTCACCGGTGGTGGGCGGCAGCAGCTGGCTCGCGCACGCCACGATGCTGTCCGGGATGCGGGTGGCCAACCAGGCCCGCCACGACGCGCTGATGGCGAGCAACCGGCTCACGCTCGTCAGCGCGTTCGCCAAGGCCGACTGGCGGACCGCCGCCGTCATGCCGGGTACCACCGGGGAGTGGCCGGAGGCCCGCTTCTACGGCCACCAGCACGTCTACGACTTCCCCGCACTCGGCTACCGCGGGCCCGACCTCGGCTGGGCGAGCGTGCCCGACCAGTACACGATGTCGGCGTTCGAACGCGCGGAACACGCACGTCCCGACCGGCCGCCGCTGATGGCCGAGATCGCACTCGCGTCCAGCCACGCCCCGTGGCCGCTCATCCCCCCGGTGCTCGGGTGGGACGAGGTCGGCGACGGCTCGATCTTCCACACGCTCACCACCGGTGAGCCGCGGGACGCGGTGTGGGCGAAGGGGATCGACGCGGTCCGCTCCGCGTACAGCCGCTCGATCGCCTACTCCCTGGAGACCCTCACCTCGTGGGTGCAGGCCTCGGGCGACGACGACCTGGTGCTCATCGTGCTCGGCGACCACCAGGCAGCACCGATGATCATCGGCCCGGACGCCGGCGCCGACGTCCCGGTCTCGATCATCACCCGCGATCCCGGCGTGCTCGACCGGATCTCCGGGTGGGGGTGGGAGGACGGCCTGCTCCCCGGCCCGGACGCCCCCGTGTGGCCGATGGAGGACTTCCGGGACCACTTCCTCTCGACGTTCGGTCCCGACCCGGCGCCCGTGGCGCACTGACGTGCCCGCGGCGTTCGAGCCGGGTGATCACCGGATGCGCCCCGCCGCGCCGAGCGCCTCGACGAGGACCTCCGTGAGCAGGCGGCGCCGTCGCCCGGTTCGTCCAGGTCCGGGTCGTAGATCGCCAGGTCGACGCCTGCGATGCGGGGATCGTGCAGAAGGGGCACGAGCGTCTCGACGAGCTCGGCGGGCCGCAGGCCGTCCGGCTCCGGGCTGTCGACCGCGGGCATCACGGACGGGTCGAGCACGTCGGCGTCGAGGTGGACCCAGATTCGGTCGACGCCGGGCGCCATCGCCCCGAGCGCGCGCTCGGCCGCCGTCCCGCACCCGGAGGTGCGCATCTCCTCGACGGGCGCCAGCACGGCGACCGACTCCCTGGCCTCCGCCAGCAGCGGGTCGTCGGGCTCGTGCATCCCGAGTGCGGCCGTGTCGGCGCCCGGACGTAGGGTCGCAGGCCCTCGATGTCGGTGAGGTCGGGCTGCCCGCGGCCGGTGACCAGCGCGAGCCCCTCGCCTGCCGCGGCGCCGACGGCCGTCGAGTTGCCCGGGTGCCGGAAGTCGGAGTGCCCGTCGAGGTACACCAGGCCGGGACGGCCGTGGCGGCGCAGGCCGAGCAGCGTGCCGAGCAGGATGCTGCAGTCGCCGCCCAGCACGAGCACGAACGCGCCGGGCGCCGCGTGCCGCTCCACGCGGTCGGCCAGCGCCGCGGAGTAGCACGCGATCGCGGCCGCGTTGAAGACGCCGTCGCCCTCCGCCCAACCGCCGCGGTCGTAGCGGGGTGGGGTGACCACGCCGCCCTCCTCGGCGCCGAGCCGGGCGAGCAGGCCCTGGTCCCGCAGCGCGCCGGCGAGCTTGTGGCAACCGGGCACGGTGCCGGGGCGCGGCGGGCGCAGCCCGAGGTTCGACGGAGCGTCGACCACGACGATGCTCATGGCCCTTAGGGTGGCACCCGTGAACCGGGCGCTCGCGGTGCTCACCAGTGGCGCGTTCCTCACGCTGGTCATCGGGGTCGTCGGGGGCGGCGGACCCTTCGCCGCGATACCGGTCGGTGCGGCGTTCACGTTGCTGGGGGTGGCCGCCTTCGGGTGGGTGAGCAGGCGGGGGCGACTGCCGTTGTCGGCTGCGTACGTCACAGTCCAGCTCGCGCTGGCCTTCACGACGTTCGCGCTGGACCCGGGCGTGGCGACCACGCTCTTCTTCGTGGTGCTGGTGAGCCAGTGCGTGCTGGTGCTCCCCCGGCCGGCCACCGCCGCGATCGTCCTGCTCGTCCCGTTCGTGCACGCGCCCATGGGTTCATGGCAGGAAGCCTTGCGGGAGGGGATGGGCCTGTTCGCCGCGGTGGTGTTCGCCGCGGTCATCACCGAGCTGCTGCGGCGGGAGCAGCAGCTGCGCCACGACCTGGCCGAGGCGCACGCGCAGCTGCGCGACCACGCCGCGCAGGCCGAGCGGCTCGCCACGGCCCAGGAGCGCAACCGCGTGGCCCGCGACATCCACGACGGACTCGGGCACTCGCTCACCGTCGTGCAGATGCAGGTCAAGGCCGCGCGGGCGGTGCTGCCCGCCGACCCGGCGAAGGCCGACGATGTGCTCGCGAAAGCACAGCAGCAGTCGGAGGAGGCGCTGGGTGCGGTGCGCCGGTCGGTGCGCGCCCTGCGCGAACCGCGCTCGACCGGACCGCTCCCCGAGGCACTGAACGCGCTCGCGGAGGAGGCCTCCGCGGCCGGGGTGCCCACCCTGCTCGACGTGTCCGGCACCCCGCGCCCGCTCCTGGACGACACGCAGGAGGCGCTGTACCGGGCCGCCCAGGAGGGGCTGACGAACGTCCGCAAACACGCCGGGGCGAACCGGGCCGACCTGGTGCTGTCCTACGGCGAGAGCGCGGTCCGGGTGGAGGTCCGTGACGACGGGGTGGGCAGTGCCGGGAGTTCCGCCGGCTTCGGCCTGGTGGGGTTGCGGGAGCGGGCCGCCCGGCTCGGCGGGGAGTTGCGCGTCGAGTCGGCGCCCGGCGCCGGCCACACGCTGACGATGGAACTGCCGACGACGGAACTGCCGACGACGGAGGTGCCGGGGTGACTGCCGTCCGGGTCCTGCTCGTGGACGACCAGGCCCTCTTCCGGGAGGCACTGGCCACGCTGCTCGCCGTCCACGAGGGCGTCGATGTCGTGGGCGAGGCGGGCGACGGCGACGAGGCGCTGCGCAGGGCCGCAGAGCTCGCGCCCGACGTCGTGCTCATGGACCTGCGCATGCCCGTGCTGGACGGCATCGGGGCCACCCGCAGGCTGCGCGTCGAGCAGCCGGGCGTCCGGGTGATCGCACTCACCACCTTCGACGACGACGAGGACGTGTTCGCGGCACTTCGGGCCGGCGCGGTCGGCTACCTGCTCAAGGACGTGTCGTCGGCGCGGCTCGTCGAAGCGGTGCACGCCGCGGCCCGCGGCGAGTCGGTGTTGCAGCCGTCCGTGGCGGCGAAGGTCGTCGCCCGGTTCGCCCAGCTCCCCGACACGGCACCGGAGGCCCGCCCGCAGCCGCTCGTCGTGCCTCTGTCGGAACGCGAGCTGGGGGTACTGCGCCTGCTGGCCGACGGCCGCAGCAACCGGGAGATCGCCGCCGAGCTGTTCCTCGCCGAGGGCACCGTGAAGAACCACGTGACGAACGTGCTGGCGAAGCTCGGTGCCCGCGACCGCACCCAGGCCGCACTGCGCGCCCGCGAGCTCGGCCTGCTCTGACGACCGGGGTCATGCCCGGTCATGACCCCCGCTCATGACTTCCGGCACCTGGCACGGGCCCCGGTGGCGACGACCCTCGTCGCCATGACGACCACCACCCAGACCCCACCCACCACCACCCGCAAGCTGATCCGCTTCGCCGCCCACTACGTCGAGATGGTCGCCGCCATGATCGTCGGGATGGTGGCGCTCGGTCCGCTCTGGCCCGCCGTTTGGGTCGTCCGCCCGGATGTGAACGCGATGACGATGGCGATCGACATGACCGTCGCGATGGCGCTCTGGATGCGCATCCGGCGCCATTCGTGGCCGCGTACGGCCGAGATGAGCGCGACGATGTTCCTGCCGTTCGCCGTGCTGCTCGTGCCGCACTGGCTGGGCGCGCTCTCCTCGACGGGACTGATGGTCGCCGCGCACGTGATCATGCTCCCGCTGATGCTGGCCGTCATGCTGTGGCGCCGCGCCGACTACTGGCACTGACGGGACGGCGGGTCATGAGAAATGTCCTTCTCCGTGCTGCCCGTGTCCTTGCCGCTGTAGTCGCCGTCCTCCTGCTGCCGGCGGGCTACGCGACGGTGTCCGCGACGGACGCCTTCGCCGCCCGGTACGCACCCGGACCGGAGTGGGTCACCCCCGCGCTGGCCCCGGCCCCGCACGATCCGGCCAAGCCGACCGCCGTGGTCGTCGTGGGTGCGCGCGGGGCAGAGGTGTCCGACACACTCGTGCCGTACCAGATCCTCGCCGAAACCGGCCGGTTCAACGTCTACACGGTCGGCCCGGAACGGAGGCCGATCCCGCTGACGGGCGGCCTCGACCTCGTCCCCGACCTCACGTTCGACGACCTCGCCGACCTGGCCGCCCCGGCACTGGTGGTCGTGCCCGCCCTGCCCGACCTCGACGAACCCACCACCGCCCCGGTCATCGCGTGGCTGCGCACGCAGGCCGAACGCGGCACCCAGCTGCTCTCCATCTGCAACGGCGCAGGGATCCTCGCCTCCGCCGGGCTGGTCGACGGCCGCCCCGCGACCGCCCACTGGATGCGGCTGCGCGCACTGGAGTCGGCCCACCCGCAGGTGTGGTGGGTGCACGGGCAGCGCTTCGTCGACGACGGCGACGTCGTCAGCACCGCAGGCATCCTGTCCGGCGTCGACGGCACGCTGCACGTGGTCGAGCGGCTGCTCGGGCCGGCAGCGGCGCGCGACGCCGCCGCCGCGGTCGGCTGGCGGCACCACGCGACGGCCCGCCGCCACCCGTGACGACGGGCCTCCCCGTGCCCGCCCCCGCCGCGATCGTGAACGCCGGCTTCCGCTGGGACCCGCCGACCGTCGGCGTGGCGCTCACCGACGGCGTCGGCGAGATCGAGCTCGCTCCGTGTTCGACACGCAGGCCCACTCGCTGGCCTCCCGCACCCTCGCCGTCACCACCGACGGCGGCCCGGTGCGTTCCCGGCACGGCCTGACCTTCCTCCCCCGCGCCGACCTCGCGACCGCCGCACCACAGCTCGACCGCCTGCTCGTGCCCGGGGCGACCGCGCCCACGACGGCGGCGATCCCGGGCAGCCCGGCACCCGAGTACGTCCACCGCGACCGGCCCGGCTTCGCCTTCGACGCCACTGTGACCGACCTGGCCGCGCACACCGACCGGGCCACCGCCCACTGGGTGGCCACCGTGCTGGAGCTACCGACCGACGGGCTCCCGCTCGACGGGGCAGCGTGGCCGTGGGGGGCGACGTTCGTGCTCGTCACACTCGCTCTTCCGGGAACGGTGCTGGTCGCCGTGCTCCTGCGGCGCCGTCACCGCGGTGGTGCCGTTTCCGTTACATCAAATCATCACCAAGATCCTCGACCGGAGACGTGGTAGCCGTCACACTCATTCGCCATGGTGGACTCAGCCCCAGCCCCTACGCAGCCCGAGCTCAAACGCGCGATCGGCCCCGGCCTCCTGCTGTTCTTCGTGGTCGGCGACATCCTCGGCACGGGGATCTACGCCCTGACCGGCTCGGTGGCCGCCGAGATCGGCGGCGCCCTCTGGCTGCCGTTCCTCGGCGCGTTCATCGTCGCGTTCCTGACGGCGTTCAGCTATCTGGAGCTCGTCGGGAAGTTCCCGGCGCGGGCGGGGCGGCGCTGTACACGCACCGCGCGTTCGGCGTCCAGTTCCTGACGTTCATGGTCACGTTCACGGTGATGTGCTCGGGCGTGACGTCCGCGGCGTCGGCGGCCAAGGCGTTCGGCGACACCTACCTGAAGGCGTTCGCGGACCTGCCGCTCTGGATCGTCGCGCTCGCCTTCGTCGCGGGCCTCGCGATCATCAACTTCCGGGGCGTCGGCGAGTCGGTGAAGGCGAACGTGCTGCTCACCTGCATCGAGGTGACCGGTCTGGCGATCATCATCATCGCGGGGCTGTGGGCGATCGGCGGCGGGCAGGGCGACGCCGGCCGGCTCACCGAGATCAACACGGGGGACAGCGGGCAGTTCCTGGCGATCACCACCGCGATCTCGCTCGCGTTCTTCGCCATGGTCGGGTTCGAGGACTCGGTGAACATGGCCGAGGAGACCAAGGACCCGGTGAAGATCTTCCCGAAGGCGATGCTCCTCGGGATGGCCGTCGCGGGCACCATCTACGTGGTCGTCGCGATCATCTCCTCGATGCTGCTGCCGTCCGGCGATCTCGCCGAGGCCGGAGCGGCGCGCTGCTCGCCGTGCTGGAGGTCAGCGCGCCCGGCTTCCCGCTGCAGCTGTTCGCGGCGATCGGCCTGCTCGCTGTGATCAACTCGGCGCTGATCAACATGCTGATGGCGAGCCGCCTGCTCTACGGCATGGCCAACGAACGCGTGCTGCCCACCGTCTTCGCCACTGTGCACCCCACCCGCCGCACGCCGTGGGTGTCGATCGTGTTCAGCAGCATCATCGCCTACATCCTGGTGGTGAGCGTCGACCTGAGCGTGCTCGGTGGCACGACCGCGCTCCTGCTGCTCGCCGTGTTCACGATCGTCAACATCGCGGTGCTGGTGCTGCGCAAGCACAAGGTCGATCACAAGCACTTCCGCGCCCCGACCTGGGCACCCGTGCTCGGCGTGTTCCTGTGCGGCTTCCTCGCCACCCCGCTGTCCGGCCGCCCGGTGTCCCAGTTCATCATCGCCGGCATCCTGCTGGCGGTCGGCGGAGTGCTCTGGCTGATCAACCACCTGGTGGTCGGCCGCGTCGAGTTCGACCCGAGCCACCTGGACGAGAGCCGGGAGCACCCCCACCAGATCGAGCCGGACCAGAAGAACTAGATGCGCCGCCGCCGTGCTGACTAGGGCCTCGACGCGCGAGGCTGATCGACATCAGGGGCGTCCACGAGCCGGCCGCGGCGGCGCAGCCGAGCCGGCCGGACCGTCTGGATCGCCGCGTTGAAGTGCGCGCCGAGGATCACCGCCAGCGCGATGAAGTAGATGCCGAGCAGGAAGGCGATCGGCGCGGCCAGCGCTCCGTAGGTGTAGCCGGTGCTGGTGACCCAGTCGAGGTACAGCCGCAAGCCGGTGGCCCCCACCAGGAACACGACGGCCGCCAGCACCGCTCCGGGCAGGCCGCGGTACCACGGCGGCTTGAACGGCAACGCGATCTTGTACAGCGAGGTGAGCGCCAGCACCAGCACCACGACGACCACCGGGAGGTAGACGACGTCCACCACCGCCCGCGCGGCCGGCTCGATCGAGGCGGGCAGGAGCGGGAACAGGCGATCGGGGCCCAGCGCGGCCACCGGCAGCAACACGATCCCGACGACGAGGCCCGCCAGGTACAACAGGATCGCCAGGATGCGCTGCCAGACCCACCAGCGCACCGGGAACTGGTCGTGGGCGCGGGTGATCGCATCGACGAACGCCGACATGGCCGACGAGCCCGACCAGAAGCTCAGCACGAACCCGATCGAGACGACCTCGCCCCGCGCCGTCGTGAGGATCTCGGCCACCGTGGGGGCGATGATCTCGTCCACGGCGCCGCTGCTGAACACGCCGCTGGTCGTCTGGACGATCCACTCCTGGACGGCCACGACCGTGTCCGGGCCGAACCACCGCTCCGCGTAGCCGAGCAGGCCGAACAGCCCGAGCAGCAGCGGCGGCACCGAGAGCGTCTGCCAGAACGCCGCCGACGCGGACTGGCTGAGCACGTCGTCGTCCCACGCCCGGCTCAACAGCCGGACGATCACGCGCCGGAACGGGCTCGGTTCCCGCGCGGCGCCGGCGCGGCCGGGCCGCGCCGGGTCACGCACCTATTGTCGCAGCCTATTGCCCGCCTTGCGGAGGACGGAGTTGGCCACCGTTGGTGTGCGGGAGGCCGTCGGGCACGGCGGCGTCGGCAACGGCCTCGGCTGCGGCCTCCTCCGCCTCCGCCGCGTCCTCGGCCGCCGACACCGCCAACTGGTCCGACGACGTCCGCTCACGGGTGGCGGGCGAGGCCGGGACGGCCTCGGTGAAGGCCTTGGACACACCCTGCAGCGCCGAGGTGACCTCGCTGGGGATCACCCAGAACGTGTTGCCCTCGCCCTGCGCGAGCTGCGGCAGCACCTGCAGGTACTGGTAGGCGAGCAGCTTCGGGTCGGGGTCGTTGCGGTGCACGGCCTGGAACACCTCGTCGATGGCCCGGGACTGGCCTTCGGCCTTCAGGATCGCGGAGGCGCGGTCCCCCTCGGCACGCAGGATCGCGCCCTGCTTGTCGCCCTGCGCGGTGAGGATCTGCGACTGGCGGTGGCCCTCGGCGGTGAGGATGGCGGCGCGCTTGTCCCGCTCGGCGCGCATCTGCTTCTCCATCGCGTCCTTGATGGTCTTCGGCGGGTCGATGGCCTTGATCTCCACGCGGTTCACGCGCAGGCCCCACTTGCCGGTGGCCTCGTCCAGCACCCCGCGCAGCAGGCTGTTGATCCGGTCCCGCGACGTGAGCGTGACCTCGAGGTCCATCGAGCCGACCACGTTGCGCAGCGTCGTGACCGTGAGCTGCTCGACGGCCTGCAGGTAGCTGGCGATCTCGTACGCGGCGGCGCGCGGGTCGGTGACCTGGAAGTACAGCACGGTGTCGATCTCGACGACGAGGTTGTCCTCGGTGATCACCGGCTGCGGGCGGAACGACACGACCTGCTCCCGCAGGTCGATCATCGGGTAGACGCGGTCGACGTAGGGGATCACGAAGTTGAGGCCGGGCTTCAGCGTGCGCTGGTAGCGGCCGAGCCGCTCGACGTTGCGCGCCCGCGCCTGCGGCACGATCCGCACCGCGCGCACCACTGTGATGACGGCGATCAGCGCGACGAGCAGACCGACGACCAGCAGTGCCAGGTCCATGCCCATGTCACTCCCTGGGGTAGACGACGGCGGTGGCCCCGTCGATCTGCAGGACGTCGACCGTGGCACCGGTCGGGATGACGACGGTGTCGTCCATCGCGCGGGCCGTCCACTCCTCGCCGCCGATCCGCACCCGGCCGTGCCGTCCGGTGACCTCCTGCACGACGTACCCCGGCTTGCCGACGATCGCGTCCACCCCGAACGGCGCGGTGCCCCGCGAACCGGTGAGGTGTCGCCGCGCGACCGGCCCCAGCAGCCCGACGCCTGCCACGGCGGCGCCGGAGAAGATGAGGAACTGCAGCGGCACCGGCAGGCCGAGCGCCGCCGACAGCGCCGTGATGAGCGCGGCGCCGCCGAGAATGCCGAGGGCCGCGGTGAGCGTGAAGATCTCGAGCACGATGAGACCCACCGCGGCGATCACCCAGACGACCCACATGTCCACGGGCATCCGACCTCCCGCCCACGACAACGAGGGCTGACCATCCCAGTATGCGCCCCGGACCTGGGAGAAGTAAGGCCGATCGCTCAGCGGTGACGCGGCTCGTCTGCCCCTGCTCCGGTAACGCAGCCACACGAGAGCTCGTAGAAGAGCCCGGTCGCCGGGGTGAAGCCGGTGGTCGCCCCGTCGAGCGTGACCCCGACGTGAACGACCACGTGCGGTCGTTCCACGTCACGGGACACCGGTCGTGCCCCCGACGAGAACGTTCGTGGCACGCTCTGCCGGTGCGGGTGCTGGTGGTCGAGGACGACGACGGGGTGGCGGGTGCGGTGGTGGAGGCGCTCGCCACGCACGGGCACCACGCCGAGCGGGTGGCGCGGGCGGCGGACGTCTGGCCGCGGCTGCGCGACGCCGACCTCGTGCTGCTCGACCTGGGCCTCCCCGACGGCGACGGCATGGACGTGCTGCGCAGGCTCCGCCGGATCGCCGCCACGCCCGTGGTGGTGCTGACCGCGCGCGACGCGGAGCGCGACGTCGTGCGTGGACTGCGCCTCGGCGCCGACGACTACCTCGTGAAGCCGGTGCGGCTGCGGGAGCTGCTGGCACGGGTCGACGCGGTGGCGCGGCGCACGCGGGCGCGGGCGGCGAGGCGGCCGACGTCGTGGAGATCGAGGACCTGCGGGTGGACCTGGCCGGCCGCCGCGCCGCGGTGGCGGGCGCCGAGGTGCCGCTCACCGCCAAGGAGTTCGACATCCTCGCCGCGCTCGCCCGGCGCCCCGGCGCGGCCGTGAGCCGCCAGCAGCTGCTCGACGAGGTGTGGGGTGATGCGTACCTGGCGGTGAGCCGCTCGCTGGACGTCCACCTGGCCTCGCTGCGCAACAAGCTGGGGCGGCCGGGCCTCCTCGCGACGATCCGCGGCTTCGGCTACCGGCTGGGCCGCTGATGCGGCGGACGGGGAGCTAGCGTGCGGCGCCGGTTGCTCGTGGTGCTCTCGGCGTTCGCGCTCGCCGCGGTCGCCGGGTTCGCGGTGCCATTGCTGCAGAGCACCGCGGCGGGGCGCACCCAGGAGTTCGTGCTCACGCGCGGGGGCGATCTCGACCGCTTCGCCGCGCTCGCCCAGCAGGCCACCGGGCCGGCGGGGGCGGGGGCACTGGCCCAGGAGGTCCAGGCCCACCACGCCGTCTACGGCGAGGGCGTCGCGGTCGTCGACCGCTCCGGCCGGGCCATCGTGGAGGCCGGGCTGCGCGCAGGCGACCCGGCGGTCGTCGCGGCCGTGGACGCGGCACTGCGCAACCAGCCCGCGGCCCGGCCGGTCGGCCTGCGGCCGTGGTCGACCGCGCCGATCCTGCTCGCCCGCCCGATCGGCACCGGCACCCAGGTCGGCGGCGCCGTCGTGCTGCGGGCCGAGCCCACCGCGGCGGCCACCGACATCGCGACGGCGTGGGCCGCCGTGCTGTCCGGGGCGCTGCTGGCCGCCGTCGCATGTGCCGCGCTCGGGCTGCTGCTGGCCAGGTGGGTGCTGCGCCCGATCCGGGAGCTCGCGGCGGGCGTCGGCGAGGTCGCGGCCGGCCATCCGGGCGCGCACGTGTCGCCCCGGGCCGGGCCCACCGAGCTGCGGGAGCTCGCCACGGCGTTCAACCGGATGTCCGACGCCGTCGCGACGAGCGCGGAGGAGCAGCGCAGGCTCGTCGCCGACACCTCGCACCAGCTGCGCAACCCCCTCGCGGCACTGCGGCTGCGCGTCGACACCCTCGATCCGCACGTCGCCGCTGCCGGCCGCACGACCTACCGCAACACGGTGGTGGAGCTCGACCGGCTCGAAGCGCTGCTCGACGGGCTCCTCGACCTCGCGTCCGCGGAGAGCCGGGCCACCGCCCTCGCCGCCACGGCCCGCACGGACGACCGCACCGAGCTCACCGCCGTGGTGGCGGAGCGCCTCGACACCTGGCGTCCCGCGGCCGAACGCGCAGGCGTCCGGCTGCAGGAAGCGCCCGCCCCCGGGCCGGTCGGGGCGGCCTGCACGACCTCGGAGGTGGAGCAGCTGCTGGACGTGCTGCTGGACAACGCCGTCAAGTACGCGGGACCCGGCGCCACGGTGGCGATCGCGCTCGGCACCGACGACGGGCGGGCGCTGCTCGAGGTGCGCGACGACGGCCCCGGCCTGCCGGCCGAGCAGCTCGACCAGGCCACGCGACGCTACTGGCGCGCCCCCGGCAGCGGCGCGCGCGGATCCGGGCTCGGCCTGCCCATCGCCGAACGGCTGGTCACGGCCCGCGGCGGTGCGCTACGCATCTCGTCGCCACCGGGCACGGGCCTGATCGTGACGATCGAGCTCCCGGCATGACCACGACGTCCCGGCGCACGCTCTTGCGCAGCTGCTCGCCGCCCCGCTGGCCGCTGGGTGCACGGTCGGCACCGCACCTGCACTGACGCTGGCCGCGGCGAACCCGGCGGGTTCTACGTCGAGTTCGGCGCACTGCTCGCCGACGCACTGCGCGCGGTCGGCCGTCCCGTCACGGTCGTGAGCACCGGGGGCAGCGTGCAGAACATCGAGCAGCTTCGCGACGGCGGCGCCGTGCTCGGGCTCGCGCTCACCGACGTCGCGCTGACCGCGCGCGACGGGGAGGACCCGTTCGGCACGCCGGTCCCGCTGCAGGCCATCGGCCGCGTCTACGAGAACTACATGCAGCTGGTGGTGCGTGCCGAGGATCCCGCCACCGGCACCGCCGACCTCGCGGGCCGGCCGGTCTCGCTCGGCGCGGTCGGCTCGGGGGCCGCGGTGTTCGGGGATCGGCTGCTCGTGGCGGCCGGCATCGCCGCGGACGTGACCCGCCGCCCGCTGCGCGAGGCCGTCGCCGCGCTCGAGTCGGGCTCCGCCGACGCGCTCCTGTGGTCGGGCGGGGTGCCGACACCCGCGCTCGCGGAGCTCGCGGCCCGGCGCCCGGTGCGGCTGCTGCCGCTCGCCGAGCACCTGCCCCAGCTGAGATCCCGGTACGGCGGCGTCTACGGGCCGGTGACCGTGCCCGCCGACGCGTACGGGCCCGCCGCGCCGGTGCCGACCGTCGGCGTCGCCAACCTGATCGTCTGCACGCCGGACCTGCCGGCCGCCACGGCGAGCGCCGTGGCGCACACGCTCGTGACCGCGGCCCCCGCGCTGGTACCCGAGTCGGCGCTCGGCACCCAGTACCTCGACCAGCGCTCGCTCATCGGCACGGGCGAGATCCCGTTGCACCCCGGGGCCGTGGCCGCCTACCGCGCCCTGCACGGATGACGCTGCACGGCTGACCTAAGCGACCGTAAAGATCGGGCGCTGCTCCGCGCCGGCGGACCTACGGTCGGCGGGCGAACGATCGCCCCACATCGACGAGGAGCGGAGCGGATGAGTACCTCGGAAACCACGACGGCCGGCCCACCCACGGGGTTCGCGGCGAAGGTCAAGCAGGTCGGGCCGGGGTTGCTCGCCGCAGCCGCGGGTGTCGGTGCGGGTGACCTGGTGGCCACGATGGTGGCGGGTGCCCGGTTCGGCACCGTGCTGCTGTGGGCGGCGGTGCTGGGTGCGTCCTCAAGGTCGCGCTCGCCGAAGGCGTGGGCCGCTGGCACCTCGCGTCCGGCTCCACCCTGCTGGACGGCTGGCGACGGCTGGGCCGCTGGGCCACCGTCTTCTTCGGCGTCTACATCGTGATCTGGGGCTTCGTGTACGGCGCCACCGCGATGTCGGCCGTCGGGCTCCCGCTGAACGCCCTGTTCGGCGGCCTCGACGTCCGGTACTGGGCGATGATCGCCGGCGTCGTCGGGCTGGTGCTGGTGTGGCTGCAGCGCTACGAGATCTTCGAGAAGTTCATCACCGTCCTGGTGCTGATCAAGTTCGTGTCGGTGGTGTCGGTGGCGTTCCTCGTGGCGCCCAACCTGCTCGATCTCGCCGGCGGCCTGGTTCCCCGGCTGCCCGACGGCTCCGTGATCTACGTGCTCGGTCTGATCGGGGGCGTCGGCGGCACGATCACGATGGCCGCGTACGGCTACTGGATGATCGCGAAGGGCTGGAAGGGCACCGGCTGGCTGTCGATGATGCGGCTCGACAACGCCGTCGGCTACACCATGACCGCCATCTTCGTGATCGCGATGCTCGTCGTCGGCGCGGAGTTGCTGCTCGGCCAGGACCTCACCGAGGGCGACACGGGCCTGCTCGTGCTCGGCGCCGAGCTGGGCACCCGGTACGGCGACTGGGCGCGCGTCCTGTTCCTCGTCGGCTTCCTCGCGGTGACCACCACCTCGCTGCTGGGGGTGTGGAACGGGGTCAGCCTGCTGTTCACGGACTGGACGCGCACCATCCGGATGCCGCACGGCGCGGCGGCGGAGGTCAGCGCCGAGTCGTTGCGCACCGAGCACTCGACCGCCACCGAGACGGGCTACGAGGCGGCCGCGGCCGAGCGCAGCACGCCGTTCCGGGCGTACCTGCTCTGGCTGACGATCCCGCCGATGGCGCTGCTGTTCTTCGACCGCCCGTTCGCCCTCACGCTGGTGTACGGCGTGCTCGGCGCCGCCTTCATGCCGTTCCTCGGGATCACGCTGATCCTGCTGCTGAACTCGAAGCGGGTGGCGGCCGACGGCCGCTCGGGCTGGCTGTCGAACGGGCTGCTCGGGCTGGCGTCGGCGCTGTTCGTGGTGCTGCTGGTCGTCGACATCTCGAACCGGATCTTCTGACTCACCCGGCACAGGGTGAGGAGCGGTCGGCCCCGGGCGCCAGGGACCCACGGCAATCGACACGCCCGGCCCTCTCCAGCTCGCGGGGGCCCAGGGGAGATCCCGGGCCTGGTGGCCGGTGTCAGAGGAGAGCGTCGAGGTCGATCTCGACGGCGAAGGGCTCGGTGGCGGTGAACCTGCCGGTCACCGCGCCGCCGTCGGCGTAGCCGAACTCGCCCGCCAGGTGGCAGGCCAGCAACGACACCGGCTCGGTGATGTCCACGATCCAGTAGTGCGGGATGCCCGCGTCGGCGTACTCGTCGCGCTCGGCCACGTGTCGGTGCGGGTGGAGCCCGGCGAGACGACCTCGACGACCAGCGCGACCTCGGACGCCCGGATCACCCCGCCCTCGCGGCGGACCCGCAGCCGAGCCTCATCGGCCACGACGACCAGATCCGGCCTGCGTACGGTGCCGGGCGCCTCGGGCGGCGCCAACTGCAGGTCGACATCGAGATCAGGCACGACCCGCAGCCCCTCCGGCAGGTGGGCGCGAAGGGCGACCGCCAATTCGAGCGCGGCGTTGTTGTGGTCGAACGCCGGGCTCGGCGACATCAGCAAGCGCCCTTCCACCAACTCGGTGTAGCCGAGCTCGATCTCCCCGATCTCGAGGTACTCGGCCACGGTGAGCAGGTGTCGCGGGGCGACCGGCTGGATCGTCACGGGCCCTCCTCCCTGTCGCAGACCAGTCTGGCAGCCGGCGGCCCGACCGCACCCGGGACCCGCCGGTCGTCCCGGGACCGGCGCTCAGGCGCGCGAGCGCGCCGCCGCGGCGAGCCCGGTGACCATGCCGCGGAAGATGCGCGTCAGCACGAGCCCGTAGAGCCACCCCGTGCCAGGCCGCTGCGGGGTGAAGGTGGCGCTCCACCGGATGTGGGTGCCCCCGCCGGCCGGCGTCAGCTCGACCACGGCGCGGTAGTCGCGCAGCGGGAGGCCGGACAGCAGCGCGTAGCTCAGGCGGCGGGGAGGTTCCCGCTCCACGATCTCCTCCCGCACCCGGGTGCGACCGGTGACGAACTGCGCGATGCCGCCGAGCCCGTCCGGGGTGCCGTCCGCACCGGGCCGCTCCCCGGTGTGCGCGCCGAGCGGCGACCAGCTCGGCCACGTCGAGCGGTCCGACAGCAGCGCCCAGACCGCGTCGGGCCCCGCCTCCGAGGTGGCGTCGGCGGCGATGCGGTGGATCTTCATGTCAGCCTCCTGATGAACAGCTCGTGAGCCGCGTCGGCGGCCGCCCGGTCGCCGGTGGCCAGCAGGTCGAGCAGGAGCCCGCGCACGGTGGCGAGGCCGAGCCGGGCGGTGGCGCGCGCTCGTCGGCGGGCAGGCCGCGGTCGGCGAGCAGGGCTCCGAACTGGTCGACCCACGTCGGCACCACCCACTCCAACATGGGCGCCGCACCCGGGTCGCCTGCAGCGCGCGGCCGTAGAGCTCGAAGAACAGCCGCTCGTGGGGGTGGAACCGGGGGTCGGCGACGCGCTCCCACATGCGGCGCGCCAGCTCGGCGATCGACGCGTCGGCGTCGGCGGCGAGCTCGGCCATCGTGGCCCGCTGCTCCTCTCGACGCTGCGCACGACCGCGAGCAGCAGCCCGTCGCGGGACCCGAAGTGGTAGATCAGCATCCGGTGGCTGGTGCCGATCGCGGAGGCGATGCCGCGCAGGGTGGCGCTGCCGAGTCCGTGCTCGGCGAGGTGCCCGATCACGGACTCCAGCAGCGCCCCCCGCGCGCCCCCCTCCACACCGACGAATGTACCACCTGGTACATGCCGCCGGCGTGATCGTTGCGAGGTTGTGCTCAGCGCCCCGGGCAGGGCGATCTTGTTCGGGGCGATCACCAGAAGTGGTGCGAGGGCGACGGATCTGTCGCCGAGACGCCACTTGCGGCGATCAGCGGCGGATCGCCCCGGCCAGCACCTCCGCCACCTGCACCGGGGCGCCGGTGCGGGCGGACTCGTAGACCGCCTCCACCGTGGCCACCGCGAGGAGCGCGTCGTCGAGGGTGACGCCGGGGCGGCGGCCGGTGCGGACCGCTTCGACGATGTCGCGGTACTGCCGGGCGTGGCCGGTGAACATCGGGCCGTGGGCCGGGTCGGCCTCCTCGCCGTCGGGCAGGACGCGCGCGGTCTGGTCGGCGCGGTCGCCGCGGTCGGCGCCGACCCCCGCGTCCCCGGCGGCCTCGGCCGCTGCCAGCTCCTTGCTGTGGAAGTACCGCAGCCGGTCGTCGTCGATCACGGCGGAGCCCGCGTCGCCCAGCACCTGCAGCCGGACGGAGAGGCCGGGGTAGGCGGCCGTGGTGGCGTGCAGGGTGGCCAGTGCGCCCGACTCGAAGCGCACCACCGCGGCGACGGTGTCCTCCACCTCCACGCGCTCGTGCGCGAGCAGCCCGGTGTGTGCGGTGACCTCGACCGGGGTGCCGAGGAACCACAGCAGCAGGTCGACGGTGTGCACGCCCTGGTTCATCAGCGCGCCGCCGCCGTCGAGCTTCCAGGTGCCGCGCCACGCCCCGGATTCGTAGTAGTCCTGGCTGCGCCACCACGACACGGTCGCCACCGCAGAGGTGACCCGGCCGAACCGGCCCGCGGTGATCGCGTCGCGCACCACGACGCTCGCCGGGTCGAAGCGGTGCTGGCTGATCACCGAGACCACGGTGCCGTCCGGCGCCGCCGCGGCGGCCGCGGCGATCGGCGCGGCCGCCTCGACGGTGACGTCGACCGGCTTCTCCACCACGACGTGCCTGCCGGCCCCGAGCGCTGCGACGGCGATCTGCGCGTGGGCCCCGCTGGGCACGCAGATCGCCACCGCGTCGACGTCGTCGCGGGCCAGCGCCTCGTCGAGGGACGTGGTCACGGGCGGTCGCGGGTCGAGAGTCCGCGCGAGGGCCTCGGCGGCCGCCGCATCCGTGTCCACCAGCACGCTGACGGCGGTGTCCTGCTCGGCCGCGAGCACCTCGGCGTGCAGCCTCCCGATGACGCCGCAGCCGACGACGGCGATGCGCAGCGTCACCGGTACTCCACCCCCACGCGGTCGAGGATCTGGGTGAACGCCGTGGTGGCCCGGCGGAAGTGGTGCTCGCCGGAGAACCCGCCGAGCGCACCCGCCGTGGCGAGGTGCGGCTCCATCGAGCAGAACCCGTCGTAGCCGTCGGCGAGGAGCGCGCGCACGGTGTCCTCGACCTCGCCGTCGCCCTCCCCCGCGGGCACGACCGTGCCGTCGGCCAGCAGCGCGTCCTTCACCTGCAGATACTCCAGGTGCGGGCGCAGGCTCTCGTAGCCGTCGGTGAACGGGGTGACGCCCACCTGCACGAAGTTGGCCGGGTCCCAGGCCAGCTTCAGCTTCGGTGACCCGACCGACTCCAGGATGTCGAGGCAGCGGGCCGGGGTGTCGCCGTAGATCTCCTTCTCGTTCTCGTGCAGCAACACGACGTCGTGACCGTCGGCCTCGGCGGCGAGCGCGGCCATCCGGCGCAGCACCTCGTCGCGGTGGGCCGCCGGGTCGTCGCCCTTCGGGACGAAGAACGAGAAGAGCCGGATGTAGGGCGCCTGTAGCACCCGGGCCACGTGCAGGGCGCGGCGCATCCGCACCAGGTGGGCGTCGAAGTCGTCGAGCACCCCGATCTTCCCGATCGGCGAGCCGACCGATGAGGTGCCGATGCCGGCACGCTCCAGCGTGGCGCGCACCGTCTCCAGCTGGTCGTCGTCGAGATCCAGAACGTTCGTGTCCCACGCGCTGCGGAACTCGATGTGGCGGATCCCGAGGTCGGTGAGGACCCGGCACTGCTCGTCGAGATCAGGGGCGATCTCGTCGGCGAAGCCGGAGAGGGTCCACATGCTGTTGCGCTCCCGTCCGGGCGCGTCGGATCGGGCGCCCGGCGACCGAGCGTAGTAGTGCCGGTCCGCCGCGATTGCCGCTCCGGGGGCCCGGG
The DNA here is from genome assembly GCA_001942185.1 of Pseudonocardia sp. CNS-004. GTDB lineage: Bacteria > Actinomycetota > Actinomycetes > Mycobacteriales > Pseudonocardiaceae > Pseudonocardia. Next base: position 534,312 of record MKJV01000068.1, read on the forward strand.
TAGCCGGGGACCATGACGTCGACGGATGCGGACGCCGGCCGCGGGTCGTGGTCGTCGGGGGCGGGTTCGCCGGGCACACGGCGGCGCGCGGGCTCGCGAAGCGGCTCGGGCGCGCGGCCGAGATCGTGCTGGTGAACCCCACCGACTACTTCCTCTACCTGCCACTCCTGCCCGAGGTCGCGGCCGGGGTCATCGACCCGCGCCGGATCACGGTGCCGCTCGCGGCCACGCTGCCCGGCGTGCGGGTGGCGCTCGGCGAGGTCGACGCGGTCGACCTGGACGAGCGCACGGTCGGCTGGACCGACCCCGAGGGCGGGCGGGGTGAGCTCCGCTACGACCGGCTCGTCCTCGCCGCGGGCAGCGTCAACAAGCTGCTCCCGATCCCGGGCGTCGCCGACCACGCCCACGGCTTCCGGGGCATCCCGGAGGCGCTCTACCTGCGCGACCACGTCACCCGGCAGATCGAGCTGGCCGCCTCGGCCACCGACCCGGCCGAGCGCGCGGCGCGCTGCACGTTCGTCGTGGTGGGCGCCGGCTACACCGGCACGGAGGTGGCCGCCCAGGGCCCGCTGCTCACCGACGCGCTGGTGCGCCGGCACGAGGCGCTGCGCGACCAGCCGGTGCGCTGGCTGCTCCTGGACCTCGCCGACCGCGTGCTGCCCGAGCTGGACCCGCGGCTGTCCCGCACCGCCGACCGCGTGCTGCGCGAGCGCGGTGTCGAGGTGCGCACCGGGCAGTCCGTGCAGGAGGCCACGCCCGAGCACGTCTGCCTCACCACCGGCGAGAAGGTGCCCACCCGCACGCTGGTCTGGTGCGTCGGCGTGCGACCCGACCCGCTCGTGGAGAGCATCGGGCTGCCCACGGACCACGGCAGGCTCGTCGTCGACTCGCAGCTCGCCGTGCCGGGGCGCCCGGCGTGTTCGCGTGCGGCGACGCGGCCGCGGTGCCGGACGTGACCCGCCCCGGCGAGGTCACGGCCATGACCGCGCAGCACGCCACCCGCCAGGGCAGGCTCGCCGCGCGCAACGTCGCCGCGTCGCTCGGGTCCGGCACACCCCGCGGCTACCGCCACCACGACCTCGGCTTCGTCGTCGAGCTCGGCGGGCACGACGCCGCCGCCAACCCGCTGCACGTGCCGCTGTCCGGGATCGCGGCGAAGGCCGTGACGCGCGGCTACCACCTGCTGTCGATGCCGACCAACCGCGCTCGCACCGCCGCCGACTGGTTGCTCGACGCGGTGCTGCCCCGCCAGACCGTGCAGCTCGGGCTCGTCCGCGGGCCGGACGTGCCGCTGGAGACGGCGTCACCCGAGCTGGTGCGCTCGACGACACCGCAGGGACGGTAGCTTCCGCCTGTGGAGCGGGAGAAGGTCACGCTGACCGGGGCGCCGGAGACGATGCTCGCCACGCTGTACGGCAGGGCGCTCGACTGCCGCGCACCCCGTTCCGTCCTGCACGACGAGGCGGCGGCCCGCGCCGTCGAGCGGATCGACTACGACTTCCGCCGCACCGGGATGACCGCGACGACCGCGGCCGGGGTCGCGCTGCGCGGCCGCCGGCTCGACACCTGGACGCGCGAGTTCCTCGGCGCCCACCCCGAGGCCACCGTCCTGCACCTGGCCTGCGGGCTGGACACCCGCGCGCAGCGGCTGGCGCCGGGCCCGTCCGTCCGGTGGATCGACCTCGACCACCCGGAGGTCGTGGCGCTGCGCGAGCGGCTGCTGCCGCCCCCGGCAGGCGACCACCGCACCATCGGCGCGTCCGTCACCGACGACGGCTGGCTCGACGCGGTGCCGGCCGACCGCCCCACCGTCGCCGTGTTCGAGGGTCTCTCGATGTACCTGCGCGAGGAGGAGGGCAGGCGGCTGGTCGAACGGGTCACCGCCCGATTCCCGAGCGGGCAGCTGCTGTTCGACGCCTACGGCACCATCGGCATCCGGCTGCAGAAGCTCGTGACCGCCGTCCGCAACTCCGGCGCCACCCTGCACTGGGGCGTCGACGACCCGCACGAGCTCGAGGCGTGGCACGACGGCCTGGTGCTGCTCGACGCGCTGCGCAGCGTGGACATGCCCGGCCTGGACCTCCTCCCACCCGCGGGCCGCCTCCAGATGCGGGTGCTCGCGATGCTGCCCGGGCTCCGCGACGTCGGGCTGATCCTGCGCTACCGGTTCTGACGAAAGCTCAGAGGTCGTTCCCGGCGTACGACAGGTTGAAGCTCTTGTTGACCAGCGGGAAGTCGGGAACGATCGTGTCGGCCAGCGCCACCGGCAGGGCGGGCCAGTTGAAGAAGCTCGGGTCCACGACCTTGAGCCGGGTCACGGTGCGGTCCGCGGCGAGCTCCACGCGGTGGACGATCGTGCCGCGCCAGCCCTCGACGATGCCCACCCCCGCCGTCGGTGTCCGCGGCTCGGGCACCTCCGGCGGCGGGGCCTGCCGCACGGCGCCGAGGTGGTCGACGAGCGCCGTGATCATGCCCGCCGACTCGGCGATCTCGTCGGCGCGGATGCGGAACCGGGCGAGGACATCACCGTCGGTGTGCCGGTGCTCCGGCCGGGAGAACACCGTCACGAGCGTGGGGTGGTCGCGCCGGGCGTCGACGTCGAGCCCGCTGGCGCGGGCGACGTAGCCGAGCGTGCCGAGGTCGGCGGCCTGCTCGCGGGTGAGGACGGCGGTGCCGGTGAACCGGTCGCGCACCACGCTGTGCCCGAGAGCGAGGTCGACGACGTCGGCGATGTCGGCGGCGATCGCGGCCACCTCCGCGGGGTCGGGCAGCCGGACGACGGTGGCGGTGCCGATGCCGATCGCGCCGCGGAGCAGCCGGTGCCCGGTGACGTGCTCGTTGAGGCGGAGCAGCCGCTCGCGGATGCGGCCGGCGTGGGAGTTGAGGACGGAGTGGCCGACGTCGTTGCAGAGGCGCCGATGTCGGCGACGTGGTTGTAGAGCCGTTCGAGCTCGAGGACGACCGCGCGCAGCCGGCAGGTGTCCTCGTCGACGGCGATACCGGACGCATCCTCGACGGCCTGGCAGAACGCCAGCGTGTGGCCCGCGGTGGTGTCGCCGCTGATCCGCTCGGCGATCGGGAGCGCCTCGGCGACCGGGCGGCCCTGCACGTGCTTCTCCAGGCCGCGGTGGACGAACCACAGCCGGGCCTTGAGCTTGAGGATGGTCTCGCCCACCACGGAGAAGCGGAAGTGGCCCGGCCCGATCATGCCGGCGTGCACCGGCCCGACCGGGATCTCGTAGACGCCTGCACCGTCGACGGTGCGGAACGGGTACGGGCCGTCGACCTCGCCGAACGCCGGGGGCTCGCCGGCGTCGGCGAGCATCGGGTACCAGCCCCGTGGCCAGTGGAAGTGCCGCACGAGGCGCCGCGGCAGCGGGTGGTCGTCGGGCACGATGCCGAACAGGTCGCGCATCTCGCGTTCGAAGCGGCCTGCCGGGAACGACATCGCGGCGAGGCTCGGCACGTGCGGGTGCGCCGCGTCCAGCGGGACGTGCAGCTCGGTGCGGCCGCCGGTGCCCGCCCCGGTGAACAGGTACACCGCGCGCAGCCCGGCTCCGGTGGCGCGGTCGTCGTGCCCGGCCACCAGCGCGAGCCGGGCACCGCCCGCGAGCAGGTCCGCCGCCCTCGCGGGCAGGTCGTCGGGGCCGATCGTGGCGACGTCGGCGGCGGCGGTGCTGGTCATGGCGTGCCCCCGAGTGTTGTGGCCGCGTGGTCGAGGAGGGCCGTGAGCGGCCCGGTGGTGGTGCCCAGCGCCGCGGCGCAGGCCAGGCCCGCCACCAGCGCGGCCGCGGTGGAGCGCGGGAGCGTCGGCGGGGCGGGTGCGGCGCCGGGCCCCTCCGGTGCGGCACCGAGCAGCATCCGGCCGGTGTGCGTGACGAGCGCGGCCCCGATGACCACGACGAGGGCCAGCGCGGCGGCGGTGGGCCACCCGATCCCGCCGGCGAACCCGGCGCGGACGATCCCGAACTCGCTCGCGAACAGGCTGAACGGCGGGAGCCCGAGCAGGGCCAGCACCCCGAGGCCCACGGTCCCCGCGAGGACGGGCTGGCGGGTGGCCAGGCCGCGGACGCCGTCGATGCGGCTGGTACCGGTGGTCTGCAGGATCCGGCCTGCGCCGAGGAACAGCACGCTCTTGGCCAGGCCGTGTCCGAGTACGTGCAGCAGGACGGCGGCGGTGGCGAGCGGGCCACCCGCCGCGGCGCCGAGGGCGAGAAGGCCCATGTGCTCGATGCTGGAGTAGGCGAGCATGCGCTTGTAGTCGCGCTGGGCGATGAGCAGCGACGCCGCGACCAGGAGGGACGCCAGCGCCGCCGCGATCAGCAACCAGCGGGCGAACCCGGGCCCCAGCGCGCCGTCGGAGATCACCTTCACCCGCAGCACCGCGTAGAAGGCCACCGAGAGCAGCACCCCGGACATCAGCGCCGAGACCGGGGCGGGGGCCTGGCTGTGCGCGTCGGCAGCCAGGCGTGCAGCGGCGCGAGGCCGGCCTTCGTACCGAACCCGACCACGAGCAGCACGACGGCGATGCGGGTGACGCCCGGATCGAGCTGCGGCGCGGCAGCCGAAAGCGCGGCCCAGTCCAGGCCCGCGCCGGTGCCGGAGCGGGCGGAGGCGTGGTTGAGGACCACGATCCCCAGCAGGGCGAGCGCGATCCCCGCCGAGCAGATCACGACGTACTTCCACGCGGCCTCGACGGCGGCGCGGGTGCGGCGCTGCCCCACCAGGAACGCCGTGATGATCGTGGTGGCCTCCACCGCGACCCACAGCAGCCCGAGGTCGGCCGCCGTCACCGCGAGCGCCATCGCGGCGAGGAACGCCTGCACGAGCGCCGCGTGCCAGGTGGCGGTGCGGGCCCCGATCCGCCCGGCGGCGAGGTCGTCGGCGAGGTGCGCCGGGGTGGCGACGGCGACGAGCAGGGCGATCGCGCTGATCACGATCAGCATGAACGCGCCGACCGCGTCGACGCGCAGCAACCCGGCCACGACGACCGGGCCCCCTCCGACGACCCGCCCGGCCAGCAGGATCGCGGCCAGCAGCGACAGCGCCGCCGACGCGGTGGCCACCGCGGCCGTGGCCGGCCGCCACCCGGCGAGGGCGTACCCCGCGGCGCCGAGCAGCGGAACGACGATCGGTGCGGTCGCGAGCAGGATGTCCATCAGTCGCGCAGCTCCCGCAGCTCGTCGAGGTCGGTGTCGCCGAAGGTCTCCCGCATCCGCCCGGTGAGCACCTGCAGCACCAGCACGACCAGCAGCACGTCGAGCGCGACGCCGACCTCGACGACCAGCCCGATGCCCGAGGTCATGAGGAAGCCGGCCGCGGTGATGCCGTTGTCCATCAGCAGGAACCCGACGAGCTGCGACACCGCGTGCCGGCGCGTGACCAGCACCAGGAAGCCGATCAGCACCACAGCCACCGCGATCGGCACCGCCCTGGTGGCCGGGGTGGGGTCGAGCGCCACGAGCGGCGCCGACACGGCGAGGGCCAGCAGGGTGAGCGCGGCGGCGGCCAGCAGCGACGCGGCCACGTTGAGGACGGGTCGGCTCTCGCGCTGCCGCGGCCCGGCGCCCGCCAGTGCCCTGCGCAGCAGCCACGGCAGCACCCCGGCGCGCAGCACGAGCAGACCCGCCGCGACCACCGCGAGCTCGGCCGAGCCCTCCTCGCCCGCCAATGCGGCGACGAGCCCTGCCAGAGCCACGCCCTGCAGCGCGAAGACCCGCACGATCACCGTGATCTCGCGCCGCCACAGCACCAGCACCGCAGTGAGCAGCAGCGCACCGGCCGCGAGGTCGAGCAGCGCGATCCCGTCCATCCTCACCCCAGCACGAACGCGGTCGTCACGGCGAGCAGCGCGAGCAGGAACGACCCCGCCAGCAGCTCCGGTATGCGGAAGAGCCGCAGCTTGGCCAGGAACACCTCGGCGGCCGCCAGCGCGGCCCCGAGCAGCCCGACCTTCACGACGAACGCCACGACCCCCACGGCCAGCGCGGCGGGCCCCGCGTCGGTGGCGATCCCCCACGGCACGAACAGCGTGGCCAGGAGCCCGAGGTAGACCGCGAGCCGCAGGGCGGCGCCGAGCTCGACCAGCGCGAGGCGCGGCCCGGCGTACTCCAGCACCATCGCCTCGTGCACCATCGTCAGCTCCAGGTGCGTGGCCGGGTTGTCCACCGGCAGCCGCCCGGTCTCCGCGACGATCACCATCGCCAGTGCGACCGCGGCGAGAAGGCTGGCCGGGGACAGCACGTGGGCCGGGTCCGCCGCTGCCGACCCGACGATCTCGGGCAGCCCGGTGGAGCCTGCCCGCACCGACAGCGCGAAGATCGCCACCAGGGCGGTCGGCTCGACCAGCGCGAGGATCGTCACCTCGCGGCTCGCGCCATCCCGCCGAAGGCGGTGCCGGTGTCCAGCCCGGCGAGCGCGATCACAACGGTGCCGTGCGCCAGCAGTGCGACCACCACGAACAGGTCGGCCACGGCCGGGAGCGGCGACGCGACCGTGACGAACGGCGCGACGACCGCCACCACCAGCGTCAGCGACACGGTCAGCACCGGTGCGATCCGGAACACCTCGCTCGTGCCGCGCGGTGTGATCGACTCCTTGCTCAGCTGTTTGCGCAGGTCCCGCCACGGCTGCACGATGCCGGGCCCGGCCCGTCCCTCGAGCCGGGCCCGCACCTGGCGCATCAGCCCGAGCAGCAACGGCGCCCCGCCGACGATCACGATCGCCTGCAGCACCCCGCCGGCCAGCCCCAGGCCCGTCATCGGGTCACCACCAACAGGACGAGCAGCCCGCACAGCGTGACGAAGCCGTAGCCGAGGTAGCGGTGCACGCTCCCGGTGGCGAGGCGGCGCCCGGCCCGGCCCCACGCCGCGGCGGCCGACAGGACCGGCGCGTAGAGACCGGTCTCGATCCGGTCCGGGACGCTGCGCCGGTAGGCGACCGCGGCGACCAGGTAGCGCGACTCCCGGTGGTGGGTGACGTCGACGTCCTGCACCGGGTCGAGCACGTCGTCGAACACGCGCTGGAGCGGCTCCGCGAACGAGGTCGCGGTGTACTCCGTGCGGGACGACATCGGCCCGCCCCCGCAGTCCCACGGCCTGGCCGTCCGCACCCGCCGGGCCGTCAGCCACCGCAGCGCCCCGGCCACGGCGGCGACCGCCACGGCGAGCGCTGCCACCAGCAGCAGCGGGGACATCACGCCGTCCACCCCGACCAGCTGGATCGCGACCGCTCCCTGCACGGCGGGGCCCGCGTGCAGCACGTCCGCGGCGGCCCCCGCGACGGCCGGGAGCACGAGCGTCGGGGCGAGCGCGAGTGCGATGCACGCCGCCCCGGCCAGGCCCATCCCGGCCAGCATGTACGGCGAGCTCTCCCGGGCGGCGGCAGCCTCCGCGGTGCGCGGGCGGGCCAGGAACCCGACCCCGAACGCCTTCACGAACGTGGCCACCGCGAGCCCGGCCGTCAACGCCACGGCTGCCACCGCGAGCGGAAGCACGATCGAGGCCACGACGTCGAGCCCCGGCGCCGTGCGCGGCCCGTGGACCAGCGACTGCAGGAGCAGCCATTCGCTCACGAACGCCGTGCCCGGCGGCAGCGCCGACGCCGCGAGCGCCCCCAAGCCGAACGCCGCCGTCGTGACGGGCATCGCCGCGCGCAGCCCGCCGAGCGCGTCGAGGTCCCGGGTGCCGGTGGCGTGCACCACCGAGCCCGCGGAGAGGAACAGCAGCGTCTTGAACGCGGCGTGGGTGAGCACGTGCAGCAGCGCCGCGGTGAGCGCCAGCGCGGCGAGGACCGGGTCGCCCGCCGCGGCGTAGAGGCCGCTCGCGCCCACCCCGACCAGCACCAGGCCCATGTTCTCGGTGGTCGAGTAGCCCAGCAGCCGTTTGAGGTCGGTGCGGACGACGGCCTGCAGGATCCCGTACACCGCCGAGGCGGCCCCGAGCACCAGCACCAGCAGCCACCACCAGCGCGGGCCGCCGCCGAGCAGGTCGAGCCCGACCCGGACGATGCCGTACACGCCCAGGTTGACCATCGCCGCCGACATCAGCGCCGACACGTGGCTCGGCGCCTCCGGGTGGGCCCTGGGCAGCCATGCGTGCAGCGGCAGGATCCCGGCCTTCGAGCCGAACCCGAGCAGGCACAGCACGAACCCGAGCCCCGCCACCGCGGGCGGTGCTCCGCGGCACGGATGCCGGCGAACGACCCGTCGCCCACGGCGAGCACCAGCAACCCGATCAGGATCGCGACGAACCCGAGGTGCGTCATCACCGCGTACCAGCGGCCCGCCGCGGCCACCTCGGCCCGCTCGGCGTGTTCGGCCAGCACGAGCAGCAGCGACGTCAGCGCCATCCACTCCCAGCACAGGAGCAGCGTGCCGACGCTCCCGGCCGCCGGCACCACCAGCACGGACAGCACGAACAGCGGCGCGGTGGCCTGCACGGCCCGGCCGTGGTGGCTGTAGCCGATCCCGTACACCCCCGCCGCCACCGCAACGGCTCCGCCGACGGCGATGAACAGCCCGGCCAGACCGTCGACCAAGAGCTCGACACCCACCAGCGGCAGGAGCCACGGGAGCGACGCCGACCACGTCCCCCCGCCCATCGCCGCCACCCCGGCGACGACCCCGAGCGCGCCCACCCCGGCCACGGCCCCGCCGCTGACGGCGGGCCGGATCGCGCGCGGGACGAGTGCGGCGGCCGCCGCTCCGGCGAGCCCGACGACGAACGCCCCCAGCAACGCGATCATCGGCCGGTCAGCGTTCGCACCGCCTCGACGATCGCCTCCGGTCGCGGCGGGCAGCCCGCGACCTCGACGTCCACCGGCACGATCTCGCGCACCGGCCCGACCACGCCGTACGCCCCGGCGAAGACCCCGCAGTTGCGGCGCAGTCACCCACCGCCACGACGACCCGCGGCTGGGGCACCGCCTCGTACGTCCGCCGCAGCGGCTCGGCCATGTTGCGCGTGACCGGCCCGGTGACCATCAGCGCGTCCGCGTGCCGGGGCGACGCCACGAGTCGCGCCCCGTACCGCTCCACGTCGTGGACCGGCCCGAACGCCGCGCCGATCTCGATCTCGCAGCCGTTGCACGAGCCGGCGTCCACGTGCCGGATCTGCACGGACCCCGCGAAGGCCGCGGCCTGCGCCGCGGCGGCGGGGGCCGCTGCGGCGGGCTCGGCCACCCGCCCGGTCGCGCGGATCTTCCGCCACAGCCTCAGCACAGGTACTCCCCAAGGGTGAACACGATCAGGATGGGCCTGATCAGGGCGAACGCAGGTCCTCCAGCAGTTCCACCTGGCCGGACAGCACGCCGGTGAGGATGGATCTGGCCACCGCGAGCAGCTCGGAGACCCGGGGCCCGGTGAGCGAGTAGTACACCGCGGACCCCTCCCGCCGGGAGGTCACCAACCCGGCCCGGCGCAGCACCGCCAGCTGCTGGGACAGGTTCGCCGGCTCGATCTCGATCTCGCCGAGCAGCTCCGACACCGCGTGCTCACGGATGCTCAGCAGCTCGAGCACCCGGATGCGCACCGGGTGGCCGAGTGTCTTGAAGAACTCCGCCTTCAGCTGGTACAGGGGCGTGCTCACGGGTCGGTACTCCGCTCTACGGACTTGCGAATCTTAGCAAGTAGGAAAACTCTCAACCGCCGGGCCCCGACACCGCATCTGTCAGCGCACCATGCGGAAGAAGGCGCGCAGCTCCGCCGCGAACAGCTCGGGCTGCTCGAACGCCGCGAAGTGACCGCCGCGGACCGGCTCGTTCCAGTACCGGATGTCGGGGAAGCGGCGCTCCGCCCAGCGCCGCGACGGGCGGGGGTTCTCGTGGGGGAACACCGAGCAGCCGGTCGGCACCCGCACCTCGTCGGTGGTCTCGCCCGCGAACGTGCGCTGCACCTCGCGGAAGCTCTCCCAGTACAGCCTTGCCGCCGACGCGCCGGTGCCCGGCAGCCAGTAGAGCATCAGGTTGTCGAGCAGCTGATCGCGGGTGAGCGGGCTCGACGGGTCGGTCCAGGCGTGGAACTTCTCGACGATCCACGCGGCGAGCAGTGCCGGTGAGTCGACGAGCCCGTACCCGATCGTCTGCGGCCGGGTGGACTGCTGCATCGAGTAGCCGTCACCGTCGGCCTGTCCGCGGGCGAGGTCGTCGAGGGCGGCCCGCTCGCCGGCGGTGAGGTCGTCGAACGTGGCCGGGTCCGGCGCCGCGAGCGGTGGGACGAGGTGGATGCCGGCGACGTGGGCCGGGTCGATCTTGCCGACCCACGTGCTGACCGACGTTCCCCAGTCGCTGCCGGCGGCGCCGTAGCGGCCGTACCCCAGGCGGGCCATCAGCTCGGCCCAGGCGGACGCGATGCGCTGCACGGTCCAGCCGCGGGCGGCCGGCTTGTCGCTGAACCCGTAGCCCGGCAGCGACGGGCACACGACGTGGAACGGCTCCGGGCCTTCGGTGAGCAGCGCGATGGCGTCGAGGAACTCGACGACGGAGCCTGGCCAGCCGTGCGTGAGCACCAGCGGCATCGCGTCCGGATGCGGGGAGCGGGCGTGCAGGAAGTGGATGCCGAGGCCGTCGATCTCGGTGCGGAACTGCGGTAGTGCGTTCAGCCGCGCCTCGGTGGCGCGCCAGTCGTAGTCGTCGGCCCAGTACGCGCACAGCTCCTGCAGGTGGGCGAGCGGCACACCCTGCTGCCATCCGTCGGCCGTCTCGGGCTCCGGCCAGCGGGTGCGCCGCAGCCGGTCGCGCAGGTCGGTGAGGTCGGACTCGGGCACGGAGAGCCGGAACGGGATCACGGGGACGGAACCAGCAGCGCGCGAGCTCGGCGAGGTCGCTGATCCGCAGGTGGCCGTCGAGCCCGCGGAGCGCGGCCGTGCGCATGCCGGCGGCCCGCCCGGAGGCGAGTCCCGGCTCGCTGTCCTCCACCACCAGGCACGCGGCCGGGTCGACGCCCAGTCGCGCGGCCGCGATCAGGAACCCCTCGGGGTCGGGCTTGCCGCGCCGCACGTCCTCGACCGTGACGAGCAGCGGCGGGTCGATCCCGGCCGCGCCCAGCCGCGCCTTGGCCAGTCGCACGTCCGCGCTGGTCACAACGGCCCATGGCAAGTCCAGCCGGTCCAGGACCGCGAGCAGTTCCCTCGCGCCCTGCGCGGCCACGACGTCGGCGACGTCGTCGTACTGCAGGTCCATCTGACGCTGCGCGGAGGTGGCGACGGCCCGGTCGTCCAGCGCGGGGAGCAACCGGCGCACGGTGGGTTCCGGCGGGCTGCCGTGGACGGTCGGGAGCACCTCGGCCGGGTCGAGCCCGTGCTCGATCGACCAGGTGGTCCAGGCCCGCTCGACCGACGCATCGGAGTCGACCAACGTGCCGTCCATGTCGAGCAGGACCGCGCGCACCGACCTCGTGTCCATGTCCACATCCACCCCCGATTAAACTCGAACCACGAGCATAATCGGTCGGGAGGTGCCGTGGCAAGCCCGCGCTGGCAGGGGGCGCTCGCCGTGCTCGCCGAGATGCGCCGCACCCCGGGCACCACCCGGGCCGCCGTGGCGCACCGGCTCGGGCTCTCCAGCGGCTCCGCCACCGACATCACGGCCCGGCTGCGCGAGCTCGCCCTGATGACCGAGACGCCCGCGGCCACGGCAGGCCGCGGCCGGCCCAGCACCGTTCTCGCCCCGCACCCCGACGGCCCCGTCGTCATCGCGGTCGACCTGCGGCACGCGGACTGGAGCTGCGCGGTGGCGGGCCTCGACGGCCGACCCACGGTGGTGGACGGTGCACCGCACGCCACCCGCACACCCGAGCAGACCGTGGCGGCCGTCCGCCGCGCCATCCGCCGTGTGCACGGCCGGCTCGGCGAGAGGGTGCGCGCGGTGGGCGTCGCGGTCGCCGCCACGGTGCAGGACGGGCGCGTCGTACAGGCGGCCACGCTGGGCTGGGACCCGGTCGACCTCACCCCGCTCGGCCCGCCCGGCGTCCCGCTGCGCATCGACAACGACGCCACCCTCGCCGGGGTCGCCGAGGCGCGCGACGGCGCCGCGGCCGGCGCAGGCACCGCACTGCACGTCACGGTGGAGGTGGGGGTCGGCGGCACGCTCGTGGTCGACGGGCAGCCGGTGCGCGGCGCCACCGGCGCGGGCGGCGAGTTCGGCCACCTGCCGTTCGGCGACCCGGCGCTGCGCTGCCCGTGCGGTGCGCTCGGCTGCTGGGACCCCACCGTCGACGGCCGCGCGCTCGCCCGCAGGCTCGGCGCGCCGCCGCCACTCGATCCGCGCACCTACGCCGCCACCGTGCTCGGCAGGCGCGACGCCGCCGCCCTGGCCGCCGTCGAGGGTTCGGCGTCGAGCCTCGGCAGGGGCATCGCCGGCCTCGTCAACGCCCTCGACCCGCAGGTCGTGACGCTCGGCGGCCTCGCGCAACCGCTGCGGGCCGCCGCGCCCGGCGCGTTCGCCGAGGCGTTCACCGACGGGCTGATGGCGTTCCGCCGCGCGGCACCTCCCCCGCTGCGCGCCGCGGCGCTGGGCGACGGCGCCGCGCTGCACGGGGCGGCCGCCACCGCCCTGGACGCAGTGCTCACCGAGGAGTCGCTGACGACGTGGGCGCGGCTGCGAGGCAGGTAGACGGGTACCGCCGAACCCGGCGTGGCCGCAGGCGACCAGGGTCTGGGGTGGTGAGCCGGCCGGAGCCTCGTGATCGCCGGAAACGGTGCTCTGACGACTGATCTGTCGTCGCGCCACCACTGTCGACGATCGACGCGCACATGATCAGCGGCACCGCGACCGGTCGCCACCCGTGCCGCCGTCGGCGGCTGGCGCTGCACCCGTGAGAGGCGGACACTGTCCGGATCGAGCGAGCCGAGGTGAGCGGCATGCAGGCGATCAAACGCTGGAACGTCGCGATCGAGATCGACGAACAGCACGGCAAGACGCGGGCGGTGGCCCGCCTGGATGCGGGGCCACCGAGCTCACCGGGTCGGCCTGGCCCGGTGCAGCCCCGAGGACCGGGACGTGCCGCAGATCGGCGACGAGCTCGCCGTGGCCAGGGCGCTGTCGGAGCTCTCCCACCAGCTGGTCGACGCCACGGCGGCCGACATCGAGCGGATCACGCACCAGCCGGCGCACGTCCGTATCTAGGCGCGCGGCTGGGGCCCGTGCGCGGCCGCGCCTCCAGCAGCGGCAGGACGCGGGGTTCCACCACGACCGAGAGCACCACCACGCTCGTCGAGCGGGCGATGGTGGGGCTGCGGCCGAGCGCGAGCAGGGTGTCCTGCAGGTCCTGGTGCGACGAGGCGCCGAGGCGGCACAGCACGTCCGACGACCCGGTGGTGGCGTAGGCCTCCAGCACGGCGGGCAGGCCGGCGAGCTCCGCGCCACGTCCGACAGCTGCCCCTGCGCGATCTCCAGGGTGGCGAACGCCTGCACCGGGTAGCCGGCCGCGGCGAGGTCGACGTCGGGGCCGTAACCGGTGATCACGCCCTCGCGTTCCAGCCGGTCGAGCCGCGCCTGCACGGTGCCCCGCGCGACGCCCAGAGTGCGCGAGAGCTCCAGCACCCCGGCCCGCGGACTCGCCCGCAACGCCCGCAGCAGGTCAACGTCCAGAGCATCTAGATCCATGTGAGCAAACTGTACAGCTGATCCGGCGACCGAACGCACAATCCGTTCAGGCAGACCAGATCAGAAGCCGACAGTTGCGCAGCAGTTCGAATGTGAGCTGTCCTGAGTCATGGCCATCGAGCAGACCCTCACCAACCAGGAGCGCCTGGCCGAGCTCGACCTCGACCAGCTGCGGCAGCTCGTCGGGCTCGTCGAGTACGACGAGCAGGGCGACCCGTTCCCCGTCACCGGCTGGGACGCGTCGTGTGGGCCGTCGGGAACGCCACCCAGGCAGCCGCCTTCTACCAGCTGGCCTTCGGCATGGAGCTGGTGGCGTACTCGGGCCCGGTGACCGGAAACCGCGACCACCACGCGTACGTGCTGCGCTCCGGCGCGGTGCGGTTCGTGCTGAAGGGCGGCGTCGACCCGGCGAGCCCGATCCTCGACCACCACCGCCGCCACGGCGACGGCATCGTCGACATCGCGCTCGAGGTACCCGACGTCGACCGCTGCATCCGCCACGCCCGCGCCCAGGGCGCCACGGTGCTGGAGGAGCCGCACGACGTCACCGACGAGCACGGGGTCGTCCGGTTCGCGGCGATCGCCACCTACGGCGAGACCCGCCACACGCTCGTCGACCGCTCCCGCTACACCGGCCCCTACCTGCCCGGGTACGTCGCCCGCACCTCGGGACGGCCGGCCGGGAAGCGGCTCTTCCAGGCGCTCGACCACGTCGTCGGGAACGTGGAGCTGGGCCGGATGGACGAGTGGGTGGGTTTCTACCACCGGGTCATGGGCTTCACGAACATGGCGGAGTTCATCGGCGACGACATCGCCACCGAGTACTCGCGCTCATGAGCAAGGTCGTGGCGAGCGGCAACCACCGCGTCAAGTTCCCGCTGAACGAGCCCGCGATCGGCAAGAAGCGCTCGCAGATCGACGAGTACCTGGAGTTCTACGGCGGCGCGGGCGCCCAGCACCTCGCGCTCGCCACGAACGACATCCTGCGCACCGTCGACGCCCTGCGCGACGCGGGCGTCGAGTTCCTCCCGACGCCCGACTCGTACTACACCGACCCCGCTCTCCGGGCGCGGATCGGGGAGGTCCGGGTGCCCATCGAGGAGCTGCAGGCCCGCGGCATCCTCGTCGACCGCGACGAGGACGGCTACCTGCTGCAGATCTTCACGACGCCGATCGGCGACCGCCCGACCGTGTTCTTCGAACTCATCGAGCGCCACGGCTCGCTGGGCTTCGGCAAGGGCAACTTCCGGGCCCTGTTCGAGGCGATCGAGCGCGAGCAGGCGAGGCGAGGAAACTTCTGACCCCGGCCAGGGGCTACACCATGATTTTGGGGAGGGGGGTCGTCTTCGGGGCGGCCGCCTTCTCCGAGCCTGCTCCGGTCAGCGCACGGACCTCCATCTCGGCGTGCCGGGTGGCTGCCGCCTCGTCCTTGGGGCCGAAGAAGGCGCCGATGGCGCCGAGCAGGAACGACGCCGGGATGGACAGCAGGCCCGGGTTGGACAGCGGGAAGACCGCGAAGTCGAGGGTGGGGATCATCGACGTGGGGCCGCCCGACACCGCGGGCGAGAGCACGATCAGCACCACGCTGATGCCGAGGCCGCCGTAGATGCTGAACAGGGCGCCCGTGGTGTTGAACCGCTTCCAGAACAGCGAGTAGAGCAGCGTCGGCAGGTTCGCCGACGCCGCCACCGCGAACGCCAGCGCCACCAGGAACGCCACGTTCTGGTTGCGGGCGAGGATGCCCGCGCCCACCGCCACGACGCCGACGAGCACGGCCGTGCGGCGCGCGACCTTCACCTCGGCATCCGGGGAGGCCGCCCCGCGCTTGATCACGTTGGCGTACACGTCGTGCGCGAACGACGCAGACGCGGTGATCGTCAGGCCGGCCACCACCGCGAGGATCGTGGCGAACGCGATCGCCGAGATGACCCCCAGCATGAACTCGCCGCCGAGCTGGTAGGCGAGCAGCGGCGCCGCGGAGTTGGTACCGCCGGGAGCGTTCGCGATCCGCTCTGCGCCGCCGGGCACGAGCGCTGCCGCGCCGTACCCGAGCACCAGGGAGAACAGGTAGAAGATCCCGATCAGCCAGATCGCCCACACCACCGAGCGGCGCGCTTCCTTGGCGTTCGGCACCGTGTAGAAGCGCATCAGGATGTGGGGCAGGCCCGCGGTGCCGAGCACCAGGCGAGCCCCAGCGACAGGAAGTCGATCTTCGCGAGGTCGGACGCGCCGTACTGCAGCCCGGGGATGAGCAGCCGCTCCCCCAGCTCCTTCACACCCTGGGCGGTCTCCATCGACGGGTTCTTCTCGACCGCCTCACCGAGCAGCGCGGAGAGGTCGAACGCGTGGCGGCCGAGCACCCACGTCACCAGGGTCGCGGCGCCCACCAGCAGGAGCCCGGCCTTGATGATCTGCACCCACGTGGTGCCCTTCATCCCACCGACCAGCACGTAGACGATCATCAGCGCGCCGACGACCGCGATCACGACGCCCTGCCCG